>NZ_AULB01000017.1 GCF_000425065.1 Actinomadura rifamycini DSM 43936
CCGCCCCACCCGTTCCTGAACAACCCTTGGTGTTTCTCCGGGCGCCGATCCGCCCGCGCCGATTCACGGGGCCCGTTACCGCCTTGCCGCGCGTCCCGCGGTCCCCTGGGGAACGCAATGCCGGAATGCGCCGATGATTTGCACCGCCATGGTGCGCCGCCGGGGCGCGCTTGGACCGCCCGGGGCCCCCGGAAGATCTTTGGAATCGATTCCCGGCCGCCGCCCGCTCCGGGCGGGTCAGCGCCCTTCCGGCCCGGCGGGCGGCCCGGCGGGCGGCCCGGCCAGCGGACGGACGAGCAGCGCCACCGGGTCCCGCCCGACCCGCGTCACCACCACCGTCAGCTCGGCCCCGCCCCGCCGCCGGCGCCCGCCGAACCCCAGGTCGCGGCGCAGCTTGTCCACGTCCACGGCCGACCCGCGCTTCTTGACCGTCAGCACCCCGACGTCCCGCCGCCGCAGCTCCGCGCGCAGCCGCTTCACCGAGAACGGCAGCACGTCCTCGATCGCGTACCCGGACGCGAACGGCGTCGCGTGCGCCTCGTTCGACGTCACGTACGCGATGCGCGGGTCCGCGAGCCCGCCGCCGACCCGCTCCGCGACCTCCGCCACCAGGTGCGCCCGGATGACCGCGCCGTCCGGCTCGTACAGGTAGCGGCCCCACCCGCGGACGTCCGGGTCGCCGAGCCCGCGCGGCACCAGCGAGCCCGCCACCGCGCCGTCCCCGGCCAGCAGCGTCGCGCGCCGCGGGACGCCGCCCGCGAGCCCGCCGAGCCACAGCGCGGCCTCCTTCACGTCGCCGCCCACCGAGATCCACTCGGCCTCCGCGCCCGCCGGCACCGCCTCGTGCGGAATCCCCGGCGCGACCTTCACGCACGCGCCGCCCGTCCGTCCGGCCAGGTCGAGGACGGCGTCGAGCGGCGGCTCGTACGCGCGCGGGTCGAATACCCGGCCGCGCGCCGTGCGGCGCCCGGGATCGGCGAACACGGCCGCGTACCCGGCCGGGTCCTGCTCGACCGCGTCGCCCACCCGGACGGACGCGCGGTCGGCGACGCCGAGCGCGTCCACGTTCGCCTGCGCGACCTCCGCCGTCAGGGGGTCGAGCTCCACCCCGTCCCCGATGAGGCCCGCGCGCGCACGGGCGACCAGGTCGGCCCCGATGCCGCACCCCGGTTCCAGCACGCGCGCGCCCGGCAGCCGGTCCGCGAACCGTCCGGCCCGGTACGCGGCCACGCTCGCCCGGGTCGACTGTTCGAGCCCGGCCTCGGTGAAGAACATCCGCTCGGCGTCCGCGCCGAACTTGGCTTTCGCGCGTTCCCGCAGCCGGGCCTGCGTCAGCGCCGCCGCCACCAGATCGGGGTCGTGCGCCTCCCGCAGCCGCGCCGCCGTCGCGAGCAGCCCGCCCCCGCCGACGTCCGCCCCCGTCGCAGCCGCGAGGACGTCCTGACCGGAGGGGGCCAGCAGGCGGCGGAAGGAGACGGGGTCCATAGGGTGAAGTTAGCGCTCCGTGAACGTCGCGGAACCGTTGCCGGACGCTCGCCGCGGACGTTCGCGTTCGTGTTGACGAGCCACCGGGCACGGCATAGTTTCATGTCTGGCACTCTCCACGCTAGAGTGCCAACACAGCGACAAGGTCGGTCTGGCACCCGCGACGGCAGGCCGGTCCAGGGTCGCCTCTCTCTGTCACAGTTGCCGGTCGGCCGACCGTGGCCGGCCGAGGACCTATCGAAGGGGAGGTCAGATCGTGACGACCGCCACCAAGGTCACTCTCAAGCCGCTCGAGGACCGCATCGTCGTCCAGCCGCTCGAGGCCGAGACCACCACCGCGTCGGGCCTGGTGATTCCCGACACCGCCAAGGAGAAGCCCCAGGAGGGCACCGTCGTGGCCGTCGGCCCGGGCCGCGTCGACGACAAGGGCGACCGCGTCCCCGTCGACGTCAAGGTCGGCGAGGTCGTGCTCTACAGCAAGTACGGCGGCACCGAGGTCAAGTACAACAACGAGGAGTACCTCGTGCTCTCGGCCCGTGACGTGCTCGCGGTCATCGAGAAGTAATCAGCGAGACGTGATGCGCCCGCCCCGGTCCGCGCCGACTTCGGCGGGGCCGGGGCGGCCCGCGTGAAAGAGGAGAATCCGCATGGCGAAGATCCTGGAGTTCGACGAGGACGCTCGCCGGGCTCTTGAGCGCGGCGTCAACGCTCTCGCTGACGCCGTCAAGGTGACGATCGGCCCGCGCGGCCGCAACGTCGTCATCGACAAGAAGTTCGGCGCGCCGACGATCACCAACGACGGCGTCACCATCGCCCGCGAGGTGGAGCTGGAGGACCCCTACGAGAACCTGGGGGCCCAGCTCGCCAAGGAAGTGGCGACCAAGACCAACGACATCGCGGGCGACGGCACCACCACGGCGACCGTCCTCGCGCAGGCGCTGGTCCGGGAGGGCACCCGCAACGTCGCCGCCGGCGCGTCGCCGCTCGCCCTCAAGCGCGGCATGGACGCCGCCGCCCAGTTCGTCTCCGACCAGCTCCTGAAGGCGTCCCGCGAGGTCGGGACCAAGGAGGAGATCGCGCACGTCGCGACCATCTCCGCGCAGGACCCGCAGATCGGCGAGCTGATCGCCGAGGCGTTCGACAAGGTCGGCAAGGACGGCGTCATCACCGTCGAGGAGGCCCACACGATGGGCCTCGAGCTGGAGTTCACCGAGGGCCTCCAGTTCGACAAGGGCTACCTGTCCCCGCACATGGTCACCGACCCCGAGCGCATGGAGGCCGTCCTCGAGGACGCCTACGTGCTCATCGTGGACGGCAAGATCTCCAACGTGCAGGAGTTCCTGCCGCTGGCGGAGAAGGTCGCCCAGACCAAGAAGCCGCTGCTGGTCGTGGCCGAGGACGTCGAGGGCGAGGCCCTCGCGCTGCTCGTCGCCAACAAGATCCGCGGCACCTTCACCTCCGTCGCCGTCAAGGCGCCGGGCTTCGGCGACCGCCGCAAGGCGATGCTGGGCGACATGGCCACCCTGACCGGCGGCCAGGTCGTGTCCGAGGCCCTCGGCCTCAAGCTCGACTCGATCGACATCGACGACCTGGGCCGGGCGCGCCGGATCACCGTCACCAAGGACAACACCACCATCGTCGACGGTGAGGGGTCCGCGGACGAGATCAACGCGCGCGTCAACCAGATCAAGGTCGAGATCGAGAACAGCGACTCCGACTGGGACCGCGAGAAGCTGCAGGAGCGGCTGGCCAAGCTGGCCGGCGGCGTCTGCGTGCTGCGCGTCGGCGCCGCCACCGAGGTGGAGCTGAAGGAGAAGAAGCACCGTCTCGAGGACGCCATCTCCTCCAGCCGCGCCGGCATCGAGGAGGGCATGGTCTCCGGCGGCGGCAGCGCGCTGGTGCACGTCGCCAAGGAGGGCTTCGACGCCCTCGGCCTGTCCGGCGACGAGGCCGTCGGCGCCGAGGCGCTGCGCCGCTCGCTCGACGAGCCGCTCCGGTGGATCGCCGAGAACGCGGGCCAGGAGGGCTACGTCGTCGTCTCCAAGGTGCGCGACCTGCAGGCCGGCCACGGCTACAACGCCGCCACCGGCGAGTACGGCGACCTGGTCGCCCAGGGCGTCATCGACCCGGTGAAGGTCACCCGTTCGGCCGTCACCAACGCCGCCTCCATCGCGGGCATGCTGCTCACGACCGAGGCGCTCGTGGTCGACAAGCCGGAGGAGGAAGAGGAGCCCGCCGGCGGGCACGGCCACGGCCACGGCCACGGCCACTGATCAACGGCCACGGCGAAAGCGCACGTCGGACGGCGTGTCGCGCGCCGTCGAGGGGCCCTCGTCCGTACGGACGGGGGCCCTTCCGCGCATCCCCCGGCTCGGAACTGTGACCATTCCGTTGTACGAGACGGTGGCGACACGCCCGGCGGCGCTGGGCATCATGCTTGACGTGACCGAGGGAAGCCACGCCCGGACCATGGCCGCGAGCGCAGCCGAGCTCTCCGGGGGACCGCCGCCCCCGCCCCGCGACGTCCGCCGTGGAAGGCGGCGGACGGCGAAGCCCGACGACGGTGATCTCAAGGAACTGACCGCGCTGGCGGTCCAGGGCGACCCCGCCGCGATCGAGGTGCTGATCGCCGAGGTCCGCCCCATGATCGTCCGGTACTGCCGGGCGCGGCTCGGCCGCGTCTCCGGGCAGTACCACATCGCCGACGACGTGGCGCAGGAGGTGTGCATCGCCGTCCTGTCCGCGCTGCCCCGCTACCGGGACATGGGCCGCCCCTTCGCGTCCTTCGTCTTCGGCATCGCCGCGCACAAGATCGCGGACGCGCTGCGCAGCGCGGTCCGCGCGGCCGTGCCCACCGAGGACCTGCCGGACGGTCCGGACGACCGTCCCGGGCCCGAGGAGACGGTGGTGCGGCACATCGAGGCGCAGCGCGCCCGCGACCTGCTGACGCGGCTGCCCGAGCAGCAGCGCGAGCTGGTGCTGCTGCGCGTCGTGGCGGGTCTGTCGGCCGAGGAGACCGGTAATGTACTGGGCATGTCCGCGGGGGCGGTACGGGTCGCGCAGCACCGGGCGCTGGCCCGGCTTCGGGCGATGGCCAGAGAGGAGTCGATCGCTTGACGGAGCGGAGCCGCGGCGCCCCGAATCCGGCCGAGCCATCACGCCCCCACGACGCCCCCGCAGCGGGGGGCGGGCCATCGGCCCCCGCCGACCTGAGCGCGGTGCGCCGTACCGACGCCATCATCGACGCCATGGCGGCCCGGCGCGCTGCCGGCTCCGCTGACCGCGCCGCCCCGCCCGACGAGACCGACCCGGCCGTCCGGCTGCTGACCGCGCTGATCAGCGACGTCGAGGAACCGGCCCCGCCCGTCCCGGCGGGCCCCGGCCCGCGCCGCCGCGGGCCCCGCACCATCGTCGCGCTCGGCGTCGCGGGCGCCGTCCTCGCCAGCACCGGCGTCGCCGCGGCCGGCGGCGGCGTGTCGGACCGGTCGTCCGCGGTCGCGCCCCCGGTCCCCGGCGCCGCGGGCCCGGCCGATCCGCCGCGCGACGCCGACGACGCGGTCGCCGCCACCCACGCGCGTCCCGCGCCGCCCGACCCGCCGGTGCGGCGCCCGTCCGAGCCCGCCCGTCCGACCACGGCGGCGCCCGCGACGTCCGCGGCGCCCGACCGGGGCGTCCCCGAGCCCGTCGAGCGCGAGTTCAAAGAGCGGCTGGAGCGGTTCCTCGAGTCCCGCCCGGAGCCGGACGCGCGCCCGTCCCTGTCGCTGTCCCGCGAGGACGACGACCGCGACGGCGATGGCGACGCCGAGCCGCCCACGCTCCGCGAGCTGCGCGACCAGGCCCGCGAACGCTGGAAACGGTTCACCCGCGACTAGGCGGCGCGGGCTCGACCGCGCGCGTTTCGTGGGAGCGGCGTAGCCCGCGCCCAGACCTTTACGGCGACCCCTGGCTGCGCGCTGCGTCCCCTCCGTCGGCCGAATTGACCCATTTTTCTGGCGTGGGATTGCACCCTGTGGCCGGTCTCTTCGCTCCCTAGCCTCGTAACTGGACACGGAAGATCCAGAACCGTCCAGAATCGAGGCCGACCATGAACGACCTGCGCACCGCCGTCCGGGGCCGCGTCCTGCTCCCCGGCGACCCCGGCTTCGGCGCCGCCCGCCGCCCCTGGAACCTCGCCGTCGAGCAGCCCGCCGACGCCGTCGTCGAGGCCGCCGACGCCGACGACGTCGCCGCGCTCGTCCGGTACGCCCGCGCCACCGGGCGCACGATCACCACCCAGCCCGGCGGGCACGGCGCCACCGGCCGCACCGGCGGCGCGATCCTGCTGCGCACCGGACGCCT
The DNA here is from genome assembly GCF_000425065.1 of Actinomadura rifamycini DSM 43936. GTDB lineage: Bacteria > Actinomycetota > Actinomycetes > Streptosporangiales > Streptosporangiaceae > Spirillospora > Spirillospora rifamycini. Next base: position 5,824 of record NZ_AULB01000017.1, read on the forward strand.
CGACGGCCTGCACGTCGACCCGTCCGCCCGCCGCGCCCGCGCCGGGGCCGGCGTCCAGTGGGGCCGCGTCCAGGCGGCCGCCGCGCCGCACGGCCTCACCGGCCTGCCCGGCAGCTCCCCCGTCGTCAGCGTCACCGGCTACACCCTCGGCGGCGGCCTCAGCTGGTTCGGCCGCGCGCACGGCTGGGCCGCCGACTCCGTCACCGCGTTCGACGTCGTCGACGCCGCGGGCACCGCCCGCCGCGTCACCGCCGGCGACGACCTCTTCTGGGCGCTGCGCGGCGGCGGCGGCGACTACGCGATCGTCACCGCCGTCGAGTTCGACCTGCACCCCGCCCCCGCCCTGTACGGCGGCCGGATGCTGTGGAGCGGCGACCGCGCCCCCGAGGTCCTCGCCGCCTACCGGGAGGTCACCGCCGCCGCGCCCGACCGGCTCACCGCCTGGCTCGACCTCCTGCACTTCCCCGGCTCCGACCCGCTCGTCGCCGTGGACGTCACCTACCTCGGCGACGAGGCCGAGGCCCGCGACCTGCTGCGCCCCCTCGACGCCGCCGGCGCCCCGCTGTCGGACGGCCGCCGCCCCATGACGCCGGCCGAACTCGGCCCGATCACCGCCGAACCCACCGACCCGGGCGCCGGGATCTCCCGCGGCGAACTCCTCACCGACCTCGACGACCTCGCCGCGAAGATCCTCCTGGAGCCGATCGCCCCGCTCATGAGCGTGCAGGTCCGGCACCTCGGCGGCGCGTTCGCCCGCCCGTCCGACGGCCCGCACGGCCCCCTGGACGAGCCCTACTCGCTCTACCTGTTCGGCGTGCCCGCCGGGCCCGGGTCGTCCGCCGCCGTCACCGCGAAGCAGCGCGACCTCGCCGAAGCGCTCGCCCCGCGCCTGTCCGGCCGCAAGCCCTTCACGTACCTGAACCCGGCGGAGACGGCCGCGGACGCCTTCGCCCCCGCGGCCCTCGCCCGCCTGCGGTCGGTCAAGCGGGCCCACGACCCCGAGGGGGTCTTCCGCAGCAACCACCCCGTCCTCCCGGAGTGACACGGGCCATGCGGCCGTCCGGTGGGGGCGGGGCCGGGGGGTCAGTCGTCGCGGCCCTCTTCGCTGTCGATGACGCCGTCGACGTAGCCGCGGGCGTACTCCCACGACACGTAGTCGACCGGGTCGGGGGAGAGGGCCGGCTCGTGGACGCGGGGAAGGCCCTCGTCGAGGAGGTGGCGCAGGTTGCCGTGCAGGAGTTCCCAGTCGATGTAGTGCGGCTTGCCGCAGTCGCCGCAGTCGACCGTGAGCCCGCGGACGCCCAGGGGTTCGAGGAGGGTGCGGAAGACTTCGAGGTCGGCGAGGTCGGCCAGGACGTCCTCGCGTTCGGTCACGCTGAGCGGGGCGGCGTCCTCGCCCGGGTCGCCGAGCGACGCCGCCGGGTCGTCCGGATCTCCGGCGAACGGGTCGAGCGGAGCGTCGTCGTGCACACTCCCACGCTACTGGTAGAGGCCCGGTGAGGTGCACCCCCCGGCGGGCGGTGCGTCGAAACGGTCGCGTGGCGGGGCGGTACGCGGGGGAATGTCGGTGCGGGGCGCGGTTGTTGTGCGGTGTCATCAAGCCCACTCGGGGACCGTCCCCAACCGCCCCTCGCGGCGCGGACGCACGCCCTACCATGGGTACAGGGTCGCCCTGACCTGGCCGGACACCGCCACCACGATCGGAAGGTCGCAATGAACCCCGCCGCCGAGCCCGCCAAGTTCCTCCCCCAGGGCCTCACCTTCGACGACGTCCTGCTCCTCCCCGGGTACTCCGACCTGCAGCCGGGCGAGGCCGACACGACGACGCGGCTGACCCGGGAGATCTCGCTGCGCATCCCCCTGCTGTCGGCGGCGATGGACACGGTGACCGAGGCCCGGACGGCGGTCGCGATGGCGCGGCAGGGCGGCATCGGGGTGCTGCACCGCAACATGCCGATCGAGGAGCAGGCCGACCAGGCCGACCGGGTGAAGCGGTCCGAGGCCGGGATGATCACCAAGCCGGTGACGTGCCTGCCGGACGCCACGCTCGCCGACGTCGAGGAGCTGTGCGCCCGCTACCGGATCTCCGGGGTGCCGGTCACCGACGTGCGGGGCGTGCTGGTCGGCATCGTCACCAACCGGGACATGCGCTTCGAGTCCGACCCGTCGCGCCCGGTGCGCGAGGTCATGACGGCGATGCCGCTGGTCACCGCGCCGGTGGACGTGACGCGGGACGAGGCGTTCGCGCTGCTCGCGGGCAACAAGGTCGAGAAGCTGCCGCTGGTCGACGGCGACGGCCGGCTCAAGGGCCTGATCACCACCAAGGACTTCACCAAGAGCGAGAAGTACCCCCACTCGACCAAGGACGCGGACGGGCGCCTGCTGGTGGCGGCGGCCGTGGGCGTGGGCGAGGACGCGGTGACGCGGGCGCGGGCGCTCATCGAGGCGGGCACGGACGTGGTCATCGTCGACACCGCGCACGGGCACTCCAAGGGCGTCGCGGACACGATCGCGGCGATCAAGGGCGGCTCGCGGGTGCAGGTCGTCGGCGGCAACGTCGCGACGTACGCGGGCGCGAAGCTGCTGGTCGAGGCCGGGGCGGACGCCGTCAAGGTGGGCGTCGGGCCGGGCTCGATCTGCACCACGCGGATCATCGCGGGCGTCGGCGTCCCGCAGCTCACGGCGATCTCCGAGGCGGCGCGGGCGGCGAAGGAGGCGGGCGTCCCGGTGATCGGGGACGGCGGCATCCAGTACTCCGGCGACATCGCGAAGGCGATCGTCGCGGGCGCCGACACGGTGATGCTCGGCAGCCTGCTGGCGGGCATCGAGGAGTCGCCCGGCGAGCTGATCTTCGTGCACGGCAAGCAGTACAAGTCGTACCGGGGCATGGGGTCGCTCGGCGCGATGCGCAACCGGGAGCGGGGCGGCTCGTTCTCCAAGGACCGGTACGCGCAGGCCGACGTGAGCAGCGAGGAGAAGCTGATCCCGGAGGGCGTCGAGGGGCAGGTGCCGTACCGGGGGCCGCTCGCGAACGTCGCGCACCAGCTCGTCGGCGGGCTGCACCAGTCGATGTGGTACGCCGGGACCCGGACGATCCCCGAGCTGCAGGAACGCGGGCAGCTCATGCGGATCAGCCCGGCGGGGCTGCGGGAGAGCCACCCGCACGACATCCAGATGACGGTCGAGGCGCCGAACTACCAGGGGCGCTGACCCCCCAGGGGGCGTCCTGGCCCTGTCCTGGGCTGACGTAAGCTCTTCCGGGGCTTGTTTCCGCAGCGCGCGGGAACGCCCCGGACGTCCCGTGACCAGAGGAAGGGCGCAGTGGCCGCAGACGTGGAGATCGGCGCCGGCAAGAGCGGCCGGCGGGCGTACGCCTTCGACGACATCGGCATCGTGCCGTCCCGCCGGACGCGCGATCCGGAGGAGGTCAGCGTCGCCTGGCAGATCGACGCCTACCGGTTCGAGATGCCGCTGGTCGTGGCGCCGATGGACAGCGTCGTCAGCCCGGCCACCGCGATCGCGGTGGGGCGGCTCGGCGGGCTCGCCGTGCTCGACCTCGAAGGGCTGTGGACGCGGTACGAGAACCCGGAGCCGCTGCTCGCCGAGATCGCGTCGCTGGACGACGCCCGCGCGACCCGGCGGCTCCAGGACATCTACAACGAGCCGATCAAGGCGGAGCTGATCGGCCGCCGGATCGAGGAGGTCCGGGAGGCCGGGGTGACGGTCGCGGCGCGGCTGTCGCCGCAGCGCACCGCGCAGTTCCACCGGACGGTCATCGACGCGGGCGTCGACCTGTTCGTCATCCGCGGCACCACGGTGTCGGCGGAGCACGTGTCGGGGCGCGCGGAGCCGCTGAACCTCAAGCAGTTCATCTACGACCTGGACGTCCCGGTCATCGTGGGCGGCTGCTCCACGTACACGGCGGCGCTGCACCTGATGCGGACGGGCGCCGCGGGCGTCCTCGTGGGGTTCGGCGGCGGGTCGGGGCACACGACCCGAACCGTGCTGGGCGTGGCGGTGCCGATGGCGACGGCCGTCGCGGACGTGGCGGCGGCGCGGCGCGACTACCTGGACGAGTCGGGCGGCCGGTACGTGCACGTGATCGCGGACGGCGGCATGGTGAACAGCGGCGACATCGCGAAGGCGTTCGCGTGCGGTTCGGACGCGGTGATGGTGGGCTCGCCGTTCGCGCGGGCCACCGAGGCGCCGGGGCGCGGCTACCACTGGGGCAGCGAGGCGCACCACCCGGACATCCCGCGCGGCACCCGGCTGGAGGTCGGGACGATCGGGACGATGGAGCAGATCCTGCACGGCCCGTCGCACGTCGCGGACGGGTCGATGAACCTGATCGGGGCGCTGCGGCGCGCGATGGCGACGTCCGGGTACACGGAGCTGAAGGAGTTCCAGCGGGTGCAGGTGGTCGTGGCGCCGCGCCGCGGCGACTGAGCCGGGTACTTTCCGGAAGCCCCGGGCCCGTGCGGGTCCGGGGCTTCCGCGCGTCCGGCGATCTGAGACCAGACACACCAGGGGAATCGGCCGATTCCGGGGTAGGTCCGTACCTACTGTGGGGTAGGTACTTGGCGTAGTCGATCCGTGTGTGGGGGGAATGTGCGATGACGGGATCACCGGTGACCGGCCTGGGCAGTTCGCGGCTGGGGCCCGCCGAGCGGGCCGCCGCCCTCGACCGCATGGCGCGCGAGGAATTCGACGTGGTGGTGGTCGGCGGCGGCATCGTGGGCGCCGGGGCGGCGCTGGACGCGGCGACGCGGGGGCTGTCGGTCGCGGTGGTCGAGGCGCGCGACTTCGCGTCGGGGACGTCGTCGCGGTCGTCGAAGCTGATCCACGGGGGATTGCGGTACCTGGAGCAGTACAACTTCGACCTGGTCCGCGAGGCGCTGACCGAGCGCGGCCTGCTCCTGCAGATCATCGCGCCGCACCTGGTGCGGCCCGTCCCGTTCCTCCTGCCGACGACCCACCGCGCGTGGGAGCGGGCGTACATCGGGGCGGGCGTGGCGCTGTACGACGCGCTCGCGTTCCAGATGGGCAGCACGCGGGGCGTCCCGCACCACCGGCACCTGACCCGGAAGGGCGCGCTGCGGCTGGCGCCCTCGCTGCGCAAGGACTCGTTCACCGGGGCGATCCAGCTGTGGGACGCGCAGGTGGACGACGCCCGGTTCGTCATGACGGCGCTGCGGACGGCCGCGGAGTACGGGGCGCAGATCGCGTCGCGCGTCCAGTGCGTCGGGTTCCTGCGGGAGGGGGAGCGCGTCACCGGGCTGCGGGTCCGCGACCTGGAGGCGAACACGACGGCGGAGGTCCGCGCGAAGCAGGTCGTGAACGCGACCGGGGTGTGGACGGACGACATCCAGGAGCTGGTGGGCGGCCGCGGGCAGATCCACGTGAAGGCGTCCAAGGGCATCCACCTGGTGGTGCCGAAGGACCGCATCCACTCGTCCACGGGCATCCTGCTGCGCACGGAGAAGTCGGTGCTGTTCGTGATCCCGTGGGGGCGGCACTGGATCATCGGGACGACCGACACCGCGTGGGACCTCGACAAGGCGCACCCGGCGGCGTCCCAGGCCGACATCGACTACGTGCTCGAACACGTCAACTCCGTCCTGACCACACCGCTCACGCATGACGACGTGGAGGGCGTGTACGCGGGTCTGCGCCCGCTGCTGACGGGGGAGACGGACGAGACGTCGAAGCTGTCGCGCGAGCACGTGGTGGCGCACCCGGTGCCGGGGCTGGTCCTGGTCGCGGGCGGGAAGTACACGACGTACCGGGTGATGGCGAAGGACGCGATCGACGCGGTGGCGCACGGGCTGGACGGCAAGGTCGCCGAGTCGTGCACGGACCGGATCCCGCTCGTCGGCGGCGACGGCTTCCAGGCGATGTGGAACGCGCGGCACCGGCTGGCGAGCCGGTCGGGCCTGCACGTGGCGCGGATCGAGCACCTGCTGCGCCGGTACGGCACGCTGGTGGACGACCTGCTGCGGCTGATCGCGGAGAAGCCCGACCTGGGCAAGCCGCTGGCGGGCGCGGACGACTACCTGCGCGCGGAGGTCGTCTACGCCGCGTCGCACGAGGGCGCCCGGCACCTCAACGACGTCCTGGCGCGGCGGACCCGGATCTCGATCGAGACGTGGGACCGCGGTGTCGGCGTCGCGCAGGAGGCCGCCGACCTGCTGGCGCCGGTGCTCGGCTGGTCGAAGAAGCAGCGCGACCGGGAGATCGAGTACTACCGCAAGCGGGTGGAGGCGGAGCGCGCCTCGCAGACGCAGGTCGACGACCAGGAGGCCGACGCGCACCGCCGCGGCGCGCCCGACATCGTCCCGACCGCCACCCCGTAACCGGGCGCCGGCCGGTGCTCGCCCGTCCGTGCTCGCCGGTCAGTGCTCGCCGGCCGGTGCTCGCCCGTCCGTGCTCGCCGGCCAGTGCTCGCAGGTCCGTGCTCGCCGGTCAGTGCGCGTCCGTCAGTGCGCCGGTGCTCTCCGCCGCGTCCGGGCGGACGAGCGCGCGGGCGGCGTCGTAGAGGCCGGCGGGCACCCGGGCCGGGTCGAGGAGGTGCTGGAACGCGAGGCCGACGTCGAGCGCGACGGCGAGCGCGGCGCGGTCGTCCGGGGCGATGCCGTCGCGTTCGGGCAGGTCGCGGGCCAGCCGGGCGCGGCGCTCGGCGTACCAGTCGGCGATCCGCCAGCCGGCGGCGTAGTCGCGCATGCCGTAGAGCCAGAACTCGACGAGGAGGAGGGCGATGCGGCGGGCGCCGTCCGGCGGTTCGGGGGACGGGCGGACGCGCCCGGCGCGGCCGCCCGCGTCCGGTTCGGGCAGGGCGGGCCGGGCGGCGTCGGGGGCGAGGTCGTCGCGCAGCTCGGTGCCGAGGCGGTCGCTGGTGAAGCGTTCCAGCAGGGCGAGCAGCAGGTCGGTCTTGCCGGTGAAGTTCGAGTAGACGGCGCCCTTGGTGAGCCCGGCGGCCGCGGCGACGTCGTCGAGGGACGCGCCGTGGATGCCGCGCTCGGCCCACAGGCGCTCGGCGGCGGCGAGGAGGGCGTCGCGGGTCTGCTCGCGGCGCTCGCGCCGGGCGGCGGGGCCGCCGCCGGCCCGGTGCCGCGGGGCGCCGTTCGCGGCGTCCGCGGACGGGTCGTCGCCGTGGGCGTCGGTCATGGGGGGTTCCCTTCGCGTGGGGGGGCGCGTCGGCTCTATCTGTTCTGTCGGCTCTATCGGTTCTGTCCGTGCCGTCTCCGCCGCTTCGTGCCAGTCGGCTCTGGCTTCGTCGGCGCCGCCTTTTCGGAATACACCGGTCGAGCATGGTCAGTCCGGGAGTTGCGGAAGTCCGCGCCGGTTGGAACGGTCCGTTCGGGTGGGCGCCGCGTGAAATCGCCGTTACTTGCGGGTAGCAAAAATGGCCGGGCGGTCATACCCTCTTCTGCATGGCATCTCCGACGGTCCGTGCCGACGGTGCGGCGGCGCACGAACTCCCCTCGAACCTCCTCGACCGGCTGGTCGCGCGCGTGGCGTCGGACGGCGCCGAGTCCGCGACGATCCCGGCCCCCTTCACCGGCAAGCCGCTGGCGACCGTCCCGCTGTCCACGGCCGGCGACGTCCGCCGCGCGCACGAGCGGGCCCGCGCCGCCCAGCGGGCGTGGGCGGCGCTGCCCGTCCGCGAGCGGGTCAAGCCGTTCCTGCGGCTCGCGGACGCGCTGGTGGCGCGGCGGGAGGAGATCCTCGACGTCATCCAGCTCGAGACCGGGAAGGCCCGGCGGCACGCGCTGGAGGAGTTCCTCGACGTGGCGCTGTGCTCGCTGTACTACGCCCGGCGCGCCGGGAAGCTGCTGAAGCCGCAGCGCAGGCAGGGCATGATGCCGGGGCTGACCCGCGTCCAGGAGCTGCGGCACCCGAAGGGCGTCGTCGCGCTGATCGCCCCCTGGAACTACCCGTTCGCGCTCGGCGCCAGCGACATCGCGCCCGCGATCATGGCGGGCAACGCGGTCGTCCACAAGCCCGACACCCAGACGTGCCTGTCCAGCCTGTGGGTGCTCGACCTGCTGGTCGAGCTGGGGCTGCCGGAGGACGTGTGGCAGATCGTCGTCGGCGACCCGGCGGAGATCGGCGACCCGCTGATCGGCGAGGCCGACTACGTGTCGTTCACCGGCTCCACCCGCGGCGGCACGGCCATCGCGGAGAAGGTCGCGCCGCGCCTGGTCGGGTACTCGCTGGAGCTCGGCGGCAAGAACCCGATGATCGTCAGGGCGGACGCCGACGTCGAGCGGACCGCGCGCGGCGCCCTCCGGGCCTGCTTCACCAACGCGGGCCAGCTGTGCATCTCCATCGAGCGCATGTACGTGCACGAGGACGTGTACGACCGGTTCGTCCCGCGGCTCGCCGAACTCGTGTCGGCCATGAAGCTCGGCACCGGGCTCGACTTCGACGCCGAGATGGGCTCCCTCACCCACGAGCGGCAGCTCGCGGCCGTCACCCGGCACGTCGACCAGGCCGTCGAGGCGGGCGCGACCGTCCTCGCGGGCGGGAAGGCCCGGCCGGACGTCGGCCCCCTGTTCTTCGAGCCCACGCTGCTCACCGACGTCACCACCGACATGGACCTGTGCGCGAACGAGACGTTCGGCCCGGTCGTGTCGATCTACAAGTACCGGGACGAGGACGAGGTCGTCGAGCGCGCCAACGACACCCCGTACGGGCTCAACGCGTCGATCTGGACGAAGGACGTCGCCGCGGGCCGCCGCCTCGCCGCCCGGATCCAGGCCGGCACCGTCAACATCAACGACGGGTACGGCGCCGCCTACGCGTCCTACGACTCGCCGATGGGCGGCATGAAGCAGTCCGGGGTCGGCCGCCGGCACGGCGCCGAGGGCCTGCTCAAGTTCACCGAGGTCCAGACGGTCGCCAGCCAGCACTACATGGACCTCGAACCGCCCGGAAGCATCGGCTACGACACCTTCGCCGGGTTCATGGCGAACGGGATCAAGCTGATGAAGAAGTTCCGGATCAAGTAAGGGCCACGAGCGCGAGTGAAGCACGACTACGACGTCCTGGTCATCGGGTCGGGGTTCGGCGGCAGCGTCACGGCGCTGCGGCTGACGGAGAAGGGCTACAAGGTCGGGGTGATCGAGGCGGGCCGCCGCTTCGACACGAACCCGTCCGGGGCGCCCGGCTCCCGCTACCCCGCCCTGCCGAAGACGAACTGGCGCGTCGCCCGCTACCTGTGGGCGCCCGCGCTCGGCCTCACCGGCATCCAGCGGCTGCACCTCATCCGCGGGACGAAGCAGAGCCGCGTCCTCGTCATGGCGGGGGCGGGCGTCGGCGGCGGGTCGCTCAACTACGCCAACACGCTGTACGTGCCGCCGGAGCCGTTCTTCAAGGACCGGCAGTGGGCGCACATCACCGACTGGCAGGACGAGCTCGCCCCGCACTACGAGCAGGCGCGCCGGATGCTCGGCGTCGTGCAGAACACCACCACGACCGCCGCCGACGAGGTGATCCGCCGGGTCGCCGACCGGATGGGCAAGGGCCACACGTTCGTCAAGACGCCCGTCGGGGTCTTCTTCGGGCGCGGCGCCGGGATCGAGAGCGCCGACCCCTACTTCGGCGGCGCCGGGCCGCGCCGCCGCGGCTGCCTCGAATGCGGCGAGTGCATGGTCGGCTGCCGGCACGGCGCGAAGAACATGCTCACCGAGAACTACCTGTACCTCGCCGAGAAGGCCGGGGCCCGGGTGATGCCGCTCAGCCGCGTCACCGAGGTCGCCCCCGCCGAGGGCGGCGGGTACGCGGTCGAGATCGTCCGGACCGGCTCGTTCGGCCGCAACCGCAAGGTCCTCACCGCCGGGCAGGTCGTGTTCGCCGCCGGCACCTACGGCACCCAGAAGCTCCTGCACAAGCTCAAGTCGACCGGGCGGCTGCCGCGCGTGTCCGACCGGCTCGGCGCCCTCACCCGCACCAACTCCGAGGCGATCCTCGGCGGCGGGCGGCCGAACGGGAAGCCGGGCCCCGACTACTCCCGGGGCGTCGCGATCACCTCGTCGTTCCATCCCGCCCCGGACACGCACGTCGAACCCGTCCGGTACGGGCGCGGCTCGAACCTGCTCGCCGGCCTGCAGACGCTCCTCGTCGACGGCGACCGGCCCGGCGAGCCGCACGTCCCGCGCTTCCGCAAGTTCCTCCGCGAGGTCGCCCGCAGGCCCCGCGACCTGGTGCAGCTGTTCGACGTCCGGCACTGGTCCGAGCGGACCGTCATCGCGCTCGTCATGCAGACCCGCGACAACTCGATCACCCTGTCGCCGAAGAAGGGCCCGTTCGGCTGGGACGTCCGCGCCGACGCCGGGCACGGCGAGCCCAACCCCACGTGGATCCCGGAGGGGCACGAGGCGACCCGGCTGATCGGCGAGGAGGTCGGCGGCCTCGCCGGCGGCACCTGGGGCGACCTGTTCGACGTCCCGATGACCGCGCACTTCCTCGGCGGCTGCGCGATCGGCGACTCGCCCGCCACCGGCGTCATCGACCCCTACCACCGCGTCTACGGGCACCCCGGCCTGCACGTCGTGGACGGCTCGGCCGTCTCGGCGAACCTCGGCGTCAACCCGTCCCTGACGATCACCGCGCAGGCCGAGCGGGCCATGTCGCTGTGGCCGAACCGGGGCGAGCCCGACCCGCGCCCCGAACTCGGCGACGCCTACCGCCGCGTCGGCGCCGTCGCGCCGAAGAACCCGGTCGTCCCGGCGGACGCGCCCGCCGCGCTGCGGCTGCCGATCGTGGACGTGCGCTGACCGTCCCCCGGTCGCGGAGGCGCGTCCCGGACGTCCGACCGCGGGCGTAGCGTGGCGCGCATGGACGTCGAAGGGGAGGTCGCGCGGATCCTCGCGGAGCTGCGCGACCGGGCCGACCCGGTGCGGGCGGAGAGCGAGCGGCGGTACCTGCGGAGCGCGTTCGTCCACATCGGCGTGCCCGTCCCGGCGCTCCGCAAGGTCGCCGTGTCCGCCGTGCGGACGCCGCCCCCGCGCGGCGACCTGCTCGCCCTCGCCGCCGCCCTCTGGACGGTCGAGGACGCGGGGCGGCCGGTGCACGAGGCCCGCATGGCGGCCGTCGAGGTGCTGGTCAGGCGGGTCGCGCTCCTCGACGGCCGCGACGTCCCGGTCGCCGAGCGGATGATCCGCGACTCGTCGAGCTGGGTGTACGTCGACAACCTCGCCGAACGCGTCGTGGGCGCGCTCGTCCTGCGGACGCCCGGCCTCGCCCCCGTCCTGGACGCCTGGGCGGCCGACGACTGCATGTGGATCCGCCGGTCGGCGCTGCTCGCGCTGCTGCCCGGCGTCCGGACCGGCGCGCCCGACCTCGCCCGCATCGACCGGTTCGGCGGCGCGCTGGCGGGCGAGACGGAGTTCTTCATCCGCAAGGCGCTCGGCTGGGTGCTGCGCGAGCAGTCGAAGAAGGACCCCGCGTGGGTCGTGCGCTGGGTGGAGGCGCACCTCGGGGAAATCTCGGGCGTGACGTTCCGCGAGGCCGTCCGCCGCCTGCCCGAGGGCGACGCCGCCCGGCTCACGGACGCCTACAAGGCGCGCCCCCGGTAGCCGGGCCCGTCCGGCGTCAGCGCCGGTAGGCCGCCCACACCTTGTGCATGCGGTCGCCCTGCCCCCGGGTGAACGACGACATGCAGGTGTCGTAGCTGTAGTTCATGAAGTTGTGGATCGGGTCGTTGCCGGGCTGCGGGCAGGTGTCCTTGCCCTCCGGGCACCCGTTGGACGGGTCGCGCTCCGGCGGGGTGTCGGCCACCCGGTCGCCCTGGCCGCCGCAGCCGTCCTGGAACGTGTGGTACAGCCCGAGCCAGTGCCCCACCTCGTGCGTCGCGCTGAACCCGCGGTTGAACTGGTCGATGTGGCCGCCCGGCATGCTGCCGTAGTGGATCGTGACGCCGTCCATCGCCGGGTCGTCCCGGTACTTCCACGGGAACGTCGACCAGCCGAGCAGGTCGCCCTCGATGTACGCGCTGTACAGGTTCAGCGTGCCCTTGCCGCCCTTGCGCAGCCGCGGCTTGTACGACCCCTCGTACTGCTCCGGGTACCGGTACCAGGCCGCGTTGTCGGACCGGGTGATGCCCTGCAGCCGGAACGACACGCTGGTGTCGTCGCCGCCGTACCGGCCGCCGTAGGCGTCGTTCATCACCTTGATCTGCCGCCTGACCGCGGCGCTCGACACGTTGCCGCGCGTCCCGTCGTGCAGGACGTGGAAGTACACGGGCACCGTGAACCGCTTCGCCGCCCGCCGCTCGGCCGGGTTCGCCTCCCGCGGCTCCTTCGGGCCGAGCGTCAGCCCGAGCCCGTCCAGGATCCGGTCGAGGTCCGACTCGACGGACGCCGACTCCGCCGGGCTCAGCTCCGCGTGGTCCTTGTGCCCGCCGTGGTCGCCGTGCCCGTTCGGGCCGGGCCGCATCCGCGCCGCCGCCGGAGCGCAGTCGTCCCGGACGGCCTCGCGCTGCCCGGCGGCGAGCCCGGCCGGAGCGGCGGCGCCGCCGGCGGGGGCTGCGGGGACGGCGGGAACCAGGGCGGTGAGCAGGGCGGCGGCGGTCAGCAGCTTCACGGCACTCCTACAGGGGCGGGCGCGGACGGGCGGCATGCAAACACAGTGCGTCATCAACAGGTATCAGAGTGAAGTCATCGTGCGTGTGTGATCCAGGTAAACGGATGCCGACCGTTACCGTGCGCGTCCGGTCCGTCAACCCGGCCTCCGCCCGTCCACGGGAGAGGCCGCAGGGACGGGACGGGCGCGGTGCGCGGGCGCGGGCATCGGCGCAGGCCGGGGCCCGTAGACTGGGAAGTCCTTCCGGCCGTGGGAAAGGCGTATTCGTTGGTGGCCGCAGACCAGTCCTTCGACACCGTTCTCGTCGTCGACTTCGGCGCGCAGTACGCGCAGCTCATCGCGCGACGCGTCCGCGAATGTCACGTGTTCAGCGAGATCGTGCCGTCCACGATGCCCGCCGCGGAGATGCTCGCGAAGCGGCCCAAGGCGATCATCCTGTCCGGCGGGCCCGCCTCGGTCTACGAGGACGGCGCCCCCGCCGTCCCCGACGGCCTGTTCGACCTCGGCGTCCCCACCTTCGGGATCTGCTACGGCCACCAGGTGATGGCCCGCGCCCTCGGCGGCACCGTGGAGAACTCGCACGTCGCCGAGTACGGCGGCGCGACCGTCGCCGTCACCGCGCCCGGGATGCTGTTCGCCGGGCTGCCCGCCGAGCAGGCCGTCTGGATGTCGCACCGCGACTTCGTCAGCCGCGCCCCCGACGGCTTCACCGTCACCGCCAGCACCGACGTCACCCCGGTCGCCGGCATGGAGGACCGCGAGCGCGGCTTCTTCGGCGTCCAGTTCCACCCCGAGGTGCTGCACACCGAGCACGGGATGGAGATCCTGCGCCGCTTCCTCTACGAGGGCGCCGGCTGCCGCCCCACCTGGACGATGGTCAACATCGCCGAGGACTCGATCGAGGACGTCCGCGCCCGGGTCGCCGGCAAGCGCGCGATCTGCGCGCTGTCGGGCGGCGTCGACTCCGCCGTCGCGGGCGCGCTCGTCCAGCGCGCCATCGGCGACCGGTTGACCTGCGTGTTCGTCGACCACGGGCTGCTGCGCAAGGGCGAGGCCGAGCAGGTCGAGAAGGACTTCGTCGCCGCGACCGGCGTGAACCTGCACGTCGTCGACGCGCAGGACCGCTTCCTCGCGGCCCTGGACGGCGTCTCCGACCCCGAGCAGAAGCGCAAGATCATCGGGCGCGAGTTCATCCGCGTGTTCGAGGAGGCCGCGCGCGAGATCGTCGGCGAGGACGCCCCCGAACCGGTCGAGTTCCTCGTGCAGGGCACCCTCTACCCGGACGTCGTCGAGTCCGGCGGCGGCACCGGCGCGGCGAACATCAAGTCGCACCACAACGTTGGCGGCCTCCCCGAGGACCTCCAGTTCAAGCTGGTCGAGCCGCTCCGCACCCTGTTCAAGGACGAGGTCCGGGCGCTCGGCGAGCAGCTCGGGCTGCCCCCCGAGATGGTGTGGCGGCAGCCGTTCCCCGGCCCCGGCCTCGCCATCCGCATCGTCGGCGCCGTCACCCGCGAGCGCCTGGAGATCCTGCGCGACGCCGACGCGATCGCCCGCGAGGAGCTCACCCGCGCCGGGCTCGACCGCGACGTCTGGCAGTTCCCGGTCGTCCTGCTGGCCGACGTCCGCTCGGTCGGCGTCCAGGGCGACGGCCGCACCTACGGGCACCCGATCGTGCTGCGGCCGGTGACCAGCGAGGACGCCATGACGGCCGACTGGGCGCGGCTGCCCTACGACCTCCTGCAGCGGATCTCCACCCGGATCACCAACGAGGTCCGCGAGATCAACCGCGTCACCGTCGACATCACCTCCAAGCCCCCGGGCACCATCGAGTGGGAGTGACCGTTCCTCGGCAGGGTCCGGAAGCGGCATGTGACCCGCCGCGGATCAGCGGTCGGCGCTGCCGGGACGCGGTCGGTAACCGGCGGCCGAAGCCCCGGACGGCCTCAGTGCCGCCGGGGACGCGCCGCCCGCGCCTAGGAAGCACCAGGCCGGGCTCGGGCCGCCGCACGGGCAGGTCGTCCGTCTGCGGCGACCCCGCGACGCGGACGCGGCGGCGGGTGCCGAGGTACGCGCCGAACGACCGGGCCTCGGCGGACGGTGCCGGGGGCGCGGGGCGGCGGCGGCGGGGGCGGTGAGGGCGAGGGCCCCGGCGGTGCCGAGCGCGCTGGTCAGCACCGTCCGGCGGCCGACGGTTCCTTGATCGTTCGTCACGTCCGTGACCGTAGAGCCTCGGGTGGGATGGCGAGTGAACGGCTCGGGAACACGGGCGGGAGCGCGTGCGGCCCGGGTGCGTTCGCACCCGGGCCGCACGTCGTGCGTGGCAGTGTCAGACGGTGGCGGGGGCGAGGGCGGCCTCGGCGTCGAGCGTCGCGGCGGCGGCGTTGACGACGGCGGCGATGCGCAGCGCCTCCTGGACCAGCTCGCGCGACAGCCCGGCCTCGCGGACGACCTTCTCGTGCGACTCCAGGCACCGGCCGCAGCCGTTGATCGCCGACACGGCCAGCGACCACAGCTCGAAGTCGACCTTCTCGACGCCCGGCTTCGCGATGACCGACATCCGCAGCTTCGCGGGCAGCGTCGCGTACGTGTCGTCGCCGATCAGGTGCGTGGCGCGGTAGTACACGTTGTTCATCGCCATGATCGACGCCGCGGCCTTGGCGGCCTCGAACGCCTCCGCGGACAGGTAGTCGCCGGCCTCCTCGGCCAGCTCGCGGATGACGACGGCGCTGCGGGTGGCGAGCGCGCACGCCAGGACCGTCCCCCACAGCTGCTGCTCGCTGAGCTGCGAGGTGGAGGTCAGCGAGCCCAGGTTGAGCTTGGTGTCCTTGGCGTAGCCCGGGAGGGCGCTCTTCAGCGCGTCAACGCTCATGATCGAAAAGTCCTTTCATGCGAACGGCCGGCCGCGCGTGCTCGTGCGCTCCGCGACCGGCCGCCGGTCCGGACGGCCCGTGCGGGCCGTCCGGCGGGGTGACTGGGGCGTCCGGGACGGGCCGGACGCGGGGTTGGATCAGGCGCCGGCGCCGGCCATCAGCTTGGCGGCGTCCAGGGTGTCCTCGCCCTTGTTCCAGTTGCACGGGCAGAGCTCGTCGCTCTGCAGGGCGTCCAGGACCCGCAGGACCTCCTTGACGTTCCGGCCGACGGAACCGGCGGTCACCATGGAGAACTGGATCTCGTTGTTCGGGTCGACGATGAACGTCGCGCGCTGCGCCACGCCGTCCGGGGTGAGGATGCCGAGGGCCTCGCACAGCTCGCGCTTGAGGTCGGCCATCATCGGGAACGGGATCTCCCGCAGGTCCGGGTGGTCCTTGCGCCACGCGAAGTGGACGAACTCGTTGTCGACGGACGCGCCGAGCACCTGGGCGTCGCGGTCGGCGAACTCCTCGTTCAGCCGGCCGAACTCGGCGATCTCGGTCGGACAGACGAAAGTGAAGTCCTTCGGCCAGAAGAACACCACGCGCCACTTGCCCTCGTACGTCTTGTGGTTGATCGTCTCGAAGGCGTTGTCCGCGTCCAGCGAGACACAGGCGGTCAGCTCGTACTCGGGGAACTGGTCACCGACAGTAAGCACGCATGCTCCTTTTTCGCGAGAAAGGGGACGCCTCCGCCGAGGCGCCGGAGTGCCGCCCCGGGACGGTTCCTCGGGGGCTCGATGTCACTCAGCGTGCCGTACGGGGGTCGAGAAGAGAAATCGATCTATCCCACTGCACTGATAGGTGCTTCCTATCATTCGCGGCCATATGCGCGCTGACCAGCGAGAATGCTGGAGTGATGAGAGGGTGGTCACACCGGGGGTTGACCTAGATCACACGGAAACGCTCGGTTTGCCGTTAACTCTCCGTTTATCTCGCGGCGAGTGCATCAAGGTACACCCTCGCGATGTCCTGTCCGTCCCCGGGAGTCCGCTTGCTCGGCCGGGAGGGGGTGCCCGCCGGCGGTCGTCGGCGGGGGCGGGCGGGCGGCGGTCCTGTCGGGGTGGCGTCCGGCTTGATCAATGGTGTTCGGGTCGTCCATAAAAGGGGCGATTTCATGATCCCTAAAGGGGAGTCGGGTGGTCCTGCGGAAGGAGGAAACGGGAAACCCGTGTTTTTCGGTCGCCGCCTGTGAAAACAACACGCGAGACTTTACTGGCCCTTGATACTCTGGCGTTCGCGTGGAGGTGCCCGGAGTTCATGCCCGATCCTCGAAAGAAACATGATCGCCAAGGAAGGCGCGCGCGGCGGACTCCGGCCGCCCTCCGCGCCGGAGGTGATCATGCAGGCCACGAGCTTCCATCCTCAGGCCGGCGCGACCAATCGCCGGCATTCCGCTCCCGTTTTCGGAACTTTGTCCCGTCGCGTGCACCGCGCGCCCCCCGCCGTCCGATCGTGAAACCGCGGCTCGTCCGGAACACCTGACCGGACGTTCCCTTCCGCCCGCCGGACCGACAACGGGAAACGGAGACCGGAATGCCGGAGACGATGGCAACATTCGGGGCGGAGCTTCGGCGAAGGCGCCTCGCGGCGGGCCTGTCCCTGGCCGAACTGGGCGGCCTGCTGCACTACAGCAAAGGCCACCTGAGCAAGGTCGAGCACGGGACGAAGCGGCCGTCGCCCGACCTGGCGCGCATGAGCGACGCGGAACTCGGCGCGGACGGCGCGCTCATCGCGCTCGCCGCCCGGCCGCCGCGCGGCGGCCGGCTCGCCGAACGGGCAGCGGACGACGAGGTGTGGCTGATGAACCTTCCACTCGGCGGAGAAGGCCGGTTCCACCCCATGAACCGGCGCGAGGCGCTCGCGGTGGCCTCGACGTCCGTGCTGGGCTTCGGCCTCGGCGCGCGGGGCCTGGCGGAGACCGCCGCCGAACCGGCCGCCCTGGACGGCTTCCGGGCGCTGCTCACCCAGTTCCGCAACCTCGGCCAGACGGCGAGTCCGGGCGCGGTGCTGCCCGCGGTCATCGCGCAGACGCACGTCCTGCGCGACCTGGCCGTCCGGGCGCCCGCGCGGACCCGGGACGACCTGCTCGTGCTCGCCGCGCGGTTCGCCGAGTTCGCGGGCTGGATGGCGCAGGAGTCCGGCGACGACGAGGCGGCCCTGTGGTGGACGGCCAAGGCCGTCGAGACCGCGGCGGCCGGCGGCGACCGCGACCTCGCCGCCTACGCGTTCGTCCGGCGGGCGCTCGTCACCCTCTACCGGGACGACGCCGCGCAGACCGTCGAGCTCGCGCACCGCGCGCGGACCGCGCGGGGCGTCCCGGCGCGGATCCGCGGCCTCGCGGCGCAGCGCGAGGCCCAGGGGCACGCGCTGGCCGGTGACGGCGCCGCCTGCATGCGCGGCCTCGACCGCGCCCGCGGGCTCCTCGCCGCCGACTCCGGGGAGGCGGCGGCCGGGCTCGGGTCCCGGAACCTGCCCGACCCGGTGGCCATGGTCACCGGCTGGTGCCTGTTCGAGCTGGGCCGGCCGCGCGACGCCGCCGCGATCCTGGACGCCGAGGTGGCGCGCATCCCGCCGGAGGCCCTGCGGTCCCGCGCGCGGTTCGGGGTGCGGCGGGCGCTGGCGCACGCGGCGGCGGGCGAGATCGACCACGCCTGCGCGCTGACGGCCCCGCTGCTGCCCGTCGCCGACACCGTCGGCTCGGCGACCATCGCGACCGACCTGCGGCGGCTGGCCCGGACGCTCGGCCGCCGCCGCGACCACGCGCCCGTGCGCGAGCTGTACCCGGCGCTCACCGCGTCCCTGCGGCCCGCGGAGACCTGACCCGGCGGGAGCCGCGCGCGTCCCGCGCACGCCCCGCGACGCTCACCGGCCCCCCGGGGCCGGCACCACCACCGAACCACGGAACGGAGCACCCCATGCCCGAGATCTTCATCAACTACCGCACCGGCGACGGGGAGAACGTCGCCGCCTTCCTCGACCGCGAGCTGTCCGCCCGCTTCGGCTGGGAGACGATCTTCCGCGCGAGCAAGTCGATCCCGTTCGGCGACGACTACCGGCGGGCCCTGCTGGACGGCGTCCGCCGCAGCGACGCGCTGCTCGCGCTGATCGGCGTCCGCTGGCTGGAGGTCCTGGAGGACGGCCGGCGCCGGATCGACCACCCGGACGACTGGGTCCGCCGGGAGATCATCGAGGCGTTCGGCAACGGTGTGCGGGTGATCCCGGTGCTGCTGAACAACGCGCACCTGCCGACGTCCGACCTGCTCCCGCCGGAACTGGAGAACCTGGCCTACTGCCAGCACACCCGCCTGGACGCCCGCAACCTGGACGCCGACCTCGGCCGGCTCGCGCGCGACCTCACCAAGATCGTCCCGGGTCTGGAGGAGGTCGCACCGGCGAAGCCGGAGCCCGAGCCCGAGCCCGGGACGCACGCCGGGCCGCAGTTCATCAACAACGACAACACGCGCGTCGGGTTCGAGGCGGGCGTCGTCCGCGAGGCGAAGATCGGCGCCGACTTCTTCCGCGACGGGGACGGCCGCACGGGCTCGGGAGACGGGCGGTGAGCCCGTCCGCGCGCCGTTCCCGCGCGCGCGAGGCGTTCGAGCGGGTCGAGGACCTGGTGAACGGCGCGGGCCGCACCGGCTCGCGGCGGGCGCCCGAGTCCGAGTCCGAGTCGGGATCCGGATCCGGGGCCCGGTTCGTCAACAACGACAACACGCGCGTCGGGTTCCAGGCGGGCGTCGTCCACGAGGCGAACATCTACGTCGCCCTCGACGACGACGAGCCCGACCGCAGGATCGAGGTCGCCGAGAACTGCCTCGCCGGCGACATGCCGCGCCGCGCCGAGGAGCTGCTCGGCGAGCTCGTCGCGTCGGGGCGGCTCGCCGACCCGCGCTGGCGGCACCTCGCCTGCCGCGCCGCGTACCGCTGGACGCTGGCCGTGCTGAGCGACCGCCCGATCGGGCGGCTGGACGACGACCGGCTCCGCGACGTCGACGCGGCCCGCACGTCCGCGCTCGGCGGCCCGGACGACGAGTGGCGCCGGGCCCTCGACGTCGTGTACCGGCTGCTCGCCCGGCTGCTCGCCGAGGACCGGACGGGCGAGCACGGCCCGGGCGTCCTCGACGACGTCCTCGCCGAGTTCGACCGGCTGCCCGAGACGCGCCGGGAGGAGATCCACCGCCACCTGGACCTCCTGATGAGCGGCGTCGCGCAGGACCGCGTCGACGCCCGCCGCGCCGCGCTCGTCCGCGCCCGGCGCAACGGGAACGGCCGCGAGGCGCGGGTGTGGAAGTTCTTCGAGCCCGTCCCGGCGGAACCGCGCCCCCTGGACGCCCGCCCCTTCGAGCCCGGGCTCTTCCGCTGGGCGCTGGCGGTCTGCGGGACGATCCTGGCGGCCGCCGGGCTCACGGTGGCGTTCGTGATGGTGGTCCAGATGAGCACGCGGGCGGCGATCACCGCGGGCGTGCTGCTGCTCGCCTCCGCCGGGCTCGGCTGCGCGTTCGCGCCGCGGCAGGCGCCGCGCCGCCACTCGCCGTTCCCGGCCCGCAGGCCGGTGGACGTGCCGACGCCGTTCAGCCGCCACGTCGCCCACCGCGTCGAGGCGGAGTTCGACAAGCGCGCCCCGGACGGGGTCGTCGAGCGGTCCGCGTGGACGCTCGGCACGCGGCAGCGGCGGTCCACCCTCGCCACCGAGGTCGCCAACCTGTACGCCGAGCCGAAGGTGGAGGCGGGCGCGATCGACTGGCTGATCGCCTGGCACGCCAAGGAGGCCGCGCGGGAGTGGAGCGAGAACGGCGGCCGGGCGCGGCTGCGGCGGCTGCCCGCGCGGCTGCTCACCATCGCCGAGATCATGATGGTCACCTACGCGGGGCTCACCCTGCTGACCACCGCGTCGCTCTACCACCCGGACATCGCGCTCGTCATGCTGGCGTGGGTCCTGGTCGGCGCCGTCCTCGCCGCCTTCGGCCGGGTGGACGTCCTCGTGGTGGCGCGGCTGCACGCGGGGCGCGCGGAGAAGGCCGCCGACCGGCGGCTGCGGGCGGAGCGGAGGGCGTACGCCGAGCGGGTCGCGCTGCTCCGCGACCGCCCCACCGACGGCGAGATGGCCCGCTGGCTGGACTTCGACAAGATCTACCTCAAGTCGCTGGCGATGAACCAGTACGGGCTCGGCAGCCGCGACGTCCTCCAGCACGCGTTCATCACCGAGGCCGCGCCCGCCGCCCGCCGCGCGCGCGTCCACCGGGGGCCGCCGCGCTTCTCGGCCTACACGGTGTGGGTGTTCCTGCTGACCGAGGCGGGGGTGCGGCAGGTGTCGGTCCACCTCGACTTCCCGACGGGCATCGCCAAGGACCAGCACCGCAGGGCGTTCCGCTACGACGCGCTCACCGCCGCCGAGGTCGTCGAGCGCGGCATCCGCTTCGACGACGGCAGGCGTCGGCCGATGCTGCCGCAGGCGGACGGGCGCGCCGAGCCGGACCGGTCGTCGTTCATCTACGACCAGCTGTTCCGGCTCACCCTCGGCAGCGGCCACCAGGTGGACATCCGGGTGGAGCACCTGGACGCGTGGCTCGCCCGGGACGCGGACCGGCGGGCCGACGGCGGCGACGACGACCTGCCGCCGCCCGGGGACACCGACCTGAGCGGCGCGCTCGGCCTGCTGGAGGCGGTGGCGGCCGACGGGCGCGACTGGATCAGGCAGGCCAAGGACCGCCGCCGGCGGCGGCTCCGCCACGAGCACGACCGCCCCGCCCCGGGCGGGGGCCCGGGCTCCGGCCGTCCGCGGCCCGGCCCCAACGGGGCGCAGGCGCCCGGCCCGCGGCCCGCCCCGGACGCCGACCCGCTCGGACACGGACGGGAGATCCTCTGATGCGGTGCCGCTACTGCGACAACGACAACATCGTGACCCGCCCGGTCTGCACCCACTGCGGTGAGGAGCAGCCCGAGCAGCCGGACGTCCCCGGACCGGACGAGGACGGCGCGGCGCGGGACGGGGCCGAGCCGTCGGCCGTCGCCGAGACGTGGAAGAGCGTGGGCGTGGCGGTGGTCATGTTCGTCGCGCTCGTCTGGGGCGGCCGGTTCACGGTCACGAACTGGCCCGAGACGTACGAGGCGCCCGAGGCCGGGGCGGCCGCACCGGCGGCCACCGGCGACCCGGCGATCGGCGGCGACCCGGCGATCGGCGGGGAGATCCCGGAGGCGTCCTCGGCGTCCCCGGGCGTCCCCGCGGCCGACCTCCTCGCCGAGATCCAGGCGACCCGGTCGCGGCTGCCGGACACCCTGGGCGACTGCGTCACCGTCGACTCCGACCTGCCGGTGCTGCGGGAGGTGACCGAGGAGCGCAGGGCGCAGGCGGAGAGCGCGGCGAGCGCCGACTTCGGCGCCGCCGCGGACGCGGACGCCCTGCGGAGCGCGCTCATGGAGATGACGCGGGCGTCGCTCGCGGCCGACGAGGAGTACATCCGCTGGGCGGAGAGCTTCGTGGCGACCGACGCCTGCTCGCCCGCCTCGGCGGACGGGGGCGTCACGTCCGCGAACACCGCCGCCGAGAACGCCAAGCAGGCGTTCGTCGTGCTGTGGAACGCGAACGCCGAAACGCAGGGCGGGCCGACGTACACGTGGTCGGACTTCTAGGGGCACGTCCGTCCGGGACTCCGCGGGGGCGGGTCCCGGACGGACGCCCGTCACGAGAGGCGCCGGCGGACCCAGAAGAAGCAGAAGCCCGCGAGGCCGGCGGTCAGGGCGGCGAAGACGCCCGTCTCGAGCCACTGGAACGCCCAGAAGCGGTCGCCGGAGTGCTGCCTGACGTGCTGCTTGTAGCCGAGGCGGGCGATCTCGGCGAAGCACTCGTCCCCGGGCCCCATCGGCTCCACGAGGTCCTCCGCCGGCCGCGGGGCGCACGCTCCGGCGGCCAGCGACTGCGGCAGCCCGGCCACCTCGCGTCCCGACGCGTCCACCGGGTGGTTGGCGAGCATCCACCCGCCCGGATCGTCCGGCCTCACCTTCACCTGCACGTTGTCCCCGGTCACGATGAACTGCTGCAGGTTGTCCCGCGTGATCGCGACCGTGGACTCCTCGGCCGGGAGCAGGTGCGGACGGACCAGCATCGGCATCGCGACCTGCACGGCCGCGAAGACGGCCAGGGTGACCGCCATCGCGGGCAGCGTCCGGCGGGCGAGGACGCCGACGGTGACGCCGAGCGTGAACGCGAACGCCGCGTACGCCATCGGGACGATGCCGCGCGCGGCGAACGGCATCGGATCGAGCCGGTGGAACTCGGCGCTCGCCGCCTGCTGCACCGGGTCGGACCACCAGGCCGCGGCGAGGACGGCGCCCTCGGTGACGGCCACGGCGGCCGCGCCGACGACGGCGAGCTTGACCGCGAGCCAGCGGGTCCGGGTGATGCTCTGGTTCCAGACGAGCCGGTGCGTGCCCGTTTCGAGTTCGCGGGCGACGAGGGGGGCGCCCCAGAAGGCCCCGAGGAGGGCCGGGACGGCCAGGACGAGCAGGATCAGCGCCTCGAAGAAGAACTGGTAGTCGTCCCGGAACAGCTCGTTGAACCGTTCGCAGTCGCCGCTCGTGCCGCAGGAGGCGAGGCCGGTCGCGTACTCGTCAGCGAGGCCGGGGCCGGTGAGCGCGAGGACGGCCGCGAGCGCGGCCAGCGCGGCGAGGCCCGCCGCCGCGGGCGCGCGGAATTGGCGGAGCGTCAGCCAGATCATCGGACGGCCTCCAGCGGTGCGCGTTCGGGCTTGCGGTCCATGTAGGCGAGGACGAGGTCCTCGAGGGTGACCCGCCCGACCGTCCACGCGGGGTCGAGGACCGGGCCGTCCGAGCGGACGAGGAACGTGCTCTGCCGGTCGGTGTGGCTCTCGGACACGACGTGCTGGTCGTCCGGCAGCCGCGCGGCGTCCCGGCGCGGCCCGCTCAGCCGGTGGTGGGACGCGAGCAGGTCGTCGACGTCGCCGCTCACCTGCACCCGGGACGCGGCCAGCACGATCAGGTGGTCGCAGACCCGTTCGAGGTCGGACACCAGGTGCGACGACAGGACCACGCTGAACGCGTGCTCGGCGACGGCCTCCATGAGCCCTTGCATGAACTCGCGCCGCGCCAGCGGGTCGAGGGCCGCGACCGGTTCGTCCAGGATCAGCAGCTCGGGGCGCTTCGCCAGCCCGATCGTCAGCGCGAGCTGCGCGCGCTGCCCGCCCGACAGCCGTCCGGCGCGCTGCGACGGGTCGAGGCCGAGCCGGTCGATGCGCTCCCGGGCCAGGCCGGCGTCCCAGCCGGGGTTGAGGCGGGCGCCGAGCCGGAGGTGCTCCTCGATGGTGAGGCGCGCGTACGTCGGGGTGTCCTGCGCGACGAACCCGACCTTCGCGAGCTGCGCGGGCCCGCTCGCGGGCCGCCCGCCCACCACCGTGATCTCGCCCTCGGTCGGCGCGAGCTGGCCCGCGGCCAGGCTGAGCAGCGTCGTCTTGCCCGCGCCGTTCGGGCCGACGAGCCCGACGACCCGTCCGGCCGGCACGTCCAGCGTGCAGTCCGACAGGGCCGGGCGCTTCCCGTAGCTCTTGCCCAGGCCCCGCGCCCTGATGACGGCGGTCATGCTACGTCCTCCTGTGCGGCGGCCCGAAAGGTGTCCGAGAACAGGGCCTCGATGCTCTCGTCGTCCAGTCCGGCGAGGCGCGCCTTGGCGAGCCACCGGCGCAGGTCCTTGCGGAGCTCCCCGTGCGCGGCGAGCGACGCGTCCGCGAGCGTCCGGGTGACGAACGTGCCCACCCCGGGACGCGCGGCGACCAGCCCCTCGTGCTCCAGTTCCCGGTACGCCTTGAGCACCGTGTTCGGGTTGATGGCGAGCTGCGCCACGACGTCCTTCACGGTCGGGAGCCGGTCGCCCTCCCGCAGCAGCCCGAGCCGGAGCGCGTGCCGCACCTGCCGGACGAGCTGCTGGTACGGCGACACCCCCGAGCCGGGGTCCAGATGGAACTCGATCACCTCGAAACTCCATTCATCTAGTTCCCTAGTACTTTAAGACTCTCATACATCTCGGGCGGGCGCCGCGGTACGCCTTGCGGGGGGCGCGGGGGCCCTGCACAGTGGCCGGATGGTGACTGCCGAACTGCGCGGGCTGACCGTCCACATCGACACCGGCCGGTGGGCCGAGACGGTGCTCGACGCCGTCGACCTCGACGTCCCGGCCGGGCGGATCACGGCGCTGCTCGGCGAGTCCGGCTGCGGCAAGTCGATGGCCGCCGCGGCGCTCGCGGGCCGGCTGCCGGCGTCCGCGCGCAGCACCGGGCAGGTCCGCGTCGGCGGCGCGGTCGTCCAGGACGGCCGGTGGCGCGAGCTGCGCGGCCGGACCGTCGGGCTGGTGCCGCAGGAGGGCGTCACGGCCTTCGACGCGGACGAGACCGTGGGCGCGCAGCTGCGGAAGCTGGAGCGCCGGTACGGGCGGTGGAGCCTCGATCGCGCGTGCGCGGCCGCCCGTTATCCCGCCGAGTTGTTCGACCTCTACCCCCGCCGGCATTCCGGCGGCCAGATCCAGCGGGCCGCGCTCGCCGCGGCGCTGCTGCCCGCCCCGGACGTCCTCATAGCGGACGAGGCCGCCGCGTCGCTCGACCTCGAGACGGCGTACGAGGTGTGGAAGACCCTCCGCGCGTACGCCGACGGCGGCGCGGCCGTCCTGGCGGTCACGCACGACGTGCCCATGCTGACCGCGACCCGCGTCGCCGACCGCGTCGTGCTCATGCGCGCCGGCGGGGTCGCCGCGACGGGCACGCTCGCCGAGCTGGCGGCCCTCCCCGACCCCTACGTCCGCGGCTTCTTCCACCCGACCGGCCCCTGACGGCCGCACCGGCGGTTGACGCGCGCGGGGCACGGGCCCTACGTTTCTTTCAACCAATGAGTTGAAAGATGCAGGATGACCACGGACACGCTGCCCCGGGTCTTCGCCGCGCTCGCGGACCCGACCCGCCTCGACATGGTGGCCCGCCTCGCCGCGGGCGACGCGACCGCGAGCGAGCTGGCGGAGCCGTACCGGATGTCGCTCCAGGCCGTCTACAAGCACCTGCGGGTGCTCGAAGGCGCCGGGCTCGTCAGCCGGCCGCCGGGACCGCAGCCCCGGCCGGTGCGCCTGGAGGCCGGGGCCCTCGACCTGATGGACACCTGGATCGAGCGCCACCGGCGCCGCCTCGAGGCGCGCCACCGGCGCCTCGACGCCGTCCTGGCGGAGATGGAGGGAGACGACGATGGAGACGGTCATCGAGGCCGTCCCGGACCTGCCGGTGATCCGGACGGCCCGTGACTTCGCGGCGCCCCCCGAACGGCTGCTGCGCGCCCACACCGATCCCGACCTGTTCGCCCGGTGGGTGGGGCCCGACCGGACGAGCACCCGCATCGAGCACTGGGACGCCCGCACCGGCGGAAGCTGGCGGTACGTCTCCGAGCACGACGGCGCGGAGTACCGGTTCTACGGGTGCTTCCACGAGATACGGCCGGACCGCATCGTGCAGACGCTCGCCTTCGACGGCGACCCCGACCGGGTCGCCCTGGAGACGCTGTGGTTCGAGGCCCTGCCGGAGGGGCGCACGCGGCTGCGCTCGCAGTCGCTGGTCGACAGCTTCGAGCGCCGCGACGCGTTCCTGCGCGGCGGCATGGCCGCCGGTCTCGACGAGGGATACACCAAACTGGAGAGGATGCTGACCGATGGCACTGCCTGAGCACCCTGCCGAACGGCACCGGCGGGTCGCGGGCCTGTTCACCGAACGCGTCGGCGGCACCCGGTCGTGGGACGCGCCCGCCCCGGTCGCCGGCTGGACCGCCCGCGACGTCGTCCGCCACCTGACCGAGTGGTTCCCCGGGTTCCTGGCGTCCGGCGCCGGCATCGAGCTGCGCCGCGGACCGTCGGTGGACGACGACCCGGTCGCCGCGTGGCGGGTCCACCGCGACGCGGTGCAGGAGGTGCTGGACGACCCGGAGACCGAACGGCGGGAGTTCGCGAACCCGCACATCGGCGAACTGCCGCTGGCGACCGCGATCGACCGGTTCTATACCGCCGACGTGTTCATGCACACCTGGGACCTCGCGCGGGCCACCGGCCAGGACGACCGGCTCGACCCCGGCTTCTGCGCCGAACTCCTCGCCGGCCTGGAGCCGATGGACGAGGTCCTCCGGTCGTCCGGCCAGTACGGCCCGCGCGTCGAGGTGCCCGCCGACGCGGACGTCCAGGCCCGGATGCTCGGCTTCATCGGCCGCGACCCGTCCTGGCGGGGCCGCTGAGGCGGGCGGGTCAGCGGGTCACCGGGGTCTCCCGCCCGATGCGGGACAGCTTCTCCGGGTTCCGCACGACGTAGAGGCCGGTGACCAGGCCGTCGTCGATCCGCATCGCGACGACGTTGTCGATCTCGCCGTCGATCCGGACGATCAGCGCGGGGCGGCCGTTGACCTGCACCGGCTCGAAGGAGAGCGCGCCCTCGAGCCGGGGCAGCCCGGCCTCCAGCAGGCGGGCCACCTTGCGGGCCCCCACGATCGGCCGCACCACGGCCTGCCGGACGCCGCCGCCGTCGCCGAGCAGGACGACGTCCGGCGCGAGCAGGTCGACGAGGCCCTGGAGGTCGCCCGTCTCGAGCGTCCGCCGGAACGCGTCGATCGCGGCCTGCGACTCGGCCGGGGTGACGGGGGTGCGCGGGCGGCGGGCGGCGACGTGCGCGCGCGCCCGGTGGGCGATCTGCCGGACCGCTTCCCGGCTCTTGCCGACGGCCTCGGCGATCTCGTCGTAGCCGAGGTCGAACACCTCGCGCAGCACGAACACCGCGCGCTCGGTCGGGCCGAGGGTCTCCAGGACCAGCAGCATCGCCATCGAGACGCTCTCGGCCAGTTCGACGTCCTCGGCCACGTCCGGCGAGGTCAGCAGCGGTTCGGGCAGCCAGGTCCCGACGTAGGACTCCCTGCGGCGGCGCAGCGTCCGCAGCCGCATGAGCGCCTGCCGGGTGACGATCCGGACGAGGTACGCGCGCGGCTCCCGGACGGCGGCGAGGTCGACCTCCGCCCAGCGCAGCCACGTCTCCTGGAGGACGTCCTCGGCGTCGGCGGCGGAGCCGAGCATCTCGTAGGCGACGGTGAACAGCAGGTTGCGGTGGACGACGAACGCCTCGGTGGCCGGGTCCGCGGGGTCGGGGAGCGGTGCGTCGGTGTGCGGCTCGCTCATGGTCGGCTCCTGCCCGTCTCGGCCTCGTCGTGCACCCACAAGGTGCCGGTGCCCGCCGGTCCGTGACGTCCCGGGGCGGTGGCGTACGTCACATCGGTGCGCCGTCACGGGGTGCGGGCCGCCGGCATCTCGTGGTCGTCAGGACGCCGCGCGGACCCTCCGCGCGGTGCGCGCCCATGAGTGGGGAGCATGCCATGGAGGCCCGTTTCAACCTGTTCGACAGCGCGACCGCGGCGAAGTTCGCCAAGCGGGTGCACGCCGCGGGCACCGTCCTCGAGCAGTCGTCGCTGCCGAAGGCCGTCCGGGAGCTGGTGATGCTGCGCGTCAGCCAGATCAACGGCTGCGCGATGTGCATCGACATCCACACCAAGGAGGCCGCGGCCGCCGGGGAGGACGCCGTCCGGCTGAACCTGGTCGCGGCGTGGCGGGAGGCGACGGTGTTCACCGAGGCCGAGCGGGCGGCGCTCGCGCTCGCCGAGGAGGGCACCCGGATCGCGGACGCGGGCGACGGCGTGTCCGACGCGACGTGGGCGCGGGTGCGGGAGCACTACGACGACGACCAGACCGGCACGCTGATCGCGGTGATCGCGATGATCAACGCCGCCAACCGGATGAACGTGATCGTGCGCACCCCGGCCGGCTCCTACGCGGCCGGCATGATCGCGACCGCGCTCGACTGAGCGGGGCCGGACCGGCCCGGGGCCGGACGGCCCGGGCCGGTCACCCGTCCCGTCCCGCGCCCCGGGACGGGCGGGCGACATGGAACTCGGGCCCGGTGAACCCGCGCCGCCGGAACGCGTCCCGCACGGCGCTCTCGACGGCCCGCCGGCCGGCCCGCTCGACCAGCGCGATCACCGAGCCGCCGAAGCCGCCGCCGATCATCCGGGCGCCCAGCGCCCCGGCCGCGAGCGCGGCCTCCACGGCCGTGTCGAGTTCGGCGGCGGACACCTCGTAGTCGTCGCGGAGCGAGGCGTGGGAGGCGGTGAGCAGCGGGCCGATCTCCCGCACCCGTCCCGCGCGGAGCGACTCGACGACGGCGAGGACCCGGGCGTTCTCCCGCACGACGTGCCGGACCCGCCGCGCGGCCACGGGGTCGGTGAGGCGGGCGAGGGCGCCGTCGAGGTCGGTCACGTCGCGCAGGTCCGCGACGCCCAGGGCCCGCGCCGCCGCGGCGCAGGTCCGGCGGCGCGCGCCGTACTCGCCGTCCGCGTGCCGGTGCGGCGACCGGGTGTCGACGACGAGGAGGTCGAGCCCGCCGGACGCGAAGTCGCACGGGACGGGCTCGGCGGTCAGGTGCCGCGCGTCCACGAGGAGCGCCCGCCCGTCCGCGCCGTAGAGGGACGCCATCTGGTCCATGACGCCGGTGGGCGCGCCGACGTACTCGTTCTCCGCCCGCTGGACGACCCGGACGAGCTCGGCGCGGTCCGCCTCGACGCCGTCGAGGCCGGTCAGGGCCAGCGCGACGGCGCATTCGAGCGAGTGCGAGGAGGACAGGCCCGCCCCGCGCGGCACGGTGCTCTCGATGCGCAGGTCGGCCCCGCCCGGCGCGGCCCCCGCGCGGGCCAGCGCCCACGCCACGCCCGCGACGTGCGCGCCCCACCCGGTGACCTCGCCCGGGACGGTCGCGGCGGGGAACTCGACCGCGCCGTGCCCGTCGGACACCGCCGTGATGCGGCCGTCGCCGCGCCGCCGGGCGTGCACGACGGTGCGCTGGGCGAGCGCGAACGGCAGGGCGAAGCCGCCGCTGTAGTCGGTGTGCTCGCCGATGATGTTCACCCGTCCCGGCGCGGACCACACTCCGCCGCGCACGGTTCAGACCTCCCGCAGGCGGCGGGCCACCTGCTCCGGGACGGTGTCGGTCACGAACGCCCCCATTCCCGATTCGGACCCGGCGAGGTACTTCAGCTTGTCCGCCGAACGCCGGATCGAGAACAGCTGCAGGTGCAGGTAGCCGAGGTCGTCGGGGTCGTCGACCGGTCCCTGGTGCCATGCGGCGATGTACGGCAGCGGCGCGTCGTAAAGCCGGTCGAATCTTGCCAGCAGGTCGAGGTAGAGCGAGACGAACGCGTCGCGTTCCGCGCCGTCGAGGCCGGGGATGGTCTTCACCCTCCGGCGCGGGTACAGGTGGACCTCCACCGGCCAGCGCGCCGCCGCCGGGACGAACGCCGTCCAGTGCGCGTTCTCCGCGACGACCCGGACGCCGGCGCGGCGCTCGGCGCCGAGCACGTCGGTGTGCAGGTCCCCGCCGGTGCGGCGGCGGTGGCGCGCGGCCGCCCCCAGCATGCGGGACGTCCGCGGCGTCGTGAACGGGTAGGCGTAGATCTGGCCGTGCGGGTGGGACAGGGTCACGCCGATCTCCTCGCCGCGGCTCTCGAAGCAGAACACCTGCTCGACGCCCTCGACGCGGGACAGCGCGGCCGTGCGGTCCGCCCACGCGTCGACGACCAGCCGCGCGTGAGCGGGGGAGAGGTCGGCGAACCGCGCGGAGTGGTCGCTGGAGAAGCAGACCACCTCGCAGCGGCCCGTGCCCGGGCGGATCTCGACCAGCGGACGGCCGCCGGGGCCGTCCAGGGCGGCGCCGTCCAGGGCGGCGCCGTCGAGAACCGCGCCGGTCGACAAGCTCGGGAAGCGGTTCTCGAACACCACGACGTCGTAGTCGTCCGCGGGGATCTCCGTGCGGCGGCCGTCCGCCGAGGGGCACAGCGGGCACGCGTCGGGGGGCGGGAGGAACGTCCGGTCCTGCCGGTGCGACGCCATCATGACCCACTCCTCCAGCAGCGGGTCCCAGCGGATCTGCGAGGCCGTGCTCACCGGCGGCAGCGGCCGCGGGTCGGCGGCGGCCCGCCGCGCGCCGGGGGCGAGGTCGAAGTAGATCAGCTCCCGTCCGTCGGCGAGCGTCGTGGCGGTCTTGTGCGGGGTCATGGTTCCTTGTGGTGGGTAGCGGCGACCGTGCGGAACCCGGCGTTCCCCATGGACGAGTCCGGAGTGTTCGAGGAGCGGGCGGCGTTGCGGTACCGGTTGCAGTAGGAGTCGTGGCAGAGGTAGGAGCCGCCGCGCAGCACCCTGGCCGTGCCCCGGTCGGGGCCCGCGGGGTCCTCGCTCGGGGACGTCCGGTAGTAGGCCGGGTCGAACCAGTCGGCGCACCACTCCCACACGTTCCCGACCGTCTGCCAGAGCCCGTAGCGGTTCGGCTCGTAGGACCGCACCGGCGCGGTCGTCGCCCAGCCGTCCTCGGCGGTGTTGCGCACCGGGAAGTCGCCCTGCCAGATGTTGGCGCGCCACGTCCCGTCCGGTGCGAGGTCGTCGCCCCAGGGGAACCGGGCGCCGGGGAGGCCGCCCCGGGACGCGAACTCCCACTCGGCCTCGGTGGGCAGCCGGCGCCCGCTCCACGCGCAGTACGCGACGGCGTCGTTCCAGCTCACGTGGACGACCGGGTGGTCGTCCAGCCCGTCGAGGCCGCTGCGCCGCCCGCCCGGGTTCCGCCAGGACGCGCCGCGCACGCCGAGCCACCACGGCGCGCCGTCGAACGGCCCCAGCACGTCCGCAGGGGGAGCGGCGAGCGCGAGGTGGAACACGGCGGAGAACCCGTACGCCTCCGCGTCGGTGACGTGGCCGGTGGCGTCGACGAACGCGGCGAAGGCGGCGTTCGTCACCGCGGTGGCGTCGATGGTGAACGGGGCGACGCGCACCTCGTGGACCGGGCCCTCGCCGTCCGCCGGGTCGCCGTCGCCGTGGTGGTCGCCCATCCGGAACCGGCCGCCCGGGACGCGGCACTGCTCGGCGGCCGGTTCCGCGGGCGGGTCGGCGGGCGGGTCGGCCGGCCGTGCCGCCCCGCCGGGCCCCGGAGCGGTCGTCCGGGACCCGGCGGGGGCGGCGTGCCGGAGGGTCGGCGCGCAGCAGGCCCCCTCGCGGGGACGGTCGGTCATGGAACGGTCTTCCGGTAGGTGGCCTCGTCCAGCCCGCTCAGCGTCGGGTCGTACCCCACTTCCCCGACGTCGTACATGGACGTCATCCAGTGGTAGAAGTTGTCGCCCCGTTCGCGCAGGAGCATGTAGAGGCGGCGCGTCAGCCGCGCCCGGACGTCCCGCATCTCGGGGTGCTCGTAGCGGTTCAGCAGCTCGTCCGGGTCCGACTCCAGGTCGTAGAGCTCGTTGACCGAGTCGGGGTTCACCACCAGCTTGTACCGGTCCGTGCGGAGCATCCGCTGGGGATACGGGAAGTGGTGGCCGTGGAACTCGCACACGATGTCGTCGTCCCACTCGGCCTCCTCCCCGCCGAGCAGGGGCAGCAGGCTGCGCGAGTCGACGGCCGCCTTCGGGTCGACGCCGGCGAGTTCGAGGATCGTCGCCGTGCAGTCGAGCAGGCTGACGAACTCGTCGCGGACCACGCCGCCGGGCCGTCCCGGCACGCGCAGCAGGCCCGGGGTCCGGTAGATGTCCTCGTACATCGCCGGGCCCTTGTCGTGCAGCCGGTGCGCCCCGGTGAACTCGCCGTGGTCGCAGGTGAAGAACACCGCGGTGTCGTCGACGAGCCCGAGCCGCCGCATGGCGTCCATGACCCGGCCGATCTGCCGGTCGATGAGCGCCACGTACCCCCAGTAGACGGCGATCAGCTTGCGCGTGGTCTCGATCGGCATCGTGTCGAACGTCCAGTGCGCGCTGTAGTTCTTCTGCACCGGGGGCTTGCCGGCGAAGGTCTCCGCGACCGACCGCGGCAGTTCGACGTCCGCCGGGTCGAACATGTCGAAGTACTCGTCCGGCAGGATGTACGGCAGGTGGGGGCCGAAGAAGTGCAGCGCCAGGAAGAACGGCCTGTCCTGATTCCGGACGTCTTCCGCGTACCGTTCGAGCATCTCGATCGCCCGGGTGGCGAGGTAGTGCTCGAACGTCGCCTCCTCGGGCTGGTGCAGCCGGGCGGCGAGCAGGTTGCCGGGGCCGCCGTTGGGCAGCGTGCCGCGGATCCGGTCGGAGATCTCGTACGGGGGCAGGCCGTTCTCGGCGAGGTACGCCAGGTAGTCGGGGTGGTCGACGGGGTTGTGCCAGCCGGGCAGGTCCGGCCCGTCGAAACCGAAGTCGGCGGCGGTCTTGTCCGTGCCGACGTGCCACTTGCCGATCAGGCCGCAGTTGTAGCCCTGCTCCCGCAGCGCCCGCGAGAACGTGAACTGCCCGTCGGCGAGGTCCTCGATGTAGCCGACGTTGCGCTCGTGGTTGGCGAGCAGCTTGTGCCGGAACGGCGCCTGCCCGGTCAGCAGGCTCGCGCGCGCCGGGGTGCAGATCGCCGTCGGCGTGTACCACCGGTCGAAGCGGGTGCCGCCGTCCGCCAGCTCGTCCAGGACGGGCGTCGCCGCGTGCCCGTTGCCGTACGCGCCGAGCGTGTCCGCCCGGTGCTGGTCGGTCATGAGGAAGAGGATGTTGCGCGGGTTCGTCACTTGGCGGCCGCCGTGAACAGATCGCCGGTGTAGAAGGTCTTCGGATCGACCGGCGAGTCGAGCTTGCCCGTGTCGACGAAGTACCG
The DNA here is from genome assembly GCF_000425065.1 of Actinomadura rifamycini DSM 43936. Classification (GTDB taxonomy): domain Bacteria; phylum Actinomycetota; class Actinomycetes; order Streptosporangiales; family Streptosporangiaceae; genus Spirillospora; species Spirillospora rifamycini. Next base: position 39,028 of record NZ_AULB01000017.1, read on the forward strand.
GGTCATCGTCGTCAGCCACTTGTCGATGGTGCCGTCCCCGGTCATCGTGTCGAGCTCCTCGGCGGAGAGCACCTTGACGTTGGCGGCGTCGGCCTTCACCTGGTCGACCGGCATGTCGAGCATCTCGGCGGTGAGCTCGATCGACTCGTCCATGTTGGCCGTGCGGTACTCCATCGCCTCGCGCAGCGCCGCGAGCAGCTTCGTCGTCTTGTCCTTCTCGCCGGAGACGACCTCGTTGCCCGCGACGAACGCGGTCGGGAAGGCCATCTCCGCCTCGAAGTCGGAGTTCTTGGCCAGCTCGGCCAGGTCCGGCACCTGCTTCTTGATCGTCGCGATGGCCGGGTACCAGAAGCCCGCGGCGTCGATCTGCTTGGACGAGAACGCCGACACGATGGTCGAGGCGTCCATGTTGACGACCTTGACGTCCTTCTTCGTGAGCCCCGCCTTCTCGAGGGCGAGGGTGAGGATCATGTCGCCGGAGGTCCCCTCGGGCACCCCGACGCTCTTGCCCTTGAGCTGCGCGAGCGAGGTGATGCCGCCCTGCGCGATGACCCGGTCGGCGTTGCCGAGGGTGTTCAACGCGATGATCTTCGCCTGGCCGGAGGCCGGCAGCCAGAACGCGCCGGGGCCGATGTACCCGGCGTCGAGGTCGCCGGTGCCGAGCGCCTGGATCTGCAGCGGGCCGTTGGTGAACACCTTCGCGTTGACCTCGAGGCCGTGCTTCTCCCAGATCTTCTGGTCCTCGGCGATGGCGAGCAGGCTGGTGCCGTTGTAGTCGTTGATGTAGCCGAAGTCGACCTCGACCGCGTCGCCGCCGGAGCCGGAGCCGCAGGCGGAGAGGGCCAGCACGGCGGCCGTGCCCAGGGCGGTGGCGGCGGAGAATCTGCGTGGCAGGGACATGTCCGTTCCTCGGATCAGGCCGTTGTCGATGACGGCAGGGGGTGCTGGGAATCGGCGGCCGTCCGGCCGTCCTGGTGGTACACGGAGTTCCAGACGCGGTTGCGCAGCGCCGCGAACTCCATGCTGAGCCGGAACTCCTCCGACCGGGGGTAGGGCAGGTCGACGTCGATGACGTCGTAGATGCGGCCGGGGCCGGCGGCCATCACGATGACGCGGTTGGCGAGGAACACCGCCTCGTCCACGTCGTGGGTGATGAACAGGACGGTGCGCTTCTCCTCGCTCCAGGTGTCGAGGAGCTGCTCCTGGAGCTTCACCCGGGTGAGCGCGTCGAGCGCGCCGAACGGCTCGTCCATCAGCAGGATCGACGGGTTCCCGGCGTAGGCGCGGGCGATCGCGCAGCGCTGCCGCATCCCGCCGGACAGCATCTTGGGCAGCGCGTCGGCGAACTGCGCCAGCCCGACCAGATCGATGAAGTGCTGCGCCCGGTCGCGGCGCTCCGCCTTCGGCACCCGCGCCGTCTTCAACCCGAACTCGACGTTCTTGCGGACCGTCAGCCAGGGGAACAGGGCGTACTGCTGGAAGATGACGCCGCGCTCGGGACCCGGGCCCGAGACCGCCTCGCCGTCCACGAGCGCCCGCCCCTCGGAGGGCTGCTCGAGCCCGGCCAGGATGTTGAGCAGCGTGCTCTTGCCGCATCCGGACGGCCCCACGACCGTCACGAACTCGTTGTCGGCGATGTCGAGCGAGACGCGGTCGAGCGCGGTGAAGGACTCCTTGCCGAGGGCGAAGACCTTGCTGACGTCCTGGACCGAGATCTTCGGCGGGGTGGTCATCGGCGCTCCTGCCATCCGGTGAGCTTGCGTTCGGCCAGCAGGAGCACCCGGTCCATGAGCAGGCCGAGGATCCCGATGGCGATGAGTCCCACGAAGATCGTGGGCAGGTCGTAGTACAGCTGCGCGTTCTGCATCCGGTACCCGAGGCCCTCCTGCGCCGCGATGAGCTCGGCGGCGACCAGCGTCGCCCAGGCCGAGCCCAGCCCGACCCGCATGCCGACGAGGATGAACGGGGTCGACGCCGGCACGACCACCCGCAGGAAGATGCCGAGGTCCTTGGCGCCGAGGACGCGCGCCGCGTTGATCAGGGTGCGGTCGATGTCCACCACGCCCTGGAAGGTCGAGATGACGCAGACGAGGAACGACGCCAGGAAGATGACGAAGATCTTCGGCGTCTCGCCGATGCCCATCAGGACGATGGCCAGCGGGATGATCGCCAGCGGCGGGATGGTGCGGAAGAACTGCACCCAGGGCTCGACGAGGCCGCGCACGAACCCGTACCACCCCATGAGGAAGCCCACCGGGATCGCGAGGCCGGTGCCGAGGGCGAAGCCGGCGAGCACCCGGCCCAGGCTGGCGACGACGTCCTCTTGGAGCGTTCCGTTCCCGATGAGCGTGCCGGCCTTCGACAGCACCTCGCCCGGCGTCGGGAGGTTGAGGCCCGCCGCGGCCAGCGCCCACCACAGGGCGACGCCGAAGGCGACGGACGCGGCGTTCAGCAGCAGCGGCAGCCCTTTGCGGCGCGCGCCCGCCGCCGTGCCCGAACGCCCCTTGGCGGCCGACGCGCCCGGACCGTCCCGGCCGGTGCGGCTCCCCTGGCCGCTCTGATCACTGAGCACGGCCATAAGCCACTCCTCTGCTCGTTGTCTTCCGCGCACGCTCGATCGGCGCGGTCCCGGCGGGGTTCGCCTCGGGCGCCTCCGGATAGGCCGCCAGCAGCGGCGAGCTGTGGAAGAGCGCGGCGAGGGCGCCGAGCGCGCCGTCGTCGTCGCTGAGCTCGGCCCGGCGCACGACCGGCGCGGAGCCGCCGGGGAAGTTCGCGGCGGCGATGGCCGCGGCGGCCTCCTCCAGCAGGACGGGCGCCACCCGGGTGACCTCGCCGCCGATGACGATCTCCCCGGGATCGAGGATGAGGGACGCGGTGCCCAGCACCCGCCCGACGGCGGCCCCCGCCGCCCGCAGCGTCCGGTCCGCGACCGGGTCGCCGCGCTCCACCGCGGCTGCCAGGCCGCCGAGGTCCGCCACGGCGAGGCCGCGCTCCCGGCAGGTCCGGAGGAGGGCGGGGACCGACGCGAGCGTCTCGACGCAGCCCCGCTTGCCGCAGCGGCACGCGAGCCCGTCCGGGTCCGCGGTGACGTGCCCCAGCTCGCCCGCCAGCCCGGACGAGCCGGTGACCAGCCGCCCGCCGACGACCAGCCCGCCGCCCACCCCGTCGGAGATGCGCAGGTAGAGCAGGTTCTCGACGGAGCTGCGGCCGAAGACGGCCTCCGCGAGCGCGGCCAGCCGGGTGTTGTTGTCCACGATGACGGGCGCCCCGAAGCGCGCCGCGAACGCCACCTGCACCACCGCCTCCGGGGTGCCGTGCGCCGCCGCCTCCCGCACCGCCTCCCGCGCCGCGTCCCGCACGGTCTCCCGCGCTCTCTCCCGCGCCGCCTCCCGCGGCGGCGTCACGAGGACGCCCGGCTTCGCGCGGTACGGACCGGGCACCCCGATGCCGACGCCCTGCAGCGCGCCGAAGTGCACCCCGGACTCGGCGCTGAGCCGGTCGATGAGCCGGAACGCCAGGTCGAGCCGGACGTGCCACGGGGCGTCGTCGTACCGCTCCGACCCGGCCAGGACGATCTCGTGCGAGGCGTCCGCGACCGCGAGGCGCACCCGGCGGTGGCCGAAGTCGATGCCCATGAACTGCCCGGAGGCGGGGTCGAGGGCGAGCCGCTCGGCGGGCCGCCCGCTGCCCTCCCGCCGGTCCGCGTCGGTGTCGACGACCACGATGGCGCCGCGCTGCAGCAGGCTGCCGGTGATCTCGGAGAGGGTGGTGCGGGACAGCCCGACGGCGAGGGCGATCTGCCGGCGGCTCATGGCGCCGTGCTCGCGGAGGACGCGCAGGACGCGCTCCTCGTGCGTGCGCCGTACCAGCGCGTGGACTCCAGCCGACCGTGCCATGGCGCAACGCTGGCAGCGGGCAATTTTTCCGTCAACACTCCGACAAAAAGAACCTGCGCGCTTCCGATGCGGTGCCGTACCCGTCCGCGGCACGCGTCCAACGACCTTTTTGTCGCGTGTTCACCGACGGAAAGAGTCTCTATAACGTCACCTCACAGGCAGGGCAGCGGCGTCCTGCACGACGAAGGTGGAGTGAGCGATGACCAGCTCCGGAAACGGCCCGCACCTCGGGCGGCGTTCCCTGTTGATCGGTGCCGCCGGCTCGCTGGCGGTGGCGGCGCTGCCCGGCACCGCCGCCGCGCGGCAGCTCCCGCCGGGCGCGGCGCCGGGGCGGCGGTACCCGGCGAACTGGCCCGACCCCGAGCCCTACGGCCTCGCCGACACGCGGTCGCACCTGTGGCCGCGCCCGGACAACTCGTTCGTCCTGCCGCTCGAACTGCGCCCCCGCGACCGGGAGCGCGGCACCGTCTGGATGCGCGACACCTACGTCAACCGCTTCGTCGTCGGCGGCCGGTCGCTGTACGTCGCCACCGGAACCACCCGCGTGCCCGGTCTCGACCGCGCCGCCCCGTGGAACGACGGCATCTTCGTGTGGGTGGCCCGGTCGCTGCGCGGCCCGTGGCGGCTGGTCGACACGACCCGGGTGCGGCCCGGCGCCGAGAAGGGCAAGGTGTGGTCGCCCGAGTTCGCCGCCGAGAACCGCCCCGGGCGGACGGTCGTCGCCCCGTGGCAGGAGTACTGGTACGACGACGAGTTCGGCAAGCGCGGCGAGGTCTGGGCGCCGGAGCTGCACTACTTCCGCGGCACCTGGTACATCGTCGCCTGCATGGGCGACCACTCCAGGAAGGTGGGCTCGTTCATGCTGAAGAGCGAGGGAGGGATCGAGGGCCCGTACCGGCTGATCGAGGGCAACCACGACAAGCCGTTCGGCGAGTCGTTCATCGGCGGGCCGAATTTCATCGAACCCGGCGCCTACCACCACATCGACGGCGGCATGTACACCGAGGACGGCGACGCGTGGCTCGTCCTGCACAACGACCTGTACGCCAGGTTCCGGGACGACATGGAGGACATCGTCCCGGCGGCCGGCCTGCCGGAGTTCCGGCAGACGCCGTACGCGCCCGAGCCGTACCTCGAAGGCGCCTACGTCTTCAAGTTCCAGGGCAAGTACTACCTCTCGCACGCCGTGTGGAACCGGACGTCGACCGGCCCGGACGGCGGCACCCGCTACGCCTACGAGCCGGGCGGCCCCGGCCGCACGCAGTACCAGTACGACACGGTCATCGCCGTCGCGGACAGCTTCGAGGGGCCGTACTCGGAGCGCTACACCGCGGGCGTCGGCATCGGCCACAACAACCTGTTCACCGACCGCACCGGGCGGCCGTGGGCGACGTACTTCCTCAACCCGAACGCCGGCTACTGGTCCGACCCCTCGCGCATCGGCGACGCCGCGGTGCCCGGGGTCGTCCGGATGGAATGGACCGGCCCCGAAGGCGACCGCCTGTACGTGAAGCGGCGCGGCCGCGGGACGGACGGCTGACGGGGGCCGTGACCGGCCTCCACAGGGAAGTCGTGACGTGCGTGTTTTGTACCGGTGACCTACTTCGGCGATGCTGAGGGCGTGTCAACGGAGACTGTTACCGGCGCCGCCGAGCTGCGCGCCTTCCTGCACGGCCTTCCGGGCGTCGACCGGGTCGGGGCCGAGGAGCGGGCCGCGCGGCTCGCGGGCCGGTCGATCAAGACGTCGGCGAAGGCCGCGGCGATTGACCTCGCGATCTCGATGGTGGACCTGACCACGCTCGAGGGCGCCGACACGCCCGGGAAGGTGCGGGCGCTGTGCGCGAAGGCCGCCCGCCCCGACCCGGACGATCCGGGCGTGCCGAGGGTCGCGGCGGTGTGCGTCTACCCCGACCTCGTCGACGTCGCGGTGCGGGCGCTGGACGGCACGGGCATCGGCGTCGCGAGCGTCGCGACGTCGTTCCCGTCCGGCCGCGCGCCGCTGGAGGCGAAGCTCGCCGACACCCGGGCGGCGGTCGCGGCCGGGGCGGCCGAGATCGACATGGTGATCGACCGGGGCGCGTTCCTCGCGGGCGACTACGCCAAGGTGGCCGACGAGATCGCCGCCGTGAAGGAGGCGTGCGGGTCCGCGCACCTGAAGGTGATCCTCGAGACGGGCGAGCTGGCGACGCTCGACAACGTGCGGCGCGCGTCCTGGCTGGCGATGCGCGCCGGGGGCGACTTCATCAAGACCTCGACGGGCAAGGTGTCCCCGGCGGCGACGCTGCCGGTCACGCTCGTGATGCTGGAGGCCGTCCGCGACTTCCGCGCCGCGACCGGGCGGCAGGTCGGGGTGAAGCCCGCGGGCGGCATCCGCACCACCAAGGACGCGATCAAGTACCTGGTGCTGGTGAACGAGACGGCCGGGCCGGACTGGCTGGCGCCCGAGTGGTTCCGGCTGGGCGCGTCCAGCGTGCTGAACGATCTGCTGATGCAGCGCCGCAAGCTCGCCACCGGGGTGTACTCCGGTCCCGACTACTTCACCCTGGACTGATCTTCATGGTTTTCGAGTACGCGCCCGCGCCCGAGTCGGCGTCGGTCGTCGACATCCGCGAGTCGTACGGGCTGTTCGTGGACGGCGCGTTCACGCGCGGCGGCGGCGAGCCGTTCAAGACGGTCAACCCCGCGGACGAGACCGTGCTGGCCGAGGTCGCCTGCGCCGACGAGCGCGACGTCGACCGGGCCGTGAAGGCCGCGCGGAAGGCGTTCGACAAGGTGTGGGGCCCGATGCCGGGCGCCGAACGCGCCAAGTACCTGTACCGCATCGCCCGGATCGTCCAGGAACGGGCGCGGGAGCTGGCGGTGCTGGAGTCGATCGACAACGGCAAGCCGATCCGGGAGTCCCGGGACGTCGACGTGCCGCTGGTCGCCGCGCACTTCTTCTACTACGCCGGATGGGCCGACAAGCTCGGCCACGCCGGGTTCGGCGCCGACCCGCGGCCGCTGGGCGTCGCCGCGCAGGTCATCCCGTGGAACTTCCCGCTGCTGATGCTCGCCTGGAAGATCGCTCCCGCGCTGGCGTGCGGCAACACCGTGGTGCTCAAGCCCGCGGAGACGACGCCGCTGACCGCGCTGGTGTTCGCCGACATCTGCCGGCAGGCCGAGCTGCCCCCCGGCGTCGTGAACATCGTGACGGGCGCGGGCGGGACCGGACGCGCGCTCGTCGCCCACGGCGACGTCGACAAGGTCGCGTTCACCGGGTCCACCGAGGTCGGCAAGGAGATCGCGCGGACGGTCGCCGGGACGCGCAAGAAGCTCACGCTCGAACTCGGCGGCAAGGCCGCGAACATCGTGTACGCCGACGCCGCGCTCGACCAGGCCGTCGAGGGCGTCGTCAACGGGATCTTCTTCAACCAGGGGCACGTGTGCTGCGCGGGCTCGCGGCTGCTCGTGCAGGAGTCGGTCGCCGACGAGCTGCTCGACCGGCTGAAGGCCCGCATGGCGACGCTCCGGGTCGGTGACCCGCTCGACAAGAACACCGACGTCGGGGCGGTGAACTCGGCCGCCCAGCTCGCGCGGATCCGCGAACTGGCGGCGTCCGGCGAGCAGGAGGGCGCGGTCCGCTGGTCGCCGCCGTGCGACCTGCCCGACCGCGGCTTCTGGTTCGCGCCGACCGTGTTCACCGGCGTCGCGCAGTCGCACCGCATCGCGCGGGAGGAGATCTTCGGGCCCGTCCTGTCGGTGCTGACGTTCCGCACGCCGGACGAGGCCGTCGCGAAGGCGAACAACACCCCGTACGGGCTGTCGGCCGGGATCTGGACGGAGAAGGGCTCGCAGATCCTCTGGACGGCGCAGCGGCTGCGCGCCGGGGTGGTGTGGGCGAACACCTTCAACAAGTTCGACCCGGCGTCCCCGTTCGGCGGCTACAAGGAATCGGGGTTCGGCCGCGAGGGCGGACGCCACGGACTGGAGGCGTATCTCGATGTCTGAGCGGCCCGTGAAGCACGAGCGGTTGAGCGTGCGCAAGACGTACAAGCTGTACGTCGGCGGCGCCTTCCCCCGATCCGAGTCCGGCAGGTCGTACGTGGTCACCGACGCGAAGGGGCGGTTCGTCGCGAACGCCTCGCACGCCTCCCGCAAGGACGTCCGCGACGCCGTCGCCGCCGCCCGCAAGGCGTTCGGCGGCTGGTCCGGCCGCACCCCCTACAACCGCGGCCAGATCCTGTACCGGATCGCGGAGATGCTGGAGGGGCGCGGCGCCCAGTTCGCGGACGAGCTGCGCACCGCCGGGCTGTCGAAGGCCGCGGCGTCCGCCGAGGTGGACGCGGCCGTCGACCGGTGGGTCTGGTACGCGGGGTGGGCCGACAAGATCGCCGCCGTCGCCGGGTCCGCGAACCCCGTCGCGGGGCCGTTCTTCAACTTCTCGACGCCCGAGCCGACCGGCGTCGTCGGCGTGGTCGCGCCCGACTCGCCGCTGCTCGGGCTCGTGTCGACGGTCGCGCCCGCGATCGTGACGGGCAGCACCGCCGTCGTCGTGGCGTCCGAACCCGCGCCGCTCCCGGCGATCACGCTCGCCGAGGTGCTCGCGACGTCCGATCTGCCCGGCGGCGTGGTCAACATCCTCACCGGGCGCCGCGCCGAACTCGCGCCGTGGCTCGCGACGCACATGGACGTCAACGCGCTCGACCTCGCGGGCGTCCCGGCGGACGCCGTCGCCGACCTGGAGGAGAAGGCCGCCGGGAACCTCAAGCGGGTGGTCCGTCCGGACGAATCCGACTGGGGTGCGGAGCCGGGAACCGCCCGGATCACCGCGTTCCTGGAGACCAAGACGGTCTGGCACCCGGTTGGGGTGTGAAACCCGAATGACGCGGAGTGTGTAGAGGGTCACGAACGGTGGAATAGACCCCCCGATCACAGGGGGGAGATCGTATGCCTGCGAAGACGAAGTCGACCAGGTCGACCAAGGCCACCGCTTCGAAGACAGGCGGCGCGAAGACGTCCTCGTCCAAGACGTCCGCGTCGAAGGCGTCCGCGTCGAAGGCTTCGACGTCCAAGGCTTCGACGTCCAAGGCGTCCGGGTCGAAGAGCACCGCGAAGAAGCCCGCGTCGCGGACGAGCGCGGCGACGAGCCGCTCGTCGTCCGCCGCCGCGACGCGGGTGACCAAGGCCGCGTCCGAGGCGAAGGCCGCCGCCACGCAGATGAAGTCGGTCGCCACGAAGGCGTCGTCGTCGGCGAAGGCCATGACGGCGATGACCGAGGCGATGACGACCGCGACCAAGGCGATGACCGACGCCGCCAAGGCGATGGACGCGGCCGCCAAGGAGATCACCAAGGAGGGCGCGAAGGCGTCGTCCGCGGCGCGCAAGACCGGGACGACGGCCCGCAAGAGCGGCACCGCCAAGTCCGGCGGCGCCCGCAAGTCGACCTCGGCGGCGTCGTCGCGCTCCCGGACGACCGCGACCGCGCGGGTGAGCCCGTCCAAGCCGGCGAAGTCGGGCGCCGCGAAGAAGAGCGCCTCGCGCGCCTCGACGTCGCGCCGGAGCACGGCGTCGTCCACGTCGTCCCGCGCGGCGACCGCCAAGGGGTCCGGATCATCGCGCAACCCGGCCGCCCGCGCCGTCGCCGCCGCCCGGTCCGTCGCCGCGACCGCGCCGCCCGCGGCGCCGCTCGTCGAGCCGCGCACCGGACCCGGCGGGTTCCTCAGCGGGCTCACCGGCAACGGGATCGGCCGCGGGCGCTGACCGATGAGGGAAGAGGACATCCTCGCCCGCATCGGCGAGTTCGTGGGCGAGGAGCAGGATCTGCGCGAACGCCTCCGGCGCGGCGACCTGAGCCGCGCGGAGGAGCAGCGCCGGCTGCGGGACCTGGAGGTCGCGCTCGACCAGTGCTGGGACCTGCTCCGCCGCCGCCGCGCCCGGATCGACGCGGGCGAGAACCCGGACGACGCCGGCGTGCGACCGCCGGACGAGGTCGAAGGCTACCTGCAGTGACGCGGCGCCCGCTGCGGTTCGGGCTGTCGCTCGTCCCGGACTGCGCCGACCCGCTGATCCGCACCGCGCAGGACGCCGACCGGTTCGGCCTCGACCTGCTCGGGATCCGCGACGAGCCGTACCGGCGCGGCACCGCCGACGCGCTCACCGTGCTGGCGTCCGCGCTGGCCGTCACCTCGCGGATCCGGGTGCTGCCCGCCGTGGCGTGCCTGCCGCTGCGCCCGCCCGCCGTCCTCGCCAAGGCGATCGCGACCATGGACCGGTTCAGCGGCGGACGCGCCGAACTCGGTCTCGGCGCGGGTGCGTCCGCGGCCGGCGCCGAGGCGTTCGGCGGCCCGTTCCGGTACGGCGCGTCCGCCGCGGGCGCGCTGGAGGAGGCCGTCCAGGTCGTCCGCCTGCAGTGGAGCGGCCAGGGCGGCCTCGCCTTCGGCGGCGCGCACTACCGGTTCGCGGCGCCCCAGGCCGGCCCGGCGCCCCGGCGGCACATCCCCGTCTGGCTCGGCACGGACGGGCCCCGCGGCCTCGACCTGACCGGCCGCGTCGCCGACGGCTGGCTCGCCCGCTCCGGGCGCGTCCCGCCGAAGCGCCTCGCGGACGCGCGGCGCCGCATCGACGACGCCGCCGCCCGGGCCGGGCGCGACCCGGCCGACGTCCGGCGCGGGTACGTCCTCGAGGGCTCGATCGCCCGCGAGTCGCGGGGGTTCCTGCACGGCCCGCCCCGCCAGTGGGTCCACGAGCTCACCGAACTGGCCGTGGGCCACGGCGTCGACACGTTCCTGTTCGCGGGCGCCCCGGAGCATCTCGCGCTGTTCGCGCTCGAGATCGTCCCGTCCGTCCGGGAGCAGGCCGCGCGGGAGCGCTCGGCCGCACCGGCCGCCGGCTGACCGCCCCGGGCTACATGCGCTCCGGGGTCGGGACGCCGAGGAGGTGCAGGCCGGTCTCGAGCGTGCGGAGCGTCGCGGCGCACAGGGCGAGACGGGACGCCTTCGTCGCCTCGTCCGGCGCCTTCAGCACCGGGCAGTTCTCGTAGAACGTCGTGTAGGCGTCGGCGACCGAGTACACGTACGTCGCGAGCTTGTGCGGCTCGGCGGTGGCGCCCGCCTGCTCCAGCGCGGCGCCGAAGCCGAGCAGCGTCAGCGCGAGCGCCCGCTCGGCGGGGTGCCCGAGGACGACCGGGCCGCGCGCGTCCTCCGGCGCGACGCCGCCCTTGCGGAAGATCGACCGGATCCGGGCGGCGGCGTACTGCAGGTACGGGCCGGTCTTCCCGTTGAACGAGATCATCCGGTCGAAGTCGAAGACGTACTCGCTGTCGCGCGCGACCGACAGGTCGGCGTACTTGACCGCGCCCATGCCGACGGCCTCGACGATCCGCGCGCGGGTCGCGTCGTCGAACTCCTCGACGTGCTCGATCTGGTCGAACGCGGCCCCGGCCCGCTCGACGGCCTCGTCGAGCAGCTCGGCGAGCTTGACGGTGCCGCCCGCCCGGGTCTTCAGGATCTTGCCGTCGGTGCCGAGGACGTTGCCGATCTGCGCGTGCTCGGCCGCGACGTCGTCGCCGAGCCAGCCGGCCATCCGCGCGACGGCGAACATCATCTGGAAGTGCAGCGCCTGCGGGGTGCCCACCACGTAGATCATCCGGTCGACGTGCTCGGTGTCGACCCGGTACCGGACGGTCGCGAGGTCGGTCGTCGAGTAGTTGTAGCCGCCGTCGCTCTTGCGGATGATCACCGGGAGGGGCTCGCCCTCGCGGCCGGTGAACCCGGGCGGGAACGCGCACAGCGCGCCGTCGCTGACGACCGCGATGCCCTTCTCCTCGAGTTCGGCGACGGTCGGGGCGAGCAGGTCGTTGTAGAAGCTCTCGCCCTTGATGTCGTCGTCGGTGAGGGTGACGCCGAGCCTGGTGTAGACGGCGTTGAAGTACCGCTTGGACACGTCCACGAGGAGCTGCCACAGCCGCAGGGTCTCCGGGTCGCCCGCCTGGAGCGCGACCACCCGGTTGCGGGACCGGTCGGCGAACGCCGGGTCGCCGTCGAACTTCCGCCGCGCCGCCTGGTAGAACGCCGTGAGGTCCCGGACGGACGCGTCGTCCCGCGCGGCGGCGTCCTCGCCGAGGTCGAGCAGGTGCTCGATCAGCATCCCGAACGGGGTGCCCCAGTCGCCGACGTGGTTGTCGCGGACGACGTCGTGGCCGAGGAACTCGAGGATCCGGGCGATGGCGTCGCCGACGATCGTGGTCCGCAGGTGGCCGACGTGCATCTCCTTCGCCACGTTCGGCGAGGAGTACTCGACGACGACCTTCTGCGGCCGCTCGGCTTCGGGGACGGCGAGCCGCGGGTCCTCCAGGGCGCGCTGGGCCTCGGCGGCGATCCAGTCGTCGGCGAGCGTCAGGTTGACGAACCCGGGCCCGCTGACCTCGACCTTCGACACGACGCCGGCGACGTCGAGGTTCGCCACGATCTCGTTCGCCACGTCTCGCGGCTTGCGGCCCAGCTTCTTGGCCAGCGGCAGCGCCACGTTGGCCTGAAGGTCGGCGAACTGCGACGGCCGGATGACCGGGTCGTCGTCCGCGTGGGACGGTCCGAAGGCGGCGGCGAGCGCGGCCTGGACACGGGCGGCGAGTACGAGTTGCGGATCGGGCATGCACCAAGGTTATCGGCGCGGTGCCGTGGCCTCGTCATGGTTTTCACGGCACGGTTCCCGCCACCGCCCGGCGGCGGCCTCCCGCGGTCCGGCCTACGGCCTTCCGCCGGGCGGTTCGATCGGGTCCGGCGCGGTGTCCTCGGCGGGGCGGGGCTCCGGCGGGATGTCGGCCGGGTCCGGCGGCGCCCCGTCCGGCCGCTCGGCGTTCCGGTCGTCCCCGGTGCCGTGCGACCACCGGCCGAACCGGTGGGTGCGGGTGAGCGACACCTGCTCGCGGATCCGCTCCACGATGCGGCCCGCGGCGAGCCGGTGCGCCAGCTCGCACGCCGACGTGATCGCGCGGGCCCGGGACGCGCCGTGCGCGATCACGACCGTCCCGTTCAGGCCGAGCAGGACGCCGCCGCCGTAGGTGTCGGGGTCGAGCCGGTCGCGCAGGCCCTGCATCCGGCGGCGCTGCAGCAGCGCGCCCATCCGGGCGGCGGCGCTGGCCGTCATCGCGCCGCGGATCTCCGCGAACGCCGTCCGGATCGTGCCCTCCATCGTCTTCAGCGCGATGTTGCCGGTGAACCCGTCGGTGACGATGACGTCGACGCCGCCGCGCAGCAGGTCGTGGCCCTCCACGTTCCCGGCGAACTCGATCCCGTGGTTGCCGCTCGCGAGCAGCTCGTGCGCGCGTTTGGCGAGCTTGTTGCCCTTCCCCGGCTCCTCCCCGATGGTGAGGAGCCCGACCCGGGGGCGGTCGGTGCCGAGCAGCACCTGCGCGTACGCGGTGCCGAGCGCCGCGAACTGCACGAGGCCCTCGGGTTTCACGTCGGCGGTCGCGCCGGCGTCCAGCAGGATCGTCGGAGTCGGCCGGGTGGGCAGCGTCACCGCGATCGCGGGCCGCATCACGCCCTGCTGCCCCTTCAGCCGCAGCCGGGACGTCGCCACCACCCCCGCGGTGCCGCCCGCCGACACCAGCGCGGACGCCCGTCCCTGCTTGATCAGGTGGCAGGCGATGGCGATGGACGAGCGGGGCTTGCGCCAGCTCGCGAGCGCGCCCTCGCCCATGTCGAGGGCCTCGTCGGCGTGCACGATGGGGATCTCGCCGATGATCCCGTACCGGTCCAGCTCGCGGCGGATCCGCGGTGCCTGGCCCACCAGGACGAGCCGGACGCCGTGCTCGCGCACCGCGTCGACCGCGCCCGCGATGATCTCCGCGGGGGCGTGGTCGCCGCCCATCGTGTCGACGGCGATCGGCAGCGGGCGGACCGTCCGGACCGTCCCCGCGCGGCGGGCCGGCGCCGGGCGCGACGGTTCCCCCCTGCCGGACGTGCTGCCGGGCATGGTCGCTCCAGACGGGTGAGAGAGCACCGGCGCGGAATGCGGTGCTCTGCGATGATGCAGCTCAATGATGCAGTTCATCGCATGGTAGGCCGTCGATTCACCCATCTCGCCGACCGGCGCCCGGAGTGGCCATCTTCACTCGGGGCCGGCGGCCCGCCGCGGACCCTTTCCGGTCAGCCCGATTCGCCCTCCCGGCAGCCGTCGCCGATGCACGCGGCGTTCTCCACGAGCGGCCGTCCGTCCACGAGGATCGTGTAGAAGGAGTCCTGTGTCTCCATCTGCCCGCTGCCGAGGACCTCGACCGGCTTCTTGTCGGCGGTGGTCCCCGTGCAGGACACGCGCAGCCGCTGCTCCGTCCAGCCCGGCACGCCGTCGCAGGTGAGCGGCCCCGCCAAGGTCACGCCGCGCCGCTCCAGTTCGGCGGCCGCCATGGCCGGCATCGCGTCGCGCATCTGCGCCTGCGTCTTGTAGGGCAGCTCCTTGCCTCCGGTCAGCAGCACGATCGCGGCGGCCGCGACCCCGCCGACCACCAGGAGGGCCGCCATGCCCGCCCCGAGGAGCGCGGCCTTCTTCCGAGTCATCTCCACGGAGCCGATATCGCCCTGCGTGCGGTGCCGTATGCGGTGAGTGGTCGGTTTTTCCTCGCCGTATGCGGATCCTTGGCCGCCGCTAACCGCAGTCGGGGCCGAGGCAGTCCGTGCGGAAGACCTCACGCTCGCCGACGGTCACGACGTACAGCTCGCGCGGATCCGGTGTGTCGGCGTCCCGCGCCACTCCCCGCACGGTGACGGGTTCGCCCGTCCGCGTCCGCGCCGTGCAGTGGACCCGGACGAGCGCGTCCGCGCCCGTCTCCGGCAGCTCGCAGTCGGGGCGGCGCTCCAGCTCGACGCCGCGCGCCCGCAGTTCACCGGCCGTCCCGTCGCTGACGGCGTTCCGGTACGCGCCCTCGGAGATCCGCTGCATCGCGTCGCACCCGGAGAGCGCGGCGACCAGCAGCACCGCCGCGGCGGCGCGCCCGGCGCGCCGGGGTCCCGCCCGCGTCACGCGGGCTCCCCGGCCGCGGCCCGGGGGGCGAGCGCCGCCCCGACCGCTTCGGCGACGGCGTCCGGACGGTCCAGGTGGATCATGTGGCGCGCCTCCGGGAGCTTCACCTGCCTGCCGCGCGGCGACATCGCGGCCAGAACCGCGTGCCCCTCCGACCACGAGCGCTTGCACGCCTCGCGCCGGACGTCGCCCAGGGCCGTCAGCACCAGCAGCGGGACGGGCGGGAACGGCCGGCGCGCGCGCAGCGCGACGAGATCGGCGGCCATCTCCCGGTAGGCGAGGTTCTCCGCGAGGACGGTGCCGAGGACCGTCCCGCGCCCGTACACCGACCGGACGGCCGCGGCCGGGGCCGGGTCGCCCGCGCGGCTGGTGTGCCGCAGCACCGCGCGCCGTCCCCGCGGGCCCGCGGCCCCGGCCGCGCCGGACAGCTCCAGCAGCGCCCCGGCGGCCGCGAAGGCGGGCGTCAGGACGGGCGAGAGCCGCACGCACGCGCGCGCGCCGTGCTCGTGGCTCGGGTCGACGAGCACCAGCGCCCGGACCAGGTCGGGACGGACGCGCGCCAGCGCCTCCGCGTGGAACGCCGCCATCGAGTGCGCGACGATCGTGACCGGGCGTCCGGCGCCCCGCTCCGCGAGCGCCGCGACGAGGGCGACGTCCCGGCGCAGCGACGGCGGGGCCGCCGCGGCGGGGCTCGCGCCGAGGCCGGGGCGGTCGAACACGGTCACCCGGTACGCGTCGCGGAGCAGCGCGACCACGGGGTCCCAGTCGAACCACGCGCCGCCGAGGCCCGAGTCGAGCAGCACCGGCGGCCCGTCCGCCGGGCCGGAGCGGACGACGTGCACCTGCTCCCGCCCCGCGTTCACGATCTCGCTCATGCCGAACCCTCCCGGGGGACGTTCCGCGCCGGGCCGTCCGGCACCGTGCCGGCGTTCGCCGGGGCGCGTGCGGCGCGCGCGCGGTCGGCGTGGAGGGCCCACGCGATCGTCAGCAGGCCGAGGCAGAGGATCCCGATCTGGAAGCGTTGCACGAGGCCGAGCCACTGCCCGTGGTACATCGCCGCGAGCGTGACGAGGGCGAACACCGACTCCGTCAGCGCGAGCAGCCAGCCCCAGCGGGCCAGCGGCGGCCACCACCCGTACCGGCGGGCGGCCAGCGACAGCAGCAGCAGCGCGGCGACCCCGCAGACGATCACGGCGCTGCTGGTGACCGAGTGGAACGCGTGCGAGAACGAGACGTGCGACGACCGTTCGCGCAGCGCGCACGACGTCTGGAGGCTCGGCGCGCAGTCGAGCGGGAAGACGGCGTCCCCGATGGCGCAGAGGCCGAACAGGCCGAGGAACGACCAGCCGGCCGTCGCCAGCGGCCGCCGCCGCAGCCGCCGCAGCGCCCCCGCGACGATCGCGAGCGTCAGCAGTCCGGTGAGCAGGTCGCCGCCGCCGTACACGTACCGGAACGGCTGGTCGGCCGCCGACAGCTCGCTGACGTACCCGTCGACGGGGTCGAGCCGGGAGCCGAGCGCGTGCTCCAGCAGGAACGACGCGTAGCAGACCGCCGCCGTGCAGGCCAGGACGGCCATGTACCGGGGTGCCGCTCCGGGCCCGCCCGCGGCGTCGCGCGCCGGGCGCCCGCGCCCGCCGCGCCGCCGGCGCGCGGGCCGCCGTCCGGCGCCGCCGTCCCGCCGTTGCGCACCGCTCGCGGGGACGGCCGCGCCGACCGTTCGCCCGACGTCCGCCGAGTCCACCGCACACCCCCTAGCACCGCACGGGTCAGGCCAGTATTTCCGAACATCGGGGGTGGTGTGACCTGCGCCGCGTTTCGCGGGCGCCGCGGCGGCCGTCCCGCACCGTGCACGCTGACGTCCCGTAGTCGTTTACAAGGGGCCTCCGGTCCACGATCATTACCGGGTGATTTGTCGGGATCCTGACTGACCAGGCTTGCCCCGTACCGTGTATGGGGTATCAATTCGGCAGGAACCACCCCAGGACTGTTCAATAGGGGGGACTTGCCGGCCCTGTGCTCACAGTCCGTGACGGCGCGCCCCACCGGTGCGCCGTGCCCGCCGACAGCAAGGAGTACCAACGCGTGACACTGGTGAACGACGCGGCCCCCGCCATGCGATCCACCGGTCGCAAGTTCCGCGCCTTCACGGCGAAGCACCTCGACGAGCTGACCGCTCGCGCCGGGCTCTCGCCGGCGCAGCGGCTCGCGACCCGGGCGGTCGCGACCGTCCTGCCGTTCCGGACGAACGCGTACGTCGTCGAGGAGCTGATCGACTGGACGGCGGCGCCCGACGACCCGATCTACCGGCTCGTCTTCCCGCAGGAGGACATGCTGCCGGCCGAGGACGTCGCGCACCTGTCGGACCTGCTCGCCCGGGAGGCGCCCAAGGCGGAGGTGGAGGCCGCCGCGCACGCGGTGCGGATGAAACTGAACCCGCACCCGGCCGGTCAGATGGAGCTCAACATCCCGAGCTTCGGTGACGGCAAGGTCCCCGGGATGCAGCACAAGTACGACGAGACCGTCCTGTACTTCCCCAAGCAGGGGCAGACGTGTCACGCGTACTGCACGTACTGCTTCCGGTGGGCCCAGTTCGTCGGCGAGGCCGACCTCAAGATGGCGGGCGACGAACCCGCGCAGCTCCGCGACTACCTGATCGCGCACCCCGAGGTCACGAGCGTCCTGTTCACCGGCGGCGACGCCATGATCATGGGCGAGCCGGTCCTGCGCCGCTACCTGGAGCCGCTGCTCGACCTGGAGCAGCTCGAGTCGATCCGCATCGGCACCAAGTCGCTCGCGTACTGGCCGCAGAAGTTCGTCACCGACCCGGACGCCGACGCCATGCTCCGCCTGTTCGAGCAGGTCGTGGAGTCGGGCAAGAACCTCGCGTTCATGGCGCACTTCTCGCACCCGCGCGAGCTCGAGCCGCTCATGGTCGCCGAGGCGTGCCGCCGCATCCGCGACACCGGCGCCGTCATCCGCACCCAGGCCCCGCTGATCCGCACGATCAACGACGACGCGCGGACCTGGGAGGCGATGTGGCGCACGCAGACGCGCATGGGCCTCATCCCGTACTACATGTTCGTGGAGCGTGACACGGGCCCGCAGGACTACTTCGCGGTGCCCCTGGCCGACGCCTACGACATCTTCCGGGACGCCTACAGCAACGTGTCGGGGCTCGCCCGCACGGTCCGGGGCCCGTCCATGTCCGCGACGCCGGGCAAGGTCTGCGTGGACGGCGTCCTGGAGCTGTTCGGGGAGAAGGTGTTCGCGCTGCACTTCATCCAGGCGCGGAACTCCGAGCTGGTCGGCAAGCCGTTCTTCGCCAAGTACGACCCGAAGGCGGTCTGGCTGGACGACCTCAAGCCGGCGTTCGCGGACCGCTTCCCCTTCCAGGGGTGATCCGGGCGTGGCGTGTTCGTCCCGCAGCCGCGCGGACGAACACGCCACGGTGCGTCGTCGAGTTCGGCGCCGTCACGTCCGGCGCCGTCACGTCCGGCGCGCGCGCGGAGCGGTGCGTCCCGGCGTGTAGCCGTACTCCTTCGTGAAAGCGGTGATGAACGCCGACGGGCTCGCGTACCCGACGAGCGGCGCGACCTGCGTCACCGGGGTGAAGCACAGCAGCACCCGCGCGGCGCGCACCCGCAGCTTCGTGCGCCACTGCGTGTACGGCATCCCGAACTCGCGGACGAAGTCGCGCTGCAGCGTCTTCACGCTCACGCGCAGCCGCGCGGCCCACTCGTCCAGGTGCGTCGGGTCGGCGGGGTCGCGGGCCAGCGCCCGCGCCACGGTCAGCGCGGCGCCCGTCCCGGACGGCCCCCGCCCCGGCGGGGCGCCGAGCCCGGCGGTGATGCGGCGGCGCGCGGCGAGCGCGGCCGTCTCGTCGCAGTCCCGGCGGGCGATCAGCTCGATCAGCCGCGCCGCCTCCCCGTCGATCGGCACCGGCCCGGCGCGCAGCCCGGCCAGCGTCGGGGGCACCTCCCGCAGGCACATGCGGTAGACCGTCTGCCGGTCGCCCGCCCGCACCTCGTGGCTGACCGCCCGCCGCACCCAGTACGCCTCGCGGGGCGCGGTGATGAACCCCTGGGACGTCGCGAGCGGGCCGTCCGGCGACCAGTACAGCTGGTGCAGGAAGTCCTGCCGGCTCTCCCCGAATCCGATCCCGCCGGAGGAGCGGTACTTCAGCACGAGCACCCCGGCGGGTTCGCCGAGCCCGTACCCGTACTCCTCGCGCTCCTCCGGATCCCGACTCCAGACTGGCACGACCCCGTCCTCTCGCAGTCATGGCGAGGCACCAGCATCTCGCGCCGCGAGGCCGGCGTCAGCGGATCTTTCCGCAGGATGGATGTCGGGTCGAGAAGACGCCCACCGCGGGTCAGGGGCGCTGTCGCCGGAACACCCGCCGAAACACCCGCCGAAACGCCCGCAGAAACGGGCCCCGGACGGCCGTCCGGGCGGCCCGGGGGGCGCGGCGCCCCGGGCCGGCGCGGGCGGCGCGTCAGCTTCCGTACTCGGGGACGATCACGGCGCGGGCCAGCGTGTGCGCGGTGATGTTGAAGCCCACGACCGCCGGGGAGGTGTCGGAGCCGAGGCCGAGGGACTCGACGTCCAGGGCGTGCACGGTGAAGACGTAGCGGTGCGGGTCGCCGGGCGGCGGGGCGGCGCCGCCGAACGCCTTCACGCCGTAGTCGTTGCGGGCGTGCACGCCGACCTTGGCGTCCTCCGTCCCGGCGCCGGTCTGCAGCTCGACGACCGCGGCCGGGACGTCGAACAGCGACCAGTGCCAGAACCCGCTGCCGGTGGGCGCGTCCGGGTCGAAGCACGTCACCGCGAAGCTCTTCGTCTCCGCGGGGAAGCCCGACCAGCGCAGGTGCGGGGACTTGTTCCCGCCGGAGAACCCCCAGTCGTCGAACACGTGCGCGTCCGCGAGCCGCTCGCCGTCGGCGACGTCGTCGCTGGTGACGGTGAACGACGGGACCTGCGGCAGGAACTCGTGCGGAAGCGGCGGCTTGGCGGCCATCGCGACCTCCTCGTGAGACGGATCTTCGTGTCGGTCCATCTCTACCAGCCGGGGGCCGCTCCGGTCCGCCGTCCCGCCGCTCGCCCGCCGCCCGCTACTTGCCGGTGGCTTCGGTGTAGGCGCGGATGACCTCGTCCGGCGGGCCGTCCATGTGCATCTTGCCGTCGTCGATCCACAGGACCCGGTCGCAGGTCTCGCGCACCACGTCGAGCTGGTGCGCGACCAGGAACACCGCGCCGGCCTCCTTGCGGAGCTCCTCGATGCGGCGCTTGCTCTTGGCCCGGAACTTGCCGTCGCCGGTCGCGAGGGCCTCGTCGATCAGCAGCACGTCGTGCGTCTTGGCCGCGGCGATCGCGAACCGGAGGCGGGCGCCCATGCCGGACGAGTACGTCCGCATCGGGTACTGGATGAACCCCTCCTTGAGACCGGCGAAGTTCACGATCTCCTGGTACTTCGCCTTGGTCTCCGCCGGGGACATCCCCATCGCGAGGCAGCCGAGGACGATGTTGCGCTCGCCGGTGAGGTCCTTCATCAGCGCGGCGTTGACGCCGAGCAGGGACGGCTGCCCGTCGGTGTAGACGCCGCCGCGGTGCGGCGGCAGCAGGCCCGCGATGGCCTTCAGCAGCGTCGACTTGCCGGAGCCGTTGGTGCCGATGATCCCGACGGCCTCGCCCCGGTAGGCGATGAACGACAACCCCTTGATCGCGTGGACCTCGGTCATCGTCGGCCGGTTGCGGCGGCGGATCACCCGGGAGAAGGCGCTCGCGGCGTTGCCCTTGCCGCCCGCGCCGAACACCCGGTAGACGATGTGCAGGTCGTCCACGACGACGATCGGCTCCCGGGCGGGGTCGATCGCGACCTGTCCGCGGACCTTGGTGTCAGCCACGGCCGTAACGCTCCTCGGCACGGTAGAAGAAGTAGAACCCGCCGATCAGCATGGCCACGCCCCAGCCGACGGCGTACAGCCACAGCTGGCTCATGGACGTCATGCCCAGGCTCGTCTCCACGTAGTTCCGGTACTCGCCGAGCAGGGAGTGCCTGGCGAGTTCGAGGAACACGTACGCGGGGTTCGCCTCCAGCACCTCGGTCAGCCAGGGGTGGTCCTTCAGCAGGCTGCTGCTGTTCATGAGCTGCGGCAGGCTGAAGATGACGCCGGAGGCGTACAGCCAGGTGCGCATGACGAACGGGAGCAGCTGCGTGATGTCGCGGTTGAACGCCCCGAGCCGCGCCATCACCATGCTGATGCCCACGTTGAACATCAGCTGGAGCATCAGGATCGGGATGAACAGCAGCATGTAGAGGGTGAACGGCTCGCCGAACGCCAGGATGATCGCGAACAGGACGATCAGCGACAGCAGCAGCTGCTGCAGTTCGACGACCGCGATCGCGAGCGGCAGCGTCGCCCTGGGGAAGTGCAGCGCCCGGATCAGCGACAGGTTGTCGCCGACCGACTTGGACCCGGCGGTGACCGACCGCTGGGTGAAGCCGAACAGGAAGACGCCGGTCACCAGGAACGGGATGAAGTCGGGGATGCCGCGGCTGAGTTTCAGCAGCAGGCCGAAGATCAGGTAGTAGACGGCCGCGTTCAGCAGCGGCGTCAGCACCTGCCACACCTGGCCGAGGCGCGAGTCGCTGTACATCGAGATGTTCTTCGCCGAGGCGAAGGCCCAGATGAAGTTGCGCCTGGCCCACACGTCTCGGATGTACTTGCGCAGCGGCGGGCGTGCCGCGCTCTGCCTCAGCCCATGCCGTGCGGCGTAGTCGGACAGCTTCTCGTTCACGTGAGGAGGCTCCGCGATCGTGCCGACCGACTCGCCACCCGGGGAACCGAGCCGTTCCGGGTGACTCATGCCGGGAAGCTTATTGCAGTCGATGTTGTCCGAGTGACGTTCGCCCGCATGTGACCCCCGATTTGAGATCTTCCCGGAATCATGTCGGCGCCTCTGGGGATACCCGGAGCATGCGCGTCAACCACTCGAGGGCTCCCTCCGGCCCGTCCGGAGCCGCGCACACCGCGTCCCGGCCCGTGTCCGCGGTCGAGCATAGACCCCGCCGTCACCGCTGGCCGTGGGTCCTGCGCCGGCTGGGGCGGGTGGACCGCTGGGCGTTCGACCGCGTCGCCGCCGCGCACCTGCCGGGCCTGGAGTACGTGCTGCCGCGGCTGTCCCGGTCCGCCGACCACGGTGTGCTCTGGTTCACGACCGCCGGCGTGCTCGGCCTCACCGGACGGCCGGGGCTGCGGCGCGCGGCGCTGCGCGGGGCCGTCGGGATCGCGGTGGCGAGCCCGGTGGTGAACGTCATCGGCAAGCACGCGTTCCGCCGGAAGCGGCCCGTCGTGGACCTGGTGCCGCCGATCCGGATCCGCTGGAAGCTGCCGACGTCGCACGCGTTCCCGTCCGGGCACTCCGCGTCGGCCGCCGCGTTCGCGACCGGGGTGGCGCTGGAGGCGCCCGCGGCCGTGGCCGCGCCCGTCGCGGCGGCGGCCGCCGCCGTCGCGTTCGCCCGCGTCTACACCGGCGCCCACTACCCGGGCGACGTGCTCGCGGGCCTCGGGATCGGCGCGCTCGCGGCGGTCGGGACGCGCCTGGTGTGGCCGCCGCGGCCCCCGGCGGCCCGCGTCGGCCCGGGCGGCGTCGAGGACGTGCGCGTCGACGCCGACGGGCGCGGGGTCGTCGCGGTCGTCAACGCGGCGTCGGGCGCCGGGCCGCCGGGGATCCTGCCGGGCCCGGCCGACGCGGCGGCGGACCTGCTGGAGCGCGAGCTGCCCGCGGCGGAGATCGTCCGGCTCGGTGCGGACGACGACGTCGACAAGGCGTTCGGGGAGGCCGCGGCGCGCGCCGAGGTCCTCGCGGTCGTGGGCGGGGACGGGACGGTCAACGCGGCGGCGCGGGCGGCGCTCGCGCGGGACGTCCCCCTGCTCGTCGTGCCGGGCGGCACGTTCGACCACTTCGCCCGCGCGTACGGGATCGAGAGCCCCGCCGACGCCGTCGCCGCCTACCGGAAGGGACGGGTGGGGCGGGTGGACGTCGGGTCCGTGCGGGGCCCGGAGGAGGAGCAGCTGTTCCTCAACACCGCGAGCTTCGGCGCCTACACCGAGATCGTGGACCGCCGGGAGCGGCTCGAACGGCGGCTCGGCAAGTGGCCGGCGCTCGCCGTCGCCGCCGTCCGGACGCTGCGGCACTCCCAGCCGGTCGAGCTGGACGTCGACGGGCACCGGCGGCGGGTCTGGCTCGCGTTCGTGGGGAACTGCGTCTACGGCTCGCCGGGCGCGGCCCCGTCGTGGCGGCGGCGGCTCGACGACGGCCTGCTGGACGTCCGGATGGTGGCGACGGGCCGCCGGGTGCCGCGCGCCCGCGCCGTCGCGGCCGTCCTGGCCGGGCACCTGCCGCTGATGCCCGGGTACCGGGCGTGGCGGGCCGGGGGGCTGGAGCTGTGGTCGCCCGCGGGCGGGCTGCGGCTGGCCCGGGACGGCGAGGTGTCGACGATGGCGGGGACCGTGCGGTTCGGCAAGCACGCGCGGGCGCTCGCGGTCTTCTGCCCCGGCTGACCGTGCGGGCGAAAGGCCCGAATGGGCGGGGAAGCCCGGGTAGGGGACGGGAACACCGCGACAAGGAGGTACACGCGATGACGATGGGCGTCGACCCGCGGGAGCTCCCCGACGACGATCTGTTCCGCGAGCTCGGGCACCTGTACCAGACCCGGTTCGAGACGCTGCGCCACGCGTCCGACCAGGCGTTCGAGGAGCACACCCGGCGGACGAACGAGCTTGAGGGCGAGTACCTGCGCCGCCGTCCGGCCCGGGAGGTCGACCCCAACCGCCTCCGCGAGGGCGCCCGCGCGCGCTGACCCCCGCCCCGGCGCGCAAGTCGATTCGCGCACCATCGCGCTCGTCCCGCGCGTTCGTTTTCCGCAGAGACTTCTCGAATAGACGGTAAAGAACGCCGGTTCGTCCGACTCACCTGAGGCAGGCTCCCGTCCCGGGGTCCCGACCGGGGATCCGCGGGGGGTGTGAGCTGTGGGACGGACCCGGCGCCGTCATTACCGCCGATACCGCGCGGACCAGCGGGCGCTGCGCGACCACGTGCGCCGCTGGTGGCCGTTCGTCGCCGGCGCGCTCGTCGCCAACGGCTTCCTCGTGGCGACGTACCTGTGGGCGCCGCACGGGCCGGCCGCCGACGCGGTGCCCGCGGCCGATCCGGCCGCCGTGCGGCGGGCCGCCCCGGCCGAGCGGCCGATGAGCACGTTCACGACCCGGTTCGAGCGGGGCGAGCCGCGCGTCCGCAACATCGAGATCGCGGCCCGGCGGCTGGACGGCGCGGTCGTGCGGCCCGGCGCGACGTTCTCCTTCAACGACGTCGTGGGGCCCCGCACCAGCGACCGCGGCTACGTGCCCGCGCCCGTCATCATGGGCTCCCGCCTCGTGAACGACGTCGGAGGCGGCATCTGCCAGGTCAGTTCGACGCTCTACAACGCCGTCTTCCGCGCCGGGCTCGACATCCGGAAGGCGCGCGCGCACACCATGTGGATGCCCGAGTACCCGGACGGGCGCGAGGCCGCCGTCGCCTACCCCGATCTCGACTTCCGCTGGCGCAACGACACCGACGTCCCCGTCCGCATCGACGTCCAGTACACCGACTCGTCCCTGACGGTGAGCCTGTGGGGCGAGCGGCGGTACGAGGTCCGGTCGGAGACGTCCGAACGGTACGACTACACGCCGTACTGGACGACCGTCGGGCACGGCAGCCGCTGCGTCCCCACGACCGGCCGCAGGGGGTTCGAGATCGACGTGTGGCGCGTCCTGCTGGAGGACGGCCGCAAGGTCAAGCGCGAGCGGTACCACACCGAGTACCAGCCGCAGCCCAAGGTCACCTGCGTCTGACGAGCGCCTCCGCCGCCGCCCGCGCGGTGGCCGCCGCGCCCGGATCGCCGGTCATCGCGGCCGCCACGATCGCGCCGTCCACGAGCATCCCGAGTTGCGCGGCCAGTTCGTCGTCGTGCACGAGCCCGTGCAGGAACCGCCGCAGCCGCTCCTTGTGTGCGCGCGCGGCCGCGGCCACGGGCGCGGACCCGTCGCCAAGCTCCCCGTAGGCGTTGATGAACGCGCACCCGTGGAAGTCGTCGCTCGCGAACCATTCGCCCAGCCAGTCGAACACCGCGCCGACCGAGCCGTCCCGGGCGGCGACGTAGCGCTCCAGGTCCGCGGTCCAGCGCAGGTCCCGCCGCTCCAGGTACGCCGTCACCAGCGCCTCCTTGGAGGGGAACGTGCCGTACAGCCGCTTGAGCGAGACGCCCGACGCGGCGCGGAGGTCGTCCATGCCGACGGCCTGGACGCCCCGGCGGTAGAACAGCGACTCCGCGGCGTCCAGCAGCCGGGTCTCGGCCTCCTGCCGCTCCATGCCCCTCCTTGCGTCGAGAACGTACGTTCTCTAGCCTACGCGGAGAACGCACGTTCTCTAGGGAGGAACCCGATGCGCCCACCGCTGCCGCCGTTCACGGAGGAGACCGCCCGCGCCAAGGTGCGGGCCGCCGAGGACGCCTGGAACACCCGCGACCCCGAACGCGTCGCGCTCGCCTACACCGAGGACTCCGTCTGGCGGAACCGCGACGAGTTCTTCACCGGCCGCGACGCCATCAAGGACTTCCTCCGCCGCAAGTGGGCCCGCGAACTCGACTACCGCCTCCGCAAGGAGCTGTGGTCCTACACCGGGAACCGCATCTCCGTGCGGTTCGAGTACGAGTGGCACGACGCGGACGGCCGCTGGTGGCGCAGCCACGGCAACGAGCAGTGGGAGTTCGCCGACGACGGCCTGATGCGCCGCCGCGAGGCGAGCATCAACGACGTCCCCATCGCCGCCGCGGACCGCCGCCTGGCGTCCTGACGGGGCGGGGCCGCTGCTCCCGTGCCCTGTCGGTCGGGTGCGATATGTTCCAGACCTTCGTGATCACAGCTTGTGGAGGACGCCATGTACGGGTCGGGGACGCCGCCTCAGCCGCCGGGGCAGCCCGGAGCGCCCGGCGGCCCGCCCGGCCCTCCCGGTGGTCCTCCCGGCCCGCCCGGAATGCCGGGCGGGCCGTACCCCGGGCCGCCGCCGCAGGCGCGCGCCAAGACCTCGGCGTGGGTGTTCGTGGTCGCGGGCGTCGCGGCGGTGCTCGTGCTCGGCGCCATCGTCGGGTCCGTCCTGCTGAGCGCGTCGGCGGAACCGGACGGGCCGGTGAAGGCCGACGAGTGCGTCGGCGTCCGGTTCGACCTCCAGCAGGGCAAGAGCTCCATGCAGCGGGTGCCGGCGGCCGAGCGGGTCGACTGCGGGGACGCGACGGCCAAGGGCAAGATCGTCAAGGTCGTCGGGCCGAGCACCGGCTTCTCGTCGTCGTCGCCCGACTGCCCGGACGGCGCCGACGGCGTCGCGGCCGTCCGGGCCGACGAGAAGGCCGCGAGCGCGACCCAGGTCTGCGTGCGCAACGTCGACGGCCCCCACCCGGGCGACCCGGGGGCGGGCGGCGCGATGTTCAGCGTGGGCGACTGCGTGAAGTCGTCGATCGCGTTCGGCAGCGAGGTGGCCTGCACGGACAAGGAGTCGTACGCGAAGGTCGTCGCGCGCGTGAACGACAAGGCGGAGTGCCCGTCGACGGCGCTGGAGATCATGGAGCTCCGGTCGTTCGGCGGCGGCGAGACGCCCCGGCCCGTCCTGTGCCTGGGCGGCGAGGGGCAGATCGTGTCCGTCGGCGAGTGCATCACCGACCCGTCCTACTCGGTCGGCGGGCTGAAGACGGCGGCCTGCGAGTCGAACTCCGCCGTCGCCAAGGTCCTCGGCCGCACCCGGGCCAAGGCGGAGTGCCCGTCCGGGACGACCCACCACCTCGAAGCCGAGGACAAGGAGAAGGCGCTCCTGCCGGTCATGTGCGTCAAGAAGCTTCGGCCGACCCTCAACGAGCGGATCCGGGGCCTCGGCAGCTAGCCACCGCCCCGGCGGCCGTCCGCCGCCTATGCCCTTTCACCTGCGGCTTCTCGGTTATCGAGGAGCCGCAGGTTCTTCTCATCCCTGGGGCGGGAGCGCACAATGAGGGTTGAGTGACGACACGGCAGGGCGGCGGAGATGTCCGCGCGCGCGAACGTCCCGAACCCCTCGCTCCCACGGCGGAACCTGGACGAGAGGGACGAACATGACCACTCATATCGATCCGGGCCTGCGGACGGAGTTCGCGGGCGAGGTGCTCACTCCCCGCGACCCCGGCTACGACGAGGCCCGGACGATCTTCAACGCGATGATCGACCGGCGCCCGGCGGTGATCGCGCGGTGCGCCAACACCGACGACGTGGCGCGGGCGATCGGGTTCGCGCGCGAGCGCGGGCTGGAGGTGTCGGTCCGCGGCGGCGGGCACGGCGTCGCCGGGAAAGCGCTGGTGGACGGCGGCCTGGTGGTCGACCTGCGGCTGCTGAACTCGGTCACCGTCGACCCGGACGAGCGGACGGCCCGCGTCGGCGGCGGCGCCGTCATGGCCGACCTCGACGGCGCGACGGCCGAGTACGGGCTGGCGACCGTGGGCGGGCGCGTGTCCACGACCGGCGTCGGCGGGCTCGTGCTCGGCGGCGGATCGGGCTGGCTGGAACGCAAGTACGGGCTGACCTGCGACAACCTGGTCTCCGCCGAGCTGGTGACGGCGGACGGCTCGCACGTCCGGGCGAGCGAGGAGGAGAACCCCGAGCTGTTCTGGGCGCTGCACGGCGGCGGCGGGAACTTCGGCGCGGTCACCTCGTTCACGCTCCGGCTGCACCCGGTGACCACGCTGTCGATCGCGATGCTGCTGTTCCCGCCGGAGGCGGGCCCGGACGTCGTCCCGGCCTTCCGCGACTTCATGGAGGCGGCGCCGGACGAGGTCGGCGGCGGCTCGGAGTACATGCTCGCCCCGCCCGCCGACTTCGTCCCCGACGACCTGGCCGGGCGGCTCGCGCTCGGCATCGTCGTCACCTGCCTGGCGACCGAGCCGGAGGCGCGGGCGGCGTTCGCGCCGATGACGCGGCTCGGGCCCGCGGGCGGGCTCGTCGCGGAGATGCCGTACACGGCGGTCCAGTGCATGGACGACGACGAGCCGGGGATGCGGAACTACTGGACCGCGCAGCACGTCGGCGAACTGCCGGACGAGGCGGTGGCGCGGTACTGCGCGCTGGCCGAGGACATGATCGTCCCGTCGGCGTCCCGGCACACGCTGCTGCCGCTGGGCGGCGCCGTCGCGCGGGGCCCGGCGGAGTACCCGGTCCCGTGGCGGCGCGACCCGTGGGTCGTCCACCCGCTGGCCCTGTGGGACGACCCCGCCGACGACGCCCGCGCCAAGGCGTGGGTCCGGGACGTGCGCGCGTCCATGAAGCGGTGGTCGACGGGCTCGCTCTACCTGAACTTCATCGGGGACGAGGGCGCCGAGCGCGTCCGCGAGGGCTGGGGCGACGCGAACATGCGGCGCCTCGCGGACGTGAAGCGGCGGTACGACCCGGACAACGTGTTCCGGCACAACCAGAACATCGCTCCGGCGGCGGCCTGACCCGCGACCCGCCGGGTCATCGGCGGGCGGGCCGACGCACGAGGGGGGAGGAGCATTGACCACCCACCAGAGGGAAGCCGACCTGCGCACGGGGTTCGCGGGCCGGGTGATCCTGCCGGACGACCCCGGCTACGACGAGGCCCGGACGATCTTCAACGCGATGATCGACCGGCGCCCGGCGGTGATCGCGCAGTGCGCCAACACCGACGACGTGGCGCGGGCGATCGGGTTCGCGCGCGAGCGCGGGCTGGAGGTCTCGGTCCGCGGCGGCGGGCACGGCGTCGCGGGCAAGGCGCTGGCCGACGGCGGCCTGGTGGTCGACCTGCGGCTGCTGGACTCCGTGACGGTCGACCCGCGGGCCCGGACGGCCCGCGTCGGCGGGGGCGCGACGATGCGCGACCTCGACCGGGCCGCCGGGGAGTACAGCCTCGCCACCACCGGCGGGCGCGTGTCCACGACCGGCGTCGGCGGATTCGTCCTCGGCGGCGGATCGGGCTGGCTGGAGCGCAAGTTCGGGCTGGCCTGCGACAACCTGCTGTCGGTGGAGCTGGTGACGGCGGACGGCTCGCACGTCCGGGCGAGCGAGGAGGAGAACCCGGAGCTGTTCTGGGCGCTGCACGGCGGCGGCGGCAACTTCGGCGTCGCCACCTCGTTCACGCTCCGGCTCCACCCGCTCCCGGCCGTCTCCGTCGCGATGCTGCTGTGGCCGGCCGAGGCGGGCCCGGAGATCCTGACCGCCTACCGCGACTTCATCGGCTCCGCCCCGGACGACGTGGGCGGCGGAGCCCTGTACCTGACCGCGCCGCCGGAGGACTTCGTCCCGGACGGCCTGGCCGGGCGCCGCGCGTTCGCGTTCCTGATCACGTTCACGGGCACGGGGTCGCGGGCCAACGGGGTGATCGGGCCGATGACGCGGCTGGGGCACGCGGGCGGCCTCCGGATGGAGATGCCGTACGCGGACCTGCAGTGCATGCTCGACGACCCGCCCGGCTACCGGAACCACTGGTCGGCGGAGCATCTGCGCGAGTTCCCGGACGACGCCGTGGCGCGCTTCTGCGCCATGTCGGAGGAGATGGTGATCCCGTCGCCGTCGCAGCAGGTCCTCTTCCCGGAGGGCGGCGCCGTCGCCAGGGGACCGGAGTACCCGATCCCCTGGCGGCACGACCCCTGGGTCGTGCACCCGTTCGGCCTGTGGGAGGACCCGGCGGACGACGCGCGCGCCGTCGCGTGGGCGCACGGCCTGCGCGACGCCATGGGCCCGTGGTCGACCGGGGCCGTCTACCTGAACTTCATCGGGGACGAGGGGACCGACCGCGTCCGGGAGGGGCTGGGGGAGGGCAACCTCCGGCGGCTCGCGGAAGTGAAGCGCCGGTACGACCCCGACAACGTCTTCCACAACAACCAGAACATCCGGCCCGCGCTCACGGCGTGACCGTCACGGTGTGGGTGGGGCTGCCCGGGTCCGCCCACACCGACAGGACGTTCCGTTCAGCGTCCCACCGGTGCTTCCAGGTGCCGTCGGGGTCGGTGGACGTCACCTTGGGCGAGTCGGCCGGGAACCAGATCTCGGTCGGACCGGACGCGCCGCTGCGCGCGCGCCACCCGACCTTGAGCGCCGTCCCGTCGTAGGAGATCTCGGTCGGGGTGCCCGCGACGGCGCGCGGGTAGGGGCGGGCGAGGAGCTCGGCGAACAGCGTGGGGTCGCCGTCGCCGTCGACCACGCCGCCTTCGCCCGGGTCGTTGGACCAGTACGCCCAGCCGATGCCCAGGTCGTCCGCCATCCGCAGCCACTCCCCGGTGAACCGGTCGGCGCCCGGGGCGCCCGCGGGCATGCCGCCGACCTCGCCGAGCCACATCGGCATGCCGAGCCGCCGCGCGGCGGCGGGCATGTTGCGCTTCCACAGGAAGAACTGGGCCTTGACCAGGAGTTCGGTGAACCCGTCGTAGGAGCCGCCGATGTCCACGCCGCCGGGGTAGAAGTGCGGGGCGAAGACGAGGCGGGGCTCGCCGGGCCGCGGGTCCCGGATCGCCCCGAGGGACGTCTCGGCGCCCTCGTTCGGGCCGAGGGCCTGCGGCTCGACGAAGATCCAGCCGTCCCGGTCGACCTCGCGGACCGCGTCCACGATGCCCTGGTAGAACGGCGTGAGGACGGGCCCCTCGAAGAAGCCGAACTGGCTGGTGCCGCCGAACGGCTCGTTGTAGAGGTCGTAGCCGAGGACGGCCGGGTCGTTCGCGAAGCGCTCGGCGACGTGCCGCCACATGGCGGTGAACCGCTGCTTGAGTTCGGGATGCTCGCCCGAGTTGTTCCAGAAGTGGTCGTAGGCGCGGATGACCGCGGGCTGCACGTACGTCAGGACCCAGGGCGTCTGCGGGGTGCAGGGCAGGCCGTCGGTGTGGGTGGCCCAGGCGGGCGCGCCGTTCCCGGAACCCTCGCACGCGGCCGGGCCGTAGATGTCCTGGTGCATGTCCAGGATCACGTGCATGCCCTGCTCGCGGTACCACGCGACGTGTTCGGCGACGTCGTCCAGATACGCGTCGTCGTACCGGCCGGGCTCGGGCTCGATGTTCTTCCACTGGATCAGGTACCGGACGGAGTTCGTGCCCAGCTCGCGGGCCTCGCGCACGACGTCCTCGCGGTCGATCCAGGGCAGGCCGCTCGGGCCCTTCGCGCTGCTCGCGGTGTTGAGCCCGTGCAGGATGAGCGTCCGGCCCCGGTCGTCGACGATCGTGCGCAGCGGCTCGGGCGCCGCGTGCGCGGGCCGCGCGGGGAGGGCGGCGGCGGCCCCGGCGGCGAGCGCCCCCGCCAGGGCGGCCGTCAGGGTGATCCGGCCGAGAGCGTTTCGGGCGCGCATGCCACCTCCAGAACATGAAATTTGTTCGGATATTAGGAGGCGCGCCCGAGCGGCGGAAGTGGGAGAAATGCACGAAGGGCCGCGCGCGGAACGGGCGGATTGTGCCGAACGGCCCGCGGCGGCCCAGCTCGGCGGCGTCCGGACGTCAGCCCTGCTGCGGCGGGTGCGGCGGGTGCGGCGGGTTCGGCCGGTGCGGCGGCCCGTACGGGCCGGACGGCGGGTGCGGCGCGCCGGGCGGCGGGTTCGGCGGCCCGGGCGGGGCGGCCAGGTAGCCCTCGTACGGGCCCGCACCGTAGTTCGGCGGCGGCAGGAACGCCGGGCGGCCCGGCTGCGGCGCGCCGAACGGCGGCGGCGCGGGCGGCCCCTGCGGGCCCGCGCCCGGCCCCGGCGGCGGCCCCGCCATCGCCATCACCGCCGCCGGGTGCGCCACCTGCTCCGGGACCGGCAGCCCCAGCCGGCGCAGGCGGCGCGCGCGGCGCTCGGCCAGCCGCACCTGCTCGCGGTGCCGCCGCTCCGCCAGGACCGCCGACAGCATGATCTCCGGCCGGACGCCCGGCGGCGGGGGCGGGCTGACCACCGCCGCGACCTCGCCCGCGATCCGGTCGCCGAGCGAGTCGCGGACGTCCGTCCGCAGCTCCCAGAAGCGCGACAGGTACTGCCGCGCGGTCATCGCCAGCTCGTCGGAGAGCATCGACAGCTCCAGCGTGCCCGCCCACGGGACCAGGTGCGCGGGCATGATCGCGACCGGCCGGTACAGGCCGGACCCGGAGCGCTCCTGGATGACGACCGTGCCCGCGAACATGTCGCCGAGCCGCTTGCCCCGCCGGTTGCACAGCGAGGCGATGAGCGCGGGCGAGCCGAACAGCATCCGGAACTCCACGAACCCCGCGAGCGCCCGGACGAGCGCCTGCCGGAACCGGACCGGGCCGCCGTCGTCGCCGACGACCCGCAGCTTCAGCACCATCTTGCCGAGCGTGCGCCCGCGCGTCATCGTCTCCATCGCGCACGGGTAACCGACGAACACCAGCACGGTGGACAGCAGCGACAGCCCGACGATCCACGCCTCGTCGTCCGCGAACAGCGACACCATGCCGATGACCATGAAGGCGCCGTAGAGGAGCGCGGCCTGCAGCACCAGGTCGATCAGCAGGGCGCAGCCGCGGCTGGCCAGCCGCGCCACCCGGATGTCGAGCGCGACGGCCTCGCCGGTGACGAGTTGGCCCATGTGCCGATCCTCCAATGCAGGGGGTCTGGTCTATTTTGCCGGTTCGGCGGGGAGACGCGTTACTCTCCCCGGGTGGACGTCGACGCCTATGTGGCCGCGCACAACCCCGACTGGAACCGCCTCGAGCACCTCATCAACCGGGGGCGGAAGCTGACCGGTGCGGAGGCGGACGAGCTCGTCGAGCTCTACCAGCGCACGGCCACGCACCTGTCGGTCGTCCGGTCCAGCTCGCCCGACCCCGAGCTGGTGGGACGGCTGTCGTCGCTCGTCGCGCGGGGCAGGGCGGCCGTCGCCGGCGCCCGGGCGCCCATGTGGCGGGACGCCTCCCGGTTCGCGACCGTGACGTTCCCGGCGGTCGCCTACCGGCTGAAATGGTGGTGGCTGGGCAACGCCGTGCTCGGCAACCTGCTCGCCCTCGCCCTCGCGATCTGGGTGGTGCAGAACCCCGAGGTGCAGGCGTCCGTGGGCGCCCCCGACGAGATCCGCAGGCTCGTCGAGGAGGACTTCGCGAACTACTACACCGAGCATTCGGCGGGCTCCTTCGCGTTCCAGGTGTGGATCAACAACGCCTGGGTGTCCGCGGTGGCGATCATCTTCGGGATCCTGCTCGGGATACCGACCGTGTACGTCCTGCTGCTCAACCAGGCGAACCTGGGGCTCACCGCCGGGCTGATGTTCGCCCACGGCAAGGGCGACATCTTCTTCGGGCTGATCCTGCCGCACGGCCTGCTCGAACTGACCGCCGTGTACCTGGCGGTCGCGGGCGGGCTGAAACTCGGCTGGACGATCATCGACCCGGGGCGGCGCACCCGCGGCCAGGCCCTCGCCGAGGAGGGCCGGGCGGCCATGAGCATCGCCGTCGGGCTCGTCGCGGTCCTCTTCCTCTCGGGGCTGATCGAGGGCTTCGTCACGGGCTGGGTCCACGTCACCTGGCTCCGGGTCGGGATCGGCGTGGTCGCGGAAGTCGCGTTCCTCACGTACGTGCTCGTCCTCGGCCGCCGGGCGACCCGGAAGGGCGAGACCGGCGACGCCGAGCTGCGGCCCGACCTCGCACCCGTCGCGGGCTGACCGGCCGGAAGCCGGACCGCGGGGCCCCGGCGGCGGGGCTGAGACGTCCGCAGAGCCGCGGACCCGCCCCCGCCCGCACTCGCCGCCGCACGACGGCCGCGCGGTGCCGCCGGGCCGCCTCAGAGCCGTCCGGCGGCCTTGAGGGCCAGGTAGGCGTCGGCGAGCGCCGGCGCGATCTCCTCGGGCGGCGCGTCCACCACCTCCACGCCGTGCCCGCGCAGCTCCGCGGTCAGCCGGCGGCGCTCCGCGCGCGCCCGCTCCGCGGCGGCCGCGTCGTACACCGCCGCCAGGTCGCCGCGCCCCGCCGCCATCTCCCCGATCCGCGGGTCCGCCACCGCCGCGACCATGACCAGGTGCCGGGCGGTGAGCCGCGGCAGCAGCGGCAGCAGCCCCTCCTCGATCGCCGCCGTGTTCAGCTCGGTGAGCAGCACCACCAGGCACCGCTGCCGCACCCGCGCCAGCAGCGTCGACGCCATCCCGGCGGCGTCCAGCTCGATCAGCTCCGGCTCCAGCGGCGCCAGCGCGTGCACCATCGCGGGCAGCAGGTCCGTCCGCGACGCGCCCTCCACCCGGGCGCGGACCCGCCGGTCGTAGGCCAGCAGGTCGACGCGGTCGCCCGCCCGGGACGCCAGCGCGCCCAGCAGCATCGCCGCGTCCATCGAGCAGTCCAGCCGCGGGATGTCGCCGACGCGGCCCGCCGACGTGCGCCCCGTGTCCAGCACCAGGTAGATGCGGCGGTCCCGCTCCGGCCGCCACGTCCGGACGACCACGTCGGCGCGGCGCGCGGTGGCCCGCCAGTCGATCGAGCGGACGTCGTCGCCGTCCACGTACTCGCGCAGCGAGTCGAACTCGGTGCCCTGCCCGCGGATCTGCGCGACGTGCGCGCCGGTCAGCTCCCGCAGCCGCGCCAGCTTCGCCGGCAGGTGGCGGCGCGACGGGAACGCGGGCAGCGCCCGCACCGTCCACGGCGCCCGCCGCGACAGCTGCCGCGCGGCCAGCCCCAGCGGCCCCACCGACCGCACCACGACCGTCACGGCCTCCCGGTCGCCGCGCCGCGTCGGCGTCAGCGTGAGCTCCACGCGGCGCCGCTCGCCCGCCGGGACGTCCACGTCGGCGGTGCGCGGGGACGCCCCGGCGCTCGGCGGCCACACGTCCCGCAGCCGCGCCTTCAGCCGCCGCTTCCCGAGGTTCTCGACCGTCAGCGTCACCCGCGCCGACTCGCCCAGCCGCACCCGCGCGTCGCCCGACCGGTGGAACCGCAGCGCCCGCACGTTCCCCGCCAGCGCCAGGTCGGCGGCCACGCCGAGCAGCAGGACGCCCCACAGCGCGAACAGCGTCCACCAGCTCGGCAGCAGGATCGGGACGAGCGCGCCGAGCAGCGCCAGCAGCCCCAGCCGTCCGGTCAGCGCCATCAGCGCGGCGCGGGGACGTGGGCGAGGATGCCCTCCAGCACGCCGTCCGCGGTCGCGCCCTCCAGCTCCGCCTCCGGGCGCAGCGCCACGCGGTGCCGCAGCGTCGGGCGGGCGAGCGCCTTCACGTCGTCCGGCGTCACGTAGTCGCGGCCCGACAGCCACGCCCACGCGCGGGACGTCGCCAGCAGCGCCGTCGCGCCGCGCGGCGACACCCCGAGCTGAAGCGACGGGGACTGGCGGGTCGCGCGGCACAGGTCCACCACGTACGCGGCGACCTTGGGGTCGAGGTGGACGGCCCGCGCCGCGGCGCGTCCCGCGGCCAGCTCGTCCGCGCCCGCCACCGGCCTGACCTCCGACAGGTCGCGCGGGTCGAACCCGGACGCGTGCCGCTGCAGCATCGCGATCTCCTCGTCCCGCGTGGGGACGGGCACGGTCAGCTTCACGAGGAACCGGTCGAGCTGCGCCTCGGGCAGGGGGTACGTGCCCTCGTACTCGATCGGGTTCTGCGTCGCGCAAACGACGAACGGGTCGGGCAGGGGGCGCGCGGAGCCCTCCACCGAGACCTGCCGTTCCTCCATGGCCTCCAGAAGGGACGCCTGGGTCTTGGGCGGAGTCCGGTTGATCTCGTCGGCGAGCAGGAGGTTGGTGAAGACCGGCCCCTTGCGGAACTCGAACTCCGCGGTCCGGTTGTCGTAGATGAGCGAGCCCGTCACGTCGCCCGGCATCAGGTCGGGGGTGAACTGCACGCGCTTGAAATCCAGGTCGAGCGCCCGCGACAGGGTCTTGATGAGCAGCGTCTTCGCCGTCCCGGGGACGCCCTCCAGCAGCACGTGCCCCCGGCACAGCAGCGCGATCACCAGGCCCGTCACCACGGCGTCCTGCCCGACGACGGTCTTGGCGACCTCGCCGCGCAGCGCCGCGAGCGCGGCCCGCGCCGTCTCGGCCCGCCGCAGCGTCTCGTCGGAGAGCGCGGCGCCCGGCGGCGTGTCGGCCACCGCCCACCGTTCGACGCCCGCCCCGTACGGGGGCCCCTCGCCGGGGCCCTCGCCCTTTCCGAGGTCAACAGGGTGGTTCACGACTGGCGTACCTGCCTTTCCAGGTCGTCGAGGACGTCGGTGAGGGCCAGCAGCCCGGCGTCGTCCACGGGTTCAGGACCGTACAGGGCACCGCCCACGACCGCCTCCTCGTAGGAGGTGCGCTGCGCGACGGCCGAAACGATCTGCTGCGCGGCGGCCGGGTCCTGCGCGGCCGAGCGCGGCAGCCCCAGCAGCGGGACGATCCGGTCGCGCGCGCCCGCCTGCAGCGCGTCCGCCGCCCGGTCGCGGGCGCGGGCCGCACGGTACAGGCGGGCGCGGCCCTCGACCGTCTCCGCGGACCGGACCACCACCGGCAGCGCCTCCGCCACGACCGGGCCGAGCCGCCTCGCCCGCCACAGCGCGACCAGCAGCACCGCGACGACCAGCTCCAGGAAGAACAGCTTCACCCCGAACGGGACCAGCTCGGTCAGCGACGTCCCGCCGGCCGCCGTGCCGGGCTCGGGAAGGTCCGGCATCAGCCACACGGTGTGGTCGCCGGGCCCCGCCAGGTTCATGCCGAGCGCCGCGTTGCCGGCGTCCGCGAGGCGCTCGTTGACGAACGGGGCCGTCGAGCCGACGACGGTGACCGTCCGGCCCTGCTCCCGCACCTGCACCAGGCGGGCGCCGTCCCGCTCCGCGTAGCAGGACACCGCGCCGCCCCGGCCGGCCTCGTAGGCGACCGACTCCCCGAACGAGACCGGGCCCGCGAGGCGCGCGGCCCCGAGCGCGCAGCCGGGGCCGTCCACGCCGGAGAACACGGTGGCCGCCGGGTCGACGCCGGGCGCCAGCTCGTCCAGCGCGTACGGCGACGGCCGGACGAGCACGAGGTTCGCCGGGGACGTGCGCAGGCCCGCAAGGTCGCGGTCGGTGAGCCGCTCGGAGTGCGCCACGACCAGCGTGCTGCCGGGACCGGATGCGGCCAGCGCCCCGGGCGTGTCGCGCGCGACGTCGACCCGCGTGCCGTGCTGCTCCAGCAGCGCCGCGAGCGCGCGGGCGCCCTCCGGCCGCGGCGACTCCGGGTCGAGCGCCGCCGCCGACGCCGACGGGCGCAGCGCGGCCAGGATCACCGCGATCACCGCCATCGCCAGCAGCGCCGCCAGGATCCCGCGGGACGCGCGCCAGCGGCGCCCCGCCACCTGCCGCGCGGACGGCTCCGCGGCCCCGGCGCCCGCGCCCGTCCCGGCGGGCGGTGCCTGCGTCACCATCGCGGCCCTCCGTCCTCGTCGCCCTGCCCGGCCGGGACCGGGTCGGGCTCCAGCGGCGCCGGGCGCGTCGCGCGCAACCGGTCGTCCAGGTCCCTGACCTGCGCGTATCCGTCGGCGGTGCCGGGGCGGTCGCCGTACCAGACGTCCTCGAAGACCCGGACGGCGGCGCGCAGCGCGTCCGCCAGCTCGGGCACCGCCGCGCCCGCCTCGGCGGCCAGCTCGTCGGCGGTGCGGCCGGGCCGCGGCCCCAGGACGGCGCGCTCCTCCAGGTCGCGCGCGACCGCGCGGAGCCGCTCCCGGATCGCCTCGGCCCACTGCCCGGCCGCCGCGTGCCGCTCGGCCGCGTCCCGGTGGTCGAGCGCCGTCGCGGGCGCCGCGTCGTCCAGCAGCCCGTCGCGCCGCGAGCGCGGGTTGCCGGCCCCCCGCATCAGCCACGCCACCAGCGCGATCACGATGGCGAGCACCAGCACGACCACCACGACCGTCAGCAGCGTGTTGCCGCCGCCGGTCGCCTGCCCGCCGCCCGGCGACTGGTTGAGCAGCTCGCGCAGCCACTCCAGGAAGTCGTTCCACCACCGTTCCAGGAACGACGGCTCCTCCCGCCGGTAGACCTGCTTGTCCAGCTCGCGGCGGGCCATCTCCCGCGCCTGCTCGCGATCGACCGGATCGAGCAGCAAGGAACCGAGCATCAGACCGCCGCCCCCGTTCCGTCGGTGGGACGCCACAGAGCGATGAAGCGCTCTCGTTCGCTTTCCTCTGCGTCGGCTGCGCCGCCTGCGCCGCCTGCGCCGAGGTCCTCCGCGCCCTGGCCGCCGCTCACGGGCGTGCGCGGCGCGCCGGTGGACGACGTCCGCTGCAGGCGCACCTCCAGGTCGAACCCCTCGCGGCGCATCCGCTGGTCCATGTAGAGCATCGCGATGACGCCCGCGTCGAACGGCAGGACGACCGACCAGGCCACGATCCGTCCCGCCGTGTCGACGGCCAGCGCCGCGACGGCGTCGCTGCCGTCCCCGAAGAACATCAGCTCGACGAAGAGGAACGGGATCCGCAGGGCGAAGAGCCCCATGAACATCGTGACCAGCAGCGTCAGCATCAGCGCACCGCACAACCGCCACCAGCGGCCCTTGGTGAGGGCCCGCGCGCGCTGGAGCGCACCCCCCACGGTGCGTCGCTCCAGAACGACCGCCGGAACCGCCTGCACGAGCAGGACGTAAAGCCACACCATCAACCCGAGA
This sequence comes from Actinomadura rifamycini DSM 43936, assembly GCF_000425065.1. GTDB lineage: Bacteria > Actinomycetota > Actinomycetes > Streptosporangiales > Streptosporangiaceae > Spirillospora > Spirillospora rifamycini. The sequence continues at coordinate 77,547 of NZ_AULB01000017.1, forward strand.
CTCACGGAAAAGCCCAGGATCGCGGCCGCCGCGACGACCGCCGGATGCGCCCCCGCCGCCGCCAGCAGGACGAACGGGGCGACCGGCAGCACGAACGCCAGCAGCGACGCGCCCATCACGACCGCCGCCGTCCCCGCCAGCCGTCCCAGCACCGGACGGGCGTCGCGCATCGCCCGCCGCGGCGGCACCGGCAGCCCCACCAGCTCCCGGCCCAGCAGCGGCGCCAGCAGGCCCGCCAGCAGCAGGATGCCGAACCCCGACAGCACCAGCAGCAGCCCGTTCAGCGTCGCCTGCGCGCCGAACGAGCTCAGCAGCACGCCCGGCGTCACCTCGTCGCGGGCCTCGTCCCCGAGGAAGAAGTACGCGGCGACCGACCCGGCCACCTGGATCACCGACGCCACCGCCGCCGACATCCCCAGCACCGCGCGGGGGCGGCGCCGGATCCCGGCGATCACGCCGTCCAGCAGCTCCGAGATCGACATGGGGCGGAACGGGACGGCCTCCTCCACGGCGACGTCCCGGCCGTCCGGTCCCGGCATGGCGGCTCCCTGCGGTCTCTGCGGCGTTTCCCCGGCGATCTTCCCGATCCGTCCCGCGCTCCCCTGCGGCGGTCCGCGCCCGGCGCGCGCGGGACGGCGGCCCCGCGCGCCGGCCGGGTGCTCCACCGCGTGCGTCCGGTCAGGTCATCCTGTCATGGCCGCAATGCCGGGTTCACCGTCATCGCCCGTCCCGCACCGCGGTCCGCCCCGCGACACGCCGAGCCGGGCGATGGAAACCGCCGCTTCCGGCCGCCTCCGGCCCCGCTTTCGGGGTCTCCCTTGACAAACCCGGCACTGTATAAAGAGCGCATAAGGCGGTGCCCCGCCGCGACGAGGGGGCGGCGCCGGGCGCCGGACGCGCGGCCACCCGGCTCGGGGGAGTCATGTACAAGGCAAACGCAGGTAACCTGGCACGCCAAGGCATATCTCTCCGCGGCTAGGTGGGAAACCGGCGCGTCGCACCACTCCACCGAACCCCGACTATGCGATGAGGGCCATGAGAGGACGTGTACTGGTCGTCGACGACGACCTCGCGCTCGCCGAGATGCTCGGCATCGTGCTCAGGGGCGAGGGCTTCGAGCCCTCGTTCGTGCACGACGGCGACAAGGCGCTCGAGGCGTTCCGGGAGACCCGCCCCGACCTCGTGCTGCTGGACCTGATGCTGCCCGGAGCCGACGGCATCGACGTCTGCCGGCAGATCCGCGCCGAGTCGGGCGTCCCGATCGTCATGCTGACCGCCAAGAGCGACACCGTCGACGTCGTCCTCGGCCTCGAGTCGGGCGCCGACGACTACATCGTCAAGCCGTTCAAGCCGAAGGAGCTGGTGGCGCGCGTGCGCGCCCGCCTGCGGCGCACCGACGAACCCGCGCCCGAGACCCTGCAGATCGGCGACATCACCATCGACGTCGCCGGGCACTCCGTCAAGCGCGGCGACCAGCACATCCCCCTGACCCCGCTCGAGTTCGACCTCCTCGTCGCCCTGGCCCGCAAACCGCGCCAGGTCTTCACCCGCGAGGTCCTCCTCGAGCAGGTCTGGGGCTACCGGCACGCCGCCGACACCCGCCTGGTCAACGTGCACGTCCAGCGACTCCGCGCCAAGATCGAGAAGGATCCCGAGCGCCCCGAGATCGTGGTGACCGTGCGCGGCGTCGGCTACAAAGCGGGCCCAGCCTGAAGCACCGCCGGTTCCCTCCCCCCGCCGGCCCGATCCCTCCGGTGACACGACGATGACTCTTCGTTCGTCCGGCCTCCCGTCCGGCCCGCGGACCGGCCTGCGGAACGGCACCGCGCGACGCCCCGCGGACTCCTCATGAACGTCTCGGTGAGGAGCGCGGGGCGGTTCGTGCGGCGGCCCCTGCGCGCCCTCCGGCGGTTGCTGCGCGGCGCCGCGCGGCAGGCGTTCGCCCGCTGGCGCCGCTCCATCCAGGTGCGGATCGTCACCTCGACCCTGGTCATCTCCGGCATCGTCGTGGTGATCCTCGGCGCGTTCCTGATGCAGCAGGTGTCGTCCGCGCTGATGGACAGCAAGGTCAAGGCCGCCCGCCTCCAGCTCGACGAGGGCCTCGCCCAGGTCCAGCGCGACCTGGGCCACTCCTCCGACAGCGGCACCCGGCTCAACGCCACCATCGACCGGCTCCGGTCGAGCAGCGGCCCGTCCGGCCTGTACGAGGTGTACATCCGCGACACGAACGAGCAGTACTTCGACGGCTACGCCACCAACGAGCTCCGCGAGGCGAGCGTCCCGAACCGCCTCCGCGAGGAGATCGCGAACGCCCCCGCGGGCACCCGCGCCTACACCTACGGCGAACTGTCGTACATCGGCGACCGCCCGTCCGAACGCGGCCTCATCGTCGGCGGACGCACCGGCCAGTTCGAGCTGTACTACCTGTTCTCGCTCGAACAGGAGCAGGAGACCCTCACCACCGTCGAACGCTCCCTCGTCGGCGTGGGCATCGTCCTCGTCCTCCTCCTCGCCGCGATCGCCTCCCTGGTGACGCGCCAGGTCGTCATCCCCGTCCGGCTCGCCGCCCAGGGCGCGCAGCGCCTCGCCGCCGGCCGGCTCGAGGAGCGCATGCGCGTCCGCGGCGAGGACGACCTCGCCCGGCTCGGCCGCTCCTTCAACGAGATGGCCGAGAACCTCCAGGAGAAGATCCGCGAACTCGAGGACCTCTCGCAGGTCCAGCGCCAGTTCGTCTCCGACGTCTCGCACGAGCTCCGCACCCCGCTCACCACCATCCGCATCGCCGCCGACATGCTCTACGAGAACCGCGACACCTTCGGCGACGCGGCCGTCGGCCGCTCCGCCGAGCTGCTGCAGAGCCAGCTCGAACGGTTCGAGGCGCTGCTCGCCGACCTCCTCGAGATCAGCCGGCACGACGCCGGCGCCGCCACCCTCGACGCCGAGTCGCTCGACATGCGCGACGTCGTGCTCCGCACCGTCGGCGACATCCAGGGCCTCGCCGAGCGCAAGGGCAGCAAGGTCGTCCTCCAGCTCCCCGGCGAACCCTGCATGGCCGAGGTGGACCGCCGCCGCGTCGAGCGCATCCTGCGGAACCTGCTGGTCAACGCCGTCGAGCACGGCGAGGGCGAGGACATCGTCGTGTCCGCCGCCGCCGACCGCGACGCCGTCGCCGTCGCCGTCCGCGACCACGGCGTCGGCCTGAAACCGGGCGAGGGGCAGATGGTCTTCGACCGGTTCTGGCGCGCCGACCCCGCCCGCGCCCGCACCACCGGCGGCACCGGCCTCGGCCTGTCCATCTCCCGCGAGGACGCCCAGCTCCACGGCGGCTGGCTCCAGGCATGGGGCGAACCCGGCCAGGGCTCCCAGTTCCGCCTGTCCCTGCCCCGAGCCGCCGGCGCGGAACTCCGCGGCTCCCCGCTCCCGCTCGTCCCGCCCGGCGCGGGCGACTCCCGCCCCGTCTTCGCGGAACTGGAGGTCGAATGAACCGCGGCCTCGCCATCGCCTTCCTGTGCGCCGCCGTCCTGCTCGGCGGCACCGGCTGCGCCGGCGTGCCCAGCGGCGGCCAGGTCGTCACCGGCCAGCCCGCCGAACGCGCCGAGCGCGTCGACGACCCGTACGTCCGGCTCGTCCCCGTCGGGCCCGACCCCGAATGGGGCCCCGCCGAGATCGTCTCCGGCTTCCTCGCCGCGTCCGCGAGCTTCGACGACGACCACCGCGTCGCCAAGCAGTACCTCGGCGCCAAGTCCCGCTGGGACCCCGGGCCCCGCCCGTTCGTCACCGTCCTCGCGGACCGGATCGTCGCACCGCAGGTCGTCCGGTCCGAGAACGGGCAGGCGACCGTCCGGATCACCGGCGACCAGCTCGGCACCATCACCTCCGACGGCCAGTACACCGCCGCCCCCAAGGACCTCGACGTCGCCTTCCAGCTCGCCCGCACCCCGCAGGGCATCTGGCGGATCACCGGCCTGCCCGGCGGCGACAAGGCCGGCCTGATCCTCACCAAGGACGACGTCGAGCGCTCCATGCGCACCGTCAACCTGTACTTCTTCGCGCCCGACCGGCACACGCTCGTCCCCAACGGGATCTTCCTGCCGGTCGTGAACCGCCAGACGCTCCCCACCCAGCTCGTCCGGGCGCTCCTCAGCGGCCCGACCTCCTGGCTGAACGGCGCCGTCGACAGCGCCTTCCCCAACGGCACCCAGCTGCGCGGCCCCGTCGACATCGACAACGACGTCGCCACCGTCGACCTCACCGCGGGGGCCCGCGCCGGCGACGTCGAGCGCATGTCCGCGCAGCTCGGCTGGACCCTCCGCCAGCTCTCCGAGATCCAGCGCTGGCGGCTGCGCATCGGCGGCGAGACCGTCACCGCCGAAGGCATGGACTCCACCCAGTCCGTCTACGCCTGGCCGGAGAACTCGCCCGACGGCCCCGACGCCAAGAACAAGGGCCACCAGAACGCGTACATGGTCGGCGAGACCGGCGCCCTCGGCACCCTCCGCGGCGACCGCGTCCACCCCGTCGTCACCGGCCCCGCCGGCGCCCTGTCCCGCCCCGCCGTCTCGCCCGACTACGGCGAGGTCGCCGGGCTCGGCAGCGCCCACGACCAGGTCGTCGTCGCGGCCCCCGTCTCCGGCGCCGCCGCCTCCCGCGTCCTGCTGAACGCCCGGGAGGGCGCCCGCTTCACCGCGCCGTCCTGGAGCCCCGACGGCACCCTGTGGACGGTCGAGAGCACGTCCGAGGAGTCCGCCCTCTGGGTGCGGCGCCCGGGGCAGCCGCCCGTCCGCGCCGCCCACTGGGGCCTCAGCGGACGCGAGGTCCTGTCCTTCCGCGTCGCGCGCGACGGCGTCCGCGCGGCCGTCATCGTCAACATCGACGGCCGCCCCCAGATCCAGGTCGGCCGCATCGCCCACGCCCCCGACGGCACCCTGGACGTCGGGGCCTTCCTGCCCGTCAGCTCCGAACTCCAGGACGCCGTCGACATCGCCTGGCGCGACTACGGCACCCTCGCCGTGCTCGGCCGCGCCAAGCGCGACTCCCAGACGCTCCCGTACCTGATGCCCGTGAGCGGCAGCGCCGTCACCACCCTCGGCGTCGGCTCCCTCGGCGAACCCGAGACGATCACCGCGGCGCCGGGCGCGCCCGTCCTCATCGGCACCCGCTCCGGTGACGGGCAGAAGATCTGCCGCCAGCGGTCCCCTTCGCAGACCTACAGCGAGTGGATCTGCCCCGCCGCGGGCCGCGACCCGTACTACCCGCGCTGAGTTATCCACAGGTCGGGGTTCTTGTGTCGGCCCGGCGCCGCGCCGGGCATCGTCGACGGCATGAGCCTCCTGACGACGATCCTCGACCTGGTCCTTCCCGAATCCTGCGCGGGCTGCGGGCGCCCGTCGGTCCTCCTGTGCCCCGTCTGCAGCATCCCCCTGCAGGCTCCCGCCGGCCGGGCGCCCGCGCTCCCGGGCGTCCCTCGCCCCCACACGGTCGCGCTCTACCAGGGGCCGGTGAAGGCCGTCCTGTCGGCCTACAAGGAGCAGGGCCGCACCCGCCTGGCCGTCCCGCTGGGCGAAGCCCTGGCCACCGCCCTCCGCGCCGCCCTCCACCCCCAACCGCCCCCGCCGTCCGAGCCGCCGTTCCCGGCGTCCGGGCCGCCCTCGGAGTCCCCGCCGTTCCCGCCGCTCCCGGTGTCCGCGCCGCTTTCGGCGGCCGCTTGCGGGGGCGGCGCCCCGCCGCTCGTCCGGGCGGTATGGGTCCCCTCCGGCAGGCGGGCTCGGCGCCGGCGGGGGCGGGACGTGACGGGGGAGGTGGCGCGGGTCGCGGTGCGGCGGCTGCGCGCGGAGGGCATGGCGGTCACCGCGGTGGACGCGCTGCGGCTGCGGCGGCGCGTGGCCGACCAGGCCGGGCTGACGGCGGCGCGGCGGGCGGCGAACCTGCGGGGCGCCATCGAGGTGCGGGCGCCCGTGGCCGGGCGGCGCGTCGTCCTCGTGGACGACGTGGTGACCACCGGGGCGTCGCTGTCCGAGGCGGCGCGCGCCCTGCGCGCGGCGGGGGCCGAGGTGGTGGGCGCGGCCACCGTCGCGATGACGCCGCGGCGCCGGGCGTGAAGGGTGACTTTCTTCACGTAAGCGCAAAGGTCGGACAGGTAGTTACCTAGCGTGGCCGGTCTTCCCGGCGGGTGCGCGGCACCCCTGGGCGCCGCGGCCGCGAGGCCCGGCGAGAGGAGAAGAAATTACGCAAACTCACCTGTGGGTCAGGGCGATCTGACCTGCGGGGAAGGAGGGCGCGCAAGCCCCGCGCCCAAGGGGGAACACGGCATATGGCGGCGCCGTGGAGGGCCCTCGGGACGCCGCTGAGGCGATCATCGATGACGGACCGTGAGTTTTTCCTCGCCCCACCCCCCTGACATTCGAGGCGTAAGGGGTTAGCGTTCCTGACATGGCACCCGCCCGGGTCCGTGGTTGCGTCGGATCGCAGCGTTCCTCGGGAACGCGGCAGACGATCCGGCTAGCCGATGCCAGGCGCAGGCGAAACGGCCCACGTAAGGCGACTTCTCGTCGACCGATCACGGTGCGCCTTAGAGGTAAGTCCTGCCCCGTCGAGGGATCCGACATCCCCCGAACCGGGAGAAGGGCAGTAGTGGCGAGAGCGCCGCGAGCCCCTCAGCAGGCGGATGTGGGGACGAAGACCAGGTCGGCCGGGCGGGTGCGACCCACCGTGCTGTGGCGCCCGAACCGGGGACGTCAGGGCCCCCGGTCCGGGCGGAGAACGCAACCGGGCGAAGGGGGGAGTCCCGCGTGGACATCACCGTTAGGGGCCGGCACACCGACGTAGGTGACAGGTTCCGCCGGCACGTCGACGGCAAGCTGGCCAAGATCGAGCGGCTCAACCAGAAGGTCATCCGCGTGGATGTGGAGGTGTCGGAGGAGCACAACCCGCGTCTCGCCGACCAGCGCGAGCGAGTGGAGCTGACGATCCGTTCCCGCGGACCGGTGATCCGGGCCGAGGCGGCGGCCGACGACCGGTACGGCGCGCTCGACCTGGCGCTGGACAAGCTGGAGTCGAGGCTCCGCCGCGGCGCCGAGCGCCGCAAGAGCCACGGCGGCAGGGCGCGGGCCAAGCTCGCCACGATGGAACCGGTCCCGGAGCCTCCGCTCCCGGCGCCGGAACCGCCGCGCGCGGCGCGCGCGGAGCACACGGCCGTCCAGGAGCGGCCCGATTCCGAGACCGCGGTCCCGACGGACGAGAACATCGTCCCGATCCCGATGGAGGGCGACGGGCCCGTCGTCGTCCGCGAGAAGTTCCACACGGCGGAAGCGATGGGCATCGAGCAGGCCCTGTTCGAGATGGAGCTCGTCGGGCACGACTTCTACCTGTACCGGGACAAGGCCACCGGCCACCCCTCGGTCGTCTACCGGAGGCGAGGCTGGGACTACGGAGTGATCAGGCTCGTCGAAGAGTGATGAGGTGCTCGCCGAACGTCCGAACCATGTCATGATCTGAAAAGGCGTACAGCCGATCGCGGGCGCGGTGGCCCGGGGCGGCGGGTGCGGCCGAGGCGCCGCCGTCCGCCCGTCCGGGCCACCGTCCCGCGTCGGCGCCCGAAGACGCGCCGGGAACCTCCTCGGGACCCGCGGCAGTTCTCCTGGAGACACCCCACCGAAATCCCCCGGATCCGCCTTCGGACCCCTTAGGTTCCCGAGGACGACACAAAACCGCAGCTTCGATCGGAGGCGACCCCCGCCGCTCGATGACGGGACCGGCCCCGGCCCCTCCGGGTCCGCCCGTCCGTCCGGACGCCGCGCCCGGACACCGAGCGCCCGAACAGACCCGCCCGGGACGACCCGGGCCCCGCACGTTCACCGGGGGCGACCCCGGACCCCGCACGGTTCCGGCCCCGGAACCGACCCTCCGGTAATCCCAGATCACCCAAAGTGAAAGGGGGAAGCGGCGTCTCCTCCACGCCGCGACTCAGGTGAGCGAGAATCCCGAGGCTCGCAGCTCCGCGGCGGCACCCCGTCGGGCCGGCGCCGGCGCGACTCCTGCCGACCGGGAGGCGGCGCAGCCGGCCGAATCGGCCGACCCGATCCGCGTGCTCATCGTCGACGACCACGCGCTGTTCCGCCGCGGTCTGGAAATGGTCCTCCAGGAGGAGGACGACATCGAGGTCATCGGCGAGGGCGGCGACGGGCACGAGGCCGTCCAGATGGCCGGCGACCTGCTGCCGGACGTCGTCCTGATGGACATCCGCATGCCCCGCCGCAGCGGCATCGAGGCGTGCACCGCGATCAAGGACGCCGCGCCCAGCGCGAAGATCGTCATGCTGACGATCAGCGACGAGGAGGAAGACCTCTTCGAGGCCATCAAGGCCGGGGCCACCGGCTACCTCCTCAAGGAGATCTCCATCGACGAGGTCCCGCAGGCCGTCCGCGCCGTGCACGGGGGGCAGTCGCTGATCAGCCCGTCCATGGCCTCCAAGCTCATCACCGAGTTCGCCTCCCTCGCCAAACGCAGCGAGGAGCGCACCCAGCAGGTCCCCGCGCCCAAGCTCACCGACCGCGAGATGGAGGTCCTGCGCCTCGTCGCCCGCGGCCTCGGCAACCGCGAGATCGCCCGCGAGCTCTTCATCTCCGAGAACACGGTCAAGAACCACGTCCGCAACATCCTGGAGAAGCTGCAGCTCCACTCCCGGATGGAGGCCGTCGTCTACGCCGTCCGGGAGAAGCTCCTGGAGATCACCTGACCGCCCGCCCCGCCCCGCCGCCCGGTCCGGCGATCGGCGGAGACCGGTAAACGGGGTTTGTCGGTGTTGTGGCGTAGCATCGCGGGCGTGGTGGAGCTCAGCGCGGACGAGGCGAGACGGCTGCAGTTGCGCGCCCAGGGACTGCTGGGCGCGCGGGGCAAGGGCGGTGTGCCCGCGGTGCTGCGGCGGCTGGGCGCCGTCCAGCTCGACACGATCTCGGTGCTCGCGAGGTCGCACGAACTGGTGCCCTACGCGCGTCTCGGCGCGGTCGGCCGCGGCCCGGTGGAGACGGCGTTCTGGGGCAACGGCACCCCGACGGCGTTCGAGTACTGGGCGCACGCGGCGTCGGTCCTGCCGCTGGACGACTGGCCGCTGTTCGCGTTCCGGCGCCGCGCGTACGCGCGGCGCGGCTGGCGCTGGCACAAGGTGCCGGCGGGCGTGACCGACATCGTCCGCGAGCGGCTCCGGACCGACGGGCCGCTCACCACCCGCGAGCTCGGCGGCGCCAAGGCGAGCGCCGAATGGTGGGACTGGAGCGACCAGAAGATCGGCATCGAGTGGCTGCTGGACGTCGGCGAGGTCGTCTGCGTGCGGCGCGTCGGGTGGCGCCGGGTCTACGACCTCGCGGAACGCGCCGTCCCCGCCGACCTGCTCGCCCAGGACCCCGACGACGACGCGTGCCTGACCGGGCTCGTGGCCCGCGCCGGCCGCGCGCTCGGCGTGGCGACCCGCGCCGACCTCGCGGACTACTACCGGATCCGGCAGGACGAGGTCGCCCGCGTCATCGACGCGACCGGGCTCGTGCCCGTCGAGGTGGCCGGGTGGGACCGGCCCGCCTGGGCCGACCCGGCGGCCCTGGACGCTCCGGCGCGCGGGCGGCACGTCACGACGCTGTTGTCGCCGTTCGACTCCCTGGTGTGGGACCGGGCGCGGACGTCCCGCGTGTTCGGGTTCGACCACCGCCTGGAGGCGTACGTGCCGAAGGCCAAGCGGGTCCACGGCTACTTCACGATGCCGCTGCTGGCCGGCGGGCGCCTCATCGGCCGCGTCGACCCCGCCCGCGACGGAAGCACCCTGGTCGCCCGGCAGGCGTCGTTCGAACCGTGGGCCGTCCGGACCGCCGCGCGGGCCGAGGCGTCGGCCGCGGCGCTCGCCACCGCGCTGTGGCGCGCCGCCGCGTGGGTGGGCTGCGACGACGTCCGGGTGGAGCGCGTCGACGCCGACCCCGCCCTCATCGCCGCCGCCTTGGCCGTCGAGCGCCCCTGACCCGGGCCCGCCCCCCCCGGCGCACCTCTCGGGCCGCGGCCCGGGGCGGTGCAAGGGAAAGCCCGGCGTTCCGGGCGGGCCGGAATGCCGGGCGGCGGGCGGGAAGAATCAGCCGTGGGGGGTTTGTTGTGGGTCGGTGGCGACGGGGCGGTCGAGCGCCTCGCCTTGGGGGCCGCCGCGGCGCTTCTCGCTGCGGGAGCCGAAGAGGGAGTAGTCGACGATCTCGGGGATCACCCGCGGGGCGTCCACGACGACGTCGGCGAACAGGTGCACGAAACCGCTGACGACCAGGCCGAGGACGATGATGCCGACGCCGACCCAGAACATGATCCAGGCGGGACCGATGCAGAGCGCCACGCCGCCGACGACGAAACCGGCGAAGATGATCGACACGGCGAGCCAGGAACCGGGGCGTCCGGCGTGCGAGCCGCTGGCCTCTTCGGACATTGGGGGCCTCCTTCCGTCGTGTGAAAGATCCTCTCCGTGACCCGGCGGATCAAACAGGGCGCAACGATTGCGCCGCGGGAGTGAGCTAGACCATTCTGGGTCTCGCCTACGATGGGCATCGTACGAGTGGTGTGCGTGCCGCCGGGAGCGGTCAACCACGATCTGCAAGGAGCCTTCGAGAGTGCCGCCAGTCATCGACAAGATCCTTCGTGCGGGCGAGGGAAAAACCCTGCGCAAGCTCAAGAAGCTCGCGGATCAGGTCAACTCGATCGAGGAAGACTTCCTCGAGATGAGCGACGCCGAGTTGCGCGAGCTGACCGACAAGTACCGGGAGCGAATCGCCGACGGCGAGAGTCTGGACGACCTGCTCCCCGAGGCGTTCGCGACCGCCCGCGAAGCCGCGAAACGGGTGCTGGGGCAGCGGCACTACGACGTCCAGCTGATGGGCGGCGCCGCGCTGCACCTGGGCAACATCGCCGAGATGAAGACCGGCGAGGGCAAGACCCTGACGTGCGTGCTCCCCGCGTACCTCAACGCGCTCGACGGCAAGGGCGTCCACGTCGTCACGGTGAACGACTACCTCGCCAAGCGCGACGCCGAGTGGATGGGGCGCGTGCACCAGTTCCTGGGGCTCGAGGTCGGTGTCATCCTCCCGCAGATGACGCCGGACGAGCGCCGGGCCGCGTACAACGCCGACATCACCTACGGGACGAACAACGAGTTCGGCTTCGACTACCTGCGCGACAACATGGCCTGGAGCCTGGACGAGTGCGTCCAGCGCGGCCACAACTTCGCGATCGTCGACGAGGTCGACTCGATCCTCATCGACGAGGCCCGGACCCCGCTGATCATCTCGGGTCCGGCGGAGCAGAACTCCAAGTGGTACGCGGAGTTCGCGAAGATCGTCCCGCGGCTGAAGCGCGCCGAGCTGATCAGCACCGCCGGGCAGGTCGACGAGTACGGCCCCGGCGACTACGAGGTGAACGAGAAGAAGCGCACGGTCGGCATCACCGAGTCGGGCGTCGAGAAGGTCGAGGACTACCTCGGCATCGACAACCTGTACGACTCGGTGAACACGCCGCTGGTGAGCTTCCTGAACAACGCGCTGAAGGCCAAGGAGCTGTACAAGCGCGACAAGGACTACGTCGTCATGAACGGCGAGGTCCTGATCGTGGACGAGTTCACCGGCCGGATCCTGCACGGCCGCCGGTACAACGAGGGCATGCACCAGGCCATCGAGGCCAAGGAGGGCGTGTCCATCAAGGACGAGAACCAGACGCTCGCCACGATCACCCTCCAGAACTACTTCCGCCTCTACGAGAAGCTGTCCGGGATGACCGGTACCGCCGAGACCGAGGCGGCGGAGTTCAACAAGACCTACAAGATCGGCGTCGTGCCGATCCCGACGAACAAGCCGATGGTCCGCGAGGACGTCGCGGACGTCGTCTACAAGACCGAGCAGGCCAAGTTCGAGGCCGTGGTCGACGACATCGCGGAGCGGCACGAGAAGGGCCAGCCGGTCCTGGTCGGCACCACGTCGGTGGACAAGTCGGAGCGGCTGAGCAAGATGCTCAAGCGGCGCGGCATCCCGCACCAGGTGCTGAACGCCAAGCACCACGAGCAGGAGTCGGCGATCGTCGCGGAGGCGGGCCGCAAGGGCAGCGTCACCGTCGCGACGAACATGGCGGGCCGCGGTACCGACATCATGCTCGGCGGCAACCCCGACTTCCGCGCCGACCTGGAGCTGCACCAGCGGGGCCTGTCGCCGCTGGAGACGCCCGAGGAGTACGAGACGGCCTGGCCGGAGGCGCTCGAGAAGGCCAAGGAGGCCGTGAAGGGCGAGCACGAGGAGGTCGTCGAGGCGGGCGGCCTGTACGTGCTGGCGACCGAGCGGCACGAGTCGCGGCGGATCGACAACCAGCTCCGCGGCCGGTCCGGCCGGCAGGGCGACCCGGGCGAGTCCCGGTTCTACCTGTCGCTCGAGGACGACCTGATGCGGCTGTTCAACTCGGCCCGCGTCGAGGCGATCATGACGCGGCTGAACATCCCGGACGACGTCCCGATCGAGTCCAAGATCGTGACGAACGCGATCAAGTCGGCGCAGAGCCAGGTCGAGCAGCAGAACTTCGAGATGCGCAAGAACGTCTTGAAGTACGACGAGGTGCTGAACCGGCAGCGCAAGGTCATCTACGCCGAGCGCCGCAAGGTGCTGGAGGGCGAGGACCTGCAGGAGCAGGTCCGCCGGATGATCGACGAGGTCGTCGGCGGCTACGTCGCGGGCGCGACCGGCGACGGCTTCGCCGAGGAGTGGGACCTCGAGAAGCTCTGGAAGGCGTTCAAGCAGCTCTACCCGGTCTCGATGACGGTCGACGAGCTGGTCGAGGACGCCGCGGGCGGCGACATCTCGAACCTGGACGCGGAGACCCTCGCGGAGAAGATCCGCGAGGACGCGCAGCAGGCGTACGAGAAGCGCGAGGAGACGCTCGGCTCCGAGGTCATGCGGGAGCTGGAGCGCCGCGTCGTCCTCTCGGTGCTGGACCGCAAGTGGCGCGAGCACCTCTACGAGATGGACTACCTCCAGGAGGGCATCGGCCTGCGGGCCATGGCGCAGCGCGACCCGCTGGTCGAGTACCAGCGCGAGGGCTACGACATGTTCAACGCGATGCTGGACGGCATCAAGGAGGAGTCGGTCGGCTACCTGTTCAACCTCGAGGTCGAGGTGGAGGAGCAGCCGCAGGCCCCGAAGGTCGGCGCGGAGCCGGTGTCGGTGGCGAAGTCGGCCGCGGCGGACACCGCCGAGGACGAGGCCGCGGAGAAGACCGACGACGAGGCCGCGGAGGCGGACGAGGCCGGCGAGTCCCCCGCGATCGTCGCGAAGGGCCTCGGCGAGCCGGACCGTCCGAAGAAGCTGGAGTACTCGGCCCCGACCGTCGACGGTGAGGGCGGCGTCGAGACCCACAGCGAGGAGGCCGACGACCCGTACGCCGGGGTGGGCCGCAACGACCCGTGCCCGTGCAAGTCCGGCAAGAAGTTCAAGCGCTGCCACGGCGACCCGCGCTCGAAGAAGTAGCGGCGCCCACGCGCACGCACGCGGCCCCCGGGTTCTCCCGGGGGCCGTTCGCGTGCCCGTCCTAGAACGCGGTGGTCTCGACGGCGGTGCAGCGCCACCGGCCGCGCAGGTGCTCCAGCCGCAGCGCCAGGGCGTGGACGCGGCCCGCGAGGGCGATGACGGCGCCCGTCTCGGCCGCCGCCGGCGCGGGCCGCTGCAGCCAGGTGGCGAGGACGCGCGGCGGGACGACGCGCGGCGGGGCGACGCGCCGCGCCGGCGGGGTCGCGCGGCGGGCGTCCAGGGCGCGGCACACCTCCGGGACGGCGATGAGGGTGAGCCGGGCGGGCGGCCGGATCCCGGCGAGGGTCTCGGCGACCATCAGCACGGCCGTGTCCGCGATCCTGCGCAGTTCGCTCTCGGTGTCGTCGCCGGGCCGGACGATCCGCAGCGGGCTCTCGGCCGCCTGGACGCCGGGGACCCGGGCGAGCGCGAGGGCGCCGTCCGTCCCGGGGGAGTCGCGGTACCGGCTGATGCGGACGATCGCGGGCGCGTCCGGTCGGCGGTCCGCGGCGGTGCGGCGGCTCGGGTTCGGGCGATGGCTCATCGGGGGGACCTCCTGCTCGGGTGCTGCCGAGAAAGGGAGGCGCCGGACACTCCGGTTGATACGCCGTGGCCGGATGCGGTCGGACGCGTATTTTCCGCCCCGGGCGCGCCCACGGAGCGACTTCGCGACGCGGGTGAGGTGACGCCCCCGCGTGCCCTGCCGCCTGCATGGGGGCGCACGGGAAAAGGGGCGGAGGCGGGGCGCCGGGTGGGCGCCCCGCCTCCGCGGGGGTGAGTCCCGATGGGGTGCGGGAGCCGGGACTCGCGGGGCCGGACGGCCGATGGGCCGGCCGTCCGGGGGATGTTTCAGTTGCCGGACGGGGTGTCCGGCGACGAACCGGCGTCGCCGCCACCGCCGCCCGAGTCACCGGACGAGCCGGCGTCACCGGACGATCCGGCGTCACCCGCCGGGGCGTCGCCCGACGAGCCGCCGTCGTCGGCGACCGCCGTCTGCGTCCCGCCGTCGCCGGCGGGCGCCGCCGCGGCGGCCGCGCCCTTGCGCGCCTTGCCCTTGGGCTTGGCGGCGGCCCCGGCCGTCTCCGGGTCGGCGGCGGGGTCGGCGGCGACCGACTCCTCGCCCTCCGGCTCGCGGCCCGGCGTCGGGATGTTGAACCGCACGATCAGGAACCTGAAGATGACGTAGTACAAGATGAAGTACAGGACGCCCATCCCGATGATGAGCAGCAGTCCTTCGGTGTTGTCCTTCCGGGCGTTCAGCAGCAGGTCGATGAGGCCCGCGGAGAAGCCGAACCCGAGCTGCGCTCCGGCGGCCTCGAGGATCGCCATCGAGATGCCGGTCAGGACGACGTGCACGCCGTACAGCAGCGGCGCGACGAACATGAACGCGAACTCGATGGGCTCGGTGACGCCGGTGACGAACGCGGTGAGCGCGGCGGAGATCATGATGCCGCCGACCGCCGGGCGGCGGTGCTTGGGCGCGGCGTGCCACATGGCGAGCGCGGCGCCCGGGAGGCCGAACATCAGCACGGGGAAGAACCCGGCGAGGAAGCCGCCCGCGTCCGGGTCCCCGGCGAGGTACCGGTTGATCTCGCCGGTGGCGACGCCGCCGTCGGCCGTCTGGTACTCGCCGAACACGAACCAGATCAGCGAGTTCGGGATGTGGTGCAGGCCGAAGGGCAGCAGGAGGCGGTTGATGACGCCGTAGATGCCGGCGCCGGCCGCGCCCGCCCCGGTGATCCAGTCGCCGAAGTCGGTGAGCCAGCCGCCGAGGATGGGCCAGGCGAACCCGATGACGACGCCGAGCACGAGCGCGGCGCCCGCGGTGACGATCGGGACGAACCGGCGCCCGCCGAAGAACGCGAGCCACGTCGGCAGCTTGATCCGGTAGAACCGCTGGTAGAGGACGGCGGCGAGGAGGCCGATGAGGATGCCGCCGAGCACCTGGGTCGGGTTCTTGGCGCCCCAGTCGATGGCCTGGGTCTCCGCGCCGTCCGCCACCTTGGTGATGACGACGCTGCCCTCCAGTTCGCCGGAGTGCGAGAACATCACCTTGGTGACGCGGTCGAAGACGAGGTAGCCGACCACGGCGGCGAGGGCGGTGGAGCCGTCGGACTTCTTGGCGAAGCCGATCGCCACGCCGACCGCGAACAGCAGGGCGAGGTTGTCGAGCAGCGCCCCGCCCGCGGCGGCGAAGACTTCGGCGACGCGGTCCCAGCCGAGGCCGTCCGCGCCGAGCATGTCGGCCTGGCCGAAGCGCAGCAGCAGCGCGGCGGCGGGCAGGACGGCGATCGGCAGCATGAGGCTGCGGCCGATGCGCTGGAGCACCGCCAGCACACTCGACCCTCGGCGTGGCGCCGAGTCCGCGGTTGTCGCTGTCATCGGGGGTTCCTCCTTGGGGGTTTAGGAGTTCGGCGGGGGGTGTCCGAGGGCCGTGTGGATCTGGTAGCGGTCCGCTCTGTAGGTCGACACGCCCAGTTCGGCGCACACGCCTCCGGTGTAGGAGCGGCGTTGCAGGAGCAGGACGGCGCTGCCCTTGGCGATCTGCAGGTTCCGGGCGTCGGCGGCGTCGGCGAGGCCGGCGTCGATGGTCTGGTCGCCGGCGTCGAAGACGATGCCGTAGACGGCTTCGAGGACGCCGTACAGGGAGCGGTCGGCGAGCCGCCGGTCGAGCAGGTCGGGGGCCAGGGACGCGAGGATGTGGGCGCGTTCGAGGGCCATCGGCTCGCCGTCGGCGGTGCGCAGCCGCTCGATGATGTGGACGGGCGTGCCGGTCTCGACGCCGAAGACGCGGGCGAGGTGCGCGTCGGCGGGGGCGGTGCGGCGGTCGAGGTCGACGGCGCCGGGGCGCAGGCCCCGGGCCAGCATGTCCTCGGTGAACGACACCAGCCGCAGCGGCATCTCGATCTTGGGGCGGGCGACGAACGTGCCCTTGCCGGGGACGCGGTAGAGGCGTCCCTCGGTGACGAGCTGGTCGACCCCCTGCCGGACGGTCATGCGGGACAGCTCGTACCGGGCGCACAGTTCGCGTTCCGAAGGGATGGGGGCGTCCACGGGCAGCTCCGCGCTCTCGATGAGGTCGAGGAGGATCGCGCGGAGCTGGAAGTACTTCGGGACGGGACTGTGCGGATCGATGGTCACGGGGGTCCTCGATGGCCGGAGCCGGATCGATGATCGTCGGAGTGTTCGGCTTTGCGTCGGTTTCGGACTGGTCTAGGCCGGACTAGACCACAAGGACGAAACACGTGTCAATGCACGAAAAGATAACGGGACGATCACGAGGGATCCCGGGCAAGATCGGCGTTCTCGCAGGTCAGCGGGCTCGCTTGGGCGGGGCGTCCGGTCGGGACTCCGGCGGGGTGTCCTCTTCCGGCTCCCGTCCGGGCGTCGGCAGGTCGAACCGCTTGATCACGAAATAGAAGATCGCGTAGTAGAGGAAGAAGTACAGCACCCCCGCCCCGATGATCAGCCACAGGTGGCGGGTGTTGCTCTTGGTGGCGTTGAGCAGCAGGTCGATGAGCCCGGCGGAGAAGCTGAACCCGAGCTGGGCGTCGAGGGCGGCGAGCACGCCCATCGAGACGCCGGTCAGCACGACGTGGATCGCGTACAGGACGGGCGCCACGAACATGAACGAGAACTCGATGGGCTCGGTGACGCCGGTGACGAACGCGGTGAGCGCGGCGGAGATCATGATGCCGCCGACCGCGGGGCGGCGGTGCGGGGGCGCGGCCCGCCAGATGGCGAGGGCGGCGCCGGGCAGGCCGAACATCAGCACGGGGAAGAACCCCGCGAGGAACGTCCCCGCGTCCGGGTCGCCCGCGAGGTACCGGTTGATCTCGCCGTGGACGACGTCGCCGTCGGGCTCCCGGTAGGTGCCGAAGACGAACCAGATCAGCGAGTTCAGGATGTGGTGCAGGCCGAACGGCAGCAGCAGGCGGTTCGCGACGCCGTACAGCCCGGCGCCGACGGCGCCCGCGCCGGTGAGCCAGTCGCCGAAGTCGTTGATCCAGCCGCCGAGCGCCGGCCACACGAACCCGAAGACGACGCCGAGCAGCAGCGCGCCGCCCGCGCTGACGATCGGGACGAACCGGCGCCCGCCGAAGAACGCGAGCCACGACGGGAGCTTCACCCGGTAGAACCGCTGGTAGAGCAGCGCGACCATGATCCCCACGACGATGCCGCCGAGGACCTGCGTCGGGTTCTGCAGCCCGTACGCGACGGTCTCCTCCAGCGACCCGTCCTCCTGCTGCACCTTCTGGACGACGGACGCGCGCAGCTCGTCGGTGTGCGCGAACATCACCTTCGAGACGCGGTCGAACACCAGGTAGGCGACGACGGCGGCGAGGGCGGTGGAGCCGTCGGACTTCTTCGCGAACCCGATGGCGACGCCGACGGCGAACAGGATCGCGAGGTTGTCGAGCAGGGCGCCGCCCGCGGCGGCGAACACCTCCGCGACGCGGTCCCAGCCGAGGCCGTCCGCGCCGAGCAGGTCGGGCTGGCCGAGGCGGAGCAGGATGCCGGCGGCGGGCAGGACGGCGATCGGCAGCATGAGGCTGCGCCCGATGCGCTGCAGCACGCCGAACGCCGCCGACCAGGCGCGGCGCACCCCGCCGTCGCCGGAGCCGCCGTCGCCGGTGGCGGTTGCCGTACTCATGCGCCGATGACCTCCCCGAGCTGGGCCCGATGGGAGGAGTTCGGGCCGACATCTTTAGATGCATCCGATTCGTGCAGTATGGTGCTGACTGGTCTAGTCCGGACTAGACCAGTCGCCGGAGGCGACGACCAGCGATCACCGCGTCACGGAGAGTGCGCAGAGATGTCACTACTGATCACGGCCGAAAGCATGATCACCACCCCTGCCGATGGTCCTACCCGCGTGCTCTCCCCGGGATACGTCCGGGTCGAGAACGGCCTGATCGCGGAGGTGGGCGAGGGCCGCCCGGACGGGACGCCCGACGTCGAGCTGCGCGACGGCCTGCTGGCCCCCGGCCTCGTCGACCTCCAGGTGAACGGCTTCTTCGGGTACGACATGGTCGACGCCGACGAGGACGGCTGGCGGACGGTCGTGTCGCGCCTCCCCGAGACCGGCGTGACGTCGTTCCTCCCCACGTTCATCACCGCACCCGTCGCGACGCAGGCGGAGGCGCTGCGCCGCGTCCGCGAGCTGCTGCCCCGCCTCCCCGACGGCACGCGCGTCCTGGGCGTCCACCTGGAGGGCCCGTTCCTGTCGGAGAAGCGCAAGGGCGCGCACAATGCCGACTTCATCACCGACCCGTCGCCCGAGGCGATCGCGACGCTCCTCGAGACGGGCCTGGTCAAGCTGGTGACCCTCGCGCCCGAGCGCGCCGGGGCCCTCGACGCGGTCCGCGCGCTCACCGACGCGGGCGTCCTGGTCAGCGTCGGGCACAGCGACGCGACGGCCGAGCAGGTCGCCGCCGCCGCCGACGCGGGCGCCCGCAAGGTCACGCACATCTTCAACGCCCAGTCCGGCGTGCACCACCGCGCCCCGGGCGTCGCCGCGCAGGCGCTGGTCGACGACCGGCTCAGCCCCGGGCTCATCCTCGACCTGCACCACGTGTCCGCGACGGCCGCGCGGCTCGTGTTCCGCGCCGCCGCCGGACGGACGGTCCTGGTCACCGACGCGGCGTCGTCCGCCGGGATGCCCCCCGGCACCTACGACCTCGGCGGCGAGCCGATCACGATGCCCGCGGAGGGCCCGCCGCTGCGCGCCGACGGGACGATCGCGGGGTCGGGCCTGCGGCTGGACGACGCGGTCGGCAACGCGGTCGCGATCGGCGTCGACCCGGCCGCGGCCGTGGACGCCGCCACGCGCGTCCCCGCGGACCTGATCGGCCGCGCCGACCTCGGCCGCATCGCCCCCGGGGCGGTCGCGGACCTGGTGCACCTCGGCCCGGACCACCGGGCGCGTACGACCTGGATCAACGGGCAGAAAGTCTTCGGAGGGGATTCATGACCAGCCTCATGCGCGCCGAAATCGGCCAGCAGCCGGACGCGCTGCGCCGGACGATCGACGCGCTGCTGCCGCGCACCGCCGACATCGCGAAGCTGGCGGCGGAAACGCGGCAGGTGCTGTTCATCGCGCGCGGCTCGTCGGACAACGCGGCCGTGTACGGGCGGTACCTGGTGGAGTCGCACGCGGGCCGGCTGGCGACGCTGGCCGCGCCGTCGATCGCGACGACCTACCGGCGGAGGCTGGACCTGTCGGGCGTCCTCGCGGTCGCGATCAGCCAGTCCGGCAAGACCGAGGAGATCGTCGAGACGCTGGAGTGGGCCGCCGCCGGCGGCGCCCGCACCGTGGCGGTCACCAACGGCGAGGGCTCCCCGCTGGCGGAGGCCGCCGAGGTCGCGCTGATCACGCGGGCCGGCGACGAGAAGGCCGTCCCGGCGACCAAGACGTACACGACGCAGCTCGTGGCCCTGTCCGTCCTCGCGCTCGGCCTCGGCGCGGACGTCGCGGAGGACGACCTGCGCCGCGTCCCCGACGAGATCGCGGGGCTGATCGCGGCGACCGAGGCGGCCGAGGCGCTGCCGCGGATCGTGGACGACCTGGCGGGCGTCTCCGGGGCGGTCGTGTCCGGGCGGGGGATCGCGTTCGGCACCGCGCTGGAGCTCGCGCTGAAGATCAAGGAAGCGTGCTACCTGCACGCGATGGGCCTGTCGTACGCGGACCTGCTGCACGGCCCGATCGCGGTCGTGGACGCGCGGACGCCCGCGCTGCTCGTCGCCGCCGACTCCGGCCCCACGCTGCCCGGGACGATCGCGCTCGCCGAGCGCGTGCGGGGCGCGGGGGCGCCCGCGTACGGCGTCGGCGGCGGTGCGGGCCTGGCCGGCGCGTGCACGGCGGCGCTCCCCGGCCCCGCCCTGCCCGAGTGGGTGGCGCCGCTGGGCCTGATCGTCCCCGGCCAGATCCTGGTCGAGAACCTGGCGCGCCGTCTCGGGCTCGACCCGGACGTGCCGCGCGGCCTCAACAAGGTGACTCAGACGACCTGAGCCACCGGCACCCCTGAAGACCCCTTCACCAGAGGGTCCAGCCCACCCCGGACCGAGGAGAGACGACATGGACAAGGCCGAGGCGATCGTCGCCGCGCTGGGCGGCGCCGACAACATCGAGGAGATCGAGCCGTGCGCGACGCGGCTGCGCACGGAGGTCTCCGACCCCGGCAAGGTCGACGAGGCGGCGCTGAAGGCGGCCGGCGCGTTCGGCGTGATGAAGAGCGGCACGGTCGTGCAGGTCGTGGTGGGGCCGGAGGCCGACACGATCGCCAGCGACATCGAGGACATCCTCGACTGACGCGTCCCGGCGAAGGCGGAACGAGCGAGGCTGAACGAACGACAAGGGGCCCCACATGACCCGAGTACTGTCCCCGGTGTCCGGCCGCGCCGTCGGCCTGGCCGGGGTGCCCGACCCGGTGTTCGCGCAGGCGATGGTCGGACCGGGCACCGCGGTCGATCCCGAGCGCGGCCCCGGCCAGGCGATCGCCCCCGTCACCGGGAAGATCGTGAAGATGCACCCCCACGCGTACGTCGTGGTGGACGCCGAGGGCCACGGCGTCCTCGTGCATCTCGGCATCGACACCGTCAAGCTGAAGGGCGAGGGCTTCGAGCTGCTCGCCGCCGAGGGCGACGAGGTGACCGCCGGGCAGCCGCTGGTCGGCTGGAACCCGGCGGTGATCGAGGCGGGCGGCCGCTCCCCGGTCTGCGCCGTGGTGGCGCTGGACGCGGGCGACGGCGCGCTGTCGGACGTCGTGGAGACCGGCGAGGTGGCGAAGGGGGCCGAGCTCTTCACATGGCGGTAGAGATCCCGCTCCGCGCCGCGGTGTTCGACCTCGACGGCACGCTGATCGACAGCGAGCCCCGCAACCGCGTCATGTGGCGGAAGCTGTTCGCGTCGCACGGCGTCCCGCACGACGAGGCGCTGATCGCGTCGTTCGCGGGGCGCCGCGGCCTGGAGGTGCTGACCGACCTGCTGCACCTGTTCCCGGGCCGGACGGCCGAGGAGCTGTTCGATGAGGCGGTCTCCTACGAGTCGCTGCCCGGGATGCCGCCGCCCGCGCCCGTCGCGGGGGCGGTCGAGCTCGTCCGGGCGATGGCGGGCGCGGGGCTGCCGCTGGCCGTCGTGACGTCCGGGCAGCGCGGGTACGCCGAGGGGCTGCTGGACTTCCTCGGCATCCGCGACCTGCTGGACATCGTGCTGACCGCCGGGGACGTCGCGACCGGCAAGCCGCACCCGGAGGGGTACCTGGCGGCGGCCCGCGACCTCGGGGTGCCGCCGGGCGCGGCGATCGGCTTCGAGGACGCCCCGGCCGGCGTCGCGGCGGTCAAGGCCGCGGGGATGACCTGCGTCGGCATCACCACGACCCAGCCGGCCGCGGCGCTCGCCGCGGCCGACCACGTGGTCGCCGACCTGGAACGAGTGAACGTCGCGCCGGGGCCCGCGCTGCGCGTGCCGGCCGCCGGCGCGCGAACGTGATGACCGCGCGACCCGAAAGGAACGAGGCGTTCCGGTGAGGAGTGTGCTGTGAGCGAGCGCAATGTGAGGATCGAGTCGAAGGTGGGCCTGCACGCGCGTCCCGCCGCGCTGTTCGTGCAGACCGCGGCGAAGGCCCCCATGAACGTGACCGTCGCCAAGCGCGGCGGCGACCCGGTGAACGCCAAGAGCATCCTCGCGGTGCTGGGCCTGGACGCCCGGCACGGCGAGGAGGTCGTGATCTCCGCCGAGGGGGAGGACGCCGACGCGCTGCTCGACAGCCTGGAGGCGCTCCTGTCCACGCCGGAGCCGGAAGGTGCCTGAGGGCGCGCCCGGCGCGCTGCGGGGCGCGGGCGTCAGCCCGGGTGTCGGGTTCGGCCCGGTCCGCGGCATCGCCGGCGCGGTGCCGGAACCGGACGCCGGGGCGCGGCACGGGGGCGACGCGGAGGCCGAGAACGCGGTCGCCCTCGGCGCGCTCGAAGCCGTCGCCGCCGACCTGGAGGAGCGGGGCGCCCGCGCCGCCGAGGCCGGCAACACCGACGGGCGGGACGTGCTGAACGCGCAGGCGCTCATGGCCCGCGACCCGGGCCTCGCCGACGGCGTCCGCGCCAAGACCGGCGAGGGGACGGCCGCCGCCCGCGCGGTGTTCGAGGCGTTCGGCGTCTACCGGGAGGTGCTCGCGGGCGCGGGCGACTACCTCGCCGCCCGCGTCACCGACCTGGACGACATCCGGGACCGGACGATCGCGCGGCTGCTGGGGCTCCCGATGCCGGGGGTGCCGGAGTCGGACGAGCCGTTCGTGCTCGTCGCCCGCGACCTGGCGCCCGCCGACACCGCCGTCCTCGACCCCGCGCGGGTCGTCGCGTTCGTGACGGAGGAGGGCGGCCCGACCAGCCACACCGCGATCATCGCCCGGACGATGGGCGTGCCCGCCGTCGTGGCCCTGCCGGGCGCGACGGAACTGGCCGACGGCACCCCGGTGCTCGTCGACGGCGCCGCGGGCACCGTCCGTCCGGACCCGTCCGACGACGAGGTCGCCGCCGCCCGCGCCGCCGCGGCGGCCCGCGCGTCCGCGCTGGCCGAGTCGTCCGGGCCGGGGGCGACGAAGGACGGGCACCGGGTGCCGCTGCTGGCGAACATCGGCGGCCCGAAGGACGTGGAGGCGGCGGTCGCGAACGGCGCCGAGGGCGTCGGCCTGTACCGCACCGAGTTCCTGTTCCTCGACCGGGCGGCGCCGCCGTCCGACGCCGAGCAGGAGGAGGCGTACCGGAAGGTGCTGGAGGCGTTCCCGGAGGGCCGCGTGGTCGTCCGGACGCTGGACGCCGGCGCCGACAAGCCCCTCGCGTTCCTGCCGCCGCCCGGCGAGGAGCCGAACCCGGCGCTCGGCGAGCGGGGCCTGCGGATGTCGCTGCGGCACCCCGACGTGCTCGCCGCGCAGCTGCGCGCGCTCGCCCGCGCGTCCACCGGGACGACCGCGAAGCTGCAGGTCATGGCGCCGATGGTGACGGACGCGGCGGAGGCGGCGTTCTTCGCCCGCGAGTGCGGCAAGGCCGGCATCGAGGTCCCCGGCGTCATGATCGAGGTGCCCGCCGCCGCGCTGCGGGCCCGCGACCTGGCGTCCGAGGTCGCGTTCTTCAGCGTCGGCACCAACGACCTGACGCAGTACGCGTGCGCCGCCGACCGGCAGATCGGCGGCCTCGCCCACCTCCAGGACCCGTGGCAGCCCGCCGTCCTCGACCTGGTCGCCCCGGCGGCCGGCGCGGGCGTCCCGTGCGGGGTGTGCGGGGAGGCCGCGGGCGACCCGGCGCTCGCCTGCGTGCTGGTCGGGCTCGGCGTGACGTCGCTGTCGATGAGCGCGCCGTCCCTGCCGCTGGTGCGGGCCGCGCTGGCCCGGCACACCCTCGACCAGTGCCGGGAGGCCGCCGCGGCGGCGCGCACCGGGCGCACCGCGGCGCAGGCGCGCGACCTGGCCCGCGGACTCCTCCCCGGACTGGACGAGCTGGGCATCTGAGGTTCCGCGTGCCGCATGTGCCGCACGTGTTCGGCCGCCGGGGCGCCCGCCCCGGCGGCCGTCGCCGTTCCGGGGCGTCCTAGCCGTAGGCCAGCCCGTGCCCGACCGGCTGGCCGCCGGCCGGGACCGGGAGCTTGCCGGTCGGGTTCGCGGTGCCCGCGAGCACCCGCGCGAGGCCCCGCAGCGACTCCGTCCCGGACGAGTACGCGGCCACCGCGGCGGCGGCGCCGCCCGCCGAGTCCAGGTCGTAGGGGCTGCCGAGCGCGGCCACGACCACCGGCTTCCCGCCGAGCGCCCGCACCCGCGCGGCCGTCGCCGCGCCGGCGTCGTCCGTGGTCAGCACCGTCACGTCCGCCGAGCCGGGCGCCGCCGTCCGGACGCCCTGGGCGCGCAGCGCGCCCGCGAGCGCCTCGGCCTTCGGCCCGGTCACCGCGACCGTCCGCCCCTTCAGCGGCAGCACGCCGCCCTTGTTCACGACGACCGTGACCGCCCGCTCCGCGACCTGCCGCGCGGTCGCCTCGTGCTGCGGGCCGCCCACGACCGACGCGGCCTTCGCCGGGTCGGCCTGCGCCTGCCCGAACAGCCCGCGGCGCTGCTTGAGCCGCAGGATCCGGGTGACCGACGCGTCCAGCCGCTGCTCGGTGATCTTCCCGGACCGGACGGCCGCCACCACCGCCCCGTGCGCCTCCGGCAGGTCCGGCGGCATCAGGAGCTGGTCGGCGCCCGCCTGGACGGCCCGCACCGCGACGGCCCCGTCGCCGTACTTCGTCCGGACGCCCTCCATCCGCAGCGAGTCGGTCGTGATCACGCCGTCGTAGCCGAGCCGCTCGCGCAGCAGCCCGGTCAGCACGTTCCGCGACAGCGTCGCCGGGTCGCCCGAGCCGTCCAGCTTCGGCACCTCGATGTGCGCCGTCATGATCGCGTCGACCCCGGCGGCGATGGCGGCCTCGAACGGCGGCGCGTCGACCTTCCGCCACGTGTCCGGGTCGTGCCCGATCACCGGCAGGCCCGTGTGGCTGTCGGTCGCGGTGTCGCCGTGGCCCGGGAAGTGCTTGGCGACGGCCGCGACGCCCGCGTCCTGGTAGCCCCGGACGGCCCCGGTCACCATCCGCGACACCCGCGCCGGGTCGGACCCGAAGGAGCGGACGCCGATGACGGGGTTCCGCGGGTTCACGTTGACGTCCGCGACGGGCGCGTAGTCGAGGTTGATCCCGACGGCGCGCAGCTCGGCGCCCGTGACGCGCGCCGCGGCGCGGGCCTGCGCCGGGTCGGCCGTCGCGCCCAGCGCCATGTTGCCGGGGAACCGGGTGATGAACGGGGTGCGGGTGACGATGCCCTGCTCCTCGTCCACGCCCAGCACCAGCGGGATCTTCGACGCCTTCTGCAGCGCGTTCGACTGCGCGGCCGTCTCCTCCGGGGAGCCGAAGTTCTCCGGGAAGTAGATCAGCCCGCCCACGTGGTACCGGCGGATCGTGCGCAGCGCGTCGGCGCGGCTCGCGAACGTCGGGACGAACAGCTGCCCGACCTTCTCCCGCACGCTCATCTTCGCGACGTGCCCGGGGATCCAGGCGTCCGGCGGCGGTGCGGACGGGCGCGCCGGCGCGGACGCGTCCGCCCCGCCGCGCCCGTCCGTCCGGCCGTCGCCGTCACTGCACCCGGCCAGCGCCGACGCGCCGAGCGCGAGCGCCGCCGCGAGCGCGAGCGGAATCCGTGGAATGCGCACCTGACCATGCCCCCCGACGTGGTCTGCGGTTCGATCGTCGTCACAGGGTAGCCGCGGCGCGGAGATGCGACGGGACATGGCGGGGAACCCATCAGTTGGGGAGGGGATGCCCCAGCCTACGCAGCGCGAGGCCCGCCGCGCCGACCGCCCCGTCGCCCGCGCTGCGCGGCGCTTCGGCGAACCGGTGCCGCAGCCCGGTGCGGACGGCGTCCGCCACCGGGCCCTCGCGGAGCACCGAGCCGTGCATGACGACGGGCGCGGCCGGGTCCGCGAGCGCGGGCCGCACGGCGTCGACGTCCCGCAGCAGCGACGCGGCGGCCTCCTCGGTGATCCGCTTCGCGACCGGGTCGCCCGCGGCCGCGGCGGCGGCGACGACCGGCCCGAGGCGGCCCAGCGCGGACGCCGGGCGGCCGTAGACCTCTTTGATGATCGCCTGCGCGAGCTGCGGGTTGGGCGGGGTGCCGGGGTGCTCCGGGTGCCCGGACGGCCCCGCCGAGCACGGACCGGCCGGCGCCGGGACCGCCTCGTGCACCAGCACGGCCGTCCCGCCGCCCGCCGGGAGCGTCGCGGACTGCGGCGACCCGTGCGGGGCGCACGGCGCCGCGACGCCGTGCGCGGAGTGCGCCATCGCGAGGTGCCGGTGCGGGCGGTGCTGCCGCCGCCGCGCCGCGTCGATCTGCGCGACGACCGACGGGCCGAGCAGCGCGCGCGGCACCGAGTCGGTGAGCAGGGTGGGGGAGCCGCGGCCGTCGTAGGCGGCGAGCGCCGCCCGCACGGCCTCCTTGCCGAGCCACACCGCCGACCCCTCGTCCCCGACGAGGAAGCCGTAGCCGTCCGCGCGCTGCACGATCGTCCCGTCGCTGATCACCGCCGCCCCGGCCCCGGTGCCGGAGAACACGACGATCCCTTTGGAACGGCTGGTCCCGGCGGCGAACGCCACCGCGATGTCGGTCACCACCGCGGGGGAGCCGCGCAGGCCCAGGGCCTGCCAGGCGCGCCGGGCGGCCGTCACCGCCGCGGGCCGCCCGGCGGAGCCGGCGCCGGCGATCCCGAAGACGCCGGTGAGCACGTGGGTGCGGTCCAGGTCTCCGAGCGCCTCGCTCAGGGCGGTGCGCAGCGCCCCGGCGGTGTCTCCACCGGAGTTGGGGTTGGCCCCGGGGCCGGTGCCGGAACCGGCCAAGGCTCCCCCGAGGGTCAGTACGACACAGCGGGTCTTCGTGCCACCCGCGTCTATACCGACCACATACGGACCGGCCAAATGGGTCAACACATGGCGAACCGTAGCCTTTTCTACCGTTGACGCGACAATGTGAGCGTAAGAAACTTTCTTGCATGAGGAAACCCATCGGACCCGAGCCGGGGGGCACGGGGGCGGCGCCCGGTGCACCCGGGGACGAGGCGCCGGGCAAGGACCCGACGCCGCTCAGCACGGTGGTGCGGGTGCGCTCGCTGCTGCCCTCGCTGCCCCCCGCCGAGCGACGCGTCGCGCAACGCGTCATCGACGACCCGGAAGGGGTCGCCAACTCCACCATCACCGAACTCGCGCAGAACTGCGGCACGTCCGAGACGACCGTCATCCGGTTCTGCCGCGCGATCGGGTTCCACGGCTACCCGGAACTGCGGCTCACCCTCGCCACCGAGGCGGGACGGGCGCAGACGGCCAGCGGCGGGCGGGTCATCGGCAGCGACATCAGCCCGGACGACTCGCTGGAGCAGATCGTCGAGAAGGTCACCTTCGCCGACGCCCGAGCCGTGGAGGAGACCGCCTCCCAGCTCGACATCAAGATGCTGGAGCAGGTCGTCGACGCCGTCGTCGCCGCCGACCGCGTCGACGTCTACGGGGTGGGCGCCAGCGCGTTCGTCGCGGCCGACTTCCAGCAGAAGCTGCACCGCATCGGCCGGGTCTGCTCCGCGTGGGCGGACGCCCACATCATGCTGACCAGCGCGGCCGTCCTCGGCAGCGGCGACGTCGCCATCGGCATCTCGCACACCGGCGCGACGGTCGAGACCATCGACGCACTGGAGGTCGCCAAGAGCAACGGCGTCACGACCGTGGCGCTGACCAACTTCCCCAAATCACCCATCGCGGAGGTGGCCGACCTGATCCTCACCACGGCGGCAAGGGAGACGACCTTCCGCTCCGGCGCCACCGCCAGCCGGCTGGCGCAGCTCACGGTGGTCGACTGCGTCTTCGTCGGAGTGGCGCAGCGCACCTACGGGCCGACCCGCAAGGCCCTCGAAGCCACGTACGAGGCGGTCCGCGGCCGGACCGTGCGACCCGACCGGAGGCGTCGGTGATCGATTGCGAGCTCCCCACCGAGGGACGGAACCCCCGCACCCTCGACGTCGACACGCTGCCGACCATGGAGGTGCTGCGCCTGATCAACTCCGAGGACGCGACGGTGCCGATGGTGGTGGCGTCCGTCCTCCCCGAGGTCGCCCGGCTGGTCGACCTCGCCGTCGTCTCGCTGCGCGCGGGCGGACGCGTCCACTACTTCGGCGCCGGCACCTCGGGCCGGCTCGCGGTGATCGACGCCGCCGAGCTGCCCCCGACGTTCGGCATCTGGGGCCGCGTCGTGGCCCACCACGCCGGCGGGCCCGGGGCGCTGTCCCAGGCCATCTCCGACGTGGAGGACGACGCCGAGCTCGGCACCCGGGACGCCCGGGACGTCCAGCCCGGCGACATCGCCATCGGGATCGCGGCGAGCGGCCGCACCCCCTACGTCGTCGGCGCGCTGCGCGCGTCCGCCGCCGTCGGGGCGCGCACCGCGCTGATCAGCTGCAACCCGCACACCCCCTACGGCGATGAGGTCGAGGTGCACATCGGCCTCGCCACCGGCCCGGAGGTGATCAGCGGCTCCACCCGGATGAAGGCGGGCACCGCCACCAAGCTGGTGCTGAACAGCTTCTCCACCACGCTCATGATCAGGATGGGGCGCACCTACTCCAACCTGATGATCAGCGTGAACGCGCTGAACGCCAAGCTGCGCGCCCGCCTCGTCCGCATCCTCACCGAGGCGACCGGCATGGACGCCCGGACCTGCGAGAACGCGCTGGCCGAGGCGGGCGGCAACACCCGCGTGGCCCTCGTCTCCCTCCTCGGCGAGGTGCCCGCCGCGCGCGCCACGCTCGTCCTGGAGGAGACCGACGGCGGCGTCCGGGAGGCGCTGCAACGACTGAGATCCGCCTGACCCCACCGATTCCCGCGTGACCAGGACGGCTCGGGCCCGGCCCGGCCGCGAGCCGCCCCGGAGCATGCGGTCATCCCCGCACTGGCCGCGTGCTCACTTCTCGTACCGACGGAGCTCTTGCCTGGCGACGGTCCGGACGTGCACCTCGTCCGGGCCGTCGAAGATCCGCATGGCGCGCAGCCAGGTGTACATGCTCGCGAGCGGCGTGTCGTCGGAGACCCCGGCGCCGCCGTGCACCTGGATCGCCCGGTCGACGACCTCGTGGGCGATGCGCGGCACCACCACCTTGATCGCCGCGATCTCCGACCGGGCGCCCTTCGCGCCCGCCCGGTCGATCAGCCACGCCGTCTTCAGCGTCAGCAGCCGCGCCTGCTCGATCGCCATCCGCGACTCGGCGATCTGCTCCCGCACGACCCCCTGCTTCGCGAGCGGAGCGCCGAACGCCACCCGGTCCACCGCGCGCCGGCACATCAGCTCCAGCGCGCGCTCCGCCATCCCGAGCGCCCGCATGCAGTGGTGGATCCGGCCGGGACCCAGCCGCGCCTGGGCGATCATGAACCCGTCGCCCTCCTCCGCGAGCAGGTTCGACACCGGCACCCGCACGTCCTCGAACAGGATCTCCGAGTGCCCGTGCTGGTCCTGGTAGCCGAACACCGGCAGATGCCGGAGCACCTGGACGCCCGGGGTGTCCCGCGGCACGAGGATCTGCGACTGCTGCCGGTGCGGGGCGCCGTCCGGGTCCGTCTTGCCCATCACCACGAAGATCTTGCAGCGCTCGTCGGCCGCGCCGGTGATGAACCACTTGCGGCCGTTGATCACGTACTCGTCGCCGTCCCGGACGATCGAGGTCGTGATGTTCGTGGCGTCCGACGAGGCCACCGCGGGCTCGGTCATCGCGAACGCGCTGCGGATCTCGCCGTTCAGCAGGGGTTCGAGCCAGTCCCGCTTCTGCTGCTCGGTGCCGAACATGTGCAGGACTTCCATGTTCCCGGTGTCCGGCGCGGCGCAGTTGACCGCCTCCGGCGCGAGGTCGGGAGACCGTCCCGTCAGCTCCGCCAGCGTCGCGTACTCGACGTTCGAGAGGCCGGAGATGTCGGGCAGGAAAAGGTTCCACAGCCCCCGCTCCCGCGCCTCCGCCTTCAGTTCCTCGACCACCGGCGGCAGCGCGTGCGGATCGTTCGCCGCACGCCACTCCGCGTAGACGGGCTCGGCCGGATAGACCCGCTCGTCCATGAACTCCTGGAGTCTGTCCCGGTACTCCCGAGCCTTCGCGCTGAGTTCGAAGTCCATGCCCGCAGTCTTGCAGAACGCGATTCGGTTCCCGCGTGCCGCCCCATAGAACACGATTCGAACCATCGCCTACTATCGCCTCGTGACCGTCAAAGCCGTAATCACCGACTGGGGCGGCGTCCTCACCTCCCCGCTGAACGACGCGATCGCCACGTGGCTCGCCGCCGACCGCATCGACGCCGAGCGCTACCGCACGGTGATGCGCGCCTGGGTCAAGCAGGCGTACGACGGCGGCGGCGTCAACCCGATCCACGGACTCGAGGACGGCACCCTCGACCCCGCCGAGTTCGAGCGGCTCCTCGCCGCCGAACTGCTCACCGTCGAGGGCGGACCGGTCGCCGCCGCCGGCCTGATCGCCCGCATGTTCGGCGCGTTCTCCCCGGTCGAGCCCATGTACGAGGCCCTGCACGCCGCCCGCGCCGCCGGGACCCGCACCGCCCTCCTGTCCAACTCCTGGGGCAACGAGTACCCCCGCGACCTCTTCGCCGACCTGTTCGACGCCGTCGTCATCTCGTGCGAGGTCGGGATGCGCAAGCCCGACGAGCGCATCTTCCGCCACGCCCTCGACCTCATCGAACTCGACGCCGCCGAGTGCGTCTTCATCGACGACATCGAGCACAACATCGCGGCCGCCGAGGCCCTCGGCATCCGCGGCATCCTGCACACCGACCCCGAGGCGACCATCGCCGAACTCCGCGGGCTGGACCTCCTGCCGTGAGCCCCCGCCGGTGCGTCCCGCGAGGGCGCCCGGCGGGCATCTGGCAGACTGGTCGACCGTCATGCGCGTCTACCTGCCCAGCACGCTCGCACTCCTCGCCGGCGTCCACGCATCCCGGGAGATCGGCCCCGCACCGCTCGCCGCGCACGCGGTGACGCCCGCGCTCCGCGAGTGGTACGCGGGCGGCGACACCGAAGAGCTCGAGTACGCGGCGCTGACCGCCGCGGCCCGCACGTCCCTGCGCCTCCTCGCCGCCGACCCGTCCGCCCCGCGCCGCCGGGTCGTCCTGGCCGCCGAGATGCCCGACCGCGCGGTCGAGTGGGGACGCGGCGGCGCGGCCATCGACGACGACGATCCGTCGCTCGTCCGGCTGGTGTCGCCCGTCCCGTGGAAGAAGATCGCGTCCGGGCACGTGGACGACGCGGACGCCGAGGCCGACGTCGCGGCGGCGTCGGCGGCCGTCCCGGCCGCCGACGCCGGCGACGACGACGCCGCCTTCACCGTCGACGGCGCCGAGGGCCACGAGCTCCTCTGGTACGCCACCCAGGAGCTCCAACACCTCCTCTGACGCGGCGGCCGCCGCCGCCGAGGCCGTGTCTGCGGAAGATCAGCCCGTGCGGAGCGCGCCCAGCCGGTGGTGCAGCGCGGCGCGAGCGCTTTCGGCGGTGTGCCGTCCCAGGAGCAACTGGATGTTCAGCCCGTCGGCGAGAGTGATCAGCGCTTCGGCTTCCTGACGGCCGTCGAGGTCGGGACGGGCGTGGCCGTGGGTCTGCGCGGCGCCGATGAGCAGGGTGATGAGTTCGGCCAGGCCGGTGTACTGCTCGCGCTGCGCCGCGGCCGCGGCCGGGTCGATGGCGGCCTGGGCGGTGAAGGCAAGCCACACCCTGGTCTCGGCCCGGCTCGCCGGGTCGAGCGCCAGCGTCGCGGCGAGGGTGTGCTCCAGCGTCGTCATCGCCGCGTCGGGATCGGCGGTGTCGGGAACCCGGGCCCGGACACGTTCGGTGATCCGCTGCTGCATGTGCTCCATGACGCAGGCGACCATCTGCTCCTTGGTGGGGAAGCAGCGCTGCACCGCGCCCATGGACACCCCGGCACGTTCCGCGGCGTCCCGCAGCGTGGCGCCTTCCATGCCGCGTTCGGCGATGAGGCCGAAGACCGCCCGCGCGATCTGGCGGCGTCGGCCGTCGAGGTCCACCTGTCTGGGCACGCCCCGAGTTTAAGTGATGCGTTCGCATCGGAACAATGCTACGTTCCGATGCAAGCGCATCGAAACCACTCGGCGCGCATAGCGAGGAAGGGATATGCGCATGGGGCGACGACAACAGGGTTCCGGTTCACAGAGCGCTCGCTGGATCCTGGGCACGCTGCTGTTCGTCCAGGGGTTCGGTTCCGCCGTCACCCAGACGCTGTGGGACACCGCCTTCGGCGTGGCCGGACTCGCCCGCGCCTCCGGTCTCCCGGAATGGACCGACCTGCTGCTCGGCGCCGCCGGTGCCGTACTCCTGCTGTGGGCCCTGGCCCGGCACCACGCGAACGGGCGGGAGCAGACCGATGGCTGAACGGCACGACGATGCCGCGTACGCCGGGGACCGGCCGCGGCCCGAGCGCCGACGGCTGCTCCGGGCCGCCGCGGTCCTGGCCGGTGCCGGCGGCGCGGGCGTGCTCGCCGCGACCGCCGACCACGCCGGGGCCGCGGACCGCCGTGCCGGACGCGGCGGGCGGCCGACCTTCGTGATCGTCCACGGCGCCAACGGCAACGCCTACTCGTTCGCGCCGCTGGTCGCCGCCCTCGCCGAGGCGGGTCACCGCGCGATGGCGGTGGACCTGCCCGGCCACGGTCCGGAAGGCAACTTCCCGCGCTCCTACCAGGCGCCCCAGAACCCGGCCGCCTTCGCCGCGGTGCCCTCGCCGGTGCTCGCCGCGACGACACTGGACGACAACGTGCGGCACGTGGTGCGCATCGTGCGCCGCGTCGCCCGCCACGGGCCGGTCGTTCTCGTCGGGCACAGCATGGGCGGAGCCACCATCACCCGTGCGGGCAACCTGGTCCCCGACCTGATCGAGCGGCTCGTGTACCTGTCGGCGTTCTGCTGCGTCCGGCTCCGCAGCGTCCTGGACTGCTTCCTGACACCGGAAGCCGCCTCGACCCTGCTGCCGCGGATCCCCGCTGTGCCGACGCCCGAGCACCTGGGCGTCAGCCGCACCAACTGGCGCTCGGCCGACCCCGAGTTCATCGCCATCGCGAAGGAGGCGCTGGCCGCCGGGTACAGCGACGCGGCCTTCCTCGCGGCGCTCAACACGTTCGAGCCGGACGAGTCGGCCGCCGTCTCCACCGACGACGCCCGCGGCCGCCCGCGGACCTGGGGCCGCATCCCGCGCACCTACGTCCGCTACACCGCCGACCGGGCCGTCCCCTTGGCCCTCCAGGACCGCATGATCGCCGAAGCGGACGCGGCCACCCCGTCCAACCCCTTCGCCGTCCGCTCGGTCGCCGCGCCTCACCTCGGCCCCGAGGACCCCCGCGTCCTCGCCGCCGTCCTCGCCCGAAGCCTCTAGGCTCCACCCGGGCCCCGGGCCCCGGGGCCCCAGGACCGGCGAGGGTCAGGCGGGGTACCGGGTGGCTTCGTCGACCTTCGTGATGTCGCCGTCGGCGATCACCTGGGGCTTGGGCGGAACCTCCTGGACGGCGACCAGGTCTTCTAGGGGGGTGCGCGGCGGCAGAGCCCGCCACCGCCCGTCCGACGCCTTCTCGCCGTGCTGCTTCTGCTCGCTCATACCGCCATCATGCGGCCTCCGGCGCCTTTTGGGCACTGCCGCCGGACCCTGAACCCGTACTGGTTTCGCAGGAGGATGCGGGGCCGGCGGGACGGGTGCGGGGAGTCGGGGGTGGCGGTTGGGGTGGGCGCGGGGCGGGGTGCGGCGGGACGCATCGGGGTGGGGACGGAGGGGTAGGGACTGGCACGTCGACGCAGTTGTCGGACATCGCGGGAGCAACGCATGGACGCCGTCACCACCGTTCCGGTTCCGGTGAACGAGCCGGTCAAGGGGTACGCGCCGGGCAGCCCGGAACGGGCGGCGCTGGAGGCCCGGATCAAGGAGCTCGGCGGGACCGAGACCGAGCTGACGATGACGATCGGGGGCGCGCGGCGGATGGGCGCGGGAGAGCCCATCGCGGTGGTCGAGCCGCACAACCACGGGCATGTGCTCGGGCGGATGGGGGACGCCGCGGAGGCCGACGTGGCCGAGGCGATCGCGGCGGCGCGGGAGGCCGCGCCCGCGTGGCGGGCGATGTCGTTCGACGACCGGGCGGCGATCTTCCTGCGGGCGGCCGACCTGCTGGCCGGGCCGTGGCGGCCGACGCTGAACGCGGCCACGATCCTCGGGCAGTCGAAGTCCGTGCAGCAGGCCGAGATCGACGCGGCGTGCGAGCTGATCGACTTCTGGCGGTTCAACGTCGCGTACGCCCGGCGGATCCACGAGATGCAGCCCCTCTCGTCGCCGGGCGTGTGGAACCGGATGGAGTACCGGCCGCTCGAGGGGTTCGTGCTGGCGATCACCCCGTTCAACTTCTCCGCGATCGCGGGGAACCTGCCGACCTCGCCCGCACTGATGGGCAACGTCGTGGTGTGGAAGCCGTCGCCGACGCAGCAGCTGGCCGCGCACTTCACCATGCGGCTGCTGGAGGCGGCCGGGCTGCCGCCCGGCGTCATCAACATGGTGACCGGGAACGGGCGGGCCGTGTCGGAGGTGGCGCTGAGGCAGCCCGATCTGGCGGGGCTGCACTTCACGGGGTCGGTGCCGACGTTCCAGGGGCTCTGGCGGGCCATCGGGGAGAACATCGCCGGGTACCGGGGGTATCCGCGCATCGTGGGCGAGACCGGCGGCAAGGACTTCGTGATCGCCCACCCCTCGGCCGACGCGGCGGTGCTCAAGACGGCGCTGGTGCGCGGGGCGTTCGAGTACCAGGGGCAGAAGTGCTCGGCGGCGTCGCGGGCCTACATCCCGCGGAGCGTCTGGGGGCGGCTGCGGGACGAGTTCTGCGCCGAGACGGAGTCGCTGACGATGGGGGACGTCGCGGCCGACCTGTCGACGTTCATGGGGGCCGTCATCGACGAGCGGGCGTTCGCCAAGCATCGGGCGGCGATCGAGCGGGCCCGGTCGATCGACTCGATGAAGATCCTCGTCGGGGGCGAGCTCGACGACTCGCGGGGGTACTTCGTGCGGCCGACGGTCCTGGAGTCGGCGGACCCGGAGGACGAGATCTTCACCACCGAGTACTTCGGGCCGATCCTCGGCGTGCACGTCTACGACGACGCGGACTACGACGCCGTGCTCCGGCAGATGGAGGGCGTCTCCGAGTACGGGCTCACCGGCGCGGTCATCGCGGACGACCGCGCGGCGATCGCCGCGGCCACCGAGAGCCTGCGGTTCGCCGCGGGGAACTTCTACGTCAACGACAAGCCCACCGGCTCGGTCGTCGGGCAGCAGCCGTTCGGCGGCGCGCGGGCGAGCGGGACGAACGACAAGGCGGGGTCGGTGTTCAACCTGACCCGCTGGACGAGCGCGCGCGTCGTCAAGGAGTCGTTCGTCCCGCCGACGGACTACCGCTACCCGCACATGGGGCCCTGACCGCCCGGTTGCCAGGAGAGCCCGTGAGGCCCGACGATAAGGGCGCCCACCGCCCCCGGGACGCCCGGGCGCTCCTCCGACGACCATGGGAACGGGATGTCGACGCTGAACCGGCTGGTGCTCTGGAACATCGACCACACGCTGGTCGACGTCGGGCGGGTCACCCGCGAGGCGTACGCCGAGGCGTTCCAGGCGACCGTCGGGCGGCCGCTGCTGCGGCTCGCGCCCACCCCGGGGCGCACCGAGTCGGAGATCGTGTTCGAGACGCTCGCGTTCAACGACGTCGTGACGACCGACGACCATCTTCCTCCGTTCATCGCCGCGCTCACCCGGGCGTTCGCCGCGCGGCGGGCGGGGCTGCGGGAGCACGGGCGGGTGCTCGCGGGCGCGCGGGAGGCCCTGGACGCTCTGGGGCGGGCGCCCGGCGTCGTGCAGTCGGTCCTCACCGGGTCGGTCCGGGCGAACGCGGTGCTGAAGGTGACCGAGCTGGGGCTCGCCGGGCACCTCGACCTGGACGCCGGCGGGTACGAGGACGGCGTCTACAGCAAGGCGGCGCTGCTGGAGCTCGCCCGGTCCCGCGCGGGGGAGCGGCACGGCGCGGCCTTCCCCGAGCGGGCCACGGTCTACATCGCGGACTCGCCGCGCGACGTGCAGGCGGCGCACATCGCCGGCTCGCCGATCGTCGCGGTCGCGACCGGGAGCGCCACGGAGGCGGAGCTGCGGTCCGCGGGGGCGGACGCCGTCCTCCCCACGCTCGCCGACACCGGTGCCGTGCTGCGGGCCGTCGCCGAACTGACCAGTCCCTGACATGTCTCTTCCTTCCGTCGGCTCCAGTGTTCGCGGTGCCGGGACGGCGCGGAACTGAGAACCCGCCCTGTGGACAACCCCGGCCATGGGGCGCGACGCCATGCCCGGCACGGGAAGTGTGTGCGCCACAGGCATTGCGCGTGACCTGCGGAAGGAGCGGCCGGACGGGCGGGGCGGCGAGGTTGCGCCGGGTGCGGCCCCGCGGCGAATATGGGGAGCGCCGCGCGGCCGGACGCGGCGGGAAGGTGGAGAGATGTCGGGTGAGCACACCGTCGCCGAGGGCGCACCGCTCTGGGAACCGTCCGAGCAGGTCGTCGCGAACGCGCGGGTGACGCACTTCGTCCACTGGCTGTGGGACCGGGGCGTCCTCACCGAGACCTACGACGACCTGTGGCGCTGGTCCGTCACCGAGGTCGACGCCTTCTGGGACGCGATCTGGACGTACTTCGACGTCGTCGGCGAGCGCGGCGACGGGCCCGTCCGCACCGGCGGCCCCATGCCGGTGGACGGGCTGCGCTGGTTCCCCGGCTCGACGCTCAACTACGCCGCGAACGCGCTGCGGCGGGCCGAGCAGACCCCCGACGACACCGCGGTGATCTTCCGGTCGGAGGCGGGCGGGCACCGCGTGCTGTCCTTCCGGGAGCTGGCGCTGCACGTCGCCGAGGTCCGCGCGGGCCTCGCCGACCTCGGCGTCGGCAAGGGCGACCGGGTCGCCGCCTACATGCCGAACATCCCCGAGGCGCTGGTGTGCTTCCTCGCCGCCGCGTCCCTCGGCGCGATCTGGTCGTCCTGCTCGCCGGACTTCGGCTCGTCGTCGGTCATCGACCGGTTCGCGCAGATCGAGCCGAAGGTCCTCATCGCCGTCGACGGCTACGCCTACAACGGCAGGACGTTCGACCGCCGCGACACCGTCCGCGAGATCGAGGCCGCGCTGCCGACGCTCGCCGCGACCGTGCTCGTCCCCTACCTCGACCCGGCCGCGACCCCCGACGGGTTCCGCGTCGGCATGGGCTACGCCGACCTGCCCCGCCCCGACGGCGGCGCCCTCGAGTTCGAGCCCGTCCCCTTCGACCACCCGCTGTGGGTCGTCTACTCCTCCGGGACGACCGGGCTGCCCAAGCCGATCGTGCACGGCCACGGCGGCGTCGTCCTCGAACACCTCAAGGCCCTGTCGTTCCACCAGGACCTCGGCCCCGGCGACGTCTTCTTCTGGTACACCACCACCGGCTGGATGATGTGGAACTACCTGGTCGGCGGGCTGCTGGCCGGTTCCACGATCGTGATGTACGACGGTGCGCCGCTCGACCTGTGGCGGCTCGCCGCCGACAGCGGCGTGACCTACATGGGGGTCGGCGCCCCCTACATCACCGCCTCCGCGAAGGAGGGCCGCCGCCCCGGCGAGGAGCTCGACCTGTCGGCGCTGCGCGGCATCGGCTCCACGGGGTCGCCCCTGCCGCCCGAGGGGTTCGCCTGGGTGTACGACGCCGTCGGCCGCGACCTGCTGCTCGGCTCGTTCTCCGGCGGCACCGACCTGTGCACCGGCTTCGTCGGCCCGTCCCCGCTGCTGCCGCTGCGCGCCGGGGTCATCCAGTGCCGCGGCCTCGGCGCCAAGGTCGAGGCGTTCGGCGACCAGGGCGAGCCGGTGGTGGACGAGGTCGGCGAGCTGGTGATCACCGAGCCGATGCCGTCGATGCCGGTGTTCTTCTGGAACGACGAGGACGGCGCCCGCTACCGCGACTCGTACTTCGACATGTACCCGGGCGTCTGGCGGCACGGCGACTGGCTCAAGATCCTCCCGGACGGCGGCTGCGTCATCTACGGCCGGTCCGACTCGACCCTCAACCGCGGCGGCGTCCGCATGGGGACGTCCGACTTCTACCGCGTCGTCGAGGCGTTCGACGAGATCACCGACAGCCTCGTCATCGACACCGGCCGCCTCGGCCAGGAGGGCCGCCTGCTGCTCTACGTGCAGCTCGCGCCGGACGCGTCCCTGGACGACGACCTGCTGAACCGGCTCAAGCGCGAACTGCGCTCGGCGCTGTCGCCGCGGCACGTCCCCGACGAGGTCCGCGCCGTCCCGGGCATCCCGCGGACCCTGTCGGGCAAGAAGCTGGAGGTCCCGGTCCGCAAGATCCTGCAGGGCACCCCGGTCGACCAGGCGGCCAACCGCGACTCGATGGCCAACCCGGAGGTCCTGGCCCACTTCACCCGCTGACGGGCGGAACCGCGGAAGGCGAGGGAGGTCAGCGGGCGCGGCGGGCGGCGTAGGACCGGACGTCGCGGCGGCGGTAGAGGCGGCGGACGCGGCCGCCCGCGAGGGGTTCGGTGCGGGCGGGCTCGGGCCAGCCGGCGGGCGGGCGCTTCGCGTACACGGTGACGCTCGTCGGGGCGAGGCCGAGGATGCGGGCGGCCTCGGCGAGGGTGACGAGGTCGTCCGGGTCCTCGGCGGGCGGCCGTTCGGCGAGCGCCGCGTACCAGGCCGCCCACTCGGCCTCGTCCCAGTAGAGGGCCTTGCCGGCGCGGCGGGCGGGCTCGGGGTGGCCGTTGGCGGCGCGGTCCGCCCAGAGCTGCTTGAGGCGGTGGCGGCTGAGGCCGTGCCGGGCGGCGAGGTCGTCGCGGGTCGCCAGGCCGGACGGGACGGCCGGGGCTTCGCGCGCCGCGTACCAGCGGTCCCACGCGTCGGCGTCCCAGGCGAGTTGCGCGCCGACCTTCCCCGCGGGCTCCGGGTGCCCGTTGGACGCGCGTTCCCGGTACCACTTCTCCAGGGTGCTGCGGCCGAGCCCGTGCGCTTCCATGATCTCGTTGCGGGTGCGGACCCGGCGGCCGTGCAGGAAGGACATGGGACCAGTCTCGCGGATGCGGATCGGACGGCGAATGATCTCGCGGTCCGTCGGTGTTCGGCACTAAGGTAAGAGCCTGCTCATACGTGTCCGATCGGAAGCACTGGGTCAGAACGCACCGTATGGCCTGATGGCCGGGTGAACCCCCCGCACGACTCGGACGTCACACTGACACGCACAGCGCCGGCCCGCGACGATCGGCCGGTGGTCCGCTCGACCCGGGCGATCAGGAGAGGGACGGTTCCACGCATGGAGATTGGGGCGCTGCGATCCGGGGATCCGGAGCGGCTTGGTTCCTACGCCCTGATCGGCCGGGTGGGCGAAGGCGGGCAGGGCACGGTCTACCTCGGCGAGGACGAGGACGGACGGCAGGTGGCGATCAAGCTCCTGCACGCCGAGCTCGAGGAGGACGACAAGGCGCGCGCCCGGTTCCTGCGCGAGCTCGACGTCGCCAAGCAGGTCGCGCCGTTCTGCACCGCGCAGGTGATCGACGCGGACGCGACCGGCGAGCGCCCGTACATCGTCAGCGAGTACGTGCCGGGCCCGTCGCTGAACCAGCACGTCACCAAGGACGGTCCGCTGGAGGGCGCGGCCCTCGACCGGCTGGCGGTCGGCACCGCGACGGCGCTCGCCGCGATCCACCAGGCGAAGATCATCCACCGCGACTTCAAGCCGCACAACGTCCTGCTCGGCCCGGACGGCCCCCGCGTGATCGACTTCGGCGTCGCGCGGGCGATGGCGGGCAGCACCACGCTGACCAGCCGGGTGATCGGCACCCCGTCGTACATGTCGCCCGAGCAGATCGGCGGCGACGAGATCGGCGCCCCCTCGGACGTCTTCTGCTGGGCGGCCACGCTGGTGTTCGCCGCGACGGGCGAGCCGCCGTTCGGGCAGGACACCATCCCCGCGGTGATCAACCGGATCCTGCACGAGGAGCCCGACCTCGGCGGCCTGGAGGGCGCCCTGCGCGACCTCGTCGCCGACTGCCTGCGCAAGGAGCCGGAGCTGCGGCCCACGGCCCGGCAGGTGCTGATGCGGCTGCTCGGCCACGAGGAGGCCGCCGCCCCCGTCCCGGTCGCCGTCCCGGACGACACCGACGACCCCGAGGCGACCGCGATGCTCGCGGCCGGGTCCGTCCGCGCCGCCGAGGCCCTCGACGAAAACTTCGCCGAGGACTTCGCCGAGGGCTTCGACGAGGCGCCGGCGGCCGCCGCCGCGGACGACCCGGTCCGGACGGGCGACCTCGACCGCACGCAGGCCGTCCCCGCCGCGGCCCTCTCCGCCACCCGGCCCGGCGGTGGCGGCGGACGTCCCACGCTGCGGCAGCTCGTCGAGAGCTCGGGCCGCTCGGCCGCGCTGGCGGGCGTCGCCGCGGTGCTCGTCGCGATCGTGGTCGTGTCCTCGGTGATGATCTTCAGCTCGGGGGAGAAGGGCAAGGCCGGCGAGCACGTCGGGGACCCGACCGTCCCGCCGATGTCGGACAGCGGCACCCCGTCGCTGACGGTCCCGACGACCACGGCGCCGGACGACCCGGTCTCCGACACCCCGGACTACACGCCCGACCCGTCCTACGACCCGTCCTACGAGGGCTCACCGAGCATGTCGGGCTCCCCGAGCCCCAGCGACAGCGCGTCCCCCGACCCGACGGAGTCCGACACCCCCACCGGCTCGCCCACCACCAGCGGGCCGCCGCCCAGCGGCGACCCCGGCGGGGACGAGCCGCCCCCGGACGGCGAGGAGCCGCCGCCCGACGGGGGCGAGCCCACCGGCGGCACGGGCGGCGCCGACGCCGGCGCCTGACCGCGTACCGCTCCCCGCGGGCGCGCGCCCCGACCGTCCGGCCGCGCGCCCGTCCCTCCCGCTCCCCGCGTCCAGCCCGATCCCCGCGTCCCTCCCAATCCCCGTGATCGCATGCGGAACCGGATTCGGTCTTGCGAGAATCTGACCGCGCGGCGAGCCCCCGGCGGTGCCGGAGCGGCGCCCCGTGACCGCACGCGGGCGCCGGAGACGGACGGCACCCCGAGCCCCTGCCGGCGGACCCTCCCGCGAGCACGTGGGAAAAGCCACGTCCGCGTAACGGGTTGGCAGGTCAACTTTGGGGTGTTTTCCTGGCTACGCTGGCGCGTGAGGAGCGCCACAACGGGGTGGCGGAGTCTCTAAGGGGAGTTTTTTGATGGGCGGCAAGCTCGACCAGGCGAAGGACGATCTCATACGCAGGGCCGCCGAGAGGTGCGTCCAGCGGCCGGGGACCGGCGGGGGCGACGTCGAGGAGGCCGTCGCGTACCTCCGGCTCTACTACCGGCACGTCGCGCCGGAGGACCTCCTGGAACGGGATCCGGCCGACATCTGCGGCCCGGCGATGGCGCACCGGCTGCTCGGCGAGGAGCGGCCGCAGGGGCGCCCGAAGGTGCGGGTCTTCACGCCGACGGTCGAGGAGCACGGCTGGGACCCGGGGCACACGGTCGTGCAGGTGGTCACCGACGACATGCCGTTCCTCGTCGACTCGGTGACGATGGAGCTGAACCGGCACCAGCACGCGGTGCACCTGGTCGTGCACCCGCTGCTCGGCGTCGACCGGGACGTCGCGGGCCACCTGCACGGGTTCCGCGCGAAGCTCGACGACTCCACCGACATCGACGAGTCGTGGATGCACATCGAGATCGACCGGACGAGCGACCGCGCGACGCTGGAGACGCTCGAGAAGGACCTCCTGCGGGTCCTGCAGGACGTGCGGGTCGCGTTCGAGGACGGGCCCAAGATGCGGGCGCGCGCGCGGGAGATCGCCGACGCGGTCCGCGGGGACGGGCCCGCGCTGCCGGACAAGGAGCTCGCCGAGGGCGTCGAGCTGCTCGACTGGCTGGTCGACGGGCACTTCACCTTCCTCGGCTACCGCGACTACACGCTGGTCGAGGACGGGACGGCGCTGCGGCCCGAGCCCGGGACCGGGCTCGGCATCCTCCGCGACGACACGCGCGAGTCCCGCAGCTTCGCCGCGCTGCCGCCCGAGGTGCGGGAGAAGGCGACGGAGAAGCGGCTGCTGGTGCTGACGAAGGCGAACTCGCGTTCGACCGTCCACCGCCCGCTGTACCTCGACTACATCGGGGTGAAGAAGTTCGACGCGTCCGGCGAGGTGGTGGGGGAGCGCCGGTTCCTCGGCCTGTTCACGCACGTCGCGTACAGCGAGTCGATCGCGCACGTCCCGGTCTTGAAACGCAAGCGCGACGAGGTGTTGGAGCGGTCCGGGTTCCCGGCCGACAGCTACGACGGGCAGGACCTCATCGAGGTGCTGGAGGGCTACCCGCGCGACGAGCTGTTCCAGATCTCCGTGGCCGACCTGCTGGGCATCGCGCTCGGGGTGCTGCGGCTGCGGGAGCGGCGCCAGTTGAGGCTGTTCCTCCGCAAGGACATGTACGGCCGGTTCATGTCGTGCATGGTTTACCTGCCGCGCGACCGGTACACGACGAAGGTGCGGCTGCGCATCCAGGCGATCCTGAAGGAGGCGTTCGAGGGCGTCAGCGTCGACTACAGCGCGAACGTCACCGAGTCCCTCCTGGCGCGCCTGCACGTGGTCGTGCGGGGCGAGCGCGGCCGTCCGCTGCCGGACGTCGACGCGGACGACCTGGAGGCGCGGCTCGCGGCGGCGACCCGGTCGTGGGCGGACGACCTGGCGGACGCGGTCCTCGAGCAGTTCGGCGAGGAGCGGTCGGGGACGCTGTCGCGGCGGTACGCCGACGCGTTCCCTGAGGGCTACAAGGCGGACTTCCCGGCCCGCACGGCGGTCGCCGACCTGCGGTTCCTGGAGGAGCTCGGCCCCGACGCCGACACGTCCATCAACCTGTACGAGCCGTTCGGCGCGGGGCACGGCGAGCGGCGGCTGAAGATCTACCGGCTGGGCGAGCCGATCTCGCTGTCGCGGGTGCTGCCGCTGCTGCAGAACATGGGCGTGGAGGTCATCGACGAGCGCCCCTACGAGATCGGCACCGCGGACGGCCGCCGGTGCTGGATCTACGACCTGGGGCTGCGGTACGCGCCGTCCGCCGACGTGTCCGAGGAGTCGGTCAAGGAGCTGTTCCAGGACGCCTTCCGCGCCCTGTGGCGCGGCGAGATCGAGAACGACGGGTTCAACGCGCTCGTCCTGCACGTGGGGCTGAGCTTCCGGCAGGCGATGATCCTGCGCGCGTACGCGATGTACCAGCGGCAGGCGGGCACGTCGTTCTCCAAGCGCTACGTCGAGCAGGTGCTGCTGCGGAACGCGCAGATCACGCGGCTGCTGGTGCGGCTGTGGGAGAGCCGCTTCGACCCGGCCCTGGCGGGCGGGGAGAGCGAGCGCAGCCTCGGCATCACCGAGGAGCTGC
Organism: Actinomadura rifamycini DSM 43936; assembly: GCF_000425065.1. GTDB lineage: Bacteria > Actinomycetota > Actinomycetes > Streptosporangiales > Streptosporangiaceae > Spirillospora > Spirillospora rifamycini. The sequence goes on from NZ_AULB01000017.1 coordinate 121,155, forward strand.
AGGGCAAGCTCGACGAGGTCGCGAGCCTCGACGAGGACCGGATCCTGCGCGCGTACCTCGCGATGATCCAGGCGACGCTGCGCACGAACCACTACCAGCACAAGCCGTACCTGTCGCTGAAGCTGGACCCGGCGCGCATCCCGGACCTGCCGGAGCCGCGCCCGATGTACGAGATCTTCGTGTACTCGCCGTCGGTCGAGGGCGTGCACCTGCGGTACGGCGCGGTGGCGCGCGGCGGGCTGCGCTGGTCGGACCGCCGCGAGGACTTCCGCACCGAGATCCTCGGCCTGGTGAAGGCGCAGGCCGTGAAGAACACGGTGATCGTCCCGGCGGGCGCGAAGGGCGGGTTCGTCGGCAAGCAGCTCCCCGACCCGGCCGCGGACCGGGAGGCGTGGCAGAAGGCGGGCGTCGCCTGCTACAAGGACTTCATCTCGGGCCTGCTCGACGTCACCGACAACCTGGTGGACGGCAAGGTGGTGCCGCCGCCGGACGTCGTGCGGCACGACGGGGACGACACCTACCTCGTCGTCGCGGCCGACAAGGGCACCGCGACGTTCTCCGACATCGCGAACGGGGTCGCCGCCGAGTACGGGTTCTGGCTCGGGGACGCGTTCGCGTCCGGCGGGTCCGTCGGCTACGACCACAAGGCGATGGGCATCACGGCGCGCGGCGCCTGGGAGTCGGTGAAGTACCACTTCCGGACGCTGGGCAAGGACACGCAGGCCGAGGACTTCACGGTCGTCGGGATCGGCGACATGTCCGGTGACGTGTTCGGCAACGGGATGCTGCTGTCGGAGCACATCCGGCTGGTCGCGGCGTTCGACCACCGGCACATCTTCCTCGACCCCGCCCCGGACGCGGCGGCGTCGTTCGCGGAGCGGCGGCGCCTGTTCGAGCTGCCGCGCAGCACGTGGGCCGACTACGACGCGTCGCTGATCTCCAAGGGCGGCGGCGTCTTCCCGCGGACCGCGAAGTCGATCAAGATCACCCCGCCGGTGCGGGCGGCGCTCGGCATCGACGAGGGCGTCGCCGCGCTCACCCCGTACGAGCTGATCCGGGCGATCCTGCGGGCCCCGGTCGACCTGCTGTGGAACGGCGGGATCGGCACGTACGTCAAGGGCTCGCTGGAGACGAACGACGCGGTCGGCGACAAGGCGAACGACCCGGTGCGGGTCGACGGCGGGGAGCTGCGCTGCCGCGTCGTCGGCGAGGGCGGCAACCTGGGCCTGACGCAGCTCGCCCGGATCGAGTACGCGCGCAGCGGCGCGGACGGGCAGGGCGGCCTGGTCAACACCGACTTCATCGACAACTCCGCCGGCGTCGACACCTCCGACCACGAAGTCAACATCAAGATCCTGCTGGACCAGGCGGTCCGCGACGGGGAGCTGACCGGCAAGCAGCGCGACGCCCTGCTGTACGAGATGACCGACGAGGTCGGACGGCTCGTGCTGCGCGACAACTACGCGCAGAACGTGGTGCTCGCGGCGTCCCGCGCGCAGGCCCCGGCGATGCTGCACGTCCACGCCCGGCACATGCGGAAGCTGGAGCGGGACGGGCGGCTGAACCGGCACCTGGAGTTCCTGCCGGGCCACAAGGCGATCGCGGAGCGGCGGCAGTCCGGGCTGGGGCTGACCGGCCCCGAGTTCTCGGTGCTGCTGGCGTACGCGAAGCTGACGCTGGACGCCGAGATCGTCCAGTCCGACCTGGCCGACGACCCGTACCTGGAGTCGTGGCTCGTCGACTACTTCCCGACGCCGCTGCGCGAGCGGTTCCGCCCGCACATGGACCGGCACCCGCTGCGCCGCCAGATCATCACCACGGCGGTGGTGAACGACCTGGTCAACAACTCCGGCTCGTCGTTCGTCTTCCGGATGAACGAGGAGACGGGCGCGTCGTCGTCCGACATCGCCCGCGCCTACCTGGTGGCCCGGGACGTGTTCGAGATGCCGAAGTTCTGGCGGTCGGTGGAGGGCCTGTCGCGGCAGGTCGACCAGTCCACGCAGGTCGCGATGCTGCTGGAGGCGCGGAAGCTGACCGAGCGCGGCGCCCGCTGGCTGCTGCACAACCGGCGGCCCCCGTTCGACATCCGGGAGACGGTCGACTTCTTCGCCGGCGGCGCCGCGACGCTCAGCGCGCAGCTGCCCAAGCTGCTCGCCGGGCAGGACCTCGCGGCGTTCGAGCAGCGCCGCGACGGGTTCGCCGAGCGGGGCGTCCCCGGCGAGCTGGCGGAGCAGTGCGCGATGCTCGTCGCCGCCTACAGCACGTTCGACCTGGTGGGGATCGCGCACGAGACGGGACGTCCGGTCGAGGAGGTCGCGGAGGTGTACTTCGACCTCGCCGAGCGGCTCCAGCTGTCCCGGCTGCGGGAGCGGATCATCGCGCTGCCCCGCGACGACCGGTGGCGCTCGATGGCGCGGTCGGCTTTGCGCGACGACCTGTACACGGCGCACTCGGCCCTCACCCGGGACGTCCTGGTGACGAGCGAGCCCGGCGGGCGGCCGGAGGAGCGGCTGGTGCACTGGGCGGAGAAGAACAAGACGGCGGTGGACCGCGCCCAGCAGATGCTCGGCGAGATCTGGGAGAGCGACAGTTTCGACCTCGCGACGCTGTCGGTGGCGCTGCGGTCGGTCCGCACGCTCGTCACCAGCAGTTCCCTGCCGCCCGCCGAGGCGTGACCGCCCCGGCCCAGCGGGCGCCGTGACGCGCCGTCCCGTCCCCCGTACCGGGGAACGGGACGGCGCGCGCGGCACAATCGAAGGACCCGCCGGGTGCCGGACCGCTCCCGCTGCAGCGGTCGGGAAGAGCGGGACGGCCCGGCACCCGACGGAGTACGGTGGCCGCGCGCGGTTCGGCGCCGTGCGCGGCGGGACGGCCCCCGCGTTCGGGGGGCCCGTGGCTTCAGGCTCCCTTGGCGGCGACGGCCTTGCGGTAGACGCCGGCGACCATGGCGCGGCCGTCCGGCGGAACGACGGCGAGGTACTGCGTGAGCACCGTCGTCTTCAGGCGTGTCCTGACCGACCTGGCCGGGGCGAGCCCGACGAGATCACCGCTTACCGCCAGGCTGCCCCGTTTTGCGGCGGAGTATGCCTCCCGCTGCTTCATCGCGTACCAGACGAGCGCGCCGCCGTCCTTCGTGCGCAGCGCGTGCACCCGGTAGGGCGCCGGCGCGAACGTCGACGACAGCCGGACGCCCTGCCCGGCGAGCGACTCCGTGACCTGCTGCAGCGCCTGGTACGCGCGGCCGGTGGTGGGCCCGTCCGCGAACGCCGCGGCGCCGGACGCGTCCGGGCCGCTCGTCATCAGCGCCGCGTGCGCCTTCGGAAGCCCCGCGGGCGTCACCGCCAGCCCGTCCGCCTCCGGCGCGACCGATTCGGCGAACCCCTGGTCGTCCAGCTCGACCCGCTCCAGCGCGCCGTCACCGGGGGCCGGGTCGGCGGCCAGCAGCCACGGCCCGCCCGCCTTCTCCTGCGTGAAAAGCATCGCGTGCGGCCGCGCGCCCTGCCCTCCGCCGCCTCCGGCGCCGACCGCGAACCAGCGCGGGTGGCCCTGGAGCCGCGGGATGAAGAAGGTGGTCTTCGCGAAGCCGAGCTTCGGCGGCCGCTGGCGGAGCGCCCGGTACTTCCGGAACATCGCCGCGTCCATGGACAGCTGCGGATCGGTCTCGATCGCGGTCAGCGCCCGGGCGTTCAGCTTCTGCCCGGCCCGGTCGGCGCCGGCGGTGTAGGACTTCAGCACCCGCTCCGCCTCCGCCCGGCTCAGCGCGGGCGGCGCGTCCGACCCGGCGGACCCGCCGGACGGGCCCCCGCCGCATCCCGCGGCGGCGCCGCCGAGCAGGCAGGGCACCGCCAGCGCGGCCGCGACCGGACGCGAGCGCGCGTGCGGACGTGCGGGTGTGCGTGCGGCCATACGGTCCCCCGGGTGGAATCGGCGAGCTGAGTCCACCCGGAATCATCGCAGAGTGACCACCTGATCACTCCGCGAACGCGGGAAAAAAGATCAGGCTTCGGCTTCCTGCTGCCGCATCCAGCGGATCTCCGCCTCGATGAACTCGTCGATGTCGCCGTCCAGGACGGACGACGGGTTGCCCGCCTCGACGCCCGTGCGGAGGTCCTTGACGATCTGGTACGGGTGCAGGACGTAGTTGCGGATCTGCGTGCCCCAGCTGCTCGTGCCCTCGCCGCGCAGGGCGGACATCTTCTCCGCCTCCTCCTGCCGCTTGCGCTCCAGCAGCTTCGCCTGCAGGACGTTCATCGCCGTCGCCCGGTTCTGCAGCTGGCTCCGCTCGTTCTGGCAGGACACCACGATGCCCGTCGGGAGGTGCGTGATCCGGACCGCGGAGTCGGTCGTGTTGACGCCCTGCCCACCCGGACCGGACGACCGGTACACGTCGATCCGCAGGTCGTTCTCGTCGATCTCGACGTGGTCGCTCTGCTCCACGACCGGGACGACGTCGAGCCCGGCGAACGACGTCTGCCGGCGGCCCTGGTTGTCGAACGGGGAGATGCGGACGAGCCGGTGCGTGCCGTGCTCGCCGCGCAGCGTCCCGTACGCGTAGGGCGCCTTGACCGTGAACGTCGTCGACTTGATCCCGGCCTCTTCGGCGTAGGACGTCTCGTAGACCTCGGTCGGGTAGCCGTGCCGCTCGGCCCACCGCAGGTACATGCGCTGGAGCTGCTCCGCCCAGTCGGCCGCGTCGACGCCGCCGGCCTGCGCGTTGATCGTGACGAGCGCCTCGCGGGCGTCGTACTCGCCCGACATGAGCGTCCGGACCTCGAGCTGCTGGACGGCCTTCCCCAGCTCCTCCAGCTCCCCGTCGGCCTCCGCGCGCGTGTCGGCGTCGTCCATCTCGGCGGCCATCTCGTACAGGGTCGCGGCGTCGTCGAGACGCTGCCGCAGGCCCTCCACCTTGCCCAGCTCGCTCTCCAGGTACGACAGGCGGCGGGTCACCGACTGGGCGCGCTCCTGGTCGTTCCACAGGTCGGGGTCGGCGGACTGCTCGCGCAGCTCAGCGATGTCGCGTCGCATGCCGTCGAGGTCCAGCACCTGCTCGATGCCGGACAGGGTCGCGCCGAGCTCCTTGAGTCGCTCTTCCGGTTCCATGCCTGCCACGCTTCCGAGCTTATCGCCGTCCCGGCAGTGCCGGGGGCGCCCGCCCCATACCCTGGGTGGCAGAATCGGCGAACGGGAAATCCTGCCGGACGCCCTGAGCGTCAGGGCGGACATCGGGTCCGGGGGACGGAGTCTTGCACACGATCGCGCGCGCGCTGGCGGCCGTCATGCTGCTGGTGCCGGTGGCCGCCGCGGGCTGCGCTCAGCAGAGCGCGCCGGAGGTGCGGCCGACCGCGGCCATGCCCACGCCCTCGCCGCCCGAACCGGTCGACCTCACCCCGCAGGTCGCGAAGGACACCTTCCGTACCTATGTCATCAACGAGGACGTGGCGCGCGCCGCGGGCGACGAGCGGCTCGCGCTGACCTGGACGTCCGACGGGCAGTCCCAGCTCACCGCCGCCGAGTTCCGCAAGGCCGCCTACGACGGCGACCCGGTGCGCCGCTTCCACTACGGCAAGCCCGAACTGTACGTCCCGAAGCTGCGCGGGGGCGGCTACCCGCAGTGGTTCGTGGCGTCCGTGGACCGCTCGGTCGCGGGCGAGTCCGGCAGCCGGCGCCGCGTGCTGATGTCGTTCATCCTGCGGGGGGCCGACCGCCGCTGGTCGCTGACGAACGTCGTCGTCCTCGACCGGGACGCCGACGTCCCCGCGGTCGCGGTCGACGACGACGGCTACGCGGAGGCGCTGCGCAGCGACGACACGTCCGTCCTGATCCGGCCGCAGGAGATGGGCGGCATCCACGCGACGATGGCGGCCGAGGGCGACGGCAGCGTCGCCGCCAAGGTCATGGAGGCCGGCTCGCGCACGAGCGGCTACTACGAGCGCGCCGAGAAGGCGAAGGAGAGCGCCGAGGAGGACGACCTGACGATGACGGTCGTCCCGACGGCGACGTCGTTCCCCTACTTCGGGCTGCGCACCGAGGACGGCGGCGGGCTGATCATCTACTCGCTGTTCCGCAACGTGTCGCTCATCTCCGAGGCCGCCGCCGACGATCCGGAGGCGCCCCGCCCCGAGATCCCGGCCGAGGCGGAGCACCTGCTCGACGGGACCGTCGAGGGGAACAGGGTCGACACGGCGTCGACGCTGCACTTCGCCGCCTACGACCCGCCCCGCGAGGACGGCGGGGACGAGGGGGACGGCGGGAGCGGGGACGGCGCTTCGGGTGAGCCGTCGCCGAGCGCGAGCCCGAGCGGGAGCGCGGGGCCGAGCGGCGACCGTCCGTCCGGGGAGAAGGACGGGGAGAAGGACGGCGACCGCGGGTCCGCGGCGGCCAGGGCGCGGGTCATCGCCGACAGCGGGGCCGTCACCCGCGCGAACACCCCGCCGCTGAAGAAGAACTGATGCCGTTCGTCCTGGTTCGTCCAGATTTGCGGACGGCCAGGGTTCCCGAACGCCGAGTTGGTGAGAAGCCTCTCAGAGCCCTCAGTACACGCGCTGTAGCACGAGCGCCACGAACAGCAGCGCGACCAGCACGGCGAGGACGAGGGTCGGAGGCAGCGACGGCCCGTGCCGGTGCATCTGGGAACGGGCGATCCTGCAGGTCGGGCAGCGTCCCTCGACGACCGGGTTCGAGCAGCGGGCGCAGATCAGATCTTCGCAGCTCATGGTGTGGCCCCCATCTCCGTGCTCGGCACGCGGGTCCGTGCGGATGCGTCGATCACCGACTTATTAGGCATCTTTCCCATCATCCAGCCTAGCCGGACTGTATGGTCGGTCCGGCAAGTCCGGAATCTTGAACGGTACGAACCACCCGGGGGCGACCCCGGAGCCCGCACAGTGCGGGCCCGGTCATTCCCACCGCGTCATCACCACCACGTCGAGTGGGACGAGGTAGTTGACTGTCCCCTCTACACTGCTCGCAGGCTCCACGGCCCGTCCGGCCGCAGAGCCGGGCGGCGCAGGCCGAACGCGGCGGACCACGTCCGCCGCCGCAGGTCGGGCCGCTCCCCAACCCCTAGACTGAACCGCCGTGATGCAGCCGTGATCAATTTCGACAACGTCACCAAGGTCTATCGGAGCCAGAACCGGCCCGCCCTCCAGCACGTGAACGTCGCCATCGACAAGGGCGAGTTCCTGTTCCTGGTCGGCCCGTCCGGCTCCGGTAAGTCGACCTTCCTGCGACTCATCCTCAAGGAGGAGCGTCCTTCCCAGGGTCACGTGCACGTGGCGGGCAAGGACCTCAACAGACTGAGCAACTGGAAGGTGCCGCACCTGCGCCGCCGCATCGGCTGCGTCTTCCAGGACTTCCGGTTGCTCCCCAACAAGAACGTCTTCGAGAACGTCGCGTTCGCCCTCGAAGTGATCGGCAAGCCGCGGCGCTTCATCGGCAAGGTCGTGCCCGAGGTCATCGACCTGGTCGGCCTCGAGGGCAAGGCCCACCGGATGCCGCACGAGCTGTCCGGCGGCGAGCAGCAGCGCGTCGCCATCGCGCGCGCGTTCGTCAACCGGCCGATGATCCTGCTGGCGGACGAGCCGACGGGCAACATCGACCCGGCCACCTCCATCGGAATCATGAAGGTGCTGGACCGCATCAACCGGACCGGCACCACCGTCGTCATGGCCACCCACGACGCCGCGATCGTCGACGCCTTCCGCAAGCGCGTCGTCGAGCTCGAGGACGGACGGGTCGTCCGCGACCAGTCCCGCGGCGTCTACGGCCAGGCTTACTGAGGACCGGCCCGGCCCACTGACGGCTCCCATCCGAACCACCCGTTCCCGCCACCGCGAAGACAGCCGGGACGACGACAGGCGACCAAGGACAGCGAGGCATGCGCGTACAGTTCGTTCTCCAGGAGATCTGGATCGGTCTCCGCCGGAACCTGACGATGACGATCTCCCTCATCATCACGGTCGCCATCGCCATGGCGCTCTTCGGCACCGGCCTGCTCATCCGCGCCGAGGTCTCCGCCTCCAAGAGCTACTGGCAGGACAAGATCGAAGTCTCGATCTTCCTGTGCGCGAAGACCAGCTCGAACCCCGCCTGCCAGGGGCAGGACGTCACCGAGGACCAGCGCAAGCAGCTCGAGCAGCAGCTCAAGGGCATGTCCGAGGTCTCGGAGGTCACCTACGAGAGCCGGCAGGAGGCGTACCAGCGCTTCAAGGAGCGCTACGCGGGCTCGCCCGGCTTCGTGGAGAGCACCCGCGAGGGCGACATCCCCGACTCCTTCCGCGTCAAGCTCAAGAACGCCGAAGAGTACAAGTCCGTCGCCGAAGCCGTGCAGAGCCGCCCCGGCGTGGACACGGTGATCAACGAGCAGGAGATCCTCGACCGGTTCTTCGGCATCCTGAACGCGCTGCAGTGGGGCGCCCTGGTGATCGCGCTGATCCAGGTCGTCGCCTCGGTGCTGCTGGTCGGCAACACCGTCCGGCTGTCGGCGTTCAACCGGCGCAGGGAGACCGGCATCATGCGGCTCGTCGGCGCCTCCAACACCTATATCCAGCTGCCCTTCATCCTGGAGGGCGCCATCGCCGGCCTGATCGGCGGCCTGTTCGCCTCGATCCTGCTCGTGATGAGCAAGTTCCTGCTGCTCGACCGGCTCGCCGACGACATCCAGCTCATCAGCACGCTCGGCTGGGGCACCGTCCTCTCGGTCATCGTGGTGTCGATCTGCTTCGGCGTCCTGCTCTGTGCGATCGCCTCCTTCCTGACCCTGCGGCGGTACCTGCGGATCTGAGCGGAACGCCGGGCCCGCACCGGCCCCGACTCTAGACTTGCGGCATGTTCCCGTCCGGTCGCCTGCTCCGCGGTGCCGTCATGGCGTCCGCCGTCCTCGGCGCGTACGGTCTCGGCGCGGTCAGCGGACCGGGCCCCGACCGGCACGCCGCCGTCGCCGACGGGTCCGTCCTGGACGAGGCCGCCGCCAAGATCGGCGGCAGTGCGGCGCACCCCGTCGGACGCGCCGAACTCGACCGGCACGCGATCGAAGGCATGCTCCGCGGGCTCGGCGACACGTGGGCCCGCTACTACCCGGCCCGCCGGTACGACGACGTCGAGGGCCGCCTCAACGGGCACTACAGCGGCGTCGGGCTGTGGCTCGGCGCCGCCGACGGCGACGCGCGGGTCCGCGTCGCGAGCGTCCAGCCCGGGAGCGCGGCCGCGCGCGCCGGGGTCCGCGCCGGCGACGTCGTCACCGCCGTGGACGGCGCCGCCACCGCCGGCTGGGACCTCGCCCGCACCGCCGCCGCGCTGCGCGGCCCCGCGGGCGACGCCGTCGACCTCACCGTGGCCCGCGGCTCCCGCGCCCGTACGTTCCGGCTCGTCCGGACGTCCGTCGGCAAGGGCGACGTCACCGTGACCGACGGGCCCGGCGGCGTCCGGACGATCCGCGTCGGCGCGTTCACCCGCGGCACCGGCGACCGCGTCCGCGCCGCCGTCGAGCCCGCGCCGGACGCCGGGTTCGTCCTCGACCTGCGCGGGAACCCGGGCGGGCTGCTGGAGGAGTCCGTCGGGGCGGCGTCGGCGTTCCTCGCGGGCGGCCCGGTCGTCACCTACGAGCGGCGCGGCGAACCGCCCCGCCGCTACACCGCCGACCGCCCCGGGGACGCGGAGTCGCCGCTGGTCGTGCTCGTCGACGCCGGGACGGCGAGCGCCGCGGAGATCGTCGCCGGGTCCCTGCGCGACCGCGACCGCGCGGTCCTCGTAGGATCACGTACATACGGCAAGGGGTCGGTGCAGGAGCCGATCGGGCTCTCCGACGGTTCGACGATCGAGCTGACCGTCGGTCGCTACCGCACCCCGAGCGGCCGTAACCTCGACGGTGTCGGGATCGACCCCGACGTGGCGGTCTCCGCCGACCGCCCTCCCGAAGCGGCCGAGCAGCGCGCCCGGACGGTGCTGCGCGGCCTGGACGCGACGCTGCCGGACAAGGACCGAGGCTGATCACGTGTCACGCGACACAGGGCGAAAGCTCATCGCCCAGAACAAGCGGGCCCGCTACGACTACCACATCGACGACACCTGGGAGGCGGGCATGGTGCTGATGGGCACCGAGGTCAAAGCCCTCCGCGCGGGCCGCGCCTCCCTCGTCGACGGCTTCGCCCAGGTCAGGGACGGGGAGGTGTGGCTGGAGAACGTCCACATCCCCGAGTACACGCAGGGCACCTGGACGAACCACGCCCCGCGCCGCCGCCGGAAGCTGCTGCTGAACCGGCGCGAGATCCAGAAGATCATCGACAAGACGTCGGACCCCGGCTGGACCCTCGTCCCGCTCTCGCTCTACTTCAAGGACGGCAAGGCCAAGGTCGAGATCGGCCTGGGCCGTGGTAAGAAGTCCTACGACAAGCGGCAGGCCATCGCCAAACGGGAGGCCCAGCGGGAGATGCAGCGTGCTCAGGCGGCCCGGTTCAGGAGACGGTGAAGGGTGTCCAAGACCAACCGAGACCGGACGCGCAGCGTCCGGCGCCGAGCCATCTCGCTGGCCGGGTGCGGCGCCCTCGTCGCGTCCCTGACCACCGGCTGCTTCGCCGAGCGGTCGGCGATGCCGGCCGTCCGCGACTTCCTGATCGCCTGGTCGGTCGGCAACTACGAGGCCGCCGCCGGCAACACCGTGGGCGCCGACGAGAAGCAGGTCGCGGACGCCCTCAGCAAGGTGAGCGCCCAGCTCGACGCGGCGTCCCTGCGGCTGTCGATCGGCGTCCTCGGCGCCGACCCCGACGCCGCCGCGATCGTCAAGGAGGGCGACACCGCGCAGGCGTCCTTCTCCGTGAAGATCGACCTCGGTGAGAACGGGCGGCCCTGGGAGTACAAGGGCCACATGAACCTCAAGCGGGTCGGCGGCCACTGGAAGGTCGTCTGGAGCCCGTCCATCATCAACCCGAAGCTCCAGCCGGGGCAGCGGCTCGCGGTGGTCAGCGAGGAGCCCGAGCGCGCGCTGATCACCGACACCAACGGCAAGTCGATGCTGAACCCCGCCCGGGCTTACCAGGTCGGGGTCACCCCCGGCAAGCTGCAGGACCCGAAGAAGACCCTCGACGCCCTCGCGAAGGCGACCGAGATGGACGGCGGCCGCCGGCTCGACGCCGAACGCCTCCACGGCCGCGTCCTGTCCGCGCCGCCGCAGGAGTTCCTGCCGCTGATGACCCTGCAGGCCGCGACCCACGCCCGGCTGATCCAGCGGCTCCACGGCAACATCCCCGGCCTGGAGTTCCGCGACATCGTCGCGCCGATCGCGCCGAAGGCCGCCCCGGAGCTGATCGGGACGCTCGGCCCCGCGACGTCCGACCGGCTGCAGGAGGTCGGCGCCCCCTACCAGCCGGGCGACACGATCGGCGTCAGCGGCGTCCAGCTGCTCATGCAGCGCAACCTCGCCGGCACCCCGACCGTCAGCGTCGTCGCGCAGGACCCGAACGGGCAGCGCACCGCGACGCTGAAGAGCTGGCCGGGCGAGCAGCCGAAGGAGGTCCAGACGACGCTCGACCCGGGCGTCCAGGTCGCCGCCGACCAGGCCCTGAACGGCCTGCCGTTCCCGGCGTCCCTCGTGGCCGTCCGGCCCGCCACCGGCGAGGTGCTCGCGGTCTCCAACCACGGCACGAAGGGCGAGAACCGCGCGTTCGAGGGCCACTACCCGCCCGGCATGACGTTCCAGATCGTCTCCGCCCAGGCGCTGTTCACCCACGGCGGCCTCACCCCGGCCACCGAGACGTCCTGCCCCGGCACGACCGCCGTCGGCGGCAAGAACTTCACCACGAAGGCGTACGAGGACAGCAAGTTCACCAACCACCTCGCGCTGTCCTGCAAGACCGCCCTCGCCCAGCAGAGCGGCAAGATCGACGGCAAGACCCTCCTCGCCGAGGCGGCCCGCTTCGGCATCGGCCAGGACTGGGGCCTGCAGGTCCCCGCGTTCACCGGCGCGGTGTCGTCCCCCGACAACGAGGGCGAGAAGGCCGCGACGATGGTCGGCGAGGGCGGCGTCGAGGTCAGCCCCCTGGCGATGGCCCTCGTCGCCGCCGCCGCGCAGGCCGGCACCTGGCGTCCCCCGTACGTCTTCAAGGGCAACGACGTCCCGAACGCCGAGCAGCGCGCGCCCGCCCAGAACCTCCCGTCGGAGTCGATCGCGAACCTCAAGGAGGTCCTGGACAACTCCGCCCGGAACGGCACCGCCAAGGCCGCCCACGTCGACAGCGAGGTCGCTGGAGTCACCTCCTTCACCACCTACAACGAGGGCGGCAACTCCAAGAACGTCTCGTGGTTCGTCGGCTCCAAGGGCGACCTCGCCGTCGCCATCGCCATCGAGGGCCAGATGGACGCCGCCCAGGTCGCCGGAGCCTTCTTCGGCTGATTTTGGAACCTGTTTACGTCCGGACCGCAACCAACGCCCGCCCCCCGAGCGTCTTCCCCTATGACTGAGAAACCGCTTGGGGGGTTGCGGACTCAGTCGCCGTGATGAGACCAGAGCCTCGTCTCGGGGGAGGCTCTGCCGTCCGGACCGGCCCGACCCTGCCGGTCGAACCCGGGCGGGCGCCACGCGCCCGCCCGGGTTTCACGCGTCCGCCGGGAATCACGTTGCCCGCCCACGCGTTATCCTAGTAACGTCAAGTGCGCGGCCCCCGGGCCGCTTTGACAACTCAACATGGGGGTGACCGGCTTCGACTTCGGTCGATCGAGCCAGGAGAAGCGGGTCGAGGGTTGCTGTCGTGACCTCGTTAATCCTGTGACAGCAAACCAATAACTGCCAACAAGAAGCAGTCCGAGTTCGCCCTCGCCGCCTGAGCGAGGAGCGAACTCTGTCAGCCCGGGTGAGTCTCCGCCCCGGGACCTGACATCATCAGGAGACTCCACCTTGCAGCCCGGTCGCGGGGTTGCAAGGGAAATCGAACAGCGACTGGGCCCGTCGGCGACTAGCCTGCGTGAGCGCCGGGGCCGAGAAACCGCCTAGCAGGCTGCACCCGGAGAAGCCCTGACTCATCATCGAAGGACGCGGGTTCGATTCCCGCCACCTCCACCAGAGATCGCAGATGCGGCCCAACCGAACCCGGTCGGGCCGTTCTGTTTTTGCCGCGAGGGCCGAGGGCCGCCCGGATCGGCCGCGCGCCCGGCATGCGCCAGGCTGTGCACATCTCGGCGCGGCGCCGTGTGCTCGCGCGTAGCAGTTCGTCGAAGCAGCCGTGGATGCCGCCGATGATGGTGCGCCGTACCCGGGCGAGGTCAGGCAAGCCCCCAGTCTGGCGTGCGAAGCGATGATTCGAGGCGCGGTCAGGGGCGGTGCGGCCGGTCGTCGTGGTGCTTCTTGCGGTCGGAGTCGGGCCAGAAGTACGGCAGGTCGGGGGGTACGTGGGGGAAGTGCGGCCGGTAGAAGTCGGGGTCCTTGCGGATCAGCGCGGACCGGTGGCTGATGTGCAGTTTCGGGTCGCCGAGCCAGGGCGGTAGCGCCCCGGCTTCGGCGAGGGCCTCCTGGCCGAGCGGACGCTCGATGCCCGTGGCGCCCGCCAGGTCGGACGTCAGCGAGGCGGCGCACGTGTCCCGGTGGCCGAGCGAGCACCAGTGCCGGCAGATCTCCAGGCCGTAGCGGACCAGCGCCTCCTCATACCCCGTCCACATCCGGACGGCCGGGTGGTTGCGCCACCCGTACCCCGGCACCGTCAGCCCGCGCAGCACCTGCAGCGCCTCGACGCGCTGCTTCCCGAGCCTCCGCGGGTCGAGGACGGCGGCCGTGGCGGCGAAGTCCGCGTACGGGAGAAAGGTCTGCAATGCTCCACCTCCCGATGTCCGCCCGATGCGCCCGCCGCACTCCCGTTCCTTACCTGTCGCGCCCCACCTACTCCGGTCGCGGGCCGCGGAAGTCGTCCGCGTGGTCGTCGTTCGGACGGACGCGCTGAACGACGCCATCTGCGTGGTCGCCGACGAATTCGCGTCGCTCTGTGCAGATCCCTTTCAGCGGGTGCACGTTTGCGCGAGAACCGTTTTTTCGGGACGTGCGCCCATAAGGTGGGCGCGTGGCCGATCCTGATGGCGTGCGGTTGGGGCGGATCGCCGACAAGCTGGCGGCGGCGCGGGCCGAACCGCCGGCGGTCTTCGGTGCGGAAGACCATCGGTTCGAACTCGGGCCGCCGTTGCCGGAGGCCGCGGTGGCCGAGTACGAAGAACGGCACGAGGTGGCGCTTCCCCCGGAGTACCGGCTGTTCATCACCGAACTGGGCGCCGAGGGCGCCGGTCCGGGGTACCGGTTCTGCCGACTGGACGTCGCGTGCTGCGCGAAACGACCGTCCGGGCACCTGGCGCGACCCAGCCCGTACCTGCCGGGACCGCGCTACTACGGCGACTGGGAGGAGCGGTACGAGGATCCGCCGGGCCCGGACCGGAACTTCCTGTGCGGCACCGTGCTCGTCTCGACGCACGGCTGCTCTCTCGTCACCCGTCTGGTCGTGACCGGGCCGGCGCGAGGACGGCTGGTCAACCTCGACGACGAGGGGCCGGTCGGCCCGTACGTCGTCGAGGACGCCGACTTCCTCGCGTGGTATGAGCGGTGGCTGGACGAGGCCGTCGCCGGTCGCCACGGCGGCTGGTTCGGGGAGGGGCTCCCGCTGGACGAGCGCGGACTGCTCGGGGTGCTCGCCGACGACCCGTCCCCGGAGCGGCGCGCCCGTGCCGGGGAGACGCTGCCGGCCTTGCCGGTGCTCGGTGATCACGTGTGGGACGCGCTGCTGGCCGCCGTGACCGCCGACCCGGACCCCGGCGTGCGGGCGGACCTCTGGGACCTGCTGAAGTGGCAGCGGCACAGGCACCCGCGCAGCCTCCCCGACGCCGACGCGGTCGCGGACGATATCGAGGAGCACGCCCGGTCGCGCACCCCGCGGGCCCTCGGCGCGCTCAGCGCGCTCCGAAGGGTCACCTTCGCCGACGTCCTGTCGGAGCTGGCGTCGGACGACCTCGAACGCCGCAGGCTCGCGGCCTACCAACTGACGTCGTTCATGGGCGTCGACCGGGACGAGCCTCCGCGGCGCCTGCTCGCCGAAACGGTCGCCGGGCTCCTGGAGGAGGCGGATCCGCTGCTCCGCTCGCACGGCGTCGCAGCCGTCGGACGGTTCGAACTCCTCGATCTCCACGCGCGACTGCGCGAGCTGCAGGAGACCGAGGCCGACGGGTGGGTTCGGCACCGTCTCGCATGGAACCTCGGCGAACACTCGGCCCGCGTTTGGCCGCCCGTCCCCGTGCCGGACATCGGCGACACGGCTGCCGGGTACAGCGACGACCCTCCGTTCTGAGGGAAGCCGCAAAGAGAAAACTCATCGTGTCGCAAGGACCTTTTCAGTGGCGCCGCGAACACTGGCGGTTGTACTGAGGCCGTTGCGCTGTGGAGGGTTCGTGGACGAGTTCGAGGGGCGGCCGCTCGTGCGGCCGGGGGAGGACGTCGTCGATCAGGGGCTCGGGTTCGATCTCGGCACCCTGGTCGGTCGGCGGCGGGCGCTGGGCCTGCTGGGGCTCGGGGTCGCGGGGCTGGGCCTGGCGGCGTGCGGGGGCGGCGGGGACGTGTCGTCCTCCGGGACGCCCGCCGCGTCGGCGAAGGAGATCCCGGACGAGACCGCCGGGCCGTATCCGGGGGACGGCTCCAACGGGCCGGACGTGCTGGAGCGGAGCGGGATCGTCCGCAGCGACATCCGGTCGAGTTTCGGCGGGCCCTCCGGGACGGCCGAGGGCGTTCCGATGACGCTGGAGCTGACCGTTTCCGATCTTGCCCAGGGCGGGGTGCCGTTCGAGGGCGTGGCCGTCTACGTGTGGCACTGCGACCGTGAAGGCAGGTACTCCATGTACTCCGAGGGCGTCACGGAGGAGAACTACCTGCGTGGCGTCCAGATCGCCGACGGGGCTGGGAAGGTGCGGTTCACCAGTATTTTCCCGGCCTGCTACACCGGTCGCTGGCCGCACGTCCACTTCGAGGTCTACCCCGACCAGGCGAGCGTTGCCGACGCAGACAAGGCCATCGCCACCTCGCAGGTGGCTTTGCCGAAGGACGTGTGCGACGAGGTGTACGCGCAGTCCGGCTACGAGCAGTCGGTCAAGACCCTGGCCCAGGTGACGCTGGACGGCGACAACGTCTTCGGGGACGACGGCGGAGCCCTGCAGACGGCCACGGTGACCGGCGGCGCCGGCGGGTACGTCGTGGCGCTCGCCGTCGGCGTCGACACCCGCACGAAGCCGTCCGCCGGCGGCCCCCCGCCCGGCGGCCGGCCCCCGGGCGGCCCCCCGCCCGGCGGCGGACCGGGGAACCCGCCCCCGCGGTGACGGCTCGGAATCTTCCGCGGGGTGCGGGCGTGCGGTTGAGGATTTCTCGTCCGTTATCACAAGGGGGTTGTCCGGTGGGTGGGCGGGTGGTGGGGTGGTGGCATGGAGACCAAGATCGCGATCGTGACCGGGGGGACGTCCGGGATCGGGAAAGAGATCGCGCGCGGACTGGTGCGGCGGGGGTTCCTGGTGGGGATCGTGTGCCGCAACGAGATGCGGGGGCGGGCGACGGTCGAGGAGCTGGCGGGGGAGGCGCCTGGGGCGCGGGTGGAGACCTTCCTGGCCGATCTGTCGGTGCTGATGGACGTGCGGCGGGTGGCCGCGTCGTTGCGCGAGCGCTTCGAGCAGGTGGACGTCCTGGTGAACAACGCCGGGGTCCACCAGATGCGGGCGAAGGTCAGTGCGGACGGGTACGACCGGATGATCGCGACGAACCATCTGGGGCCGTTCCTGCTGACGAACCTGCTGCTGGGGCATCTGGAGAAGGCGGCGCCGTCGCGGGTGGTGATCGTGGCGAGCGAGGCGCACCGGTTCGCCGACCGGCTCGACGTGGAGCGGCTGGCGGAGCCGGGGTCGTACGGGAGGCCGGGGTCGCTGCGGGTGTACGGCCGGAGCAAGCTGCTGAACATCCTGTTCGCGCAGGAGCTGGCGCGGCGGATGGAGGGCAGCGGGGTGGTGGCGAACGCGATGTGCCCGGGGCCCGTCGCGACGCACCTGTCGCGGGAGATGTGGGGGGCGGAGCGGCTGGGCGCGCTGCTGTCGCACACGCCGGTGGTGCGGACGCCCGAGCGCGGGGCGCGGACGGCGCTGCGGCTCGCGGTGGACGACGAGTTCGCCGCGCGGAGCGGGGAGTTCCACGGGTCGGTGCCGGGTGCGCCGGCGTCGGGGCCGTTGAAGGACGAGGCACTGGCGCGGGACGTCTGGGAGCGTTCGGCGCACCTTGTGGGGCTTCGTTAGGCTCGCCGCGTGGAGCACCAGTCGAGGTTCAAGGATCTGTTCGCCGGCGCGGGGTATCTGCTGCGGGGGATCGGGTGGGTCGCCCGGCATCCGCTGCAGTGGCTGTTCGGGCTCATTCCCGCGCTCATCGTCCTGCTGGTCTACGGGGCGGCGCTGGGGTTCCTCGTCTACAACCTCGGGGACGTCGCGGGCTGGGTGACGTGGTTCGCGGACGACTGGTCGGAGACGGTGCGGAAGGCGACGCGGGTCATCGCGGGGATCGCGGTGCTGGGCGCGTCGGCGTTCCTGGCCGTGCTGACGTTCACGGCCGTGACGCTGCTGGTGGGCGATCCGTTCTACGAGGCGATCGCGGTGCGGGTCGAGGAGTCGCAGGGCGGGGCGCCGCCGGAGCCGGACGAGGGGCTGCTCGCGGGGATCGTCCGGGCGGTCAAGGACACGCTGCTGCTGGGGCTCGTGGCCCTGGCGTTCGCGCTGGTGTTCTTCGCGTGCGGGTTCATTCCGGGCATCGGGCAGACGGTGGTGCCGGTGGTGGCGGCGTGCGTCTCCGGCTACTTCCTGGCCGGCGAGCTGGCGTCGGTGGCGCTGGAGCGCCGGGAGGTGCTGCGCAAGGAGCGGTTCGCCCGGATGAAGGAGAACCGTCCGCTGGTGATCGGCTTCGGGGTGGCGACGTTCGCGCTGTTCCTGGTGCCGCTGGGGGCGGTGCTGGCCATGCCGGGCGCGGTGGCGGGCGCGACGCTGATGGTGCGGGAGCGGCTCGGCGCGGACAAGTGGCCCGGACGGCCGTCGGACGAGTGGCGGGCGGCGCCGCAGGCGCAGCCGGACCAGTGGCAGCAGGGCCAGCCCGGCGAGGTGCAGCCGGGGCAGGGACAGCCGCCGCAGCCCGGCCAGGTCCCGCCGGGCCAGGTCCCGCCGGGGCAGATGCAGCCCGGCCAGGTCCCGCCCGGCCAGATGCCGCAGGCCCAGCCGAACCAGTGGCAGCCCGGGCAGCAGGCGCGACCCGGCCGGTGGCGGCAGGGTCACGACTGATAGCAAGCTGTGTCCGGAGCGTGATTCCTCGCGGGCCGCGTTTGATGATCTTCGCGTAACGTGTGCCGCATGTCCGATCAGGGGGAGCGCGATGCGCGCTGGACCGGTTTGAACGAGAGTGACGCGCCGCACGACGTGTGGGGCAAGGTCGAGACGCCCGCCGAGACGGCCGCCGGGCAGGCCGCCGACGGCGCGGGCGAGGCGCCCGCGGAGGAGTCCGACGTCCGCGTGGCGCCCGAGCCGGACGAGCGGGACGCGCCGCAGTGGGAGGGCGAGCTCTTCGACGAGGACGACTCGAAGGACGAGGCGCCGTCGAACTACGTCCCGGCGGTGCCGACCGGGTCGACGCAGCCGGCGAAGCCGGGCAAGCCGAGCAGCGGCAACTGGCAGATGCCGGACTGGATGGCCGACGAGGCCGCGGCGGACGAGAAGCTGGGCGCGTCCGGCGACTCGCTGGAGACGGGCGGCCGGTCGCGGCTGGTGCTGTTCGGCGGGGTCGGGCTGCTGGTGGCGGCGCTGATCGCGGCGGGCGGCGTGTACTTCCTGACGCGCGGCGGCGATGACGAGCCGGACAAGGCGGGACGGACGGGCGCGGCCGAGCGGGCGGTCACGGCGCAGGTGTCGATGCCGCCGGACGCAGAGCTGGAGGCGTTCGCGGGGACGCCGTCGCGGATGCTGGGCCGGGTGGACGACGCCGCCGCGGGGCTGTCGTACCCGCGGCTGGGGCCGCCCTGGCAGGTGCCGACGAAGGAGAACAAGCTGGGCACGCCCGGCTGGTCGGGGCAGCAGATCGTGGTGACCGAGCGCGCCGGCGCCCAGATGTGGTACGGGCAGCTGCTGACGGGGACGCTGATCCCGAGCCTGCACGGTTCCTACACGGGCCCGGACAGCGTGAAGGAGGTCGCGGGGCTGGCGGCGGAGGGGTACCTCGCGCAGTACTACGGCTTCCAGGACGGGCAGAAGCCGCTGGCGTCGCAGGCGCTCGACGTGGACGGTCGGAAGGGCTGGCTGGTCGCGTCGTACCTGACGTACGAGCGGGACGGCGTGCGGGCGACGGGCGAGATCGTCGCGACGGCGGTGATCGACACGGGGCGGCAGGCGCCCGCGGTGGTGTTCGCGTCGCTGCCGAACACGCACAAGAAGCTCTGGCCGGACCTGAACCGGTTCCTCGCGAACCTGAAGGTCATCTGACCCGCCCGCCCTAACCGAATGCCGTTCTAATAGGCTGGCCGCACCCCGAGGAAAGGTGCGGCCATGGCCATTGGTGTGACGGAGGAGCACGCGGCGCTCGCCGCGTCGGTGCGCGGGCTCGTCGAGCGGCACGCGGGCGACGGGCTCTGGCCCGCGCTGGCGGAGCAGGGGCTGCCGGGCCTGCACCTTCCGGAGAGCGCGGGCGGGCAGGGGTTCGGCCTGCCGGAGCAGGCGGTGGTGCTGGAGGAGCTGGGCCGCGCGATGGGCCCGGCCCGGTACGCGCCCGCCGTGCTCGCGTCGGCGATCCTGCGGGATGGCTCGCGCGTCGGGGCGGTCGGGCTGTCGGGCGGCCTGGAGACGGACGGGTCGCGGGTGCTCGGCACCGTCCGGCCGGTGGTCGGTGCGGCGGACGCGGAGGTGTTCGTCCTCCCGGCCGGTGACCGCTGGGCCGTCGTGGACCGGGCGTCGTGCGAGGTCGAGGAGCTGGAGTCGCTCGACGAGGGCCGTCCCGCGTGCGCGGTGACGGTCGACGCGGAAGCCCGGTTCGTGGACGAGCTGGACGGCGCGGACGGCGTGGACGTGCGGGCGCTCGCGGTCGTGGTGTTCGGCGCGGAGGCGTGCGGCATCGCTGGCCGGGCGCTGGACGAGGCGGTGGAGTACGCGAAGCTGCGGGAGCAGTTCGGCCGCCCGATCGGGCAGTTCCAGGGCGTGAAGCACAAGTGCGCGCGGATGCTGATCGCGCTGGAGCGGGCGCGGGCGGCGGTGTGGGACGCGGCGCGCGCGCTGGACGAGCCGGAGGAGCAGCGCGCGTACGCGGTGGCGGTGGCCGGGGCGCTCGCGGCGGACGCGGCGGTGCAGTGCGCCGAGGGCAACATCCAGGTTCACGGTGGCATCGGCTACACCTACGAGCACGACGCCCACCGTTACTACAGGCGTGCCCTGACGCTGCGGGCGATCCTCGGTAGGGCGAGCGAGTACCGCGCAGAGGCGGCGGCGCGCGCGGCGTCCGGCGTCCGGCGTCCGATGGACATCGACCTGCCGGAAGAGGCCGCGGACCTGCGCGCCGGTGTCCGCGCGGAGGTCGCCGGGCTGGCCGCGATGGAGCCGCTGGAGCAGCGGGCCGCGATGGCCGACGGCGGCTGGGTGACGCCGCACCTGCCGAAGCCGTGGGGGCGGGACGCGGGGCCGGTCGAGCAGATCGTCATCCGGCAGGAGCTGAAGGCGGCGGGGGTGCGTCCCGTGCCGCTGATGATCGCCGCGTGGGTCGTGCCGTCGCTCGTCCAGTACGGCAGCGAGGAGCAGAAGCGGCGGTTCCTGCCGCCGACGCTGCGCGGGGAGATCATCTGGTGCCAGCTGTTCTCCGAGCCGGGCGCGGGCTCCGACCTGGCCGGGCTGCGGACGCGCGCCGAGCGCGTCGAGGGCGGCTGGAAGATCACCGGGCAGAAGATCTGGACGTCGCTGGCGCGCGAGTCGCAGTGGGCGATCTGCCTCGCCCGGACCGACGCCGGGCGGCCGAAGCACGACGGCATCACGTACTTCCTCGTCGACATGGCGTCGGCGGGCGTCGAGGTGCGGCCGCTGCGCGAGTGCACGGGCGACGCGGTGTTCAACGAGGTGTTCCTGGACGGCGTGTTCGTCCCGGACGAGCTGGTCGTGGGCCCCGTGAACGAGGGGTGGCGCGTCGCACGCAACACGCTCGCGAACGAGCGGGTCGGCCTGACGACGTCGTTCCAGCTCGGCGGGAACGTCCCGAAGCTGCTGCGGCTGGCGGACGAGCTGGACGTGGCCGGGGACCCGGTCGTCCGGGACGGCGTGGGCGACCTGGTGTGCGACGAGCACGCGCTCGACCTGCTGAGCCTCCGCGCGACGCTGAAGCAGATCTCGGGCACCGACCCGGGCGCGACGGCGAACGTGCGGAAGCTGGTGGCGATGGAGCACGGGCAGCGGGTCACCGAGTTCGGGTTCGGGCTGCTCGGCGAGCACGGCGCGCTGACCGGCGGGTGGAAGTCGGAGCTGCGCGCCCGGTGGACGCGGCACCTGCTGGCGTCGCGGGCGATGACGATCGGCGGCGGGACGACCGAGGTGAACCTCAACGTGATCGGCGAGCGGATCCTGGGGCTGCCCCGCGACCCGGAGCCGGTCGGGTAGTTTTCCGGCGATGACGGGACGGATCGGGTGAGGGACCGGACGCGGCACCTGGCGGCCGCGGTGACCGGGCTGCTGCTCGGCGCGCTCGCGCTGGGTCCGGGGCTCGCGCCCGGGTTCGTCCTGTCGTACGACATGGTGTTCGTCCCGGATCCGGCGTTCACGCCGATGACGTTCGGGCTGACCGGGACGGTGCCGCGGCACGTGCCGAGCGACGCGTTCGCCGCCGCGCTCGGGACCGTCCTGCCCGGGGGGCTCGCGCAGAAGCTGATCCTGCTCGGGGTGTTCGTGCTGGCGTGCACGTCGGCGGCGTCGCTCGTCCCGTCCCGGCGGCTGGCGCCCCGGCTGGCGGCGGGCGCGGTGTACGCGTGGAACCCGTTCGTCGCGGAGCGGCTGCTGCTGGGGCAGTGGGCGCTGCTGCTGGGGTATGCGGCGCTGCCGTGGGCGCTGGCGGCGGCGGCCCGCGCGGGGGAGCGCGGCGGCGGGCGGCGGCTGGTGCGGGCGCTGCTCCCGGCGGCGGTCGGCGGGTTCGCGGCGCTGGCCGTGTCCGGGCTGGCGGCGCTGGTCGTCGCGCTGTGCACTGGCCGCGGCAGGTGGACGGCCGCGGGGAAGGCGGTCGCGGCGGCGGCGCTGCTGAGCCTGCCGTGGCTGGTGCCGGGCCTGCTGCGGCCGGGCGGCGTGCCGGGGGACGACGCGGCGGTCGGGCTGTTCGCGGCCCGCGCGGACACCCCGTTCGGGACGCTCGGGAGCCTGCTGCTGCTGGGCGGCGTGTGGAACGGCGAGACGGTGCCGCACGGGTACGGGGCGCCGCTGGCGGCGGCGCTGTGGCTGGTCGCGGTGGTGGGCGCCCTGGCCGCGTACGCGCTGTGGACGCGGGACGAGCCGTGGCGGCGCGGCCTCGCGGCGGCGGGGGCGGCCGGGTTCGCGGTCGCGGCGCTGGGCGCGGTCGCCGAGCCGGTGCTCGCGGGGCTGATCGGCCTGTGGCCGGGGTTCGCGGTGCTGCGGGACGGCCAGCAGTTCGTCGCGCCGCTCGCCGTCGTGGTCGCGGTCGGGGCGGGGGTCGCCGCCGACCGGGCGGCCGAGGCGAGGCTGCCGCTCGTCCCCGTGGGTCTCGTGGTCGTCCCCGTGCTGCTGCTGCCGACGCTCGCTTGGGGCGCGGCAGGCGAACTCCGGGCCGTCCAGTACCCGGACGACTGGAAGCGCGCGCGGGAGATTATCGACGGCGACCCCGCACGGGGCGACGTCCTGCTCCTGCCGTGGGCGCAGTACCGGAGCTACGCGTGGAACCACGGGCGCCGGGTCCTCGATCCCCTGCCCCGCTACCTGGACCGGCGGGTGGTCGTGAACGACTCCGTCACCGTGGGCCGGACGACCGTCGCGCCGGAGGACCCGCGCTCCGTGCGGCTCGCCCCGGCGGCGGCGGCGGGGAGCCCGCCGGCGGCGGCGCTGCGCGACGCGGGCGTCCGGTACGTGGTGGTGGACGCGGAGACCGACCGGTTCCGGCCGACCGGGGCGGTGCGGGTGCTCGACGGCCCCCACCTGGCGGTCTACCGGATCGGCGGGCAGGTGGCGCGGGTGGACGAGCGGGTTCCCGCGGCACCCGTGGTGGTGGCGTGGACTATCGCGAGCGCAGGGGTTTTCTGGTCAATTGTGGGTCCAGGTACTAGCCTGAGCACCCCGCTACTCGGGAGTATCGAATCCCGTTCACCCCGCCGCACCCGTCGAAGGGCCCCCTGATGCGCATCGCCATCGCCATTGTGGTCGGAGCTCTGCTCGCCGCCGGAACGTCGCTGGGCGCCGTGCAGCTCGCCAGCGCCTCCCAGGAAGACCCGGTCATCAAGCCGCTGTACAACTACGGCGAGCGCTGATCCTCCCGCCGCCGTGGGGACCTGGTCCGCGGGCCCCGTCCTGCTGGAGATCGTCGTCCCGGCCCGCAACGAGGCCGGACGGCTCCCGGCGGGCCTCGGCCTGCTCAGCGACGCGCTCGCCGCGCTGCCGGTGCGCGCGGAGGTGATCGTCGTCGACAGCGCCAGCACGGACGGCACCGCCGGGATCGTCCGCGCGTGGCGGGGGCCGGTGCCGGTGCGGCTGGTGCGGTGCGACCGGCCCGGCAAGGGCGCGGCCGTCCGGGCGGGGCTGCTCGCGACGCGCGCCCCCTGGGTCGGGTTCATGGACGCCGACATGGCCACCGACCTCGCGGCGCTGGACGACGTCCTCGGGCTGCTGCGGGACGGGCGTCCGGTGGTGGTGGGGTCGCGCCGCCACGACCGCTCGGTCGTGCAGGCGTACGCGCTGCCGGTCCGCCGGCTGGGCGCCGTCACGTTCAACCGGCTGGTCCGCGACCTGGTGGGCGGCGTCGCCGACACCCAGTGCGGGTTCAAGTTCTTCGCGGGCCCGCTGGGCCGCGCCGCCGCCGCGGACCTGCGCACCGCCGGGTTCGCCTTCGACGTCGAGCTGCTCGCGAACTGCGTGCGGCGCGGCGCGGACGTCACCGCGATCCCGGTCGTGTGGCGGGACCGCCCCGGCTCGACGTTCTCGGTGCGGCGGCACTCGCTGCGCTGCCTCGTCGACCTCGCCCTGATCCGGGCGCGCGCGGGCGGCGGGCCCCTGCGGTACCGTGCGGCGCGGGACGCGCACGTCCCGGCGCAGGCGCCCGCGCCGGCCGCCGAGACGGTGTCCCGGGCCGCGCCGGGCCTCGGGCGGGGATGAGCACCCGGCTCGCGGTCGTCAACTGGCGTGACCCCTGGCATCCGGCCGCGGGCGGCGCCGAACGGTACGCGTGGGAAGTCGCCAAGGGGATGGCCGGGCGCGGCGCACGCGTCACCTACATCACGGCACGCGCGCGCGGGCAGGCGCGTAGGGACCAGGTCGAGGACGTCACGTTCGTGCGGCTCGGGGGACGGTTCACCGTCTACCCGCTGGTCCTGCTGTGGCTGCTCCTGCACCGCCGGTCGTTCGACGCGGTCATCGACTGCCAGAACGGCATCCCGTTCTTCTCACCGTGGGCTTTGCCGAGGCGCGTGCCGGTGTTCTGCGTCATTCACCACGTCCACGACGACCAGTTCGGCCTGTACTTCCCGCCCTGGATGGCTTGGGTCGGGCGTGTGCTGGAGGGCCCTGTGAGCCGCTGGACGTACCGGCGGCACGCGTTCGTGGTCGTGTCGCCGTCCACGCTGCGGGCCGTCCGGGAACGCCTCGGCTGGACCGGTCCCGCCCACGTCGTCCACAACGGGACCACCGTCGCGGACGCCGCCGCGGCGGACGCTCCCGGGCCGCGCGGCGATCCGGACCTCGTCTGCGTGACGCGGCTCGTCCCGCACAAGCGGCTCGACCTGCTGCTCGACCTCGCCGGACGGCTCGCCGAGCGCCGCCCGGGCCTGCGGCTGCACGTCGTCGGGGACGGCCCGGAGGCGCCCGCGCTCGCCGCCGGGATCGCCGCGCGCGGGCTGGCCGGCGTCGTCGTCCCGCACGGCTACGTCGCCGAGGAGGCCAAGGCGGCGCTCGTCGCCCGCGCCGACCTGCACCTGTCGACGTCGCGGGGCGAGGGCTGGGGGCTCAGCGTGATCGAGGCCGCCGCGCTCGGCGTCCCGACCGTCGCCGCCGACGTCGACGGGCTGCGCGACGCCGTCCGCGACGGCGTCACGGGCTGGCTCGTCCCGCCCGGCGGCGACTTCCCCGACGTCGTCGAGCGCGCCCTCAAGGAACTGGACGACCCGGACCGCCGGGCGGAGGTCGCCGCCGCGTGCCGCGCCCGGGCCGCCGGGTTCGGCTGGGACCGGACGACCGCGCGGCTCGCGGCCCTCGTCGAGGGCGCCCTCGTCGGGGGCGCGCTCGCCGCGGGCGCGCCCGCCGGCGGCCCGCTCGTGGCGGACGCGGCCCACCGGTACGGTGACGAGCACTCGCGCGACGCGAGGCGAGCCGGAGGGGACGCCGCGAGGGAAGGGGAGCGCCGGGACCATGGCCGTCGGAGAGGCTGACCCGCCGCGCGCGGGCGTCCGGTCGCCGGGCCGGACGCGGGGCGGGGCGGCGGGCCGCGGCCGGTGGGCCGACCCGGACGCGGCGGCGGCGCGGCTGCGCGACCGGCTGCGGGCCGTCGCGTGCTGCTGCGCCCTGGTCGCGCTCGCGTTCTGCACCCGGCCGGGCGAGATCCTCGCCGACACCAAGATCGACATGGCGGTGAACCCGCGCGGGTTCCTCGGCGGCGCCCTGCACCTGTGGAGCCCCGAGCAGTTCGGCCAGCTCCAGAACCAGGCCGTCGGCTACCTGTTCCCGATGGGCCCGTTCTACGCGCTCGGCGACCTCGCCGGGATGCCCGCCTGGATCACCCAGCGGCTCTGGCTGGCGCTGCTGATGTGCCTGGCGTTCACCGGCACGCTCCGGCTCGCCGGGCGGCTCGGCGCCGGCGGCCCCCGGTCCCGCCTCTTCGCCGCGGCGGCGTACGCGCTCGCGCCGAACGCGCTGTCCACGCTCGGGCTGATCTCGTCGGAGTACATGCCGGTCGCGATGCTCCCGTGGATCGTGCTGCCGCTGGTGAGCGCGATCGCCGGGGACACCGGGCGGCTGCGCGCGGCGGCCCGGTCCGGCCTCGCCGTCGCGTGCTGCGGCGGCATCAACGCGACCGCGACCCTCGCGGTGCTGGTCGTCCCGGCGGTCTACCTGCTGACCCGGCCGCGGGGCACCTACCGGGTCCGGCTGGCGGCCTGGTGGTCGGCGGCGGTGGCGGCGGCGATCGCGTGGTGGCTGGTCCCGCTGGCGCTGACCGGCACGTACGGGTTCTCGTGGCTGACCTACACCGAGAAGGCGGACACGACGACCGGCCCGACCGGGCTCGTCAACGTGCTGCGCGGCGCGGAGCGGTGGGTGAACTACCTGGTCGCGGACGGGCAGATCTGGTCGCCGGTCGGGTACGGGCTGTCGCTGACGCCGCTCGCGATGCTGTGCACGGGCGCCGTCGCGGCGCTCGGCCTCGCCGGGCTCGTCGGGCGCCGCCTGCCGGAGCGGACGTTCCTGCTGCTGACGCTGCTCACCGGGCTCGCGATCCTCACCGCCGGGCACCTGAGCGACCTGCCGGGCCTGTTCGCCGGGGACGTCCGCGCGCTGCTGGACGGTGCCCTCGCCCCGTTCCGGAACCTGCACAAGTTCGACGCGGTGATCCGGCTGCCGCTCGCCCTCGGCCTCGCGCACGTGCTGGTCGCGGCGGCGCGGTGGCTGAAGGAGCGCCGCCCGGACGGCGACCCGGCGCTCGTCTACCCGGAACCGGACGGGCTGCGCGCCCGGTTCCGCGCCGCCGCCGCCCTGCCGGTGGCCGCGGCGGTCGCGCTCGGCGGCATCGGCCTCACCGGCGCCGTCCGCGGCCTCAGCGGCTCGGGGAGCTTCGAGCGGGTGCCCGGCTACTGGGAGGACGCCGCGTCCTGGCTGAACGAGCGCGCCGGACGGCAGGCCGTCCTCGCCGTCCCCGGTTCGTCGTTCGGCGAGTACCTGTGGGGACGCCCGATGGACGACATCGTGCAGCCGCTGCTGGACGCCCGCTGGGGCGTCCGCCAGCTCGTCCCGGCCGGGTCGCCCGGCTACACGCGCGCGCTGGACGCGATCGAGCTGCAGGCCAGGGCGGGGCTGCCGTCGCCGGGGCTGAGCGAGTTCCTCGGCCGGATGGGCGTCCGGTACGTCCTGGTCCGCAACGACCTGCGGCGGGAGAGCCTCGAAGGGGGGCGGCCCGCGCGGGTCCACGAGGCGCTGGACGGGTCGCCGGGCCTGCGCCGGGTCGCGGCGTTCGGCCCGCCGACCGGCCACGTTCCGGTGGACGACGCGGTCGCGGCCGTCGACCAGCCGTACCCCGCGCTGGAGGTGTACGAGGTCGAGGGCGCCGCGCCCGTCGCGACGCTCGACGACGCGGCCGACCCCGTCCGGGTGCTCGGCGGGCCCGAGTCGCTGCTGACGATGGCGGACGGCGGCGCGCTCCCGGACCGTCCGGTGCTGCTGAACGACGACGCGCCCGACCTCGGCGGCGTCCCGGTCGTGACGGACTCGCCGCGGCTCGTCCGGCGCAACTTCGGCGAGCTGCACCAGACGTCGCGGACGCTGGGCGCCGCGAAGCGCCGCGCGGCCGCCGACGTCCTCGACGACGGCTGGAAGCGGTACGCGACGCACGTGTCGTACGGCGGCGGCGTCCGGGACGTGACCGCGTCGAGTTCGGCGTCCGACGAGGGCACGGCGCCCGCCGGGCACCTGCCCGCCGCCGTCCCGTTCGCGGCGGTCGACGGCGACCCGTTCTCCGCGTGGCGCACCGGCGGGTTCGACGGCCCGGTCGGGCAGTGGCTCCGCGTCGACTTCGACCGGCCCCGCGACGTCGGCGACCTGGAGGCCGCGTTCCTGCGGGACGACTCCCTCGGCCCGGCCGTCGCGCGCGTCGCCGTCGAGACCGAGCGCGGGACCGCGGCGCAGGAGGTCCGGCGCACCGCCGACGCGCAGCCGCTGCGCGCGCCCGCGGGCAAGACCCGGTGGGTGCGGATCCGCATCACCGGGCTGGCCGCCGAGCCCGCCGAGCCGGGGTTCGCCCGCGCGGGCATCAGCGAGCTCACCGCCGGCGGCGTGGAGCCGACCCGCACCTACGTGATGCCCGCGCCCGGCGGGACGGACGAGCCCGCGACGTACGTGATGAGCCGGGTGCCCGGGGACAAGGCGACCTGCATGCGGGGGAGCGCGCGGTGGGTCTGCTCCGCGGACCTCGGCGCGCGCGGCGAGGAGGGCGGCGGCTTCGACCGGACGTTCACGTCCGCGACCGCCCGCGACGCGAAGATCGCCGGGACGGCCGTCCTCACCGACCCCGGACTCGTCGCGAAGTACACCGAAGCGAAGGGGCGGCCGGTCGTCAAGGCGTCCTCCGTCCTCACCGCCCACCCCGCGAACGGCGCCCGCTCCGGTTTCGACGGCGACCCCGCCACCGCCTGGATCGCGGAGGCGGGCGACCGCGAGCCCGCGTTCGCCGTCGCGTGGGGGAAGCCCCGGCAGGTCGGGTCGCTCGAACTGCGCCGCCCGCCCGGCGCGTCCGGGCCCGTCCGGGTGCGGATCGAGGGCGACGACGGCGAGACGCGGGAGGGCCTGTCGGACGACGCGGGCCGCATCGCGTTCGCCCCGATGACCACCGGGCGGATCAAGGTCGCCTTCCTGGACGACCGGCGGCTCCAGCCCGTCCAGCTCACCGACCTGGTCATCCCCGGCGTGGCGCCGCTGCCGGACGTGCGGGGCCTCGACCTCGAACTGCCGTGCGGCCTCGGACCGCGGCTGGAGCTGGGCGGGACGACCCTGCGGACGAAGGTCGCGGGCACGTTCGGCGACCTGCTCGCGGGCCGTCCCGTCCGGTTCGCCGCGTGCGGGCCCGCGAAGCTGGAGCAGGGCGCGAACCGGCTGACCGCGGTGCCGCTCGACCCCTACCGCGTCGAGACGGTCGTCGCGGGCGGCGCCGACCTCGAGCCGGGCACCGCGAAGCCGGACGTGGCCGCGGCGGCGGCGCCGGTGGAGGTCGTGCGCTGGGACTCCGGCTCCCGCGAGGTCCGCGTGGACGCCGCCGCGGCGTCGTTCCTCACCGTGAACGAGAACTTCAACCCCGGCTGGCGGGCCACCGCGGGCGGCACCGAGCTGCGGCCCGTCCGGCTCGACGGGTGGAAGCAGGGGTGGCTCGTCCCCGCCGGGACCCGCGGGACCGTCGAGCTGACCTACCTGCCGGACCGGGCGCACCTGGTGTCCGTCGCCGGCGGCCTCGGCCTGCTCGTCCTGCTGCTGGGCGTCGCCGTCCGCCCGCCGGGGCGGCGCGGCGCGCCGCGCGGCCCCGCGCCGGCGACCGTCCTCGCCCCCGCGCGGGGCTGGCCGGTGTGGGCGGCGCTCCCGTTCGCCGCCGCGCTCGGCGCGTGGATCGGCGGGGTGCCGGGCGCCGCCGTCACCGTCGCCGTCGCCGCCGTGTGCGGCTGGGCGCGCACCCGCCGCTCCGCCGCGCTCCGCGCGGTCGCGTCGCCGTGGCCGGTCGCGGCCGCCATGGTCGCCGGGACGGCGTGCCTCGCCGCCGGCGCCCGCTGGGACCTGCTCGGCAACCCCGCGAACCCGTCCGGCGTGCTCGGCGACACCGCGCCGCAGGTCCTCGGGCTGGTGATCGTCGGGCGGCTCGCGGTCGAGCTGTGGCGGCCCCGCCCGCCCGGCGGCCCCGGCGGCGGGCCGATCGCGGTCAGCTGGGACGCCCCAGGAGGCGCCGCTGAACCGCCTGCCCCGGACGTTCCACCAGGTAGTAGCTCAGCGCCGCCGCTGCAGTGGACGCCAGGGCGAGAAGCGGGAGATCCGTCAGGACGCTCCCGCGAAAGGTCCGGTCGAGAGCCTCGTACCAGGCGACAATGATGATCATCTGCCAGAGGAACAGCCCGTAGGACACCCGGCCGAGCCACCGCATCACCGGGTTGCCCAGCGCGGCCCGCATCGCCGGATGCTCCGGCGGCGCCAGCGCCACCGGCGCCATGAACGCCAGGGCGCACGCCCCGAAGAGCAGCATGTGCAGCACGGACGTCCACAGGCCGCCCGGCTCGGACAGGCTGAGCGGGCCCGTCGCCGGGGTCGCCGCGACCGCGAACAGCATCGCCGCCGCGACCCAGCACGCCTTCCACGAGTCCGCGACGGCGTTGCACAGCGCGGCGACGGGGCGGCGCTCGTCCTGCCGGGCCCAGGCCGTCACGACGGCCAGCGCCATGCCGAGCGCGAACCAGATGAAGTACCGGGGGAGCCACACGCCCATCTGCGAGTTCCGCTCCGGGAAGTACGCCAGGGCCGTGAAGGGGAGCGACAGCGCCCCGTAGACGCCGATGGCGCACAGCAGCCGTTTCGCGATGCCGCCGACGTCCGCTGTGCGCGCGCGCCTGACGACCCAGTTCAGGACAGCGGCCGTGATGGGCAGCGTCACGTAGAACGCGACCTCGACCGACAGGCTCCACAACTGCCCCAGATGCGCCGGACCCAGATCGGACGACCACCACGGGTCGGGCACGTAGATCTGCGTGAACGTCAGCAGCGACGCCCACGTGAGCGGGTCACCGATGTGGTCGCGCCCTGCCGTGGCCATGTAGACCGCGATCAGCACCCAGTACGCGGGCAGGATCCGCAGCGCGCGCTTGGCGAAGTACGTGCCCGCACGGGGCGCGGGCCGTCCGTCCAGCGCCGCCACCGCCCACGGCCGGTACAGCAGCAGCCCGGACAGCGTGAAGAAGATCGCCACCCCGACCTGGCCGCCGTTGAACAGCCAGCCCGCGCCTTCGCCCCGCGTTATCGTGCCCGCCGAGCTGGCGACGTGGACGGCCAGGACGGCGAGCGCCGCGACCGCGCGGACGCCGTCCAGCGGCGCCTGGTGCCCGTCGATCTGCGGCGGCACCGCCGTCCGCGCGACCCGTTCGCCGGTCGTCATCCGGGCCTCTTCCGCAGGACCAGCAGGAGGTTCCAGGTGGCGACCTCCCGCAGCCCCGGCACGCGGACGACCGCCCGCGCCCAGCCCGGGTGGTAGCGCGGCAGCACGTCCACGACGTCCGCGTCGTCGCGCCCGCGCGCCCACGCCAGCGCGTCCGCCACCGACACCGGGTGCAGGCCGCCGCCGAACCGGTTCTTCGGCGGGCGGCCGTGGCGCCGCTCGTACCGGCGCGCCGCCCGGTGCCCGCCGAAGTAGTGCCACGGGGACGTCTCGTGCCCGCCCCACGGCGACAGCCAGTTCGTGAACGACAGGTACACCGTGCCGCCCGGCCGGGTCACCCGCAGCATCTCCCCGGCCATCCGCCACGGGTCCGGGACGTGCTCCAGGACGTTCGACGAGAAGCACACGTCGGCCGAACCGGTCCGGAACGGCAGCGCGAGCCCGCTCGCGGCGATCGTGTTCGGCCCCGGGGCGCCGTGCGCGCACAGCTCGCGGACGTCCGGGTCGACGCCCGCGCACCGCGCGCCCGCCCGTTCGAGCGCGCGCGCGAAGAACCCCGAGCCGGTCCCGACGTCGACGACCGTCGCGCCGTCCAGGTCGGCGTACGTGCGGAGCTGGGCGACGGTGTCGCGGGCCAGCAGGTCGTAGAAGCGTCCGGGGTCGCGGCTCTCGCGCCGGAACGCGCCGAACAGCCGCACCGACCGGGCCAGCGTCGCCCGGTGGGGCGGCTCGGGGGGCGGCTCGCGGGGCGGCTCGTGCGCCGACGGCCCGGGCCCGGACGGCTCGTGCGCGCGGGGTTCCGGGTGCACCGAGACCATCGCCACCTCGCGTCCGTCCAGTCGGGGATTTCGGCGCCGGAAAAATACTGCGACGAAAAGTACAGCCGGAGCTTACCGACCGGTACGAACGTGCGGGAGTCCTGTTAGCCTGACCCGACACACGCCGGAGACGGCCCCCCGGCCGCGACTGGACGGCACTCCCGGAGGTGTTCATGCGGCGACGGGTCGGACTGCTCCTGATCGGCCTCGGAGCGTTCTTCCTCACCCTCGCGCCCCTCGTCCGGTTCTACGTGGCGGAGCAGGTCGTCCGCGCGCCGCTGAACCGGTACCAGGTGACGCACCTGGAGTCGCCGAGCAGCACCTACTTCGACCAGGCGGCGCTGAAGACGAGGACGAACGTCACGCTGCTCGCCACGAACACCGTCCGCGGCGACGTCCGGGCGAACAACGGCAACGACGACATCGCCGTCTGGGACTCGACCACCAACATCTACGACAAGGCGAACCCGAAGAACCCCGTCCAGATCCAGGGGTTCCGCATCGCGTTCGACCGGAAGACCTCGCGGTTGGTGAACTGCTGCGGCGTCAACGTGGACGGCGACGGCAACGTCCGGATGGACGGGTACGGCCTGCTGCTCCCCATCGCGAACGTGCAGAAGCGCGACTACCCGGTGTACGACCCCACGACCAAGCAGGTCGCGCCGATGAAGTTCGGCGCGGTCGAGCAGGTCCGGGGCCTCAGCGCGTACCGGTTCACCCAGCACATCCCCCTGACCAAGACCGGACCGGTCGAGGCGAAGCTGCCCGGGACGATGCTCGGGCTGCAGGAGGCCGAGCCGCAGCGGGTCGACCGCTACACCGAGGCGTACAACACCGTCTGGGTGGACCCGCGCACCGGCATCCCGGTGAAGCACCGCAAGAACATCCGCAGCACCGTCCGGACGCCGGACGGGCGCGGCGAGATGATCGTCGCGCAGGCCGACCTCGTCACCACCGACGCCGACCAGCGCAAGGCCGTCGACCTCGCGGACGGCACCGCGCTGCAGATCGACATGGTGCGGATCTTCATCCCGGGCGGGGCCGTCCTGCTCGGCCTGCTCGGGCTGCTCATCGGCGGCCTCATGGGGCTCGGCCGCGACGACGCGCCGCCGCCCCCGCCGCAGGCGCCGCGCCGCTCCGACGGCAAGTTCGGCGACGTCTCCCCGCCCCGCACGCCGAAGCGGCCGGACAAGAAGCCGGCGCGCAAGAAGGCCCCGTCGCGGGCCGCCCGCCGCCCCGAACCGAAGCGGAGACCGGCGCCCCGCGCCTGACGCCCGCCGCCCCGCCGCCCGGCCCGTCCGGGCGGCGTGCGGCATGCCCGCGCCCGACCTGCCTGATACACGTTCTAGGTGGAGCCGCCCGCACCCGGATCACAGTGAATTCCCTAACTAGAACCTGTTGCAGTTTGGCAGGATCGCGCCTAGGGTCGGGGCTGTGCGGACACGAGCTACCGAACTATTCGGCATCGAGTACCCGATCTTCGCGTTCAGTCATTGCCGCGACGTCGTCGCGGCGGTGAGCCGCGCCGGCGGCATGGGCGTCCTCGGCGCCCTGTACTTCAGCCCCGAGGAGCTCGAACTCGAGCTCAAGTGGATCGACGAGCACGTCGGCGGCAAGCCCTACGGCGTCGACGTCGTCATGCCCGCCAAGTACGAGGGCGCGGACCTCGGCGACGCCGAGGAGATGCTCGGCAAGCTGCAGGGGATGATCCCCGCCGAGCACCGCAAGTTCCTCGACGACCTCCTCGAAGAGCACGGCGTCGAGCCGTCCACCGAGACGGCCCACCGCGCGCTGCTCGGCTGGACCGACCAGACCGCGCGGCCCCAGGTCGAGGTGGCGCTCCGGCACCCGATCGCCCTGCTCGCCAGCGCGCTCGGCCCGCCGCCCGCGGACGTCGTCGCCGAGGCCCACGAGAAGGGCGTCAAGGTCGCGGGCCTCGCCTCCAACGCCCGGCACGCCCGCAAGCAGACCGACGTCGGCGTCGACATCATCGTCGCGCAGGGCACCGAGGCCGGCGGCCACACCGGCGACGTCTCCACGATGGTCCTCATCCCCGAGGTCGTGGACGCCGTCGGCGACGAGACGATCGTCCTCGCCGCGGGCGGCATCGGCCGCGGCCGGCAGATGGCGGCGGGCCTCGCCCTCGGCGCCGACGGCGTGTGGACGGGCTCGATCTGGCTCACCGTCGAGGAGGCCGACACCCCCGAGCGCGCGATGCCGAAGCTGCTCGCGGCGACGTCCCGCGACACCGTCCGGTCCCGCGCGTGGACGGGCAAGCCGGCCCGCTTCCTCAAGACCGCCTGGACGGAGGCGTGGGAGAGCGAGAAGTCGCCCGGCACCCTCCCGATGCCGATGCAGTTCATGCTCATCGCCGACGCGCTGCCCCGCATCGCCCGCTCCGGCGACGGCGAGCTGGTCACCTTCCCGGTCGGCCAGATCGTCGGCTCGATGAACCAGGTGAAGTCCACGAGCCAGGTCGTCTACGACCTCATCGAGGAGTACGTCGAGTCGATGGAGCGGCTCAACCGGATCACCGAGGACTGAGAACGTCCGCCGTCGCGTCGGGGGTGGCGCGGCGGCGGCCGAAATCCCCCGGGCGCGCTCCCGCCCGGGGGTCCGGTCGAGGCCGGGTGGCGGCACCCGGACGGGTGACCGTCAGCCCGCGACGCGGACGAACGCGACGGCGTCCGCGCCGCGCAGCTCGGCGGCCTCCAGCGGGATGTGCCCCTGGCGGGACGGGACGCGCAGGCCCCGGGCGTCCGCGAGCGCGTCGGCGAGCGGGGCCGCCGGGAAGAACGCCCGGCCGGGGACGGCGCCCGCCAGCACGCCCTGCAGGCTGTCGTCCGCGTCGCCGTCGCCGCCGTGCTCGGACACGATGAGCCGGTAGCGTCCGCCCAGGTCGGACGCCGCGGTCAGCGCGCCCGCGCTCCACCAGTGCAGGCCGTCCTCCTCGCCCCACCACGGCATGTGGGAGCGGGCCCGCTGCACATGGGCGTTGTGCGCGAACACCAGGCACGGCCCGCGCCGCTCCTCCGCCGCCGCGATGGCGCGCAGGTGCTCGGCCATCAGCGCGTCCCGCAGCCCGAGCAGGGTCGGCATCCGGGCGGGCGACGCGGACGCCAGGACCGCGTGGTAGCGCAGGACGGCCCGAGCCGTCCGGGCGTGGGCGTGCGCGCGGAAGTACGCGTCGTCCGAGGTCGCCGCGATGAGCGTCGGGGCCTCGAACCCGTAGACGGAGAGGACGTCGTCGGCGAGCAGCCGCAGCCGCCGCGCCTCGGGGGTGTCGCCGATCGAGTGCGCGGGGTCCATCATCACCTCGGGATGCGTCCACGCGTCGTCGTCGCCGAGCAGGGCGTCGAGGTCCCCGGCGTCGTAGGGGACGCGCGGCAGGTGCTCGGCCAGGTAGGCGTGGGCCGCCGTCAGCGAGGCGCGGGGGCTCGGCGCGCCGGTGATCTCGAACGGGCCGTCGAACCCGTAGAACCGGACCCGCTCCTCGGGGTCCGCCCCCGCGTTGTGCTCCCGCAGCCATGCGAGCAGTTCCCGGTTGCCGCGCAGCGTCCCGAACTCGTGCGTGAAGCCCGCGGCGAGGACGTCGTCGAGGTCGCCGGCGCCGGTGGCGACGTGGTCGTCGACGACCGTCCCGGCGATGTGGTCGCTCTCGATGGCGATGGAGCGGTACCCGTGGTGCTCCACCAGGTGCCGCAGGACCTGGTTGCGCAGCCGGGGGAACTCCTCCGCGCCGTGGGTGGGCTCGCCCAGCGCGAGCAGCGCGGGCGCCGGACGGAACCCGTCCAGCAGGCGGTCGAGCGCGGAACCGAGTCCGGCGAGGTCGTCGCCGAAGTGCAGACCGATGTCGTGGACAGACACGAAAAGCCCCTTTCGCGGGCGTGGCCAAACGGTCGCACTTAACTGTAACGTAGAAACCTCTATTGAAACTTCTCGCGGAAACTTCCGCTGACGAGCGGCTCAACCTTCAAAGCGAGGACATGAAAGCTCTGCGACCCGTCGACCTCGCCCGCGAGCACGGCCTCTCCGCGCAGGCCGTCCGCAACTACGAGGAGGACGGCATCCTGCCCCCGGCCGAGCGCAGCGCCAGCGGCTACCGGCGGTACACCGCCGTCCACGCCCAGGCCCTCCGCGCGTTCCTCGCCCTCCGCGCCGGCTACGGGCATGCGACGGCCGCCGAGATCCTGCGGGCCGCCGGACGCGGCGACGACGACGCGCTCTTCGGGCTGATCGACCGCGCGCACGCCGACCTGCTGCACGAACGGGGCGTCCTCGACCAGGTCGCCGCCGCCCTCGGCGACCTGACCGCGGCGCCGCCCGCGGACGACCCGCGCCGCGAGCTGTCCATCGGCGAGCTGGCCCACCAGCTCGGCATGCACCCGGCGTCGCTGCGCAAGTGGGAGGCCGCCGGGATCCTGCGGCCCCGCCGCGACCCCACCGGCCGCCGCCGCTACCCGCCGGACGTCGTCCGCGACGCGCACGCCGCCCGCCAGCTCCGCCGCGGCGGCTACCCGCTGCGCCGCATCGAGCTGTTCGTCGACCGGCTCCGCGCCGCGGGCGGCGCCACCGCCTTGGAGGACGTCCTCGCCGAGTGGCGCACCCGCCTCCGCACCCGCAGCCGCGCGATGCTCGCCGCCGCGACCCCCCTCGACGAGTACCTGCACCTCCGTGCGTCCTCTCCCGGAAGGTAAAGTGCCCGGCGACCTGCCCGTACCGTGCCCACGTCCTCACCGTGGACCTGCCGAAGGAGACGCCCGATGAACAAGTGGGTCCCCCTCCTCGCGGCGATCCTGCTGGAGGTGACCGCCACGCTGGCGTTGCGCGCCGCGGTGGACGACCCCGCCTGGTACGCACTGGTCGCCGCCGGCTACGTCGGCGCGTTCGCCGGCCTCAGCTTCGCCCTCCGCGCCGGGCTCGGCGTCGGCGTCGCCTACGGCGTGTGGGCCGCCGCCGGAGTCGTCCTCACCGCCGTCCTGGCCGCCGTGATCTTCAACGACGCCCTCACCCCGACCATGGGCGCCGGCATCGCCCTCGTGATCGCTGGGGTGCTGTGCGTGGAACTCGGCTCCCAGCGCGCCCGCGAACGCGAGGAAACCTCCGCATGACCTGGCTGTACCTGATGGGGGCGATCCTCACCGAAGTCACGGCCACGCTCTCCCTGCGCACGGCCTCCCAGCCGGGCGCGCGGCGCGCCTGGTTCGTGCCCGTGGCCGTCGGTTACCTCGCGGCGTTCACCTTCCTGACGCTCGCGCTCCACGAGGGCCTCGGCATCGGCGTCGCCTACGGCATCTGGGCCGCCTCCGGCGTAGCCCTCACCGCCATCGCGTCCCGCGTCCTGTTCAAGGAAGCCC
The DNA here is from genome assembly GCF_000425065.1 of Actinomadura rifamycini DSM 43936. Lineage (GTDB taxonomy): Bacteria > Actinomycetota > Actinomycetes > Streptosporangiales > Streptosporangiaceae > Spirillospora > Spirillospora rifamycini. The sequence continues at coordinate 158,411 of NZ_AULB01000017.1, forward strand.
TCACGAGGGTCATGGGCCTGGGCATAGCCCTAATAGCCGCCGGAGTCCTGTTCATCGAACTCGGCGCCACCCACTGACCTTGACCCGCGCAAGTGCGCCAGGACGAGCGGGGCAAGACGAGCGTGGACGGGATCGCGCTCGGCGGCCTGCACGATCATCGCGGCGACGGTGAGTTCGGCGAGCCGTCCGTCCGGTGCCGCCAGCACGTCGGCGAACGTCCGCCGGACGCCGTCCGCCACCTCGGGCACGGGCAACGAGTAGGCGTACAGATGCGCGGCGTCGAAGCCGAACGGCGCGGGTCCGAAGCCCTCCCAGTCCAGGACGGTGAGCTCAGGCGCGGTGAGGTTGGCCCAGTGAAGGTCACCGTGGGCGAGACTCCAGCGCGTGACGGTGGTGTCGACGTCCGTCTCCCCGAGATAACGGGGAATGGCGCGCGCAACGTACTCCTGGGAGACGACGGGCGGACGTGCCCCCGGCACAGGCGTCGCCGCCACGGCTCTAAGGGCCTCCCTCAACCGCACCCACCACGCACCCGGAAGGTGGATGCGGTCGGTGAGAGCAGGGGCGGACGAGCAGACGGACGCCGCGACGTAGGAACTCAACTCGGCACGGTGGGCGACCTCGCCGTCAATCCACTCCACGGCGTCGAGCAGTCGAGGACGCGGGACGGCACGGGGGAGGACAGCAGCCGCCATCTCATTCCCCGCCCACAACTTCGACCCTCGCCGCTCCACAGGCACAGCCAGCACCCGAAGCCACGCGACCCCGGCAGGCCCCTCGACGGGCCTGCCGTGGGTTCGTCCGCCATGCCCCCAGGCGCCCGGGGCGTCCGGTAGAGCGGCACAGCCCAACCGCTCAGCCGCACGCTCGAAGGCGTCCTCCATCCGCTTCCGAACGCCGGGGTCGTCAGGCACCAAGAACATGACAAATCCTCCGAAGTTGCGGAAAAGGGATGGACGGACGGCGAAACACACCCTGCGCCACCCGCCAGTGTGTCTCACTCGAGGCCGAAAGCAGCACACCGGTAAGGCCAGGTGTGGAAGCCACCACGGCCAACGCTGCCTCCGCAGGAGAAAGGTCCGAACCGATGAACTCGGCCAGTTCGCTCGTGATCATGTCGACGAGTTCCCCACCGTGCAGGGGCGCGGACGCCCACACCTGCAAGCCCGCCGCCGAAGCTTCGGCGATAGGACCGAAACCGTTGACAGCTTCGGCGAGCGGAGTGAGCTGCACCAAACTGACGGGAAGCTGTATCCCCTTCAGATGGGAGTGGTTGCTTCCTGCGGCGTCGCGGGCGGCGGACAGGAGATCCTCCACCGTGAATGCGCCGTCGGTGAAGCCGTTCCAGGTGGCGACACCGTATCCATCGATCAGACCTTGGTGACAGGCATGCTCACATTCCTCGAATGCCTGCGTTATCTGCGATCGGAGTCTGCTCCGGTCACCGTGCGCGTCATATTCCGGGTTGTGCAAGTACAGCAGGTCGAGTCGGCTCCGGGCGAGTTCGTTGGCGTTGACGGTGATCTGGTGGGCGAGGTACGCGGGAGCGATGGAGTGCCTGCGGGACGCCTCCGAGGCAGTGATGAGTCCTGAGCGTTGAGCGGCCTCGGCCTGCCGAGAAGTCATATGGCCGACCTTGGTGGAGACGCTCGCGCGCGGGCAGGCGCGAAGAGCAGGAGCCAGCCCCCTTTGCGCCTGCCCGTGAGCATAAACCGGGGCAGTATCGATCACGCGAACCCCCGTTGCGATGGCCGCCCGCGCGGCGGTGGGCACATCGCGGCAGCGGTACGTGCCCAGGCCCACGACCGCCATCACCGTTCTCCCACGGCGACGATTCCGCTGCGGACAAGTCGGCCGATCAAGTCGGCGGCCTGCTCAACGGTGATGCCCGCGGCTTTGGCGAGATTCCCGAGCGTGGTCGGCCGCCCACTGCAGAGCAAGTTCACCAGTGGTGCCGTCTGGTCGGCGAGCGTCCAACGTTGCTCGGCGGCTTCCAGCACCACGGCCTGCTCGGCATGGTGAACTACGGCACGCGATGCCGTCATTCGGACAGGCAAGCGAGGGTCCACGGGGAGTTGTTCATGAACCGCATACGGAAGCGAGCAACCCTTACGCGCTCCGTATGCGGCGTCGCGCGCGGTAAAGTAGGTCTCGACCACGGACGGATTCCGAAGGCGTTCGGTGACCAGCTTGGTGACCTTCCGGCTCCATGCCGCTTGCCCTCCAGGATCGTCCGGGCGAGGAAGGTCGGCGCGAAGAACGTGCTCGTCCCGTAGCCGATCCACCAGCCAGGTCAGCAGGTCGATACCTGTGTGCGTGGCCAGCCCGCACGTGAGGTGGAGTGACGGTTGCCCGGTGGATGCCGAAGCGGCGTGCCACCAGCCGCGCGGTATATGAAGAACGTCCCCGGCATGCAAGGTGAACTCATCGATCGGGTTTTCGGGCGGTGTGTCGTCGAACTCGACATCTCGATACATCGGTGCGGGTCTGGTCGGGCCGTAGACCCTCCATCGCTTGGCGCCCGAGATCTGCAAGACGATGACGTCGTGGTCGTCCCAATGGACGCCGAAGCCTTCCTTGGAGGTCCAGGACGCATATGCGTTGACCTGTACGCCTGTGTGTAGCCGACGCTCCAGATGGCTGACCATTTCACCGACAGGCGGATGCAGCTCCTCCACCGCGTCCAGCACCAGGGTGGCTCCACCGCGCAATTGCTCAGCGAGCAAGTGGGGACGCGGGGCCTCCCAAGGCGGCATCCGCCGGTAGGTCCGTCGTTCGCAGTATGCCGAGAGCGGGACGGTCGCTCCGGCAAGTGCGAGCCGCAACCGCGGTGGCTCCAGCCGGTGAGTGTCGAGGATTCGGTTCAGCGCGGGCCACGTCAGCAGGTCGGAGAACCGATCCGCTTGGGCAGCCGACGCCGGGTATACGCGATGAGTACGACCCAGGTCCTGGGCGAGGAACATGTCCCCGCCCAGGACCTCGGCGATCAAGTCGATCACGATCAGCCGTCGTTGAGGTCGGACTTGCCGGTGGACCCGCCGTCGGACGGCTGGGTGGCGCGTCCCCGCGCCGCCGTGATCCTCTCTACGGCGATCACCAGCTCGCCGCTCGTGTCGTTGTTCATCGAAGTTCCTTTCTGTCCCTTGCCGCCTGTCGGCCGGGCCGTTGGAAGCCATGATGCGGCCGGCAGCAGGTGTTGAGAAGCGAACCGACCCGTGGAACGGTTCCGTGTGTCGAGTCCACAGAGAATCTTCGGATCATCGGATCTTCTGGAGCAGGTGGCGCTAGTCTTTGACGTGGAGAACTCGAGACAGTCCAGGAAGATCAACGACGTGACCAGACGCAAGGTCTTCGACCCAGGTGATATTCCGATGGCCTTCTGGAGTTGCGGCGAGGTTGCGGCGGCCCTTGCGGGTCGTGACGTTGGTCGGCTTTTCCGTCTCTTCCTTGCACTTTTTCCTGAATGTACACAGACGCAACTAGCGCTGCTCACCCAACATGATCGTTCTGATGTCTCTAATTGGGTGAGAGGTACTCGGTAAGGCCGAGTGTCCGACATCGAAGTGCTGACCCGTATCGCCGACGGTATGCAAATCCCGGACGGGGCCAGGCTTTTGCTCGGGCTCGCCCCAGTCGATTCTCTTCCTCCCGAGGATGGGCCAACGCGTTCGTGGCGGCAAGCGATCGAACGAGACAGTGATGCCACCGAGAACACAGGGCGTCCTGTGTGTATTGCCATCTGTGGAAGCCGGGCCGCTGACACCGATGGTGCGGTGATCGACGAGGCCGTCCGCTGCATGGCACGCTTAGTCCTAAGCCATGGCTACAGGGTGAGTCACGGCCCGGTCGGAGTGGGGATTGAGGTCATGACCTACATCGCGGATCAGTACCGTCCGCCCGGTATAGCCGGAGCTGTTGGGCTGTTCGGCCACCGAAATGTCATCCAACATGCGAACTTGGTTATCGTAGTTGGCGGTGGTGCCGGTACCCAGACTGAAATCGACCTTGCCCTCTCGATGGGAAAACCTGTTATAGCGCTGCCCGCGAGCGGGGGCGCTGCTCGCCGCTTCTACAACAGAGCTGCACGTGATGAACGCTTGCGGACGGTATTGTCCGATGAGCATTTCGCTGCCCTTAGGGTGGGCGACGATCCTGCAGAAGACTTCGCCCGTATCATTGAGAATATAATCAGTGAAAAGTTTGGAGAGACCGATGTCTGAACGCCCCTACGTGCTCCTGTCCTGCGCTGTATCGATCGATGGCTATATCGATGATGCCACCAGCCAACGGCTCCTGCTGTCCAATGACGAGGACTTCGATCGTGTTGACGAAGTACGTGCAAGTTGTGACGCCATTCTTGTCGGCGCCAACACCATCCGTCGCGATAATCCGCGCCTTCTCGTTCGGGCGGAAGGCCGACGCAAGGACCGAATTTCTCGAGGGCTAGCCGAAAGTCCGCTCAAGGTCACCCTCACGGCAGGGGGCGACTTGCGGCCTGATGCGAAGTTCTTCGCCGCCGGCTCCGTTGAGAAGATTGTGTACTGCAGCAGCACAGCGGTCGAAGAGTGCCGAAACCGCCTGGGCGAGGTGGCGACCGTTGAGGACGTCGGCGATCCGATCGATTTGAAGACCGTGCTGAGCGACCTCGCCGCTCGGGGCGTCCGCCGCTTGATGGTAGAAGGTGGCGGTACCGTCCACACCCAGTTCCTCACCGCCGGTCTTGCCGACGAGCTGCAGCTCGTCATAGCCCCGTTCTTCGTCGGCGACTCCGCTGCCCCTCGGTTTGTGGGGGACGGCGAGTTCCGTTATGGCCCCGGTGATCGCATGGCCCTCGCCGAAGTGCGTCCGATCGGAGATGTGATTCTGGCTCGGTACCTGCTCAAGCGTTCCTGATCAGGGTGGGACGTACGGTTCCTGGCGGCGCGGTACGTCGAGCGCTCCCCCCCCCGGGCCGTCGGTGAAGGTTTGTCACGGCCCTATCGTCCAGGCCGTGGCCTGGTTTCCGGACGGATCCCGTATCGCCAACGAGTCCGATGACCGCACCGTGCGGGTCTGGGACGCGTCCACCGCCGAAGAACGGGAGGTGGCCGGGGTTCATCGGGACAAGGTGACTTCAGTGGCTTGGTCCGTCGACGGAACCCGGCTGCTCACCGGCTCGGTCGATGGCACCGCCCGGATCTGGAGGGCGGTCCCCGGCTTCGACCGGCTTCAAGCGGTCGCCCGAACTCGCGTATTCGGGTCTCTGACCGAGGCGGAGCGACGCACTCACATGCTTCCCGCCGATCCGTGACGTTCTCAGAGGGCGGTGTCGACCTCGCGGACGTGCGTCTCCACCAAGTAATCCTTGGGGTCCAACCCCATCCGCTCGCGCTTCGGCGATGCCCAGTACTGCGAGTTTCGTTCGGCGAAGGTTTCCGGGCCGTCGTAGGAGATCAACCAGATGAACTGGTTCCGCTCCCGATCCAGCCACGCGCCGCCGATCTCGAACCCGAACTCCAGCCGCAGCGGCACGATCAACTCGCGCCACTTCGCCGCCCACTCGTCGAGCAGGCCGTGCCGTACCCGGTACGTTCGCAGTTGCGTCGTCCTCGCCACCGTCCCGCCCCTTCCGCCGTCGCGATCGCCGGTGAGATTCGTGGCGAGCCGGGGCCTTGGCGTCGCCCGCTTTGAGTCCTCGGTTTGATGCCCTGACGTGGATTGCCGTAGTTGAGCGACGGATCGAGTGCCGGGGTTCCGTCGTGCGGACGAACTGGGCGCATTCTCCGACACAGACTCGACCTCGTTACCCCGGAATCGCGCTTCCCCAGTCGGCCGGGCCGGTGACTCCGCGGCTTGGACGGCAATGGGTGGGAAGAGCGTGTCGCGCGGGGCGTTCGTGGCCGGGGAACCAGCGGCGGCAGGCGGTGGCGAGCCGGGTGAGGAGGCCGGGGCGCGCGGTCGGGCGCGGGTTGTCGGCTTCGCGGCGTGGCGGGCTCCAGGTGCCGTCGCGTCTTCGCGTAGACGGCGGAGCTGCGGATGTGTCGCGTCCGGCGGGGTGTGGAGGGCCGAGGGCGGCGCGGAGTTGGTAGGCGAGCTCGGCTGCGTTCTTGGCTTCGACCAGCCGGTTGGGGAGGAGCGCCCACAGTGAGCCGCTGTAGTCGCCGTACCAGAGGCATACGCCGGGGAACGTCCGTCGCAGGTCGGCCAGGGCCGCGTCGAGGTCGGCGTCCAGTTCGATGCGGGACGGGCGATGGTCGTCGGGTTGCATGGTGAGCCTCCGGAGAAGGGGGAGCGGTCTACCAGGACGCCGTGAACATGCGGCGTCTGAGGACGTGGGCCACCAGTTCGGCGGTGCCCTAGGCGTCGCCGCAGGGACAGAGGTAGTGATGGTCCAATTCGTGGTAACCCCAAATCCCGCCCGGTGCGGCGTGGACGGCGATCACGGCTCGGACGTGGGCGTGCGGGTCGATGACCGCCAGCCGTGGCCGAGCGCGGTGCCGCGCGACGCAGCGGTATCCCAGCGCGTGGAGCACGGTGGCGAGCGCGTCCAAATGCCGGATCGCCGCCGACCGTTTCCACCACGCCCGCAGGCCGAGCAGGACGGGTTCGGCCCGGACGATCAGAGCGCCCACCGAACCCACACGACTTTTCCGGTCTCGTACAACGGGCGGACGCCCCATTCCTGGACGAGCTCGATGACCAGCGGCAGCCCCCGCCCGCCCTCGGCGTGGTCGTTCTCCGGCCGGACGACGGGCAGCGCGGCCCCCTCGTCCCACACCTCCACACACACGGAGGTCTTGGTCTCATTCGGGAAAATTCGCACGACGATATGACCGAATCCGACGTGCTTGTAGGAATTGGTGACCAATTCCGTCACCACGAGCCGCCCCGCGAAGTCGTCGCGTATGTCGAGCTGCCCGAACTGCTCGACGAGGAACCGCCGCGCGAGCGCGGGTGCCCGGTCGGACGGTGGAAGGACGAGCGTCGGCGTCTCCGGCGCAAGCGCAACGGTTGACATTGGAAGATCCCTTCGCGACGAGTCCGGTTGCCTGTCCGCTAATTCAGGCAGTCGGCCCGCAGTGCGAGGCATCAACTACAGAACAAACAGAAATCTGAGGTCGGATTACTTGGTGACACTTGAGGTCGCTTGAGGCACCATGTGCGTATGGCGTCCTCCCAGCAGCAAGGCAAGCGCAACAGCACGTCGCCCATGCTCACGGCGTTCGGGAAAGCATTGCGGCGCCACCGCAGCCGCGTCGGGCTCAGTCAAGACCGGCTGGCGGCCAAATTGGGGGTAACTGCCCAATATGTGTCTTTGGTGGAACTCGGCCGCACCCGTTGCACCTTAGAGTTCGTCACGGCATCAGACGCGGCTCTTGGGGCTGAAGGTGAGCTTCAGGAGTTGTGGAAAGACCTCGTTATGGACTCGGCCTACCCGACGTGGTTCGACTGGCCCACCGTCGAGGCCGAGGCTCTGGAGCTCACGGAGTACAGCCTGACCGTGGTCCCCGGCCTGTTGCAGCTCCCCGCGTACGCAAGTGCCATCCTGCGCGGCAACAAGGAAGCCGTGGACGCTCGTCTCAAGCGTCAGGACATCCTGCGGAAGAACCCGCCGCCTCCGCTGACCGTGTTGCTGGACGAGGCGGTCTTGCACCGCGAGGTCGGCGACAAGGAGGTCATGCGGGAGCAACTGGAGTACCTGGCCAGTGTGGCTGGACGTAACGTGACCATGCAGGTCGTCCCCAACCGTGGTGAGCACGACGGCAACTCGGGCGCCTTCGTGGTGGCCACTCTGGAAGACCGTTCCGAGGTGGTGTACGTCGAGAGCGCCTATCGTGGCCTCACCTTGAGCGACCCAGACGCGCTGGCTACGATCGCGGCAACCCTCCGGGAGCTTCGTAGTCTGGCGCTGCCGATGACGATGAGTGTCGATCTGATCCGCAGAACGGTGGATGAAAAATGGATTTGAGCACGGCGGTTTGGCGCAAGGCCAGCCGCAGTACGTCGAACGGCGGCAACTGCGTCGAAGTCGCTGATCTTTCCAGCGCCGTTGCCGTCCGTGACAGTAAGGACCCGGACGGCCCCAAGCTCACGGTGAGTCGAGACGACTTCCGGCGCTTCGCTAAGGCGATCAAAGGTCTCTGAGTCCCTGGCGCCTCCCGTCTCAAGGCCGTGTCCGGCGGCAAAGGCGGTGGGCGCGGCCCGTCCTGACGGGACGGGTTGTCAGGGGGTGGCTGTGTCTAGGCGGGTTGCTAGGGCCAGGTAGGTGTCTGTCCAGCCGCTGCTGGTGGCGATCTCGCACAGGGGGGCCGTCGGGAGGAGGAGGTGGCGGAGGTCGGGCAGGCGGGTGGCGTCGCCGCGTCGGAGGCGGTCGGCGTGGTCGCGGAGGTCGGAGACGAGGTCGTCCTCGCTCGCGTACCGCCGCTGCCAGGTCAGGTCCTGGGGCGTGGCCTGCACGATGGCCAGTATCGCTTCGACGGTCTCGAGGGCCGTGCCGAGCACGCGCGCGTCCATCGGAACAGCATCGCCGACCCTCGCCGCCACCGCCAGCCGTCCGCTTACACAACTGTGCGGGAGTGCTAACGCCGTTTTCGAAGGTTCGTCTCGCAGCGCATTCTGGCCGGCGGCCGGGCTTGGGAGTGTGGTCGGGCTTCGGTGCCACCCCCACACGTCAGGAGCGGTTGATGCGACTGAGATCCCTGTTCACGGCCGGTGCCCTCGGCGCCGCGCTGGCGGTTCCCCTGCTGGGCGCCCCCGCGTCGGCGGCGCCGTGGACCTGCTGGTCCTCCGACGCCCAGATCTACGCGGCGGCCGACACCGTCCACGGCTCCCCGGGCGACCTGCTCGCCTGCCGGGAGGTGAAACTGGACGGCGTCCGCAACGCGCCCGGCCACAAGGCGTGGAAGGTGCGGTACGTCTCCACCGACGCCAAGGGCGCGAAGGTCGCCGTCACCGGTACCGTCGCGGTCCCCACCGCGGCGTGGACGAAGGGCGGCTCGCGGCCGACGATCGCGTTCAACCCCGGGACGCTCGGGTCCGGGCCGCAGTGCGCGTTCTCCCGGCAGCTCGCGGGCCAGAAGCAGGACATGTACGAGGGCGACAACATCGCCACGTTCCTCAACGCGGGCCACGCGGTCGCCGCCACCGACGGCGTCGGCTACATCGACGGCGAGGTGCACACCTACGTCAACGGCGCCAACGCCGGGCACGCGCTGCTGGACGCCGTCCGCGCCTCCCGCCAGATCCCCGGCGGGAGCCTGAAGGCCGACAGCAAGGTCGGCATCTCCGGGTACTCCGAGGGCGGGCACGCCTCCCTGTGGGGCGCCCAGCTCGCCGAGTCCTACGCCCCCGAGCTGAACGTCGTCGGCGCCGCCGCCGGCGGCGTCCCCGGCGACCTGCGCGTCACCGCGGAGGCCCTCAACGGCAGCCTGTTCGCCGGGTTCCTCGCCGACGCCCTCATCGGCCTGAACGCCCAGTACCCCGAGATGCCGTTCGACGAGCTGATGAACGACGCGGGCCGCCGCGCCGTCGACGACGTCAAGAAGAACTGCCTGCTCGGCACCCTGGCGGTGTTCACGGGCGCGCGGGTGGAGAACTTCACCACCGACAAGCTGTCGCTGGACGACCTGTACGCGATCGCGGGACCCGGGGGCGTGACCTGGGGCGAGATCGTCGACCGGCAGAAGGTCGGCGTCGGCATCGGCCCCGCGGGTTCGGGCGCCCGGTACGAGATCGGCTTCCCGGTGTTCCAGTACCGCGGCTGGCTGGAGGAGATCATCCCGCACGAGACCGAGGACGCCACCCGGCAGCTGTACTGCGACGCCGGCATCAACACCACCTGGAAGAACACCTACATGTCCGAGCACCTGTCGACCGACTGGGCCGCGGCCCAGGACGTGACGAAGTTCCTGAACGACAGGTTCGAGGGCAAGCCGGTCGAAGGCAACTGCTGACCCGACCGTCCCCCCGGCCCGGACGCTGAATGCATCGGCGTCCGGGCCGGTTCGCGCCGTCAGGGGGTCGGCTGGGAGGGGCGTTCGTCCAGGTCGGGCGGGGCGGAGCGGTAGGTGGGCGGGGTGGCCGACAGGCCGATCGGGTTGCGGGTGAGGCGGGCCGACGTGCCGTCCGGGCGGGGGACCTCGACGACCGGGGCCAGGCCGAGCGACTCGGCGAGCGCGAACGCCCCGGCGATGTCGTTGACCTGACCGGCGGGGACCCCGGCCGCCGACAGGGCGGGCACCCAGTCGGCGGCGGGCTCGGCGGCCAGGGCGTCCACCAGGAGGCGGCGCAGCTCGGCGCGGTGGGCGACCCGGGCCTCGTTGGCGGCGAAGCGGTCGTCCTCGGCCAGTTCGGGACGGCCGATGACGCGGGCGAGCGCGCCGAACTGGCGGTCGTTGCCGACGGCGAGGACGAGGTCGCCGTCGCCGGTGGGCAGCGGCTCGTACGGCGCGATGCTCGGGTGGGCGTTGCCCATCCGGCCGCCGACCCGTCCCGCCAGGGTGTAGGCCGAGCCCTGATTGGCGAGGGCGGCCAGCAGGCACGACAGCAGGTCGATCTCGACCCGCTGCCCCTCGCCGGTGCGCTCGCGGTGCCGCAGCGCGGCGAGGACGCCGACGCTCGCGAAGAGCCCGCTGATGACGTCCACCAGCGCGACGCCGACCTTCTGCGGCTCGCCGTCGGGCTCCCCGGTGATGCTCATGAGGCCGCCGAGTGCCTGGATCAGCAGGTCGTAGCCGGGCAGCGCGGCGCCGGCGCCCGACCCGAAGCCGGTGATCGAGCAGTAGACGAGGCCGGGGGAGGCGGCGCTCAGCTCGGCGTGGCCGAGGCCGAGGCGGTCCATGACGCCGGGGCGGAAGTTCTCCACGACGACGTCGGCGGACGCGGCGAGCTCGCGGGCGCGGTCGGCGCCGTCCGCGGTGCGCAGGTCGAGGACGACGCTGTCCTTGTTGCGGTTGGCGGCCTGGAAGTAGGTCGCCCGGCCGCCGTCGTCGTAGGGCGGGCCCCACGCGCGGGTGTCGTCGCCGCCGTCCGGGCGCTCGATCTTGGTCACGTGGGCGCCCAGGTCGGCGAGGACCATCGTGGCCAGCGGTCCGGCGAGCACGCGGGAGAAGTCGACGATGCGGACACCGTCCAGGGCATGGGGCATGGTGGGCTCTTTGTCGGCTCGGGGTCGGGTATGCGATTATCGAGTCTAGATTTTCGAAGATTTCCCCGCAACGAGAGGTGACCGCCATGACGAGCACGCCGGACCGGGCCGACCTGCGCCCCGACGACTTCTTGGACATCGACGGCCTCCTGTCGGACGAGGAGCGCGACATCCGCGACACCGTCCGGGCGTTCGTGGCCGACCGGGTCGTCCCGCACGCCGGCGACTGGTTCGAGCGGGCCGCGATCCCCCGCGAGCTGCCGCGCGAGCTCGGCGGGCTGGGCGTCCTCGGCATGCACCTGGACGGGTACGGCTGCGCGGGCACCAGCGCGACCGCCTACGGCCTGGCCTGCATGGAGCTGGAGGCCGGGGACAGCGGCGTGCGCAGCATGGTCTCCGTGCAGGGCTCCCTCGCGATGTTCGCGATCTGGCGCTGGGGCTCGGAGGAGCAGAAGCGGAAGTGGCTGCCCGGCATGGCCGCCGGGGAGACGATCGGCTGCTTCGGGCTGACCGAGCCGGACGCGGGCTCCGACCCGGGCGCGATGCGGACCCGGGCCCGCCGGGACGGCGACGACTGGATCCTCGACGGCCGCAAGATGTGGATCACCAACGGGACGATCGCGGACGTCGCCGTGGTGTGGGCCCGCACCGACGAGGGCGTCCGCGGCTTCGTCGTCCCGGCCGGCACGCCGGGCTTCACCGCGCCGGAGATCCACAAGAAGATGTCGCTGCGCGCGTCGGTGACGTCCGAGCTGGTGCTGGACGGCGTCCGGCTCCCGGCCGACGCGGTCCTGCCGGAGGTGTCGTCGCTGCGCGGCCCGCTGTCCTGCCTGAACGAGGCCCGCTACGGGATCGTCTGGGGCGCCGCCGGCGCCGCCCGCGCCTGCTTCGAGGCCGCGCTCGCCTACGCCGAGGAGCGCACCGCGTTCGGCAAGCCGATCGCGGGCACGCAGATCCAGCAGCAGAAGCTCGCGCACATGGCACTGGAGGTCAACCGCGCCACCCTGCTGGCGCTGCACCTCGGCCGGCTGAAGGACGCCGGCCGGCTGCGCCCCGAGCAGATCAGCATGGGCAAGCTCGGCAACGTCAACGCCGCGCTGGACGTCGCCCGCACCGCGCGGCAGGTGCTCGGCGCCAACGGGATCTCGCTGGAGTACCCGGTCATCCGCCACATGAACAACCTCGAGTCCGTCGTCACGTACGAGGGCACCGCGGACGTGCACGCGCTGGTGATCGGCGGTGCGCTGACGGGCGTCCAGGCGTTCCGCTGACGCGGCCGGGGGCACGGCTATGCTCGGGCCGGTGAACGATACCCGCGCCGACGCTCCCGCCTCGGTCCCCACGGCCCAGCAGCACGCCGTCGGCGCGCTGCGCCGCCTCATCGTGTCGGGCGGGCTGCGCCCCGGGCAGCGGGTCAACCAGGAGGACATCGCCGCGCGGGTCGGGCTGAGCGTCGCGCCGGTGCGGGAGGCGCTGCGCGTCCTGGCGCAGGAGGGGCAGCTCACCTACCGGCCCCGGCGCGGCTACTTCGTCACCGAGCTCCAGTTCGAGGACCTCAGCGAGATCTACGAGCTGCGCCGCATCCTGGAGGAGCGCGCCGCCCGGCACGCCCTGCCGATGCTGGACGACGCGGCGCTGCGGCGCATCGACGAGGCCGCCCGCACCTGCGCGGAGGCCGCCGCGGCCGGGGACGTCGCCGCCGAGCTGGCCGCCAACCGCGTGTTCCACTTCGCGGTCATGGAGACGCCGGGCCAGCCGCACGTCCTGCGGCTGATCCGGCTGCTGTGGGACTCCACCGAGGTGTACCGGGCCATGTACTACAACCTGCCGGAGGAGCGCGCGGCGTCGGTGGACGCCCACGACCGCATCATCGAGGCGGTCCGCGACGGGGACGCCGACCGGCTCGTCCGCGAAATGGACGACCACCGGGAGCGGGCCCTGGACGTGCTGCGCGCCGTCCTCGCCCCCGGACGGGACTGACGCGCCGGGCGCCCGCCCCCGCCGCCGCGGTCACGGCGGCGCGGACGGGCCCCCGGCGCGGCCCGTCACTTCGACCATTCGCGGGCTTCGCGCAGCGGCTCGGCCGGGTCGAAGTCGTTGAAGGCCGGGACGAGCGAGTAGTCGGTCAGGGCCCGGACGTTCGCCGCTTCGGGCTCGATGTCCGTGATGACCCCGTACTCGACGTAGGTGTCGATGGTCTTCTGCAGGTCCTCGTCCTTCTGCAGGCCGTACTCGCCCGCCGAGCCCGGCCCGCCCGAGATCTCCAGCCGCTTCGCGAGGATCTTCGTCGCGGTGGCGAGGTCGGTGTCCTTCCCGCCCGCCAGCTTGGACGCCGGGAAGTGCTCCCAGTGCATCTCGATGGCGGCGCGCGGGTTCTCCTGCGAGAAGACCATGCCCTTGAAGAACGCCCGGAACAGGCCGCCGATCGCCTCCGGGCGCTCCTGGACGTCGCGCTTGCGGCAGACCAGGGCGGACGTCCCGGTCAGCCCGTCCGTCCGCGACTCGATCTCGACCATCTCCCGGCCGAGCAGCTCCCCGACGATGAGGTTGGAGCTGTCGTAGCCGGAGTAGGCGTCGATGTCGCCGCGCTGGAGCGCCTGGGCGGCCTGCGCCCCGTAGCCGACGGCGAGGATGTCGTCCGCGCCGACGGGACGGGGCAGCGACCGGGTCGCCCCGGTCACGAGCAGCTCGTTGATGCCGCCGCGCACGTTCACCCCGACGGTCCGGCCGGCGAGGTCCGCCGCCGTCCGGAGCCCGGACGCGGCCGGGGCGACCGTGCGGAAGATGTTGCCGTTGACGGTGCCGACGATGACCAGGCCGGGGTCCTGGCCGATGGCGGTGACGGCGTTGGCGGTCGAGCCGTACGTGCAGGTGGCCCGCTCGTTGGCGACGGCCTGGATGGCCGCGACCGCGTTCTTCACCGGCTGCATCTCCACCTTCAGCCCCTCGTCCGCGAAGTACCCCATGGTCTCCGGGACCGTGGCGTACGAGGCGGTGGCGGCGCTCAGCGTCTGGTCGGCGACGGCGAAGGTGAGTTCGGTCCGTCCGTCGCCGGTGCCGCACGCGGTGGCCGCCGCGAGCGTCGCGGCCGCGGTCAGGAGCGCGCACGCTCTCCTCATGGCGGGTCGTCCTCTTTTCGTCGGGGTCACGCGCGGTACCTGGCCAGGAGCCGGTTGAGCACCGCCATCACCAGCCAGATGGCGACCCCGAAGAAGCCCATGACGATCAGCAGCGCGTAGGTCGCGGCGATCGACCCGTTCTGGGTGGCCGCCTGGATGGCGAAGCCGAGGCCCTCCCGCGCCGAGACGAACTCGGCCACGATCGCGCCGATCAGCGCGAGGACGGCGGCGGTGTTCAGCGCGGGGAGGATGTAGGAGACCGCGTGCGGGATCCGCAGCTTGAACAGGATCTGCCAGCGGCCCGCCCGTACCGACCGGAACAGGTTGTACTGGTCCTCGCCGACGCTGGCCAGCCCCACCATCGCGTTGACCAGCAGCGGGAAGAAGGCGAGCAGCGCCGCCAGGAACGCCTTCGGCGCCAGGCCGTACCCGAAGCCCGCGATGACCATCGGGGCGATGGCGACCTTGGGGAAGGTCTGGATCACCACGAGGTAGGGGTAGACGGCCTTGTGGACGGGCTCGGAGAAGGTGAAGACGACCGCGAGCACGAACGCCAGCACCGCGGCGCACACCAGCCCGACCAGCGTCTCGAAGGCCGTGGCGTAGATGTTCGGCCACAGGGCGCCGGAGGCGACCATGTCGCCCAGCGAGGCGAACACGTCCCCGGGCGGCGCGATGAGCAGCGGCGACACCCACTCGCGGTCCGCCGCCAGGTACCAGAGCAGCATGATCGCGGCCAGGATCGCGACGCCGAGGACGCCGGCCTGGACGTTGGCGTTGCCGAGCGGCCGCGCCCGTCCGGGCACGCGCCGCGCCCCGGCCGTCGCGGCGGGGGCGGGGGAGGTCTGCGGTGCGGTCACTGGCTCTTCACCTGCTCGAGAGAGGCCCGGACGCGCTGCGTGGCCTCGAAGAACTCCGCGGTCCCGCGCGCCTCGCGCCGTCGTGGTCGGGGGAGGTCGATGTCGATCACCTCGTGGATGCCGCCGGGCCTGGCCCGCATGACGACGATCCGGTCGGACAGGTAGACCGCCTCGCTGATGCTGTGCGTGACGAACAGGACGGTCTTGGGCTCGTCGTGCCAGACCCGCAGCAGCTCGTCGTTGAGGTCCTCGCGGGTGAACTCGTCGAGCGCGCCGAACGGCTCGTCCATCAGCAGCAGCCGCGGGCCGTCGATGAGGGAGCGGGCGATCGCGGCGCGCTGCTCCATGCCTCCCGACAGCTCGCGCGGGAGGCTGCCCGCGAAGTCCGTCAGCCGCATCGTGGCCAGCAGCTCGTCGGCCCGGCGGTCGGCGGCCGCCCGCTCCCCGCCGCGCAGCTCCACCGGGAGCAGGATGTTCTGCCGGATCGTCCGCCAGGACAGCAGCGTCGGCTTCTGGAACGCGACGCTCACCCCCGGCGGGGGCTCGGTCACCGTGCGCCCGTCGATCTCGACGCCGCCGCCGGTGGCCGCCAGCAGCCCCGCGATGATCTTCAGGAGGGTGCTCTTGCCGCAGCCGCTGGGGCCGATGAGGGACACGAACTCGCCCGGCCGGACGTCCAGGCTGGTGGGGGCGAGCGCGTCGACGGCGGTGCGTCCCCGCCGGTACGTCATGGCGGCGTCGCGGACGGCGACGGCCGCCCCGGTCCGGGGCTCGGTGCCCGTTTCGGCGATGCCCATGTCACTGCCCTCCGCTCGCGAGCGCGGGTTCGCGGACGCCGGATCCGGCGGGTTCCGGCACGCCGAGCACCTCGTCGTAGAACCGCAGCCAGTTGCCGCCCATCAGGCCCGCGACCTCGTCGGCGGAGAAGCCGCGCGCCCGCAGCGCCTCGTCCAGGACGGGGAAGTCGCCGGGGCCGCGGAACCACGCGGGCGGCCCGCTGCTCGCCGCGCCGGTGGCCAGGCCCGCGCCCTCCTGGGGGCGCCGGCTCCAGCGGCCGCTGCGCATCCAGGCCCGGTACTCGTCGGTGCCGCCGACGTTGGCGTCGGTGCCGATGCCGACGTGCGCGGCGCCCGCGATGTCGACCGTCCGCGCGACCATCTCCGACCACGCCTCGGGCGTGTCGATGAAGCCGCGGGTCAGGTTGTGGTAGGTCGTCACGCCGATGACGCCGCCGCGCTCGGCCAGCGCCTCCAGCACCTCGCGGGGCTTGTTGCGGGGGTGCTCGGTGATGTCGGAGCAGTTCGCGTGGGTGATCGCGACCGGACGTCCGGAGGCGTGGATCGCGTCCAGGGTGGTGCGGTTGCCCACGTGCGACAGGTCGACGACCATCCCCGCGCGGTTCATCCGCTCGACGACCTCGTGCCCGAACCGCGTGAGGCCGGAGTCGACCGGCTCGTAGCAGCTCCCGCCGATGTCGTTCTGGATGTTGTAGGTGAGCTGGACGACGCGGACGCCGATCTCGGCGAAGAAGTCGACGTAGGACAGCCGTCCCTGGAGCATCGAGGAGTTCTGGAACCCCAGGATGAGGGCGGTGCGCCCCGCGGCCGCCAGCCGCCGGACGTCCCCGGCGGTGCGGGCGATCCCCACGAGGTCGGCGTTGTCCTCGGCGAAGTACCGCCAGGACGCGACCGCGTCCAGCGACTCCGTCGCGTCCTCCCAGAAACCGCAGGTCGTGGTGACGGCGTCGATGCGCGCCCGGCGCAGTGTCACCAACTGGTCGCGGGTCATCCGCGAGCAGTTGAGTCCGTCGATGTACACGGCGTCTCCTTTACGGGGTGGGGGAGAGGGTCAGAGGATTCCGGACGGCGGCGGCGCCATCCCGGTGTGCAGCCGGGACAGGTCGGTGTCGATGCTGAGCGCCTCGTTGGAGGCGTAGTAGAGGGGCCACCAGACCTCGGCGGGCACCTCGATGCCGGTGCCGATCAGCGACGGCGGCGCCGGCGGCGCGGCGGGCAGCACCTCCACCCGGGCGTCCGCGCCCTCGACGGCGACGGCCAGGCCGAGGCCGAGCGACGCGGCCCACAGCGCACCGGCGCCGAGCAGGTCGGCGTCGGCGAGGCCGTGCACCGTCACCGGGTCGCCGGGCCCGTCCGCGAGCACGCCCGCCAGCACGGGCGCGCCCACCAGCAGCGCGCTGCGCCCGCCCGCGTCGATGCGGCGCGGGCCGGTCCGCCGCGGCGGCGTCCAGGCGGGACGGTCCGCGCCGCCGCCCGGGAACGTTCCAGCGAGGCGGGCCAGCGCGTCCCGGCCGAACCGGTCCACGCAGTCCACCGCGAAGTCGCGGGCGGCGGGGCAGGCCCCGGCCGGGACGCCCGCCACCATCAGCAGCCGCTCGCAGACCAGCCGGATCTCGCGCCGGTGGAGGGTGAGCGTCCCGGCCATCGACTCGGGCGGGGTGATGGCGCTGATGTCGGGCCGCAGGTCCAGCCCGTGGGTGTCGTGGTCGAGGTCGAGTCTCATCCGTGCGTCCTTTCCTCGGCGATCAGCTCGCCGGAGGCGTTCCGGGCCATCTCCAGCAGCCGTCGGGTCATCTCCGCCGCGACCGTCCCGTCCACCCGGACCGCCGGGGCGATGACGCTCAGCGCGCCCATGCAGTGCCCGCGGACCATCAGCGGGACGGCCACCGCGGTGATGTCGCTGCCCAGCCATTCGCTGCGCACCAGCGCGAAGCCGCGCTCGACGACCTCCGCGTAGACCTCCGGCGGGGCCAGCTCGACGCCGCCGGCGCGCAGCCGGTCGCGCTCGCGCTCCGAGAGGTGCGCGACGATCGCCTTCCCGGACGCGGACGTGGTGACGGAGATGCTCGTCTGGAACTTCTGCCGCTGGTAGATGCCCACCGGCTCGGCGCGCTCCACGATGAACAGGCCGCCCTGGTCCAGCACGGCGAACGACACCGCCTCGCCCAGGTCGGCCGCGAGCTGGCGCATCCGCGGCTGGAGGATCTCGGCGATGTCGGCCTGGGCGGAGCGCATCCGGGCCAGGACCGACACGTGGTGGCTCAGGTGGTAGCGGCCCGCGTCGTCCTGGACGAACCAGCCCGCCTCCTTCGCGGTGTGCAGGTACTGGTGCATCGCCCCCCGGCTCCACCCGAACCGGTCGGCCATCTCGGCGACGGTGACCGGCCCGGCGGAGAAGCCGACCGCGTCGATGATCTCCAGCATCTTGCGGGCGGTGGTGAGCACCTTCGTCCCGGTCACCGGCGGCCCCCGGCCCACCAGAAGCGCTCGCCGGGCCCGCCCAGCTCCTCCCGGGGCGGCGCGCCCTCGAAGATCAGGCCGCGCAGCGTGCGCCGCTGGACGTCCAGCGTCTTCTCCAGGCCGAAGCAGAACGCGTTGAGGACGTGGATCAGGTACGCGGGGACCAGCTCGTCGTCCCGGTAGTCGACCCGCGCCAGCGCGTACGGGCTGTCGGTGAGGTTCTGCACGAGCGCGGTCGCCCGCAGGGCGGAGGGATGCTCGAGCAGCAGGTCGCCGACGCTCCGCCCGCCGTCCGTCCCGTCCAGGAGGGCGAGCAGCGCGCCGACCTCCTCCACCGGGTTGGTCGCGAGGTCGTAGGTGTCCGCGGGGATCTCCCGGACGTGGCCGGAGCGGGGCTCCTCCGACGCGCGCGACTTGTACCAGACGCGGTTGCGGAGACCGTCGAGGTTGCGGGGGTAGTCCGCCGTCCAGGGCACCGTGGCGTGAATCGTGTCCCGCAGCCGCGCGACCGTCCAGGTCGGATCGGGCCGCATCGACTCGTCCACGACCAGCTCGCCGAGCCGCGGCTCCCAGGCGCCGCGGTCGAGTTCCAGCGCGGTGGAGCGGAACAGCTCGACCGCCTCGGGCCCGGTCCCCGGCGAGCGGGCCGCCTCGACGTCGGCGAGCGCGAGCCCGGTGCCGTCGGCGGCGGCGCGGGCGCGCCGCGCCCGCAGCTCCCGCCGCAGGTGCCGCAGCTCCTGGGCGACCAGCGGACCGCTCGGGAACAGCCGGTACGGGGTCGAGTCCGCCTCCTTCGCCTCGATGACGCGGCTGAGGAGGTCGTCGAACAGGTCGAGCTCGGGGGCGTCCGCCGGCCAGGCCAGGCTGAGGACGCGCGCCGTGCTCTCCTCGTACAGCCCGATCCACCGGGACACCAGGCGCGGGCGGTTCATGAAGAACAGCACCAGGCCCAGGGCGGAGCCGTTGCCGACGGCGACGCGCCGCTTCAGCTCCGGTGACAGGCGGGCCGCGCCGGGGTTGCGCAGCCGCGCCAGCGACTCGACGAGGTCGAACGAGATCTCCCGCATCATGTAGGCCGAGAGCATCTGCGCGTGGTACGGCAGCGCCAGCGGATGGTCCGGGCCGTACGCGCCGAAGTCGACGGTGCCGAACGTGCCGTTGCCGTCCAGGCCGGTGTTGCGGAGCAGGTAGCCGGCCTCCAGCAGCCGCTCCTCGTCGGGGCCCTCGCCCGCCGCGAGGGCGTCCCGCACCTCGTCGAACGCCCGCAGGCTGCGGTTGGCGCGGAACCAGATCAGCGTCCGGTCGGGCGCGCGGCCCGCGTACAGCTTGGGCATCTCGCGGCGGGTCTGCTCGATGCGGTCCTCGTCGGGCTCGCCCTCCATGAGCGCGCCGAGCACGTCCCAGCTCGACCCGATGATCCGCGGGGTCCGGTTGACCATGCGGGGCTCGGTGGAGAACGCGACCACCGAGAGCACGCGCCCGCCGGCGTCGATCCGGTAGACGAGCGTCCCGTTCCCCTCGGGGGTCAGGTCCGCGCGCACCAGGCCGATCTCCCAGCGCTCGCGGGTCATCCGGTCCATCAGGGTCCGGGTCGCGCTGAGCGGGCCGGCGGGAAGGGCGGCCAGCCGGCGCGGATGCATGACCGCCTCCGGGGGGCGGGGCGCCGCGTGCCCGGGGGCGGGGGGCACCGCACGTTGCGTCGCCTCGAACGACATTTACCCTCGATCCATTTATATTGGATGTTGTCCTATATTGAGTAGCGAGACCGTAAGCAGCCCCTCTGCGGCACGTCAAGGGGTCGTTTCCGCTGCACTCGGCGATGCGGCCGCCGTCCGCGCGCGGGATTCCTTAAAGGGGGCGGCCTCTCGGGAATGGCGGCCACGGGCGAAAAAAGAGCGCCGCCGTCGCGGTCAACAGACGGGGCGTCCTTTCACGGGCGCGGATTTCGCCGTCCCGTACGGTCCCGCCGGCCGCGGGCCGCGCCTAGGTTCGGCACATGATCAGCCAGGACAGTGCCCTCCCGGAGACCGCGGCCGCCCGGCTGCCGCAGGAACGCCGCGTCGTCACCGAGATCCCCGGACCGAACTCGCGGGCGCTCCAGGAGCGCCGCAAGGCCGCCGTCCCCCCGGGCGTCGGCAGCGTCCTGCCCGTCCAGGTGACCGACGCCGACGGCGGCGTGGTCGTGGACGCCGACGGCAACTCGTTCATCGACTTCGGTTCGGGCATCGCCGTGACCAACGTCGGCAACGCCAACCCGCGCGTGGTCGAGCGGGTGAAAGCGCAGGTCGAGCGGTTCACCCACACGTGCTTCATGGTCGCCCCGTACGAGGGGTACATCGCGGTGTGCGAGAACCTCAACCGGGTCACGCCCGGCGACCACGAGAAGCGCTCCATGCTGGCCAGCAGCGGCGCCGAGGCCGTGGAGAACGCCGTCAAGGTCGCCCGGTACGCGACCGGACGGCAGGCCGTCGTGGTGTTCGACCACGGCTACCACGGCCGGACGCTGCTCACGATGACGCTCACCGCGAAGAACATGCCGTACAAGCACGGGTTCGGGCCCTACGCGCCCGAGGTGTACCGGATGCCGCTCGCCTACCCCTACCGCTGGCCGTCCGGGCCGGAGAACTGCGGCCCGGAGGCGGCGGCGCAGGCCGTCGACCAGATCACCAAGCAGATCGGCCCGGAGAACCTCGCGGCCGTCCTGGTCGAGCCGATCCAGGGCGAGGGCGGGTTCATCGAGCCCGCGCCGGGCTTCCTGCCCGCGCTCGCCGAGTTCTGCCGGACGAGCGGCGCCCTGTTCATCGCCGACGAGGTCCAGACCGGCTTCGCCCGGACCGGCGACCTGTTCGCGTGCGAGCACGAGGGGATCGTCCCCGACCTGATCACCACCGCGAAGGGCATCGCGGGCGGGCTGCCGCTCGCCGCCGTCACCGGCCGCGCCGAGATCATGGACGCGGTGCACGGCGGCGGCCTCGGCGGCACCTACGGCGGCAACCCCCTCGCCTGCGAGGCGGCCCTCGCCGTCCTCGCGGAGATCGAGGAGCACGACCTCGCCGCCCGCGCCCGCCGCATCGGCGGCGTCATGCTGCCCCGGCTGCGCGCCCTGGCCGAGCGGTTCCCCGCGATCGGGGACGTCCGCGGGCGCGGCGCGATGATCGCGATCGAGCTGGTGCAGCCGGGCACCAAGGAGCCCGACCCCGGGCTGGCCGCCGAGATCGCCCGCCGCTGCCACGCGCGCGGCCTGCTCGCCCTGACCGCCGGAACGTACGGCAACGTCCTGCGCTTCCTGCCGCCGCTCGTCATCCCCGAGCACCTGCTGAACGAGGGGCTGGACGTCATCGAGGAGGCGTTCGCCGCCTGACCCCCCGTCCGGCAGGTGCCGGGGCTCCGGTCACGGGCGGACCGCGACGGCGTCGACCTCGAAGAGCATGCCCGGGAGCGCGAGCGAGGCCACGCCCGTGAGCGTCTGCGTGGGCGGACGCTTGCCCCAGATCCGCTCGATCCGGGCGGCGAGGACGGCGAGCTTGTCCATGTCGTGGTCGACGATATGGGTGCGGAGCTGCACGACGTCGGCGTAGCCGAGGTCCACCGCGGCCAGGGCGGTGCCCAGGTTCTCCAGCGAGCGGTCGACCTGCTCGGCGAAGTCGTCCGAGGTGACGTTCCCCTCCGCGTCGGACGCGTACTGCCCGGCGACGAACACCAGGCCGCCCGGGGTGCGGACGACGTGGCTGTAGCCGAAGCCGGTCGGGTCGTGCAGGGCGGCGGGGTTGACGAAGTCGTGCGACATGACGGCCTTTCGTTGCGGGTCGGTCAGTACGTGCGGGGTCTCGGGGCCGCGCCGACGGCCGCCGCGGCGAGCAGTGCGAGGAGACCGGCGACCCACAGGACGCCGGTGGTCGCGGTGCGGTCGATCGTGGCGCCGCCGATGAGGGCGCCCAGCGCGATGGACAGGTCGAACGCGGCGACGAGCACGTCCAGGTCGGAGCCGACCGGGGTGAGCAGGCCCACGGGCAGGAGCTCCGAGGTCATCAGCGCGAAGATCCCGACCGCGACCGCCGGCACCGCCGCCCACGCCCGAGCGGGCGAGCGCGGCCGGTCGACCACCTGACAAGGAAACATCCAGACCGCCCCGAGTGTTCACGCCTCCGGAAGGGAAAGAGGCAATCTGGACCTTATATGTCCAGATTCACTCGCGCAATGCGGGGTACCGCCCGAACGCGCCGCCTGGCGGGGTCGGCTGCCCGGAGTGCGCGGACCCCGCCTCGCCGGTCCGCTGCCCGCTAGCTGTCGCAGGCGGTGCCGTCGCCGTCGCGGTCCAGGTCGTAGATGTCGGTGCCGACCACGCGGACGGGGCCGCTGACGTAGGCGGGGCCGTTGCCGCTGCCGCCCGCGCAGTCGACGTCGGACGCGATGGGCACGCACGCGCCGCTGTAGTTCTCGTCGCACCGCGGCTCCGACTTGGTGCCGACCGCGACGACCCGGGTGACGGGCTTCCTGGTCACCTTCTTGCCGAGCAGCTTCTTGCCGGTCGGCTCGCCGCCCGTGTACGTGACCTCGTAGGTGTAGGTCATGACGCCCTTGACCCCGCGCCGCTTCACGCGCGTGGTGCCCTTGGCGAGGGACGGGTCGTTCACCTTCGTGGTCTTGTAGGGGATCGAGCGTTTCTTGGTGACCGTGCGCTTCTCGACGGCCGGGGCGGTCGCGGCGGGGGCGGACGCCGGGGTGGCCGCGGGCGTCGCGGGGGAGGCGGTCGCCGCGGCCTCCGCCCGCGGCTCGGCGGGTGCCGCGCCGCAGGCGGCGAGCAGGAGTGCGGCGGCCGCGCAGGCGGCGGCGAAGGTCCGTGTCATGAATTCCCCCTCATTGAGGCGAGAAATCATGCTGCGGCGCGTTCTCCCTGGTCAATGGCGTGTCCGCCAGCGGACACCGCGCCCCGCGGGTGAACCTCGGGGCGTCCCTCGGCGTCCTCCGGCGGACGGCCGGGCGGCGCGTCGCTAACCTCGCCCCGTGATCGCGGCTGAGGGCACGGAAGCGCTCGTCCTGCGACCGCGTCGGCAGTGGGCGGTCGCGGCGCCCGTCTTCGTGGCGCTGACCTGCTACGCCGTCGGCGTCATCGCGCTGCTGGGGCCGAAGGGCATGATGATCGCCGCGCCGCTGCTGGTCTGCACCGCCGTGCTCCTCACCGGACGGCCCCCATGGGCGCGGACGACGGTGGACGCGCGGGGGATCGCCTGGCGGAGGGGCTGGACGTCCGGGCGCGTGCCGTGGCGGGACGTCGCGAAGATCGCGATCGTGCCGCGCGGCCCGACGGCCGGGTACGGGCTCGTCGTGACGACGCGGACGGGGCCGCGGGCGCCGCTGCCGGCGCCGACCTTCGGCCCGTACGCGTCCGCGGCCGCGATGGCGGCCGAGGTCGAGGCCGTCCTGGCGCGGGCCGGGGCGCATCGGGACGGCATGGCGCTCGTGCCGCCGGGCCCCTGGGGGAGACGTGCGGCGGTCGCGGGCCATGTCGGCTTTCTGGCCGTCTGGCTGTTCTTGTGCGCCCTGTTCCTCTACCTGGCCGCCTCGGGGACGGCCGGGTAGAGGTGCGGGGCGCTACTCGCCCTTGTAGACGGGGGCGCGCTTCTCCTTGAACGCCTTGGAGCCCTCCTTGGCGTCCTCGGAGCCGATGACGGGCCAGCCGATCTCGTCGGAGATCTTGAGGGCCTCCTCCTCCGCGAGGTGCTCGGTCTCGCGGTAGGTGCGCAGGATGGCCTGGACGGCGAGGGGGCCGCACTCGGCGATCTGGTCGGCGAGCTCGCGGGCGGCGGCGAGGGCGGTGCCGTCCGGGACGATCTTGTTGATGAGGCCCATCGCGAGGGCTTCCTGCGGGGTCACCGAGCGGGCGGTCAGCAGGATGTCCATCGCGTTCGCGTAGCCGATCTGGCGGGGGAGCCGGATCGCGCAGCCGCCCATCGGGAAGAGGCCGCGCTTGGCCTCGTACAGGCCGAGGGTGGCGCTCTCGGCGACGACGCGCAGGTCGGTGCCCGCGAGCAGTTCGGTGCCGCCGGCGACGGCCCAGCCCTCGATGGCGCAGATGAGCGGCTTCGTGGGGCGGCCCTCGCGGAGCAGGCCCTTCCAGTGCCAGTTCTCGATGCGGTCCATCCGCGCCTTGATCTCGGGGTCGGACGGCGGCTGCCCCATCGCCTTCAGGTCGGCGCCCGCGCAGAACGTGCCCTCCGCCCCGGTGAGGATCCCGACCCGGACTTCGGGCGTGTCGGACATGTACTGCCACGCCTCCGCGAGACCGAGCAGCATGCTCCCGCTGAAGGCGTTGCGGGCCTCCGGGCGGTTCATCGTGACGATGACGACGTGACCGTCGCGCTCGACGGTGCAGTGCTCGGTGCTGATCGGCAGCCGTTCCACGGCGGTCCCTCCTGCAGGCTAAGAAACGAGAACAGATTCTAGTAAGAGTCCTCCCCGGCCGGTAGGTCTTGCTCTGCAAAACGAGAACGTGATCTACTTTGGCAGTCGGGCGCCGGAGTGTGACGGCGCTCACCCGTGCTCACGGAGGGAGACCCGATGGGAGCGTTGGGCTTTTGGCGGTTGGCGCAGGCCGACCCCGAATGGGTGGCCGCCGTCGATCCGGACGGGACGCGGTACACCGCGGGCGACCTGCTCGCGCGCTCGAACCGGCTCGTCCACGGGCTTCGCGGTCTCGGCCTGAAGGCGGGCGACGGGATCTGCGGGCTCGTGCCGAACGGCGTCGAGGGAGTGGTGCTGTACCTCGCGGCGCTGCAGGCGGGCTGGTACTACACCCCGATCAACTGGCACCTGACCGGTCCGGAGATCGGTTACATCGTCGAGGACAGCGAAGCGAAGGCGTTCTTCGTCCACGAGCGGTACGCGCAGGAAGGCGCGCGGGCGGGCGAGTCCATCGAGGCGCACCGGCGGTTCGCGTTCGGCGACGTCGAGGGGTTCCGGCCGTACGAGGAGCTCGTCGACGGCAGGCCGGACACGCTGCCGGACGACCGCACCAACGGCGCGACGATGCACTACACGTCCGGGACGACCGGACGGCCCAAGGGCGTGAAGCGCGCGCTGATGGGGATCGACCCGGACGACAGCGCGGAGTTGCTGACGTTCCTGCTGGGCCTGTTCGGCATCCCGCCGGGGCGGCCGGCGGGCGGCGAGCCGCAGGCGCACCTGATCACGTCGCCGAACTACCACACGGCCGTGACCCAGTTCGGCGGGACGGCCCTGCACATGGGGCACACGCTCGTCTACACCGACAAGTGGGACGCCGAGGACTGCCTGCGGGTCATCCAGGAGCACCGCGTCACGAACACCCACATGGTGCCGACGCACTTCAAGCGGCTGCTGGCGCTCCCCGAGGACGTCCGGAACCGGTACGACGTGTCGTCGATGAAGTGGGCGATCCACGCGGCCGCGCCGTGCCCGGTGCCGATCAAGCAGCGGATGCTCGAGTGGTGGGGCGACTGCATCTGGGAGTACTACGCGGCGACCGAGGGCGGCGGGACGATCGCGAGCCCCGAGGACTGGCGGGCGCACCCCGGGACGGTCGGGAACGCGTGGCCGATCAGCGAACTGCTCATCGTGGACGATGACGGCGAACCCGTCCCGGCGGGGACGCACGGCACGATCTACATGAAGATGGCCGGTGCGGACTTCGAGTACAAGGGCGACAAGGCGAAGACGGAGAAGGACCGGCTCAAGGACTTCTTCACCGTCGGAGACATCGGCTACCTCACCGAGGACGGCTTCCTGTTCCTGTCCGACCGCAAGTCCGACATGATCATCTCGGGCGGCGCGAACATCTACCCCGCCGAGATCGAGAACGAGATCACCCTGCACCCCAAGGTCGCGGACGTCGCCGTGTTCGGCATTCCCGACGACGAGTGGGGCGAGCAGATCAAGGCGGTCGTGGAGCCCGCCGCGGGCGTCGAGCCGGGCCCGGACCTCGCGGCCGAGATCCTCGCGTCCCTGGAGGGCCGGCTCGCGCGGATGAAGTGGCCGAAGACGATCGACTTCATCGAGACGATGCCGCGCGAGCCGAACGGCAAGCTGCTCAAGCGCAAGCTCAGGGACCCGTACTGGAAGGACCGTGAGAGTGCCATCTGACGTGAACCACGTCGTCGAGTTCCCCGGCGGCTACACCCGCTCGGTCGGCCCGGTCATCGGCCGGTTCCTGAGCGAGCTGCGGGACGGCCGGCTGGTCGGCGTCCGGACGGGCGGGGGCCGCGTGCTCGTGCCGCCGGCCGAGTACGACCCCGACACCGGCGACGACGTCACGGACGAGTTCGTCGAGGTCGGCCCCGCCGGCACCGTGACCACGTGGTCGTGGGTGCCGCACCCGGCGAAGGAGCACCCGTTCGACCGTCCGTTCGCGTGGGCGCTGATCCGCCCGGACGGCGCCGACACCGCGCTCGTCCACGCGCTGGACGTCGGCGTGTTCGACGCGGGCGCGGAGCCGCCGAAGTTCCTGAAGACGGGGATGCGGGTGCGGCCGAAGTGGCGGGCGGAGCGCACCGGCGCCATCGGCGACATCGAGTGCTTCCTGCCGGAAGTCACGATGATCAACCCGCAGGCGAAGCTGGAGTACCGGCTGAGCGGCGGGCGGGCGCTGCGCCGGTACCTGGAGGGCATGTCCGAGGGCCGCGTCCTCGGCAACCGGTGCCCGGTGTGCGAGGCGGTCATCGTCCCGATGAAGGAGACGTGCCCGCGCGACGGCGTGCCGATGCCCGAGGAGGTCGAGCTGCCGGACGTCGGCACGCTGACCACGTTCGCGGTCAACAACATCCCCGACCCGCGGGCGCCCGAGGTGCCGTTCGTGTCCGGGTACGTCCTGCTGGACGGCGCGGGCGTCCCGATGCTGACGCTGGTCGCGGGCATCCCGGCCGACCAGGTCCGGATGGGCATGCGCGTCAAGGCCGAGTGGCGGCCCCGCGAGGAGTGGGACGCGAGCGTGAACAACATCAAGTGGTTCGCGCCCATCGACGAGCCGGACGTCCCCTTCGACGAGATCAAGGACTACCTCTGATGCGAGAAGTAGCCGTCGTCGCCTTCACGCAGAGCGAGCACAGCGGCGCGGACCAGGGGCTGCTGGAGACCGAGATCCTCGCCCCGGTGATCGGCGAGATCAAGGAGCGGACCGGGCTGAACCGGTTCGGGTTCACCTGCTCGGGGTCCTGCGACTACCTCCAGGGCGCCCCGTTCGCGTTCGTGTCGGCGCTGGACACGGTCGGCGCGTGGCCGCCGATCTCCGAGAGCCACGTCGAGATGGACGGCGCGTGGGCGCTGTACGAGGCGTGGGTGAAGCTCCAGACCGGCGAGACCGACACGGCCCTGGTGTACGGGTTCGGCAAGTCGACCCAGAACGACATCCGCGCGATCTTCACGCAGCAGCACGACCCGTACTACCTGGCGCCGCTCGGCGTCGACCACGTGTCGCTCGCCGCGATGCAGGCCCGCGCGTACATGGAGAGGTCCGGCACCAAGGAGGACGACCTGCGCGCGGTGGCCGCGCGGTCCCGCGCGGCCGGGCGCGGCAACCCGTTCGCCCTCGACCTGCCCGACCCCGCGGACGGCGCCGGCTACGACGTCGCGCCGCTGCGCGAGCACGACGTCGCGCCGCTGACGGACGGCGCCGCGGCGATCGTCCTCGCGGCCGGGGACCGGGCGCGCGAGCTGTGCGAGCGGCCCGCGTGGATCACCGGGTTCGACCACCGCGTCGAGCCGCACTCGCCGGGCGCCCGCGACCTGACCCGCTCGGAGTCGACGCGGATCGCCGGGGAGAAGGCGGGCGCGGCGGGCGTCGACGTCGCGGAGCTGCACGCCCAGTTCAGCCACGAGGAGCTGATCCTGCGCGAGGCCCTCGGCCTCGGCGACGGCGTCGCCGTCAACCCGTCCGGCGGGGCCCTCGCGGCGAACCCGCTGATGGCGGCGGGCCTCATCCGGATCGGCGAGGCCGCGGCCCGGATCCACGACGGGACGGCGTCGCGGACGCTCGGGCACGCGTCGTCCGGTCCCTGCCTGCAGCAGAACCTCGTGTGCGTGATGTCGGGAGAGAAGTAATGGCCAACTCCTGTGCGGTCATCGGCGTCGGGCAGACGCAGTACAAGACCAGGCGGCTGGACGTGTCGATGGCGGGGCTGCTGCGCGAGGCGGCGCGGCGGGCGCTCGACGACGCGGGGCTGACCTGGCGGGACATCGACGCGATCGTCGTCGGCAAGGCCCCCGACCTGTTCGAGGGCGTCGTGATGCCGGAGCTGTTCCTCGCGGACGCGCTGGGCGCCGCGGGCAAGCCGCTGATCCGGGTGCACACGGCCGGGTCGGTCGGCGGGTCCACCGCGATCGTCGCGGCGAACCTCGTCCGCAGCGGCGTCCACGACCGGGTGCTCACGCTGGCGTGGGAGAAGCAGTCGGAGTCGAACGCGACGTGGGCGCTGACGGTGAACTCGCCGTTCACGACGTCGCTGGTGGTGGGCGCGGGCGGCTACTTCGCCCCGCACATCCGCGCGTACATCCGCCGGACCGGCGCGCCCGAGCACATCGGGCACCTCGTCGCCGTCAAGGACCGGGAGAACGCGCTGCGCAACCCGTACGCGCACCTGAAGATCCCCGGCATCTCCCGCGAGATGGTCGAGTCGACGCCGATGCTGTGGGAGCCGATCCGCTACCTCGACACGTGCCCGTCGTCGGACGGCGCGTGCGCGATGGTGCTCGCGTCCGAGGACGCCGCGAAGAAGGCGCCCGGCAAGCCCGCGTGGGTGCAGGCGGCGGCGATGCGCTCGGAGCCGATGGCGTTCGCGGGCCGCGACAACGTCAGCCCGCAGGCCGGCAAGGACTGCGCCGCCGACGTGTACGCGCAGGCCGGGATCGCCGACCCGCGCCGCGAGCTCGACTGCGCCGAGGTGTACGTCCCGTTCTCCTGGTACGAGCCGATGTGGCTGGAGAACCTGGGGTTCTGCGGCGACGGCGAGGGCTGGAAGGTCACCGAGTCGGGCGCGACGGCCTTCGGCGGCGACATCCCCTGGAACCCGTCCGGCGGCGTGCTGTCGTCCAACCCGATCGGCGCGTCCGGGATGATCCGCTTCGCCGAGGCGGCGATGCAGGTCAGCGACCGGGCCGGCGAGCACCAGGTGGAGGGCGCCCGCCGCGCCCTCGGGCACGCCTACGGCGGCGGCGCCCAGTTCTACGCGATGTGGATCGTCGGCAGCGAGAAGCCGTAGCGCGACGCCGCGACGCGAACCTTCCATCTCCCCCACCTCAACCCCCTTCGGAGGGTGACCGATGGAGTACAACCACGCCGACCTGTTCGAGGGAGTCGCGGACGCGATCGGGGACCGGACCGCGCTGGTGTGCGGCGACCGGCGGCTCACCTACGCCGAGCTGGACGAGCACGCCAACCGGCTCGCGCACCACCTGGCGGCGGCCGGGGTCGGGCCCGGGCAGCACGTCGCCGTCCAGCTCTACAACGGCGTCGAGTACGCGGCGGCGCTGCTGGCTGCGCTGAAGATCCGCGCGGTGCCGATCAACGTCAACTACCGGTACGTCGAGGGCGAGCTCCGCTACATCTACCAGGACTCCGACAGCGTCGCGCTGCTGTACGACGTGGAGTTCGAGGAGCGGGTCGCGGCGGTCGTCCCCGAGGTCCCGAAGCTGCGGCACCTCATCGCCGTGGGCGGGGCGCCGGCGATCGGCGGCGCCGTCCGGTACGAGGACGCGCTGCGGGACGCCGACGGCGGGCGCGGGTTCGCGCCGCGCTCGCCCGACGACACCTACATCGTCTACACGGGCGGCACCACCGGGATGCCCAAGGGCGTCATGTGGTCCACCGAGCAGATGCTGTTCGCGTTCTGGAACCCGACGTTCCCGCGCCCCGAGCGGCCGGAGGACGTCGTGGAGCTGGCCCGCAACGGCGGCCCGATGGTGATGATGCCGATCGCGCCGCTCATGCACGGCGCCGCGCAGATGGCCACCTGGATCGCGTGGTTCATGGGCGCGACGCTCGTCTACACGCGCAAGTTCGACGCGGCCGAGGTGTGGCGGACGATCGAGCGGGAGAAGGTCAACTCGCTGACCGTCACCGGGGACGCGATGGCGATCCCGATGGCGGACGAGCTGGCCCGCGGCGGGTACGACACGTCGTCCCTGTTCGCGTTCGTGTCGACGGGGGCGATCCTCACCGGGAGCGTGCGGGACCGGATCGCGGAGCTGCTGCCGGACCGCATGATCCTGGACCGTTTCGGGTCGACCGAATCGGGGTCGACGGCCGAGGCGGTGGCGGGGTCGTCCCCGGAGAAGGGGCTCCGGTTCGCGCCGGACGTGGAGAACGTGACCGTCCTCGACGACGCGCTCCGCCCCGTCCGTCCCGGGTCGGGCGTCATCGGGCAGGTCGCGCGCAGCGGGTACATCGCGCACGGCTACTACAACGACCCGGAGAAGACCGCGAAGACGTTCCCCGTCGTGGACGGCCGCCGCTGGCTGCTCACCGGGGACATGGCGACGGTCGAGGAGGACGGCTCCATCGCCGTGTTCGGGCGCGGGTCGCAGGCCATCAACACCGGCGGCGAGAAGGTGTTCCCGGAGGAGGTCGAGGCCGTCCTGAAGGGCCACCCGGCCGTGTACGACGCGGTCGTCACGGGCATCCCGGACGAGCGCTGGGGCAGCCGCGTCGCGGCCGTGGTGCAGCCGTCCGGCGACGCGCCCGCTCCCGAGGAGCTGGACGCGCACTGCCGCCGCGAGCTGTCGGGCTACAAGGTGCCGCGCACGTACGCGTTCGTGAAGGAGATGAAGCGCTCGCCCGCGGGGAAGGCGGACTACCGCTGGGCGAAGCAGATCGCGGAGGAGGCCCGCTGAGGCGGTCCGGGCCCCGGTACGGGTCGGCCCCGAGCCTTTGTGGGGTTCGGGGCCATGCCTGGACCCACTGTTAGCGGGCCTAACAAAAACCATGATAGGGGCGCCCGGATACTGGTTCCGGCGCCCGCGACCATGACCTGACCCACACGCCGCGACGGACCCGCGTCCGCGTCCGTGCCGTATCCGCGTCCGTGCCCGTGCCGCAGCCGTGTCGGCACCGACCGCTACACTCTCCGAACGCTCTATTTTCGAGAAGACGGAGGTGGGTCGTGGCGACCCCCGAGCGCGGGCGCGGGGCCGGCGGGCCGACGCGCGGGACGCCGGCGGCCGGGCGGGCGGCGGAGCTCGCGGCGGAGCTCCGGCGCGCCACCATGTACACCGTCCTGCTGCACCACGCGACGGCGGCCAAGTCGGGGATGAACGTCACGGATGCGCAGTGCGTGAACGCGCTCGCCCTCGACGGCCCGCAGACGCCCGGCGCCCTTGCGAAGCTGATGGGCATCACGACCGGCGGCGCCATCACCGCCGTCATCGACCGGCTGGAGAAGTCCGGCCACGTCCGCCGCACCCGCGACCCCGACGACCGGCGCCGCGTCATCGTCGAGCTGGTCCCCGGCGCCGCCGAGCGCGCCGGACGGTACTTCGACCCGGTCACCCGGCAGTTCCGCGAGCGGCTCGCCGGCTGCACGGACGAGCAGGTCGCGTTCCTCCTCGACTGGTTCGGCGGCACCAACGCCGCGATGCCCGCCGTCATCGACGAGATCCGCCGCATGCCCTGAACCGCACCCCGCGCGGGGCCGCGCGGGGTGTTCCGGCATCAAGACAGCCCGCGACCGGCGGCACCGGGCGCTGCCGCTGCGCGCCGCCGCCTACGGCCGCCTGCCCTTCCAGGCGCCCCTGATCGGCTGGGCCCTGCACGTCGCCCGCAAGGCCCGCTGAGTCGCCCGAGAGCCGTCCGATACGCCACTGCCCGTCCCTTGAGTCCGTGTGGTCGCGTGATCGCCGGAAGTGAGATCATGCGCGGCATGAACGCACGACCGGACGGCCGCTGACCGTGGAGCCGCTACGACCCGAGGACCCCGCCGCCATCGGCGGGTACCCCCTGCTCGCCCGCATCGGCGCGGGCGGCATGGGCCAGGTGTACCTGGGACTGACCGACGGCGGACGGCACGTCGCCCTCAAGGTCATCCGCGAGGACTTCGACGGGCCGGAGGCCCTCGCCCGCTTCCGCCGCGAGGTCGCGACCGTCGAGCGCGTCCGCAGCCGGTTCGCCGCCTCGATGGTCGGTGCCGGGCTCGACGCGCCGCCGTACTGGCTCGCGACCGAGTACGTCCCGGGCCCGACGCTGCGGCAGGCCGTGGCCCGGTCCGGGCCGCTGCCGCCCGACACGTGCCTGCGGCTGCTCGCCGCCCTCGCGCACGGGCTCCTGGAGATCCACCGGCAGGGCGTCCAGCACCGCGACCTCAAGCCCGGCAACGTGATCCTCGCCCCGGACGGCCCGCGCCTCATCGACTTCGGCATCGCCCGCGGCGAGGACCAGACGCAGATCACCCGGACCGGCGCGTGGAACGGCACCCCCGGCTACGTCGCGCCGGAGGTCGTCCGCGAGCAGGAGCCGGTGCCCGCCTCCGACGTGTTCTCCCTCGCCGGGACCATCGCCTACGCCGCCACCGGGCGCCCGCCGTTCGGCGGCGGCCGCATCGAGGCGATCATCCACCGCACCCTCGGCGGCGACATCGACCTCGACGGCGCGGACCCCCGCGTCGCCGAGCTCGTCGGACTGTGCGCGCGCAAGGACCCGGCCGACCGCGTCCCGCTGGAGGAGCTGCTCCACCGGACGGCGCCCTACGGGGCGCTCGCCGACGACCCCGACTACCGGCGGATCGTCGGCGCCCCCGCACCGGTCCCGTCCGACGTCGCCGACGCCGTCGCGACCGGCCTCGTCCCGCCCGAACGCGCGGCGACGCTGCGCGGCGGGCCCGGCCTGCGCTCGCGCGCCGCCGTCATCGCGGCCGTCGCCGCGACGGTCGCGGTCGTCCTGGGCGCCGCACTCGGCGCGCGCGTCCTGCTCGACTCCGACGACCCCGCGGGCGGGACGCCCGGCGCGGGGCGGACGTCCGGGCAGGCGTCCGGGCCGGCGGCGGGCGGCGCGGCGGGCGCCGTGCTCGCCGTCGGG
>NZ_AULB01000018.1 GCF_000425065.1 Actinomadura rifamycini DSM 43936
AGTACGCCAGCGTCATCAGCGCCTGCATGCCCGCCGTCAGTGCCCGGCCCTTGCTGCCGGCCTGCTTGCGGTGGCGGCCGACGACCCCGGTCACGTACTGCAGCGTCTGACGCGACAACGGCAGCGAAGAACGGTAGAAAAGCATGTGAAGCCTCTGGTGGGATCGGGCGGGGGTGAGAGACCACCCGTCCTACCAGGGCTTCTTTACGTTCCAGGGCCCGCCACACCGCCCGCGATCATGATGTGATCACGCACCGTCGGACGCTGCTGGAAAAGGTTCAGTTTGTCCGGCCTCTTATCCCAGTCGCGTTCTCGCTCCTCCCGGTACGACAGGACGTCTTGGAGGGCTCCGTCCGCAAGCCGAAAGGCCCCCTGGCAACCGTGCCTGGCGCCACCGCATGGGCATTTGCAACCGGGTTTCCTGGCGTTTGCACAGCTCGCGTTGTGGGCCATGCGCCTCTCCGGGAACTCGACTGCAAAAGCGCATCATGCAAGCCCCGGAGTATGGAGAAAAGTCTCCGGTTGGAGAGACATGTCTAATGGTCGACGTGCCGGTGGCGTCCGGGCGGCGGTGTCAGAGGGCGGGTTGGAGGGGTGGGGGTAGGGGGTGGTGGAGGGCTCGGGGGAGGGACGGGTAGGGGCGGAGGCCGTGTTCGGGGGCGGTGGCGGCGAGGACGTCGGCGACCCGGGGGCGGGGGGCGGCGAGGCGCATCGAGACGCCCCGGGCCAGTGCGCGGTGCGAGGCACTGATCAGGGCGGACAGGCCGGCGGCGTCGCAGAAGCCCAGGTGGGCCAGGTCGAGGACGACGGTCTTGTGGTCGGAGTCCATGAGCGCCAGCAGTTCCTCGTGGAGGGCGGGCGCGGTCTCCAGGTCGAGATCCCCTTGCAGGGCGACGACGGTGTATTCGGGTCCGCGCACGACGGACAGGACGACCGTCGGGTGGATGTCGATGTGGCCTTGGGTCGTGGACATGGTGCCCTCCGGCCGCGGGGCTGGTCGCGGACGGGCGGAGTTCGACCCCGCGGCACTACCGACGCTACGCCTCGCGCGGGCAATGGGCGGCAAAGTCAGAGGGCCTCGGCGGTCCAGCTCCAGGTGCCGTCCTCGTGTTCCGCGCGGATGAGGTGCGCGCCGCTCGAGTCCGCGAGTTCGGCGACGGCCCGGGCCAGGCGGCGGTGGAAGTCGGGGGGCGGGTGGCCGCTCCCGGACGAGCCTTCCAGCAGGGTCACGCTGACCTTCGCCTCGTCGCGGAGCTGGGCGGTCAGCCGGCCGGTGCCGTCCATCCGGAACATCACGATCGCGTCGGCACGGACCATGTCGCAGCCGTCGGCCGCGGAGATCCATACTTCGGGCGCCCCTCCGCCCATGGTGATCGTCTCCTGAGTCGGAAGCCCTACCCCTTCAAGATAGGCGACGCCGCCCCTGGGGACGTCCGGGGGCGGCGGGTCTACTCGGGGCGGCGGTCCCGCTGGAGCCGGGCGTTGATGCGCTGGGCTTCGGCGAGCTGGTCTTCGAGGATGATGATGCGGCAGGCCGCGTCCAGCGGGGTGCCCTGGTCGACCAGGTCGCGGGCGCGCTGGGCCAGGCGGAGCTGGTAGCGGGAGTAGCGGCGGTGGCCGCCGGCGGACCGCTGCGGCACGAACAGCTTGGCGGTGTCGAGGCTGCGCAGGAAGGCCGGGGTCACGCCGAGCATCTCGGCGGCGCGGCCCATGCTGTAGGCCGGGTAGTCGTCGTCGTCGAGCTTGTCTTCGAGCCCGTCGTCGGGGTCGGCCCCGTGCGGGGCGTGCTGGTCGCCGGTCCGGGCCGGCCGGGGTGCTCTCACAAAACCTTCCGTACTGCTCGGGGAACTGCCGGTCGGGAAACGCAACGGGGGCCCCGGCGCCGATTGCGGCGCCGGGGCCCAGAGGTACAACACCATCTACCCGGCCCCGAAGGGCGGGTCTTCCGCGTCAGCCGTCCCGACCGGGACGGGTGCGCAGGGATCGCGGATGCGTGACCGTAGACCACCGTCCAATCTGTGGAACTGCGGTACCCGAGCGGCGTGACTGGAGCCTGCTGCGGGCGATCCCGATGGCGCCGGACCCTCCTTTCCTCGACATCACTTCCGGTACTGCGTGTTCCTCTTGTTCCGGCGACCCGGTGGCCGCCGGTCGGACCGGGTGCCGGAGCCCCTTCCACTGCGCTGGCCCCGGCACGCTCGGCCTGTTCCATCCAAACCTGCCGGCAGTTCGTCCTCTGCCGCTTCTCTTGGACTTGTCTCTCTTCGATGACACATACCGTACCCGATGCGGGCGCGAATATCTACCTCGGTCACTACAGGTTTTCGTAGATCGCCGTTCGTCAGTCGGCCAGGCGGGCGCGCTGGGAGTCGCAGTCGGTGAGGAAGGACGCCAGGTGCTCGGCTTCTTCGAGGACGGCCGTCCGGTCGGGCGCGGGGAGGCGGCGCAGCGGGGTCACGGTGACGGTGTCCCCGTCGAGGGCCCAGGTGGCGGCGACGCGGCCGTCGACGAGGACGGCGCGCTCGCCGGCGACCGAGATGCCGCGGTGCGCGTCGTCGATGATGCGGCCGCGGTCGTGGTAGCCGAGGATCGCGTTGTCGAACGCCGGGAGGAAGCGGACGGGGGCGGGGGTGTCCGGGTCGGGGCGCGGGGCGTCCGGGAGGTCGAGCAGCTCGCGGCCCCGGCCGTCCCGGAAGGCGACGAGCTCGCCGCGGACGGCCTTGACGGCGGCGGGCAGCCCGGCGAGGCCGGACCAGGCGCGGAGGTCGGACGTGGACGCGGGGCCGAACGCGGCGAGGTAGCGGCGGACGAGCGCCTGCCCGACCGGGTCCGCGGGGTCGGTCGGCAGCGGGTCGATGTCGCGGCCGAGCCAGGACGCGACGCTCACGTTGCGGACGCCCGCCTTGGTGCGCCACAACCCGCGCGGGGGCGCCTGCACCACCGGGACGAGCGCGGCGACCAGCATCTCGCCGATCGCGCGGCGGGACGGCACCGGACGGTCGAGGGCCTGCACGAGTTCGGTCGTCGTGCGGGCGCGTCCGTCCGCCAGCACCGCGCGGCCCGCGGCGGCGAGGTCGTCCAGGTCGGTGTCGGCGAGCTCGCGGCGGTAGACGCCGAGGACGCGCTGCCGCAGCATCGCGTGGTGCCGGGCGCGCCAGGCGAGGGCGTCGGCGGCGGTGACGAGGTGGACGGTCCGGCGCATGAGGTGCATGCGGACGGCGGCGCGGGCGGTGAGGGCGGTCGAGAGGTTCGCCGGGTCGAACGCGCGCAGCCGGGTCCAGAGGCCGGTGAACGGTTCCTGCGGCTCCTGGGCCTGGAGGCCGCAGAGGTGCGCGATCGCGTCGGGCGCCGGCAGGTCGGCGCGTTCGAGGAGGAGCTGCCGGGCGAGCGTCGCGCGGTTGAGGGCCCGGTCGTCCAGGACGGTCATCTGCGGCCTCGTGTTCTCGGGGGCGGTCCGCCCGCCGTCCGGTGGACGGCGGGCGGGGTTCGATCAGGACGCGGCGTACTCGCTGACGATGTCGAGCACCCAGGTGACGCCGAAGCGGTCCTTGAGCATCCCGTAGAGGGGCGCCCACTGCGCCGGGCCGAGCGGCTGGACGACGGTCGCGCCGTCGGCGAGCTTGTCCCAGTACGCGGTGATCTCATCGGCGTCGTCGCCGCGGACCGAGACGAAGAACGCGTTCTCCCCCGGGTTCCACGGCTGGGCGGACGGCACGTCGTAGGCCATCACCCGGAAGCCGTTGTCGGCGTCCACCTGGCCCCACGTGACGTTGTCGGCGTCGGCCTCGTCCTGGACGTTGCCGGTGTCCTTGTACGTGACGACGGCGAGGTCGCCGCCGAACACGGACTGGTAGAAGGTGAGCGCCGCGCGGGCGTCGCCGCGGAAGTTGAGGTGGGTCACTGCCTTGACCGGCATATTCGGCTCCTTGGTCGTTCGGTTCGCGTCCCACAGTGGCAGCGGTAGCGGACAGGGTGTGGCCGCTACTTGCGGGAGAATGGCGGACATGCAGAAAACTTCGGCGCGGCTGCTGGCGCTGCTCTCGCTGCTGCAGACGCGCCGGGACTGGCCGGGGGCGCTGCTGGCGGAGCGGCTGGACATCAGCCCGCGGACGGTGCGCCGGGACGTCGACCGGCTGCGCGAGCTCGGGTACCCGGTCGTCGCGGTCAAGGGGCCGGACGGCGGGTACCGGCTGGACGCGGGCGCGGAGCTGCCCCCGCTGCTGTTCGACGACGAGCAGGCCGTCGCCCTCGCCGTCGCGCTGCAGACGGCCGTCACGAGCGGCGCGGGGATCGAGGAGGCGGCGGCGCGCGCGCTGGCGACCGTCCGGCAGGTGATGCCGGCCCGGTTGCGGTACCGGGTGGACACGCTGCGGGTCACGGCCGTCGAGCCGCCGGGGCGTCCGCGGGCCGACGGCGGGGTGCTCGCGGCGGTCGGCGCCGCCGTCCGGGCGCGCGAGGTGCTCCGGTTCGGCTACCGCGACGCGACGCGCCGGGTGGAGCCGCACCATCTGGTGACGTGGGGCGGCCGCTGGTACCTCGTCGCCTGGGACCTCGACCGGGACGACTGGCGCACCTTCCGCGCGGACCGGATCGTCCCGCGCGTCCCCACCGGCCCCCGCTTCGCGCCGCGCGAGCTGCCCGCGGACGACGTCGCCGCGTTCGTCACCGAGCGGTTCCGGGGCGGCGCGGACGACTGGCCGTGCCGGGGCGAGGTGGTCCTGGACCTGCCGGCCGGGGAGGTGTCCCCGTTCGCCCCGGACGGGGTCGTCGAGGCGCTCGGGCCGGACCGCTGCCGCCTGGTCCTCGGGTCGTGGTCGTGGACGGGCCTGGCCG
Organism: Actinomadura rifamycini DSM 43936; assembly: GCF_000425065.1. Classification (GTDB taxonomy): domain Bacteria; phylum Actinomycetota; class Actinomycetes; order Streptosporangiales; family Streptosporangiaceae; genus Spirillospora; species Spirillospora rifamycini. Next base: position 4,834 of record NZ_AULB01000018.1, read on the forward strand.
CGGCGGTCGGGCGGTTCGACGCGGACATCGAGGTCGTCGGCCCGGCGGAGCTGCGGGACGCCTTCGCGCGCCTCGCCCGCCGCTACGCGGACGCCGCGGGCGTCGCGGGCGTCAGCCCTCCCGCCTGGCCGCGGCATTCCGCCTCCGGATGACCTCGTCGCGCGCAGCGCGGCCGGGCCGCCGGGCGGGGTCGGCCAGGCGGCGACGGGCTGCGTCTGGAGCTGCACCTCGCGCCGGACGGCCCGGACCCGTCGGAGCCCGCGGCGGCCGTACCCGTCCCGGTGCGGCGCCGCGTCCGCACCGGGCGGCGTGTCCTGCTCACCGTCCCGCCCGACGCCGCGGCGGCCCCCGTCGTGTGGGCGTCGTCCCACCGGGAGCGGGGCGCCCTCGACGGGTACGCGCTCGCCCCGGCCACCCTCGAAGGACGCCTACCCGGTGGTGCGGCTGCGCTTCGACCTGGACCTGTCGGTCCGCCGGCCGCTGCCGGCCGGCGCCGCGCCGCTCGTGACGGTCACCGCCGCGTCCGTCGGGTACGTGCTGGCGGTGCTGGTCCGGCCCGTCCGCCAGGTGCCGGTGTTCTTCGTCCTGCTGTTCTCCCCGTCGCGTTCCCGGCGGACCGGCTGCCCGGCCGGTTCCGCGCGCTGCACGACGTGCTGCTCGCGTGGCGCGCGCTCGGCGTCGCGGTCGGCCTCCGCACCCTCGTCCGCCGCGAGGCGCCGGGCGCCCGGGATCGGCGGTCAGAGATCATTCGACGGAGAAGAAGCCCAGATCAGGGGCCTCGGGCGTGCCCACCATCAGGCCGCGGTCGAGCAGGGTATTGAACTCTTCACAACTCGTCTCCGGGAGAAGGACGCACGAGTGACAGGCGGCACGGTTCAGGTTGTCGACACCGCCGCTGTCCGATTCGATGCACAAAGGGTCGGCGGAACACCAGGACATCCGATCGATGGCCCGGCCCACCGACGAGGCCAGTTGCCCCGACTCGACCTGCGCAACGATGCCTCCCAGACTTCCGGCGGAGTCGCTGGTGGCCGTATAGATCAAGAAGCCGGACATTCCGTCGGACACGTACAGGCGCTCGCGCAGCGAGGCCGTTGGGTACCCCGAGTCCAGACTCCATTCGTTGATGATCGCGTGCGCCAACGTGTGGATCATGACGAGTCTGGGCGTGATCTCTCTGTCGGCGGCGCGGCCGAGCCGCTCGAAACGCTCACGGTAAGCGGTGTCGATGGGGGCCAGGCGCGCCCGAACTCCGGGACGCGATTCCCACTCCGTGAGTCGACCGGCGTCCAACCTGAGGAAGACGCCCTCGCCGATGACTTCGATCGCGGGCAACCAGTCGGGACGGTTCTCGGTCGCGTAGAGCGCCGCCGAGCCCGTGGGATTCGCCGAGCCGGGCGCGGCCAGGCGGGTGAACCCGGTGAGAACGCGCACCTCCCGCAGCCGTTTGACCCGCATCACCTTGTCGATCGCGAGTTCCGCCGCGACGGCGTCGTCCTCCTCCCAGGGGACGCAGACGAAGTCCTGTTTGCCCCCTTTTTCTTCGGTAGGCCTGGTCAGAGCCTGGTACTCGTCGTTTTTCAAAGCCCCATCGGAGGTGTCCAGGTGACCGGCCTCCATCTCGCGGCGTCGCTCCACGGCCTGCATGATCTCTTCGACGCCGAACAGCCGGTGTCGGTCGAGCTCCAGCTCTTCGAGGCGGTCGCGCAGGTCCGGCGCTTTCCTGAGAGATCTCCAGTGGCGCTCCACCAGCCTCTGGACGCCCTCGGACCAAGGCGGGATCGACAGCGCGGAACGCACGTCGGAGAACCACACGCCGGACGCTCCTCGCTGCATCGCCCGCGGTTGTTCCGCGCAATCTTCCGCCGGTACGTCACCGAGCCAGGGGCGCCGCCCCGTGCATGTGCTGATGCCCTTCAGAGCCCCCTTGCTCAGGGCGCCCTCCATGGTGACCGGGCGCACACCGCAGGAACAGGAAATCTCGATGTCACCGAGTGAAGCACTGCGGCCCGTGGCCTTCAGCTTCATTTCGTGCCGTCGCCCTTCGCCCCCCGTTACGTCGCCGCCCTTGTGAAGCCAGCGGAAGTAGGGAAAGTCGTCGATGTGGCCAGCGGCGCAGCAGACGACGAACCGGGACGGCACCAGTTCGCGATCGCACTCCCTGCACTTCGCCGGGCTTCGGGACGCACCGAAGAACTTGGCCTTTGCCAGTCGATTGCATTCCGGGCAGGAAAGAATCTCCGGGAAGCGAATGACGGGGACGTCCCCGTACTTGTCGTTGTCGGACGCCGGCGGCAGCCGGAAGCCTCGCACTCCGAACTCTTTTTGCAGCCGAGGCTCATGGACGATCTGGTCGAAGGGGCCGACTTCGGGCCAGCGGTCGAGCCCGGCCACCATGAACGACTCGCCGCCGACCGCGATCAGCGAACCGACCCCATAGGTCGTGATGAGCTGGGCTCGCCGGACACCCCCGATGGGCTTCCCCTTCACCGCGCCCCCCTGTCCAGGTAGAGGGACGACTCCACGTCGACGTCCCGAAGGCTCCACAGCGTCGCGAAGCCGGAGGCGGTCGCATCGTCCGACTCGTCCCAACGGCCCGCGTCGACCAGGAGGCCGGGTTGCCGATAGGTGCCGTACGCGAGCGTCGGGTTCTCGTCGACCGCCTCGTGCCACTGGGCGATGATCTCTTTGAGCTGCCGATCCGTCATGTTCCGCTCGGCCCGGCCGGCGACGCGTTCCACGCGGTCCAGGATCCGGTCGCAGATGGGGCCGAGTTCGTCCTCGAAGTCGGCGATGTGCGCGGCCGCCTCGTTCGGGCGGGCCATCGGAATCATCAAGCGGGCCAACCCCACGACGGTGGCGTGCAGACCACGGTCGCGAGCGCGCGCCGAGAACGGCGTCACGCTGGTCGCCTCGACCTGTCGATAAAGGGCCGAATGATAGGAGGCGAAGTTCTCATAGTGCGATCGGTCCCTGGAGCGCGCACCGTTGAACAGAGTGACCACCAGTCCAGGCCATTTCCGGCCGACCCTGCTGGTCGCCTGGATGTATTCGGAGGTGGACTGGGGCTGCCCCATCACGACCATCAGGCCCAGGCGGTCCACGTCGACCCCCACGGAGATCATGTTCGTGGCGAGGATCACGCCCAGCGCGTCCGGGTAAGGCTTGGCCATGTCCTGGAGGTGACCCGGAATCGCGCTCGACGGTTCCCGACTGGTCAACTCGATGTCACGGCCGATGTCTCGTCGCTTCTGGCCGAGGCTTTCGCTGAGGAGGTCGAGACGATCGTTGACGTCGTCCTGGATCTGAAGCTTGGCACCGCCGAGCAGTCTGAGGCTGTTGAAGTATCCGAGGAGCGTCCAATAGGCGTCCCGCACATCGTCGGCTCCCTCGATCGCTTGGGCATGATGAAGCAGAGCAGCGTACGTCCGCACCATCAGACTGGTCTGACTGGTGGCGGGCGCCATGAGCCCCACATACAGCCTGCTCGCCTTCAAGGACGGCGGTGTCTCCACCGAGAAGTAGGAATCTCGAGCGTCCAGCCCGGGCGGTGGGAACTGCTCCACCCGGCGGTCGAACAGCGCGAGGCCCTGATGGGCGGCCCGGCGTACCGTGGCCGTCGACGCGACGATCTTGGGGCGATCGCCGATCAGGTCGATCGCGGTCTCGTAGAGGCCCGCCAGCGTGCCCAGGGGCCCGGATATGAGATGCAGCTCGTCCTGAATGATCAGTTCGGGCGGCGGTTCGGAGCTGAAGTGATTGAAGAGGTCGCCGATCTCGGGTTTCCAGGGAAGCCCCGCGAACTTGTCCGACGTGGCGATGATCAGAGTCGGGCGTGCGGCATAGATGGTCTCGTCGACCACGTGGACCGGAAGCCCTTCGGCGAAGTCGCAGTCGGCCGTGCCGCAGGCGATCACCAGCCGGTCGCCCTCGATCCTGTAGTCATAGTGGTCGAGAGCGGTACCGCACCAGCAGCATGACCGAAGCTGGACCGGGTTCTGCTCCTGCACCTCCTCCCTCTTGCCGAGCTTCCGCAGAGACCGCTTGGCCTCGTCCAAGGTGTTGGGGGTCGAGCCACGCCCCACCCACATGCCGATGGAGATTTCGCTCGAACCGAGGCGGCCGGCCGCTTCCCGGCGGAGTCGCTCCATACAGCACATGAGGAGCGCGGCACGCTCGAACTGCTGGACCGTCAGAAGGCGAAGGGTGTATCGCATCAGCACGGTGACCCCGCCGCCGTTCCGCGGATCGCGCAACCGCCTGAGGAACGCGGCGAAGGCGATCAGCCCCAGATAGGCCTCGGTCTTGCCACCGCCGGTCGGGAACCACAGCACGTCGGCGATACCACGGTCGTCCGACTCTCGATCCGCGACCCCCCGGAGCGAGAGGAGGAAGAAGGCGATCTGGAACGGGCGCCAGGTGGCGGTCGTCTCGTCCGGCGGTGTCGAATTCCGGTTCGCGGTCCTCAGCCAGTCCGTTCGAGCACGCTGCATCGCCATGGCCCGGTTCGCGAGCCGGAACGCTTCCATGGGAGCCGGGTCCGAGGAATCCGCGAGCGTCTCGATTCCCGCGTCCATACGATCGCAGGCTTCTGTGCAACGTCGCAGGTGCTCGGCGGCCGTCCTGCGCAAATCCTCGTGCGAGATATCTTCGAGCTGACCGGTCCTGCGCTCTATCCATGCGCGATAGCCCGATGTCAGCGTCCTCAACGCGGCGATGACCTCGTCGTCGGACGCGGTCGCGAGCCGATGCATGCCGAGGCGAGCGGTATCGACTTCCGGGTTGGAATCGGCCGACCGAAGATCATGGGCGGGCACGAAGGTCGTTCGAATCCATCGTGTCGTGGGAGCCGTGGCCACGTCGTTGACGGCGACCTCGACGGACTCCCATTCCACCGCACAGCCATGGCCGGTGGCGAAGTTCGGCGCGTGCCCGTAGAGAAGTCGGTAGGCGGTGAGCTCCTCGTCCGTGTCCGCGGCCCCGGGCACCGGCCGTTCCACGAACGGGGACGATCCGTCCGCGGAGCGGACCGTGATACGCGGCTGGAAGAAGGCGAGCGCGTCTCGGCCCCCGGTGGAACGCGATGCTTCATTTCGGTTGAGCAAGGCCAGCGTGACGGCCGCGACCCCGTCGGCGTTCGCCGCCCGCACTCGAACGAAGAGTTCGAGATTTTCGGCCAACCCGATCCGCCGCCGGCCCGTGCGGGAGACATCGATGCGACAGGGTTCGACCTCGAGACCGGTGCGCCGCCACGACTCCGCAGCCACGGAACCGGTCCGACCGCGTCGGCCCTTCAGCGGCGAATCGGGCACATAGCGTGCGGCCTCCACCTCGACCACGATCGTCTCCGCAACCGTGAGGTCGACGGAGAAGGTCATGCCCATGGAGGACGGGTAGCGCACGTTGGCCATGGCCACGGCCGGGTCCACGACATCGGCCGCGTGCCTGTTCTCCGGCTCTTCGTCCAGCGGATTGGTGTCGGCGACGCTGTCCTGGGACCTTGGGAAGAGGATTCCGGCGGCGTACTTGGTGATGGGCGGATCAGTGATCGTTTCTTCGGCGCCGCCGGTCGGCCCTACCAAGTCACGTTCCAACCGGGTGACCAACTCGTGGCGGAACGCATAGTGCCTGTCCAACCTCACGAGCCCTCTCCGATCCAGTCGAAAACGCCCAAGCCCATGATCCGCGGCCGAAGCCAGACGCCCGACCAGCCGAGACCGGCATTGCGGCCGGCCGCTTCACGGCCGACCACGGTCTCCACTGTGTCCACTCGAAGATTTTTGATCGCAAAGGGAACTCTGCGGTCACGGCCGGGCAGGTGCGCTCTCAACATCCTTTCGAAGGACTCGGTGGTCACACCGATGCGCCGACCCTCGTGGTCAACGGCGTAACCGGCGAAGCCACCGGAAGATTCCACCGGAAGCCGAACCAGCGTGACGGGATCACCCGCTCGAACGCCCGTCGCCAGGTAGTTCTGAATACTTTTCGGGTCGTCCTGGAAGCCGAGGGTGCCCGGAGGGTTCTCCGGGTCGACGTCTTCCGCACGGATCTCAATCCCGAGATTTCGCCCGGCTTTGAATCCCAGCTCGGCCCACCGCCCGTCCCGTTGCTTCCGCAGGCGACCGGTCGTCGCCCCGGTGACGGGCTTGACATGGATCAGAAGGTCACGCGGCCGCGTCATCGCCACATAGAGCAGGCGGGCACGCTCGGCCTGCTCGATCATGTCGTCCTCGGGTGCGTCTCCCGGGTCCAGGACGACGACCTGATCGAATTCGAGTCCCTTCGCCTTGTGGACGGTGGAGACGACGATCCCTTCAAAACCTTGTTCCGTGAGTTCACCGGGAACGTCTCCGCGATACAGGCGATTCCGAATGGCGGAAAGATCCAGGGTTTCGTCTCGGCGCCTCGGCCCCATGCGCCGAAGGAGCTCCCAGGAAGATTCCGGGTCCACCTCGAAATTCCTGAAAATCTCAAGAACCTCGCTTTTCTTCGGCTGTTTGGAATCGATTTCTCGGTAGAGCGATCCGACCCATGCGGGGATGACGTCGGTACGCGCCGACCGTTGGACGCGATGCCGGACCCCGAGGTCGTACAGCCGCCGTGAGACCAGAAGGACTTGGTCGTTCGATCTGCACAGCACCGCCGTCGTCCCCGCCATGCGGGCCATGACGGGAGCGGCCTGCTCGAGTGTTCCCAGGGAGTCCCCCGCCATGAGCACACTGCGCAGGTTTCGTTGGATTTCGCCGAAGGGAGCGTTCACGAGTCCCAGCCCATCGCCGAAGGCGAGCGCCGCCTCGGCCTCCGGCTCACGAGCACGGAAGTTGCCAGTGAGCGAGACCTCCTGCAGATCACCCTCGAAGCGTTCGCGCACCTCTGCGTACAGCCGAGCAGCGCCCTCCAGGCGCTGCCGCGGGTCCTCGAGTTGGAAACCGTAGATGCCCTGGGCTGGATCGCCCAGCAGAGTGAAGCCTTCCACGTCGGTGTCCAACAGCGCCAGGACGAGCTCGGCGCGATCACCGACGAGATCTTGGACCTCGTCGACGACGAGATGACGGAGATCACCGATGACCTCTTCGACGTCCGAGTCTTCCCTGATCAGCCGGGTCGCCTCGTGGATCCGCGGCTCGAACCCTTGTCGCTGCCAGGGGCCTTCCGGGGCGACCTCGGACAGCAGCCCGGTGGCGAAGGAGTCGAACGTCTGGACGCCGACATGCGCGGCGGCGCTTCCGAAGGCGGCGAGCCGCTTTCGGATTTCACCGACCGCCGCACGGGAGAAGCTCAGGACCAGAATTTCCGACGGCTCGAGTTCCTCGTACTCGATGAGGTGGGCGAGGCGATGGATCAGGGACAGCGTCTTGCCCGAACCCGCCGGAGCGGTCACCAGAAGGCGGGCCTCCGCAGGTTCCTCGACGAGCCGTCGCTGCTGTTCCGTCAGCTGGACCTGTGCGGTCATCGGCTCTTCCAGAGGTACTCGAACTGTCGGAACGCGAGCTCTTCACCGTATTGGACGATATTGTCGGCGACGTTGACGATGAGGCACTCCTCCTTGCCGCCGTTCAGCGGGCCGCGAAGGCCGCGCCCGATCATTTGCTGGTAGACGTTGGGACTGTACGTCGGACGGGCGACGATGACGGCCCGTGTCGCCGGCGCGTCGAAACCCTGGGAAAGAACGTTGTAGTTGGCCAGGACGCGGATCCCGCCCTGCCGGAACTGCTCGATCGCATGCCGACGTTGACCGATATCGGTACCGCTCGAAACGGCGGCGGCCGAAACTCCCTTGCGGATGAGAAGCGCCGCCATGGTCTGGGCGTGGTTGACGGACGTGGCGAACAGCAGGATCGGCCAGTCGTCCGGCAACTCGAGGATCTTGTCGATCAGAATACGGTTGCGGGCGGCGTCGTGTCCGAGCCGTTCTTCGGCCGATGGCGGCAGCCGACGGAGCTGTTCGAGCGAGTCTCGCTCTTGCACGCTCAAATCGAGGTCGGAGCCCGGCAGCTCTTCGTGCTTCACGCGCGCCAGCACACCGAGTTCCTGCAGGGTGGCGTAAGGGTCTGCGCCCAGGATCTCCGTGCCGTCCCGCCGGTGGTCCAGCCGGTTTCGGCCATAGCGGGCGACCAGGCGGTCGGACTCTTCGGTGTTGGTCCCGCGGAAAGGCGTCGCGGTCAGACCGACGAGGGGGCATCGCGATCGGTGCGGGTTGAGTCCCAGCGCGCCGAGAACCCGCGTGTACCGCGGACTGATCGATGTGTGCGCCTCGTCCACGACGACGACCTGTGCTTCGCGGAGCCACGCGTACTCTTCGGCCTCGATCACACTTTCCAACTTGGCGTCGGTGGCGATGACGAGGTGATGCCCCTCGTCCACGGGATCCGCCTCGTTCGCGGCCCACAGCCGGCTGATCGTCAACTGCCGTGCCGGTCCGGTGTGGCGCCACACCATCTGCCACGTCTGAACCGCCTGCTCACAGAGTTCTTCTGTCTGCGCCACCCACAGAACGGGAACGGAGACGGCCTCGGTCGAAAGCGACCGCAGGCAGCGGATGATCGCCTCGACGGCCACTCGGGTCTTGCCCGCTCCGGTGGGCAGGCTGAGCATCCCGCGCAGGGCGGGTCGGCTCAGCAGCACCTCCATGATTCGTCCGACCATCAGCTCCTGGTAGTCGTGCAAGGCCGGGAACTGCACAGGTCCTTCCACGGTGAGAACCGGTGCGAGCGCGGGTTGCCGGAACCCGGCGTACTCGGCGGGGAAGCCGAGATCCGCCACGAACGCTTTCGCTTGATGGCTGCCGGCCATCTGGGTCGGGACGGGGAAGTTTCGGTCCTCCAGTTGCTGTCGGAACTCGCGCAGGACGCCCGCCCCGTACACGGCGAGCGTCAGCTCCGCGACGGTCCGGTCGTCGATCGGTCCCTCCTCGGCCTCGACCGCGTCGACCAGGCCGTACGGCAGCCGTTCTCGGAGCACGTCGGCACCGAGCATGGCCACCAGTTTGTCCCTGAGGTCCGGCAGTGCTCGCACCTCGACGATCCGGCGGTCGCGCTGGAGATCCTCGCGATGGCGAAGGACCTCCCGACGCCGTTCCTCCGAGAGCCCCAGCCGCAGGAGGGCGTTCAACTCCTGGAGAAGCGCCAGGTCATCGGGACTATCGAGCCAGTAGACGGTTTCCTCGCGCCGGCCGATGCGGACGGGCTCCGAAGTCTGACCCGAGGGCGTACGAACGAGTTGGTCCAAAGTCTCGCAGCGTTGCAGGACGAGGCCTCGCAGCGGACGCCCGGGCTCGAACTTCAGCTGCGGGAACACGTCCTCCAGGGGAATCGGCTCGCCGAGGGGCGACGCACGAATCTCCGTGACGTAGACCTCGTCGAAGGTCTTCATTCCCCACGCGTCCACGAGCTGCGCGACATCGTTCGTCTCAGGAACGAGCAGAGCCGCTATGCCGCGTGCCATGAGACGTTCGTACTGACCGGGATCCGCTGTCGCGACGGCTTCCGCCGGAGGGCAGGCGGTCCAGCTCTCTCCCTGTCGACAACGAATCTTGGCAGGCGAGCTCAACTGGGTCACGGCGAGCGCGTACAGGGCGCCGATCTCCACGTGTCTCTCACTCTCGAGAGCTCGGTCGAGAAGCGACAGCCACAGAGTTCCCTTGATCTCTTCCAAGGTGTTGGCGAGACCGAGGGCACGTGCGAGGCCGAGGTCGATGTCCGCGACGGGCAGCACACGAGCATGGTCCGCCAAGCCGGGGCCGACACAATCGGCGATGCGACGTACGCCCATCGACGTGGCGACCCTGCCGGTCTTCTCGATGGCCCATACCAGAGGGGACGGTACGGGCAGGGGCAGATCGTCCGGACGAGTGAGCGCTTGGACCGTCCACCTGGTCACCATGCCCTCGGGCGGCAGGTTCTGAATGAAGCGGGACCGCGCCGCCGGCGTGAGGTCGAACAGAAGCCCGAGATGCCCGGCGAGAGGAGCGCCTTCCACCACGATCTTGCCCTGCTGTGGCCTGCGGGCCCCCGCAGGCAGGGTCCGGTAGTACCTGTCGACCATCGCGGCCTTGTAGTCGCCGAACCACTCCGCCGTCGAAGGGTCCGCTTCCGGGATCGGCGTGTCGGACATGCCCAGTCGGCGCAACATCTCCATGTCATCGTGATGGAAGTCCTCGTCCACCACGAACTCGGCGTCATCCGGGCTCCCGGGAAGGATGACGGTGCCGGGAAGCAGGCAGGCGTTCAGCGGTTCGTACGTCCCGGCCCGAGTACGAATCTCGAGACTTGCGACCACGTCCCGCTCGACCAGATACTCGACGGCGCGCTCGACACCGGTCTGTCTCGCGAGCAGCCAGAACCGGTCCCAATCCGGTCCACGGTAGCCTGCGAGGTCCCCGGAGACCGCTGCGGCGAAGCGACCGAAGGCATCCGCCTCCTTGATGCCGAGGATGTCGAGGAATCGAGAGGCGGCGGGATCGTCCTCCAACTCCGGGTCCACGTAGACCGTGTCCTCGGTAGGGGGGTCCATCGCCGTGCGACGGAACACCTTCCCTTCCAGAGGGGGCACCAGCCGGCCGTCCGCTGTTCGGAGAACCGCCGACTTCCGCGCCTCGTCCTTGTAAGGGTGATGTTCGGCGGCCATCTCCGCCACGATCGACAGTGCGACGGCCGATGCGGCGGCCGAACCGTCGGTCACCAATGCCTCCAGCCACTCCTGAACAGTGGCGGCCCGGCTTCCAGAGTCCGAGATCAACATGTCGGCGCGGGCCCGTCGTGTCGCCGTTCTCTCCACTGATGGGTGACACCACTCGGCCGGGCGGCCAGGGTAGGCGGCCCACCGCTCGACCCAAGCTTTCCAACGCTGCCAAACATCGGCATCGGTCGACGGCGCCTTCGGGTGAAGGCGTACATCCTCAGGGAGTTGGTACTCCCCGTCCTGGTCTGGCAGGGAGCGGTTGCGTGCCGCCTCCGCACGAACGAGGTCGGTGAGGATTTCATCCGCCCAGTTCCGGACCTCACGTCCACGCGCGGTCATCAGTTCCAAGGGCCGCGCGGGATCTTCGGGCGTGGCGAGCTCGGGCAGGGAGGCCACGACCAGCCGGGCGGACTCCTTCATCAACTCATCGTTGAAGGCATTGCCTCGAAGAATGTGTTGACGATCTTCATTGGTCTTCCATGCCGCGTTCAGGACACCGCTCAAGGTGGTCTGGTACTCCGTCGGGAAGAAGGCCCAGAAAGTCCCTTCCTTGTGCCAGCCGGAGTCCGGAACGGCCCAGGCTATGGGAACCTCGACGCGGTTCCGATACTCACCGGCATCAGCCCATGCGTCGTCGGACAGTGGGGTGTTCTTCTCGAAGACCGACCACTCCAGAGGTTCGGCCTCGACCCCGTTCTCGATGACCTGGAGGGACCGGCGGCGACCTTCGCCTCCTACGACGATCTCCTTGCGGTACGAGATGTTCCTACGGTCCTCGAGGATCACGCGGCCGGCGTGGGGAGAGAACACAGCGAACACCGACGGAAATGTCCGTAGCTGAGCGCCCAGTTGATCGGCGAACCTGCCTTCGCGGAGCGGAAGCTTGATGACCGTGACGGCCCAGGACATCAGCTCGTTGAGGATCGAATCTTTCGCACGCTCCTCATCCGCATCGAGCGGTTCGGCGATGCGGAGCACGGGGGTGGGTCCCGCCGCATCGGGGACGCGTTCCAGAATGCGCTCCCGAGCACGGCTCGCAGACCAGACGAAAGAGCCGCTGCGACTGAAGAAGAACGGACGATCGGAGACGCTGAGGACGGACTTGAACCCGACCCCGAAGCGCCCGATCTCCGCACCGCGCTTACGGGACAGGTGCGAGGCCAGGATGGTGCGCGCACCTTCCGGAGTGATCGGGTTCCCCCGGTTGGCACAGTACAGCGCGTCTGTCGTGAGCAGCACGTGGATGACCCCGTTACGGGTGGTTCTGAGCTCGTCGGCCCCGTTCTGAATCAGCTCGTACAACTGCCGATGGCCGTAACCCCCCTCCCGGATGGACGTCTCGATGTTCGCGTGCTCCTCGATCAGGACCGCGTTGGCCTCATAGGAGCGCAGGCAAGCCTCGGATTGGGCGAGCACGACCTGACCGACGGGGCTGTCTTTTCCCGACCAACCAGAGTGTGCGGCGCGTTCGGACTCGTCCGTACTGGTCACTGATTGTTCTCCTCGCGAACACGAGTGATGCTCGGGCGTGGTGCCCCTGCACTGAAACAGGGTACGGCGACCGAACGAAATTTTTTTCGGTCGTTACGCTTCCAGGTTCGCCAGACGGTAATGTCCTGGGAGGATCTCATCAGGAGCATCGTCATGTGACTGGATCAACCACCCCTGGTCGATCAGTTCCCGAAGCTCCTGTCGCCAGGTCGGTGTCTTCGCGACGCGTTCCAGCTGTTGCGGACTGGCCGGCCACGGGCTGATGTGCAGAAGGTATTCGAGCAATCTCTCCGCGGGCTTCCCGCCCCCCACGGACTCGATGGTCTCTTCGCTCGAGGCCACGGACTCGTCCAGGTGGGAGGCCGACAGTCGATACGGAGCCTCGGCGCCGTTCCCGCGGGTTTCGATCTCCCACCCGACTTGCCGAAGTTCACGGATACGCCGTGCCCAGGCCCTGATGGCCGCGACACCTTCCAGCTGGTGGGGCGAGACCTCCTCCCCCGGGTGCCCGCGAAGGTACAGGAGGAGCGCCGCCCGGGCTCCTCCGACGACTTCTTGACGCACTTCGGCGAGAGCCTCACGTGATTGGGCGAGACACACGCCTACTGCAGCCGCGGTCTCCAGCCACTCTTGGGGCTTCAGATCTTCTCGAGGCGTGTCCTGGACGATCGCCAACGCGTCCTTCAAGGACTCTTCGAGCTTCTCCAGTTGCTCGCTGTGATGAACGGATTGCCCACCGTCGGCAGGGGTGGTGTCCATGTTGAGCCGTCGCCTTTCGTCCATCGTCGACGCAGACCGACCATCACGCTCTCATCGTTCGGATGATCGGGCTCGCGGGGACAACTGCAGCCAATCTCGGCATGCCGATATAGAGCCCGCAGCTGACACGACTACATCAATGCGGCCCTAGCACATCCGAACAATATTCATGTTGTAGCGGCCCACACCTTCAGGCTGTGAAGCGCATCCGGGTAAGGGTTACAAGCGGCTCGAACTCGAGCCGCACTCGCCGGAGAGTACGCCCGCGGATGCACGGATGTCAAGGCGGTTGATGCGGAAGATGCATCGACCGAGGAACGCGCCCCCTCAAACCCTCGAAACACCACATTCGACCGAGTGGGGCAGACACTGCGCACACGTGATTTTCTTGTACATTCGTGATCTCGGCTTGCGCGGCGGCCCGTTTATGGTGGAACCTCGTGATGCCCGGCCCCAGGATCGGGCCGATGGCGCGATCGCGATCACCGTGATCTCCTATCGTCCATACGTGGATCCCCGGTCAGGCGCTAGCCGAAGGGATCCATGAAGCCACGACCCGAGATGACGAACCGGCAGCATCCCTCGCCGCCGAAGGGAGATGATGCACTACCCGCGAGCCAACCAGTCGACATGAATTGCAGGTCCGACGACCGGTAGAACCCAGCGGCCTCGCGATGGCATGCACCCGCGCCATCGAGTCGAGGTTGTCCCGAGTTCATCACTGAAGCGTCGGGACCCTTCAACACGTCTTGCCTCCGAACGCAGTTCGGGTACGAACCGTTCCATCGATGGCAAAGACGCTACTTCTCATGCCTTCGTTCGTGCACGAGCCGACGACAAACGACGGGAGCACGCAGCTGGAAGCCTTGTGACAAGTGATCTCGGCGCCGCCATGGAGATCGTCCAATGCAGCACGGACGGCGCACGCATCAGCCGCACAGCAGTCGGCGATGATCCAAGTCGACCTGGCCCGACGCCAGAGCCGACACTCCCGGCTGCGCACAGGCGCCTGCACCCCGCGCGACACGACAGGCGCGTCACCCCATCACTCGTCCATCTGCAAAAGGACGCCCATGTCGACTCTGGTCACCACCGTGATCGCCACCACCACGGCCGACGGCATCAGCCCTCGGGTCATGACGCTGTTGCTCGGTTCCATCGTCGTCGCTCTGGTCGGCGGCTTCCTGGGTTACATCGTCTGCGACGGAACGCAGAACAAGAAGTTCGCCGCGGGAACCATCTTGGCGGTCGTCGCCTTCGCGGGCGCTTACTCGTTCTTCAACGACTTGGTCTCCCCGGCCCCTCCGACCACGGTCGCCCCCCTTCCGCCCGGCGACCCGGGCGCGGAGCCGACGCACCGGAGCCTGCACGACGGCTGAGCGGCGAACAGGGAGGAGCCGACCTCGGCCGGCGTGACGTCTGAGGTCGGCGGGTGCCGCAGCGCCCCGCCGGGTGAACGGAGCGATGGATGCGACCACGTCCGTTCACCCGGCGAGGCCGAGCGCCGGGGTCACACGTATTCCATGCCCTCGACCATCACGTTCTCCAGCGCCTTCGGAGCCGGTACGCCCGCGACGTTCCAGGTCGTGAGTTTTTCCAGCATGTCTTCGGTGGGCGGATCCCATCCGAACGCTGCGGCGAGTACGTGCATTGCCAAACGAGGCGGGACGGCGTTGCCGATCTGTTGGCCGACGTCCTTCCCCGCCCATGGGTAGTCGCGAGGGAAGGTTTGAAGGCGGCCGGCCTCCGACATACTGAAGCGGGGCAGTTCTTCCCCGGTCCCGGAAACGACCCTGTTGCGGGAAATCTTGCCCGTCACGGTCGCCGAGGGCTCGTCATGGGACCGCCGCCCGCGGGCCTTGGGATCGCCGCCCGTGCCATAGTTCGAGATGACGGAGAACGGACCACGTCGATCGAGCGCTTCCGTCATCGTCCGCCACGGCGCAAGAAGCAGGTCACCGCAATCCCGCGGAACACCCTTCCTGTAGGGCCGATGAGTCGGGACTGGAAGACGAACCGATTCGACGCCCAAGCGTGCGATGAGAACGGCGCGTTTCCTCGTTTGCGGAACGCCGTACATCTCCGTCCGCAACTGGCCGCAGTCGACGGCGTACCCCTCGGCGCTCAAGGCTTCCGCGTAGGCTTCCCAGACGGGAAGCACCGCGGGAACCTGTTCGAGAACGATGGCGTCGTATGGTGACTTTCGGACGTCGATCGCCTCGAGCGCCCAACGAAGAGGCTCCAGCACCAGGCCGGTGCGCTCGTCGCTCAGCTCGGCCAAGTCCTTGGCGATTTCTTCGCGGTCCTCCCGTGAGCGCATGCGCTTGACGAAGCTCAGAACTTCGTCCAGAGCTTTACGGCCGACGCCGGTTCCCGCGACGGTGAAGGTCTGGCAGGGGGGACCGCCGGCCAGAACGTTCGCATCCGGGTAATCGGAAGGCTTGTGGTCGCGCACGTCGCCTTCCACGGTTTCCAGTCCGGCGGCGCGCCGCGTCTCACAGGCCGATGCATCCCATTCGATGCCCACCGTCGGAATACCGAGCTTTTCCGCCGCCACATCGAGGCCGCCGGGGCCGGCGAACAAGTCCACGATCTTGACGGGTTGCACTTGGTCTCCAGGTGTGTCGTTCGGGTCCGAGTACACCGCAGGCCTCCGCGCGATCGTTCACACCGGCCAACGGCGACGCCGACAGCTAGGCAGAGTACCGTGGATCACCGACGTCTTCTTTTCACGCCGACTTCTCCACGCCACGCACCGGGCCGCGGGGTGGGTCAGGTGGCCAGGCCGTGGCGGTAGGCGTAGACGACGGCCTGGACGCGGTCGCGGAGGTCGAGTTTCGTGAGGATGCGGGAGACGTACGTCTTGACGGTCTCCTGGCTGATCACGAGGGTCGCGGCGATCTCGCTGTTGGAGCGGCCGTCGGCGATGAGGCGCAGGACCTCGAGTTCGCGGGGGGTCAGCGGGACGTCGTCCGCGCCGCCGCCGGCGGGGCGGATGCGGGCGGCGTAGCGGCCGACGAGGCGGCGGGTCACCTCGGGGGCGAGGAGCGCGGCGCCCGTCGCGACGGTGCGGATGCCGTGCAGGAGCTGGGCGGGCGGGGCGTCCTTGAGCAGGAACCCGCTCGCCCCCGCGCGCAGCGCCTCGTAGACGTACTCGTCGAGGTTGAACGTGGTGACGACGAGGACCTTGACGGGGTTCTGGACGCCGGCGCCCGCGAGCAGGCGGGTCGCCTCGATGCCGTCGAGGACGGGCATCCGGACGTCCATGACGACCATGTCCGGGTCCAGTTCGCGGGCGAGGTCGACGGCGGCGCGGCCGTCGCCGCACTCGCCGACGACCTCCAGGTCGGGCTGCGCGTCGATGATCGTGGTGAACCCGGTGCGGATCAGCGCCTGGTCGTCGCAGACCAGGACCCGGACGGGCGCGGTCACGGCGCGCTCGCGGCGGGGATGCGGGCGCGGACGACGAAGCCGCCGTCGGGGCCCGGGCCCGCGGCGAACTCGCCGCCGAGGCCGTCGACCCGTTCGCGGAGCCCCGCGAGGCCCCGTCCGCTCCCGCCGGGCGACCCGGCCGCCGTGCTCGGGCCGCGGGTGCCGACCTCCACGGTGATCTCCTTCTCTCCGTAGTTGACCTTGACCACGGTGGGGTTGCCGTGGGCGTACTTGAGGGCGTTCGTCAGGGACTCCTGGACGACGCGGTAGATGGTGAAGTCGGCGCTGCCGGCGCCTCCCGCGCCCTCCTCGGTGAACTCGACGGGCTGCCCGGCGCGGCGGGTCTGCTCGACGAGGGTCTGGAGTTCGCCGACGGCCGGTTTCGCGGGCTCGTCGTGGTCGGGGTTGAGCAGGTCGAGGAGGTGCCGCAGGTCGGAGATGGCGCGGCGGCCGGTGTCGGTGACGGAGCCGAGGGTCTCGTCGAGGCGCTCGGGGGCGGCGGTCAGGTACCGGGCGGCCTCGGCCTGGACGACCATCGCGGTGACGTGGTGGGTGACGACGTCGTGGAGCTCGCGGGCGATGCGGGTGCGTTCGGCGGCGCGGGTGGCGGCGGCGACGTGGCGGCGGCGCTCGGCCTCGACGGCGCGGATGTAGCGCAGCCAGGCGCCGACGCCCCACGCGAAGCACGTCGCCATGTAGAAGGTCACGAACTCCGCGACGCCCACGGACGGGGCGAGGCGGTGGAGCGCGACGGCGAGCGGCACGTACGCGGCGGTGAGCAGCAGGGCGGTCGTGCGGCGGTGCCACTCCAGGTGGGCGCCGGCGCTGAGCAGTGCGACGGCCATGCCGGTGCCCGCGAAGGTGTGGTAGCCGGAGAGCTGGTCGATGGCGAAGCCGATCGCCGTCAGGGCGAGGCAGACGGCCGTCCAGCGGCGGCGCACGACGAGCGGGAGGCTCTGGAGGGCGATCGCGGCGGCCGCGAGGGCGTCGAGGGGGCGGTCCGGGACGGCGCCGAGCTGCGTCCCCTGGCCCTGGAACATCGGGACGGCGGAGCCGACGGCCAGGAAGAGGGCGAGGGGGGTGTCCCGTACCGTGACGTCCAGGCGGTGCCACAGGTCGGGAGCCCTGCGGAGCGTGATCATCACTGGGCGAGCGTAGCGGTCGCGGCGGCCCGGTCGCGCCGGCGTCGCGGAACCACGTGGCCGCGGCGGTGGGCGAGCCACATGAAGACGACGGTGAGGACGGCGCCCGCCAGGACCGCGTACCCGCTCGCCTCCGGCCCGAAGTCGCCGCCGCTGAGCAGGACGGGACCGGACGTCGAGCTCTCCAGCAGGCCCTCGGAGTCGCCGTTGCCGGACACCTGGGTGCTGAAGATCCCGCCCTGGGCGAAGTTCCACGCGAAGTGCAGGCCGATCGGCACCCACAGGTTGCGGGTGGCGGCGTAGGCGGCGGCGAGCATGCCGCCGGCCTCGATGGCGATGGCGACCGCGCCCCACAGGTTGGCGTCCGGGTTGGCCATGTGCATGAGGCCGAACACGATTCCGGTGAGGGCCAGCGCCAGGTAGGTGCCGATGCGCTCCTCGATGATCCGGAACAGGACGCCGCGGAAGAGCAGCTCCTCGGTGACGGCGGCGGCGGCCATGAAGCCGAGGATGCCGAGGGCGCCGGTGAGGGAGCCGAAGCCCTCGACGTGGTAGCCGCCGAGGAGGTAGATGTGCCCGATGACCACCGCGAACATCGCGGTGCCGATCAGCATGCCGCGGACGGTGGCGAAGGCGGCGCCCTGAGCGGCCAGCTCGGTGACGGCGCGGCGCTCGGTGCGGCCCACGATCCAGGTGTAGGCGGGGACGGCGAGGGCGGCCGTCGCGAGGCCGGCGATGAGGGTGAGGTACCAGACGTCCTGGACGGCGCCGGCGACCGCGCCCCCGACGAACGCGACCGCCGCGACGGTCACGAGCTGCTTCAGCAGTCGCATGATGCCCCTTTCGAGATGCCGCGCCCGGTGCGCCGCGTGCAGGATCGACGCTAGGGATCCGGGGGTCGCGCATCTTCCCCGCACGGTGGACATTCGCGGGTAGCTCGCACGGGGGACAGCCGGGAGGGCGGCGGTCTCCGCGGCGTTTTCCGTCGCCGGGCGCGAAGGCGTCGCGGGGTTCTTGTCACCGGCGGCGTGGCGGGCCGAAGCTCTAACAGATAGCGTCGTCTGTATGACCTGGGGACGACGGGTACGGCACGGGCTCGCGGCGCTCTGCATCACGGTCGCGGCGGGGACGGCGGCGGCGCCGCACGCGGCGGCGGCGGACGAGGCGTACCCGGTGGGCGACGTCGGGACGGCGGTGCGCAACTTCTTCCTCAGCCCGGACGCCGTCGCCGGCGCGAACGACTGGGACTGCGAACCGTCGCCCGAGCACCCGAACCCGGTGGTGATCGTGCACGGGACGACGTCCAACCTCGGCTCCGCGGGGGCGGTGCTCGCGCCGACCCTCGCCAACGCCGGGTACTGCGTCTACGGGTTCAACTACGGCGGGACGCACCTGACGCTGGGCCGCGTCTACGGGCTCGGCGACATCGCGGAGTCGGCGCGGACGATGAGCGCGTTCGTCGACCGGGTGCTCGCCGCGACCGGCGCCGCCGAGGTCGACGTGGTCGGCGGCTCCCAGGGCGGCATGATGCCGAACTACTACATCAAGCGGCTGGGCGGCGCCGCGAAGGTGCGCTCCCTCGTCGCGCTCGGGCCGACCAACCACGGCACGACCATGGACGGCCTCGTCGACCTCGGGCGGCGGTTGGGCGTGCTCGGGCTGGTCAACGACTTCCTGCGGTTCGCCGGGTCGCCCGCGCACGTCCAGCAGGAGGCGGGGTCGGAGTTCCAGGAGGCGCTGTTCGCCGACGGCGACACCGTCCCGGGCGTCCGGTACGTGACGGTGGCGACCGCGCACGACACGACCGTCACCCCGCTCACCAACTCGTTCCTGCACGGCGGCGACTCGACCAACATCCTGCTGCAGGACCTGTGCCCGGACGACCCGGTGGGCCACGCCGGGCTCTGGTACGACGGCCCGGTCGCGCAGATCGTCCTCAACGCGCTCGGCCCGGACGACCCGGCGTTCGCGCCCGAGTGCACCGGCTACGGCCCGCCCGCCTGACCCGGCGCCCCGACTGCCCGGGCCGCCCGCTCAGCCGAGGGACGCGGCGAACTCCAGGACGCGGGGCGCGTCGCCGAACGGGGCGATCAGCAGGTCGGTGGCGCCCGCGTCGGCGAAGCGGCGCAGCTCCGCGGCGACGGCCGCCTCGTCCCCCGCGACGACCGTCTCGTGCACGCCCGCGAGCCCCTGGCGGTCGAGGGCCGCCCGGTAGGCGGCGAGGTCGGCCGCGGCGGCGAACCGGTCGGCGATCTCGCGGCGGACGGCGTCCGGGTCGGCGGTGAGGGCGACGAGGACGCCCGCGAGCACGCGGGGCGCGGGACGTCCGGCCGCCGCGGCGGCGGCGGTGATGCGCGGCACGACGTGGTCGGCGATCGCGGCGGCGCCCGTCCAGGTGGTGACGGTGCCGTCGGCGAGTTCCCCGGCGATGCGCAGCATCGCCGGGCCGAGCGCGGAGAGGAGCACCGGCGGCGGGGTCGTGCCGGGCGCGTCCACCGCGCCGACCGCGGTCAGCGTCTCGCCGCGGTGGGCGGGGTCCTCGCCGCGCAGCAGCGGGCGCAGCGCGGTCAGGTACTCGCGCGTGTGCCGCGCGGGACGGTCGTAGGGGATGCCGTGCCCGTCCTCGATGATCGGCCGGTGGCTCGGGCCGATGCCGAGGGTGAGGCGGCCGCCCGCCATCGCCTGCGCGGTGAGCGCCTGGCTCGCGAGCGCGAGGGGGTGCCGCGGGTACGTGGGGACGATCGCCGTGCCGACCTCGATGCCGGGCACCTCGCGCCCGGCGAGCGCCGCGGTCGTGAGGGCGTCGAAGGACGAGCCGTGCCCGAAGAACGCGCTGGCGAGCCCGGCGTCGCGGGCGAGGCGGGCCTGGGCGACGAGGTCGTCCAGGGGGGCGCCGCCGGCGATGGTGAACAGTCCGATGCGCATGATCGCTCCAACCTGAATCGGATATTCCGGTTCCGTTCGCCCAGGGTAACCTGAATTCGTGGTTCCGGTTGACCCTGGACGGAGGACGATGCGAGCCGACGCGCGCCGCAACCGCGAGCGGATCGTCGCCCGCGCCCTCGAACTGTTCGCCGAGTACGGACCCGGCGTCGGCATGGAGGACATCGCGCGCGCGGCGGGGCTCGGCGTGGGCACCCTCTACCGGCACTTCCCCGACCGCCGGGCGCTCGTCGAGGAGATCGCCGCCACCGCGCTGCGCCGGTACGCCGCGGAGCTCCGCGCGCTCGCCGCGCGGGACGTCCCGCGCTGGGACGTGTTCGCCGAGGTCGTCGCCCACTCCACCGAGCAGCCGTTCGCCCTCGTCAAAACGCTCGCCGAGGACGGGACGCCGCCGCCCGGCGAGCGGAACGCCCTGCAGCGGGAGGTCGACGGCCTCCTCCGGGAGATCGTCCGGGCCGCCCAGCGGGAGGGGGCGATGCGTGCCGACGTCCGCCCCGAGGAGGTCGTCGACCTCCTCGGCACCGCCGTCTGCCGGCCCGGGGCGCGTGCCGGCGACGCCCTCTGCCGGGTCGTGCTGGACGGCCTCCGGCGCAGGGACGGCGGCCGCTGAGCGGTCAGGCGGTCAGCTTCCACAGGCGGGCGGTGCGGTCGTCGCTCGCGCTCGCCAGCGCGGTCCCGCCGGGATGGAAGGCGAGCGCGTTGACGGCGCCCGTGTGCCCTTCGAGGATCCGGTCCACCCGCCCCGTGGCGACGTCCCAGAGCGTGATCTCGGCGGCGTCGGCGGCGTCGGGGACGGAGGAGACGGCCAGCAGCCGCCCGTCCGGGCTGAACGCGAGGGGGCCGGTGGCCTTCCCCCGGCCGGTGAGGTCGCGGAGCGTGCGGCCGGTGGAAAGGTCCCAGAGCCGGACGGGCGCGAGGACGCTGCTCGCGGCCAGGACGCGGCCGTCGCGGCTCAGGGCCACCGAGTGGGTCGGCACCCCGGCCCCGCGGAACTCCCGGAGGAACCCGCCGCTCGCGACGTCCCACAGGCGCACGCCCCGGCCGCCGCCGACGAGGTCGCGGCCGTCCGGGGTGAAGGCCAGCGAGGCGTCCGCGTCCCCGGCGAACCTCCGGACGAGCCGTCCGGTGGCGGCGTCCCACAGGATCGGGCCGCCGCCACCGGGCGCGTCCGTGGCGAGGTACCGCCCGTTCGGGGTGCCCGCCATCGCGGCGAACTCCCGCGGGTGCTCGCTGCGCCCCTGGGTGGGGAGGCCGCGGCGCGCCCGGCCCGCGGCGACGTCCCAGACCTGCACCCCCTCCGCGGCGCTGAACATGGTTTCGCCGTCCGGGGTGAAGGCCATCGAGACGACGGGGTAGCTGTGGGCGCGCAGCGTGCGGATCCGTTCGCCGGTCTCGACGTCCCACAGGATGATCGGGCCGTCCGCGCCGCCGGTGGCGAGCGCCGTGCCGTCCGGCGTGAAGGCCGCCTGGGACACCGCGCCGTGCCCGGTGAGGATCCGGTCGCTGATCCGCCGCGCGGTGCCGCCCGGCTTCCCGGAGTGCCCGCTCGCGTCGGAGTCGCGCGTGGCCAGGACGACGGCCGGGACGGCCACGGCGGCCGCGCCCGCGGCCCCGGCCAGCAGGAACCGGCGGCGCGGCATCCGGCGCGGCGGCGCCGTGCCCGCGTCCGGCCCGGGCCGGACGGTCGGCGCGGGCGCGGCGGGTGGCGCGGGCCGGGCGGGCGGGGCGGGCGCGGCGGGTGGCGCGGGCGCCGGGCGGGGGGCGGCTTCCGCGCCGGTCAGGTGCCGCAGCAGGTCGGCGGCCGTCGGGCGGTCGTCCGGGTCCTTCGCCAGGCAGGCCGCGATCAGCTCGCGCAGCCCGCCGGGCACCGCGCCGAGGTCGGGCTCGTCGTTGACGATGCGCAGGACGATCGCCGGGATGGTGTCCGCGGCGAACGGGCTGCGGCCCGCGGCGGCGAACGCGAGCACCCCGCCGAGCGAGAACACGTCGCTGGGCGGCCCGACGGCGCGGGAGTGGACCTGCTCGGGCGACATGAACGCGTACGTGCCGACCACCGCGCCCGTCGCGGTGAGGACGCTCGCGTCGGCCATGCGCGCGATGCCGAAGTCGATGATCCGCGCGCCGTCCGCGGCCATGATGACGTTGCCCGGCTTGAGGTCGCGGTGGACCAGCCCGCAGGCGTGGACCGCGGCCAGCCCCTCGGCGAGCTGGGCGGCGAGGGCGCGCACGCGGTCGGGCGGCAGCGGCCCGCCGTCCAGCACCAGCCGCCGCAGGGACGGGCCGGGGATGTACTCGGTGACCATCCACGGCGGGTCGTCGTGCGGCCCGGCGTCCACGACCTGCGCGGTGTGGAACCCGCCGACGCGCTGCGCCGCCGCGATCTCCCGGACGAACCGGCGGCGCGCGTCCGCGGTGTCCGCCAGCTCGGGCCTGATCACCTTCACCACCACGTCCCGGCCGCCGGGCGAGGCCGCGAGGTACACCTCGCCCATGCCGCCCGCGCCGAGCCGCCCGCGGAGCCGGTAGGCGCCGACCCGCGGCGGGTCGTGCGGTCGCAGTGGGTCCATCGTCCCCCCGAGGAAGCTCCGACGGCGATCATGCTGGGGGTCCGGGCGGCGTCGTGGTACCGGCCCGCCCGGCGGCCGGCGTCCCCGCGGCCCGGACGAATCCGGCCGATCCGTGTGATTCGGCACGCCTGTCCCGGGTAGGGCGACGGCCACACTCGGGACGGCGGACGATCGGGGGGCGCCGTGCGGCAGCGGTGGCGGAGGCGGGCGCGCTCGGCGCGCTGGCCCGCCGGGATGGCGATCGCGGGGTGGCGGTGGCTGCGCAGGTCGCGGCGGGTGCGGCGGGGCGGGCTGCGCACGGACGCCGTCGCGGAGGTCGAGCGGCTGCCGCACCGGGACGGGCGCGGGGTGCAGGACTCGCGGCAGGGCGCCGGGCCCGCGTTCCAGCGGCGGTACACGGTCCGGATCGCGGGCAGCCCGCTGACCCCGGAGGAGCTGATCACCCGCCTGGGCGACGACCTGAACGCGGCGTCGCCGGTGGAGGTCGCCGTCTTCGACAAGACGGCCGGGGCCGAAGGGCTGGTCGAGGTGGGCGACGAGTACCTCGTCCACATGCCCGGCCCGTGGAACTGCCCGGTGCGCGTCGTCGACCGGACGCCCGTGTCGTTCCGCTTCGTGACGCTGCGCGGGCACCTGGAGGCCGGGGAGATCGAGTTCCGGGCGGCGGACGCGCCGGACGGGCTCGTGTTCACGATCGAGTCGTGGGCGCGCAGCGGCGACCGGCTGGCGAGCGCCCTCTACAGCGGGCTGCGCGTCGCGAAGGAGATGCAGCTCCACATGTGGACGCACTTCTGCGAGCGGGTCGCCGAGCTGGCCGGGGGCCGCATGGCCGGCGAGATCGAGGTGCTCACCGAGCGGGCGGACACCCGCGGGACCGGGCCCGTCACGGACGCGCTCGCCGCGGCGGCCGCGAAGGGCTTCGCGCTCGCGGCGCGCCTGCGCGGCGGGCGCCCGCTGCACCCCGAGGGGCTCGTCTTCGACGCCGCGCTCGTCCTGCACGGCGCGCCGCGGGAGTGGTGCGTCCCGTTCCTGGACGACCGCGCCGTCCTGCACGGGACGGCGCGGCTGTCGCGCGCGGCCGGGACGCCGGACGCGTTCCCGGACGTCCTCGGGCTCGCGCTGCGCTGGCCGCCGGACGGCGGCGAGGGCGGGGCCGCCGGGGAGGGCGAGGCGGAGCTGCTGCTGGCGACGACGGGGCGCGGCCCGCTGGGACGCCACCTGCTGCGGCCCTCGACCCGCTGGGCCCCCGGCTTCTACGGGTCGCTGCTCGCGTACCGGGCGGGGGACCGGCGCGTGCTGCTCGGCGCGGCCGCGCGGGGCCCGCGGATCCGCCCGGCCGGCCTCGCGGGGCTCGCGCGCGCCGCGGACGCGCGCCCGCTGCTGTTCGACCTGCTGGTGGCGACGGAGTTCGGCCCGTGGGAGCGGTTCGGCGAGCTGCGGCTCACCGGGCCGGCGCGGACGGACGCGCGCGCGCCGATCCGCTTCGATCCCGAGCGGCGCCCCATCCCGGGGCTGCCTCCGGCGGGCCTGCTGCAGCGGGTGCGCGGCCCCGCGTACGCCGCCGTCCAGGAGGTCGCCCAACGCCGCGCCGGGCGCGGCGCCCGCCCCGCCCGCCCCGATCCCGAACCGCGCCGTCGACCGGAGAAAGCACCCCGATGAGGCACAGCGTCCCGGCGCCGCACCGGCTCCACGCCGACCTGCGGCACCGTCCCCCCAACTTCGACCCGGACGAGCCGCGCACGGGCCGCGGCTGGCACGTGGACGACGTCCGCCGCGCGCTGCCGCCGGAGCCGCCGGGGCCGCCGGTCCCCGGCGGGAGCTGGGAGACCGGCCGCCGGCTCGTCCGGGACTACGCGTACGCCGACCCGGCGATCATCCGGCGCGTGCAGGGCGCGGGCCCGCCCGAGCCCGGCCGGGACATGCTGCTGGAGGGCCGGTTCTGCGGGCTGCGCTTCCACCTCGCGGTCCGCGTCGGGGACGTCGCCGACCGCGTCGAGGAGATCGGCGGGCGGCCGGTGCGGGTGTGGGGCTGGAACTACCGGACGCTGCAAGGGCACCTGGAGCGCGGGCAGATGGACCAGGAGGTCCGCAAGTGGCTCGACACGGGCGAGGTCGAGTTCCGCATCCGCGCCGTGTCGCGGCGGGGGCGGATCCCGAACCCGGTCGTGCGGCTCGGGTTCATGCTGTTCGGCCGCCGCACGCAGCTCAAGTTCTACCGGCGGGCGTGCCGCCGCATGGAGCGCATGACGGCGGCCGCGCTCGCCGACCCCGGGCGGGCGCCCGTCCGGGACGCCGGATGACCCCGCCCCCGGCCTAGTCGGCCGGGACCGCCGCGTGCCGCTCCCGCAGCAGCGCCTTGTGGATCTTGCCGACGGGCGTCAGCGGGACCTCGGCGGTGATCACGAAGCGGCGCGGGACCTTGTAGTCGGCGAGCCGCTCCCGGCAGTACGCGGCCAGCTCGTCCGCCGTGGGCGGCGCGCCGTCCGGGCGGGGCACGACGTAGCAGCAGCCGACCTCGCCGAGGACGTCGTCGGGGACGCCGAACCCGGCGACCATCGCGACCTTGGGGTGCGCGCCGAGCACGTTCTCGATCTCCACCGGGTACACGTTGAAGCCGCCCTGGATGTACATCTCCTTCTTGCGGCCGCGCAGCACCACGTGCCCGTCCGGTTCCAGCAGCGCCATGTCGCCCGTCGCGAGCCAGCCGTCCGGCAGGAACGCCTCCGCGGTCTCCTCCGGCATGTCCCAGTAGCCGGCGGCGACGCAGCCGCCGCGGATCTGGAGCTCGCCGGTCTCCCCCGCCGGGAGGACGGCCCCGTCCGCGCCGACCGTCCGGGCCTCGAAGCCGCCGATCGGGACGCCGAGGGTCCGCGCGACCGTCTCGGCGTCGTCGTCCGTCCCGGACAGCACGCACGCGCCCGACGACTCCGACAGGCCGTACAGCCCGTACAGCGACGCGCCCGGGAAGGCGCGGCGGATCTCCTCGCCCAGCGCGGGCTCCACGTTGGAGCCGCCCGCGACGCACGTCCGGACGGACGACACGTCCCGCTCGGGGAGGCTCGCGTGCCCGAGCATCAGCGTGAACATCGTCGGGACGGCGCTCAGCAGCGTCACCCGGTGGCGCTCGACGGCGCGCAGGGCGCCGTCCGGGCTGAACGCGGGCAGCAGCGCCACCGCCGACCCCGCGGCCAGCGCGGCCGCGATCGTGCAGGTGATGCCGCCGACGTGGTTGAGCGGCAGGTGGCCGAGCAGCACGTCCCGCTCGTCCATGCCGAGGTGCGCGGCCTGCGCGGACGCCGACGCGAGCAGGCCGCCGTGCGTGATCACCGCGCCCTTCGGGCGTCCGGTGGTGCCCGAGGTGTAGAGGATCAGCAGCGGGTCGCCGGGGTCGACGGCGGCGCGGGCCGCGGCGAGCGCCGCCGGGTCGGGCGGTGCGGCGGCGAGGTCGTCGAACGAGCCCGCGCCGGGGAAGCCGGTGCCGAAGAACACGAAGTCGCGGACGCCGGGGATGCGCGGCCGGAACCCGTCGAAGAACGCGGCGAAGTCGAACCCGCCGACGGCGCCGGCGGAGACGACCGTCCGGGCGCCGCTCTGGCCGAGCATGTACGCCAGCTCGGCCTCCCGGTACCGGACGTTCAGCGGGACGACGACGGCGCCGATGCGGGCCGCGCCGAAGAAGACGGCGAGCCACTGCGGGGTGTTGGGCCCGAGCAGCCCGACGCGGTCGCCGCGGCCGACGCCGCGGGCGAGCAGCCCGGACGCGACGCGGTCGGCGAGTTCGTCGAAGGCGGGGTAGGTGATGGTGTCGTCGCCGTCGTACAGGAACGTGCCGCCCCTGGCCGCCGCGTCCCGCAGTGCGGCCCCGACCGTCGTCGCCTGCATACGTCCTCCTCGCTCGGTGGACCCTCTAGGGTTTGCGTCCGACCCCCGCGTAGAACCACGTCTGCCGGGCCCGGTCCGGGTCGACCGGGTGGTCGGGACGCCACAGCGGCGCCCACACCAGTCCGGGCTCGACGGGTTCGAACTCCCCGAACAGGGCGGTGACCTGCTCGAGGGTGCGGGGCGTTCCGGGAGCGGACGTGCGGTTGTAGACCTCGACGACCTTGGCGACGACGTCGGGGACGCCGTCGGCGGAGGCGTGGGTCATGACGAGGTGGCTGCCGGGCGCGAGGGCCTCGCGGAGCTCGGCCATGATGCCGGGCGGGTCGTCCTCGTCGGGGACGAAGTGCAGGGTCGCCACGAGGAGCAGCGCGACGGGCCTGGTGAGGTCGAGGAGATCGAGCTCCGGGTGCTCCAGGATGTCGCGGGGCCGCCGCAGGTCGGCCTCGATCATCCGGGTGACGTGCGACCCGGCGAGCAGCGCGCGGCCGTGCGCGACGACCTGGTCGTCGTAGTCGACGTAGACGGTCCGGGCGTCGGGGTTCACCGACTGGGCGATCTGGTGCACGTTCTGCTGCGTGGGCAGGCCGGTGCCGATGTCGAGGAACTGGTCGACGCCCTGCTCGGCGAGGTGGCGGACCGCGCGTCCGAGGAAAGCGCGGTTCTCCCTGATCAGGACGGGGAGCGTGGGATCGGCCGCGATCGCCTCCTCGGCGCGGAGCCGGTCGGCGGTGTAATGGTCCTTGCCGCCCAGGTAGTAGTCGTACATCCGCGCAATGTTCGGCACATTCGGGTCAAATCCGCCCGCAGCCCTCTGCTCCCGCACTTTCACGTCCCCTCACCAGCCACCCTCATCCCACAAGCTAGTACGAAATCGCGCCTAACCGTGATTCGCCGGACCCGGCGTGTCCGTTCGAAAATGGCCGGGCGGTCAGGAGATGTGCGTCGAGCCGATGATTTGCTCCAGATCGCCCTGGTTCGCTCCGGACGACGCCGGTCACGCGGGCGCCGGACGCCGGGCCCGCGCCCGGAGCAGGGCGGCGCCGACCGCGGCGCCGGCCGCCAGGACCGCCGCGGCGCCGACGGCCGCCCACACGGTCGCCGCGCGCCGCCGGGCACGCGGGACCGGGGCGCCGGAGGCGGTCGGCGGGGGCGGGGGCGGGGCGGCGGCGTCCGGACGGGAGACCGCCTCGTGCGGCCGGTCGGGCGGCCGGAGCCCGCCGGAGGCGGCCGCGGGATCGCACGCCGCGCGGACCTCTTCGGCCGTCGGGCGGTCGCCGGGGTCCTTGGCCAGGCACGCGGCGACCACGTCGCGCAGGTCGGCGGGCACGCCGGTCAGGTCGGGGGCCTCGTGGAGGAGCCCGCGCAGCATCGTCTCCATCGAATTCCCGTCGAAGGGCACGGCGCCGGTGGCGGCGAACACCAGCACCCTGCCGAGGGCGTACACGTCGGTGGCGTCCCGGATCTCCCAGTCGCCGCGGATCTGCTCGGGCGTCAGGTACAGCGCCGACCGGGCGGCCTCCCCGGCCTCGGTGCCCGGGTCGTCCTCCGCTGTCCGGACGGTCCCGAAGCCGACGATGCGCGGGCCGTCCGCGGTGAGGATCACGTCGCCGGAGTGCAGGTCGCGGCGCACCAGCCCGCAGGCGTGCAGGGCGGCGAGGCCCTCGGCGAGCCCCGCCCCGAGCGTCCGGACCGTGCGGGCCGGGAGCGGACCGCGCTCGGCGACGGTCTCCGCCAGCGAGGGGCCGGGGACGTACTCGGCGGCGAGCCAGGGCCGGTCGGCGTGCGGGTCGGCGTCCGCGACCCGCGCGTTGCGGGCGCCGCCGACCCGGCGGGCCGCCGCGGCCTCGGCGGCGAACCGGCGGCGGAACCCCTCCTCGGCGGCGAGCCCGGGACGGACCAGCGTCACCGCCACCGGGCGCCCGCCGGGCGCCCGGCCGAGGTAGGTGGGTCCCCGCCGGCCGTGGCCGAGGAGCGCGACCGGCGCGTACGGGCCCACGGCGGGCGGGTCGTCGTCGTGAAGCGGCAGCACTGCGACACCTCTCGTGTTGATCTTCCACGGGAGGAGACGCTCCGGACGGCCGTCCGGTTCGGGGGCGTCCGTCAGGAATCGGAGCGGACGAACGCGCTGAACCAGTGGCCGGTGATGTGGTCGGCCGGCGAGTAGAAAGGGAAGTCGGGGTCGGTCATCTGGCGGAACAGGAACTCGGTGGCCGTGCAGTCGAACCGGGTGCCCTCGTCGCGTTCGGTCACGGCGTAGACGGGCCAGCGGTCGGGGCCGGGGCCCTCGGCGATCCACCAGATCGTCTCGTGGGGGTCGCGCGTCGAGGTCGGTGTGGCGCCCGGCGCGCTCAGCCTCGTCCGCTGACGAACACCGACGTCCAGAACCGCTGCCGGGCGGGGTCGGCGCCGATCAGGTAGGTGGCCTTGAGCTTCGGCGGGAGCAGCGGCGCGAGCGCCGCGACGGCTTCCGCGTGGGCCTCCAGCTGCGACAGCTCCGCGTTCGCGAGGACGCGGTGGACGGTGTCCGTCGCGTCCGAGCCCTCGGGCGGCGCGTCGCGGAGCCGCCCGGTCCAGGCGTCGAGGTCGGCGGACAGCTCGCGCAGGCCGGTGACCGGACGGCGCGACAGCCGGGCCTCCAGGTCGGTGAGCGGCACGGGCGCGTAGTCGCCGTCACCGAGGTAGATCTTCGCGACGTCGAGCGGCAGCCCGCGGCCGTGCAGTCGGATGAGCCGCTCCAGGGTCCGCTTGGTCATCCACTGCCGGCCC
Organism: Actinomadura rifamycini DSM 43936; assembly: GCF_000425065.1. Taxonomy (GTDB): domain Bacteria; phylum Actinomycetota; class Actinomycetes; order Streptosporangiales; family Streptosporangiaceae; genus Spirillospora; species Spirillospora rifamycini. The sequence continues at coordinate 34,496 of NZ_AULB01000018.1, forward strand.
TCGTCGTCGATGTCGTTCTTCCACCACTCCAGGACGGTCTCGGCGGTCGGCCCGTACCGGGAGATCAGCCACTCGTTGGCGGGGATGTCCTCGGGGTCGATCTCCAGCGACACGGTGAAGCGGGACGCCTGCGCGATGGTGTTGCGGGCCACGAGCAGCTTCCGCCCCAGGTGGTACGGCGGGTTCTGCAAGGCGATCTGCGCGCGGAGCCCCTCGATGCGGCGCCCGGCCAGGGACCACTCCTGGGTGATCTCCATGAGGCGCGCGAACGCGGCCTTGTCCTTCGGGCGGTTGTACTCGTCCCACACGATCGCCTTGTCGCCGTCGCCGACGAACGGCGCGGCCAGGAGGTTGTCGAGGGTGCCGTCGAGGGTGGGGACGGGCGCGCACAGGTCCTCGACGTTGGTGACGGGCAGCGAGAAGTACAGCGGGTCGGTGCCGAGCTCCTCCCGCACGACCTCCTTGACCACCTCCGTCTTGCCGCAGCCGGGCGGGCCCTGGACGAGCACGGCCCAGCGGCGGTCGAGGGCCGCGCGGACGGCGCGGCGGACGGCGTCCGGGACGTGCGCGGGGTTCGGGGCGTCCGCGCCCGCCCGGCGCAGCTCGGCGGCGACGCGGTCGAGGACGTCCGGGGCCTGGTCCGGGCCGGGGCGCCCGTCGGCCCCGGGCTCCGCGAGGGCGAGGCGGCGCCCGTCCACCAGCGGCAGCCCCCACGCGAGGGGGAACCCGGCGAGGCCGCAGTCGATGACGTGCTCCAGGGTGCGCGGGGACAGCAGGCGCCGCAGCGCGGGCGGCAGCGACGCCCACACGCGGAACACGCCGGTGAGGTCGACGCCGCGGAACGTGCGGGACAGCGCGGCGCGCCACGCGGTGTCGGCGGCGGTGACGCGCAGCGTCGCCATCCGGTCGAGGACGGCGAGGTCGGTGCGGCGCGCGGCGGTCTCGTCGAGGGACTCGTTGTCGGTGAGGAACACGCCGATGCAGCCGAGCGCGCGGAGGTCGTGCTCGCCGAGCGTCCAGGTGCAGGCGATCTGCATGAGCTGCGACTGGATGGTGGCGCCCGCCTGCAGCGAGTCGTCGATGAGCAGCACGAACGGCTTGCCGGGCTTGAGCTGCCGCATGATGAGCTGCCGCAGCACCAGCTCCCCGTCGCCGGGCCGCCGGACGGGCGCGTTGACGAGCAGGTCGTCGGGGGTGAGGTTCGCCGCGGGCACGTAGACGAGCCGGACGCCGTCGAGGGTGCGGACGTGGTGGAAGAACGTCGAGGTCTTCCCGATCCCGTGCTCGCCGAAGACCTGCCCGGTGATGCCCAGGTCGATCATCGTGTCGATGAAGTGGGCCAGCCGCGGCCCGTCCGGCATGCTCATGCGACCAGTGAAGCGGTCCGCGACGCCCGGGATCACCCGATTTAATGGCGTGCATGCGCGACGACGAGGTGGCGACGTGCCTGCACGTCCTCGCCGAACTGGCGGACGCGCCCGACGGCGACCCGGACCTCGAACGGGTGCGGGCGGCGGTGTCCGCGTTCGTCCGGCGGACGCGGGGGCGGGAGCGGGCGGCGCGGCGGCGGCGCCGCGCGGAGGCGGACGCCGAGATCCTCGCCGGAACGGCGACCGGCGCCGCGGGCCGCGTCGAGGGCGCCCCCGTCGCGGCGCCGGGCGGGGCGGCGCTCCCGGCGCCCGCCGGACCGGACGCCGGACCGGACAGCGAACCGGACGCCGGACCGGCGGCGCGGCGCCCGGGCGCGAGCCCGGCCCGGTTGGGCGGGTTGCAGGTCTGCTACGTCTGCCGGGCGCACTTCCGCGACCTGGACGGCTTCTACCACCGCCTGTGCCCGCCGTGCGCGGCCGAGCACCGGGCGCGCCGCGACGCGCGCGCCGACCTGGCGGGGCGGCGCGCGATCGTCACCGGCGGGCGGGTGAAGGCCGGGTTCGAGCTGGTGCTGAAGCTGCTGCGGGACGGCGCGGCGGTGACGGCCCTCACCCGGTTCCCGGTGGACGCCCGGCGGCGGTTCGCGGCCGTGCCCGACCGGGACGCGTGGTGGGACCGGCTCACCGTCACCGGGATGGACCTGCGGGACGTCCCGGCGCTCGTCCGCTGGTGCGATGAGCGGGTCGCGGCGGGCGAACCGCTGGACGTCCTGGTGAACCTGGCGGCGCAGACGCTGCGGCACCCGCCGGAAACGTACGCGGAGCTGCTGGCGGTCGAGGGGCGGGCGGCGCTGCCGCCGGGGCCGGGCGGGCCGCCGGTGGCGACCGCGTCGGGCACCGTGGACGTCGCGGGGCTGCTGCCCGACCCGTCGCCGGTCAACTCGTGGACGCGGCTGGTGCACGAGGTCGACCCGGTGGAGCTGATCGAGGTGCAGCTCATCAACGCGACCGCGCCGTTCGTGCTGCTCGGGCGGCTGCGCCCGCTGCTGGAGGCGTCCCCGCACCCGCGGCGGTACGTGGTGAACGTGTCGGCGGCGGAGGGCCGGTTCGGCCGGTACTACAAGGGGTCGGAGCATCCGCACACGAACATGGCGAAGGCCGCGCTGAACATGCTGACGCTGACGGCGGCGCCGGAGCTGGCGGAGCGCGGCGTGTACGTGACGAGCGTCGACCCGGGCTGGTTCACCGACCAGCAGCCGGGGCCGGACCGGGCGCGGCGGGCCGCCGCCGGGTTCCGCCCGCCGCTGGACGTCGTGGACGCGGCGGCCCGCGTGTACGACCCGATCGTGCGGGGCGAGCGCGGCGGGGACCCGCCGCACGGTGTCCTGCTGAAGGACTACCGGGTCGTCAGCTGGTGACGGCCCCGGCGGTCTCCAGCAGTTCGGGGAGGGTGCCGACGAAGCCGTCCTCCAGCAGCCGGAGCGCGACGAGCCAGGCTTCGGGACGGCCGCCGAGGTGCCGGTCCACGTGCTCGGCGAGGCGGCGCAGGACGCGCGGGTCGGGGGCGGCGCCGGGGGCGGGCGCGAGGACCGCGTCGGCGGGCGCGGCGGCCAGCACCGCGTCGGCGGTCGTGCCGCCGGGCCGCTCGAACAGCCGCGCGGCGTCCGAACCGTAGATCAGCGCGGCGTCCCAGTGCAGCGCCAGGCCGGGGCGGCGGAGGCGGCGGGTGCGGCCGTGCCCGGTCTCGTCGGTGAACGCCGGGGCGAGCCGGACGTCCCCGGCGAGGCCGAGGAGCGCGCGGATCCGGGCGGTGCCCCGCATCGCGGGCAGCCACAGCGACTCCGCCACGACCCGCAGCGTGTCCTCCGGGACGGTCTCGACGACGAACTCGGGCGTGAACGTGCCGGCCGCCAGGCCGTTCCCGACGACCTTGAGGACCACGTCCGCGCCCGGGACGGGCCCGCGCCCGCAGAGGTCGGCGAGCACCTCCGGCGCCGGGTCGGCGAGGAAGACGGCCAGGGCCGGATGGTCGGCGGCGAGCAGCCGCGCGAGGTCGAGGGGCAGGTCGGTGCGCTTCGCCATGAAGCGGGCCGCGCGGAGCGGGAACGGCCCGTCGGCGGCCCGGCGGCGCGGCTCGTCCGCGAGGACGTCGGCCCAGCCCACGCGGGGGATGCCGGGGTGGCGGCGGTCCACGACGGTGCGGAACACCGGGCGGCTCCCCCGGCCGGGCCCGCACGCGTGCGCGTCGGAGATCTCGGCGATCGTCCGCAGGAACTCGGCGCCGCGCACCCGTCCGGACAGCTCGCGCAGCGCCCGCTCGCCCTCCTCGCCGCGCAGCGCGGCCCGCGCGTACGCGAGGACGCTCGGCTCGGTGCCGTCCGGCCCCCAGCGGTAGGCGGGCAGCCGGTCCCGGTCGACGAGGTCGCGGATCTCGTGGTGGCGGCGGGCGTCCAGCAGGGTGCGGCACGCCTGGACGGCGCCGTGCGGGTCGGCGCCCGCGCCGAGGAAGCGGAGCGCGGCCCCGGCCTGCTCGGGGTCGGCCGCGTAGAGCAGCGCGTGGTCGAAGCTCTCCGGGGCCTTCGCGGACGGCAGCGCCTCGCGCAGGCGGTCGGGCAGCGGGCGCGGCGTGGTCCCGTCGCGGCGGGACGTCTGGTGCGCGAGCTGGCGGCGCAGGTTGCGCGGCAGGCGGGTGAGCGCGGCGTCGGCACCGACGAACGTCTCGTTGACCTCGGGGCTGTCGAGGTCGAGGAGCCGGCCGAGCAGCGACGGCGGGTCGCCGACCGTGAGGGCGTGCGTGACGAGCGCGTCGAGGTCGCCGGGGCGGCCGCGCCGCAGCAGCGCCTCGATGACGACGCGGTTCGGCGTCCCGTGGCTCCGCACGGCGTGCGCGACGCGGCCGTCCGGCAGGTGGCCGAGCAGCGCGTCCGTCTCGCCGGGGGTCGCGAACCGCAGCAGGCCGGCGGTGCAGCGCGCGATGTCGCGGGCGCGCGTCGTCTTACCGTGCGGGCTCATAGGGCGTCACCGTAGCCAATATCGGCATCGATCGTGATCAGACGGGTTCCACCCGGTGGCAGGCCATCGGCGGGTCCCGGTGCTCGGGCCATTCGTCGCCGCCGGGCGTGATCAGCCAGATCCACTTGCCGGGTTCCGCGGGGGCGATGCGCTCGGCGTGCCCGTCGGTGACGACGACGACGGCGTCCACCGGGTCGTCCCGGCTCTCCGCGTACGCCTGGACGGCCCTGAAGCTCGTCCCGCCGCCGCCGCGCAGCGGTTCGCCGGGCACGAACGGCTTCACCGTCGCGTCGAACGCGACCCAGTCGGCCTCGACCCCGTCGATGCGGCCGACGAGCGCGGCCAGCCACTCGACCACGCCGTCCGGCATCGACCCGGACGTGTCGAGCGCGATGACGAGCGTCTTCAGCCGCCGCGGCCCGCGCCGCGCGAGCATCGGCTCGTGCCCGAGGGCCGCCAGCAGCGCGCCGCGCTTCTTCGGGTAGACGAGCCGCTCGCCCTCGGCGAGCCGCGAGCCCAGCACGTCCACGAGCCAGCGCTGCCACCAGTCGACCCGCCGCGTCGCCGACGTCCGCCCGCGCAGCGCGTGCGCGCCGAGGTCGCCCCAGATCCGGTCGGTGCGCTCCCCGCCGCCCTCGGTGCGGCGCAGCAGGTCGAGCAGCTCGCCGCGGGCGGCGCGGTCGCCGCGCCGGGCCGCGACGAGGACGCTGCGCAGGACGTCCGCGCCGATCCGGTCGACGGTCTCCTGGTCGAGCACGTCGAGGAGCACGTGGACGCAGACGGCGTGCTCGACGCCGGGCGGGTTCCGCATCCGCCGCAGCTCCCGGTAGACGCTCATGTCGGTGTCGATCCACTCCTCGTAGCACCGCGGCCGGAGCCCCTGCGCGCCGAGGTCCCGGACGTACGCCCCGTACACGTCCCGGGGCGAGACCCCGACCGGGCGGCCGTCCAGTTCGGGCAGCCCGCCGCCGAGCCTGGCCAGCGCCACGTGGTTCACGGTGACCTCGCAGGCGAGCGTGAACACCGGGTCGGCCCGCAGGTCGGGGTCGGCGAACAGGTGCCGCTGGACGACGTGCCGGGCCTCATGGAACAGGACGAACCGGACGCCCTCGATGCCGATGCCGAGGAAGAAGCCCGGGTTGTAGAGCAGCAGGCACGACCCGTCGCCCGCCGCCACCACGGCCGCCGTGCCGACCGCCGTCGTCGGGATCTGGTGGTGGCACTTGCTGTACAGCCAGGACGCGACCGCGCTGTGCGTCATGCCGAGGTCGAGCAGCGCGCGCTCCTTCAGCCGCCGCGCCTCGTCCACGACCCGCGGGTCGGCGGGCGCCCACCGCTCCAGGGCGCGCCGGTCGAGCAGGTCGATCTCCGGAGCGCGCACCGCGCCCGTCCGTCCGGTGTCCCCGTAAGCCACGCCCCCCACTCTCCCGGCCGCTCCCCGCGTTCTCCACGCATTTAGGGCGCGGGGGCGGAGCCGGTGCCGCCGAGGGCCGCCGACAGGTCGTCCGCCTTCCGGACGGCCAGGGCCGTGAGCCCCGCGAGCGGCGCGGCCATCACCGGCCACAGCCCGGGGATGAGCCAGACGGACCAGCCCTGAACGATCACCAGCAGCCCGAGGGCGAGCGAGCCCGCCGCCTGCCCGCCGGTGAACCACAGGAAGCCCGTCAGCCCCCGCGGCGCCGACTCCCGGGTGCGGTGCTTCAGCCGCCACCCGCTCGCGACGATCAGCAGCAGGCCGGTGGGGCCGGCGACGAGCGCGGTCCCCACGGCGCTCTCCGCGAATCCCCCGGGGTTCGCCGTCGTCTCCTGGACGCCGCCCGGCGCGGCGATCCGCACGACCTCGCCGAGCCAGATCGTGCCCACGACCGTGTCGCCGTCGTCCAGGTCGTCGAGGAGGGGCTCGTTCGTCCTGTACTCGGTCGGCCACACGTCGCCCGCGCGGTCGGTGAGCGTCGCCGTGATCTCGCTGCCCCGGCCCGAGTACAGGCGGATGTCGGAGATCGCGAACTCCTGCTTCCACAGGCAGTCGGCGGGTTCGCGCGGCGCCGCCGGGCAGTCCCGCGCGGCGTCGAACGCGGCCTGGTCGGCGAGCCGCCCCGGCACCGCGACCAGCACCGTCGCGACGGCGCCGAGCACTCCCGCGATGCCGAGGAGCAGCCAGGTCACCGCGACCGCGACGGCTTTCCGGGAGGTTCGGTCGCTCATGACCGCAATGGTGCCATGATCACCTTTCTTCGCGGACCGCCGGCGGCCATCGCGGCGTGCGCCTCCGGCGCGGCGGCGCGGACGTCGAACCGCCCGCCCTTCGCGCGCGCGTCCTTCGCTTGCGACGTCATCGAACCTCCCGTGGGCGCCGGCCCTGGACGGAGTACATGGTGTAGGAGCAGGCGCGGAAACCCGGGTGGGCCAGCAGCTCCCGCACCCCGTCGAGCTGCCCCGGCGTCATCCCCTCCCGGACGAACTCGTCCTCCAGGTGCCGCGCGTGGTGCGCGAGGAGCCGCAGGCCCGGCGCCCCCGCGTCCCACACCTCCACCCGCGACCGGGCCGCGACCTCGGTGAACCCCGCCGCGACCAGCGCGCGCACCGCGCGCCGCCCCCACGCGACATCGACCCCGGAGCGCGCCATCAGCCGGTTCTTCGCCGCGGTGAACGTGTCGTACAGCTCCCGCGCCGCCGCGCTCGGCACGTCCAGCGCGGGCGCGGCCGACGCGTCGAACTCGTCGAGCTGCAGGACGCCGCCCGGCTTGAGCGCGCGGAGCAGCCGGCCGAGCACGGCGTCGCGCTCCGGCAGCAGCCGCAGCACCAGCCGCGCGTGCACGAGGTCGTACCCGCCGTCCGGCAGCGGGTCCCGGACGATGTCGTGCCGCGTCACCCGCGGGCCCGCGGCCTGCGGATCGGGACGCACGTCGGTGGCGGTCACGCGCCCGCCCGGCGCGACCCGCCGCTCCAGCCACGCCGCGACGCCCCCGTCGCCCGCGCCGACCTCCAGGCACCGCCAGCCGGGCCCCACCCCCGTCCGGGCGAGGTTCTCCACGGTCATCGGGTCGTACGCCTCGCCCAGCAGGCGGTGCCGCTCGCGGGCGCCGACGACCGCGGTCACCGGCCGCTCCCGGCGTCGGCGGGCACGGCGGACTCGGCGGCGAGCCGCGCGAGCGTCGCGGCGCACACCTTGCCCGTCGGCCCGAGCGGCAGCTCGTCCAGCACCAGGAAGCGCTCCGGGAGCCGCCGCTTGTCGAGGCCGCGCTCCCGCAGGTGGTCGAGCATCGCGGCGGGCGTCGGCGGCGGCGCCCCGCGCGGCGGCGCGACGCACGCGCACATCCGCTCGCCGAGGTCGCGGTCCCGGACCGGCACGCAGTGCACGTCCGCGACGCCCGGGTGGGAGGACAGCTCCCGCTCCACCTCCGCCGGGGACAGGCCGACGCCGCCGCGGATGACGACGCGTTTCAGCCGGTCGAGCACCCAGAGCGTCCCGTCCGGGTCGAGGCGGCCGAGGTCGCCGCTGCGCACCCACCCGCCGGGGGCGCGGTGCCGCGCGTCCAGCTCGGGCGCCGCGACGTAGCAGAGCGGCGTCATCGGGCCGAGCGCCCAGATCTCGCCCGCCTCCCCCGGCGGCAGCGGCCGCCCCCGCGGGTCGCGGACGCTGATCTCCGCGACGTCCGGGTCGGGCACCCCCGCGAGCCCCGGCCGCCACCCGCCCGGCACGCGCCCGGTGTGGCAGTTGACGCCGTCGCTCGACCCGTAGATGTTCACGGGCGCGATCCCGAACCGGCGCGTGCACGCCTCCACCACGTGCCCGTGCACCGGGCCCGCGCTGGACACGACGGCGCGCAGCGACGACACGTCCGCGGCGGCCTCCGCCTCGGTCATCCGCCACAGCATCGTCGGGACGCCGAACAGGTGTGTCGGCCGGTGCAGCTCGACGGCGCGCAGCGCCGCCGCCGCGTCGAACCGGGGCAGCAGGACGAGCGTGCCGCCGAGCCGCGCGAGGACCACCGACGTGCCGAGCGACCCGTACGCGGACGCCAGCGACACCAGCAGCAGCGCCCGCATCGGCGCGCCGCCGCCGAGCGCCGCCACGTAGTTGCCGCGCCCGCCCGCCATCGCGTTGTGCGAGTACGCGACCATCTTCGGCGCCGACTCCGACCCCGACGACACGAGCAGCCGCGCCGGGGCCTCGGCGTCCGGACGGGCGGGCCGCCAGGCCCGGACCTCCGCGGCGCCCGCGTCGTCCAGCGACCGCGCCCCGGCGCCGGACCCGTCGATCCGGCGGTGCGGCGTCCACACCCGGGTGCGGGCCGGGACGTCCACCGCGTCGATCATCCCGGGTACGGTGACGAGCGCGGCGGCCCGCGACAGCTCCAGCAGCCGGGCGACGTCGCGCGGCCCCCGGGTGTGCGGGATCGCCAGCGCGACCGCCCCGATCGCCGCCACCGCCAGCTCGGCGACGACCGCGTCCCGCCCGTTCGGCAGCAGCACGGCGACGATGTCGGCGGCGCCGTGCCCGCCCGCGGCGAGCGCCGCGGCCGCCCGCCGCACCCGCCCGTCCAGCTCGGCGTAGCTCAGCGCGCCCGCGTCGTCCACGACCGCGTCCCGCTCGGGCGCGTCCCGCACCCGCTCCCGGAACAGCGTGTAGAGGTCGCGCCCCGGGCACACCCCCCGCGCGACCCACTCCCCCCGCAACCCGGCGGGCACGAGATCAGCGAGCACGACCCCGTTCCCCGACCTCCACACACGAGACCCAGGACTGACGGCGGACGTGGATGGGGTGGGGGTCATGGGTGGGGCTCCTGGGGGTGGTCGAAGGTCCATGGGGCGCGGCTGTAGGTGGCGGTGCCGTCGGTTTCGAAGAGGGACGCGTAGGCGGGGTCGGCGGCCATCGCGGCGAGGTCGGTGACGACGGGCGCGCGCGGGGCGCCGTCCACCGGGGTGTGGACGGCGGTGCGGAGCAGGCGGGCGGCGTCGATCAGCGCCGTCGCGGCGCGGACGCCCGCGCCGGTGCGGGCGCGGGCGAGCAGGGCCGCGACGGCGCCCTCGGCGGCGATCAGGGCGCCGAGCACGTCGGTGACCGTGAGGAGGGTGGGGCCGGACACGAGCGCGGCGACGCCCGAGTGGGCCTGCACGAGGTAGTCGGTGCCCATCGGCTGCGGGGCGGGGAGGGCGTCGGCCCAGCCGCCGGCGTGCGCGTACACCAGGGACGGGCGGACGGCCGCGAGGTCGGCGGCGCCCAGGCGGAAGCGGGCGGCGCGGCCCGGCGGCCAGTTCTGCAGGAACGCGTCGGCGGACGCGGCGAGCCGCAGGGCCGTGCCGCGCCCGGCGGCGGTCGTGAGGTCGGCCTCGACGGCGGACTTGCCGCGGTTGAGGGCGAGGAAGCGGGCGGAAAGGTCGCCGGACAGCGGCGGGACGCCGCGCAGCGGGTCGCCGCCGGGCGGTTCGAGCCGGACGACATCGGCGCCGAGGAGCGCGAGGAGGTGCCCGGCGAGCGGGCCCTGCACCCGGTTCGTCGACTCGACGACGCGGAGGCCCGCGAGGGGGCCGGGCCCGGCGGGCGGCGGGGCGGGCGGGGCGGCGGGCGGCGTCACCGCGCGCAGCCGCCACGGGGACGCCGGGGCGGGCGGCGGCGGCACCGTCGCGGGCCGGACGGGCACGGCGCTGACGCCCGCGGCGTCGGCGGCGTCGCGGACGGCGCGGTACTCGTGCTCGCCCGCGGCCTTCGCGAGGTCCGGGGGGAGCGCGCAGGTCGCGGTGGCGAAGCGCTGCTGGAACGGGGGCCAGCCGCGGACGATCGCGGCGCGGCCCGCGCCGAGCGCCGACCAGAACCACAGCCACCGCTCGGCGTCGAACGTCTCGAGCTCGAACACGACGCCGTCGGACGAGCGGAACGGCGGGGTGCGCTCGGCGTCGCCGGCGGGGTCGGCGGGTCGCCCCGCGCCGGGTTCGGCGGTCGCGACGGCGACGTACTGGGTGAGCGCGAGCGCCGCGGCCTGCGCGACGGACGTGGTCGCGGCGACGTCCGTCCGGCCGTGCAGGGCGGCGAGGGCGGCGGCGGTGAACGCCTGCGCGGCGAGCACGCCCGCGCAGGCGGACGCGAAGTCGACGGGCAGGACGCGGGGGCCGCCGGCGGCGCGCCCGTGGACCTGCATGATGCCGCAGGCGGCCTGCACGTCGTGCTCGCCGCGCATCGGCACGGGCACCGGCCCGGACCAGCCGATGCGGCATTCGGGGAGGGCGCCGCCGAACGGGGCGCGGACGGCGGCGAGCCGTCCGGCGGGCGCGTCCGGCGGGGCGGCCCGGGCGTGCTCGACCGTGCAGCCGAGGGCGCGGAGGCGGGCCGCGGCGACGCGCAGCGGGAGGGTGTCGCCGGACGCGCGGACGGTCGTCCCGGCGAGGGGGCGCGTCACGTCCATCGGCCCGTCCCGTACGTCTCGGGGGTGAGGCCGAGCCGCTCGCGCAGCGCGGCGCGCCGCACCTTGCCGGTGCCGGTGCGCGGGATGTCGTCCCAGGCCAGGACGACGGGTTCGGCGAGGGCGGGCAGGTCGGCGGTCGCGGCGCGCCAGGCTACGGGGTCGAGGGCGCCGCCGTCGGTGACGGCGACGGGCTGCGCCGGGCGGCCGGGGACGCTGAGCACGACGCATTCGGCGACGCCGGGCAGCCGGTCCTCGATGACGTCCTCCAGTTCGGTGGCGTTCTCGGGGACGGCGTCGGCCTCCCGGTCGAGCAGGAGGAGGCGCCCGTCGCGGGTGAGGGCGCCGATGTCGCCGGTCATGAACCAGCGGCCCGCGCGCTTGCGCTCGAACCGGGACCGCTCGCCGACGTACCCGTCGGCGAGGGCGCGGGTGGCGCAGACGACGAGGCCGGGGGTGCCGCGCGGGACGGGCCGCAGGGTGGTGCGGTCGAGGACGCGGAGCCGGGTGCGGCCGGGGACGGGGCGGCCGAGGTCGCGGGTGGTGGGGTGCCGTTCGCGTTCGGCGGCGAGGGCGCGGCGGGTAAGGAACCGGAAGGTGAGCGGGCCGGTCTCGCTCTGCCCCCAGCCCTGGAGCCAGAGGGGCCGCGGGTGCCGCGTCGCGCCGAGGAACGCCCGGACGGTCGGCGGGTGCACGGCGTCGAACGTGCTGATGAAGAGCCGCACGCGGTCGAACGGGTGGTCGTCGCCGGTCCGGGTTCGGGACCGCCAGCGGACGAACGCGGCGGGCTGGGCCTCGACGACGGTGGGCCGGTGCCGGTCGAGCAGCGGCCCGGCCTCGTCCCAGCGGGAGTCGGGGATCGCGAGGAGTTCGCGGGGGCCGTGGGTGAGCGCGACGGCCGTCCAGGCGAGGGCGCGGCCGTGCACGAACGAGAACGATCCGGCGACGACGTCGTCGGGGCGGGCGGACAGCACCGGCCAGCGGTGCGCCTCGAACCCGGCGAGGCGGCGCAGCAGCGTCCGGGTGGTGTGCGCGACGAGCTTCGGGACGCCGGTGGTGCCGGACGTGTGCACGATCGCGAGCGGGTGGTCGACGGGCGGGCGGTACGGGGCGGGGGCGGGCGCGCCGCGCACGTCGTCCAGGGTGAGCGCCCCGGCGGCCGGGCCGTCCAGGACGAGCGTGCGGGCGGCGAGGGACTCGGGGGCGCGGCCCGCGGACCAGCTCGCGGCGAGCCGCGCCGCGTCGACGACGAGCAGGGCGGGGTCGAGCCGCTTGAGCAGGGTGTCGAGCGCGCCGGCGTCCAGGTGCGCGGACAGCGGCGCGGGGACGGCGCCGATGCGGGCGGCGGCGCAGCACAGCAGCACCGTGTCCCAGTGGTCGCGCTTGGCGATCGCGACCCGGTCGCCGCGCCGGGCGCCGGCGGCGGCGAGCCAGCCGGCGGCGTCCCGCACCAGCCCGGCGAGGGCGGGCAGGCCGTGGACGGTGCCGAGGCCGGGCGCGATGTCGAGCGGGCGGCTCAGGTGCACGGTCGTCGGGCGGCCCCGCGCGGCGAGGTCGTCGAACAGCGTGCCCAGGTCGATGCGTCGGCCGAGGGGGGTCATCGGCTCACCTCCGGGGCGGGGTCGGGGTCGGGGGCGGCGCGGCTGTCGAGGTGCGCGGCGACGCGCGCGGCGGCCGTCCCGCCGGACGCGACGGCGCCCTCGCTGCACGGGCGCAGCGCCGTCCAGTCGCCCGCGTACTCGACGGCCGCGGCGGGGCGGCGGGCGAAGTCGGCGCGGAGCCGCAGCGCGCGCGGCGTCGCCTCCGGCAGCCCGTACCGGAACCGCGTCACCCGGACGTGCCGGACGTGCCGGGACACGCCGGGGACGAACCGTTCGGCGCGGGCGAGCAGCCGGTTGGCGACGGCGTCGTCGGGCGCGCCGACGAGTTCGGCGGTGCCGCGCGGCGACGTGATGAGCGACAGCAGGCCGCGCCCGCCGGGCGCCCGCCCGGGGTGCTTGCGGTGGTCGGCGGTGATCGCGCCGAGCAGCGGGTCGGCGGCGTCGGGGACGAGCGTCGCGAACCGGGGGCGGGTGCCGCGCGGCGCGAGCGGCCGGTCCAGGACGAGGCTGACGCGGAGCATCGGCGCGTACCCGCAGGCCCGCAGGTACGCGGCGACCGCGGGTGGGGCGTCCGGGTGCAGCCGGGCCGCGACGGGCGCGGGCACGGCGAGGACCGCCGCGCGGGCCGTCACGGTCCCGCGCGGCGACTCGATCCGGACGCCGCCCGGCCCGTCCGCCACCCGCGTGACCGGGTGGCCGGTGACGACGTCGAGGCGGGCGGCGAGCGCGCGGGCGAGGGCGTCCATCCCGTCGCGGTAGGTGCGCCAGCCGCCGGAGCCGCCGGTGGACGCCAGGTGCGCGGCGAACGGGGCGGCGGCGGAGCGCTCGGGGTCCCAGCCGAAGAACCCGCCGACCAGCGGATGCACGAGGTACTCGCGCAGGTCGGGATGGTACGGCCGGACGAGTTCGGCGATCGTCGCGGTGCCGAGGGAGGTGTGCTCGGGGCGCCGCGGGTCGAGGTCGCCGAGCCGGGCCAGCCGCACCTGGAGCCGCACCAGGTCGAGGCGGGCGCGGAGCGGCAGGCCCGCGCCGGTCAGCAGCCCGAGGGGGCGGCCGACGTGCGGGCGGGTGCGGCCGCCGCGCCACACGGCGAGCGCGTCGGGGACCCGCGGGACGGCGCCCGGGTCGGCGTCGAGGCCGAGCGCGGAGATCAGCCGCCACGTCGCCGGGTACGCGGGCGGGCCGGGGAACATCTCGGCGCCGATGTCGATCAGGCAGCCGTGCTCGCGGACCGTCCGCATCCGCCCGCCGACGGCGGCCGCGGCCTCGAACACCCGGACCGTCCGGCCCGCCTCGGCGAGCGCGTGCGCGGCGGCCAGCCCGGCGGGGCCCGCGCCGACGACGGCGACGTCCAGGCCGGTCATGACGCGAGCCCGGTGGCCGCCAGGTTCGCCGCCACCAGCAGCACCACGGTGACGCGGTGGGCGTGGATGGCGATGCGGCGGGCCCGCAGGATGTCGCCCCGGAACCCGATGACCAGGTGCGCGAGGCGCATCGCGACGACGGGCAGCAGCACCGCCGGGAACCACCACGGCGCCGCCCCGGCCGCCGCCGACCCGATGATCAGCAGCACCTGCGCGGCGGTCGCCGCGGCGACGAACGCGCGGTGCGTCCGCGCGGACACGAGCGTCGCGACGGTGATGCGGCCCGCGTCCCGGTCGCCGTCCGCGTCGTTGGTGTTGGAGTAGAGCCCGAACAGCATCGGCCCCGCCCCGAACACGACGGCCTGCACGATGACGAACGCGGACGCGGCGCCCGTCAGCAGCGCGTACGGGACGAGCGTCCAGCCGATCCCGAGCCCGATCAGGAAGACCTCCTGGAACCCGCGGTAGCTGAGCTTCAGCCCCCACGAGTACTGGACGGACGCGGCGACGCACACCGCCGCGAGCGCGATCGCCCACAGCGGGCGGTGCGGGGCCGCCGCGACGCTCACCGCCCACAGCAGCGCGCCCGCCACCGTCGCCGACCAGGCGAACCGCAGCGCCTGCTCCTCGGTGAGGGTCCCCGCGACGAGCGGTTTGCGGTGCAGGCGGCGCCGCGCGGCGTCCGACCCGTAGTTCGCGGCGTCGCTGCCGTCGCGGAACCCGGTGATGTCGTCGAAGCCGACCATCGCGGCCACGACGACGACCTCCGCGATCAGCACGAGGCCGAGCAGCCCGAACGTCCCGCCGTCCCAGCGGACGGCCGGGCCGAGCAGCGCCCACACCAGCAGCAGGCCGAGGTAGTAGTCGAAGATGTCGAGCTTGGCCAGGCGCGCGTAGGCGGCGAGGCCGGCGGGACCGGACGTGCCCGGCCGGGCGAGGGTCGTGTGGCGCGTCATCACCGCTCCCGGTTCGTGTGGGTGTCGGGGTGTGCGTCGGGGTCGGGGTGCGTGTCGGGGTGTGCGTCGGCGAACGCGCAGACGGCGTCCGCGACGCGCTCCACCTGGGCGTCGGTCAGGTGCGGGTACAGCGGCAGCGAGATGTTGCGGCGGGCGGCGGACTCGGCGTTCGGCCACGCCGCGCCGGGCGCCGCGTGCGGCGCGAACGCGGGCTGGGCGGGAAGCGGGCGCGGGTAGTAGACGTGCGCCGTGATCCCCCGCTCGGCCAGGTGGGCGCGCAGCTCGTCGCGCCGCCCGGTGAGGACCGTGTACACGTAGTGGAAGCGGCCGTCGCCGCCGACCGGCGGCGCCGCCAGGCCCCGGTCGGCGAGCGGCGCGAACCGCCGCGAGTAGTACGCGGAGATCTCCGCGCGGCGCGCCAGCCGCCCGTCCAGTCCGGGCAGCCGGTGCAGCTGGAACAGCGCCATCACCTCGTCGAACCGGCTGTTGAGGCCGACGCCGTTCCGGCCGACGCGGTGGTGGACGAACCGGTGCACGCCGTCCTGCCCGTGGTTGCGCAGCATCCGGACGGCGCGGCCCAGCGCCGCGTCGCGGGTGAGGACGACGGCGCCCTCCCCCGGCATCCCGAACGTCTTGACCTGGACGAACGAGTACACCCCGGCGTCGCCCCAGCAGCCCGCGGGGCGTCCCGCGAGCGTGCCGCCCTGCGCGAGCGCCGCGTCCTCCACGAGCGGCAGCCCGTACCGGTCGGCGAGGGCGCGGAACGCGGGCATGTCCGCCATCACCGAGAACATGTGGGCGGGCATGAGCGCCTTCGTGCGCGGCCCGATCAGCGCCTCGGCGGCGGCCGGGTCGACCGTCAGCCGGACCGGGTCGATGTCGGCGAACACCGGGCGGGCGCCGGCGTCCAGGACGGTCGCGGCGAGCGGCGCGCAGCCGAACGCGGGCACCACGACCTCGTCGCCGGGCCCGACGTCCAGCGCCGCGAGCAGCAGCGACAGCCCGGACGTTCCGCTGGAGCACGCCACCGCGTCGGCGGTGCCGGGCCCGAGGCGGTCGCGGAGCGCGCTCTCCAGGCGGGCGGTGTGCTCGCCGAGGATGAACGTCTGGCCGGGCGCGGTGCCGACGGCGCGGACGGCGTCCAGCAGCGCCTCCCGGTCGTCCTCGAACAGGTCGGGCGGGAAGAACGGGATGGTCGCGGCGGTGGTCTCGGCGGTGGATCCGGCGGTGGATCCGTCGAGGGGCGGGGCGGTCACCGGGCCCGCCTCCTTCCGGCGTAGAAGCGCTCGATCTCGTCGCACACCCGGTCGGCGTGCGCGTCGGGCAGGTCGGGGTACAGCGGCAGCGCGAGCGCGGCGGCGCACGCCGCCTCCGCGCGGGGGAAGTCGCCGGTGCGGTGGCCGAGATGCGCGAAGCACGGCTGGAGGTGCAGCGGGCGCGGGTAGTACACCTCGGTGCCGATGCCGCGGGCGGCGAGGTGCGCGGCGAGCGCGTCGCGGTCGTCGACCTCGACGAGGTGCACGTACACGAACCGTCCCGTGCCGGGATGCGGCGGCGCGTCCCCCGGGACCCGCCGCACGCCCGGCACGTCCCGCAGCCGGGCGTCGTAGCGGGCGGACAGGTCGGCGCGCCGCGCGATGTCGGCGTCCAGCCGGCCGAGCTTGCCGAGCAGCACCGCCGCCTGCACGTCGTCCATCTTGCTGTTGCGGCCCGGCAGGACCGTGGCGTTCGCGATGCCGGCGAAGTCGCCGAGCGTCCGCCCGCCGCGCCCGTGGTGCCGCAGCATCCGGACGGTCTCGGCGACGGCGTCGTCGTCGGTGAGGACGGCGCCCGCGTCGCCGATCGCGCCGAGCGTCTTCGCGGGGAAGAACGACAGCGCGCCGCCCGCGCCGAGCAGCCCGGCGTGCGCGCCGTCCACCCGCATGCCGACCGCCTCGGCGCTGTCCTCCACGACCGCCAGCCCGCGCCGCCGCGCCACCTCCAGGACGCCGCGCATGTCGGCGGGCCGGTCGAACAGGTGCACCGGCATGATCATCCGGGTGCGGGGGGTGACGCGGGCGTCCGCCGACGCCGGGTCGATCCCGTACCCGCCCTCCTCGATGTCGGCGAACACCGGGACGCCCCCGGCGAGCACCACGGACGTCGCCGTCGCGACGAACGAGTACGCGGGGACGACCACCTCGTCGCCCGGCCGGAGCCCGGCGGCGCGCAGCAGCAGCACCAGCGCGTCCGTTCCGGAGTTGACGGCCGCGACGTGCCGGGCGCCGGTCCAGCGTTCGAGGGCCCGCTCCAGTTCGGCGACCTTCGCGCCGTGCGAGAACTTCCCGTTGTCGAGGACGTCGTTCAGATGTCGTCGGATGCCGTCCCATTCGGCGTCGAACGTCGCCGCCTGGGTGAAGAACGGAATCGTCTTGGCGGTCATTGTCAGCACTTTCTCCGCACGTTCTCCCGCACGTTTCTCCGCACGTCTCTCCGCTGGTTCGCGTGTCGGCGGCGGAACCGCCCGGGAGGGCGCCGGCACCGGAGGCCGTGACGAGGATTCCGGTGCGGCGCCCTCCCGGACGTCCCGTCATTTCCGGGACGGCCCGGCCGGGGCCGGGGGCGGCCTCAGCGGCCGAGCAGCGGGATGTCGTTGCGGCCGAGGTGGTAGTCGCGCACCGCGTCCACCAGCTCGTCCACCGACAGCTTTCCGCTGTTGTCGGTGTCGAGCTGGCGGAACGCGGTGTCGGCCACCTCGGGGCTCAGCCCGATCGCGGCGAACCAGCCGTGCATCTCCGCCGGGGACACCTCGCCGTCGCCGCTCTTGTCGAGGACCTTGACGATCGCTTGGATCGTCGGCTTCACGACCTCGGCGAACCCCGCGTCGCCCTTGCCGATGATCTCCGTCTCGGCGACCTCCAGGAACTGGTGCCGGCTCATCGTGCCGGACCCGGCCGCCGCCGAGAGCCGGTCGAACATGCCGAGGTAGGCGTCCTTCAGCTCGTCCGCCGCCGGGGTGCCCTGCGCGCCGAGCCGGGCGATGATCTCGTCCGCCTCGCGCTCGAAGTCGGCCCGCTCGATGGTGCCGTTGCCGTTGTTGTCCCAGAGCCGGAACCGCTCCTCGAGCCGGTTCTCCTGCTTCGTCGCCATGACCATCTGGCCTTCCTTTCCGCATCCTCACGCCGGATGCCGCTGGTCGAATCGAATGCTTTTCGGGGAGCGATTCGAACTTCCGACCCCACACCACTGAGATTGCCTAACCGAGCCGGTCCGAACCATGCGGCGAAGGTAAGACCCGCATACCCCCGGAACGCATTCGGCATCACCTGTGGCGACTATTTAATTTGGGCATGCCGCGGCTAACTCAATGGCTGATTCGGTCATTCGAGTAAAACGTCGGCGAAATCAGGCCGGCGGGGCGCCCCGGCGGAACACGAGCCGTTCCTCCGGCGCCAGCCCCAGCTCCCCGCCGGCCAGGGGCGGCCCCGGAACGGCCCGCACCAGGACGTTGTAGTGGTTCGGCAGATGGCAGCCGTCGAACCCGAGCAGCACCCCGATCCGGCGGTGGCCGATCCACAGGACGTCCCCGCGGTCCAGCACCCCCGCGGCGCCGATCTCCGCGAACCCGAGGAACGCGACCCGGTCGATCCGGGCGCCCGCCACCGTCTCCGCGTGGTCCGTCGCCACCAGCTCGTGCACCTCGCCCGCCCGCACGCACCGGCTCGCGAACGGCTCCAGCCGCATCCCCCGGTCCGTCCGGCGGTGCGTCAGCACCTTCACGAGCGTCCCGTGCACCTCGCGCTTCGCGCCGTCCTCATCCGGGTTCACGCCGCCTCCAACCGGTACGCGTCCTCGACGAACCGCAGCGCCGCGAGCCCGCCGTCGTACCCGGCCCGCCCGCGCACGCACCGCGCGAACGCCCGCAGCACCCCGACGTACTCGTGCCACAGCGACTCCTTGAAGCCCGGATGCCCGCCGAGCATGTCGGCGCGCAGCACCCGCCCGTCCGCCAGCCGGACCGCCACGTCCTTGCACTCGCCGGGATACGACCAGTCGAGCAGCACCCGCGCCCGCGCCGCGCCCGCGCGCAGCCCGATGTCGGCCCGCCGGTCGGTGCCCGCCGCGTCCCGCTCGATCCGCGCCGACACCGCCTCCGCCGGGCCCAGCAGCAGCCGCACCAGGTCGAACGCGTTCGGGCCGTTGTCCGCGACGCACCCGCCGCCGCACCGCCGCGCGTCCAGGTACCAGCCGTCGTCGCCCGCGTGCTCCTCGATCCGCTCCAGGTACCGGACCGTCACCTCCGCCACCGGCGCCCCCGCGCACTCCCGCACCAGCCGCTCCACCGCCGCGTTGTACCGCCGGTGGAACGCCGTGAACAGCGGGACGTCCCGCCGCTCGGCGACCGCCGCCAGCTCGGCGCCCTCCGCGGCCGTCAGCGCCAGCGGCTTCTCCACGCAGACCGCCACGTCCCGCTCCAGCGCGTCCATGCAGATGCGGTGGTGCACGTCGTTCGGCACCGTCACCACGACGGCGTCCGGCCGATCCTCCTCCAGCAGCCGCACATGGTCGGTGCGGCCCGGCACCCCCAGCGCGAACGCCTTCCGCGGATCCTCGTCGCACACCGCGACCAGCCGCAGGTCCGGCGCGTCCCGCAGCGCCGCCAGGTAGAAGCGGGAGATCACCCCGAGCCCGACGACCGCCACCCGCAGCGGCGGCCTCACCGCCGCACCTCCGGAACCGCGACGCCCGTCCGCACCGCCACCTCGTACAGCTCCCGGTACAGGCCGCCGCCGAGCGGGACGCCGTCCCGCATCCGCTCCCGCGCCCGCTCGTGCTCGTACCAGCCCGGATACCGGACGGGCGCGGCCGGATCCACCGGCGGGCAGTCCAGCAGCGCGCCGAACAGCGCGCCCGCGTCCGCCGCGAACCGGGCCCGGCCCGGCGCGACCGCCACCGCGGCGAACCCGATGTCGTCGTCGCGGCCCCCGCCCGGCGGGCCCAGCGCCGCCCCGGCCACCAGCGCCGCCAGCACCTCCACCGCCACGCCCAGCCCGAACCCCTTGTGCTGCCCCGGCCGCCCGCCGAGCCACAGCAGGTGCGCCCGTCCCGCGTCGAACCGCGCCGGGTCGGTGACCGGGCGGCCCGCGTCGTCCGCGAGCAGCCCCTCCGGGACCGTCCGCCCGTCCCGCGCCGCCTGCCGGATCCGGCCCGTCGGCGCCGCGGTCGTGCTCATGTCGAGGACGAACGGCGGGTGCGGCCCCGCGGGCGCCGCCACGCTCAGCGGGTTCGTCCCCAGCATCGGCGCCGCGCCGCCCGGCGGCCGCGCGATCCGCTGCCCGCCGCAGTTCGCCGCGACCACCCCCACCATCCCCCGCTCCACGGCCCGCAGCGCGTGCGGCCCCGCGCAGCCGAAATGGGTCGCGCCCCGCACCGACACCATCCCGATCCCGTGCTCCTCCGCACGGTCGGCCGCGAGGTCCATCGCCGCGCCCGCCGACCACAGGCCCAGCGCCCGGCCCGCGTCCACCAGCACCAGCGCGCCCCGGTCGTCCACCACGCGGTGCTCCGCGCGCGGATCCACCCGCCCCTCGGCCAGCAGCGGCAGGTACAGGCGCGTCAGGTTCGCCAGCCCGTGCGACTCCATGCCCGCGACGTCGCCGTGGCACAGCGTCCGCGCCGCCGCGCGGGCCCGCTCGCGCGGCACCCCGTGCGCGGCGAACACCGCGGCGGTGAAATCGAGGAGTTCCGCGTAGTCCACGCGGACGCCGGCCCGCGGCTCCGCGGCAGCGGTCGTCAAGGTCACCATGCTCCGATCAGCTCGTCGGTGAAAGCGATGAGCACGCGGGCGACGTCCGCCGCGAACGCCGCCAGCTCGGCGGCGTCGGCGGACTCCCCCTCGGCGTGCGCGTTGTCGGCCGCGAGATCGCCCGGCCCCAGCACGACCGAGCACGCCCCCGGCACCTGCGACATCCAGATCGCGTCGCACGTGAACCCCGGCTCGTCCGGCGGCCACGGCGGGATCCCCGCGCGCTCCAGCAGCGCGTGCCCCCACGCGCTGCGGTCGTCCAGCACGGGCAGGCCCCGCTTCCGCCACTCCAGCCGCGTGACGGCGTGCGCGTCCGCCGCGGTCCGCGCGAACAGCAGCGAGTCGCCGAACCGCGCCGCGAACGCGTCGAGGCCGTCCCGCAGCGCGGCCTCGACCTCCCGCTCCAGCCGGCGGCCCGCGTCCATCGACGCGTACGCGAGGTTCAGCAGCAGCGAACCCGACCCGTACACCTTGTTGTGCCGCGGCCCCGTCTCGAGCCCCGCCACGCACACCGCCGCCTGCGCCGCGTAGGGGTCCAGCGCGGACCCGAGCCACTGCGCGAGGTACCCCAGCAGGACGCTCGCGTTGTGCCCCTCGCCGGGACGGTCGTCGATCGCGTCCTCGCCCGCCACGACCACCCGCGCGGTCATCGACGCCGTGCAGCGGGCGAGGAACCTCCGGCGGGTGGGCTCGCAGAACA
Organism: Actinomadura rifamycini DSM 43936; assembly: GCF_000425065.1. Lineage (GTDB taxonomy): Bacteria > Actinomycetota > Actinomycetes > Streptosporangiales > Streptosporangiaceae > Spirillospora > Spirillospora rifamycini. The sequence goes on from NZ_AULB01000018.1 coordinate 55,685, forward strand.
CGTTCAGCCGCCCCGTGTACCCGGCCTGCACCAGGGGCCGGGTGCCGGACACGCCCATCGCCCCGCCCTCCTCGCCCCCGACCGCCTGCACCACCACGCCCACGTCCCGCCCGATCTCCGGCCGGCTCGCGCACGCCGCGCGGATCCCCGCGAGCAGCGCCACCGCGGGCCCCTTCGCGTCGACCGCCCCCCGCCCGCGGAACCGCGCCCCGTCGAACCCGACCGGCTGCATCCCCGCGACCGTGTCCAGGTGCACGTTGAACATCACCGTGCGCCCCATGGGGACGCCGTCCCGTCCGAGCCGCAGCACGAGGTTCGGCTGCTCCGCCAGGAACCCCGGGTCGCCCAGCGCGTCCCGCACCGCCGCGGGCACGGGCCCACGCTCCACGTCGTCGATCCCCGCGGGCGCGTGGTGCACCACCCGCATCCCGAACCGCGCCGCGTGCTCCGCGTACGCGACCTGCGCCGCCCGCAGTCCCGCGCCCGACCCCCCTTCGAGCGGCCCCGCCGTCGGGCACCGCAGCAGCCGCAGCAGCAGGTCCCGGTCGTCCGCGGTGAGCGGCGCGGGCACCGGCGGCCCCGACACCCCGACCGAAGGCAACCCCACGAACGCCAACGGCTCACCCCCGGCACACCCGCCCCCCGCACCGCACTCGCCCGAGGTGGGGGACGTGGTGGTGGCGGAGGGGGGGTGGTCGGGGGGTGGGGAAGCGGGCGGGGTCATCGGGGGGCCTTCGACGCGGCGGTGGCGGCGACGAGGCGTTCCAGGGCCCGGCCGCAGTCGGCGAAGGTCGCGGGTTCGGGGCGGCCGGGGGACGGGGCGTGGGGGCGCAGGCTCACGTGGGGTTCGATCGACAGGACGCCGTCGTAGCCGTGGTCGAACAGGATGCGGAGGCACTCGGCGACGCCGGCGTCGCCCTCGCCGGGCGGGACGTAGGCGACGTCGCCGTCCGGGCCTCGGGTCGCGTCCTTCACGTGGACGTGCGCGACGTGCGGGACGATCGCGCGCAGCAGCGGCGGCGCGGGGTAGCCGTGCGGGACGCCGTTGCCGGTGTCGAACAGGAGGCGCAGGGCGGGGCTGCCGATGCCGGTGACGAGGTCGAGCATGCGGTCGGCGCGGGCGCCCGCCCAGCCGGCGCAGTTCTCGTGGGCGAGGACGAGGCCGCGGTCCTCGGCGCGGCGCGCGAGCTCGCGGAGCCGGGCGCGGACGCGGCGGCCCCATTCGGGCGCGTCCAGCCCGCCGGACGGGTACGACATGATCCGCACGAGCCGGGTGTCCAGGAGGGCGCACCGGACGGCGAGGGCGTCGAGTTCGCGGGTGTCGAGGGAGAAGTCGCCCGTGACGGGGCGCGACCAGTCGCCGATCTTGGAGGCGACGCCGGCGACCGCGACGCCGGCGGCCCGCAGCCGGTCGGCGGCGCGGCGGACGCCGTCCTCGGGGATCCGGGCGAGGGGGACGCCGTCGAGGGTGCGCAGCTCCAGGCGGCGCCAGCCGAGGCCGGCGACGGCGGCGAGCTGGCCGCCGAGGTCGGGGGCGGCCTCGTCGCCGATGCCGGCGAGCCGGGCGTCAGCCGACACCGCGCACCTCCGGCACGGCGGTGCAGCGGCGCTTGGCTTCGGTGAGCAGCCGGACGGCGTCGACCTGGAGCGGCAGGGTCCCGTGGGGCGTCGCGGCCGCGAAGCGCTCGTAGGCGGTGCGCAGGAAGGCGGGGAAGGCGTCGTCGTCGAAGGCGGTCCAGGACGTCTCGCCGCCGGGGCGCACGGTGCGGAGCTGGGCGGTGTGGTCGGCGTCGCTGCACGGGTAGTGGCCGACGACGACGCCCGCGTCGAACTCGAGGGTGATGCGGCGTTCGCGGACGGGCGACATGAGGTCGGAGTCGATCTCGGTGCGGACGCCCGAGCGGTGCTCCAGCCGGAGCCGGGCGCGGCCGAGGCGGGGGACGCGGCGGTCGCCGATGACGAGGTCGTCCAGCGCGGCGCCGACGACGCGGGCGGCGCCGACGAGGTCGAGCGCGACGGCGAGGGCGTGCGGGACCTCGACGTCGAACGCGGTCGGGTGGGCGCGGGGGCCGCCGCCGGGGGCGAACCGCGGCTTGTTCTGCACGATGCGGACGCGGCGCAGGGCGCCGAACCGCCCGCCGGTGACGGCCGCGCGGAGCCGGCGGGTGAGGGCGCTGTCGAGCCAGTGGGTGGCGACGGTGATGTCGAGGTCGCGGCGGCGCCGGATGCGGGCGATCGCGGCGAGCCCGATCAGGTCCACGGCCAGCGGCTTCTCCACGATGATCGTGCGGTAGCCGAGGCCGGCGAGCCGGTCGAGCATCGCCGCCCGGACGTGCGGGGGCGTGCAGAGGTGCACGACCGTCCGCGCCGGGGGGTGCCGCCGGGCGGCTTCCTCCAGGGTGGCGGCGGTCACCGCGCGGTCGGCGCCCACCGGCGGACGGAACGGGTCGAACGCGACGATCGGCGCCGGGGCCAGCAGTCCGGGCGCGGCGGTGCGGACCTTGTCCAGCGACGGCAGGTGCAACCGGTGCCCGGCCCGGCCCATTCCGATGATGAGCGTGTGCAACATTGCAGGTCAGTGCCCTTTCCGGTGCGTTCTGGGGTCGCCTGAAGGGCGGTGGAAGGACGTGCGTCCCGGCACCGGGGCACAAGCTAATTCACGGACTGTGAACAGTCAACGACTCTTTGTTAAAGCCTGTAGTCGATCAACGGTTCACCCTCTGACCTGCAATTGTTACGACAAGTGACAAAGCAATTGCCGGGTGCCATGAATCGGGCGGCCCGGGGCATCACCATCGCCGTTCCCTCCGACCACGACAAAGGAGCACCATGGCCCGACCCGCACGCGCCGCCGCCGCCACCGCCCTGGCGGCCGGTCTGCTCACCGCGGCGCCCCCCGCGAGCGCCGCCCCCGCACAGCCCGAGGGGACGGTCGTCGTCTTCGTCACCGAGGGCGCGGAAATCTCATGGGCGGGCACTGAACTGCGGGAATACCCCGCGTCGTCCTCGTGCCGAGCGTTCCCGGCGGGCGCGCACGTCGTCGCCAATCACAGTGACGGGCGGCTGCTGTTCTTCACCGACCCGTGGTGCGCGGCGCCCGTCCCGCCGCCGTTCAATTTCATTCCGCCAGGTCACGGGGCCCATGTGTCCCCGACCGGCAGTTTCCGGGTCGGCTGATCCGGGGCCGGAACGCGCGGCCCCGCCCGTTCCCGGGCGGGGCCGCTCCGCGGCGTGCCCCGCGATGAGTTCGGCGGGCGCCCCCGGTCGGTACCTGGAGCCGACCGAGGAGGAACCGATGATCGACCGGCTCGTCGCCGTCACCGGCCGCACGCCCTGACCGGACGCACCGGCGGTCGGGCGCACCGCCCGCCCGAGGCGGACGGGAACCGTGTTCGCGATCTTGCCGTCTGTTCGGTGACACGGAAGATCTGCGGGAAGGCGGGCATGGGCGTGTGGACGGCGATCCGCGCCGGCGCCGCCGCGGCGGCGGCCGCGGCGGTCCTGGTCGGCTGCGGTGCGTGGGGAGCGATGGAGACGGGCGACGCCGCCCCGGACGGCCGGAAGATCATTGTGGACGTGCCGGACGGCGGCTTCGCCGAGCCGGCGCGGTGGCCGGAGGCGTGCTCCCTGCTCACCGAGGAGGAGCTGCGCGGCATCCTGCCGGATCTGAAGCGCGTCGCCATCCGGTCGGAAGCGGGCGTGGCGGACGTCCCCGCGGCGGCCGCGGGCGGCAGCACGCTGGACGGCCGGACGGTTCCGCGGGCCAAGTGCACCTACGACATGGTGCTTCCGCTCGGGGTGGAGGGGGCCCGCACGCGGCGGGAGCCGGACAACGGGACGGGCTCGTTCTCGATCCGGCTCCTCGCGGTGGGCGCGCCCGGCCGCATGGCGAACGTCTACGAGGCGGGCAGGGACCGGGACACGCGGCCCCTCCAGGGGGTTTCCGTGGACGACTGCTACCAGACCGGCGCGCTGATCGGCGCCAAGCACCTCATCTGCCACCGGGGGCCGCTGGTGTTCGAGGTGAAGGGCGGCGACTTCGACTATGTCCGGATCGACGGGGTGAGCCACCACGAGCAGGAGTTCCCCGAGGCGGTCCGGAACCACATCCTCATCCCCGTCGTCGAGACCATCGGCGCGGACGTCTGACCGGGCCGGGCGCTCGCCGGACGTGCGACGGCCCCGTCCCTGCGGGGTGGGACGGGGCCGCGTGCCGCGCGAACCGGGCGACGGATGGCCGCGCGGGGTCCTCTAGTCCTGCGACGCCTGCTCGGCGCCCGCGCCGGTCAGGGAGCGGACCTCGATCTCGGCGTACTTCTCCGCGTTGTGCTCCTTGCTGAGGACCGTGCCGAGCCAGCCGCAGAAGAAGCCGATCGGGATGGACACCAGGCCCGGGTTCTCCAGCGGGAACCAGTCGAAGTCGGCGCCGGTGAACAGGGCCTTCTCCGAGCCCGACACGACCGGCGAGAAGAACACCAGGAACAGCGCCGCCCCGAGCCCGCCGTAGATCGCGGAGACGGCGCCGGCGGTGTTGAACCGCTTCCAGAACAGGCTGTACAGGATCGCGGGGAGGTTGCCGGACGCGGCGACCGCGAAGGCGAGGGCGACGAGGAACGCGACGTTGAGGCGCTGGGCGAAGATCCCGAGGACGATCGCGACGGCGCCGATGACGAACGCGGAGATGCGGGCGACGCGGACCTCGTCCCGCTCGGTGGCCTTGCCCCGCTTGAACACGTGGGCGTACAGGTCGTGGGCGAAGGACGAGGACGACGCCAGCGTGAGGCCCGCGACGACGGCGAGGATCGTCGCGAACGCGACGGCCGCGATCACCGCGAGCAGGATGGTGCCGCCGACGTCCCCGAAGACGAGTTCGCCGACGCGTTCGGCGAGCTGGGGCGCGGCCGTGTTGCCGGCCGGGTTGGCGGCGCGGATCTCGTCGCTGCCGACGAGGGCGGCGGCGCCGAAGCCGAGGACGAGGGTGATCAGGTAGAACGCGCCGATGATGCCGATGCCCCACAGGACGGACTTGCGGGCGTCGCGGGACGTCGGGACGGTGTAGAAGCGGATCAGGATGTGCGGCAGCCCGGCGGTGCCGAGGACGAGCGCGAGGCCGAGGCTGACGAGGTCGAGCTTGCCGGCGAGGCCCTGCTCCTCGGTGCCGTAGCGCAGGCCGGGCTCGAGGAACGCCTCGTTCTTGCCGCTCTGGTCGGCGGCGTCCTGCATGAGGCCGAGCACGTTGAACCCGAACTCGCCGAGCACGAGCAGCGTGACGAGGGTGGCGCCGGTCATCAGCAGGACGGCCTTGACGATCTGCACCCAGGTGGTGCCCTTCATCCCGCCGAACACGACGTAGACGATCATCAGGACGCCAACGAGCGCGATCGTCGCGCCCTTGGCGAACTCGCTGGTGAAGCCGAACAGCAGCGCGACGAGGGCGCCCGCGCCGACCATCTGCGCGAGCAGGTAGAAGATCGACACGACGATGGTGGAGACGCCGGCGGCGGTGCGGACGGGCCGGGGGCTCATCCGGAACGCGAGGACGTCGGCCATCGTGAAGCGGCCCGAGTTGCGCAGCAGCTCGGCGACGAGCAGCAGCGCGACGAGCCAGGCGACGAGGAAGCCGATCGAGTAGAGGAAGCCGTCGTAGCCGTAGAGGGCGATGAGCCCGGCGATGCCGAGGAACGACGCGGCGGACATGTAGTCGCCGCCGATGGCGAGGCCGTTCTGGACGCCGGAGAAGGAGCGGCCGCCGGCGTAGTAGTCGGTGGCGTCCTTGGTGTTGCGGCTGGCCCAGACGGTGATCGCGAGGGTGGCGGCGACGAACGTCAGGAACAGCAGGATGGACAGGGTCTCGTGGCTCATCGGGCGTCCTCCGCCTTCCCGAGGTCGTCGTCGCGGCGCGCGGCGGTCGCCTCGGCCTCGACGCCGCCGCGCACCTTGTCGGCGAGCGGGTCGAGTTTGCGTTCGGCGTGCCGCGCGTAGAACCACGCGATCGCGAACGTCGAGACGAACTGCAGCAGGCCGAAGATCAGGGCGATGTTGGCGGAGCTGAACAGCTTGACGCCCATGAAGTCGCGCGCCCAGCCGGACAGCACGACGTACAGCAGGTACCAGGCGAGGAACGCGGCGGTCATGGGGAACGCGAAGCGGCGGAATCTGCGCTTCAGTTCCTGGAACTCGTCGCTGGCCTGGAACCGTTCATAGACGGTCCCGGTGGCGCGTTTTTCGTCGGACACGACCGCCCCTCCTGTGTTGTGACGCCGGTCACGCGCAGCGTAGGGAGCGTCCCGGCCGGGTGCGAGGGGGTGCGGGGCGGGGTGCGGCGGGGTGCCGCCCGTCCGCGACGATCTACATGTGCCGTCGGTGAGCGGACGGTTTCGCGCGACGAACGGTCGGGGGCGCGGCGGGCGGTGACCGCAGGCGGCCACGGCGGATTCTTGATTCCAGGCGTGATACGTAATTAATTACTTACAGACCCGGCCGGCCAGGTCGGGTCTCTTCGGGGGCCGCGTGTCGGGCACGCCGGCCGGCCAGTGATCACTTCGGGGCGCCCGGGACCGCGCGGACCGCTCACCCCACCCCTCCGGAGGGATCATGAAGACCCTCGCCCGGATCGGCGTCCCGCTGATCGCCGCCACCGCGACCGTCGGCCTCCTGGCCGCCTCCGCATCCGCCGCGACCACCACCGTCCGCCGCGACAACTCCACCGGGGCCCCCTACTCGGGCTCCTACCAGATCACCAACGTCGGCGCCCTGACCTTCACCGGCTCCGGCTTCACCGCCTCCTGCTCCAGCGCCGACCTGCGCGGGACGATCCAGTCGGGCGGCACCGGGACCCTCGACAGCGCCGCCGTGAGCGGCTGCACCAGCAGCCTCGGCAGCGCGACCGTGTCGTTCCTCAACCTGCCCTACGACGACGGCCGGCTCACCTACGGCCCCTCGGGCGGCTACGACGGCGCGCTGGTGTTCTCCGACACCGACCTGGCCATCCGGGCGTCCTTCGGGTTCGTCAGCTGCACGTACGGGCTGGACTCGGCCCACCCGGACCTCACCTTCGACGCGCGCAACCCCGACAACGCGAACAACGTCACCGGCGAGTTCGAGGGGGTCATGGACGGCGCCTCGCTCGGCCTGAAGTCCGGCAGCTTCCTCTGCCCGAGCGACGTCACGGCCGACGGCCTGGCGAAGGCCCTGGGCAAGGTCGCCGAGACCGACACCGCCTACACCCAGACCCTGTACGTCACGTCCTGACGCACAGGCCGATCCAGCGGTCCGGGCCGTCCTCGGGCGGCCCGGACCGTCCCGCCCATCCCACCCCCGCAGAAACGGCGACACTCCGTGAACACCTCCACGATCAAGGCGCTGGCGGCGACCGCCGCGGCGTCCCTCGGACTGGCCCTGCTCGCCGCCGCGCCCGCCGCGTCGGCGGCGCCCGCGGCCCCCGCCGCGCCCGCGGCGGCGCCCGTCCCCGAGTTCGACCTGCGGAACGAGTGCCCGCCGCTGCCGCCCGAGGGCGACCCCGCCACCTGGAGCTGCATGGTGATGGCGGTGGCCGGCGGCTCGATGCGGCTCGGCGGCCTCACCCAGGAGATCACCGCGCCGATGAAGATCGTCGCGCAGACCGGGCCGCCCGCGGACGGCGGTCCGCACGAGCTCAAGCAGGTGACGATGGCCGCCCCGCCGATGAAGGTCCCGGGCGGGGTGCTCGGGCTGGTGGGCCTGCCGACCGTCCCGTTCCTGGAGGACGTCCCGGGCTTCAAGGTCGAGGTCGAGGCGCGGTACGCGGGCGGGTTCGCGTTCGACCTGCCGAACGCGAGCGTCCACATGCGGGTCCGCGTCATCAACCTGCTGCTCGGCGACCGGTGCTTCCTCGGCGCCGAGGACGACCCGATCAAGTTCGACATGGTCGCCGACATGTCGACGCTCCGGCTGGTGGCGCCCGGCGACCCGGCCGACCCGCTCGGCAGCCCGATGATCATCGGGGTGAGCGCCGCGGACGACGCGTTCGCGGTGCCCGCGTCCGACTGCGGCCTCTGGTCGCCGCTCATCGACTGGCAGGCCGGACTGCCGTCGCCCTCGGGCGCGAACCGCGCCGAGTTCGAGACGTACATGGCGCTCGGCACCTACAGCGGCGGGCCCGCGGCCGCCGCGGGCCTCCAGCGGCTGCGCGGGCTCGCCGGCTGACCGGCGGGCGGCCCCCGTCCCGGGCGTCCGGGGACGGGGGCCGCCGCACACCCGCCGCGGGCGCCTCACACCCGCTTCGGACGCCACGTGCCCCGGTCGACGTTCAGCGACTCGGGCGTGTGCAGCCGCACCATCATCCGCGCGGTCCCCGGCGGCACCCGCCGCGGCGTGCACCACGACACGACGATCATCACGGCGAACGCGATCGGGACGGTCCACGCGGCGGGCTCGGCGAGCAGCGCGCCCGCGAGTCCGGCCGGCGGGGCGGTGATCGTCCAGGCGACGGCCGCGCCGGCGAGCGTCCCGCCGGTGACGAGCCCCGCGAGGGCGCCGGGGACGGTGAGCCGCCGCCACCAGACGCCGAGGACGAGCAGCGGGCAGAACGTCGACGCGGCGACGGCGAACGCGAGCCCGACGACGTCGGCGACCGACAGCGAGCGCGCCGCGAACGCGAGCGCGAGCGGGACGGTGAGCGCGAGCAGCGTCCCGGCGCGGAACGAGCGGACGCCGCCCCGCAGGATGTCCTGCGCGAGGACCCCGGCGACCGACACGGTGATGCCCGACGACGTCGACAGGAACGCGGCGACCGCGCCGCCGGTGACCAGGGCGCCGAGGAGGTCGCCGCCGAGCCCGCCGACGAGCCGTCCGGGGAGGGTGAGGACGACCGCGTCGGTGCGGCCGGTCATGAGCAGTTCGGGCGTGTAGAGGCGGCCGAGCGCCCCGTACAGGGCGGGGAACAGGTAGAACGCGCCGAGGAGCGACAGCACCATGACGGTCGTGCGGCGCGCGGCGCGCCCGTCCGGGTTGGTGTAGAAGCGGACCAGGACGTGCGGGAGCCCCATTGTTCCGAGGAACGTCGCCAAGATGAGCGAGTACGTCGCGTAAAGGGAATGGTCGCCGCCCAGGGGGATCGACCATTCGCGGTCCGTCTTCACCGGGTCGCCCTGGACGTGCGGGACGCTCGCGCCGCCGGGGAACGTCACGCTCGTCCCCTGGTCGATGCGGTGCGGGCCCGGGGCGAGGTCGAGGGCCGCGCCGTCGACCGTCCGGCCGTCGACGCGCCCGTCCGCGGTCACCCGGACGGGCTCGGTGACGTCCACGGTGACGGCCAGGCCGACGGACACGGTGGTGCGCTCGGGGAACCGCGGCGGGAGGTTCGAGGACAGGCCGGGCGCGCCGTCGTACCGCCACGCCAGCAGCAGGAACACGATCGGCACGGCGAGCGCGGTCAGCTTCAGCCAGTACTGGAACGCCTGGACGAGCGTGATGCTCCGCATGCCGCCGACCAGCACGTTCACCGCGACGACGACGGCGATGAGGACGCCGCCCGTCCACACCGGCGCGCCCGCGACCGTGCGCAGCACGAGCCCGGCGCTCTGGAACTGCGGCAGCAGGTACAGCCAGCTGATCAGCACGACGAGGACGGACGCGGCGCGGCGCACCGCCATCGATTCCAGCCGCGCCTCGGCGAAGTCGGGCAGCGTGTAGGCGCCGGAGCGGCGCAGCGGCGCCGACACCAGGACGAGCAGGACGAGGTACCCGCCGGTCCAGCCGACGGGGAGCCACAGCATGTCGGCGCCGTGCGCGAGGATCAGCCCGGCGATGCCGAGGAACGACGCGGCCGACAGGTACTCGCCGCCGATCGCGGACGCGTTCCGCAGCGGCGTCACCGTCCGGGACGCGACGTAGAAGTCGGACGTCGTGCGGGAGATCCGGACCCCGAGCGTCCCGATCAGCACGGTGGCGAGCACCACCACGACGACCCCGGCGAGCCCGTACGCGGTGCTCATGCCGGGGGCGCGGGCGGACCGGACGGGCCGGACGGGCCGGACGGGCGGGGCGTGCCGGTCGGGTCGGTGGCGAGCGGGTCGCGGGCGGCGGGGTCGCGGTCGACGAGCTCGGCGAAGTCGTCCTCGTTGCGCTCGGCGAGCCGGACGTACAGCCGGCCGAGGACGACGAAGCACGGGTAGATCGCCCCGGCGAGCACGACCCACGGCAGCGGCAGCCCGAGGACCTGCTGCTCGCGCGCCTGCGGGACCAGCGCGAACAGGCCGGGCAGGCCGAACACGACGATCGCGAGGACGGCGCACAGCCGGGCCGCGAGCCGGAACTGGGCGCGCACCAGCGAGCGCATGTACGCCTCGCCGAGCCCGGTCTGCTCGTCGATCTCGCGCGTCACCGGGTACCGGGGGCGGCGCGCGGCCCGGGCCCGCGACCCGGTCACCAGCACCCGCCCCGGCGCGGGCGGCGGGCCGCCCGACCCGCCGTCCGGCGGACCGTCCGGCGGGGGGCCGCCGGGGGTCACGGCGCCCGCCTCGCCCGCCGGACGAGCAGGTCGCGCAGCTCGCGGACGTGCCGGCGGCTCACCGGCAGCTCGGCGTCGCCGACCATGACCGTGCAGCGCCCCGAGTCGAGCCGCAGCTCCTTGATCGCCGACAGCGACACGAGGTGGCTGCGGTGCACGCGGACGAACCCGGCGCCGCGCCAGCGCTCCTTCAGCGCGGCGAGCGGGATGCGGACGAGGTGGCTGCCGCCCTGCGTGTGCAGGCGCGCGTAGTCGCCCTGGGCCTCGACGTACAGCACCTCGCCCGGGGTGACGAACCGGGTCACGCCGCCCAGTTCGACCGGCATCGGCTCGGGCTCGCCGGGGTCCGCCGCGACGTCCTCGACGCCGTCCGCGCCCTCGCTGCCCTCGATGACCCGCCGGATCGCCTCGCGCAGCCGCTCGGGCCGGACCGGCTTCAGGATGTAGTCGGTCGCCTTGATCTCGAACGCGTCCACGGCGTGGTCGTCGTAGGCGGTGACGTAGACGATGTGCGGCGCCCGCGCGAACTGCGCGAGGACGCGGCCGAGGACGGTGCCGTCCAGTCCGGGCATGCGGATGTCGAGGAACACGGCCGCGATCGGCCGGTTCTCGGCGAGCGACCGGTCGAGCCGCCGCAGCGCGGCGGCGCCGTCCCGCGCGGTGTGGATCTCACCGATCCGCGGGTCGGAGCTGAGCAGGTGCACGAGGTCGTCCAGTGCCGGACCCTCGTCGTCCACCGCCAGGACACGCAGGCCCACAACACCGTCCCTTCCTGTGCCGTGCGCCACATTCCAGTCAAAGGACGTCCGCAAGTCAAGCGCACGGCGACGTCCGGCTCGCGGCGCCCCGCCCTCCACGACACCACATGTCAGGACGTGGACGCCGTCACGCCCGGCTTGTACTTGGGCACCCGGACGGTCACCTTCGTCCCGGCGCCCGGGCCGGTCTCGACGGCGAGGCCGTACTCGTCCCCGTACACCTGGCGGAGCCGGTCGTCGACGTTGGCGAGCCCGATCCCGGCGGCCTCGTCGGCGACGGGGCGGTCGCCGCCGGACAGCAGCAGCCGCACGTCCTCGGGGTCCATGCCGATGCCGTCGTCCTCGACGCTGATGACGCAGTCGGCGCCCGCGTCCTCGGCGACGATCGTGATGAGGCCGGGCTCGGAGCGGTCCTGGAGGCCGTGCCGGACGGCGTTCTCGACGAGGGGCTGGAGGCACAGGAACGGGACGGCGACGGGCAGCACCTCCGGCGCTATCCGGAGCCGCACGCGCAGGTGGTCCCCGAACCTGGCGCGTTGCAGCAGGAGGTACTGGTCGATGGAGTGCAGCTCCTCGGCGAGGGTGGTGAAGTCGCCGTGCCGCCGGAACGAGTACCGGGTGAAGTCGGCGAACTCCAGGAGCAGTTCCCGCGCGCGCTCCGGGTCGCTGCGGACGAACGACGCGATCGTCGTCAGCGAGTTGTAGATGAAGTGCGGGGAGATCTGGGCCCGCAGCGCCCGCATCTCCGCCTCCATCAGCCGCGTGCGGGAGCGGTCGAGCTCGGCGAGTTCGAGCTGGGCGTCCACCCACTGCGCGACCTCCTCGGCGGCGCGGATGAGCCCCGCCGGGACGTCCTCCCCGTACGCGGCGAGCGTCCCGATCACCCGGTCGTCGGTGGCGAGCGGCACGACGACCACGCGGCGGATCAGGCAGTCGAGCCGCTCGCAGGCGACGTCGTGCACCTGCGTGCGCCCGTTCCCGAGCGTCACCTCGGCGTGCCCGACGACCTCGCCCGCGTGGTGGTCGGGCTCGCCGTCCCACGCGAGCAGCCGCTCCCCGTCGGTGATCGCGAGCCCGGGGCAGCCGAGCAGCGCCCGCAGGTGCCGCGCGGCCTTCTGCGCGCCCTGCTCGGTGAGGCCCGCCCGGAACGCGGGCGCGGCCCGCGACGCGGTGTGCAGCGTCTCGAACGTCGCGCGCCGCGCGGGCCCGCCGAGGTCGCCGCCCGTCCCGCGGCGGCGCCGCCACAGCAGCGCCGGCACCCACGTCAGCAGCAGGGTCGCGACCATCGCGATGACCACGCTCATGGCGCCAACCTACGCCGCGAGCCCGCCGCGCGGGGCCCGTCGCGGTCAGCCGACGTCCGCCGCCGTGTCGGGCACGGCGGGCTCCGGCTCCGGTTCGCGGGCGGGCAGGACGCCCTCGTAGACGTCCATGACGCGGTGGACGAGCCGGTCCCACGTGCGGTCGTCGACGCGGCGCCGCGCCGCCACGGTGACGGCCCGCGCCAGCGCCCGCGACTCCAGCAGCTCGCGGAGCGCGGCGGCCAGCTCGTGCGGGTTCTCCGGGGAGACGAGCAGGCCGCCGCGGCGGTGCTCGACGAGCTCGGGGACGCCGCCCGTCCGGGTCGCCACGACCGGGACGCGCGCGTGCATCGCCTCCGGCAGCACCGACCCGGTCTCCTCGCGGCGGGACGGCAGCGCCAGGACGGTCAGCTCGCGCAGCACGCGCGGGACGTAGTCGTGCGGGACGAAGCCGAGGAAGTGGGTGCGGCCGTCGATGCGCAGCCGGGACGCGAGGCGCTGGAGCCTGGACCGCTCCGGGCCGTCGCCGACGATGACAAGGTGCGCGTCCGTCGCGTCCCGCAGCAGCGCGAACGCCCGCAGCAGCACGTCCACGCCCTTGCGGCGGGTCAGCCGCCCGACGTACCCGATGCGCGGCGTGGGGATCCGTTCGGGCATGACCGGTTCGCCCAGTTCGATGGTGTCCAGTCCGGTGCGGAACTCGGCGCCGATGCCGGACGGCACGACGTGCAGGCGCTCATCCGGGACGCCGTCGGCCGCGAGCGCGTCCCGGGTGCTCTCGGTCAGCGCGATCACCGCGTCCGCGCGGCCGAGCCCGTGCCGTTCGAGCCGGGTGCCGAGGGCGCGGAGCGGCCCGCCGTGCGCCCGGGCGTGGACGGTCACGACGAGCGGCGCCCCCGCGTGCGCGGCGACGTGCCGCGCGACCGGCAGGACCGCCGGGTCCTCGCCGAGGTGCACGTGCACGAGGTCGGTGCCGTCCCCCAGGCCCGGGGCGCGCAGCCACGCCGCCGCCGCGTACCCCTGCCGCAGCGCCGCGACGGGGAGGCCGAGCCGGACGACGCGTCCGTGCCGGCCGAGCCGGGCGAGCGCGGGCGCGTCCGGCGGCCGGGTGGTCACGACGGTCTGCCGCACGCCGAGGCCGTCCAGGGCCCGGCTCAGCTGCGCCGCGTGGTTCTGCATGCCTCCGATGGGGTCGAACCGGACGCCGCGCCCGAGCAGGGCGGAGGGCGGGGGTTCGAACACCGAGCACAGCCGCAGGACGTGCATGGCCACCTTCCCCTTCCGGTCTTCGCAGGTCAGCCGCCCGTGACCTTCCACCGGCTCCGCCCCTGAAACCCTCGCCCGCCCCTCCGCCCGCCGCGGCACCGTGTTCACGGGCGGCGGCAGCGGGCAACCCGTGACTCATGGGCGGAACGATCGAAGCCGCACTGTGGGGGTTCGTCTCCGGTTCGGCGCTGCTGCTCGGCGCGCTGGTCGGTTACGGCGTCCGGGTGCCGCGATGGGGCGTCGCGTCGGTCATGGCCTTCGGCGCCGGCGTGCTGGTCTCGGCGGTGTCGTTCGAGCTGATGGCGGAGGCTTACGACCAGGGCGGGCTGCCACCGGCGGCGATCGGGGCGGCGGCGGGCGCCGCCGCGTACACGGCGGGGAACGTGCTGCTGGCGCGCCGGGGCGCCCGGCACCGCAAGCGGTCCGGGTACGTGCGGGAGCAGCCGTCCGAGCGGCAGGTGGCGGGGTCCGGCATGGCGCTGGCGCTGGGGGCGCTGCTGGACGGCGTCCCGGAGTCGGCCGTCATCGGGGTGAGCCTGCTGGACGGCGGCTCGGTGAGCATGGTGACGGTCGTGGCCGTGTTCATCAGCAACCTCCCGGAGGGGCTGTCCAGCTCGGCCGGGATGCGGCGCGCCGGGCGCGGGAAGGGCTACGTCTTCGGCGTGTGGGGGGCCATCGCCGCCGCGAGCACCGTGTCGGCCGTCCTCGGCTACACCGTGGTCGGCGGCCTCCCCGACGGGGTGGTCGCCGCGGTGACGGCCGTCGCCGCCGGGGCGATCCTGGCGATGATCGCCGACACCATGATCCCCGAGGCGGTCGAGCGGGCGCATCTGGCCATCGGCCTCATCCTGGTCGGCGGGTTCCTGGTGTCGTTCGCCCTGTCCAACGCCTGACCGGGCGCCGGCGCGGGCGCGGTCAGCAGGCGCCGGCGGGCGCGTCGGCGGGCGGCGGCACCGCGGCCTGCCCGGACGGCGGCACGGTGGCGGGCCGCTCGCACGGCGGGCGGACCGACAGCATCACCACGGCCAGCAGCAGCACCGCGACGGCGAGCGCGACGGACAGGACGACGACCGCCGCACCGGCGGGCCGCCCCGCCGCCGCGGGCACCGCGCGGCCCCCCGCGTCCCCCGGGTCCCCGGCGTCCTCGGCGTCCTCGGCGTCCTCGCAGGTGAACGCCGTGAGCCGGCGGGCCAGGGCCGGGTCGTCCCGGGCCAGGTCCGCGTCGATGCGCCGCAGCAGCAGTTCCTCCCGCCGGGACAGTTCCATGACCGCACCCCCGCTCCCGCTCAGCGCTCGGACGGCGTCGGGGGCGGCGTCGCGGACGGTGACGGGGGCGGGGTGGCGAGTTCGGCTTCCTGCGGCGGTTCCTTCGGCGGGTAGTGCAGGTCGAAGGCGGGGCGCATGGAGCGGATGCGGGGCATCGACGTGAAGTTGTGGCGGGGCGGCGGGCAGGACGTCGCCCACTCCAGCGAGTTGCCGTGGCCCCACGGGTCGTCCACCCCGACGCGAGGCGCGCGCCGCCACGTCCGCCAGACGTTCCACAGGAACGCGAACGTGGACGCGCCGAGGACGAACGAGCCGATGGACGACACCGTGTTCAGCGTCGTGAACTCGTCGGCGTACGTCGCGTACCGGCGCGGGAGGCCCGCGGCGCCGAGCCAGTGCTGGACGAGGAACGTGGTGTGGAAGCCGAGGAACAGCGTCCAGAAGTGGATCTTCCCCCAGGTCTCGTCGAGGACCCGCCCGGTCATCTTCGGCCACCAGAAGTAGAAGCCGCCGAACATCGCGAAGACGACCGTGCCGAACAGCACGTAGTGCAGGTGCCCGACGACGAAGTAGCCGTCGGTGAGGTGGAAGTCCATCGGCGGGGACGCGAGGATCACCCCGGTCAGGCCGCCGAACAGGAACGTCGCGAGGAAGCCGAGCGCCCACAGCATCGGCGCCTCGAACGACAGCTGCCCCTTCCAGATCGTCCCGATCCAGTTGAAGAACTTGATCCCGGTCGGCACGGCGATCATGAAGGAGGTGATGGAGAAGAACGGCAGCAGGACGCCGCCGGTGGCGAACATGTGGTGCGCCCACACCGTCATGGACAGCCCGGTGATCGCGATCGTCGCCGCCACCATGCCCAGGTACGCGAACAGCGGCTTGCGCGCGAACACCGGGAGGATCTCGGTGACGATGCCGAAGAACGGCAGCGCCACGATGTAGACCTCGGGGTGCCCGAAGAACCAGAACAGGTGCTGCCACAGCAGCGCGCCGCCGTGCGACGGGTCGTAGACGTGCGTGCCGAGCTTGCGGTCGGCGAGCATCGCGAACAGCGCGGCCGTCAGCACCGGGAACGCGATCAGCACCATGACGCTGGTGAGCAGGACGTTCCAGGTGAAGATCGGCATGCGGAACATCACCATGCCGGGCGCCCGCATCGCGATGATCGTCGTGATGAGGTTGACCGACGTCAGGACCGTCCCGGCCCCGGACAGGATGAGCCCGGCGACCCACAGGTCGCCGCCCATGCCGGGCGAGTAGGAGTTGTCGGACAGCGGCTGGTAGGAGAACCACCCGAAGGGCGCGGGGCCGTTCGGCACGAGGAAGCCGCCGAGGACGATCAGCGCGCCGAACAGGAACATGTAGTACGTGAGCGCGTTCAGCCTCGGGAACGCGACATCCGGCGCGCCGATCTGCAGCGGCACCAGCACGTTCGCGAACCCGGCGAACAGCGGCGTCGCGAACAGCAGCATCATGATGGTGCCGTGCATGGTGAACAGCTGGTTGTAGCCCTGGCTGGTCACCAGCTGCATGCCGGGCCGGAGGAGTTCCGCGCGCATCAGCATCGCGAGGACGCCGGCGATGAGGAACATCGCGAACGACGTCCCGAGGTAGAGGTAGCCGACCATCTTGTGGTCGGTCGTCGCGAGGATGTGGCCGATCCTGGTGCCCATCCGGTGGGACGCCAGCGCCTCCTCGGTGCTCGCGTCCGCCCGGCCCTCGACGGCCGCCATCCGCTCCCCTCCTCCCGGCCCCCGATCCGACGCTCCCCGAGTGGGCAGTAACCCGGGGATCACCCTTCAAACGCGGGGCGGCCGAAGGATGGAACGTCCATGATCGAAGCCGGGAGGTGGGGCGGGTCAGCCGTTGTTGAGGACGACGGGGACGTTCCTCGTCTTGCCGACCGCCCACAGGGCCGGTGAGCCGGGGACGTTCGTCGCGGCGGTGATCTGGCCGTCGTCCGGCACGGGAACCTCGACCTCGGTCCAGGCGTCGCCGTCGAAGCGGTGCACGCCGCCCCAGTAGCCCTCGACGGCCCACATCGTCCCGTCCCCGGTGCGGATCAGCTCCCCGTCGGCGGGCGTCGCGGGACCCTCGCTCCAGGACTCGCCGTCCCAGCGGTAGAGGACGCGCTCGCGGTAGCCGGACCCGCCGGGCGCGGTGCCGGCCGCCCACACCTCGTCGTCCGAGACGGCCGTGACCCGGTACCAGTAGACGTCCTGGGGCAGTTCGGCGATCTCGCTCCACGCCCGCCCGTCCCAGCGGACGAGCCCCCAGGTCGTCGCGGCCCAGGCGGGGCCGCCGGGCAGGGCGGAGATCTCGGTGACGCCGATGCAGCAGCCGTCGTGCCCGCCCGCGTCGTACCGGGTCCACTCGCCGTCCTGCCACCGGAGGATGGTCTTCCCGCAGGAGAGCCAGGCGCCGGTGGCGTCGGCCTCGGGGTCCAGCGGGGCGCACCCGCCCGGGAGCGGGACGTTGTGCCAGCGGGAGCCGTCCCAGCGGGCGACGAACGGCTCGTGCTTCATGATGTCCTGGAACGCGTGCAGGGCCCCGACGGCCCAGACGTTCGTGGGCGAGCCGGCGTCGATGTCGGTGACCACGGCGTCCCCGCCGGTGCCGGGGATGTCGTAGTTCTGCCAGAACATCCCGTTCCAGCGGGTCACGACGGCCTTCGGCGGCAGCACGTCGATCGTCCCCGCGCCGAACATGGGGATCGACCAGTCGATGCCCTGGTAGCCCTGGTACCCGGCCGCCCACACGTCGTTCGGGCCGGTGGCCGACACGGTCTCCAGCCCGCTGCGCGGCCACAGCAGCGGGGTCGGGGACGCGTGCAGCGGCGGCGGTCCGGCCGCCGCCGCGGGCGCGGCGAGCAGCCCGGCGGAGGCGAGGACGGCGGCGACCGCGGCCGCGAGGGTACGTGCGGGACGGACACGGGACGATCGCATCGGCCGGTTCCCTTCGCGTTCGGCAAGGATCTCGCCCGCGATTCAATCAAGCCAGTGAACACTGGCACAATAGCGCGTCCGCTTCGGGCCTCCGGAGCGCGCCGCCCGCGAGCGCGCGCGGCGGCGGCCGAGACCGGTTCCGGACCTTGCGCCGGTTTTAGAACTGCCTTCTACTTTTTGGCGGAGTCGTCGGGGGGCCGCAGCATCCTTCGGAAGGAGCCCGTTGAGGGACACAGGCACCGCACCGCCCGCATCAGCACCGCCCGCATCAGCACCGCCCGCACCAGCACCGCGCGCACCCGCCCTGCTCGCGTCCGCGCTCGCCGCGTCCGCGCTCGCCGCGTCCGCGCTCGTCACGGCCGGGCTGCTCGTCGCCGCCCCGGCCGCGAGCGCCGCGCCGTCCCGCCCGTCCGGTCCGGCGGACGTCGTCCGGACCGACGCGGGAGCGGTGCGCGGCGAGGTCCGCGACGGCCACCGGACGTTCGAGGGGATCCCGTTCGCGCAGCCGCCGACCGGCGACCTGCGCTGGCGGGCGCCGCGCCCCGCGAAACCGTGGAAGGGCGTGTACGACGCGACGTTCCCGCGCGGCCAGTGCGCGCAGACCGCGCCCCCCTACGGCGGCGAGACCACCTACGAGGAAGACTGCCTGTACCTGAACGTCACCGCTCCGACCGGGAAGCCGCGCAAGAAGCTGCCGGTCATGGTGTGGGTGCACGGCGGCGGCAACACGACCGGGAACTCCGCGATGTACGACGCGTCGAAGCTCGCCGTGCGCGGCGACGTCGTCGTGGTGACCGTCAACTACCGGCTCGGCCCGCTGGGATGGCTCGCGCACCCCGCCCTGGACGGACGGGGCCTCCAGTCGGGCAACTACGGGCTGCTCGACCAGCAGGCGGCGCTCCGCTGGGTGCAGCGCAACATCCGCGGGTTCGGCGGCGACCCGGGCAACGTGACGCTGTTCGGCGAGTCGGCCGGCGCGGCGGACACGTGCGCGAACCTCGCGTCGCCGACGGCCGCCGGGCTGTTCGACAAGGCCATCGCGCAGAGCTTCGGCTGCACCGCGACCGTCCACTCGGAGGAGAGCGCCGAGCAGGCGGGACGGACGTTCGCGGCGGCGCTCGGCTGCGCGGACGGCGGCGCGGCGGCCCGGTGCCTGCGGGACGTCCCGGCGCGGACGCTGCTGGAGGCGTTCGCCGAGCGGGAGTTCGACGTCGGGCCGGTCGCGGGCGGGGACCGGGTGCTGCCGCTGGCACCGGCCGAGGCCGTCGAGCGGGGCCGCGTCCACCGGGTGCCGGTCATGCACGGCAACACGATCGACGAGATGCGGCTGTACGTGGCCCTCGCCCACCCCCAGCCGATCACGCGGGAGCGGTTCGAGGCGATCGTCCGGTCGTCCTACGGGGCCGCGGCGGACGCCGTCCTCGCGCGGTACCCGGTGGACGACGACCCGCGGCTGACGCTCGCGCGGATCCAGACCGACTTCGGGGGCCCGCTGTCGACGTGCCTGCACCAGGACGCGTTCGCGGGCCTGCGGGACGCGCGCGTCCCCGTGTACGCGTACCAGTTCGCCGACCGGACGGCCCCGCCGCTGATCGACTTCCCGGGGTTCGAGGAGGGCGCCGGGCACGCGACCGAGCTGCCGTACCTGTTCCCGGGCGTGTTCGGCGGCGGGCTGGACCCGGCGCAGCAGGGGCTGTCGGACGCGATGGTCGGCTACTGGACGTCGTTCGCGCACCACGGGCGCCCGCGGGCGCACGGGGCGCCGCACTGGCCGCGGTTCCGCGGCGCCGGGGACGTCCTGTCGCTGGCTCCCGGCCCGGGCGGGATCCGGCCGGTCGACACGGCGGAGGCGAGCAACTGCGCGTTCTGGGCGTCGTTCTGACCCCCCAAATCCGGACGATCAGGGAGATCTTGCTGTGATCTTGACCTAGTCTGTCGAAATGCTCCCGTCTGTGGGTGAACCCCCCGCAACGACCAGACTGGGGTGGCTGGACGCGCTGCGCGGGCTGGCCGCCCTCGCGGTCGCGCTGCACCACGCGGGCTACGTCTACTTCCCGGACGTGCACGCGCGGATGGCCGGCTGGTTCGACCCCGGCACCTTCGGCGTCCTGGTGTTCTTCCTCGTCAGCGGCTACATCGTGCCCGCGTCGCTGGAGCGCCGGGGCAGCGTGCGCGGGTTCTGGATCGGCCGGTTCTTCCGCATCTACCCGCTGCTGGCCGTCGGGGGGCTGCTCGCCGTCACCCCGTTCCTGCTCGGGAGCCGGGGCCTGCGCGCGGGACTGGAGCAGTACGACCCCGTGACGGCCGTCGTGGCGCACGCGACGATGCTGCAGGACGTCCTGGGCGTCCCGAACGCGATCAACGTGCTGTGGACGCTGTCCTACGAGATGGTGTTCTACCTGCTGATCGTCGCGCTGTTCGTGACGGGCGGGCACCGCCGGTCGGCGCCCGTCGCGGCGGGCCTCGCCGCCGCCGCGCTGCTCGCGGGCGGGCTGCTGCCGACGACGCTGCTGTCGCGGTCGGCCGGGACGGGCCCGGTCGCCGCGGCGGCCGCGCTCGCGCTGCTCGCGGCGCTCGCGGCGGCGATGTCCGACCGGCGCGTGCCGCGGATCGCGGGCGGCGTCCTCGGCGGGGCCGTCGCCGCGCTGCTGGTCGTCCTGAACGGGCGGGTCGGGCCGTGGGAGGGCCTCGCGATGCTCGCCGTCATGTTCACCGGGACGGTCGTGTACCGGGCGGAGCACAGGCAGATCCGGCGCGGGACGGCCGCCGCCGCGGCGGCCGCCGTGTGCCTCGGCACGCTCGCCGCGGGCGCGCTGCACACCGGGCCGGGCTCGGGCCGCGACCAGTTCCTCTGGTCCGGGTCGGTGGTGTCGGCGGCGCTGACGTTCGCGGCGGCGTGGCTGCTGCGGGACCGGGCGTTCCCGCGCTGGGCGACGGGCCTCGGCACCGTCAGCTACTCGCTGTACCTGCTGCACCCGCTCCTGCTGATGGCGGCCGTCCAGTTCCTCGGGTTCGGCGGCCGCGGCGACGACCTGCCCGGCCTGCTGCTGTTCCTGGCCGTGCTGGTGGCCGTGAGCTGGGCGTCGCAGCGGTGGATCGAGGCGCCCGCGCAGCGGCTCGGCCGCCGGCTGACCCGCCGGGTCGTCCCCCGCCCTACCGGAGCAGCGCGGCCAGAACCGCGGCCTGACTGCGCTCGGCATCCTTCGTCGCCGTCAGCAGCGTGACCGTGCCGCGCCCGGCGAGGTCGCGGATCCGGTCGAGCGCCTCCGCGCGCTCCGGTTCGTCCAGCTCGGCCCGGTAGCGGCGCTCGAACTCGGGGAACCGGTCCGGTTCGTGGCCGTACCACTTCCGCAGTTCCGTGGACGGCGCGACGTCCTTCGCCCACGCGTCGAGCCGCGCCTCGTCCTTCGACAGGCCCCGGGGCCACACCCGGTCCACCAGGACCCGCTTGCCGTCCTCCTCGGCGGCCGGTTCGTAGATCCGGCGCACCCGCACCTCACGTCCCATGCCCCCTGCTTAACACGGACGGTTCCGGCGCCGCCCCGGCGGGTTCTGACTCACGCGTCCGGGCCGGGCCGGACGCGGTCCGCCGCCCGGTGGTATTCGGCGGCGGTCCGGCGGGCGAACTCGCCCGCGAGAGCACGGCCGAGGACATCGTCGTCCGGACGATTCCTTTCCAGGTATTCGAGCGCCTCCGCCAGTTCCCTCGTGGTGAGCTGACGCAACGGCTTCACCGCCCATCCCGGCCGGCTGGTCATGTCGGAAGCCCTTCATTTACGTTTCGCCCGCGCGGCGAGATGTACTCGGGTAAGTGCCCGTCAATAAGGTGAGCGGGTGCATTGGTGGAGCCAGCAGGCGTGTGACGCGGCGGCGGAGGCGCAGGCGGCGGACCCCTCCCCGACGAACCTCATGGCGGCCGCCCAGGTGCAGGCGCTCGTGTCGATGGCCGAGGCGCTGCACCGCATCGCGTCCGCCCTGGAGGAGCGCGACGGCGCCGAGAGCGCCCCGCCCCTGGCCGTCCGGCCGAAGTAGCCCCGGGGAGGGCGATGCCGGTGCACCCGACCGCGGGCGCACCGGCATCTCCGCGGCGCTTCAGACGTCGCTGAACGATTTGCGCTCCGCCCGTCCGCCCGCGCTCGACGCGAGCCGGGACGTCTTGGCCGGGGCGGGCTTGGACGGCGGGCGGATCTGCCCGGCGCCCGCCGGCTCCATCGCGTAGTCGTGCTCGGGCGCGGGGGCGGCGGCGCGCTCCGGTTCGGCGGGGGCCGGGCGCGGCTCCTCGCGGGGCCGGTCCCGGAGCCGCCGGGCGGCCTGGCGGAGGGCGCGCTCGCCGACCAGCCGGGTCAGCTCCAGGCCCCAGCAGTCGAGCTTGTCGGCGTCGGTGAGGTCGTCGCGGTGGCTCAGCTCGGCGGCGAGCCCGCCGAGGCGCTGCGCCTCGGCCAGGTCGAACTCGCGCATCAGGTGGCAGCACAGCTCGGCGAGGGCGGCGTGGTCGCGCTCGAACGACAGCCCCGACAGGTCGTTGTGCGACAGCCGGCTGAGCGCCCGCTTGCGCTCCAGCTCGCCGTCGGCGAGCCGCAGGATGCCGTTCAGGACGGCGATGGGGCCGGTGCCGCCGGCCCTGCTCTGGGCCGGGGAGACCGACATGCGCAGGACCGCCGCGGAGCCGAGCCCCGCCGCCATCACCCGCACGACGATGAGCGTCGACTCGGGCATCGTGGCGGGCAGCCCGAACGTCCAGCCCGCCGCCGTGACCATGATGAGCGCGACGACGGACGCGCTGACGTTGACGAAGACGAACAGCAGTCCGCCGGGGGACAGGAGGGCCGCGAAGGGCTTGTCGCGGTACCGCGCGACCAGTTCGGCGATTCCGATGGCGCCGCCGATCAGCGCGGCGAGAAGCATCTCGATGATCATTTCTTTCCGCTCTATGCGCTGCGTGCGGTGATGCGGCCGAAGGCGGGCTCCTCGGCCCGGCCCCGGCGGGAGAGGAGGGTCGCGGGCCGCTGCTGCTGCCGGCCGGCCAGTTCGGCGCTCTCCACCTCCAGGAAGACCATCAGCCATTCCGCCGGGCCCGCCGCCGTTCCGGTGTGGGTGCGCAGTCCCCGCTCGCGTGCGCCGAGAAAGGTGAGCAGCCATCCGGTGGGCCCGGACGCCCTGCTGCCGCGAATTCGTGAATCCATGGGGGAGACCATTTCGCAGGCCGCCGGTGAAGTCGACTTCCGCCGGGTCAAGTTTTCCGGGGCGGCGCCGTCCGGGCCCAACGGAAAGGGGCATCACCGCTACTTGGGGCAGACGGCGGAAAACACCCCAAGCGCGCTACAGATCTCCACGAGGTTGGCCGATTACCCGCACCGTTTGGACGCGTGCGGCAATTCCTTTACGAAGAATTCCGGTTGCGGTACCGAGTGAAGATCGACCTTCACCGGCGGACGGCCCGCGCCGCGTCGAGCGCCCGCACCGTCCGGACGTCCGAACGGCGCGGCGACCGGACACCCGGGGGCACACGGCGTGTCGCCGTATGTCGCGGTCGATATCCCCCATCCCGGCCCCTCGCCGGGCGCGCGGCGCCCCGGCGGTGGGTGTGGGGCGGGCGGCCGGGTCGACTTCCGGGGCGGGTGTCGCGGGTCTCGGAGATGTGCCGGTCGGCGTCGCCGGTCGGCGCCGGGTTGAGGAAGCGCGCGCAGCGGGTGTCGTCGTCCGGGTACCGGTTCGTCCGCGCGGTCGTGTACTTCGCGAGGGCACTGAACGCCCCTGGCCGCGGTTCTTCGGCACGTCGATCGTTCCCTTGGCGACGGGAACGCGGTGCCGGAAACGGGACGGAGGGGCCACTCCCCCCGAAGTGACCCCTCTCCCCCCGTTCCGCCGGCGTCGGCCTGGTGCTCTCTGGGGCTCGCCGCTCCCCCCGAAGCGGCTCGCACCGGCGCGCGGCGGATGAGATGAAAGTAGCCACCCGGTCCAGCGAAGTTCGAGGGTTCGCGGCTCCATGTCGACGAGCGGGCCACTCTCTGCGACGAGCGGACTACATGCTGCGTTCGCCGCACGTCGCAACCACGGGGCGTACCGCTACGAAGCGGGACGGTCCGGTCGGCCGGGTCCGCCGCGCCAGACGGGCAGCGTGAGCGCCGACGGGCGGGACGCGTCGCGGAACACCGCGAAGGACGTGCGGCGCATCGCCACCGCCCGTCCGATCGGCTCCCCGGTGCCCGGATTGCGGGCGAACCGGGGGAACGCCCCGCCCGCGAGGACGAGGCGGAGCCGGTGCCCGCGCCGGAACCGGTACCCGGTCGGGTGCATCTCGACGTCGAGGCGGACGGTCCCCGGCTCGGTGATCCGCACGATGCCGTCGGTGACGTTCCGGGACACGCCGTCCGGGCCGACGTCGCAGAGCCGCACGAACAGGTCGCCGTGGCCGGTGCTCGTCCGGACGTGGACGGTCGCCGACACCGGGCCGATCAGGTCGAGGTCGCGGTCGAGCGGCGCGCCGGTCAGCACCGCGACGTCCCCGCGCCGCTCCATCGCCGCGTTGTCGCGCTGCCGTCCTTTGCCCGGTGACAGGAGCGGCCCGCCTATGTTCGGCGTGGGATCGAACGGGTCGTAAACGAACGTGGCGGGATCGTCCGTCCCCGTCGGTTCGTCCCACGTGAGGCCCTGGGACAGGTAGAGCGGGGTGGGCTCGGTCTCCGGAGGCGGCCAGGTGTCGAAGTCGAGCCAGCGCCCGGCCCCTTGCAGGTACAGCCGGACGGGCGCGCGCCGCAGCTCGGCGGCGTCCCCCTGGAGGTGCGCGCGGAGCCACGACACCTGGTCGGCGAGGACGGCCCGCAGCGCCCGCGCGTCGTGCCCCCACGGGCCGATCGTGATGCGGGGGCCGCGCCCGGCGGCGTCCAGCGCGGCGAAGTCGCGGAGCTGCCCGCGCAGGAACAGGTCCCACCAGCCCGTCACCATGCTCGCGGGCGCGGTGGTCGCGGCGACGGCCGCGCTGTGGTCGGTCGCGGCCCAGAAGCCGTCGCCGGGCTCGGTGTGCGCGGCGACCTCCCGCAGGAACGGCTCCGGGCGGCCGATCGCCGCGAGGTCCGCCTCCCCGACCGGCAGGTGCCGCAGCGCCCGCCGGACGCGCCGCGCGTGCAGCGGCGAGCGCCGCTCGTCCCGCGTGCCCATCGACGCCGACCACACCAGCGTGTTGAACAGCGCCATCGCCCCGCCCGGGTAGAACGAGCCCGCGAACTCCGACGCCGTCACGCCGAGGCCGAGCGCCGCGAGCGGCGGGTCCGCGTACGGCGCGACCGCCCACTGCGCGAACCCGAGGTAGCTGGCCCCGGCCATCGCGACCCGCCCGTCGCACCACGGCTGCGCCCGCAGCCACGCCAGCGTCGCGAGCCCGTCGTCCCGCTCGTGGTGGAACGCGCGGAACTCGCCGTCCGAGCCGCCGATGCCCCGCACGTCCTGCACGACGACCTGGAACCCGCGCCGCGCCAGCACCCCCGCGAACAGCCGGACGAGCCGCTGCGCCTTCCCGTACGGGGTGCGGACCAGGACGGCCGGGAGCGGGCCCGCGCCGCGCGGCCGGTGCAGGTCGGCGCGCAGGACCGCGCCGTCCGGCATCGGGACGCGCAGGTCGCGGGCCGTCTCGACCGCCGGCGTCGTCTCCGCGGGCAGCCCGAGGAGGCGGTCAGCGATTCTCATGGCGTCGCCTCCGGCGGCACGGGGCCGGGAAAGGTCCGATGTCGCCGCGACCGTACATCACCCGGCGGGCGCGGACCGAACGCCACTCGGGGGTGCCCGCCAGGTAGGGCGGGGCGGGCTCGTACTGGATGTACGTGCGCACCGCGCGCGTGGTCGCGGCCGTGGAGGCGTCCCTCGAGCCAGAGCGCCATGTCGATCCCGGCGGACACCCCCTGGCTGGTCACGAGGTTCCCGTCGACGACGTACCGGGCGTCCCGCACCACGGTGACGTCGCCCCGCCGCTCCAGCTCGTCCTCCCACGCCCGGTGCGTGGCGACGCGGCGGCCCCGCGCCGGGCCCGCCGCGTGCAG
Organism: Actinomadura rifamycini DSM 43936; assembly: GCF_000425065.1. Taxonomy (GTDB): domain Bacteria; phylum Actinomycetota; class Actinomycetes; order Streptosporangiales; family Streptosporangiaceae; genus Spirillospora; species Spirillospora rifamycini. The sequence continues at coordinate 81,746 of NZ_AULB01000018.1, forward strand.
CAGGAACGCGCCCGTGCACACATCGCGCCATCGGCTTCCCCCGGAAAGGGCCGCGCACAATTATCGGAAATCGCGGTTGACACCGCCGGAGCCATGTGGCTTACTTCTAACCATGCTGCTTTGATGCTTCTCCGGTTGAGCCGCCCGCGACGTCGTGTCGCCGGCCCCGCTCCCGAATCCCTCGGCGTCCCGGACGCACCCCGTACCCGCTGCTCGCACGCGTGCGAACGGTGCCGTCGGCGTGCCGTCCCGGCCTCGCGCCGCCCGCTCACCCTTTTTCACGGCCATTCTTTTCGGCCGAATTCGAGCCTGCCCGGAGGTGGTTCATTCATGCGTGCCATTAACCAGGAGAACATCCCCTTCCCGAACGCCAAGAAGAAGAACAAGCGCAAGGGGCCCGACGTGAAGTCGGCGGCGTTCGCGAACCACAACCGGCGGAACGCCCGGCAGCTGCCGACCCGGCAGCTCAACCGGGGCCGCTGACCGCCGCCCCCGGCCCCGGGTCCGCCCGGGGCCGGGAGCCCTCCACCGGTGCCCTCCACCCCGATCGCTTACCCTGAGTAGTCAAGGATCACCGTCGGCGACGCTCGGGGGCTCGGCCGTGACGAGGCGAGATCGGTTCCAGTACTGGAGCCGCCGCATGTTCCTGTCCGTGCGCGGCCGCGCGACCGTGCTCACCATGACGGTGTCCGGACTGTTCCTCGCGCTCGTGTTCGTCCTCGTCCTCCTCCTCGCCCGCGACGCGCTCATGAACCGGACGGAGGGCACCGCGCAGCGGACCGCCGAACGCGTCGCCTACGACCTGCTCCACGGCGCGTCCTACGCCGACGCCCTCGTCCCGCGGGCCGACGAGGCGCCGCTGATGCAGGTCATCGACGCGGACGGCCGCATCGTCGCCGCCGATCCCCCCGCCACGGGGCGGCCGCCGCTCGGCCGGAACGCCATCGAGCGGGGCGAGCTGCTCGTCAGCGGCCGGAGCTGCCTGCCGGACGGCAGCCGCTGCGTGCGCTACTTCGGCGTGCGGCTCCCCGGTGCGGGGCCCCGCGGCGGGATCACGGTCATCGCCGCCGAGCCCGTCCCGCTGCTGGGGCAGATCTGGCCGCTGCCGCTCGCCCTCGCCGCGCTCCTGGCCGTGCTGCTCGGGCTGATCGGCTGGTGGACGTGGCGCACGATCGGGCAGGCGTTCGTCCCCGTCGACCGCATCCGCGCCGGGATGGCCGAGTTCACCGTCCGCGGCCTCGCGCACCGGGTGCCCGTCCCCCGCACCGGCGGCGAGATCCAGCGCCTCGCCGAGACCGTCAACCGGACCCTCGAACGGCTCGACGAGGCGATGAGCCGCGAGCGCCGCTTCATCTCCGACGCGTCCCACGACCTGCGCAACCCCATCACCGGGCTCCGCACCCGCCTGGAGTTCGCCCTCGACGAGGACGACCCGGAGGAGTACCGCGAGACGGTCCGGGCCGCTCTCCGCGACACCGAGCGGCTCAACGACATCGTCGTCGACCTGCTCGAACTGTCCCGGCTCGACTCCCGCGCGCCCGTCCCCGCCGAGCGCGTCGACCTGGCCGACCTGGCGCGCCGCGAGGTGCGGCGCCGCACGTCCGGCCCGCCCGTCGCCACGCGCCTGGAACCCGGCGCGGTCGTCGAGGCGAACCCGGTCCGGCTCGCCCGGGTCGTCGGGAACCTCCTCGGCAACGCCGAGCGGCACGCCGCGTCCCGCATCGAGGTGACCGTCGCCCGCGACGGCGGCGAGGCCGTCCTGCGGGTCGCCGACGACGGCGCGGGCGTCCCCGCGGACGCCCGCGAGCGCATCTTCGAGCGGTTCGCCCGCCTCACCGACTCCCGCCGCCGCGACCCCCAGGGCACCGGCCTCGGCCTGCCCATCGCCCGCGAGATCGCCGAGATCTACGGCGGCACCCTCCGCCTCGTCGACGCCCCCGCGGGCGGCCTGCCCGGCGCCCACTTCGAGATGCGCCTGCCCCTCGCCCCGCCGCCCGAGGCCCCCTGACCCCGTGCGGCGGGCGCGGCGGGCGGGGCGTCAGGCGCCCTTGCGGACCACCTCGATGACGCTGCCGAGGCCGTCGGCGCCGTGGCCGGCGTTGACGGTGCGCCAGAACAGGTCGCGGAGCGCGCGGGGGCCCATGGTGTCGATGCCGGCCGCCTCCGCGGCCTCGACCATGTGGTCGGCGCCGACGGCCATCATGAGCATGCTGTTCTCCCCGCCGGGGCTGTGGCCCGCGTCGGCCTCCTCGGCGAGGATCCGCAGGAAGCCCATCGGCCCGTCGACGCCGAGCGACGTCACGGTCTCGGTCGCGAACGGGCGGAACTGCTCGGCGGACACGCCCGCCGACTGGAGCATCGCGATCGAGTGCAGGTAGGCCGTGAGCGTGGACCAGAACAGGTAGAGCTGCGCCTGGTAGTACAGGTTGGACAGCCCGACGTCGGCGCCGACGTAGGTGGTGTCGCCGAGCACGCGCAGCGTTTCCCTGTGCCGGTCCAGAAGCGCCTCCGGGCCGCTGTACATGATGTACGCGCCGGGCTGCCCGATGCCCGGGGGCGGCACCATGACGCCTCCCGTGAGCAGCTCGGCGCCCTTGCCCGCGGCCCATTCGGCCGCGCGGCGCAGCTCGTCCGGGCTGCCGGAGCTGAGGTTCACCAGGACGCGGCCCTTCATCTCGGCGCCGTCCAGCGAGTCGTACATCGCCTTGTAGTCGGTCTGGCTGATGACCACGAGTCCGGACGCGGCGAGCGCGTCGTCCGGGGTCGCGGCCAGGGTCGCGCCCTGCTCGACCAGGGGCGCGGCCTTGGACGCGGTGCGGTTCCACACGGTGGTCGGGTGGCCGTTCTTCAGGAACGTTTCCGCCATCGCCTTGCCCATCGGGCCGAGGCCGACGACCGTCACCGGAGCCTTCATCATTCCTCCCATAGCGGTGCGCTTTTCGTGATGGCTCCACGGTCGCCGGGGGCACTTCGGATGTCCTACGGGTCCGTCCGTAGCGGGATATACGGTGACGAAATGCGCTTCGGGGTGTTGGGGCCGCTCGCGGTGTGGACGGGCGACGGGACGGCCCTGCGGGTCCCGGAGACGAAGGTCCGCGCGGTCCTCGCGGCGCTGCTGGCCGAGCCCGGCCGGACGGTGTCCGCCGACCGGCTGGTCGACGCGCTGTGGGGCGACCGGCCGCCACGCAACCCCGCCGGAACGCTCCAGGCGCGGGTGTCGCAGCTCCGCAAGGTGCTGGACGACGCCGAACCGGGCGCGCGGGCCCTGATCGCGACGCGTCCGTCCGGGTACGTCCTGCTGGCCGAGCCGGACGCGGTCGACGCGGGGCGGTTCGCGGCGCTGCTCGTCCGGGCCCGGGACACGGCGGACGCGCTCGCCCGGGCGCGGCTGCTCGGGGACGCGCTGGCGCTGTGGCGCGGCCCCGCGTTCGCCGACTTCGCGGACGCCGCGTTCGTCCGGGAGGCGGCCGCCGGGCTGGAGGAGCGGCGGCTCGCGGCCCTGGAGGAGCACGCCGAGGCGCGGCTCGACCTGGGCGAGCACGCGGCGCTGGCGGCGGAGCTGGCCGGGCCGGTGGCGCGGGCGCCGCTGCGGGAGCGGCTGCGGGCGGCGCACCTGCGGGCCCTGCACCGGGCCGGGCGGCGCGGCGAGGCCCTCACCGGCTACCACGACCTGCGCGAACGGCTCGCGGAGGAACTGGGCGTCGACCCGAGTCCCGAACTGTCGGAGCTGTTCCAGGAGATCCTGGAGGACCGTCCCGCCGAGCCGGTGCGGCCGCGGCCGGCCGCCCGGCTGCCGGTGCCGCTGGACGAGCTGATCGGGCGGGACGCGGCGGTCGAGCGGGCCCGCGCGCTGCTGCGCGAGCACCGGCTCGTGACGATGACCGGCCCGGGCGGGGTCGGGAAGACGCGGCTGGCGCTGGAGACGGCCGGGCGGTCGGCCGCCGACCACCCGGACGGCGCCTGGTTCGTCGAGCTGGCGCCGGAGCGGCCGCGCACGGCGGCGGACGTCGCCGAGCTGGTCGCGCGCACGCTGGGGCTGCGGGACGAACCGGCCGATCCGGGCGCGGGGATCGCGGCGCGGCTCGCCGACGCGCTGCGCGGGCGCCGCGCCCTGCTCGTCCTGGACAACTGCGAGCACGTCGCCGAACCGGCCGCCGAGCTGGCCGGACGCCTGCTGGCCGAGGCGCCGGGCCTGCGGATCCTCGCGACGTCGCGGGAGCCGCTCGGGGTGCCGGGCGAGCGGCTCCAAATCGTCCCGCCGCTGGACCTGCCGGGCCGCACCGATCCCGGCGACCTGCGGCGGTCCGGGGCGGTCCGGCTGTTCGTCGCGCGGGCGTCGGCGGCGGCGCCCGGGTTCGCGCTGGACGCGGCGGCGGCGCCGTGGGTCGCGTCGATCTGCCGGCGGCTCGACGGCGTCCCGCTGGCGCTGGAGCTGGCGGCGACGCGCGTCCGGGCGCTGGGGGTGCGGGAGCTGGCGGCGGCGCTGGACGACCGGTTCCGGGTGCTGGGCGGCGCCCGGCGCGGGCCGGAGCGGCAGCGGACGCTGCGCGCGACGATCGACTGGAGCTGGGGGCTGCTCGGCGGGGACGAGCGGGCGGCGCTGCGGCGGCTCGCGGTGCACGCGGGCGGCTGCACGGCGGACGCGGCGGCGGAGGTGTCCGGCGCGGACCTCGACGTCCTCGCCCGGCTGGTGGACCGCTCCCTCGTCGTGCGGGGCGCGGACGGCCGGTACCGGCTGCTGGAGTCGATCGCCGCGTACGGGCTGGAGCGGCTGCGGGAGGCGGGCGAGGAGGACGGGCAGCGGCTGCGGCACGCCCGGTACCTGGTGGGGCTCGCGGAGCGGGCGGCGGGCGGGCTGCGCGGACCGGAGCAGGCGCGGTGGCTCGGCCGGCTGGACGCGGAGGCCGCCGGGTTCCGCGCGGCGCTGGAGCACGCGCCGCCGGACCTCGCGCTGCGGCTCGTGAACGCGCTGGCCTGGCACTGGTACCTGCGCGGCCGCTTCGGCGAGGCCCGCGGCGCGTTCGCGGACGTCCTGGCGTCGGCGGCCGGGGATTCCGGGGGCGCTGAGCGGCGGGAGGCGGAGACGTGGCTCGCGGTGATGACGATGGCGTCCGGGGAGAGCTCGGACTCCGACGAGCTCCGCCGCGCCGCCCTGGAGCGGTACGGGGACGCCGACCCGTTCGACAGAGCGAAGGCGCAGTGGCTCCTGAGCCACGTGCACTGGGCCTACGGCGACTTGCAGGCGGGCCATGACCGGGTGAACGAGGCCCTGGCCGTCTTCCGCGCGCGCGCCGACCGCTGGTACACGGCCGCCGCTCTCGCCACCCGCGCCATGCTCTCCGTGGGGCGCGGCGACGTGGCGTCCATGCGGGCGGACGCCGCCGAGAGCCTGGAGCTGTTCGACGGTCTCGGCGATCCGTGGGGGCGCCTGGAGGCGACGAGCGTCCTGTCCCAGCACGCCGAGATCACCGGCGACTACGCGGCGGCGGCGGACCGGCTGCGCGCCGGGCTGCGGCTCGCCGAGGAGCTGGGGATGTGGCCGGAGGCGTCGTTCCGGCTGTCGGGGCTGGGCCGGATCGCGCTGCTCCGCGGCGCCCTCGTCGAGGCCCACGACCTGCACGACCGCGCGCTCTGCACGGCGGCGCGGCACGCGTCGAAGTCGGCCGAGGAGTTCGCCGAGGTGGGGCTCGGGCTGGTCGCGCGGGCGCGCGGCGACCTCGACGCCGCCGAGGCGCACCTGCGCGCCCCGCTGGGCTGGCTGCGCGCCATCGGCGGGACGGCCGGGGTCGCGTTCGTGCTCGCGCAGCTCGGCTTCGTCGCCGAGGAGCGCGGCGACGCGGAAGCGGCGTCCGCTCTGCACACCGAGAGCCTGGCGGCCGCCCGCGCGACCGGCGACCCGCGCGCGGTCGCGCTGGCGCTGGAGGGGCTCGCGGGCGCCCGGTCCCTCGCGGGCCTGCACGGGGAGGCCGTCCGGCTGCTGCGCGAGGCGGCGGAGCTGCGGGCGTCGGCCGGGGCGCCGCTGCCGCCGGGCGAGCGGCGCGAAGTCGACCGGATCGGCGGGAGGATCACCGACGCTCTCGGCGTTGCCCCTTTTGACGGAAATATCCCCGAGAGGACGTCCCGATGACCACGGCAGACACGGCACCGGCCCCCGCGGCGGGCCCGGCGGAAGACCCCGGAGCGGACCGCGCGGAAGACCTCGGCTTCGGCTGGCGCGGCGACGCGGTCGACCTGCCCGCCTACCTGGAGCGCGTCGGCCTCGACGCCGGGCTCCCGCCGACGGAGGCCGCGCTGCGCGCCCTGCACCGCGCGCACGTCACGTCCATCCCGTTCGAGAACCTGGAGATCATGCTGGGCCGGCCGATCGAGACCGGCCTGGAGGCCGTGCAGGACAAGCTGGTCCGGCGGCCGCGCGGCGGCTACTGCTTCGAGCACAGCGCCCTGTTCGCGGCGGTGCTGGAGCGGCTCGGCTTCCAGGTGACCGGCCTGCTCGGGCGCGTGATGATGGGCGCGCGGAAGCTGCGCCCGCCGACGCACGGCATCCTGCACGTCCGCCTCCCGGACCGGCCGGCGGACGAGCCGGGCTGGCTCTGCGACGTCGGGTTCGGCGGCGGGCCGCTGGAGCCGCTGCGGTTCGCCGGCGGCGCGGCGGTCGAGCAGGACGGCTGGGCCTACCGCCTGCGGCGGGACCCGGCGGGGCCGGGGCCGCTCGGCTCGGCCGACCGCTGGGAGCTGCACCAGCGCGATCCCGGCGGCTGGATCCGGCGGCACGTCTTCACGACGGACGAGGCGTACCGGATCGACTTCGAGGCGCTCAACTTCTTCGTGTACGCGCATCCGCGCTCGCCGTTCACGACGCGCCCGTTCGTCCAGCGGTTCCTGGCCGAGGAGCACCGCGTGCTGGACGGGACGACCGCCACTGTCACGCGTCCGGACGGGTCCGTCGAGACGCGCGAGCACGCGCCCGCCGCGCTCCCGGACGTCCTGGCCTCGGAGTTCGCGATCACGCTGGAGGGCGACGACCCGGCCCGGCTCGTCGCGTGGCTCGAAGCGCGCGCGTGACCGGGGTGGCGCGCACGAACCTGGACTTGTAGTATCCCGGTTATGCGGATGAGCGAGGGAGTCGAGTGGGCGGCGCACTGCTGCCTCCTGCTCGACTGGCTCGGCGAGGACGGCCCGGTGCCGACCGCGCGGATCGCCGCGGGCTACGACCTGCCCCGCCCGTACCTGAACAAGCAGCTCCAGGCCCTCGTCCGGGCCGGCATCGCCACCTCGACGCCGGGCGCGCGCGGCGGATTCCGGCTCGCGCGCCCGCTGTCGGAGATCACGATGATGGACGTCGTCGCCGCGATCGAGGGCACGGAACCGGCGTTCCAGTGCACCGAGATCCGGCGGCGCGGCGTCGGCTCCGAGGCGCCCGAGTCGCTCTTCCGCGGGCCCTGCGCCGTCAACACCGCCATGCAGAAGGCCGAGCTGGCCTGGCGCAAGGCGCTGGCGGAGCAGACCCTCGCCGACGTCGGCGCGGCGGCGACGCGCGGCAACCCGGACCTCCCGGGCCACGTCCGCGCCTGGTACGCCCGCACCTGACCCCCCGTCCGTTCCTCGATCGCACCCGACCCAACCCGACTCCGGCCACAACCTGGATATTCCCCATCTTGAAAGGGACAAAAATGGAACCGCGGATGAGCAACATGCCCGCCATCGCCGCCGGCGGCTTCAAGGCCATGCTGAACCTGGAAGGATTCGTCGCGCGGAGCCGCGTCCCCGCCGCCACCCTCGAACTGGTCCGGATCCGGGTCAGCCAGATCAACGGGTGCGGCTTCTGCGTCGACATGCACGCCCGCGACGCCAAGAAGGCCGGCGAGACGGACGAGCGGCTCTGGTCGGTCGCCGCCTGGCGCGAGGCGCCGTACTTCACCGACGAGGAGCGCGCCGCGCTCGCGCTCGCCGAGGCCGCCACCCGCATCGCCGACAACCCGGCGGGCGTCCCCGACGACGTGTGGGACGACGCCGCCGACGCCTACGACGAGGAGAGCCTCGCCGCCCTCCTCTTCGCCATCGCGGCGATCAACGCATGGAACCGCCTCAACGTCACCACCCGGCAGGTCGCGGGCACCCCCATCGGCTGACCCGGCCGCCGTCCGGGGCACGACCGGTCACCTGACGGATGCCCGGCCGCGGCCCGCCTGCGGCGGCGGCTCGGCGAGCGCTTCCTCGCGGTCGGGCTGACCTTCGACCGCGGCGCGGTGCACGGCGGCGTGCGCGTCCCGTCCCCGCCCGCCGCGTACGGCGACGCGGTGCTCGGCACCGCCGGCCCGCCGCACTACCTGCTCGACCTGCGCGGCGCCCGGACCCGGACGGACGCGGTCGGCGCGTGGCTCGGCACGCCCGCGCCCGTCCGGGTGATCGGCCCCGGCTACCGGCCCGGCGACGACCCCGACCACCACGTGCGGGGCGGCGCGCCCGGCACGCTGTTCGACGTCGTCGTCCACAGCCGGGAGGTCACGCCCGCCCGGCCGCTCCCCTAACCCAGCGGCAGCCGGGCCAGCTCGCCGCGCGACGCCACCCCGAGCTTCGGGTACGCCTTGTACAGGTGGTAGCCGACGGTGCGGGGGCTGAGGAAGAGCTGCGCGCCGATCTCCCGGTTGCTCATCCCCGTCGCCGCCATCCGGACGACCTGGAGTTCCTGCGGCGTGAGCCGCGCGGCCAGATCGTCCGGGGCGGGGCCGGCGGCGAGGCTCTCCCCGGCGGCCCGCAGCTCCGTGCGGGCCCGCTCCGCCCACGGCGCGGCGCCGAGCCGCTCGAACCGCTCCAGCGCCGCGTGCAGCACCGCCCGCGCGTCGTTCCGCCGCCGGGCCCGGCGCAGCCACTCCCCGTACAGCAGCTCGGTGCGGGCGCGCTCGAACGGGATCTTGCTGTCGCGATGCAGGTCCAGCGCGCGCGTGTACGTCTCCTCTGCCCGCTCGTCCGGTCCGAGGAGGGCTTCGCAGCGGAGCGCGACCGCCTCGGCCCACGGCTGCCGCACCTGCGCCGCCCACTCCGCGTACCAGGCCGCCGCGTCCCGGCCGTCGTCCGGGCGCCCGGACCGCACCGCCGCCTCCACCAGGTCGGGCAGGCTCGCGATCGACCCCTGCCGGTGCGGGCCCGCGACCACGTCCGCCAGCCGCCGCAGCGCCTCCTCGTGCCGCCCGAGCCCGAGGTCCAGCAGGCTGCGCGCCGCCGCCGCGTGGACGTCGCTCGGCGGGACGCCCCGCGCGAGGGCCTCCGCGGTCAGTTCGGCGCACCGCGCCTCGTCGCCCTCGATCGCCGCGAGCTGCGCCAGGACCGTCTCCAGGTAGACGCGGATGCGGTGCCGCCCGGTGTCCTCGGCGATCCGCAGGCCCTCCGTCGCGGCCGTCAGCGCCTCCCGGTGCCGCCCCAGGAACACCAGCGTCCGGGACCGCAGCATCAGCACGGCCGGCAGCAGCCCGATCGCGCCCTCGTCGCGGAACCGCCGCTCCAGCAGCGCCGCGTGCTCCTCGGCGCCCGCCACGTCCCCGATCAGCAGGTGCCACATCCCGGCGCGCACCCGGTCGCGGGCGCCGAAGCAGTGCGTCATCCCGTCGATCAGCTCGCGCAGCGCCGCCACGCCGTCCGCGCTCCCCGACTCCCCCAACGGGTTCTGGCCGGGGAACACGCGGGCGAGGGCCGCCAGGTGGTGCCCGTTCGGCAGTCCCGCACCGCGCTCCGCGATGCCCTGCACCGCCGCGAAGTCGCCCGCGTTCGCCGCGGCCGACGCCGCCTGGAAGAACAGGTACCCGGCCGTCATCGGGTCGGTGTCCGCCACGTCCGCCGCGGTGTCGGCGAACAGCCGGTACGCCTCCTTCGTCCGGTCCTGCTCGTCGGCGAGCGTCGCCCGGATCAGCGTCAGCGACGCCCGCGCCACCGGGTCCGCCAGATCGGGCTCCGCCCGCGCCGCGAGCTCCACCGCCCGCTCCGCCAGTCCCGCGTCCGCCGCGGCCCGCGCCGCCGCCGCCAGCCGCCGCCCCCGCTCCGCCCGGTCGGGGCTGAGGTCCGCGGCGGTCTCGTACATCGCCGCCACCGACGCGAACCCGCCCGCGCTCCGCTCCGTCTCCGCCGCGTCCTCCAGGACCCGCGCGACCTCCTCGTCGGGTCCCGTCACCGAACGCGCCAGGTGGAACGCCCGGTGGCAGCCGTCGGCCCGCTCCCCGTACGCCGCGGCGAGCGCCCGGTGCGCCTCCAGCCTGCGCCGCAGCGGCTCGTCCCCGTACGCCGCCGACCGGATCAGCGGATGCCGCACCTCGATCCGCCCCTCCGCGGTGGTGCGCAGCAGCCCGGCGCGCTCCGCCGGTTCGAGGTCCGCGACGGACGCGCCGAGCCGCGCCGCCGCGTCCGCCACGACCCCGACGTCCCCGAGGTCGTCCGCCGCGACCAGCAGCACGAACAGCCGCGACGGCTCCGGCAGCGCCGCGAGCTGCACACCGAACGACCGCCGGATCCGCTCGTACGCGGACGAACCGCCCGCCGTCCCGGGGAACTCCAGCAGCGCGAGCGGGTTGCCCATCGCCTCCGTGAGGACCTCGTGGTGGACGTGCCGCGGCAGTTCGGGCGCGCGGGCCGCCAGCAGCCGCGCCGCCGCGTCCGCGCCGAGCCCGGCCAGCCGCAGCTCCGGCAGCCCCGCCGCCCGGAAGTCCCCCGGCTCCCGCGCCGCCAGCAGCACCGCGATCCGCTCCGCCCCGAGCCGCCGCCCCGCGAACAGCAGCGCCTCCGCCGACGGCCCGTCCAGCCACTGCGCGTCGTCCACCAGCACCACCAGCGGGCGCTCCTCCGCCAGGTCGGCCAGCAGCGTCAGCACCGCCAGGCCCACCAGGAACCGGTCGCCGCCCTCGCCGCCCATCCCGAGCGCCGCGCGCAGCGCCCGCGCCTGCGGGTCCGGCAGCGCGCCGAGGCCGTCCAGGTGCCGGCCGAGCATCATGTGCAGGCCCGCGTACGGCATCCCGCTCTCGTACTCGACGCCCGTCGCCCGCAGCACCCGCGCGTCCGCCGCCCGCTCCGCCGCGTACTCCAGCAGCGCGGTCTTGCCGATGCCCGCCTCGCCCCGCAGGACGAGCACCCCGCTGCGCCCGTCCCGGGCCCCGCTGAGCAGCCGGTCGATCACGGCCTGTTCGTCTTCTCGCCCGTACAGCACGATCGCCAGGCTAAGCGCTCGGGGCCGCGCCCGGTCGGCCCGGCGGGCGCGCAGGCCCGGCGGGCGCGCAGGCCCGGCGGGCGCGCAGGCCCGGCGGGCTCGTCCGAATCGAACGCCGCCCACCGGGTAGCGGACCCACCATGGACCAGGAGAAGCGCGACCAGGACAAGCCGCTCGCCGACCGGCGCGACGACCCCGGCGAGCCCGAACCCGACTTCGCGGAGGAGCACACGCCCGGCCCCACCGACCCGCCCAACGCCGAGGCCGAGACGCCCGGCGGCGAGGACGAGGGCTACACGCCGCAGACCCGCATCTAGACCGCGTTCACAGGGTCGAAAGGCCCGCTGTCACGGGTGCTCCGCCGGGCCGTTCAGTTCGGCGAGCCGCAGATGGGCCTGTTTGAGCAGTTTCCGCACGCTCAGGGTCTTGCGTGTGCGTGCCTCGTGCGCGAATCGCCGATAGCAGTCGGCCGCTCGCTCGGCGCGGCCCGCGGCCTCGTGGCATGCCGCCTCCCAGAAGTGCGCGGTGACCGCGCTCGGGTCGAGGCGTGCGGCCTTGCGCGCCGCGGCGACCCCGCGCGCCAGGTCGCCCGAGCCGAGTCTCCTGCCGTGCTCGGCCATCGCGGCGGCGAACTCCACCAGTGCGTCGACGTCGTCGGGGCGCTCTCGGACGCCGTCCGCCGCGCGAGCGAGCCGCCGCCCGATCGCGCGGGCCGTCCGCCGTTCCCGCCTGCAGTCAGGGCACCGCGCGGGCGGCTTCCCCGCCACGGACAGCTGCAGGACCTCGTACCAGTGCCGCTGCTGTTCCGCGGGCCAACCGAACGTCGTGCCGCAATTCCGGCAGCGGAGTTCTTGGTCCACATAGAAGTACTTGGGCGGCCGGCAATGCGGGCAGAACTTCACCTGCCGTGACGGGTCACCGCGTATCGCGCCGGGAGGCAGGTCGGGCCGGAATGCCGGATCGTAGCCGATCGGCGAGCGCCGATAGGGAATCGGCCCGTAGAGCGGATGCTCCTCCCACTGGACGCCGCCGTCGCGCCCACCAGCGGCATCGCCTTGGCGACCGGTGCCGTGCCTCCTCGACCCTCGCGCCATGTGATGGCCCTACCGCAATTCACCCGAATGCGAAATTTGACGCCAAGACGGTAGCACGGCCTTCGAAGAGACGATCATTTTCTGCGGTCGCTCCGCGGCCGTCCGGTCCGGGATCCGCGTGGCGGGCCGCCAGCCGTTAGGCTGATCATGAGCGGCCGTCCCCCCGTTCCGGCCGCCGGTCCCGGAGGTGACGGCCCATGGTCAGCGAGCATGCCCGGACGCGCGACGGCCGGGAGCTCCACCTCGAACGGCACGGCGCGGGCACGCCCGTCGTCGTGTTCGAGTCCGGCGCGGGCGCGTCCCGCAACATGTGGGGCACGGTCGTCCCCGCGATCTCCGGCCGGACCACCGCCGTCGTGTACGACCGCAGCGGCCTCGGCCGCAGCCCCGCCGACCCCGAGCCCCGCCCCCTCGCGCGCCTCGCCGCCGACCTGCGGGACGTCCTCGACCACCTCGGCGACGGCCCGTTCATCCTCGTCGGCCACGACTGGGGCGGCCCGATCGTCCGGACCGTCGCCGCCGAGGACCCCGGCCGCGTCACCGGGATCCTCCTCGTCGACCAGGACGACGAGGACAGCGACCACTACTTCATGCCGGGCACCAAGCGCCGGATGCGGCTCAGCGCGCTCACCGACCCGACCGCCGCGCGCCTCGGGCTGTTCCGGTTCGGCATCGGCCGGCTCGCCGCCAAGCTCCCCGAACCGTCCGCGACCGCCCTCCGCGAGGAGGACGGCACCCTCGAAGCCACCCGCGTGCAGATGGCCGAACTCGCCTGCATGATCGACGACCTGCGGCGGCTCCGCGACGACCCGCCGAAGCTCCCGGACGTCCCGGTCACGCTGATCTCCGGCCGCCGCTCCGGCGGCCTCGGCGGCGGGAGCCGGGCCTCCCTCAACACCGCGCACCGCGCCCGCGCCGCGGCCCTCCCGCAGGGGCGCCACGTCGTCGCGGAGAAGTCCGGCTACCTCGTCCCGTTCACCGAGCCGGGCCTGCTCGTCCGCGAGATCTTCCGCATCCTGGACGTCACGCGCTGACGCGCCGGGGCCCGCGGGCCCCGGCGCGTGCGGCGTCAGTCGGGGTGCGGCGGCCGCTGGTCCGGCGGCGTCCCGCCGCCCTCGCCGCCGCCCTTGCTCCCCTTGTCCGTGCCGTGCGCGTGGCCCTTCCCCCGGGTCGTCTTCGGGTCCGTGGCCTCCGGCGCCGGCTCGTTCGTCACGGAGGTCCGCTCGGTGCGGCGCATCTCCGGTTGCTGCGGGTTCGGCATGTCATCCCCCTATGCGCTGGACGGCTCGGGACGCAGCGGGTCGTGCCCCACGCTCATCAGCTCGTGCCGCCACCGCTCGTCCCCCGCCTCGTCGGGCGGCGGGTGGTCCAGGTGCTCCTCCACGTAGTCGACGACCTCCTGCATCACCTCGGCGTCCCCGTCGGTCAGGTCCACCTTCCGCTTCCGCAGGATGTCCACGACCCGGGCGCCGAGCTCCGACACCCCGGGCCCCTCGCCCGCCTCGGGGAAGGCGTCCTCCCCCGACGCGTCCGTGAGCAGCCAGGTGCGCAGCTCGTCCGAGGTCATGTTGACGAGCCGGTGAAAGTCCTCCCAGGCGATCTCCGCCTCGGCCGATATCCGTTCGCTCATCGGCACCTCCCGTGGACGGTCAAGTCTCCGCCCTACCCGCCCCACCCCGTCCCATTCACCGTGACTCGTCCATCTCGTCCGGGTTCGGGAAGAACCAGCCGACGACCTCGGTCGCATCGGGATCCAGCGTGACCATGACGCGGCCGTCGTGGGTGAAGGCCGCGAGGAGGAGGGGCGCGTCGTCCATGTACCGCTCCCACAGGACGCGGCCCTCGGCGTCCACCACCGCGGCGCGGTCGTCGTCGGCGGCCAGCACGCGCAGCCCGCGCGCGGACCAGGCCACGGCCAGGCACGTCCCCGTGATCGGGATGCCGCGCGAGGCCCCGGTCGCCGTCCGGATCACCTCCGCCGCGCCGTCGCCGCCGACCGCGACCGCGCCGCCGTCGTCGTCGGAGAAGGCGAGCAGCCGGGCGCCCGGCACCCCGCTGCGGTGCTCGGCCACGACCTCGCCCGAGGACACGTCCCTGATCACGACCCGGCCGTCCGCCCCGAGGTACGCCAGGCGCTCCCCCCGGTGGTCCAGGTCGGCGCCGCCCCGGACCCGGACGGTCTCCGCGAACACGACCGCGCCCGTCCCGGCCTCGGCCACGACGACGCGCGCGGGTACGGCCTCGTCCGGCTCGGGCTCCCACGGCCGCCCGCTCACCGCGACGACCCGGCGCCCGTCCCCGCTGAAGCGGACACCGGTGAACAGCGTGCCGTCGCCCCAGGCGGGGTCCGCCCCGGCGGACCAGGCCGCGGTCATGCCGTCCGTCCGCCAGACGACCACCTTCAGGTCGGTCGAGGCCGCGACCGCGACCAGCGAGCCGTCCGGGGAGAACGCGATCTCGTGGCCGTCGCCGATGAAGCGGCGCTCCTCCTCCAGGTCGCGCCAGTACCGCGTTCCGGTCTCGGTCTCGAAGAGGGTGAACCGGCCGCTCTCGGTGTTCCCCTGGGACGCCGTGGTCATCGCCACCCGCTCCAGGTCCGGGGACGCCGCGACGGCCACGATGCCCGAGGAGAAGTCCGGACGCTCGTCGGGTTCCTCCACCGGCCCCTCGTAGGAATCCGGATCCTCCGACCACTCGGGGTCCGCGTAGAGCGGTCGTCGGCGGTCCGACGCGTCGTCGGCCATGATCCTCTCGGGTTCGCTGGGGCTTAGGCTCGGACCACCATGTCGGATCTGCTCGGAATCAACCACCTGACGCTCCCCACGACCGACCTCGACCGGCTCGTCGCCTTCTACACGGGCCTGCTCGGCGCGACGCTCGCCTTCGAGCGCGCCGCGACCGCCGGCGCCCCGCGGATCGCCGCCCTCGACGTCGGCGGCGCCGACCACCTGATGGCCGTCGAGACCGCCGACGCCCCCGACACCGGCCTCGACCCGCTCCAGGGCGCGGGCTGGGGCCTGCGCGTCCCCGACCACGCGCACCTCCGCGACCTGCGCGACCGCCTCCGCGCCGCCGGGCACCCGGTCGGCGAGATCGAGACCCTGCCCGCGCAGTGGACGATGACGGCCCGCGACCCCGACGGCCGCCCCGTCGACATCCGCGCCCACCGCCCCCGCCCCTGACCGCGCGCCGCGGGACGCCGAGCCGAACGGCCCGGAGTCGTTGAGACAGTAGGTGCAGTTCAGTGGGCGGGCCACTCCTCGGCCAGGAGCGCGTACGAGAGACCGTCGAGCCATCCCTTGGTGCGGTGGAGCGAGTCTTTCACCGTGTGCTGTTCGCGGCGCATCCCGACCCGCTCCATCAGCCGCCACGAGGCTTCGTTGTCGTAGAAGCAGTCCGCGTGCAGACGGCGCAGGCCGAGATTCTTGAAACAGATGTCGATGAGGGCACGTACCGCTTCGGTCGCGTACCCCTTGCCGCCGTAGGCGGGGTCGAGCGTCCACCCGAGCTCGCCCTGGACGCCTTTCGCCTGGTCAGCAACCTCTGCCTGGGCCCACGCGTCCTCGACCCCCAGTGTCAGGTCGCCGATCACCCGGCCGTCCAGTTCGATGACGAGCAGGTTCGCGAGCCGCTCCTCGTCAAGGAAACGCTCACGGTAGACGTCGTAGGTCTCTACTGCGGCCGTGACCCATTCGCTGGTCTCCGGAAGCTGCCGGAAAACCCAGGTCGCGTCCAGGTCGTCGGGGGCGGCCCGACGCAACAGCAGCCGGTCGGTGACAATCGGCCAGTCCAGTTTGTCGAGGGGATGGCGCATGGCCTCATGCTGGCAGCGGGCTGTGGCGACGCACAAACGAAAATCCACCTCGTCGGTATGGCCCCTCGCCCCCGACCGCTCTACGGCGCGCATTTCGCCCAGACGAGCTTCCCGCCCTCCACCAGCGGACGGATGCCCCACGTGTCGGTGAGCTGAGCGACCATGAACACGCCCCGCCCGCACGTCGCCGCGTGGTCCTCCGGCAGGACGACCGGACGCCCGCCGCCCCCGTCCCACACCTCGATCACCGGGCGCCCGTCCCGCTCGTCCCGGAACACCCGCACGACGATCGGCCCGTCCCCGTGCTGCCACGCGTTCGTGACGAGCTCGGACACGATCAGCCGCGCCGTGTGGTCGTCCCCGATCCCCCACTCCCGGAACCGCTCGGCGACGAACCGCCGCGCCGCCCCCGGTGCCCGCTCCGACGGCTCCAGCACCACCGTCGGCACCTCGTCCGCCCGCATCGTCGCCGCCATCCCACGCCTCCCTTTGGCCAGGTCACGCATTTCGCTGACACCAGCGAAGGACATGAGCGACACTCTGTGTGACAACGAGAGTCGATCTGCGTAATCACGCCTGTGAGGGCCGCATTCGACTTGCGGCCTCTTGCCGGGCGGCGCGGAGCGCTTGGGAGGGGATCAGAGCATGGCTCGTAAGGCTCGCCGACACTCGCCGGACACCAGCCCCACACTCATCGCATTCGGCAACCAGGTCCGCTTCCAACGGGAACGCCTGGGACTCAGCCAGGACCGCCTCGGCGAGCGGTTCCCGGTCAGCGGCTCGTACATCGGCCTGATCGAAGGCGGCAAGACCCGCTGCACCGAGGAGTTCGCCAAGCAACTGGACGGCATCGTCAGCGCGGAGGGCTGCATCGTCCAGCTCTGGACCGACCTCGTGCAGAACGCCGCCTACCCGCCCTGGTTCGACTGGCCCCTCATCGAACGCGAGGCCACGATGCTCCAGGCGTTCCAGAACTCCGTCATCTACGGGCTCCTTCAAACGCCTGAGTACGCCATGGCACTTCTCGAGGACGAGGCGGCCGTGGAAGCCCGCATCGCCCGGCAGGGCATTCTCTTTAGAGAGGATCCGCCGCCTCCCGTCCTATCCGTGATCATGGACGAGACCGTCCTGTACCGAGAGGTCGGCAACCCCAAAGTCATGCAAGAGCAGTTGGAGCACTTGATCTCTTTCGGAACCAAGCGGCGCACCATCCAATTCGTGCCTGCGCAAGTGCACGACGGTCTGTCCGGCTCGTTCGTCCTCGCCACGATGGGAGATCGCAGCGAGGTAGCCTACATAGAGACCGCGCTACGCGGCCAAACTGTCGCCGGTGCCAAGGACGCAGCAAAACTGTCCGAGGCACTCGTGTCCCTCCGCGCCAGCGCGTACTCGGTTAGAGAGTCCATAGAGCTGATCCGTAAGGCGGTAGACGAAAGATGGACTTGAAGAGCGCTTTCTGGCGCAAGAGCAGCCGCAGCACCAACAACGGCGGAGACTGCGTAGAGATTGCGTCGGCTGAGGCCCTTGTCGCCGTCCGGGACAGCAAGGACCCGGACGGTCCCATGCTCGCGGTAGACCGCCGAGCCTTCGCCGAGCTTCTCACCAGCATCAAGGCGCAGTCGTGAGCGCTGGCGCCCTCACCTGGCGGAAGTCGAGCTACACCGGCCCCAACGGCGGGGACTGCGTGGAGTTGGCTTCGTTCGCTGAGACCGTCGCCGTCCGGGACAGCAAGGATCCGGAGGGGGCTCGGCTGCTTGTGGAGCGGGCGGCGTTCGCTGCGCTGCTGGTCGAGGTCAAGTCCGGGACGACGGGCTGAGACGGCCGAAGCCCCGCCGGGACCTTGGGTGGTCGGAGGTCCCGGCGGGGCTGGTCCGGCGTGCGGGCGCTCGGCTGCCAGGCGCCGTCCTGCCGCTCCGTCAGCGCGTGTCGGCCTGCGCCGCGGGCGCCCCCAGCACGCCGAGCACCGTGAACGCCCTGACCAGCGCCGTGGCCAGGCCCCCGATGCGGCGCCGCACGTTCCCCCGTCGGCCGCCGTTCTCGTCACCGCGCATGGTCGGTCGCGATCCTCCTCGCGCTGGGAGCGCCCGAGCGGGCACGCGATCCATTGACCACGGTCGGCCAGTCTGCCGCGCGGTGGCGGCGAAGCCAATGGATCATTGATCGACGTCAGAGGCGGATTGATCGGGCCTTTCAGATCAATCGGGCGGGGCCGTTGGTACAGTGCCGCGGATGGTGACCGGGGGGAGGCCGTCGGCGGGCCTGCAGAACGCGCCGGGCGCGCATCAGCTCCAGTTGTTCCTGGTGCTGGCGGAGGAGCTGCACTTCCGGCGGTCGGCGCAGCGCGTGTTCATGTCGCAGTCGGCGTTCTCCCAGCAGATCAGCGCCCTGGAGCGGCGGCTCGGGCTCGACCTGGTGGAGCGGACGACGCGGCGGGTGGCGCTCACGCCCGCGGGGGCCGCGCTGGTCCCGTACGCCCGTGCCGTCGTGGACGCGACGGCCGAACTGCAAGCGGCGGTCGCGGCGCTGGACCGTCCGCCGGAGCGGCTGGTCGTCGGCGCGTTCGAGGCGATCACGGCTGTCGAGCCGGTGCCTACGATGATGAACGAGCTGCGGGCCCGGCACCCCCAGGTCGAGGTCGAGTTCGTCCGGACCGGGTTCGCGGACACCGTCCGGACGCTCCTGGACGGCGAGGTGGACGCGGCGCTCCTGGCGCTGCCCGTCCCCGAGGGGATCCAGACGCTGCCGCTGGCGAGCGGCCCGCGGTGCGCGGTCATGGCCGAGGCCGATCCCCTCGCCGGCAAGGGGCCGCTGACCGTGGCCGACCTGGCGGACCGCCCGTTCATCGGCTTCTCCCCCGACATCCCGAAGGCGTTCCGCGACTTCTGGTCGGTCGACCCGCGTCCGGACGGCTCGCCGATCCGGTACACGTCCCACGAGGTCGCCGACTACGAGTCGGCGCTGTCGGCCATCGCGCTGGGCGAGGGGATCGAGTTCGTCCCCGAGGTGGCCCGGTACCTGTATCCGCGTCCGGGCGTCGCGTACGTCGAGGTCACGGACCTGGAGCCGTGGACGATCGCGCTCGCGTGGCGTCCCGAGGACCGGGACGCGCCGGGCGTCGCCGCGTTCCGCCGCGCCGCCCGCACCGCGCTGGAGGACCGAGCATCATGGGGCGGGTGAACGACGTCGATCACGAGCTGGTGCGGGCGGCCGGGGAGGTGGCGGCGGCCCATGAGCGGGACGACGACCACACGGTGGCGGCGGCCGCGCGGGCCGGGGACGGCCGGATCGTCACCGGGATGAACGTGTACCACTTCACCGGCGGGCCGTGCGCGGAGCTGGTCGTGATCGGCGCGGCGGCCGGGCAGGGCGTCCGGGACCTGCGGACGATCGTCGCCGTGGGCGACGGCGGGCGCGGGGTGCTGCCGCCGTGCGGCCGGTGCCGGCAGGTGCTGCTCGACTACTTCCCGGCGATCGGCGTGATCGTCGGCGCCCCGGGCGCGCTGCGGACGGTGCCGATCCGCGACCTGCTGCCCGAAAGCTACGTCCACGCCGACCACCAGGGCTGACGGCCCGCTCCCGGTTCAGTCGGACGGGACGGGTAGGGGCCCGGGGTCGCCCTTGGCCGGGGCGACCAGGAGGCCGACCGAGTTCGAACTGCGCATCCACGCTCCGGTGACGCGGCGGTCGGCGGCGGGGCGCCACAGCTGCGGCGGCTCCCACATGGAGCCGGAGCCGTCGAGGTTGAACGCGCCGATGGTGAAGGCGGCGCCGAGTCCGCGGCGGCGCAGCTCCGCGAGGGCCTCCCCGACGGTCCGGCCGGTGAGGCCGAGGCTCGCGGGACGGTCGCCCGCGGCCGGGTAGGCGTCCGTGTACACCTCGCCGGGGCGGGCCGCGCGGCCGATGAGGATGTCGGCCCCGTGCCGGCGGTACAGCTCGCCGCCGAGCCCGACCTTCAGCGCGCAGACGTCCTGGCCGGGCGTGCACTCCAGCTCGGTGCTGTGGGTGCCCGTCACGCCGCCCGGCGGCGGCTCGCCCACGGGCTCCGCGCGCAGGGCCCGCACCTGGACGAAGTCGCGTTGGCGGCGCGGCGACACGGGGACGACGCGCAGCCGGACGTCGAGGCCGAACCGGGCGAACGCCTCGCGGAACTCGCGCTGGTCGGCGTGGGCGTCCTTGACCCGCACCTCGAACATCTCGCCCTCGACGTCGATCGCGACCGCGGCGTTGGCGTAGCTGCGCAGCGGCTCGGACTCCCAGCCGGTCAGGCCGGCGACGAGCGCGGCCGCGACCGCGGTGACGGTGACGGCGCCGGCCGCGAGCCGGAGGGCGAGGCGGCGCCGCCGGGGCGGCGCGGGCTCGCCGGACAGGACGGCGGCCAGCAGTTCGCGGCCCGCGGGTCCGGTCGGCTCGCCGGTGACCTCGTCGTCGCGCACCGGGGCCAGGCCCGCCACGAGTTCGTCGATCCGGGACGTCATGTCAGTTCACTCCTCGAAGAACGGGCCGGGCGGGCGGCGGCGCGGGGCCGGGCGGCGGCCGACGGGTCGTCGACGCCGGCGGCGCGCAGGGCGCGGGCGAACCGCCCGCGGGCGCGGTGCAGGCGGATGCCCACCGCGTTGCGGGAGCACCCCAGCACCGTGGCGATCTCCGCGTGGGACAGGCCCTCCCAGGCGACGAGCGCGAGCAGTTCGCGGTCGCGGTCCGGCAGCGCGCGGAACACGTCGGCGACGGCCGGGCCGTCGCCGCCGGGCGCGGGGCGCGGCGTCCCGGCCGCCAGCTCCGCGCGCAGCGCCGCGGCCTTGATCGTGTTGCGGCGCGCGCCGCGCCGCTGGTTCGCCAGGACGCGGTGCGCGACCCCGTACAGCCACAGGCGGGCCTGGTCGCCCGCGGGCATCTCGGCGGCGCGCCGCCAGGCGATGGCGAACGTCTCGGCGACGACGTCGGCGGCGTCCTCGGGGGAGTCGCAGCGGCGCAGGGCGTAGCCGAGCAGGGGTCGGTAGGTGGCGGCGTAGACCGCCGTGAACTCGTCCTCACCCATCGGTGGTCTTCGGCATGTCGGCTCCTCGGTCGGGATCACCCGTACATGTCCGGACCTCCGCCGATCTTTCACGGCGGCGGACGGGACGGGCGGTCGCCGGCGCCGGCGCCGGTCAGCCGACGATGCGGCGGATCAGCGCCTCCCAGCCGTCGCAGAGCAGGCGCCCGGCGTCCGGTTCCAGGGGCGTGAGGTGCTCGGACGCCGACAGGGTCAGCAGCAGCGGCCCTTCGAGCGCGGCGGTGAGCTGCACCGCGACGCCGTCCATGGCGGGCATCCGCACCCCGGCCTGGTCGAGCAGGACGCGGAGGTGGAGCCGGGTGCCGTCCGCGGCGACGGCGACCGGGCGGTCGCGGTCGTGGGCGGCGCGGGCGATGTCCAGGTGGTCGAGGAGGAAGGCGACGCGGGCGCGGCCGTAGGCGACGAGGCGGTCGACCGGGTCGGCGCCGGGGCCGAGCGGCGGCGGGCCCGCCAGGACGCGTTCCTGGAAGCGCCGCTCGTCCGCGTCCATCAGCGCCCGGAAGATGCCCGCGCGGGAGCCGAAGCGGCGGAAGACGGTGCCCTTGCCCAGGCAGGCGCGCTCGGCGAGGCCGTCCATGGTCACTTTCGCCACGCCGTGCTCCGCGATCATCTCGCGGGCCGTCGCCAGCAGGTGCTCGCGGTTGCGGGCCGCGTCGGCGCGTTCGCCGCGCGGCTTCCCGAAGGGGACGACGGACGGGGCCACGCGAACAATCTACCGCCGGGAATGAAAGCGGGGTAAAGTCCGCTTAGTGTCCGAGAGGCCGCGGCGCAGCGCCGCGTCCCGCTATCGAGGAGTGCCATGAACCTGTTCCGCCTGGACGCCAGCATCACCCCGGGGGCGTCCGCGTCCGCCGAACTCGCCGACATCGCCGAGGCCGAGTGGACCGCCGCGCACCCGGACGCCGCGGTGACCCGCCGCCACCTCGGCACCGACGCGCTGCCCGCCGACGCCTGGACGCTCGCCGTCACCGCCGGATTCGTGCCCGAGCAGGAGCGCACCCCCGCCCAGCTCGAAGCCCTCGCGCTGGGCGCGTCCCTGGCGGCGGAACTGCGCGACGCGGACGCCGCGATCATCGCCGTCCCGCTGTACAACTACGGCGTTTCCCAGCACTTCAAGACCTGGGTGGACCTTGTGATCGCGGGCTGCTCCCCCACCGAGCCGCTGCTCGAGAACACCCCCACCGCGCTGGTCACCACGCTCGGCGGCGGCTACGGCCCCGGCGCCCCGCGCGAGGGCTGGGACCACTCCACCCCCTACCTGGAGCGCGTCCTCGGCGACATCTGGCAGGCCGACCTCACGGTGATCAAGCGGGAGCTGACCCTCGCCGCCACCACCCCCGGCATGGAGGAGCTGCGCGGCATCGCGCGGGAGCACCACGCCGCCGCCGTCGCCGGCGCCCGCGGCTTCGGCGCCCGCGCGCTCGCCGCCTGACGTCCCGCGCGCGGGACGAACCGCGCCGTTCGTCCCGCGCGCGACCGGGGTAAACTTCGCGGGCGCCTGGAGGTGGCCGGACGCTCCTCAGCGGACGCCGACGCCCGGCGGGCGCCCGCACACCGCACCGCGAGCTGAGGAGCGTCGATGGAACTCGTCCACTCGGGCAAGGTCAGGGACGTCTACGCCGACGGGGACGAACTGATCCTCGTCGCGTCCGACCGGGTCAGCGTGTACGACGTGGTGCTGCCGACGACCGTCCCCGACAAGGGCAAGATCCTCACGCAGCTGTCGCTGTGGTGGTTCGAGCAGCTCGGCGACATCATCCCGAACCACGTCGTGTCCGCGACGGACGTGCCGGACGAGTGGGAGGGCCGGGCGATCCGGTGCCGCCGGCTGTCGATGCTGCCCGTCGAGTGGATCGCCCGCGGCTACCTCACCGGCCTCGGGCTGAAGCAGTACGAGAAGGACGGCGCGGTGTCCGGCATCGCGCTGCCGGACGGCCTCGTCGAGGCGTCGAAGCTCCCCGAGCCGATCTTCACCCCGACGACGAAGGCCGTCGAGGGGCACGACGAGTTCATCACGTTCGACGACGTCGTCGCGGAGATCGGCGCCGACACCGCCGAACGGCTCCGCGACGTCACGCTCGCCGTCTACCGGCGCGGCGCCGAACTGGCGCGGGAGCGCGGCATCATCATCGCCGACACCAAGCTCGAGTTCGGCCGCGCCGCCGACGGGACGCTCGTCCTCGGCGACGAGGTCCTCACGCCCGACTCGTCCCGCTTCTGGCCCGCCGACTCCTACGAGCCGGGACGCGCGCAGCACTCCCTCGACAAGCAGTTCGTCCGCGACTGGAGCAGCACCCTCGACTGGGACCGCACCCCGCCCGGCCCCGAGATCCCGCAGGACGTCGTCGACGCCACCCGCGCCCGCTACATCGACGTCTACGAACGCCTCACCGGCCGCTCCTGGACGTCGTCCTAGCCGAGGAGCCGTCCCGCCCGGATCCGCTCGACCGCCTCCCGGCCCCCGAGTTCGGGCCGGTCGGCGGGGTGGTCGAGGTAGTGGCGGAGGGCGAGGAGCAGCAGGGCCGGATCGGCCCCGAACCGCCCGGCGTGGACGGTCGTCTCCGCGTCCCGGACGCCGAAGTACCGGTACTTCGCCCACGGCCACCACCGGACGCGCAGGTGGGACGCGTCCAGGACCGTCAGGGCGATGAGCTTGTGCTCCTTGCCGCCCTCGCCGGACCGCTCGTAGGGGACGACGCCGTCGATCTCCCGCCACGGCAGGCGCAGGGCCGTCCGGTGCATGCCGCTGCGGACGACCACCGCCTCGGGCGTGAGGAGGACGCCGCGGAACCCGAGCACCCCGACCAGGCAGCGCGGGCTCCAGGCGAGCAGCACGGCGCCGATCAGCAGCAGGATCGGGTCGCCGGCGACGGCGGGATCGGCCGTCCCGGACAGCGCGGCCGAGCCCGCTCCGAAGGCGGCGAGCATCAATGGCAGGGCGATCTGGTACGACCACCGCACGGGGAACACGACCCCCCGGTACCGTTCGCCGCCCGCCCTGCGGGTGGCGAGGGACACCGGCCCGCGGCGACGGCCGACCCCGAGCACCGCGGGGACGAGCAGCAGGCCCGCCCCGATGAGCGCGAAGGCGGCGCCCATCACCGGCTCGCCGTCCGGCACCCCCGCGACGCAGCCGAAGGCGACGAGCACCCCGCCGACGCTCGCGAAGCCCGCGAGCCTCGCCCGTCCGTGGCCGGGGCGCATCGACCACTCCGGCGGCCAGGGCAGACCGGACGGGCTGAGCCGTTCGCCTTCGCTCATGCGGGCGGCCTCTCGACGGGCCGGGCACCCGGGCGCACCGGCGAACGGGCAGGGTCCACTTCCCGGCGCACGGTCGGGTGATCTTGCGGCGCCGCACCGTCCGCACCTGGACGCCCTAACCGGGGAACCGGCCCGCGCGGATCCGCTCGACCGCCTCCCGGGTGCCGAGTTCGCGCCGGTCGCCGGGGTGGTGGAGGTAGTGGCGGAGGGCGAGCAGCAGCAGAGCCGGGTCGACGCCGAACCGCCCCGCGTGGACCTCCACCCGGCCTTCCCCGAACGCCGCCCGCAGCCGGTCCCGGCGGTCGGTGCCGAAGACGTCCAGGTCGACGGGCACCAGGGCGAAGGCCGGGCCGCCCTGCGCCTCGTACACGATGACGTCCAGGACGTCCTCCCAGGCCAGCCGCTCGGAACGCCCGAACAGCGCGGTCCGGACGACGACGAGCCCCGGCGCCAGCACGACGCCCCGGAACCCGGTTCTGGCGGCGGCCGCGACGATGCCCGCGACGACGAGCACGGTTCCGATCGCCAGCATGACCGGGTCCGCGCCGACCGCCGGGTCCGGGGAGAGGAACATCCCGAGCGCGCCCGCCCCGAAGAGCACGGCGGCCGTCGCCGTGGCCGGACGGACCTCGCGCCGGACGGGGAAGGCCGCACCGGAGACCCGCTCGTCGCCGTCCTCCAGGACCGCGACGAAGACCGCCGACCGGTCAGTTCCGACCCGCACCACGAACGAAACGAGCAGCACCCCGACGCCGAGAGGCACGAACGCCCACGCCATATGGGCGTCCTCGGGTGCCGTTGGCCACGCCGCGAACAGGCCCGCGAAGACGAGCAGCACGACCCCGACCGCGGCGAAGACCGCGCTGCGCGTCCGTCCGTGCCTGCGGATCCCGGACCACTCCCGCGGCCAGGGCAGACCGGTCGGGCTGAGCCGTTCGCGTTCGCGCATGCCTGCGGCCTCTCGACGGGCCGGGCGCGGGGGCGCACCGGCCGACGGGTGTCGATGTGCCGACCAGACTTCCCGGCGCGCCAGTCGGGTGATCGTACGGCGTGACGGCGCCGTCGTGCACGTTCTGTCCGGTTACGGTCGTCCGTCGGCGGGGCGTTTGCGGGGGGCGGCGGAGCGGGGCGGGCGGGCGCGCATGTGGTCGCGGACGCGGGTCATGATGTCGCCGAGCCGGTGCAGGTCGTCGCGGGTGAGCGGGTCGAACAGCAGGCCGCGGACGCCCTCGATGTGGCCCGGCATCACGCGGTCGACGAGGGCGCGGCCGTCCGCGGTGATGGTGACGAGCGTGGCGCGCTCGTCGTCGGGGCTGGGGCCGCGGGCGACGAGTCCGGCCTTCTCCAGCAGGCCCGCCTGGTAGGTGAGGCCGCTGCGGCTGTAGACGACGCCGTCCGCGAGGTCGGTCATGGACAGGCCGCCGTCGGCGGCGGCGAGGCGGGCCAAGAGCTGGAACTGCACGTAGCTGAGGTCGCCCTCGGCGCGGAGCTGCCGCTGGACCTGGTGCTGGAGCAGGCTGACGGCCTCCATGAGCGCGAAGTAGGTCCCAAGCTCCTGCGGGTCGAGCGGCTGGACGGGGCCGGGATCGGGGTCGGTCACCCCTCCACCGTATCGCTGCGAATTCGAAGCAATGTGACCGGCGTCACACCCGGACGCGGGATTGCTTCGGATTCGAAGCACGTTGGACGCCGGTACATGCTTCGAATCCGAAGCAGTTGAGCGAAGGAGAGACCATGAAGGCAGTGCGTTACCACTCCCACGGCGGCAGCGACGTCCTGGCGGTCGAGGACGTCGAGCGGCCGGCGGCGGGCGCGGGGCAGGTCGTGGTGCGGGTCGCCGGGACCGCTTTCAACCCGCTGGACGTCCCGGTCCGCATGGGGATCATGGGCGAGGTGTTCCCGGTCGCGCTCCCGCACATCCCGAACTTCGACGTGTCGGGCGTCGTCGCCGAGGTCGGGGACGGCGCCGGCGGCTGGGCGGTCGGGGACGCGGTGGTGGCGTTCCTGCCGGTGACCGCGCCGGGCGCGGCGGCCGAGTACGTCGCCGTCCCCGCGGACGTCCTGGCCGCGGCGCCGCGCACGGTCGAGACGGCCGACGCGGCGGCGCTGCCGTCGTCGGGGCTGACCGCCTGGCAGGCGCTGTTCGAGCACGCCGGGCTGGAGGCGGGACGGTCGGTCCTGGTCAACGGCGCGGGCGGGGCGGTCGGCGGGTACGTCGTCCAGCTCGCGGTACGGGCGGGCGCGCGCGTCACCGCGACCGCGAGCGCGCGCAGCGAGGCCCGTGTGCGCGCGCACGGCGCGGAACGCGTCATCGACTACACCGCCACGCCCCTCCCCGACGCGGTGGACGGCGAACGGTTCGACGTGGTGCTGAACCTCGTGCGGAACGAGCCCGAGGACGTCGCGCGGCTCCTGGATCTGGTCGCCGACGGCGGGATCTTCGTCAGCACCACCACCCCCGCGCCCGACGGGACCGGCGTCCGGACGGCGCAGGTGTTCGCGCGCAGCGACGCCGCGCAGCTCGCCGGGCTCGTCGCGCGGGTCGACGCGGGCGAGCTGACGATCGACGTCGGCGAGCGGCGCCCGCTGGCCGACCTCGCGGCCGTCCACGACGCGGCCGTCGCGGGGCGGCTGCCGGGGAAGGTCGTGCTGGTGCCGTGAGCGGGGCGGCCCCGTTCCCGGCGGGAACGGGGCCGGTCCGGGCGGTGGTCAGCGGACGAGCGCGAAGAACTTCCGCAGGTCGGCGGCCACGGCGTCCGGGCGCTCCATCGCGATGAAGTGGTGGCCGCCCGGGTTGCCCTCCGGCCAGTGGACGATCGTGTTGGTGCGCTCGGCGAGCCGGCGGATGCTGGGCGGGTCGCCGCTGTAGACGCCGGTCGGGACGAGGTTTTGCCCCTCGGGCCACCCCGACTCGGACGTTCCGTAGAACGGCCACGCGGCCGTCCCGAACGACCGCGTGAACCAGTACAGGCTGACGTTGGCGAGGATCAGGTCGCGGTCGAGCGCCTTGTCGGCCGGGACGTCCGTGACGTTGAAGTCCTCGAACTTCTGCATCATCCAGGCCAGCGCCGCCGCCGGGGAGTCGTCCCACCCGTACGCGAACGTCTGCGGCGCGGCACGCTGGATCGCGTGGTGGTCGACGCCGCCGGTCGACCACTGCTGCATCATCTCGTAGTGGGCGCGCTCGTCGGGCGTCATGTCCGGGACGTCCTTCTCGGTGGGGAAGCCGAGGCCGGCGATGACGTACACGCCGGCGACGTGCTCCGGCGCGGCCTTCGCGACCTCCGGCGCGACGTAGGCGCCGAGGTCGCCGCCCTCCACCCCGTACCGGTCGTAGCCGAGGCGGCGCATCAGCTCCGCCCACATGCGGCCGACGCGCGCCACGCCGAAGCCGGTGTCGCGGGGCGCCGCCGAGAACCCGTAGCCCGGGACGGACGGGACGACGACGTGGAAGTCCGGCAGGTGCCCGATCAGGTCGACGAACTCGACGAACGAGTTCGGCCAGCCGTGCGTCAGCAGCAGCGGCAGGGCGTCCGGATCGGCCGACCGGACGTGCAGGAAGTGCACGTCGTGCCCGTCGATCTCGGTCATGAACTGCGGGAACCCGTTGAAGCGGGCCTCCTGGGCGCGCCAGTCGAACCCGGTGCGCCAGTACTCGGCCAGCTCCTCCAGGTAGGCGACCGGGACGCCGCGGCTCCCCCCCTCGCCCGGGAGCTGCCGGGGCCACCGGGTGCGCGCGAGCCGCTCGTTCAGGTCGTCCAGGTCGGCCTGCGGGACGTCGATGCGGAACGGCCGAACGGTCATGTGTCCTCCTCGGTGCTGATGGCCCAAGGTAGAGTCGGTTTAGGTCAACTCCTGGCCTCAACCCCACGGATGCCGGAGACCATGACGGACACCCCCGGGCGGCTCCTCACCCTGCTGTCGCTGCTCCAGACGCCGCGCGAATGGCCCGGCGGCGAACTCGCCGACCGGCTCGGCGTCAGCCCCCGCACGGTCCGCCGCGACATCGACCGGCTCCGCGGCCTCGGCTACCCCATCGAGGGCACCACCGGCCCCGACGGCGGGTACCGGCTCGTCGCCGGGACCGCCATGCCGCCGCTGCTGCTCGACGACGAGGAGTCCGTCGCGATCGCCGTCAGCCTGCGCACCGCCGCCTCGAACGCGGTGGACGGCATCGGCGACGCGTCCGTCCGGGCCCTCGCCAAGCTGGAGCAGGTGCTCCCCGCGCGGCTGCGGCGGCGGGTCGCCGTGCTGAACGCCGCGACCGTCGCGATGCCGCACCCCGGCGGCGGGTCCCGCGTCGACCCTGACGTCCTCGCCGCCGCCGCGGCCGCCATCGCCAACCGGGAGGCGCTGCGGTTCGCGTACGTGAAGGCCGACGGCGCCGCAGGCCGCCGGAAGGCCGAACCGTACCGGCTGGTCGCCGCGGGCCGCCGCTGGTACCTGCTCGCCCGCGACACCGAGCGCGACGACTGGCGGATCTTCCGCGCCGACCGGATCCGGGACCCCCGCCCCACCGGGCAGCGGTTCGCGCCCCGCGAGATCCCCGGCGGGGACGCCGTCGCGTTCGTCACCGACCGGATGTACGCGCTCGCGCCCGTCCACACCGCGACGGTCACCCTGCGGGCCCCCGCGGAGGAGGTCCGGGTCGGGCTCGGCGCCGACCCCGCCGACGTCACCCCCCTCGACGAGCGGACCTGCCGCCTCGACACCTACGCCGACACCCTGCCGTGGCTCGCCGCCCGGCTGCTCATGCTCGGCTGCGACTTCACCGTCCACGGCCCGCCCGAACTCGTCGAGCACCTGCGCGAACTGGGCGGCCGCGCCACCCGCGCCGCCGGATGACGAGCCGGGGTGCGGGCCCGCACCCCGGCCCGTCCCGCGTCAGCGTCCCTGCAGGGAGCGGACGTTGTCGCCGAACGTCCAGCCCTTCGACCCGTCCCAGTTCAGCGACCAGGTCATCAGGCCCTTCAGCCGCCCGCCGTAGTGGTTCCACGCCTGCGCGACCAGGCCCGGCGGCAGGTGCCCGCCGCCCGCGCCGGGCTGCGCGGGCAGCCCCGGCACCTGCCGGTCGTACGGCACCCGGATCGTCGTGCCCTGGACGACCAGCCCGGCGTCCAGGCAGTCGGTCTGCTTCACGAACCCCTCGACCGTCCCGGCGGAGTACGAGTCACCGGAACACCCGTACATGGAGCCGTTGTAGTACTGCATGTTCAGCCACCACAACCGGCCGTTGTCGGCGTACTTCTTGACGATCGGCAGGTACGCGCCCCAGATCGACCCGTAGGTGACGCTGCCGCCGGTCACGTACGCGGTCTCCGGCGCCATCGTCAGCCCGAAGCCCGCCGGCATCCGCGCGAGCACCCCGTCGATGATGTGCACCAGGTTCGCCTGCGACGCCGACAGGGTGCCGATGTCGCCGCTCCCCGTCAGCCCCGTCTCGATGTCGATGTCGATCCCGTCGAAGTTGTACCGCCGCAGGATCGGCACGATCGTCTCGACGAACCGGTCGGCGACGGCCCGCGACGACAGGTCGATGCCCGCCGCCGCCCCGCCGATCGACATCAGCAGCGTGAGCCCCGCCTCCTTCGCGGCGCACATCTCCGCGGGCGTCGCGACCCTGACCGTCGCGTCCATCCCGTCCTCCCACAGGACGGTGCCGTCCGAGCGGATCACCGGGAACGCCATGTTCACCACGTTGTACCCGTGCCGCCCGATCTCCGGGTCGGTGATCGGCGTCCAGCCGAACGGCGGATGCACGCCGTTGGCCGCGCCGTCCCAGTTCTCCCAGTACCCCTGGAGCACCTTCCCGGACGGCTTGCCCGCCAGGGCGCAGTCGTCCTCCTCACCGGTCGGCGGCGTCCCCTCGCAGGCGCCGATGTCGCGCCACAGGGTCGGTGTGGACGCCGGACTCCAACCGGCGCCCGGGTACGCGGTGTGCGACGAGACGGCCTCGTACCCGCGCCCCTCAAAGGACACCTTGGTACCGGCCGTGTACGCATTGCCTTCGGCCCACGCGGGATACGTGCACGCGGTCAAGGGCGCGGCGGACGCGCGGAGCGGGAACGCCACCACGGCCAGTGCGAGGACGAGCGCGGCGAGCACGGGCCACGGACATGTTCGGGACTTCATCGGGCTCCTCGGCAGACGGGAATACTGAGGAGCCGGCACAGAGCCACGCGGTCCCGCGTGCGGGACCCTCCCAGGCGCAAGGCGCACTGCCGGCCGGGACGCCACCGCCACGGTAACCCGCCGCGCCCGCCCCGGAAAGGCCCTACCTGTCCGCCATGTGCTCGGCGATCCGGTCGGTCTCCGCCGCCAGCCGGTCCCGCACCTCCGTCAGCGCCCGGATCCGCTCGTTCAGCGCCCCCAGCCGCTCGGAGTAGATCCGCAGCAGATCGACGCACTCCCCCGACGGCGGCTCGCCACGCCCCAGGCAGCCGACGAACATCGCGACGTCGTCCGTGTTCAACCCGAGCCGCAGCAGCCGCGCGATCTCGCGCACCAGCCCGACGCTCTCCGGCCCGTACACCCGGTACCCGTTGTGGTCCCGGTCCGCATGCACGAGCCCCTGCTCCTCGTAGTACCGCACCGCCCGGGTCGACACCCCCGCGCACCGCGCCACCTCACCGATCCGCATCTCGCCTCCCCACGAGCGCCGCGGCGAACAGAACCAGCGACAGCCCCGCGCATCCCGCCGCCGCGACCGGCACCGCCGCCGCGCCGCCCGCGCCCAGCGCCAGCCCGCCGACGCCGCCGGCGAGCGAGAACCCGAGGTACATGCAGGCATTGTTCACCGCGAGCAGCTCCCCCGCCGCGTCCGGCCCGCCCCGATCGAGCAGCCACGCCTGCGTCGCGGGCGCGATCCCCCACGTCACGAGCCCGTAGAACACGAACACGGCCCCCACGACGACCGCCGGATACGGGCCGCCCGCAGCGCCGAGCACGGCCATCGACGCCGGCGCGGCCGCCACCCCGGCCATGAACACCACGAGCGCCTTCGGCGCGCCCAGCGCGTCCACGGCCCGCCCGCCGAGGAACGCCCCCGCGACCCCCGCCACGCCCGCCGCGGTGATCACCGGCGCCACCGCCGCGCCCCGCACGTCCCCCAGCCGTCCGGCGATCTCGGTGATGTACACGTACGACATCATCCCGCCCGCGCCCGCCGGGACCATCGCGGCGAGCGCGACCGCCGTCCCCGGCCGCCGCAGCGCCCGCAGCCGTCCCCGCGCCGGCGCCGCACCGGGCAGCCCCGGCAGCGTCACCGCCAGCACCACCCCCGCGACGGCCGCGAGCGCGGCGACGTACAGCATCGTCGCCCGCCACCCCAGCGCGTCCCCGATCCACGTCCCGACCGGGACGCCCGCCACCAGCGACGTCGTCATCCCGGCGCTCACCGCGGCGAGGAACCGCCCCCGCCGCCCTTCGGGCGCGGCCGCCGCCGCGACCGCGAACGCCGCCGGCGACGCCGTCGCCGCCGCCAGCCCCGCGACGACCCGCGCGACCAGCACCGCCCCGTACCCCGGCGCCGCCGCCGCACCCAGGTTCGCGAGGACGAACACCGCCGCCGCCCCCGCCAGCAGCCCCCGCCGCGGCACCCGCGCCGTCACCGCCGCCGCGACCGGCGCCCCCAGCGCGAACGTCAGCGCGAACACCGTCACGAGCTGCCCGCTCGCGGCCACCGACACGTCCAGGTCGCGCGCGATGTCCGGCAGCACCCCGGCGATGACCATGTCGTCCGTGCCGAACGAGAAGGCGAGGAGGAACAGGGCGAACAACCACAGCGGGAACGACCGCGACGACTCCTCCGCAACCGCCGCGTCCCGCGTCTTCTGCGCATGCATGCCCGGACGCTAAAACCTTCACGCCCACGTCAAGGTCAACCCGCCCCTCCCCCGATCGCCGGCTTGGCGGCGGTCCGGCGGAGCCGTTCGTCCACGTGTCACTTCTCATCGCCGGGCCCTTCGAACTCCTCGATGCCGAAGGGGTTGTCGATCGCGTACCGCCAGTATCCGTCCTCGCCGCGCCGGACGACGTCGGTCGCGGTGCCGCGGATGTCGACGGGGTCGCCGTCCGGGCCGGTGCCCTGGATCGTCCAGTCGACGATGAGGAGCGCGAGGTCGCCGTGGGGGTAGACGTGCCGGGGGCTGACGGTGATCGGCGCGCCGAGGCTCTGGAGGCGGGCGTTCGCGGCGTGGGCGGCCGCGCCGGTGAGGGGGGTGCCGAGGACGAGCATGCCGCCGTCCTCGTAGACCTCGGCGAGGGCGGCGGGGTCGCCGGAGTTGAAGCGGTCGGCGAAGACGGCGGGGACGTCCTCGGGGCGTTTGGCGAGCGGTCGCATCCTGGGATCCTTCCGGTGAGGCGAGTGGTCGAGAACGTAGGAGGCGCGCCCGTGGCTCACCAAACGGTTATCCGGCCGGGGCTGCCGGACGATCCGCGCGCGGCGGTCGCGGCGCCGGCGGAGGACTGCCCGGTGGAGATCGCGCTGGCGGCGCTGCGGGGGCGGTGGACGACGCTGGTGGTGCGGGAGCTGCTGAAGGGCGACCGGGGGTACGGCGAGCTGCGGGAGCTGCTGCCCGCGCTGTCGGACAAGGTGCTGTCGGACCGGCTGGCGCACCTCGTGGCGGTGGGCGCGGCGGAGCGGCACCGGCTGCCGGGCCGTCCGGTCCGGACGCGGTACGCGCTGACGCCGCGCGGGCGGGAGCTCGGTCCCGTCTTGCAGGCCCTCTGGGACTGGGGTTCCCGGCACGGTTAGTTCGCTGCACGAACTGACATTCTCTTGCATCGGTACACTGACCGCGTGCTGAGAGATGACGACGGGCGGATCGGGATCGCGGCCGCGCTCGTGCGGTCCGCGTTCCTGGTGAACGCCGTGTACGGCGAGTCGGCCCGGGAGCACGGCCTCACCGCACAGCAGGGGCGACTGCTGTGCGTGCTGATGGGGCGGCCGTACGGCATGGGCGAGCTGGGCTCGATGCTGGGGCTG
This sequence comes from Actinomadura rifamycini DSM 43936, assembly GCF_000425065.1. GTDB lineage: Bacteria > Actinomycetota > Actinomycetes > Streptosporangiales > Streptosporangiaceae > Spirillospora > Spirillospora rifamycini. The sequence goes on from NZ_AULB01000018.1 coordinate 115,142, forward strand.
GCGAAGTCGAGCCTGACCGGCCTGGTCGACCGCACCGAGCGCAACGGGCTGGTCCGCCGCGAGCCGGACGAGCGGGACACCCGGGCGGTGCGGGTCGCGCTCACCCCGAAGGGCGAGCGGCTGGCGCGCACCTTCTACGGCGCGACCTCCAGGCGGATGGCGGACCTGGTGCGGGGCATGGACGGCGCCGAGCGCGACTCGCTCGCCGGCCTGCTCGGCCGCGTCGTCCTCGACAACGAAGTCCCGGTCGTCTTCCTCGAACCGGGCAACGACGTCTGAAGTTCGCTCCACGAACCAACACTGTTCGTGGCACGAACTAGATGCGGGGGTCGAGGAAGGGATCGCCCGCGTCTCTCCGGGATGTCGCCTTCGAGTTCGGCGGACGCCGGGTCAGCCCGCCAGGGACCGGACGACGTCGGCCGCCGGGGCGTCCGTCGCGTGCCGCCAGGACGTGCCCGCCCACAGGTTCGCGACGTCCGGGTCGCCCGCGGCGACGGCGGCCTTCCGCAGCGGCGAGGTGACGTGGTGGACGTCCGGGTACGCGGCGGGCGCGGCGGCGTCGTGCTCGGTGAGGAAGCGGTTGACGAGGCCGCGGGCGGGGCGCCCGCTGAACGCGCGGGTGACGGCGGTCGCGGTGAAGCGGGGATCGGCGAGCGCGGCCTTGTGCACGGGGTTCGCGCCGCTCTCGGGGCACCGGACGAACGCGGTGCCGAGCTGCGCGGCGACCGCCCCGAGCCCGCGGAGTTCGGCGACGTCCGCGCGGGTGGCGAGGCCCCCGGCGGCGATCAGCGGACGGTCGGTGCGGGCCCGCACGGCGGCGAGCAGCGCGCGGACCGGTAGGCCCTCGTCGAGGGTGTTCGCGAAGGACGCCCGATGCCCGCCGGCCTCGGAGCCCTGCAGGCAGAGGGCGTCCGCACCCGAGCCGTGCAACGCCTGCATGGCCTCGTCCACGGTCGTGACGGTGACGACGACGGTGACGCCGCGTCCCTGCAAGGCGCGGACGACGTCGGCCGCGGGGGTGCCGAAGGTGAAGCTCACGAACGCGGGCGGGTCGTCGAGCAGTTCGGCGATCTTCGCGTCGTGGTCGTCGTCGCGCGCGGCGGGGTCCGGGGTCCCGGGGGCGACGCCGAGCCGTGCGGCCTCCGGGGCGAGCCGCGCCCGGTACGCCTCGACGGCCGCGGGATCGGCGTCGTCGTGCGACGGCATGAACAGGTTCGTCCCGAAGGGGCGGGACGTCAGCTCGCGGGTGCGAGCGATGTCGGCGCGCATGGCCGCGGCACTCTTGTATCCGGCGGCGAGGAAGCCGAGGCCGCCGGCCTCGGAGACGGCGGCGGCGAGTTCGGGCGTGGACGGCCCGCCCGCCATGGGCGCCTGGACGATCGGCAGTTCGGGCCAGGTCATGATGGTGAACCTACCCGGGGAACAACGGCCCGGACCGGCGGGTTCACGTTCCACGAATCGATGATCAGGAAGGCCGGGCATGCGGGTTCTGCTGCACTACGACATGGACCGTTCGGAGCCGGGGCTGGACGTGGTGAGCTGCCCCGAGGAGGACGAGGCCCGGTTCGCGGAGCTGCTGCCGGACGCCGAGGTGATCTGGCACGTGCTGCGCCCGCTGACCGCGGCGGACCTGGACCGGGCGCCGAAGCTGCGGCTGATCCAGAAGCTCGGCACCGGGGTGAACACGATCGACCTGGACGCGGCGGCGGAGCGCGGCGTCGCGGTCGCGAACATGCCGGGGCGGAACGCGCAGGCGGTGGCGGAGACGACGCTGCTGCTGATGCTGTCGGTGCTGCGCCGCGTCGTGGAGTTCGACGCGCGCACCCGGCGGGGCGCGGGCTGGCCCGCCGGCCGGGCGCTGGTCGGCGGCGAGCTGAAGGGCCGGACGGTCGGGCTGCTCGGCGGCGGCGAGATCGCGGGGCTGCTGCGGGGGATGCTGGAGGCGATCGGCGCGCGCGTCCTCTACACGTCGCGGCGGCCGCGCCCGGACGACCCCGCGTGGCGCGACCTCGACGGGCTGCTGCGGGCGAGCGACGTCCTGTCGGTGCACGTCCCGCTGACGGAGGAGACGCACCACCTGCTGGACGCGCGGCGCCTCGCGCTCCTCCCGGACGGCGCGGTGGTGGTGAACACGGCGCGCGGCGCGGTGGTCGACGAGGCGGCGCTCGTCCGGGAGCTGGCGTCGGGGCGGCTCGGCGGCGCGGGCCTGGACGTGTTCGAGTCCGAGCCGGTCGACCCGGCGAACCCGCTGCTGAAGCTGGCGAACACGGTGGTCCTGCCGCACGTCGCGTGGCTGACGCACGAGACGTGGGACCGGTACTTCGAGGTCGCGGTGGAGAACTGCCGCCGCCTCGAACGCGGCGACGAGCTCCTCCACCGCGTCCGCTAGCTGTTCTGTCCCGTGAGGTTGGGGACGCGGCTGGCGGGTGGGAGGCGCCGTCGACGAAGGCCGTTGCCCGCGCCCGCGATCACGGGGTGCTCTTGATGATCAGTTCGTCGATCCCGGGCGGCCGCCGGGAGGTCAGCCCTCCGGGAGGAGGACGGGCTTGACGACCTTGCCCGCGTGGGCGTCCGCCTCCGCCTCGTTGATCGCGGAGAGCGGGTAGGTGGCGATCAGCCGGTCGAACGGGAACCGGCCCTGCCGCCACAGCTCGATCATCCTCGGGATGAAGGTGTGCGGGACGGCGTCGCCCTCGATGATGCCCTTGACCGTGCGGCCCATGAGCAGGAGGTTCGCGTCGAGGCGGTACTCGGTCGCGCCGACGCCGACGAGGCCGCAGACGCCGTTCGCCCGCAGCGACGCGACGGCGGCGGAGACGACGTCCGGGACCGCGGTGGTGTCGAGCGCGTACCGGACGCCGCCGCCGGTGAGCCCGCGGATCTGGCCGGGGAGGTCGTCGTCGGCGCCGTTCAGCGTGTGCGTCGCGCCCAGCTCGCGCGCCAGGTCCAGCCGCGATGCGTGGAGGTCGACGGCGATGACCGTCGCGGCCCCCGCGAGCCGCGCGGCCATCACGGCGGCGAGCCCGACCGCGCCCGCGCCGAACACCGCGAACGTGTCGCCCGCGCCGACCCCGAGCGCGACCAGCACCGACGCCGCGCCCGTCTGGACGCCGCAGCCGAGCGGGCCGAGCTTCGCGAGCGCGTCCGGCGGCAGGTCCCGGGTGACGGGCACGACGTTGCGGGCGGTCCCGAGCGCGTGCGTCGCGAACGACGACTGGCCGAACCACCGGTTGTGGACGGCCGCGCCGGACGCGTCGGTGAGCCGGGCGACGCCGTCGAGCGGGGCGGCGAGCATGTTGTGCGCGACCATCTGCGGGCAGAAGCCGGGGTGGCCGTCGCGGCAGTCGGCGCAGGTCCCGCAGGAGTCGAACGACATGACCACGTGGTCGCCCTCGGTGACGCCCGCGACGCCCGGACCGACCGCCTCGACGACGCCGGCGCCCTCGTGGCCGAGCACGACCGGCTTCGCGACGAGGTCGCCCGGTATCCGGCCCATCTGGTCGGTGTGGCACATGCCGGTGCCGGCGATCCGGACGAGGATCTCGCCGGGTCCGGGGTCGGCGAGGTCCAGGCGCTCGATCGCGAAGGGCGCGTCGGCGGCCCGCAGGACGGCGGCGTCGATCTGCATGCGTGCTCCTCGGGGGCGGAGAGGGGTCAGGCCAGCTTGTAGCGGATCGGCAGGTGCTTGAGGCCGCCGACGAACGTGGTCGCGATCCCCTCCGGTTCGCCCGCGAGCTCGATGGAGCGCAGCCGCGGCAGCAGCTCCTCGAAGAACGCGCGGACCTCGATGCGGGCGAGGGCGGCGCCCAGGCAGTAGTGGACGCCGAAGCCGAACGCCAGGTGCTTGTTCGGGTCGCGGCCGACGTCGAACCGGAACGGGTCGTCGAAGACCTCCTCGTCCCGGTTCGCGGACGGGTACGCCAGCAGCAGCGAGTCGCCCTCGCGGATCGCGGTGCCGCGCAGCTCGTAGTCCCGGACGGCCGTGCGCATGAACTCCTTGACCGGGGTGGTCCAGCGGATCATCTCGTCGACGGCGAGCGGCATCAGCCCGGGGTCGGCGCGGAGCCGGGCGAGCTGGTCGGGGTGCTCGACGAGCGCGTGCAGGCCGCCCGCGATGGTGGCGCTGGTGGTGTCGTGCCCGGCGGTCGCGATGATGACGTAGTAGGACGCGGTGTCGAAGTCGTTGAGCGGCTCGCCGTCGACGCGGGCGTTCGCGATGGCGGACGCGAGGTCGTCGGTCGGGTGCGCGCGGCGGGCCTCGGTGAGCTCCTGGAAGTACGCGAAGAACTCGAAGACGACCTGCATCTTCTCTTCGTTGCTCTGGCCCCGCTGCCGCTCCTCGTCGTCGCCGCCGAAGAGCTCCTGGGTGAGCGTCAGCATCCGGTCGAAGTCGCTTTCGGGGAGGCCGAGCAGCGACAGGATGACGTACAGCGGGAAGTGGACGCTCACCTCCTGCGCGAAGTCGATCTCGCCGCCGGCGTCCGCCATCCGGTCGACGTACCGCTTCGCCAGCTCCCGGACGCGCGGCTCCATCGCCCGCATGGCGCGGGGCCGGAACCAGTCGGCGCCGATCGCCCGGACGACCCGGTGGTCGGGGTCGTCCATGTGGATGAGGGTGCGCAGCCCGATGCCCTGCTCGGCCCGCTGCCGGTTGATCTCGTCGAGCTCGGCCGTCGCGAGCAGCGGGCGCGGCGCGTTGAGGAACAGGTCGTGGGCCCGCTCGATCTCCATGACGTCGGCGTGCCGGGTGACAGCCCAGAAGGGGCGGTAGCCGGGCGCCTCGACCCGGTGGACGGGCGACTCGCGGCGCAGCAGCGCGCACGCCTCGTGCAGCCGCCGGTCGTCGGCGTACGCCTTCGGGTCGGCGAGCGCGAGGCCCGCCTGCTCCACGGTCAGGGTCATGCGGAAGACTCCCTTGTGCCGACGGCCGCCCTCCAAGGGAACCTAAGACCCGAACCGGATTCGGTCAACGTCTTCCGGACGTAGAGCGCTCGGACATCGGAGGTGTCACCGCCGGGGACGGCCCGCGCGCCGCTCGAACCGCCCCCGTGCGTCCCCCCGTGCGTCACTCCTCCGCGAAGGCACCGCCGACGAGTTCGTCGAACCGGTCGAGGTCCTCCGCCGGGCCGCCGATGCCGCGCAACGGGTCCGGATCCGCCAGGTGCGCCCGCGCGTAGAGGCGCGCGACGAGGGCCTTGCGGTCCGTGCCCGCGTCCTCGCGCTCCCACCCGGCCTGCTCCAGGAGCAGCGCCGCCGCGTACACGTCGGCCATGTACTGCGCCAGCGGGTAGAGCCGCGCCTCCGCGACGCTCTTGTCCAGCCCGCGCCACGCCTCGACGGCCTCCCGGAGGCGCCCGATGCGGTCCCGGACGAGCGCGGCCGTGGCGTCGTCCCCCGCGGGCGCCCGCCCGGCGGCCTCCTCCAGCCGGGCGAGGAACGGCTCGTGCGCGCCGTCCCGCTCGATCCCGCGCCGCACGTCCAGGCACAGGATGTTGTCGCCGCCCTCCCAGATCGGGTTGACCTGCGCGTCCCGCAGGATCCGCGCCACCGGCCACTGCTCGATGTACCCGTTGCCGCCGTGCGCCTCGACCGCGTCGCTCGCCGCCGTCACGCCCAGCCGCGCCGCCCGCAGCTTCACCAGCGCCGGGCCGAGCCGCAGCGGCGTCAGGTACCCGTCGAACACGAGCGCCTGCGCGGCCTCCGTCTCGACGACCAGCTCCGCGAGCTTGCGCCGCATCAGCGGGTGCTGCGCCAGCGGCGCGCCGAACGCCTCCCGCGCCCGCGCGTAGCAGAGCGCCTCGACGAGCGAGCGCCGCGCGCAGCCGAGCCCCATCGTCGCGATGCCGAGCCGGGCGCCGTTCGTCAGCTCCATCATCCGGGCGAGGCCCCGCCCGTCGCCGCCCGCCCCCGCCGACGACCCCGGGGCCAGCAGGAACGCCTCCGCGCCGGTGAACTCGATCTCCGCCGACGCCACCGAGCGGGTGCCCAGCTTGTCCTTGAGCCGCCGGATCCGCACGCCGTTGCGCGTCCCGTCCCGGCGCTCCCGCAGGACGAGGAACGGCGCGATCCCCCGCACCCCGTCGTCCGCGCCGGCCGGTTTGGCGAGCACCACGAACGCCGAGCCGTTCGCGTTCGACGCGAACCACTTGAACCCGTCGAGCCGCCACGCGTCCCCGTCGCGGACGGCCGTCGACTCCAGCGCCCCGAGGTCCGAGCCGCCCGACCGCTCCGTCAGCATCTGCGCGGCCTCGCCGGAGAACGCCCCGGCGGCGAACAGCTCCCGGACCCGCGCCTTCACGTCGTCCGGCGCGAACGCCTCGGTGAGCCCGACGACCATGTCGCCGCCCGTCCCGAGCGCGCACGCCATCCCGATGTCGGCCTGGTCGAGCAGGTAGCTCCACGCGACGCCGAGCGCCACCGGGTTCGCCCCCGCCGCCTTCGCCTCCCGGACGAACCCGGGGCGGGTGAACGACGTCGCGACGATCTCCCGGCGGGCCGCCTCGAACGACGGCGGCATGACGACCTCGCTGACGTCGCGCCCCCACCGGTCGTACTTCTCGAGCCGCGGCGGGTTGCGGTCGGTCTCCTCCGCCAGCTCGGCGATCCGGCCGCCCATCAGCGCGCCCAGCTCCCGCAGCCGCGGCTCGGCCCAGCCGAACCCGTCCCCGAGGTGGCGCCGCATGAGGAACCGCAGCGTCGGATCGCAGTCGTACCAGTTGCGGCCCACCGCGCCCCGGTACCGCTCGGTCGCGTACCGGCGGGCCTTCTCCGCGGAACCGAACGGGAGCCGGTCGGCCGGCTCGATCAGGTAGCTGCCCATGCCCCGGACGTTACACTTTTACTTCACATGACGGAAGACCTGTAATGCGGCGGATGCCGATAAAGTCACTGGCAACCATGGAGATCCGGGCCCTCACCGCACGGTCGGTGGTCCTGAGCACCCTGCTGGGCGTCCACCCGCCCCGCCTGCCGGTCCGCCACCTCGTCCGCGTCGGCGCCCTGTTCGGCATCGCCGACGGGGCGATCCGCGTCGCGCTCTCGCGCATGGTCGCCGCCGGCGACCTCGTCCGCTCCGGCGACCGCTACTGCCTCACCGAGCGCCTCCTCGCCCGGCAGGCCCGCCAGGACGAGGCCCGCTCCCCCCGCACCCGCCCGTGGGACGGCGCCTGGGAGATCGCCGTCATCACCGCCGAGCGCCGCCCCGTCGCCGAACGCACCGCCCTCCGCCAGGCCATGTCGAACGTGCGGCTCGCCGAACTCCGCGAAGGCGTCTGGATGCGGCCCGCGAACCTCCTGCGCGCGCGCCCGGACATCGCCGTCCGGCAGTGCACCTTCATCGAAGGCCGCCCCGAAGGCGACCCCGCCGCGCTCGCCGCGTCCCTCTGGGACCTGGACGGCTGGGCCGCGCCCGCCCGCGACCTCCAGGCCGCGTTCGCCGCCGCCGACGGCATCGTCGACCGGTTCACGCTCGCCGCCGCCGTCGTCCGGCACCTCATGGACGACCCGATCCTCCCCGCCGCGCTGCTCCCCGCCGACTGGCCCGGCCCCGACCTGCGCGCCCAGTACGAGCGCTTCCGCACCGATTTCGCGCGCCTGCTCAGCGACGAGGTCCTCACCTGACGGACGTCCGCCCGGAATCGTCCGGGGCCCGTGGGGCAGCATGGACGCATGACGACTCTCCCGCTGAGCCCGGACGAGCTGCTCACCACCACCCGGGCCGTCCGCAAGCGCCTCGACCTCGCCCGTCCCGTCCCCATGGACCTGATCCGCGAGTGCCTCGAGATCGCGGTGCAGGCCCCGACCGGCAGCAACGCGCAGAACTGGCACTGGATCGTCGTCACCGACCCCGACAAGCGCCGCGCCATCGGCGAGTACTACCGCCGCGCCTTCGCCGCCTACGCCGAGTCCCGCGCGTTCGCGGGCGCCCTCCACCAGGACGACTCCGAGCGCGCCGACGTCCAGCGCCGCGTCGGCGACAGCGCCTCCTACCTGGCCGAGCACATCGACGAGGTGCCCGTCCACGTCATCCCCTGCCTGGACGTCCCCGGCGAACTCCCCGCCGCCAACCAGGCCGGCCTGTGGGCGTCCCTCCACCCGGCCGTCTGGAACTTCGCGCTCGCCGCCCGCGCCCGCGGCCTCGGCACCTCCTGGACGTCCCTGCACCTCGCCTTCGAGCGCGAGGTCGCCGAACTCCTCGGCCTCCCCGCGACCATCCGGCAGGGCGCCCTGATCCCCACCGCCTACTACACCGGCGACACCTTCAAGCCCGCCCGCCGCGCCCCCCTCGACACCGTCCTGCACCACGACGCCTGGTGACGGGGGCGGCGGAGGTCAGCCGGGGGCGCCGAACCGGCCCGGGGTGGTGCCGAACGCCTGGCGGAACGCCTGGATGAACGCGCTCGGGCCGGCGTAGCCGCACGCGGCGGCCACGGCGGTGACCGGGGTGCCGGACGCCAGCAGGATCAGCGCGCGGTGCAGCCGCACCTGCGTCCGCCACTGCGGGAACGTCATCCCCGTCTGCTCGCGGAACAGCCTGCTCAGCGTGCGTTCGGACGCTCCGACGGCGCGGCCGAACCCGGCGAGGGTGCGCGGGTCGGCGGGGTCGGCGTCCAGGGCGTCCGCGATGGCCCGCAGCCGGTCGTCGGCCGGGACCGGCAGGTGCAGCGGCAGCTCCCCGACCGCCCGGACCTCGTCGAGGGCCACCCGCCGCAGGCGCTCGCGGCGGCGGGCGTCCCGCCCGTCCCCGGTCAGCGCGACGATCACCTCGCGCAGCAGCGGGGAGACCGCCAGGACCACCGGCCCGGCGAACCCGGCGCCCGGCTCGCCGGCCTCGAAGTTCACCGTGCGGAGCTGCGTCGGGCCGTGCGCCCGGTGCGCGTGCGCGATCCCGGCGGGCAGCCACACGGCCCGGTGCGGCGGGACGATCCAGGTGCCCGCGTCCGTCGCCACTTCGAGGACGCCGTGGCTCGGGTAGGCGATCTGGTGGTGCGGGTGCTCGTGCCTGGGGACGCGCTCGCGGTGCGCCAGCCGCAGGAAAGGTTGGCGGGTCAGCGACATTGCTCGGCAGAATACCGCTAGCCCGCAACGTCGTGCGGTCACGATGCTGGACGGCGTGGCGACGATCACCAGGACCGAACCGGTCGTGCGGCGCATGGCGACGTGGGCCGCCGCCCACGCCGTCGACGACTTCTACCAGGGGCTCGTGCCCGCGGCCGTCCCGTACTTCGTCCTCGAACGGGGCTACGGGTACGCGGCGGCGGGCGGGCTGACGCTCGCGGCGACGCTGGGCGGCGCGCTGCCGCAGCCGCTGATCGGCCTCGCCGTCGACCGGTTCCGGCTGCCCCGGCTCGCCGCGGGCGGCGTGCTGCTCGCCGGGGCCGGGTGCGCGCTCGCCGGGCTCGCGGGGCCCTACCCGCTCGTCCTGGCGCTGCTCCTGCTGTCGGGCCTCGGGACGGCGATGTTCCACCCGGCCGCCGGGAAGGCCGCCCGGGACGCCGCAGGGGACAGCGTCACGGCCATGAGCGTCTTCGCGGCGGGCGGCACCGTCGGGTTCTTCCTCGCGCCCGTCCTGGCGGTGCCCGTCCTCGCCGCGTGGGGCCTCGGCGGGACGGTCGCGTTCCTCCCGCCCGCGGTGCTCGCGGCGTTCGTGCTGGTGCGGAACGCGCGGCGGGCGGCCGGCGGGCGGGGCGCGGCGCCCGGCGGACGCGACAGGTGGGGGCCGTTCGCGACCCTCACCGCCATCACGGTCGTCCGGTCGGCGCTGTTCTCGGCCGTCGCGACGTTCATCGGCCTGTACTGGATCGACCGCCTGGACGCCCCGCCCGCGCTCGCCGGCGCGGCCCTCGCGTGCTTCCTCGGCGGCGGCGTCGCGGGGACGATCGCGGGCGGGCGCCTCGCCGACCGGGTGGGGCCCGTCCGGACGATCCAGGTCGGCGCGGCGCTCGCGGTGCCGATGCTCGCGGGCCTGCGGCTCGCCCCCGGCCCGTACGCCCCGCTGGTGTTCGCGGTCCTGACCGGTCTGGCGGTGAACGTGCCGTTCGCCGTCCTCGTCCGGCTCGGCCAGGACTACCTCCCCGGCCGCCCCGGCACCGCGGCGGGCATGACGCTCGGCCTCGGGGTCAGCGTCGGCGGCCTCGCGACCCCCCTGTTCGGCCTGCTCGCGGACGCGCACGGCACCCCGCTCGTGTTCGCGCTGCTGTGCGCCGTCCCCCTCGCCGCCCTCGCCCCCGCCCTCCTCCTGCCCACCGGGCCCGAGCCCCCTTCGCCTCGGCGACCTTCCGCGTGACCTGCGGATATGTCACGATGAAAGGGCAGGCGACGATGCGGCGGACCGGTGCGGAAGGAGGAGACGATGCGGAAAGTGGCCGACTGCAGGGACATGCCGAGCGAGTCCGGCTGCACCCTCACGATCAGCGGCGAGGAGGACGAGGTCGTCCGCGCCGCCGCCGAGCACGCGGCCTCGGTGCACGGGCACGAGGACACGCCCGCGTTCCGGGAGGAGATCCGCGGCACCCTGAAGGACGAGGAGCTGGCCTCGCACTAGCAGCCCGGATCGGCGATGACGAAGTAGCCGGGGGACGCCTCCCGCAGCGTCCGCGTCACGAACACGTTGAACAGGCCCATGTTCTGGCCGGAGCCGTTCGCGTACGCGTAGCCGCCGCGGACGTGCGCCCGTCCCGCCGTCACGTGCGCGGAGTTCGTCGCGGTGAAGCACCGGGGCGGGGCGCCCGCGGTCGTCGCGGTGACGGGGGCCGAGGCCGCGCCGGCGCGTCCCTCGGCGTCCACCGCCGCGACCGTGTAGGCGTACGACGTCCCGGGGGCGAGGCCCGTGTCCGTGAACGCGCCCGCCTCCGACGTCCCCGCGTCCGCGCCGTCGCGGCGGACGACGTACGACGCCGCGCCCTCGACGGCGTCCCACGCGAGCGACGCGGTGTCGTCGCCCGTCGCCGTCACCCGGAGACCCGTCGGGGCGGGCAGGGCGCCCGGTTCGCCGCCGTCCCCGTCGAGGCCCCAGAACAGCGCCGTCCGGTGGCTGGAGCAGATCGTGTCCAGGAAGTACGCGCCGGACGCGCCGCACTGCTCGGCGCCCGACCCCGGATCGACCGCCAAGCCGTGCCCCATCCCCGCGATCGAGTACACCTCCACGACCGAGTCCCCGTAGACGCTCCGCGTGATCCCGCCCGGCAGCGTCTGCGTGCTCGTCGGCGCCTGCGGGACGCCCCACACGTCCGTCCACTGGTCGCGCAACTCGTCCGCGTTCACCGGACGGACCGTGTAGTCGGCGGTCCCCTGCCAGATCGCCACCCGGGGCCACGGCCCGGTGTGGCCGGGGAACACCGCCCGCACCCGGTCGCCCCACTGCCGCGGCGTGAGGCCCTGGTCGTTCATCTGGCACCCCGTCGCCTGAAGCAGGCTGGACGCGCACGCCGCGGGCAGCCCGGCGTTGATCGACCCCCCGGCGAACACGTCCGGGTACGCGGCCAGCAGGTTCGCGGCCATCCCGCCCCCGGCCGACAGCCCGGTGACGTACGCCCGGCCCGACCCGAGGCGTCCCCGGGCGTCCTGCACCATCTGCACGACCGACGCCGCCTCGCCCCGGCCCCTCCCGTACTCGCCGGGCTCGAACCACTGGAAGCACCGCTGGACGTTGTTCGCCGTCGTCGTCTGCGGGTAGACGACCGCGAACCCCCAGCGGTCGGCCAGTTCGGCCCATCCCGAGTGGCCGTGGTAGGCGTCGGCGCTCTGCGTGCAGCCGTGCAGCGCCACGACGAGCGGCGCACCGGCCGGCAGCCCCGCCGGGACGTACTCGAACATCTGCAGGTTGCCGGGGTTGGACCCGAACCCGGTGACCTGCCGGTAGTCGCCCGCCGCCGCGGCATGGGCGGCCGCGCCCGGCGGGAGGAGAAGGCTCAGGACGGCGACGAACGCGACCAGTCGGGCGGGGAGGCGCATGACAGCTCCCTGTGCAGGGGGACGAACGCCGCCATCGTCCGTCCGTCGCCCGCCCCGCGACACGTGCGCGCCCCGCACCTTCCGCCCGTCCCGTATGTGCCCGCACGACACCCCGCCCCCGATCGGGACGCCGGTGGTGCGGGTCAGGCCGTGGGGGTGATGCCGAGGGCGGCGAGGGCGGCGGCGCCGCGGGCGGCGTGGTCGCCGCCCGCGAGGACCAGGGTGCGGGCGGACTGGTAGGGGCAGCCCGCGGCGTCGAGCGCGTCCGCCGCGGCGAGCAGCCGCTTCGGGTCGCCGTCGAGGAGCGCCTCCGCGCGGTCGACGAGCGCGCCCGCGACCGGGTCGCCGGCCGTCAGGCCGCGGGCGGCGGCCACGCGGGCGCGGGCGTCCGGGCTCCCGGCGAGGACGGCGGCCTCCGCGCGCAGCGCCGCGTACCAGTGCAGCCACACCCACGTGACCCACCGCCACACCTCGCCGGGCTCCGGGGCCAGCCGCTCCACCGCCTCGGCCGCGCGGCCCTCGTGCAGCAGGAGCAGCGCGTCGAACACTGCGCCGTGGCCGTGGACGCGGTTCGGCGACGTCCCGAACCGGTCCAGGACGGCGGCCCACTCAGCGCGGGCGTCCCGGTCGCCGCGCAGGCCGTGGACCATCGCGACGGCGGCCGCCGCCGGGTCGAGGTCCGGCCAGACCGGGGCGCCGCTCCGCCGCCACGCGTCCAGGAACCGGACGGCGCCGGCGCGCACGCCCTCGACGTCGCCCGCGAGCGCGTCCGCGACCAGCAGCCAGCTCGTCGCGCGGTGCCCGACCTCGGCGAGCGACGGGTGGTCGGCGAGCCGCCGCGCCCAGCGGCGGGCGCCCGGCAGGTCCCCGACGCCGATGCCGGTCTGCGCCGCCTCGCCGAGGGCCTGGACGAGCTCGTGCGTGACGGCGGGCCCGGGCGGGGCGGCCGACAGGAGCGCGACGCGGCGGCGGGCCGTGGCGGCGGTGGCGGACGCGTCGCCGACCCAGCTCCGGACGGCGGCGAGCGCGTCCAGCGCGGCGGACTCGGCGGGCGCGTCGCCGGTGCGGCGGGCGAGGTCGACGGCGCGTTCGGCGCGCGCGAGGGTGTCCGCGACGGCGTCGCCGCGGGGGTCCTGGTCGGCGCCGAACGCGTCGGCGGCCGACGCGGCCTCGGCGAGCGCGACGGCCGCGCGGGCGGCGGGGTCGTCGCCCGCGGGCCCGCGCGCCTCGGCGATCAGCGCGCGCGTCTCGGCCGGCGCCGGCGGCCGGACGAACGTGCCGGCGAACCGGTAGGCGGTGACGGCGGCGGTCGCCAGGTCGGCGGCCGCGCGGGCCGCGTCGCCGGACCGGCGGGCGGCGTCGGCGGCGGCCCGGTGCAGCCGGTACATGTCGTCGCCGTGCATCCGGCACCCGGCGACGGCCGCGGCGTGCCGCAGCGCCGCGGCGGCGTCGGCGGGGTCGGCGGCGAGCGCGGCGGCCTGCTCGTAGCGCTGCTGGGACTCCCCGAGGAGGTTGCGGGTGAAGGCCAGTTCCGCGAGGTGCCGCGCGAGGTCGCGGGCCTCGGCGCGGTGGTCCGGCTCGCCGGCCGCCCAGGCGAGCGCGGCGCGCAGGTCGTCCGCGACGGCGTCGAACCGGGGCCGCCAGTCCGCCGGGTCCGCGGCGAGGTCCGCGGCCCTGGCCAGGCACCAGCGGAGGTGCCGGGCCCGCGCGTCGGCGAGTTCGCCCGCCTCGGCGAGCCGCTCCGTCCCGTACTGGCGGATCGTCTCCAGCGCCCGGTACTCGGTGCCGCCCGCGGACGCCCGCACGACGAGCAGGCTCTGCTCCGCGAGGCGGGCCAGCCCGTCGGCGACGGCGCCCGCATCCCTGCCGGTCGCCTCCGCCGCCGCGGCGGCCGTGAACGGCGCGACGAACACCGACACGCGGCGGAGCAGTTCCCGGTCGGCCGGTTCCAGCAGGGTGTGGCTCCAGTCGACGGCGGCCCGCACCGACCGGTGCCGGTCGTCGGCGCGGGACCCGCCGGTGAGCATCCGCAGCGGGTCCGCCAGCGCGGCGGTGAGGCCGTCCAGCCCGAGCGTCGGGTACCGGGCGGCGGCCAGCTCGATCGCGAGCGCCATGCCGTCGAGCCGCGCGCAGATCGAGCGGACGTGGTCGTGCAGGGGCGGGTCCAGCGGCCACCCGATCGCGGACGCCCGCTCCATGAACAGCGCGACCGCGTCGGACTCGCCGTCGTCCGCCAGCGACAGCGGCGGCACCTGGTACGCCCGCTCGAACGGCACCATCAGCCGGGCCCGGCTCGTCGCCAGCACCGCCGCCCGGGGGCACGCCGCGAGGAGCCGCTCCAGGAAGAGCGCCACGCCGTCCCGCACCTGCTCGCAGTTGTCGAGGACGAGCAGGACGTGCCGGTCGGCGAGCGCCGCGACGACCGACTCGGCCATGCCGCGGCCGGGCTGCTCGCCGAGCCCGAGCGCGCCCGCGACGGCGGCCGCGACCATCCCCGGGTCGGTGACCGGCACCAGGTCGACGAACCACACGCCGTCCGCGAACGCGGCGGCCGCGTCCGCGGCCACCGCCAGCGCGAGCCGGGTCTTGCCGACGCCGCCGGGACCGACCGCGGTCACCTGCCGGTGCGCCCGGACGGCCTCGCCCAGCTCGGCGCGCTCGGCGGCCCGGCCGACGAACGACGTCAGCGGGGCCGGCAGGACGGGCGCGGGCCGCGCCGCGCCCGCGGCGGGACGGCTCGCGGCGGCCCGCCCGGCGAGCGCCCGGCGGTCCGGGACGTCCAGCTTCCGCAGCAGCGCGGACACGTGGCTCTCCACGGTGCGGACCGAGATGACCAGCCGCGCCGCGATCTCGGCGTTGCTGAGGTGGTCCCCGACCAGCTCCAGCACCTCGGCTTCGCGGGGCGATATATCCACTGTCACGGCCACCGCCCCATTCTGCCGCAGCCGTTCCGTACGGGCTCCGTGGGCGGGCTCCGTGGCCGGGCTCCGTGGCCGGTTCCGTGGTCGCCACGGATGTGGCGGAGGGGGTCCCGGCGCGAGGCTGTGAGCAGTTGGAACGGCGGGTCGACGCGGCCCACGACCTGGCAGGAGCGACCATGAGCGACTCGCCCGTCCTGGGGATCAAGACGGTGCTGCACCCCGTGAGCGACCTGGCGCGGGCCAAGGCGGTCTACGCCGCCCTGCTCGGCCGGGCGCCGCAGAGCGACACGTCCTACTACGTCGGGTTCGAGGTCGCCGGGCACCAGATCGGGCTGGTGCCCGGCGGCGGGCCGCAGCGCCTGACCTCCCCGACCGTCTACTGGCACGTCGCGGACATCGAAGCGAAGATCGCCGAGCTGACCGCCGCCGGCGCCGCCGTCCGGGAGGCCCCGCACGACGTCGGCGCGGGGCGCGTGGTCGCCACCGTCACCGACCCGGACGGCAACGTCCTCGGGCTCCTCCAGGACCGCTGAACCCCCCGCACACCCCCGCCTCACGGAAAGAAGCACGCCATGACCTCGTTCGAGTCCGTCACCCTGGAAGCCGCCGACACCGCCGCCGCGGAAGCCTTCTACGCCGCCGCCGGCCTCGCCCCGTACGTGGACGTCCGCGCCTCCGCCGAGCCGACGACCGGCTTCCGCGGGTTCGCGCTGTCGCTCGTCGCGTCCCAGCCCGGCAACGTCGACGCGCTCGTCGCCGCCGCCGTCGACGCCGGCGCCACGGTCCTCAAGCCCGCCGCGAAGTCGTTCTGGGGCTACGGCGGCGTGATCCAGGCACCGGACGGGACGATCTGCAAGATCGCGTCCTCGAAGAAGAAGGACTCCGCGCCCGCGGCCCCCGAGATCGACCAGGTCGCGCTGCTGCTCGGCGTCGCCGACGTCAAGGCCAGCAAGCGGTTCTACGTCGCGCGGGGCCTGGCCGTCGGGAAGAGCTTCGGCGGCAAGTACGCCGAGTTCGACACCCCGTCGTCGGCCGTCACGCTCGCCCTCTACCCGCGCCGCGCCCTCGCCAAGGACACCGGCGTCGGCCAGGAGGGCACCGGCTCGCACCGGCTCGTGCTGGTCGGCGGCGCCGAGCCCTGCATCGACCCGGACGGCTTCGCGTGGGAGCCCGCGCCCGTCCGCGACCGCGCCTGACCGCGCCCCCGACCCCGCCGCGCCCCGAATCGACAGAACCCGAACCGACAGACAGAAGGAGACCGGACCATGAGCGACTACAAGGGCTTCACCGCCGAGGAGCGCGCCGCGATGAAGGAGCACGCGGCGGAGCAGAAGAAGGCCGCGCGCCGCGCCTCGCGCGAGGAGAAGGCCGCCGAGGCCGTCCGGGACGTCCTCGCGAAGATCGCGGAGATGCGGGAGTCCGACCGGGCGATGGCCGAGCGGGTGCACGCCATCGTCACCGAGCACGCGCCCGCCCTCGCCCCGAAGCTCTGGTACGGGATGCCGTCCTACGCCCGGGACGGCAAGGTCGTCTGCTTCTTCCAGAGCGCGGAGAAGTTCAAGGCCCGCTACGCCACCCTCGGGTTCAACGACGCGGCGCTGCTCGACGACGGCCCGATGTGGGCGGCGGCGTTCGCCCTCACCGAGGTGACGCCCGAGGTCGAGGAGCGGATCGCCGACCTGGTGAAGCGGGCGGCGGGCTGACCCGCCCCCGCCGGACGGACCGGCCGAAGCACCCGCCGGGTGAGCGCGCGCCGCTCGCCCGGCGCCGTCCGTCCGCCGGAACCCTCGTCGAACCGGCCCGAATCGTCGTTGAATGTGCGGCGTGGACAGAACCGTGAGCCCCGCCCGGACGATCGCGCGCGTCGTCGCCCTCGCCTCGTTCGTCCTCGGGTGCGCCGTCACCGCCAACCAGGTGCTGGACGACGGCAGGCTGAGCTGGAACTGGCTGTACGTGGCGTGGGCGTTCGCCGTCATCGGCGCCCTGTACGCCGAGGTGCTCACCCCCGGCGCGCCGCTCGGCGGTGCCGCGGCGGGCGGCCGGCCGCGGGGCCGCCGCCGGATGTACCTGCGCCAGCTCCGCGCCAGCGTCGCGGACATGGAGACCGTCGGCATCGCCACCCAGGGCGAGTTCGCGCTCGGCCTCCGGCAGGTGTACGTCGAGGTCAGCCTGGCGCCGCAGCCGCTCCAGGACACCGCGGGCGAACCGTACCTCGGCCACCTCGGGCGGCCCGCCGGCGCGGCGGGCGAGCGCCGCGCCCTGTCGTCCTTCCTGCACGACGGCGGCGGGCGGGTGTTCGCGATCATCGGCGGCCCCGGCTCCGGCAAGACGACGCTGATGCGCGAGACCGCGCTCGACCTCTGCCGGCGGCCCCGGCCGTGGAAGCGCTCGTCCCGCCGCGCCCGCCTCCCGGTGCTGCTGTACCTGCGCGACCACGCGGGCATGATCCTCGCCGACGAGCCCCCGGACCTCGCCGAGGTCGCCGCCGCCGCGGGCTGGACGGCCGGGCGGGTGCCCGCGTCGTGGATCCGGCAGCAGCTCGACCGCGGCCGCTGCCTGGTCATGCTGGACGGCCTCGACGAGGTCGCCGACGCGGACCAGCGCGCCCGCGTCGTCGCCTGGACGCGGCGGCAGATCGAGCGCTTCCCCGGCAACCACGTCCTGCTGACGTCCCGCCCGCACGGCTACCTGTCGAACCCGCTGCCGTCGGTGAACGTGCTGCAGGTGCGCCGCTTCACCGGCGAGCAGATCGGCCGGTTCCTGCACAACTGGTACTACGCGATCGAGTGCCGGGCGCAGGGGACGACCGGCAGGCGCGTCCAGCAGCAGGCCGGGCAGAAGGCCGACGACCTGATCGGCCGGCTCCGCGAGCGGCCCGCCCTCTACGACCTGGCCGCCAACCCCCTCCTGCTCACCATGATCGCCAACGTGCACCGGTACCGGGACGCGCTCCCCGGCAGCCGCGCCGCCCTGTACGGCGAGATGTGCGAGGTCCTCGTGCACCGCCGGCAGGAGAAGAAGGGCCTCCCCGACCGCACCGGCCTGCGCGGCCCGCAGAAGGAGCACATCGTGCAGCGGCTCGCCCTCGCGATGATGCGCCGCAAGGTCCGCGACATCAGCGTCGCGGACGCCTGCGCCGCCATCGACGGCGACGTGCGGCGCGCGGCCGCCGGTCTGGCCCCGGAGGACTTCCTCGCCGAGGTCGGCCGCAGCGGGCTGCTCGTCGAGCGCGAGCAGGGCCGCTACGCGTTCGCGCACCTCACCCTGCAGGAGTACCTCGCCGGCGCCGCGCTGCTCGGCGACCGCCCCGCCGAACTCGTCGACGGCGTCGACGACCCGTGGTGGCGCGAGGCGACGCTCCTGTGGGCCGCGGACGCCGACGCGTCCCCGGTCGTCGCGGCCTGCCTGGAGTCCGGGACGGCGCGGGCGCTCGCCCTCGCGTTCGACTGCGCGGAGGAGGCCCGCAGCCTCGACCCCGCGCTCCGCGCGTCGCTGGAGGACATGCTCGTCCGCGATGCCGGCGACGACCCCGAGCGGCAGCGGCTGATCACCGCGGTGAAGGCCGCCCGCGCCCTCCGCGAGACGATCCGGCTGACGGACGACACCGCCGTCTGCGCCCGTCCGGTCACGCACGAGCTGTACGCGCTGTTCCTGCAGTCGGAGCGCGCCGAGGGCCGCCACCATCCCGAGCACCTGGACGACCGCCCGCCCGGCGAACCGGTCGCGGGCACGTGGGCCGAGGACGCCGACCGGTTCGTCACGTGGCTCAACGGGCTGTTCGAGGACGGCACCACCTACCGGCTGCCGACCCGCGACGAACTCGACGACCCGGCGATCGGCCTCGTGTCCGGCACCGAGGGCCGCTGCGTCTGGGTCCGCACGGACACCGGCGTCCTGCGGTACGTCCCGTCCGTCGTCTTCTGGCCGTACGTGCTGACGTCCGTTCAGGTGCATCAGTGCCTCCTGAGCGACTGCCGCCGGACGTCGCCGTACCTGCGCCTCGCCCTCGCTCCCCCCGATCCCGCCCGCATCGAGGCTTACGCGGAGCTGTTCGAGAGGCTGAAGAGCGACGACTTCGGAACCGACGCCGACAACCTGCTCCCCGTCCTGCGGGTGTTCGTCACGCTCGTCATGGCGCGTGCGCTGGCCCGCGCCGTGAACGCCGTCCCCGCCATCAGGGCCCCGCAGCCCGTCTGGACGCGGCGTTCCCTCACGCTCGCGTTCGCCCGGAACATCGAGACGGCACGCAAGGTGGCGCCCTACGTCGGCGCCGATCTCGACCTCGCCTTCGACTCCGCCCTCGACGGCGACATCGACGACGCACTCGACCGCGTCCTGGCCCGCGACCGGGCGTACGCACACCGCCGAGACTCGTCCCCCCTCGCCGATTCCGCCCTCGACCGTGCCCGCTCGCTCGACCGGCTCTCCCCGTACCTGCACGTCCCCGCGATGCTCGTCTCCCTCGCACGGGCACTCGACGGCGCCGTCGAACTCGCGGAGCGCCACCGCACGGGCGCCCGCACCATCGACGTCCGCGCCTTCGCCGACGAGTTCGGCGAACTGCGCGAGAGGACACTGCGCCTCGTCCACGACCTCGTCGCCGGGGCGGGCGGCGCCGGCTTCGACCTCGGCCCCCTCGACCGGATCCTGGACGTGCTGCGCCTGCACCTCCGCAACCGGGCCAGCACGTTCGGCTTCATGCACGACTTCGACCGCGTCCGCGACTTCGACCTCGCGCTGCCCCGGGTCCGCGACCTCCTCCGGGCCCACGACGGCGAGGCCGACGACGAACTCGTCCGGGATTCCACGCGGACCCTGGTCGCCGGCCGGTACCGCAACCGCGTCCGCGTGCCGGGCCTCGACCTCGACCTCGGCCGCACGCTCCAGGACGTCCTCGAGCAGGACCGCCTCCTGGACGAGCTGTTCACCGACCCCGGCCATCTCGGCCGGCGGGCCGCCGAGTACGTGTCCGCCTCCGCGGCGGCGCTCGATCGGGCCTTCCACCAGAACGCCATCGGTCGGGACATCGAGCAGCGGCAGGACCTCGTGACCGCCTACCGGAGCCTGCTGGCCGCATGGCCGACCGCCCCCGTCCGGGGGAACGACCACGGGTTCGACGCCTTCCTCGCCTCCATCGCCGCCGACCCGGAGCCGCCGACGATCGACATGGTCGGCGCCCCGCTCCGCGAGGCGTGCGACCTGCTCGCCGCGCCGTCCGCCCTCCCCCAGGCGCCCACCGAGAGGCTGTCCGGCGCGACGCGGCTCGTCCAGCACGCCCGGTCGCTGGTGGAGCCGATGCTGTCCCGGGTCCTGCCCCTGGACGAGGAGGACCTCGGCTGCGCCCGCATCGAGCTGCTCGCCGCGGCCGTCATGCTCCGCGAGACCGGCCACGACGACATCGCCGCCCTCCTCACCAGGGCCGTGCGCGGCTTGATCGCCCTCCAGACGTGGAACGAGGAGCCGCGACCGGCCGGCGAACTGCTCCTGCTCGTCCGCTGCTGACCCGCACGACCGATTATCCTAGTACTAGGATAGTCACCATGGCCGAGGAACCGACGCCCGCCGAGCTGACGCTGCTCGGGCTGCTCGTGGAGAAGCCGCGGCACGGCTACGAACTGGAGGAGGTCATCGCCGCCCGCGGCGTCCGCGAGTGGACCGACATCGGGTTCAGCTCGATCTACTACCTGCTCACCCGGCTCCGCGACCGCGGTCTGATCACCGAGGTCGCGGCGGAGCGCCCGGCGCGCGGCAAGGCGCGCCGGGTGTACGGGCCGACGGACGAGGGGCGGCGCGCGTGCGCGCGGGCCGCCGAAGCGGCGCTGGCCGACCTGCGGCCGGTGCACCCGCCCGTCCTGGTCGGCCTGGCGAACCAGCCGGTCATCGAGCCCGGCCGGGTGCGGGACGCGCTCGACCGGCGGGCCGCGGCGCTCGCGGAGCGCATCGCCGCGGTCCGCGCGGCCCGCGACGCCCAGCCCGGAACGCCCCCGTTCGTCCGGGCGATCTTCGACTACTCGCTGGGCCAGCTCGACGCCGAACGGCGCTGGCTGGACGGCTACCGGGCGGAACTCGGCGACGCAGCCACCGGAAACGGAGACGGACGATGACCACGGTCACCCGCTACGACGTCAAGCGCGAGCTCAAGCGGTTCTACGCGCCGAGGAACACCGGCTGGGAGCTGGTCGAGGTGCCGCCGCAGCAGTTCCTCGCCGTCGACGGGCACGGCGACCCCAACACGAGCGCCGACTACGCGCGCGCCGTCGAGGCCCTCTACTCCGTCGCCTACACGATCAAGTTCACCAGCAAGCGGGAGCTGGACCGCGACTTCGTCGTCGGGCCGCTCGAAGGGCTGTGGTGGTCCGACCGCCCGGAGGTCTTCGTCGCCCGGCAGAAGGACGCCTGGAACTGGCGCATGCTCATCAGCCAGCCCGACTGGATCACCGCGGACCTCATCGACGCCGCCAGGGCCGCCGCGCTCGCGAAGAAGAAGCTCCCGACCATCGAGGACGTCCGCCGCGAGACCCTGCACGAGGGGACGTGCGCCCAGGTGCTGCACGTCGGCCCGTACGACGACGAGGGGCCCGTCCTCGCCGAACTGCACGACACGTACCTCGCCGCGAACGGGCTGCGGATGGCCGGGCACCACCACGAGATCTACCTCGGCGACCACCGCCGCACCGAGCCCGCCAAGTGGCGGACGGTCCTCCGCCAGCCCGTCCGTCCGGCGGACTGACGGGTCAGGCGGGCCGCAGCCGCTCCACCGAGCGCTCCAGGTCGTCCGGCCGCACCTTCCAGCGCTCGGCGTCGTCGTACTCGACGTCGATGCCGAGCCGCAGGTCGGCCCGCCTGAGCTGGAGCAGGCACGCCTTCCAGCCGGGCTCGCCGGGCACGGCCATCGCCTCCCGCAGGGCGCCGAGGCCGTCCAGGACGTCCCACCCCTTCGGGGTGCGGGCCTCCCAGGACCCGTCGTCGAAGTACACGTACCCGAACATGGACTCGGTGCCGCCGCCGAACGTCGCGACGAGGCTCAGCGCGGCCCAGCCGTCCTGGTGCTCGGCGTTGCCGACGATCGCTTCCCCGACCGCCGTCAGCGCGGCCGTCGACGCCTCGGCGTCGAACTCCGGGTCCGTCATGTCACCCTCTCGCAGTCGGACGGGGCGGCGGGGTCGAGGCGGGGGGCGGAGCCGACGGGGACGTCGAGCCGGTCGCGGGCCGCGTGCAAATGATCACCGCCACTCCGCGTCGCCTCTCACGCCGACGTGAGGGTCCAACGTATCTGCCGCTTCGCCCCTTTCGAGATCTTTCAGCGGGGCGACGGCCAACGGTGCGCGCGGGTGCGGGGCCAGGAGGCGGTGGGAGCGCTCGTGCGGGCGCTCACTTCACGGTGACGAGAGCGTGCAGGCCCTTGGCGCCGAGGGGGCGGCCGTCGGTCAGGTCGGTCACCCAGGTGATCAGCGCGTACTCGCCGGGCTCCAGGGGCGCCTGGAGGATGACGGACGTGCCGTGCGACAGCGGCGGGGTGCCGACCGGGTCGCCCGCGAACGGCGGCTCGATCCACTCGCCGCTCTCCGCCGCGTCCCAGAACTCCTGGAGGTCGTCGCGGGTGGTCCCCGGACGGACGGGCACGAAGATCGCCTCGTTGACCTGCCGCATGCGGTTCGTCAGCAGGATGGGGGCGCCCGCCCTGAGCCGCGGCGCCACGTGGAAGCGGGGGCCGGACGGCGTCCGGGACATGCCGACGAACGCGCCGGGGCGGGGCGCGTGCCCGCGGTGCCGCTCGCGCCGGACGGTCAGTGCGTGCAGCGCCTCGGGGCCGGGCGGTGCGCCGTCCTCGAAATCGAGGTAGTCGACCAGGTAGTAGGTGCCGGGGCGGAGGCGGGCGGTGAACGTCGTGGCCCGTCCGGGGTGGGCCTGCGCGCCGCCGAGCAGGTCGGCCTCGTCCATCAGCGCGTTCCCGGCGGGGACCGCCACCTCGGGGTCGTCGGAGAAGACCTTGCCGAGGCGGTCGGCGAACGTCGCGGGGGACGTGCCGGGGTGCAGCCGGACGAGTCCGATCATGCTGCCGAGTTCGGCGGTCGCGGTGGTGGTGACCCGGAACGACGTCGGGCCGGCGGTGTGCGTCGCGGGCGCGGTGAACCCGCCGTCGCGGGCCTCGATCTCGATGACCGGCGCGGTGCGGGCGGCCTGCGCCGGGGCCTGCGGTGCCGGGGCTTGCAGCGCGGTGGCGCCGACCACGGCGGCAGCGGCCATGCCCAGGAGCTTCGCGTGCTTCATCGGTACTCCTTCGTCGGGGGGCGTCGTGCTCTGGACGGTAGGAGCCGGGTTCGGCGGTCCGGCAGTACCCGCGGATGTAACCGCGCGGACGCCGTTCGGGACCCCGGTCCCACGGGCGCACGCCCCGCGTACGACGGCCGCCGGAGCGCCGCCGGGTTTCCGCAGCGCAGGTCGTCATCCCGGCGCCCTTGACCTCGACCTTGGTCGAGGTTGTTGGCTGGTGCCCGGCGGTGATCACCGCCGCTCCTGAGAGAAAGGCACGGATATGGCTGACAACGTTCTTCTGGTGGGGGACGTCTCGGACGAGACGCGGGCCGCGGTGGCGGGCGTCGTGAAGGCGCTGGAGCGGGCGTTCAACACCAAGGACGCCGCGGCGCTCGCCGCGCAGTTCGCCGAACGGACGTCCTGGTCGAACGCGATGGGGACCCGGCTGGACGGGCGCGCGGCGATCGAGGAGTTCAGCGCCCCCGCGATGGAGGGCTTCCTCAGCGACGCGTACGCGCGCTACGACGTCGTGAAGATGCTGGAGATCGCACCCGAGGTGATCGCGGTGAACGTGGCGCAGCAGCCGACGGACGCCGCGGGCGCGCCCGTCGAGGGCGCGCACGGCGCGACGCTGTACGTGATCGCGCGGGGGCCGGACGGGTGGAAGATCGTCGCCGGGCAGAACACGGCCGTCGAACCCGCGGCGTCCTGACCCGCGCCCGCCCGAGCCCTGTGAGGGAGGATTCTTCCCTTACAGGGCTTAGGCCCGATCGTTATGGGGCGCCCGGTTCGACGTTGATCACGCCGGGAAGGGACTCCTCCGGTCGAGGAGGTGCCGCATGACGACGGTGCTGCGCGGGATGGTCCGCCGGAAGCCCATCGACGAGATCGAGGACGAGACCGAGACCTCCGGGCTGCGCCGGACGCTCGGGCTGTGGCAGCTCACCGCGATCGGCGTCGGCGGCATCATCGGCGCGGGCATCTTCTCCCTCGCGGGCGCGGTCGCGAACGAGAAGGCCGGGCCCGCGGTGCTCATCTCGTTTCTGGTGGCGGGGATCGCGAGCGCCGCGGCGGCGTTCTCGTACGCCGAGTTCGCCGGACTCATCCCGAAGGCCGGGTCCGCGTACACCTACGGGTACGCGGTGCTGGGCGAGTTCGCCGGGTGGGCGATCGGGTGGGACCTGCTGCTGGAGTACACGGCGATCGTCGCGGTCGTCGCGATCGGGCTGTCCGGGTACTTCAACGACCTGCTCGAATTCATGAACGTCGAGCTGCCGCTGTGGATGAGCGGCGCGCCCGGCACCGAACCGGACGGGGTCGCGGGCGGCGGCTACAAGGTGAACCTGTTCGCCGTGCTGCTGTGCCTGCTCATCGCGTGGGTGCTGAACCTCGGGATGAAGAACGCGGCGCGGTTCGAGACCGCGCTCGTGTACCTCAAGGTCGGGATCGTCCTGCTCGTGGTCGTCGTCGGCGTGTTCAAGATCCAGTCCGACAACTACGACCCGTTCTTCCCGTTCGGGTGGGGCGGCGCGTTCACCGGCGCGGCGACCGTCTTTTTCGCGGTGTTCGGCTACGACGCCCTCTCTACGGCGGCGGAGGAGTCGCGGGAGTCGCGCAAGCACATGCCGAAGGCGATCCTGCTGTCGCTGGCGATCGCGATGGTCCTGTACGTCCTCGCGTGCCTGGTGCTGACCGGGATGGTCGACTACCGCGAGATCGACGGCGAGGCCGCGTTCTCGTCCGCGTTCGACTCGGTCGGGCTGGAGGCCGTCGGCGCGGTCATCGCGGTCGGCGCCATCCTCGGCGTGCTGACCGTGCTGTTCACGTTCATGATGGGCGCGACCCGCGTGTGGTTCTCGATGAGCCGGGACGGCCTGCTGCCCCGGTGGTTCGCGAAGACGCACCCGGTCCGGCACGTCCCGACCCGCATCACGTGGATCGTCGGGATCGGCTCGGCGCTGATCGCCGGGTTCCTGCCGATCGCGGAGGCGGCGGAGCTGACGAACATCGGGATCCTGCTGGCGTTCATCGTCGTCTGCATCGCCGTCGTCGTCCTCCGGTACCGGCGCCCGGACCTCCCCCGCGAGTTCCGGACGCCGGGCATGCCGGTCGTGCCGCTGGTCGGCGTCGTCTTCTCGGTGTGGCTGATCACGTTCCTGCAGTGGCAGACGTGGGCGCGGTTCGGCGCCTGGTTCGCGCTGGGGTGCGCGGTCTACTTCCTCTACAGCCGCCGGCACTCCCTGCTCAACCGAAAGTGATCACCTGCCGGACCGCCTCGCCGCTGTGCAGCCGGTCGAACCCGGCGTTGACGTCGTCGAGGGTGAGGCGGTCGGACAGCAGCGCGTCCACCGGCAGGTTCCCCGTCCGGTACATGCCGATGAAGCGCGGGACGTCCCGGCGCGGGACGCACGAGCCGAGGTAGCTGCCCTTCAGCGTCCGCTCCTCCGCCACGAGGCTCAGCGCGGGCAGCGTCACGGGCTTGCCCGGGTCGGGGAGGCCGACGGTGACGGTCGTCCCGCCCGGCCGGGTCGCGGCGTACGCCTGCTCCAGGACGGGCACGACGCCGGTGGTGTCGATGACCTTCTCGGCGCCGCCGCCGGTGGCGTCCCGGATCGCCTCGACGGCGTCCGGGCCGCCCGCGACGGCGTGGGTGGCGCCGAGGCGGGACGCGAGGTCGCGCTTGTGCTCGACGACGTCCACGGCGACGACGGTCGCGGCGCCCGCGGCCTTCGCGGCGAGCAGCGCGGCGAGCCCGACGCCGCCGAGCCCGAGGACGGCGACGCTGTCGCCCGGCTTCACGTCCGCGCTGTAGAGCGCGGCGCCCGCGCCGGTCAGGACGGCGCAGCCGAACAGGGCGGCGATGTCGAACGGCAGGTCGGGGTCGACCTTCACCGCCGAGCGCGACGACACGACCGTGTACTCGGAGAACGCGGACACGCCCAGGTGGTGGTTCGGGCGGGTGCCGTCGGGCGCGGCGAACCGGTGCGCGCCGCTCAGCAGGGTGCCCGCGCCGTTCGCGCGCGCGCCGGGCCCGCACAGCGCGGGACGTCCGGCGACGCAGCGCTCGCAGTGCCCGCAGGCCGGGACGAACGCGAGCACGACGTGGTCGCCGGGGGCGAACTCCGCGCCCTCGCCCGCCTCGACGACCTCGCCCGCGGCCTCGTGCCCGAGCGCCATCGGCAGCGGGCGGAGCCGGGAGCCGTTGATCACCGAGAGGTCGGAGTGGCAGAGCCCCGCGGCGCGGACCCGCACCAGCAGCTCGCCCGGACCGGGCGGGTCGAGCCGCAGCTCGGCGACCTCCAGCGGGCGCGATTCGGCGTAGGGGGCGGGGCGTCCTGACTCGACGAGGACGGCGGTGCGCGTCGCGGTCATGCGGGTTCTCCGTTCACGGTCGGGGTGCGGGCCGTCCTCAGACGGTGAGCTTCTCCATCTCGGTGCGGACGGCACCGGCGATCGGGACGGGGCGGCGGGTCGTCCGGTCGACGAACACGTGCACGAAGTGCCCTTGCGCGATCAGGGCGCCGTCGGACGCGCGCAGCATCCCGATCTCCCAGCGGACGCTGGAGGTGCCGAGCTTCCCGATGCGCATCCCGACCTTGATCGTGTCGGGGAAGGACACCTCGGCCTTGTACTCGCAGTGCGACTCGACGCAGAGCGCGATGGACGGGGACGCGACGGGGTCGAACCCGGCGGTCCGGATCATCCACTCGTTGATGACGGTGTCCATCAGCGAGTAGTGGACGACGTTGTTGACGTGCCCGTAGACGTCGTTGTCCTTCCACCGCGTGGGGACGTTCTCCCAGAAAAGGTACTCGCCGGTCATGGGGCAAACCCTATGGTCGGCGCGGGTGTGCCGCGGCATCGGGCCTCCGGAACGGTGACCGTGCAAGGTGCCGGACGGGTGCGGGCTGTGCCCCCGCCCAACCGCGCCCGCCCCGCCCCGGGCCCCCGGCAAGGGGAAGCGGCGCTCACCCGGCCGCGAGGAAAGGTTCTGAGCACGATCCCGGCCGGGTGAACGCCGCCTCCGGGCGGGCCCGCGTCCGGGCGCCGCCGTCTACGGGGTCAGGACGAGCCCCGTGCGGCGTCGAACCGCGCGGTGACGTCCGTCCAGTCCACCAGCGACCACAGCTTCTCGACGTAGTCCGGGCGGACGTTGCGGTACTGCAGGTAGTACGCGTGCTCCCAGGCGTCGAAGACCAGCAGCGGCGTCGTGTTCATGCCGACGTTGCCGTGGTGGTCGTACACCTGCTCGACGACGAGCCGCCTCCCGAGCGGCTCCCACGCGAGCACGCCCCAGCCGGAGCCCTGCACGGTGGACGTCGCCGCCGTGAGCTGCTTGCGGAACGCGTCGAACGTCCCGAAGTGCTCGTCGATCGCGGCGGCCAGCTCCCCGTCCGGACGGTCGCCGCCGTCGGGCGACAGGTTGTTCCAGAAGATCGAATGCAGAACGTGCCCGGAGAGGTTGAACGCGAACGTCTTCTCCAGGCCGACCAGCCCGCCGAACTGCTCCTTGTCCCGCGCCTCGGCGAGCTTCTCGAGCGTGTCGTTGGCCCCCTTCACGTAGGCGGCGTGGTGCTTGGCGTGGTGCAGCTCCAGGATCTCGCCGGTGATGGCGGGTTCGAGGGCGGCGTAGTCGTAGGGGAGGTCGGGAAGCGTGTAGTCGGCCATGGCGCCACTATTGCAAACATGTTGCAGTTACGTCCATCAAGCAACACCAATGAGATCGCAAGAGCAGAGGCCCGCCCCGGGAACCCCGGGAGCGGGCCTCTGCTCGGCCGTCCTGCCGTGTCAGTACCCTCGATGACCACCGGCCCCGCCCGGACCGTGCCCACCGGTGCCGCGCCCGCCGCCGCGGAACTTCGCGAGCAGACGCTGGATCTTGGCTTTGTTGCGCGGGTCGCGCGCGGCCCGCTGCACCTGCGCGCGCGCCTTCTGGCCCTGCGGGCTGCGCAGGAACTTCGTGATGCGGTCGATGAGAGGCATCGATTTCCTCCTCGGCCTAGCCTCGATGCTTCAACGAGTGCCCGCACAGGAAAGTTCGGAACCTGGCGCGGACGTCAGGGCTTCGAAGGAGGGGACGCCTTGAACCAGTGCCCGCGCGGGCCTTCCGCGGCGAGGTGGAACGGGTGCCCCTCCTCGGTCATCGCCCGGTACAGGAACTCCGCGGCGGTGCAGTCGAACCGGGTGCCCTCGTCGAGGCTGTCCACCGCGTAGACGGGCCACCGGTCGGGGTCGTCCCCCTCGGTGATCCAGCAGAACGTCTGCTCGTGCTCGTTGTTCGACCAGGGGATCAGCCCGCCCGGCGCCGGGAACGGCGGGTGCTCCCCACCGAGCTCCAACCCGTATTCGGTGTGCCAGATCAGCTTGTCCGGAGGGAACACCACGTAGAACCCGTTGAACGCGCCCTTGCAGCCGAACAGCTCGACCAGCCGCTTGTAGTCGCCCGGCAGGGGCGCGCCGAGCCGCCCCTCGACCGCCGCCCAGTCGGGCGCGGGGACCGGCTCCGGCGGGCCGCCCGTGAGCGCGTGCAGCCGCTCCGGCCACGGCAGCTCCGCGGGCGGCTCGACGAACTCCGGGACCGTCCGGCGCGCGACGGCGACGACGATCCGGTCGTCCGCGTCCTGCCCGACCGCGACCGCCCGCCTGCCGCGCGCCCAGGCGGAGTCCCAGTCGCAGCCCTCCGGAAGCGCCATGGGCGGCTCGGCGTCCCTCCAGTACACGCGGCTGTACCGCTCGGTGAGCCTGTCGTCCGGGACGAGGATGCCGCCGTCGGTGACGAGCACGCAGGTGTGGCCGTCCCGGTGGCCCGGCTGATCGCACGTCAGGTCGCCCGTCTCCGCCTCCAGGAGGCCGTACACGGTCGCCAGCAGTTCCTCGGAGTCCATGGGGGCACCCAAGCACCCGCCGCCGACATCGCGCCACGGGCCGCGAACCACCGCCCCCGCGACGGGGACGAAGGCTCTCAGAACTCCTCGTCGAGCGCCACGGCGCCCTCCACCCCGATCTGGTAGGCCGACACCCGCCGCTCGAAGAAGTTCGACAGCTCCTGGACGTCCTGGAGCTCCATGAACGCGAACGGGTTCGGGGTGCCGTAGCGGGCGGGGATGCCGAGCCGGGCGAGCCGCCGGTCCGCGACGTACTCCAGGTAGCCGCGCATGTCGTCGGCGCTCATGCCCGGCAGGCCGTCGCCGCACAGGTCCCGCGCGAACGCCAGTTCGGCGTCCACGGCCTCCTCCAGCATCCGGACGACCTGGGCCGCCATCGCGTCGTCGAACAGGCCGGGCTCCTCCGCCCGGACGGTGTCGACCACCGAGAACGCGAAGTCCATGTGCAGGCTCTCGTCCCGGAAGACCCAGTTCGTCCCGGACGCGAGGCCGTTGAGCAGCCCGCGCGACCGCAGCCAGTACACGTACGCGAAGGCGCCGTAGAAGAACAGGCCCTCGATGCAGGCGGCGAAGCAGATGAGGTTCAGCAGGAACGCGCGGCGGTCGGCGGCGGTGCGCAGCTCGTCGAGGGAGCCGAGGGAGTCGATCCAGCGGAAGCAGAACTCGGCCTTCGCGCGGATGGACGGGATGTGCTCGATCGCCGCGAACGCCTTCGCGCGCTCGTCGTGGTCGGGCAGGTAGGTGTCGAGGAGGGTCAGGTAGAACTGGACGTGCACGGCCTCCTCGAACAGCTGCCGCGACAGGTACAGCCGGGCCTCCGGCGCGTTGACGTGCTTGTACAGGTTCAGCACCAGGTTGTTCGCGACGATCGAGTCGCCGGTCGCGAAGAACGCCACGAGCCGGTTCACCAGGTGCAGCTCCGCCGGCGTGAGGCGGGCGAGGTCGGCCAGGTCGGACGCGAGGTCGACCTCCTCGACCGTCCAGGTGTTGCGGATCGCGGCCCGGTACCGCTCGTAGAAGTCGGGGTAGCGCATGGGACGCAGGGTCAGGTCCATGCCGGGGTCGAGGAGCAGGTTCGTCACTGGCACGCCTCGCAGGTCTCCGGGTTCTCCAGGGAGCAGGCGTCCGCGGCGCCGGACGGCGCGACGGTCGTCTGCGCGATCCGGGTCGCGGGCCTGGACCGCAGGTAGTAGGTGGTCTTGAGGCCGCTGCGCCACGCGTACGCGTACATCGACGACAGCTTCCCGATCGTGGGGGTCTCCATGAACAGGTTCAGCGACTGCGACTGGTCGATGTAGGGGGTGCGGGCGGCGGCGAGGTCGATCAGGGCCTTCTGCGGCAGCTCCCACGCGGTGCGGTAGAGCGTCCGCATCTCCTCGGGCAGGTCCACGATGCCCTGGATCGAGCCGTTCGCCCGCTTGATCGCCTCCCGCACCTCGGACGTCCACAGCCCCAGCGACTTCAGGTCGTCGACGAGGTACGCGTTGAGCTGCAGGAACTCGCCGGACAGCGTCTCGCGCTTGAAGAGGTTCGACACCTGCGGCTCGATGCACTCGTAGCAGCCCGCGATCGACGCGATCGTCGCGGTGGGCGCGATCGCGACCAGCAGCGAGTTGCGCAGCCCCACCTCGGCGACGCGGGCGCGCAGCGCCGCCCAGTCGTCCGGACGGGACGGCGCCGCGTGCGCGAACGCGTCCGGGTGCAGCCAGCCGCGCGCCGTCCGGGTCTCCGCGTACGCCGGGAGCGG
The DNA here is from genome assembly GCF_000425065.1 of Actinomadura rifamycini DSM 43936. Taxonomy (GTDB): domain Bacteria; phylum Actinomycetota; class Actinomycetes; order Streptosporangiales; family Streptosporangiaceae; genus Spirillospora; species Spirillospora rifamycini. Next base: position 145,903 of record NZ_AULB01000018.1, read on the forward strand.
GCCGTGCGCCTCGGCGAGGTCGGCGGACGCCGCGTACGCGGCCAGCGCGATCTCCTCGGCGATCCGGGTGGACAGCGCGAGCGCCTCCGGGGAGTCGAACGGGAGGCGCAGCGTGAAGAAGACGTCGGCGAGACCCATCACCCCGAGCCCGATCGGACGCCACGTCCGGTTCGCCGTCGCCGCCTCGGGCGTCGGGTAGAAGCCGCGGTCGATGGTGCGGTCCAGGAACCGGACGGCGGTGCGGACGGTCGCGCGGAGCCGCTCCCAGTCGACGCCCGCGGCGGTGACGTGCGCGGCGAGGTTCACCGAGCCGAGGTTGCAGACGGCCGCCTCGCGGTCGCCCGTCACCTCCAGGATCTCGGTGCACAGGTTGGACAGGTGGACGGTCCGGCCCGGCTCGGCGGTCTGGTTGCAGGCGCGGTTCGCGGCGTCCTTGAACGTCATCCACCCGTTGCCGGTCTGCGCGAGCGTCCGCATCATCCGCCCGTACAGGCGGCGGGCCGGGACCTGCCGGACGTACCCGCCCGCGGCCTCGGCGGCCCGGTACGCGGCGTCGAACTCCTCGCCCCACAGGTCCGTGAGGTGCGGGACCTCCTTCGGGTCGAACAGCGACCACACCCCGTCGGCCTCGACGCGGCGCATGAACTCGTCCGGGACCCAGTTCGCGAGGTTCAGGTTGTGGGTGCGGCGCGCGTCCTCGCCGGTGTTGTCGCGCAGCTCCAGGAACTCCTCGACGTCCGCGTGCCACGGCTCCAGGTAGACGCAGGCCGCGCCCTTGCGGCGGCCGCCCTGGTTGACGGCGGCGACCGACGCGTCGAGCGTGCGCAGCCACGGGACGATCCCGTTCGAGTGGCCGTTCGTCCCCCGGATCAGCGAGCCCCGCGACCGGACCCGCGTCCACGAGATCCCGATGCCGCCCGCGTACTTGCTGAGCGCCGCGACCTGCCCGTACCGCTCGTAGATCGACTCCAGCTCGTCCCGGGGCGAGTCGAGCAGGAAGCAGGACGAGAGCTGGGGGCGGCGCGCGGCGGAGTTGAACAGCGTCGGGGAGCTGGGCAGGTACGCCAGGGCGCTGAGCAGCCCGTACAGCTCGGCGGCCTCGGCGACCGTGTCGGCGAGGCCGCACGCGACGCGGAGGAAGAAGTGCTGCGGGCGCTCCAGGACGAGCCGGGTGCTCGGGTGGCGCAGCAGGTACCGGTCGTAGACGGTGCGCAGGCCGAAGTACTCGAACCGGTCGTCGGCCGCGTCGTCGACGAGCGCGTCCAGCTCGGCGGCGTGCGCGGCGACGAACGCGGCGGGCCCGTCGCCGAGCAGCCCGGCGGCGTGCGCGGCGGAGACGGACCGGGAGAAGGTCTGCGCTCCCCCGGCCGCGGCCTCCTCGGCGATCTTCGCGGCGAGCAGCCGCGCGGCGGCCTTCCCGTAGCCGGGGTCGGCCGCGACGAGCGCGGCGGCCTCGCCGATCGCGAGGTCCCGCAGGGCGGCGGCGTCCAGCCCGTCCGCCGACCGGACGGCCGCGAGGACGCGCCCGGGATCGGCCCCCGGCACCCCGGCGCAGGCCCGCTCGACCTCGGCGGCGATGCCCGCCGCCGGGCGCGCGAGTTGCTGTGTCACGTGCTCTCTCCCCTCGTGAGACGGCCTCACGAGGGCACGCGAACGGGCACGGCGGCACGCCGCGGGCCCGTCCGGCGGCCTGCCCGCGAGGCCCGGACGAAACGCGCGCTGGCAGGTCTTCGGACTCGCGGGCACCGCGCCTCCCGGAGGAGGGCGCGACCTACTGGCCGTCGCTTCCCGGACCGCGGCGCGGTCCAGTGCTTCGTGACGGCGGTCGTTCCAGCTCACCGCTGCGGGGCAGTCCCGGATTCGCACCGGGTTCCCTCTTGCGACGCCCCCGCCGCGGACGGCGGGGGCGAACCAGCACGGGACTCGAACCCTACATCTAGTTTGACCTTGATATGCAACCCCAAGATGTTGGGCGTGTCGGTGAGGGCGGGGGTGGGTTCACGATCGCCGGAAGGAGTGAGACGATGGGTCCCGTCATGCTCCCGCGCCCTCCGCACCCGCTGTTCCGCGCCGCCCGCGCGGTCGTCTTCGCGACCGTGTGCGTGACGCTGGCGACGGCCGGGCACGCACTCGCCGCGCGGGAAGCGGTACCCGGCTGGGCGGTCGTGACCGGGTTCGGCGCCGTCCTCGCCGTCACGCTGCTGCTGGCCGGGCACGAGCGGTCGCTCCCGACGATCACGGGCGGGCTCCTCGGCGGCCAGTTCGCGCTGCACGCGCTGTTCACGAAGGCGACCGTCCCTGCGACGGCGGGCGCCGCCGCCGGGCACGCCGGACACACCGGGCACGCCGTGCAGACCGCGGCGGACCCCGCCTGGCCCGTCCTCTCCGGCGGCTGCGGCATGACGCTCGCGCACGCGGCCGCCGCGCTGCTGGCCGCCTGCTGGCTGTGGCGCGGGGAACGCGCCGCGTGGACGCTGGCCCGGCGGGTCGCCGCGGCCGCCGACCGTCCGATCCGGCTGCTCCTCGCGCTGCTCACCGCCCGGCCGCCCGCGCCCGCCCCGCGCGTCCCCGCCGCCGCGCCGCCGGTCGTCCCGGCCGTCGGCCGCGCGCTCCGGCACCAGGTCGTCCGGCGGGGACCGCCCGTCCGTTCGAGGGCGCTCGCCCCCCGCTGAGGCGGGACGGGACGGGCGCCGGACGCACCGGACGCCGACCGGCGATCCGGTCCCGACGCTTCTCCTCGAACGGAGTCCCGACATGTCCCTCATCCCGCACGCCCGGCGCACGGCGGTCGTCGCCGTCCTGGGCGCCGCCGGACTCGTGGGCCTGGCCACGGCCGCGTCCGCGCACGTCACCGTGAACCCCGACGCGGCCGAGCAGGGCTCGTGGGCGAAGGTGTCCTTCCGCGTCCCGAACGAGCGCGACGACGCCGCCACCACGAAGCTCCAGATCGACCTGCCGGCCGAGCACCCGCTCCGGTCGGTGTCCGTCCGCCCCGTCCCCGGCTGGGACGTGGAGACGGAGAAGACGAAGCTGCCGCAGCCGGTGAAGACCGAGAGCGGCACGATCACCGAGGCGGTCACCCGCATCACCTGGACGGGCGGGAAGATCGAACCCGGACAGTTCCAGGAGTTCGACGTGTCGTTCGGCCCGCTGCCGACCGGCACCGACCAGATGATGTTCAAGGCCGCGCAGACCTACGAGGGCGGCGAGGTCGTCGACTGGGACCAGCCGACGCCCGAGAACGGCGCCGAGCCCGAGCACCCGGCGCCCGTCCTGGCGCTGACGCCCGCCGCGTCCGGTTCCGGACACGGCGCGGACGCCGAACTGACCGCGACCGCCGCGGACACCGGCGACGCGGACGGCGCGGACGGCACCGCGCGGCTGCTCGGCGGCGTCGGCATCGGCGCCGGGGCCGTCGGCATCGCGATCGGCGGGTTCGGCCTGGCGCGGGCGCGGAGCCGGGCATGAGGCGCGCGCTCGGAGCCGCCCTCGCGGCCGTCCTCACGCTCGCGGCGGCGCTCGCGTTCGCCGCGCCCGCCTCCGCGCACACCGCCCTGACGGGCTCGAACCCCAAGGAGGGCGCGACCGTCGCGCCGCCGTCCGAGATCGTCCTGACCTTCGCGAACCCGGTGACGCTGCCGCAGGTCGTCGTGACGGACGAGTCGGACGCGCGGCACGAGACCGGCGAACCGCAGTCGGTCGACAACGACGTCACGCAGGCGCTGAAGGCGCCGCTGCCGAACGGCGTCTACACGGTCGGGTGGCGCGCGGTGTCCCCGGACGGGCACCCGATCTCGGGCACGTTCGAGTTCACCGTCGAGGGCGCGGCCCCGTCCGAGCCCGCCGCGGAGACGGCCGACCCGTCGGCGGCCGCCCCGGCCCCGGCGTCGTCGCCCGCGTCGACGTCCGAGCCGGAGGGCACGTCCGCGTCCTGGCTGTGGGTCGGCCTCGGGGCGCTCGCCGTCGCCGTCGTCGCCGGCGGCGTCGCGTGGCTGCGCCGCTCGAAGAGCGGCCCGGAGGACTGACCGGCGCACGGCCGACCGGGTGATCACGGAGTCGCACCGATCACCCGGTCGGCTGCTACCTTGTGTCCCCGCACCGCGACGAGGGAGGTCGATGAATATGGCCCGCGCCATGTTCCTCAGCCATGCCCTCGTCCGGGCCGCCTGAGCGCGCGGCCCGGACGCCCCGACCGTTCATGGAGCGTCGCGTGTCCACATCCCCCCTGCTCACCGAGCGGCTGATCCTGCGCCCGTGGCCGTCCGCGGACGTCGCCGCCGCCGCGTCCGGCGGCCGCCGGCCCGGCTGGGCGCCGGACTTCCCCGCCGACGGCGACCGCGTCGTCGCCGGCCTCCTCGCCGCCGCCCCGGACCCCGCCGCCGCGCGCGGGCACCGGCAGATCGTCGAGCGGAGCACCGGCCTCGTCGTCGGCTCCATCGGCCTGTTCCTGCCGCCGACGGACGGCGCCGTCGAGTTCGGGTACGGCGTCGTCCCGTCCCGCCGGGGCCGCGGCTACGCCACCGAAGCGGCCCGCGCGATCGTCGCGTTCGCGCTGGCCGAGCCGGACGTCCGGACGGTCCGTGCGGGCGTCGAGCCCGCGAACGCGGCGTCCGTCCGGGTGCTGGAGAAGGCCGGCCTGAGCCGCCTCGGCACCGACGGCGAAACCGACCGGTACGGCACCGCCTGACCCCGCGCGGGACCGGCGCCAAGCGCCGGCCCCGCGCCCCCGGTCGCCCAACGCGACACCTCGCACGCGGCCGCAGGCGGCGCTGATCACGGCCGACCCCCGACGTCCGCCCCGTCGCCGTGACGCCCCCCAACCACGCGACCCACCAACGGCGCCGCCGCACGACCGCCCCCCGTCCGGCCCCGCCCCCAGACGGGCACCACCCAGGCGACGCGCCCCACTCACCGCGCCGCCCACGGACACCACCCGGCTGAAGTTCGTCCCCCCTCGGCCCCCGGCGACCCACCACCCCGGCGGCACAGGACGGTCACAGCACGGGCCCAGACGCCGCACGGCTGAAGTTCGTCCGGCCCCCGCCGCCAGACGGGCACCACCCCGACGGCGCGCGTCGATCACTGCGCCGCCTACGGACACCGCCCGGCTTGAGGCCCGCCCCTCGGGCCCCGGCAGCCCACCACCCCGGCGGCACGGGCCGGTCACGGCACGAGCCCGGACACCGCACGGCCACACCGCACGGCTGAAGGTCGTCCGGCCCCCATTCCCAGGCGGGGCACCACCCGGCGGCTGGAGGTTCAGGGTGGCCGCCTGTTGACCTTTAAATGCTAGTCGACTAACAATTGCTACTCGACTAGTGCTTTGGAGGAGTCATGGCGGTGGTGCTGGCCCGGCTGGGGCGGTGGTGCTTCCGGCGGCGGTGGACGGTGACGGTGGTGTGGGTCGGGCTGCTCGCGGCGTGCGGGGCGGGCGCGGCGGCGCTGTCCGCGCCGACGCAGGACGCGTTCTCGGTGCCCGGCACCGAGGCGCAGCGGGCGAACGACCTGGTCGTGGAGCGGTTCCCGGAGGCCGCGGGCGCGGGGGCGCGGGCCCGTGTCGTCCTCGCCGGGTCGCCGGACGCTGGCGCGCTGCGCGCGGCCGTCCGGCGGATCGGGGACGTGCCGGACGTGGCGGGGGTCGCGGAACCGGTCGTCTCGCCGGACGGGCGGGTCGCGGTGCTGGAGGTCGCGTACCGGGTCCCGGCGGACGAGCTGACGGACGGCGACCGGACGGCGCTGCGGGACGCGGCCGCGGCGGCGGGCACGCGGGTCGAGCTGAGCGGCGACGCGGTGCCGCCGCCGGAGGAGGGCGCCGGGGAGCTGGCGGGCGTCGCGGTCGCGGCGGTCGTGCTGACGGTGACGCTCGGGTCGCTGACGGCGGCGGGGCTGCCGCTGCTGTCGGCGGCCGTCGGGATCGGCGTCGGGCTGTCGGCGGTCGTCGCGGCGTCCGGGTTCATGACGCTGAACTCCGACACCCCGGCGCTCGCGCTGATGCTCGGGCTCGCGGTAGCGATCGACTACGCGCTCTTCATCATCTCCCGGTACCGGGACGAGGTCCACGGCGGACGGGAGCCCGCGGACGCGGCCGGGCACGCGGTGGGGACGGCCGGGACGGCGGTGGTGTTCGCGGGCCTGACGGTCGTCATCGCGCTGGCGGGCCTCGCGGTCGTGGGCATCCCGGTGCTGACGGAGCTGGGGCTCGCGGCGGCGCTGACGGTGGCGGTGTCGGTGCTCGTCGCGCTGACGCTGCTGCCCGCGCTGATCGGGTTCGCCGAACGCCGGGTGGCGGGCCGCCGCCCCGCGCGGGCGGGCGCCGGACGCTGGGGGCGGTTCGTCACCGCGCGTCCGGTGCCGGTGCTGGCGGTCGCGGTCGCGGCGCTGGCGGTCGCGGCGCTCCCGGCGCTCGACCTGCGGCTCGGGCTGCCCGACGACGGCACCGCCCCGGCGGACACGACGCAGCGGCGGGCGTACGACCTGGTCGCGGACGCGTTCGGCCCCGGGTTCAACGGGCCGCTGACGCTGGTGGTGCAGGACGCGGACGCCGCCGCGGCGGCGCGCCGCACGGCGGCCGCCGTCGAGCGACTGGACGTGGCCGCCGTCCGGACGGTCGCGGTCGACGCGGCGGGCCGGACCGCGCTCGTCGAGGTCGTCCCGCAGAGCGGGCCGACGAGCGCGGCGACCGAGGAGCTCATCGAGACGATCCGGGAGCGGACCGGCCCGGGCGTCGCCGTGACCGGGCAGACGGCGATCGACGTCGACACGTCCCGCAAGCTGGCCGGCGCGATGGCGCGCTACCTGCTGCTCGTCGTGGGCCTGGCGTTCCTGCTCCTCATGATCGTGTTCCGGTCGGTGGTGGTGCCGCTGAAGGCGACCGCCGGGTTCCTGCTGAGCACCGCGGCGACGTTCGGCGCGGTGGTCGCGGTGTTCCAGTGGGGCTGGCTGGACGGCGCCGGCGTGCACGCGTCGGGGATCATCGTGAACCTGCTGCCGGTGATGATGATCGGCATGGTGTTCGGCCTCGCGATGGACTACCAGGTCTTCCTCGTCACCCGGATGCGGGAGGAGCACGTGCGGGGCGCGGAGCCGGTGCCGGCGGTCGTCGCGGGCCTCGCGCACGGCTCCCGGGTCGTGACGGCGGCCGCGCTCATCATGATCAGCGTGTTCGGCGGGTTCGTCCTGTCCGATCTGCCGATGCTCCAGTCGTTCGGGTTCGCGCTGGCCGTCGCGGTGTTCTTCGACGCGTTCGCGGTGCGGATGACGATCGTCCCGGCGCTGCTGGCGCTGCTCGGCGGCGCGGCCTGGCGGCTGCCCCGGTGGCTCGACCGCGCCCTGCCGCGGGTGGACGTCGAGGGCCGCGGGCTCGCGCCGGACGGCGGGGACGCCGCACGGGAGGCGACCGGTTCGGCCGCTCGGTAGTGTCGTGCCCGCAGGCACGGACGGGAGGTGCGCGGTGGCGCCGGGGCTGCGGGAGCGGAAGAAGGCCCGGACGCGGGCGCTGATCCAGGCGACGGCGCTGCGGCTGTTCCGGGAGCACGGGTACGAGGCGACGACGGTCGAGCAGATCGCGCGGGAGGCGGAGGTCGCGCACACCACCGTGTTCCGCTACTTCCCGACGAAGGAGGACCTGGTCGTCAGCGACGACTACGACCCGGTCCTGTTCGCGGCGCTGCGCGCCCAGCCGCCGGACGTCCCGCCGCTGGGGGCGCTGCGCGCCGCGATGCGCGCGACGCTCGGGGCGCTGCCGCCCGCCGACCTGGCCGCCGCGCGGGACCGGGCCGTCCTCATCCTGGACGTCCCGGCGCTGCGCGGCGCGTCGTTCGGGAACGTGCTGGCGACGATGCGGGCGCTCGGCGAGGTCCTCGCCGAGCGCACCGGCCGCGCGCCGGACGACCCCGCGGTCCGCACGCTCACCGGTGCGGTCTTCGGGGTGTTCCTGGAGCTGATGGTCCGGTGGGCCGAGGACCCGTCGATGGACCTGCCGGACGCCGTCGACACGGCGCTCGCGGCCCTCGAACCGCTCGGGCCGGGGCTCTGACGGTCAGGGGATCGGCTCGACCCGGACGTCGGGGACGCCGGTGTAGGCGTCGGGCGCGGCGGTGAGGATCGGCCAGCGGCGCCAGCGGGCGGACCAGGCGGCCTGCGCGATGTCGAGCCGCAGGTCGGGGGCCGCGGCGACGAGCCGTCCGGTCTGCTGGGCGATGACGTCGTCGAGGTCGTCGACCTGGACGACCTGCATGGCGGGGAGGCGCTCCAGGACCGTGCGGCCCCGGTCGGGGACGAGCTGCCACGCGCGGGCCAGCGCGGCGGCGGGGATGACGACCGTCGCGTGCTGCGCGATCGAGGCCCGCAGCCGGGCCCGCACGTAGATGGTCTTGCCGGTGGCCAGGTCCAGGAGGGCGGTCGCGTCGAAGACCTGACCGGTGATCACTGGGCGTGCCGGGCGTGCGGCGTTCCCTCGTCGACCAGATGGTCGATCATGGCCTGCTCGTCGGGGGTCGGCGGTCCGAACAGCTCGTCGACGGTCGCCGCGTCCCGCAGGTAGGACAGCTTGAGGCGGGCGCCGTCGGCGAGGAACCCGGACACCGACGCGATCTTCTTGTCCTCGGCGAGCCCCTGGAGCGTGGCGGCCAGCTCATCAGGGAGCGTGATGTTGAGACGCGCCATGGCCCCGAGAATACACACTCGCCCCCGCCCGAGTGTGTATAGGTCAGGAGTTCCTGTCTCCGGCGGGAGCGCTGCGGGCGGCGGCGACGATGGCCTCCAGCGCCGCCGCGTGCCGCGCGAACGCCTCGCGCCCCTGCGGGGTGAGCCGCACGTGCGTCCGCCGGACGCCGCCGTCCCGCCCCTTCCGGACCTCCGCGTAGCCGGCGTTCGCGAGCGCGGTGATCTGCTTGGACAGGGCCGAGTCGCTCGTGCCGACGGCGTCCCGGACGAACGCGAACTCGGCCCAGTCGGCCGGCGCGAGCAGCGCGACGATCGACAGCCGCGCGGGCACGTGCAGGAACTCGTCGAAGCCGGCGTCCATCAGGCGTGCCGCACGAGCGACCGGTAGACCCGCCGGGAGGGGCCGGCGAGGAGCAGGAAGAGCAGCGCGACGCCGGCCGCGGCGAACGTCCGGGGGGCGGGCAGGTCGAACGCCACGACCCCGAGGGACGTGACGACGTTGAAGGCGACGTACGCGACGATGACCGCGACGGCACCGCCGAGCACGAACAGGGTGTCGGGACCCTTCGCCTTCAGCCGGACGGACGCCCGCCTGCGCTGGAGCACCGCGGTGCCGATCAGGACGGCCTCCGCCGCGAGGAACGCCGCGGTGCCCCACGGCGCCGGCAGGTCGCCCGACGCGAACGCGACGAACACGCCGAGGGCTGTCAGGAGCAGGTAGGGCCGGGTGAACTGCTGCCGGACGTACTCGTCCCGCGACCGCTCCTGCATCCGGTGGACGTCGGCGAGTGCGGCCTGGGCGTCGTTGCTGTTCACGGACCCTCCTTCGGTTACTTTCCTGAAAGGAAAGTAGCACGTACTTTCCTGAGAGGAAAGTCGCGGGCGCAGGCGGGCAGCGCGGCCAGCGTCGCGACGGCGCCCACCGCGAACGCGCCGCGCAGGCCGCCGGCCGAGTAGTCCGCCGACGCCCACACCGCCGTGGCGAGCGCCGGGCCGAGCGCGAAGCCGAGCTGGCGGGCGAGGCTCTGCGCGGCCCCCGCGCCGCCCTGCAGCCCGGCCGGCGCGCCGGACATGATCGCTGCGAAGTTCGGCCCGGCGAACAGGCCCGTGCCGAGCCCGACGAGCGCGAGCCGCCACGCCAGGTCGGCCGGGCGCCAGCCCGCGTCGGCGAACACCAGCGACAGCCCGCCGGCGCCCGCGACCGCCAGCCCGAGGACGGCGGCGCGCGCCGCGCTCCAGCGGTCCGCCAGGACGCCGCCGACCGGGCCGCCGAGCACCATCGCGACCGGCATGGCGAGGATCGCGCCCGCCGTGCCCAGCGCGGACAGGCCGAGCGTCCGCTGGAGGTAGAACGGCGCGAGGAACTCGACCAGGGAGATCGCGAGGGCGTTCAGCAGGACGGCGGCGATCGGCCCGGCCGCCGGGGTCCGCGCGAGCGCCCGCACCGGCCGGCTCGCGGCCGTCCGCCACCACACCGCCAGGAACGGGACGGCGGCCGGCGCGAGCGCGAGCCAGCCCACCCCGTGGCTCGCGGTGAACGACAGCGACACCAGCAGGGCCGCCGCGGCGCCCCCGAGCAGCGCCGCCTCCCCCGCGACGTCGCGGCCCGGCCGCCGCAGCGCGTCCGGCGGCAGCGCGGCCAGCGCGATCGCCGCGACCAGCGCGGCCGCGGGAAGGTTGATGTAGAAGATCCACGGCCACCCCCAGAACTCGACGATGAGCCCGCCGAGCGGCGGCCCGCTCACCGCGCCGAGCGGCCCCAGCGTCATGACGAGCGCGCTCGCCCGTCCGGCCGCCCCCTCCGGCACCGACCGCACCACCACCAGCGGGACGACCGCGAACAGCAGCCCGGCGAACGCGCCCTGCGCCAGCCGCGCGGCGACGAGCCACCCGAGCGCGGGGGCGAGTCCGGCGGCCGCGCTCGCGAGGGCGAACCCGGCGACGGCGGCCAGCAGCGCGGCGCGCGGGCCCGTCCGGTCGAGCCAGCGGCCCGCGGGCAGGGTGAGGGCGACCAGGGGCAGCAGGTAGCCGAGGACGACCCATTCGGTCGCGGCGGTCGGGACGCCGAAGTCCCGTTCGAGCACGGGCAGCGCGACGGCGACGATGCTCGTGTCGAGCGTCGCCATGAAGACGACCAGGCCGCACCCCACGACCGGCCACCAGTGGCTCCGGACCAACAAGAAGACCCCTCCATAAGTGCACACCATGTGCAGTTTCAAAAACTACACATGGTGTGCACTTCTCCGCAATGGGAGCATGGACGGGTGACCAGGGCGATCGAGGAACCGCGGAACGCGCGCAGCCGCCGGTCCCGCACGGCGCTGCTGCGCGCCGCGCGCGAGATCGTCGAGGAGGAGGGCGTCGCCGCGGCGACGATGGCGGCCGTCGCGGAACGCGCCGGCGTCTCCCGCCGCGCCGTCTACCTGCACTTCGCGTCCCGCGCCGACCTGGTGAGCGAACTGTTCGCCTACGTCAACGAGGCCGAGGACATCGAGGGCCGCTTCGCCGCCGTCGGCGACGCCCCGGACGCCGCGGCCGCCCTCGACGCGTTCGCGCACGCGCACGCGCACTTCATGGCGCGCATCCTGCCCGTCTCCCTCGCCGTCGAGCGCGAGGCCCGCACCGACCCGGACGCCGCGCGCCACTGGGAGACGGCGCTGTACTGGCGGAACGCGACGAACCGCGCGCTCGTCGAGCGGCTCGCCGCCGAAGGCGTCCTCGCCCCCGGCTGGACGGTCGACACCGCGTCCGACATGCTGCTCGCCCTGATCGCCAACGGCGTCACCGCGACCCTCTTCGACCGCGGCTGGACCCCCGACCAGGTCGGCGACCACATGTCCCGCCTCCTCCGCACCGCCTTCACCGCCGCCGCTCAGGGCAGCGGGACGCCGACCACCGTGTAGGGCGTCGAGGGCGTCGGCTCCGTGTCGAACCGGGCGTTCGGGAGGTACAGCCGCGACCCGAACACCGCCATCGTCGCCGGGACGTCGAACGCCCCGGGGTGGCGCACGCGCCGCACGACGCGCCCCTCGGTGCCCGCCTCGTTCAACCGGAGGACCGCGATCGCGTTCAACCGGTTCTGCACCGCGTACAGCGTGCGCCCCCGCAGGAGCAGGCCGTCGCCCTCCCGCAGCGACTCGCCGTGCAGGTCCACCCGGCGGGTCCTCCCGGACGGGTCGACGCGGAACAGCCCGCCGGTGTTCGACTGGACGACGAGGAAGCCCCGCCCGTCCGGGGTCCGCGTGATGCCGTTGGCGTTGAAGCCGTCGCCGTACACCAGGTCGCCGGTGAGCGGGATCCGCTGCGCGGCCCGGGGCAGGCGGCCGCCGCGCAGCGGCAGCCGGTAGAGCACCGGCGCGGTCGAGTCCGTGATCCACGCCGCGTCCGGCGTGAGGACGATGTCGTTGACGAACGCCGGGCCCGTCGCCAGCCGGTAGGAGGCCAGCACCCGGCCGGTGCGCGCGTCCAGGACCCGCGCGTCGCCGCCCGTGCCGCCCGCGACGAACAGCCGCCCGCGGCCGTCCAGCGCCAGCCCGAGGGCGGGGGTGCCCGGCCCCCGGCTGACGACGGCGCCGCGCCCGGTGCGCAGGTCGGCGCGGTAGATCGAGCCGTCGGCCATGGAGCCGACGAACGCGAACGGGCCGTGCCCGATCGCGATCCCCTCCGGCCGGAAGCCGTCCGGCAGCCGGATCGTCGCCGGGAACCGGGCAGGGGACGCGGCCGCGGGACGGGCGTCGTGGACGCGGGCCTCCTCGGCCGCGTGAGCCGGACCGCCCGCCCCGGCGGCCAGCGTGAGGGCGAGTACTGCGGAGATCGATCGGTGTCGCATGCCCTCAGAGTCGAACGAAACCGATCTATCAGTCCAACACATGTTCCTCATCGGATCCATCGCGATTCACGATGGATCCGATGAGGAACGCCGGATCGAGAGTGGGGTCAGTGGACGGTGTAGGCGCGGATGATGGTCTGGTCGATGGTGCCGCCCGAGGCGTCCTCCGCGGTGACGTGCAGGGACACCGACTGGCCCTCGCCGGACGGGAGGGGGGCGCTGAAGCGGCCGTTGCCCAGGGCCTTCACGTCGACGGGCGTCCACGTCTCGCCGTCGTCGGTCGACGTGCGGAAGCGGAGACCGGTGACCTCCGACCGCTTCGAGCCCGCCATGCGCGCGACGGTGAACACGGCCGGTTCGCCGGTCGGGCGGTTCAGCAGGTCGAAGTTCAGGTCGTAGTCGACGAGGAGGAGCGGGAGGCTCTCGCTCCCGTGGCCGCGCGGGGCGCGGGCGCGGAACGTCCAGGACGTCGACGTGCGGGTCGACACCGGCAGGATCGCCGACGCGTCGTTGTCGTACTTCAGCGTGAACTCGCTCGCGTCGGACGGGACGGTGAAGTCGCCGTACGGCCCGTTCGCCTCACCGAGCTCCGCGTCCCCGGACGACAGGGTCATGTGCCCCTTGACCTCGTGCATCCCGCAGTCGAAGGCTTCCGGGCGGGCCTGGAGGTCGACGAGCGCGACGCGCAGGGTGCCGCGCGTCCGGGCCGCCGGCTCGCGCACGCAGGCGCTGGGCGAGACGCCGGTGCCGGAGTACGGGCCGGGCCGCAGCGGCTGGCGGCCCCACTCGCGGGTGACCCGCTCGCCCGGCGCGAGTTCGGTGAACGTGCCCTGGTCGAGCCACATCTCCTCGCCGAACTGGACGCCGCCGTAGCTCATCCACAGCCAGCCGTCCGGGGCCACCACGTGGTCGTTGCGGACGGTGCCGGGACGGGCGTCGCCGCCGACGTCGAACGACAGCAGGCCCTCGGGGCTCATCCCGTAGCGCTTCTGGATCATGGCACGGTCGGTCTCGCCGTTGAACGCGGCGAACCGCTGCTCGACGCGGGCCGCCTTCGCCAGGTCGGCGGCGGTGACGACGCGCGTCGGGTCCGCGGGGATGCGGTCGCCCAGGTCGTGCACGACGTCGTAGGCGGCGCCGGGCGCCGTCAGCCGGTGCTGGGTGGACGCCTTGAACGTGCCGGTCTCCACGCCCTCCATCGGCTGGGCGTAGACGGGCGCCTCGGCGGGGTCGAACGCGTACACGGAGTAGTACCAGAGCCCGTCCCCGGCGTCCCGGACGATGTCCGCGGCCGACATCGCCGTCTCCGTCCGCACGCCCTCGACGCTGGCGCCGACCCGGACGGCCGCGGCGCCGTCGAGCGTCACGGTCGTGTCGCGGTCGACGACCACATCGGGGTCGCCGGTGAGGGCCGAGCGCCAGTCGCCGTAGTCGTCCACGGTGCCGAGGACGGCGTAGCGGCCTTCGGGCACGCGGAGCTCCGACCCGTTCTCGGCGTACTCGTAGAACACCGAGTGGTCGTCGAGGTTGACCACCGTCGCGGTCACACCGAAGTCCGCGGGGTCGGTGTCGGGCAGCGGCGTCGCCGCGATTTTGAGCGTGTGCGTCGCGGGCTCGACGTAGAAGGTCACGGGGGTGGCGAGCGCGGCGCCGCCGCCCTTGGCCGTGACGACGGCCGTGTACCGGCCGGGGCGGTCGGCGAGCTTGGACGCGTCGACGGTCAGCGGCACCGTGCCGGTGCCGCCCGCGGGGACGGTGACGCGGGACGGGACGGTCGCGGCGCCCTTCGCGGCGCGGCCCTTCCGGTCGGTCACCTCGACGCTGAGCGCGAGGTCGACGGGGCGGCCGGCGGTCGACGTCCAGCCGAGCTTCGTCGACAGCGCGCCGTGGTCCGGGTACTTCGCCGTGCCGAGGTGGACGATGCTCTGCGCGGTGTGGACGCGCCCGCGCGCGGCCTCGCCGACGTCGAGCCGTCCGGCGCCGAGCTCGTACGCGTCGCCGCCCGTGGCGGGGTCGGCGGTGCCGACGAGCGCGGCCTTGAGGCGGGCGGGGTCCCAGTCGGGGTGCCGGGCGGCGAGCAGCGCCGCGGCGCCCGCGACGTGCGGCGCGGCCATCGAGGTGCCGGACATCTTCGTGTAGTGCGCGTCGACCGGGGCGCCCTGCGCGGTGCCCTGCGCGCGGGCGGCCACGATGTCGACGCCGGGCGCGACGATCTCCGGTTTGGCGGTGTCGCCGACCGGGCCGCGGCTGGAGAACTCGGCGAGCGCGTCCCTCGCGTCGACCGCGCCGACCGTCAGCGCCTTCTCGGCCGTGCCGGGGGACCCGACGCTCTCGAACAGGGACTCGTTGCCCGCCGCGACGACGAACAGGGTGCCGTGCTCGGCGGTGAGGTCGTTCAGCGCGAGCGACAGGGGGTCGGTGCCGTCGGTGGGGGCGCCGCCGAGGCTCATGTTGACGACGTCGGCGCGGGCGGCGGCCCACTCCATCCCGGCGATGACGGAGGAGTCGCTGCCGTACCCGTCGTCGTCGAGGACCTTGCCGATCACCAGGCTCGCGCCGGGCGCGACGCCGGTGCGCTCGCCGGACGACGCGGCGCCCGTCCCGGCGACCGTCGCGGCGACGTGCGTGCCGTGGCCGACGCGGTCGGCGGCGTCGGGCGACTCGGTGAAGTTCGCCGTCTCCGCGACGCGCCCCTTGAGGTCGGGGTGCGCGGCGTCGACGCCGGTGTCCAGGACGGCGACCTTCGCGCCCTTGCCCGTGTAGCCCGCGCGCCAGGCGGCCGGTGCGCCGATCTGGCCCAGGTTCCGGTCGAGGCGGCGGGCGGCGGCGGGCGCCGCGGGCGCGGTCGGGGCCGCGGGGGCCGTCGGGGCGACGTTCGCCTCGACCCGGCCGTCCAGCCAGACGCGCTCGATGCCGCCGGCCGACTTCGCCGACGGCCCGTTCATGCGGGCGAGCGCGTCGCCGAGGCCGCGGGCGTCCTTCTTGGACTGCCGGACGGCGACGGCGCCGATGCTCGGCAGCTCCTTCGTCGTCTCGAGGGTGCCGCCGAGGGCGGCCAGGGCGCGCGGGCCGCCGGTCCGCCGGACGATCAGCGGCAGGTGGGCGCTGCGGGCGTCGTCGTAGCCCTGCTCGATCAGCGCGGTGACGTCGAACAGTTCGGGGTCGAGGACGCGGCCGACGAGGCCCGCGACGTCGACCGGGGTGACGACGACGTGCCCGTCCGGCCGGATCTCCTTGCGGAACGAGCGCTTCTCGCGGCCGGGCGCGGGGGTCACCGACACGAGCGGCGGCTTGCCCGCGACCGTCCGGACCGTGACGACGTCGCCGGTCAGCAGCGTGACCGTCCAGGACTTCCCGGAGGCCAGGCCGCCGGCGGACGCGGCGGGCGGTGCGGCGGGCGGCGGGGCGGGCGGGGCGGCGTGGGCGGGGGCGGGCAGGGCGGTCAGCGCGCCCGCGGCGAGCAGGGAGCCGAGCAGGGCCCGGCTCCGGCGTTGGTGGGTCATCGATCTCCTCTGGCGGGATCCGTCACCCCCTTCTCTGCCGGAGGGGGCATCCGCATTCACCCCAGAGGTCCCGTAAGCCCCGGATTTCTTACATGCCGGGGAACCGGAATAGGCGGCTCATACGTCCTGTTGTAGAGAGCGGCAGCAAAGTTGAGTCGAGTCGACTCAAGTGATTTGACAACGAGGAGCCGTCCGGGCAACCTTGCGAACTGGAGACCCAACCGGCCGCACCCTGCCGCTGACGACCAGCGGAACGCGACCGGGTGCGCAAACACCGGACGAACGACGGAGGACGAGAACATGGCACGTGCGGTCGGCATCGACCTCGGGACGACCAACTCGGTCGTCGCGATCCTGGAGGGCGGCGAGCCCACCGTCATCGCCAACGCGGAGGGGTCGCGGACCACGCCGTCCGTCGTCGCCTTCGCGAAGAACGGCGAGGTCCTGGTCGGCGAGGTCGCCAAGCGCCAGGCGGTGACCAACGTCGACAGGACGATCCGGTCGGTCAAGCGCGAGATGGGCACCGACTGGAAGACCAAGATCGACGACAAAGACTTCAACCCGCAGCAGATGAGCGCGTTCGTGCTGCAGAAGCTCAAGCGGGACGCCGAGGCGTACCTGGGCGAGACCGTCACCGACGCGGTCATCACCGTTCCGGCGTACTTCTCCGACCACCAGCGCCAGGCCACCAAGGAGGCCGGCCAGATCGCGGGGCTGAATGTCCTGCGGATCATCAACGAGCCGACGTCCGCGGCGCTGGCCTACCACCTGGAGAAGGAGAACGAGGCCACCATCCTGGTGTTCGACCTCGGCGGCGGCACGTTCGACGTGTCCCTGCTGGAGGTCGGCGACGGCGTCGTCGAGGTCAAGGCCACCAGCGGCGACAACCACCTCGGCGGCGACGACTGGGACCAGGCCGTCGTCGACTGGCTGGTCGAGAAGTTCAAGAACGCCAACGGCGTCGACCTGTCCAAGGACAAGATGGCGCTGCAGCGGCTCCGCGAGGCCGCGGAGAAGGCGAAGATCGAGCTGTCCGGTTCGTCCGAGACGCAGATCAACCTGCCCTACATCACCGCCTCGGCGGAGGGCCCGCTGCACCTCGACGAGAAGCTCACGCGGGCCGAGTTCCAGCGGATGACCTCCGACCTGCTCGACCGCACCAAGGCGCCGTTCAACTCGGTGCTGAAGGACGCGAACATCACGGTGAGCGACATCGACCAGGTCGTCCTGGTCGGCGGCTCCACCCGGATGCCCGCGGTGTCCGACCTGGTCAAGGAGATGACCGGCAAGGAGCCGAACAAGGGCGTCAACCCGGACGAGGTCGTCGCGATCGGCGCCAGCCTCCAGGCGGGCGTGCTGAAGGGCGAGGTGAAGGACGTCCTGCTGCTGGACGTCACCCCGCTGAGCCTCGGCATCGAGACCAAGGGCGGCATCTTCACCAAGATCATCGAGCGGAACACGACGATCCCGACCAAGCGCTCGGAGACGTTCACGACCGCCGACGACAACCAGCCGTCCGTGGAGATCCAGGTCTACCAGGGCGAGCGCGAGATCGCCGCGTACAACAAGAAGCTCGGCACCTTCCAGCTGACCGGCCTGCCGCCGGCGCCGCGGGGCGTCCCGCAGATCGAGGTCACCTTCGACATCGACGCGAACGGCATCGTGAACGTCAGCGCGAAGGACCAGGGCACCGGCAAGGAGCAGTCGATGGTCATCACGGGCGGCAGCGCGCTGCCCAAGGACGACATCGAGCAGATGGTCCGCGACGCCGAGCAGTACGCGGAGGAGGACCGCCGCCGCAAGGAGGAGGCCGAGGTCCGCAACCAGGCCGACACCCTCGCGTACTCGACCGAGAAGTTCCTGCGGGAGAACGACGAGAAGGTCCCCGCGGAGCTGAAGACCGAGGTCGAGGAGGCCGTCGCCGAGGTCAAGAAGACGCTCGAGGGCACCGACATCGACGCCATCAAGGGCTCGACGGAGAAGCTCGCGCAGGTCAGCCAGAAGATGGGCGCCGCGATGTACGCCCAGAACCCCGAGGGCGCGCAGGCGGGCGCGCAGGACGCGGGCCCGACGGCCGACGCCCAGGGCGGCCAGGACGACGAGGTCGTCGACGCCGAGATCATCGACGACGACAAGCCGAAGGGTGACGCATCGTGAGCACCTCTCCCGACGAGGGCGAGGAGAAGGAGGGACCGGTGATCCGCGACAAGCGGCGCATCGACCCCGAGACAGGGGAAGTCCGTACACCGCCGGCCGGGAAGCGGGCGGACAAGAAGGACGAGCCCGCCGCCCCGGCGGCCCCCGCCGCGGACGCGTCCGGCGGCGGGGAGGCCGGGGAGGAGACCGCGGCCCTGAAGGAGCAGCTGGCCGAGCGGCTGGCCGACCTGCAGCGGCTCAAGGCGGAGTACGACAACTACCGCAAGCGCGTCGACCGCGACCGGGTCGCGGTCCGGGAGCAGGCGCTCGGGCAGGTGCTGTCGGAGCTGCTGCCGGTCCTGGACGACATCGGCCGCGCCCGCGACCACGACGAGCTGACCGGCGGGTTCAAGTCCGTCGGGGAGGCCCTCGAGTCGGTCACCGGGAAGCTCGGGCTGGAGAAGTACGGGGAGAAGGGCGAGCCCTTCGACCCGACGGTGCACGAGGCGCTCATGCACTCCTACTCGAAGGACGTCGCGGAGACGAGCGTCGCGGACGTCCTGCAGCCCGGCTACCGGATCGGCGAGCGGATCCTGCGCGCGGCGCGGGTCGCGGTCGCCGAGCCCGACCCGAACGCGGGCGACGACGGCGCCGGCGAGGGCGCCGAGGACGCCGCCGGCGCGGCGGAGGAGTCGGCGGACGGGGCGGACGGCTCCGGCAAGTCCGACGAGTGACGCACGGACGGCCCGTCCCGTCCCCGCGCGGGGCGGGACGGGCCGGACGCCGGGCGGCAGACTGGACGTAGGCAAGTGGGCATAGCAGAGAGCGGGGCGCCGTGAGCACCAAGGACTACCTGGAGAAGGACTACTACAAGGTCCTCGGTGTCTCGAAGACCGCGTCGCAGGAGGAGATCAAGAAGTCCTACCGGAAGCTGGCCCGCAAGTACCACCCGGACGCGAACCGGGGGGACGCCGACGCCGAGGACCGCTTCAAGGAGGTCTCCGAAGCCTACGACGTCCTCTCCGACGAGAAGCGCCGCAAGGAGTACGACTCCGTGCGGTCCATGCCGGGCGGTTTCCGCGGGCAGCAGGGCGGCGGGTTCCCGTTCGACTTCGGCGACATCTTCGGGCAGACCGGAGGCACCGGGACGCAGACCGGCGGCGCCGGGGAGCGCATCGGCGACCTGTTCGGCGGGCTGTTCAACCGCGGCGGCGGCGCGGGCACCCGCACCACCGGGACGCGGCGGGCCCGGCGCGGCGCCGACGTCGAGACGGACGTGACGCTGACGTTCGGCCGCGCGATGAACGGCGTGACCGTCCCGATCAAGCTGACGAGCGAGGCGGCGTGCGGGAGCTGCCGCGGCACGGGCGCGAAGGCGGGGACCGTCCCGCGGGTGTGCCCGAGCTGCGAGGGCACCGGCCACGAGACCCGCAACCTCGGCAACTTCGGGTTCCAGGAGCCGTGCAAGGAGTGCCGGGGCCGCGGCCTCGTCGTCGACGACCCCTGCCCGACCTGCCACGGCAGCGGGCGCGCCACCGGCACCCGGACGATCCAGGCGCGCGTCCCCGCGGGCGTCGCCGACGGGCAGAAGATCCGGCTGAAGGGCAAGGGCGCGCCGGGCGAGAACGGCGGCCCGAACGGCGACCTGTACGTGAACATCAAGGTGAAGCCGCACGCGGTGTTCGGCCGCAGCGGCGACAACCTGACGCTGTCGGTGCCGGTGACGTTCCCGGAGGCGGCGCTCGGTGGCGAGATCCGGGTGCCGACGTTCCAGGGGCAGCCGGTGACGCTGCGGCTGCCCGAGGGCACCCCGAACGGGCGCACGTTCCGCGTCCGGGGCCGCGGCGCGACCCGGCGGGACGGCACCAAGGGCGACCTGCTCGTCACCGTCGACGTGCAGGTGCCGGCGAAGCTGGACGACCAGACGCGGGAGGCTCTGACCAGGCTGCGGGACGCGGGCGGCGGCGACGAGCTGCGCGCCGACCTGATCAAGCAGGCCAGACAGGAGTGATCATGGACCCGTTCGGTGACGACACCCCGGTCTACGTGATCTCCGTGGCGGCGCAGCTCTCCGGGCTGCATCCGCAGACGCTGCGGACGTACGACCGGATGGGGCTGGTGTCCCCGGGCCGGACGGCGGGCCGGGGCCGCCGCTACTCGATGCGCGACATCGTGCTGCTCCGCGAGATCCAGCGGCTCTCCCAGGAGGAGGGCATCAACCTGTCGGGCATCAAGCACATCCTGGGGCTGCAGCGCGACAACGCGCGGCTCCGCGAGGAGCTCGCCAAGGCGCACGCCGCCCTGGACGAGCTGGCGAACGAACTCGAATCGACCCGGGCGGTCGCGGCGCGGCTGGCGCAGCAGCGGCGGCACGGCGACCCGGGCGCGCCCGGGTCCGACCTGGTGCCGATCCGGCGCACCAGCGTCGTGGTCTGGCAGCAGCGGCCCGAGCGCGACTAGGCCGCCGGGCAGGGCTCTGAGGACGCAGGGGGAGCGGATCATGGAAGACAAGCTGACGCAGAAGAGCCGGGAGGCCGTGTCGGTCGCGATCCGCCGGGCGGCCGCCGAAGGGAACCCCGAGGTGCAGCCGCAGCACCTGCTGGTGGCGCTGATCTCGCTGCAGGACGGCACGGCGGTGCCGCTGCTCGAGGCCGTCGGGGCCGACTGGCAGGCGATCCGGCGGCGCGCGGAGGAGCAGCTCGCCGCGCAGCCGAAGGCGGCCGGTTCGACCGTCTCGGCGCCGCGGCTGTCCGCGCAGCTGCACCGCGCCATCACCACGGCGGGCGCGCGCGCACGGCAGCTCGAAGACGAGTACGTGTCGACCGAGCACCTCCTCGTGGGGCTCGCCGCGGACGGCGGCCCCGCCGCCGGGCTGCTGAAGGAGGCGGGCGCGACGCCGGACGCGCTGCTCGACGCGTTCGGGAAGGTGCGCGGGCACGCCCGCGTCACCAGCGAGAACCCCGAGGGCACCTACCAGTCGCTGGAGAAGTACGGCGTCGACCTGACCGCCGCCGCCCGGGACGGGCGCCTCGACCCGGTGATCGGGCGCGACGCGGAGATCCGCCGGGTCGTCCAGGTCCTGTCGCGGCGCACGAAGAACAACCCGGTGCTGATCGGCGAGCCGGGCGTCGGCAAGACCGCCGTCGTCGAGGGCCTCGCGCAGCGGATCGTCGCCGGGGACGTCCCCGAGTCGCTGCGCGGCAAGACCCTCGTCTCCCTGGACCTCGGCGCGATGGTCGCGGGCGCGAAGTACCGCGGCGAGTTCGAGGAGCGGCTGAAGTCCGTGCTGACCGAGATCAAGGAGAGCGAAGGGCAGATCGTCACGTTCATCGACGAGCTGCACACCGTCGTCGGGGCGGGCGCCGCCGAGGGCGCGATGGACGCCGGGAACATGCTGAAGCCGATGCTGGCGCGCGGCGAGCTCCGCATGATCGGCGCGACGACGCTGGACGAGTACCGCGAGCGCATCGAGAAGGACCCGGCCCTCGAACGCCGCTTCCAGCAGGTGCTCGTCGGGGAGCCGTCCGTCGAGGACAGCATCGCGATCCTGCGCGGGCTGAAGGGCCGGTACGAGGCGCACCACAAGGTGCAGATCAACGACTCGGCGCTGGTGTCGGCGGCGACGCTGTCCGACCGGTACATCACCTCCCGGTTCCTGCCCGACAAGGCGATCGACCTCGTGGACGAGGCCGCGTCCCGGCTCCGCATGGAGATCGACTCCCGTCCCGTCGAGATCGACGAGCTGCAGCGCGCCGTCGACCGGCTGCGGATGGAGGAGCTGAACCTGTCGAAGGAGACCGACGAGGCGTCCCGGCAGCGGCTCGAGCGGCTCCGCAAGGACCTCGCCGACAAGCAGGAGCAGCTGTCCGGCCTGAACGCCCGCTGGGAGCGGGAGAAGGCCGGGCTGAACCGGGTCGGCGAGATCAAGGAGCGCATCGACCAGCTCCGCGGCGAGGCCGAGCGGGCGCAGCGCGACGGCGACCTGGAGACGTCCTCCCGGCTCACCTACGGCGAGATCCCCGCGCTGGAGAAGCAGCTGGAGGAGGCGTCCGAGGCCGCCGACGACACGAACGCGATGGTCAAGGAGGAGGTCGGGCCGGACGACGTCGCCGACGTCGTCGCGTCCTGGACCGGCATCCCCGCCGGCCGCCTCCTGGAGGGCGAGACCGCCAAGCTGCTCCGCATGGAGGACGAGCTGGGCCGCCGGCTGATCGGGCAGGCCGCGGCCGTCCGGACCGTGTCGGACGCGGTGCGGCGCGCCCGCGCGGGCATCAGCGACCCCGACCGGCCGACCGGCTCGTTCCTGTTCCTCGGCCCGACCGGCGTCGGCAAGACCGAGCTGGCGAAGGCGCTCGCGGAGTTCCTGTTCGACGACGAGCGCGCCATCACCCGCATCGACATGAGCGAGTACGGCGAGAAGCACAGCGTCGCCCGGCTCGTCGGCGCCCCGCCCGGATACGTCGGGTACGAGGAGGGCGGGCAGCTCACCGAGGCCGTCCGCCGCCGCCCCTACTCGGCCGTCCTGCTGGACGAGGTCGAGAAGGCCCACCCGGAGGTGTTCGACGTCCTCCTGCAGGTGCTGGACGACGGGCGGCTGACGGACGGGCAGGGCCGCACGGTCGACTTCCGCAACACGATCCTGATCCTGACCTCGAACATCGGCTCGCAGTTCCTCGTCGACCCGACGCTCGAGAACGGCGCGAAGCGCGAGGCCGTCTGGAACGCCGTCCGGAACTCGTTCAAGCCCGAGTTCCTGAACCGGCTCGACGACGTCATCCTGTTCGACGCCCTCTCGACGGCCGAGCTGACCCGGATCGTCGACCTCCAGGTCGACCGGCTCGCCGCGCGGCTCGCCGAGCGGCAGCTCCGGCTGCGGGTGACCGACGCGGCCCGCGAGTGGCTCGCGCTGACCGGCTACGACCCGCTGTACGGGGCGCGGCCGCTGCGCCGCCTCGTGCAGACGGCGATCGGCGACCAGCTCGCCCGCGAGCTGCTGGCCGGCGACGTCCGGGACGGCGACGAGGTCGTGGTCGACCTCGACGAGGCCGCCGACCGGCTCACCGTGGAACCCGCGCGGGGGCTGACGCTCACGAAGTAGCGCGGCCCCCGCGGGGTCAGATCTCGAGGTTCTGCTCGATGTCCTTGAGCCGGTGCCGGGCCAGCGCCAGGTTGGCCCGGCTCCGGTCGAGGACCATGTACATGAACAGGCCCTTGCCCTTGCGGCCCGTCACCGGCCGGATGATGTGGTACTGCGTGGAGATGCTGATGAGGATGTCCTCGATCTCCTCCTGGATGCCGAGCTGCTCCATCGTCCGCAGCTTCGCCCGCACCACCTCGGTGTTGCCCGCGGCGGCGACCGTCAGGTCGAACGCGTTGGAGCTGCCGAGGTGGCCGAGCGCCATCCCGCTGCCGTAGTCGACCACCGCGGCGCCGACCGCGCCGTCGATCGCCATCATCTCCTTGAGGGCCAGGTCCAGATTCGGCATGTGCCTCCCCTTCCATTCGGGTTCTCTGCGTTCGGGTTCTCGGGGTTCTGTTCCGTTGGGGTCCGGTTCATCTCTTCGAGGCGGCGAGGAGGGCCGCGACGGCGCGCGCCACCGGACGCGCCTCCAGATGGAGCCGGCCGACATTCACGTCCCCTTCCGCGAGCACCGTCAGCGACGCGGCCGGCCCGGCCGCGTACGTCACCACGTAGCCGGCGCCGCGCACGACGACCTCCTGGAAGCCGCCGCCGTGCGCCGTCTCCACGACCCGGGTCGCCAGCCCGAGCTGCGACGCGGTCACCGCCGCCATGGACGCCGGCTCGATCGACGGCGGCAGGTCGTGCGCGATCAGCAGGCCGTCCACGGACGCGACGAGGCTCCCGGTGAGCCCCGGGACCTTCCGCAGGCCGAGCAGTTCGGCCTGCACCTCCGCTTCCAGCACTCCGGCTCCCGTCACAGTTCGACCAGCGCGGCGCGGAGCCGCTCCAGCAGTTGGTGGTCGGCGGGCGCCCAGCCGTCCCGGGGCGTCCCGCAGTCGAACAGGTCGCGGGACGGCTCGCGCCGCCCGGCGGGCCCGGCGGACGCGCCGGGCCGGACGGCCCGCACCAGCGACGCCGCCGCGAGCCCCCGCACGGACAGCAGGCAGCCGAACACCGTCCGTCCGAGGTCGCGGGCGAGTTCCGCGGGGGTGCGGCGGCCGTCCGCGTTGAGCAGGATCTCCGCCTGGAGCCCGGTCAGGAACACCCGCTGGCGGCGCACCCGCCGCACCGGGACGACCGGTGCCGCGTCCACGTCCGCCGAGGGCCACGCGGCGTCCAGCAGGTCGCGGCGCCGCCGCAGCTCGCAGGCGAGCGTCGCCGCGGTCACCGGGCGGGCCGCGCCCCTCGATACCGGCCCTTCCGCGAACCGCGGCGCGCCCTCCGCCCCGAGCAGGAAGCACGCCGCGTCGAACAGCGCGATCGGCTCCGCCCACTCCCCCGCCGTGTACCGGCATTCGGCGTGGACGACCGCGCCGCCGGCCACCTCGAACGATCCGACGTCGCCGACGCGCAGGACACCGCTGCGCCCGTCGCGTTCCAGTCCGTGCAGGACGCGCAGCACCTCGCCCGCCCCGTGCGGCGCCGTCACCGGACCGCCATTTCCCGCACGAGCCCCTGCATCCGGAGACGCGCCAGGGCCAGATTCCCCTTTTCGCGGTCGACCACCAAATGGACGAACAGGTGCCCGTCCAGATCGGGGCCGGTGAGGACCAGGAGGTGATATCCGGCGGCCCCGCACACGATGATCTCCTCGACGTCGTCGCCGTCCGGGGTGGCGCTGAGCGCCGCGGAGCCGAGCACCGAACGGACCACGTCGGTCGCCCCGGCGGCGTCCTCGTGCTGGTCGACGCCGTCGTCCCGGCCGGCCGAGGCCACGGCCAGCCCGCTCGCGCAGTCCACCAGAGTCACCCGCTGCGCCCCGGGAATCGCCATCATGCGCGCAAGGCAGTCATCGATGCGCAAGGCCCATTCCCCCACGAATGAGAGTTGCAGGAGACTGCACCTTACCCACAAGTCGCCGCACGACAGGCGCAAAATCTCAAATAGCGATCAAGGTCGTGAAGCGGGGCATAAATACCACCCAGTATCGAAACCGCTCAGGCCCTTTGACCGCAGATTCGGCTCCTTTGACATGGACCGAAAACCTGGCCGAATCGTGGCGGCGGCCGTCCTCAGCGGGGGCCGAACCAGCGGCGGGCGGCCGCGGCGAGCTCGTCCAGTTCCGCCGCGTCCGGGCGCGGGGACGACGACGCCCACGCGACGTAGGAGTCGGGACGGACCAGGACCGCCGCGGCGCCGCCCGCGTCCGCGCCCGGCTCGGCGCGGACGGCGTCCACCCGGTCGCGCAGCCCCGCCAGCGTCCGGGACGGGGCGCCGTCCTCGGTGCGGTCGATGAGCAGCGGGCGCCCGCTGCGGGCCAGCTCGGCGAGCCGGGTCCCGCCGAGGTCCATGTCGGGGGCGCAGAACCCGGCGAGCGGGTGCGGGTCGCGCAGGCCCATGTCGTACCGGACGTCCGTCCCCGCGATCAGGTCGGCCACCCGCCGGACCGCGCCCGGGTCGGCGAGCAGCTCCCCGAACAGCTCGCGCAGGCCCGTGACGTCGCCGCCCGGCGCCAGCAGCGCCCCGGTGGCCCGCGCGTACAGGTCGACGCGCGTCCGCCGCGAGCTTCCACCCCAGGTTGAGCGCG
>NZ_AULB01000019.1 GCF_000425065.1 Actinomadura rifamycini DSM 43936
GAGCTGCGCGAACGTTTCGCCCTTCTTCAAGTACGCCAGCGTCATCAGCGCCTGCATGCCCGCCGTCAGTGCCCGGCCCTTGCTGCCGGCCTGCTTGCGGTGGCGGCCGACGACCCCGGTCACGTACTGCAGCGTCTGACGCGACAACGGCAGCGAAGAACGGTAGAAAAGCATGTGAAGCCTCTGGTGGGATCGGGCGGGGGTGAGAGACCACCCGTCCTACCAGGGCTTCTTTACGTTCCAGGGCCCGCCACACCGCCCGCGATCATGATGTGATCACGCACCGTCGGACGCTGCTGGAAAAGGTTCACTGAGTCGGGTCATTGCCTGGGTCGTGGTCGTCGTAGGTTCCGGCGATGACTCGAGCCTGCTGGTCCAAACTCCTGCTGGAACCGCTGAAGGAGTAGACGTCCTCGTTCTTCTCGGGATCACGGTCGCGCCAGTACGAACTATGCCCCTCGCCGTCGGTCACCAGCCGCCGCCCCCCGAAATCCTCGTCGGAGGGGACGTTGGGGGTTCCGACCGCCGAAGCGATGCCGGGAATGTATCCGCCGCCTCCATGGCCATACCGCCCGACGCTCGGAACCGGATCGTTGTATGCCTCTTGGGCCCAGACATGACCGGCTTCGATACCCAGGGCGTCCGCATGGGCCACCCGCATACCCGGACTGCCCGCGACCACGATGTCGTCCACGGGAAGCCTGTCTTCGGGATGCCGGGCGGCCTCACCGATCACGGTGGAACCGTAACTGTGGCCCACGGCTGTCATGTGCGCACCGCCGTTGCCCGCTCCGGCCTGTGACTCGCGGAGGCCGTCGATGAAGCTGTTGAACTGCGGACCGCCCTCGTTGGCATAGTTTCCGAACGGCGAGTCCTTCTTGATGTCGTCCGGTGCGTCGTAGCCGAGCCAGGCGATCGTTGAGACAGGGCCGTCCGCGTACATGCGCGTTGCCTCGTAAAGGTTGTAGGCGCGATGCATGCTTCCGGTGAAGCGGTCCAGGTTCTCTGTGGTTCCCGGTACATAGGCGGCGCTGTGCACAGCGTGGTCCGGATTGCCGAACGCCACGATCGCGCGCCCGTCGGAGCCCTCTCCGTCACGGCTCTCGGCCTCGGCCGTGCGGGTTGAGTCGATGCCGAGAAGGTAGAGGTCGTGGCCCTTGTTCTCGTACGTCGTGAGCGCGATGTTCAGCTTCTCGAGCCGCTGGAGGTCGCGACGCTCGAACTCGCTGATGCCCCCGCCCTTCGCGTGCAGTTCCGCAAGACGGCTCTCCAGGCGGGTGCGGTTGGCCTCGTCGCGGTCTTCGGACGGTATGCCGTCGAGCCAGCCGATCTTGTCGGGGTAGGCGTTCATCATGAGGTGGCGCTGCTCTTCGGGGAGGCCGCGCCACCAGTCCGCGACTTCCTTGGGCGACGTGAGGTCGCGGGGCGGGATGCCGGCGGGGTCGAACCCGGCGAGTCCGGTCGCGACGCCCGCGTCCTTCCGGAGGCCCGCGAGCGGGTTCCTGCCGTCGAGCACGTCTGATCGGAGTGCACGGAGGGCGCCCGCGATCTCGTTGTCGGCGACGGTGGCCTTCTTGACGGCAGCGACGAACTTCCCCTGGATGTCCCGGGCGACTTTCTGTAGCTCTTGCCAGTCGGAGTAGCGTGCGGGAAGGGACTCGGGGAAGTCGATCGAGCCGTCGTGGCCGACCTTGAGGTACTGGCTCTCCGCCGAAACGATCGCGGATTTGAGGTCGTTCTGCGCGGCCCGGAACCTGCCTTGTGCGGTGTTGAGGACGCTCGCGACGGCCGACGCCTCGCCGGACGCCACGCGGATTCGTGTTCGTACCGGCAGCAGCGTCCGCATGGCGGCCTCGGCGTCCGCCCCCTGCCAGCGCGCGCCCCGGACCCCTTTGAGGAACTTGCCCTGGTACACGTCCTCGGCTTGTTCGAGGTGCTCGACCAGCTTCCGCCAGGCGCGCCAGGCCGAATCCAACTCGCCGATCTCGGCGTCCCGGAGTTGGGCGAACGAGACCACCGTCAGCGTGCCCCCGTCCGGATCCGGTTGATGCTCTCCTTCATCTCCTGTTCGGCCCACTGCGCGTTCGTGGCGCACCTCTCGACGGCGTCACCGAGAAACTCGATCTCGTCCGTCATGCGGGTGAGCGTTCGCAGCCATTCGGACGAGACCTGCCTCATGGCGTCCGCCGTCGCCCAGCCGCCTCCGAGGGCGCCGGCCGCCTGGTCGGTCTCGGGCGGAAACGCCTTGCCGCCCGCCCGGATGTGGGAGTTGACCTCCGGAGCGGTCCTCCCCGCGTTCCGCAGCGCGGTCGGGTCCATAGCCGCGACGCTGGAGCCGCCTCCGGCGTCGGTCGCCGGGGGTTTGTGGGGTGCTGGCGCGCCCTCCGTAGGAGGAGCCTGCGGCGGGGTCGGATTGAGCAGGCTGTTGATCCTGTTCTCGGTCACGCTCGTGAGTTCCTTCTACGGAGAATGAGGGCGAGAGACGCTCCGGCCAGAGTGATGAGCACCGCTATACCCGCCCCGATGAGGGCGAGGGGGCGCGAATCGAGCAGGGCGCCGCGCTTGTCGGTGGCGGTGGTGTGGGCGGCAGGAGGTGACGCGCCGGGCTGTTTCTGTAGTTCGTCCCACTCCGTGTACACGGGATTGGGAGCGTCCGCGGGCACGTCGGCGGTCAGCGCCTTGTGCGGGTTCACGACGCCGTAGCCGGTTCGGCCGTCCCAACCGGCCGGGCCGGCGTCCTTGGCGGTCGCGATGACGCGCTGCACCACCTGCCGCGCCGGCATTTCCGGGTGCTTCGAACGCACGAGTGCCACGGCGGCGGAGACGAGCGCGGTGGACGCACTCGTGCCACTGCTCCGGACGAGCCGGCCCCTCCGGTCGAGATTGGCGACGTCCACGCCCGGGGCCGCGACATCGACGGACTTCTGCGGGGTCGAGTCGGCCCAAGCCCGCAAGCGGTGGTCGACGGCTCCCACGGTGAGCACGCCCGGGCAGCCGCCGGGCATCGTCGGGATGTCGGAACGGCCGTCGTTGCCTGACGCGGCGACCACGACCACGTCATTCCGTACCGCGTGATCGACCGCGTGCTGGAAGCTGCTCGCACACTTACCGGGCCCGTAGGTGTTGACCTGCCCGGCGGACACATTGACCACCTCGGCCCCGTGGTCGACGGCCCAGCGGATACCGGTCGCGTATTCGTCGCCTTCCCTGGCGATGACCGGAAGCAGCTTCGCGCCCGGGGCGACCCCCACCATGCCGCTCGTGCCGCCTTGGGCGGCGATGAGTGAAGCCATCGCCGTGCCGTGGCCCCATCCGCCCTTGCCGTAGGCATCGGTGGCGGTGTCGACGTCTCGGCGGCCGTCCCGCCCTTGGCCGGTGGCATCGAACCCGGGGACCACGACGCCCTTGAACTCGGAGAGGTCGGCGTTCGTCCCCGAATCGACCACGGCGACGGTCACTCCTTCGCCCGTGGCGACGGGCCACACGGTCTCCTCGATGCGCCAGGTGGTGAACCACCATTCACTCTGGTGCGGTGTCGGTGTCGCCGCCTGCGCGGCCGGCAGCGGGGCGAGCGCCAGGCAGCCGGTGAGAAGACAGGCCGAAGCGAGGGCACTCCCGCGAGGCAGATGCGGCATTCACTCGCCCCGCAAGATCGGGGAGGCTTCGAGGCGCCCGGGCGGGCCTTGGACGCCTCGTCCTTCCGCTTTGCGGGCATCGACCTCGCCGTCGTTCTCCGAACCGCCGCATGCGCAACCGCATGCACAGGCCGTCGCCTGACCGTCCTGCGGCTCGACGGCGGCGGAGGGCGACGGCAGGTGGCCCAGGACATGCTCGGGGGTCGAGTCGGCGCTCCAGATCTCCGTCGACTCGTCCGCGAAGCCCGCGCCGCCCTCGGTGGCGTCGTCCGCGGACGAGGACGTGCCGATCACCGAGGCGACGGCGTCCTCCTCGGCCTTCCAGAGGTCCCGGTCCTCGGCGAGCCAGTATCGCCGGTCGCGCTCGTCCTCCCGACGTCCGGCGCCACCGGCACCCGGACCGCCCGCTGGGGAGAGCGGCATGCTCCGTGCGCTGGTGCGGCCGCCCCCGGCCGGTCCGCCGTTCGTGCTCGGGACGCTCGTGGGAGCGCCGCCGGGGGCACCACCACGGCCGGGCGAGATGCCCGCCCGTCCCCCGGCGGAGCCCGCGGGGCTGTTGAGCGGGCCCGGGCGCGGGCTCGGCGCGCCGAGCCCGCCGGCTGGGGCGCCGAACCCTGGAGGGGGAACGGGCCCGTTGGCAGGAGCGAACTGGCCTGGAGCGGCGGGGGCGAATTGCGCGGGCCGTCCACCGGCATTGCCGAACGCAGCCTGAGAATTGGCGGGCCCGCCCGTCTCCGCTCCGGCGAGCTCCGTGCGTCCGCTACCGAATGCGCCGCCCGGCGCGTCACGGGACCAGGCGGCCGGATGGACGCCGCCCGTTTCGGACCGCCCGGCTTCCGCGTGTGCGACCGCGGGACCGGCGAGTGGAGGTCTCTGCTCGCTGCCGACCGTGCCGGCCTCGTTCACGGCGGCGAATCCTCCGGTGGCGCCTCTGTCCGGTGGCACGACCGCGTTCCCACCGCGTGCGGTTCCGCTCGAAACGAGCCCCTCGGGAGTCCCGCGGTCCATGATCGCGGGCTCCGTGGTGACCGAGGCGGGGAGGCGTGTCCACGCTTCGGCGATCCGGGTGTTGAGGCGCTGCATGTACTCGCGGGCGTACTCGTCGTCGCCGTCGTCCTTGAACCACCCGCTCCCGGGCTTGTGGGCCACGTACCAGGGGAGGATCTCGCCGCCGTGCCAGTCGAGGGCCGTGCCGATCTGGCCGGTCGCGATGGCGAGGTTCTCCGCGCTGATTTGCAGCTTTCGGAGCATTCGCTGGGCGGTGGCGGCGGCCTCGTCCTCCCAAACTTCGGAGAGTGTTCTCGAGGCGCGGACGAGCAGGGCTTTGAAGCCCTCGATGTGCTGCGATGCGGCCTTGTAGGCGTCCCCGGCGGCCTTGACGGCGCCGGGATCGGTGGCATCGAGGAGGGCGCGGATCGCGTCGAGGTCGCCGTAGTCCGCCGGGTTCCCCGCAGGGGCCGCGCCGATCCTGATCGGGTAGTGGGCGCTCATGATCACTCCATCGGCTTCGCGGTCGCACGGGTCGGCGGGGCGCCGACCGGGGGATCGCTCATCTGACCGCCGACCGCGCGGATGTCGGCGACCATTCTCTCGTCGGCCCCTCGGTAGTTGTCGGCGACCTTTTCGAGGGCGTCCGCCATGGAAAGGATGCCGTCGAGGAGCTGCTGATAGGCGCGAGTGATCTGGGAGTTGCCGTGACCGACCGTTCTGCCCAGGGCTTGGGCGGCATCCCAGCCGCCGAAGGCGGACGCTGGGACGTTTCCTCGGGATGCAAGATCGGGCAGTGAGCCCGGGCCCGGGTGGGCCGCCAGCTCGCGCCGCATTTGGCGGGCTACGTCCCTGATCTGCGTGTGGTCGTATTTGGTCCCCCGGCCGGCGGGTGTCGTCACGCTTTGGTCCCCTCGTGAGCGTGTTGGACGACAAGGGCAAAAAACGACGGCCAGTATTTCGATGCGTCAGTTCGACGGTCAAGTCGAGGTCAGCGATGAGAAATTGGAACGGTCCTTTGTCTATAAGCTGGGGAAATGTAAGTTTCCTGCCGCGCCTTTGTCGGTGCCCTGGGCGGGGCCGGAACCGGTCAGGGGTGCGGAAACCTTCGAGTGCGAGTCAGGTTTCGTGCCGAGGTGGAGTGTCGCTCTCGCGGTGAAGGGAGTCGAGGGCGTCCCCGAGGTCGATCGCCCGTGGTGTCGCTCATGCGAGGAGCGATCACGTCTTCCGCGCGGAGGCGGGCCTGGGGAGAGGGGTCAGGTGAAGGTGCGGGCCATTTCGTCCAGGTGTTCGTCCACCACGGCGGCCAGGGGGCGTGGGGGGTTGGCGTCGGTCCAGGTCAGGGACGCGATGCGGAGGGTCGTCATGAAGGCGCCGGCGAGGATGCGGGCGCGGGGGCTGCCCGGGGGGAGGGCGTCGCGTTCGGCGATGAGGGACGACAGGGTGCGTTCGAAGTCGGCCCAGCGGGCGAGTTGGCGGGCGAGGACGGACGGGTGCGCGCGCGCCAGTCGGGCCTGTGCGGCCCACGCCGGGTCGGGTTCGCCGACCTCCTCCATGAGGGCGTGCAGGGAGCCGCGCAGTGCGGGCCAGGAGCGTTCGGCCGGGGGACGGGACTCGAAGATGCGCAGGAGCGACTGCATGCGCTCGCCGTCGCCGTAGAGGAGGGCGTCCTCCTTGGCGGCGAAGTAGTTGGAGAAGGTGCGGCGGGAGACGTTCGCGGCGTCGGCGATGGCCTCGACCGTGACGTTGTCGAGGCCGTGCTCGACGGTGAGGCGTATCGCGGCGCGGTGCAGGGCGCGCCGGGTGGCCTCCTTCTTGCGCTCGCGCAGGCTCTCCATGCCTCCAGGACCCTAGCGGTAGACGACCTTGCCCTCTGAGAAACTTTGCGCAGTGGGAATATATTCCGGCGCGGCGGCCTTGGAATCCCCGTTCCCACTACCTTTCCGGAGGCGTTCCTTGAGTGTGCGTGCCCCCTCGCCGCCGCCGATGACGCGGCGGCAGATCCTGGAGGCGCTCAGCGGTCTGCTGCTGGTGCTGTTCGTCGCGATGCTCAGCTCCACGGTCGTGTCCACGGCGCTGCCGCAGATCATCGGCGCCCTGAAGGGCACCCAGTCGCAGTACACGTGGGTGGTCACGGCGACGCTGCTGGTGTCGACGGCCAGCACCCCGATCTGGGGGAAGCTCGCCGACCTCTACAGCAAGAAGCTGCTGCTCCAGATCGCGATCGTGATCTTCATCGTGGCGTCGCTGGCGTCCGGGTTCGCGCAGAACACCGAGCAGCTCATCGCGGCGCGGGCGGTGCAGGGCCTCGGCATGGGCGCCCTGCAGATCCTCGTGCAGATCATCATGGCCGCGATGATCAGCCCGCGGGACCGGGGCCGGTACTACGGCTACCTCGGCGCGGTGATGGCGGTCGCGACGGTCGGCGGCCCGCTGCTCGGCGGCCTGATCGTCGACACGTCGTGGCTGGGCTGGCGCTGGTGCTTCTTCATCGGCGTGCCGTTCTCGGCGGTCGCGCTGCTGATGCTGCAGAAGACGCTGAAGCTGCCGGTGCTCCGGCGGGACGACGTCAAGATCGACTACTGGGGCGCGATGCTCATCGCCGGCGGCGTGAGCGTCCTGCTGATCTGGGTGACGTTCGTCGGCAACGACTTCGCGTGGCTGTCCTGGCAGACCGCGGCGATGGTGGCCGGCGGGCTGGTGCTGCTGGCCGCGGCGGTGGCGGTCGAGGCGCGGGGGCGCGAGCCGATCGTGCCGCTGAAGATCGTGGCGCAGCGCAACACCGCGCTGGCGATCATCGCGAGCCTGGCGGTGGGCATGGCCATGTTCGGCGGGGCCGTCTTCCTGGGGCAGTACTTCCAGATCGGCCGCGGGTTCAGCCCGACGAAGGCCGGGCTGCTGACGTTCCCGATGATGCTGGGCGTCCTCGGATCGTCCACGGTCGCGGGGCGGCTGGCGACCAAGACCGGGACGGTCAAGCGGTACATCGTCATCGGATCGGTGGTGCTGACGGCCGGGTTCGCGATGCTGTCGGTCATCGACCACGAGACGTCGCTGGTCTACCTGGGCGTCGGGATGTTCCTCATCGGCGTGGGCGTCGGCATGACGATGCAGAACCTGGTGCTGGTCGTGCAGAACTCGGTGCGGCTGAACGAGATCGGCGCGGCGAGCGGGACGGTGACGTTCTTCCGGTCGCTCGGCGGGACGATCGGGGTCTCGGTGCTCGGGGCCGTGCTGGCGAGCAAGGTCGCGGATCACATCGCCGAGGGGCTCGCGAAGCTGGGCGTCCCGGCGTCGCAGCGCGGCGGCGCGGGCGGCGACCTGGACGTGGCCGCGCTGCCGGAGCCGATCCGCGAGGTGGTGCGGGCCGCGTACGGGGACGCGACCGGGCACATCTTCCTGATCTCCGCGGCCATCGCGGTCGTCGGGATCGCCGCGGCGGCGGCGCTGCAGCCGGTGCGGCTGCGCGACAGCCTCGACCTGCCCGAGCCGGACGCGCCGGAGGACGCGGAGGCCGGCGTCCCGGCGAAGCTCGGCGGGGCCTGAACTTGTCAGCCGACTGACAACGGCGGTTCCGAAAGGCTGGGCTGAAGGAGAAGAAACCCCCAACTCCCCATCCGTACGGTCGGAAATCCGGAACGACCAGGGTGGGGAGAGCGATGAGCGGATCGGAGATCGGGCGCCGCACGGCGTCGGTCGCGCGGACGGGCGGGATGTTCGCCCGGAGCGGGCTGTGGCGCCCGGGTCCGCCGCTGCGGGTCGCGCGCCAGCTCGGCGCCCTGCGCAAGTGGGGCACCGTGCTGGGCGGGACGGTCGCGTCGGCCGCGGCCCGCGACCCGGACCGGGTCGCGGTCATCGACCACCTGGGCGAGCTGACCTACGGGGAGCTCGACGCGCGCACCGACCGGCTGGCCGCGCAGGTGCGGGGGAAGGTGGTCGCGGTGCTGTGCCGCAACCACCGGGGGATGATCGAGGCGCTGGCCGCGTGCGGCAAGGCGGGCGCCGACCTGGTGCTGATGAACACGGGGATGAGCGTCGAGCAGCTCGTCCTGGTCGTGGAGGAGCAGCAGGTCGGCGTGGTGATCGCCGACGAGGAGTTCGGCGGGTTCCTGGAGGCGCTGCCGGACGGCGTCCGCACCCTCACCGACGCGGAGCTGGAGGCGCTCGTCGCGGACGACGCCGGGGCGACGGTCGAGCCGCCCGCCAAGACGGGACGGACGATCGTCCTCAGCTCGGGCACCACCGGGCGCCCGAAGGGGGCCGACCGCAAGTCGCGGCCGGGGCTGTCGCCGCTGACGTCGATCCTGTCGCGCATCCCGTACCGGGTGCACGAGCGGATGCTCATCGAGGCGCCGCTGTTCCACACCTGGGGCTACGCGATGCTGCAGGTCGCGATCTCGCTGCGCGCGACGATCGTCCTGCGGCCCCGGTTCGACCCGGCGGAGACGCTGCGGACGATCGCGGAGACGGAGGCGACCGCGCTGGTGGCGGTGCCGGTGATGCTCCAGCGGGTCCTGGACGTCCCGGACCGGCCGGCGGTGCCGTCGCTGCGGATCGCGGCGGTGAGCGGGTCGGCGCTGCCCGCGACGCTGGCGACGGCGTTCATGGACGAGTTCGGCGACGTCCTGTACAACCTGTACGGGTCGACGGAGGCGTCGTGGGTGACGATCGCGACGCCCGCGGACCTGCGGGCCGCCCCGGACACCGCGGGCACCCCGCCGCCCGGCACCCGCGTCGCGATCCTGGACGAGTCGGGCGAGCGGGTCCCGGCGGGGACGGTCGGGCGGATCTTCGCGGCGAACGAGCTGCTGTTCGCGGGGTACACGAGCGGCGCCGCGAAGGAGATGCGCGACGGGATGATCGGGCTCGGGGACGTCGGCCGGATCGACGAGCACGGGCGGCTGTTCGTGCACGGGCGCGACGACGACATGATCGTCTCCGGTGGGGAGAACGTCTTCCCGGGGGCGATCGAGGAGGTCATCGAGGGCCTGCCGGACGTGCGGGAGGTCGCGGTCACCGGGGTGCCGGACGAGGAGTTCGGGCAGCGCGCGGCGGCGTTCGTCGTCCTGCGGGACGGCGCGTCGCCCGACGCCGACGCCGTGCGGGCGCACGTCCGCGACCACCTCGCCCGGTTCGCCGTCCCGCGGGACGTGCACTTCGTGGCCGAGCTGCCGCGGAACGCGACGGGGAAGGTCGTCCGGCGGCGGCTGTCCGCGGAATCCGAAGGCGATTCGCGAACTGTCACCTAGACGCACAAAAGCGCGGGGATCTCCGTGTCCGGCGGCGCATCGCCGCCGGGTCGCGCCATGTCACCATCCGATGAAGAACGGTTGTCCCACCGGTTAACCGGGAGGTCGGACGCCCCCGGCGTCCGGACCCACGGGAGCCGCGCCTTCGGAGGTGCGCCATGCACGCGGTCGTCCTCGCCTGCGCCGCGCAGGCGGTCTACATCGTCGCCTTCGTCATGTTCAAGACGGCCGTCGGACGGATCGCCCCGATCGGCGGCCGGCATCCGCTGCGCGCCGGGGCGGAGCTGCTGCGCCCCCGCTGGCTCGCGGCGGTCGCGCTGCTGATCGGCGGGTTCGCGATCTCCGCGGCGGCGCTGGTGACGCTGCCGGTGGTCGCCGCGCTGCCCGCCTACGGCCTCAGCCTGGTGCTGCTGCTGGTCGTCGGGATGAGCGGGTTCGGGGAGCGGCCGACGTCGCGCGAGTGGCTCGCCGCGGGCGTCACCGTCGCGGCGATGGCGACGGCCGCGCTGTCGCTGCTGGCCGGGGACGGCGGGTCGCTCGCCGGCGCGCTGCACCGGACCGGCGGCGCGGACCCGGCGGGCGCGCTGCCGCTGTGGAAGGCCGGGCTGGTGTTCGTGCCGTCGCTGGCGGTGCCGATCTGGATGTTCAGCGTCCGCGACCGTCCCGTCGCGGGCCGGCACGCGCGCCCCCTCACCGGCATCGCGTACGGGGTCGGCGCGGGCGTCCTGCTCGGCGCGACGGAGGCGTTCGGGCTCGGGACGGCGATGCTGCTGGCGGACGGCGCCGGGTTCGGCGTCCTCGCGACCCCGCACCCGTACCTGTTCCTGCTGGCGGGCGTGCTCGGCCTCGGGCTCGTGTCGATCGGGCTCCAGCGGTGCCGCCTCACGATCATCGTCACGGTCGTCACGGTGACGGCGAAGACCCACCTGCTGCTGTCGGCGACGCTGCTGTTCGGCGAGCCGTGGCCGCGCGAGGCGGCGCCGTTCGGGCTGCGGGTCGCGGGCGTGCTGCTGGCCGTGCTGGCGCTGCTCGCCTTCCCGCGCCACGAGCGCCGCCGGGCCGCCGCCGCGGCGGGCACCGCGGCAGGCACCGCGGCGGGGCCGCCGCGGGCCATCCGCCCGGGGCCGCCCGTCCCGCAGAGCCCGCCGCCCGCCGGGTGGCCCCTGCGGCCCGCGCCGCCCGTGCCGCCGGGCGTCCGTCCGGTGGGGGTGCGGCCGGACGGGCAGTGGACGGTCCCGCCCGCCCGGCGGGCGTCACGGTAGCGACCAGGCGGTCACTTCGAGGCGGCCGGTCGTGCCGAGGTCGAGCCCGCCCGGCACCCGCAGGGCCGCCGGGCGGAGCCCGCGGCCCGGCCCGACCTCGAGGAACACGCCGTCGACGGTCGTCCCGTGGGTCACCGTGTTCCGCCACACCACGACCGCCGACGCGGACCCGCCGGGCCGCACGGTGATCGCCTTCGGGCCCGGGTCGGGCACGGTCGCCGTGCCCTCGACGACCCGCACCTCGAACGGCTCGCGGGCCCCGTCGAGGACGCGCAGCGCCGGGTAGCCGTCCAGCCGGAAGGGCGCGTCGCCGCAGTTCACGAGCGTCACCCGCATCCCGCGCAGCCCCATCGCCGCGTCCGGTTCGAGGGCCTCCAGCCGGGTGCCGTCCGGGGAGCACGCCGTCCGCGCGCTCCGCGGGCCCCGCGGCGTGGGGACGGGCGGGACGGGCGGCGTCCGCGAGCCCGGCGGCGGCGACGAGCCCCGCTCGGGGACCGGCGCGGCGCCGGCGGCCGACGGGGTGTGGACCTCGGAGCCGCAGCCGGCGGCGAGCGGACCGAGCACGGCGAGCGCGGCGCCGAGCACCGCCGCCCGCACGAAAAATCGGGAGGAATGGGGCACGATGTCGATCCTCCCAGACCGACGCCCCGGACGACCGCCGCACGCGGGCGGTCGTCCGGGGCCGGACGGGCGTCAGGAGCAGAACGCGGCGTCGGCGGCCTTCGCGAGGTCGGCGCGGAACTCCTTGTCCTCCTCCAGCGCCGACTCGTTGTAGGTGATCACGGCCTGGCGCTTGCCGTCGGCGCTGGTGTAGGTCCAGGTGCGGTAGCCGGGGAAGCCGCCGTCGTGCCCCCACGCGTACCCGCAGGAGAACGCGATCCGCGCGACGCCGAGGCCGTAGTCCTCGACGATCCCGCCGTCGTTGACGGGCCGGACGGTCGTCAGCTCCCGCATCTGCCGCCGCGGCAGCAGCCGCCCGGTGAACAGGGCCCGGTGGAAGCGCGCGACGTCGTCCACCGTGGAGACGATGCCGCCGGACGCGCGGGCGCTCGACGGGCTCACCAGCGTGCTGACGTCGCCGAAGTCGTAGTAGTAGCCGTGGACGTACGGGCCGGGGAACGCGGTGCTCGTCTCCGGGTAGGACGTGCGGCGCAGCCCCAGCGGCCAGAAGATGCGCTTCTTGTACTCGTGCCCCACGGAATTCCCCGTCGCCCGCTCGATGATCATCCCGGCGAGGACGTAGTTGGTGTTCGCGTAGTTCCAGTCGGTGCCGGGCGCGTGGTGCGGCGGGGTCTCCATCGCGATCCCGACGAGCTCCTCGGGCGTCCAGGAGCGTCCGGGCTCGGCGAAGATCCGCGGATCGGACGTGTAGTCGTGCAGGCCGCTGGTCTGCGCGAGGAGCTGCCGCACGGTGATCTTCGAGCCGTCGTTGCCGTTGCCCCGGACCAGGCCCGGCAGCCACTTCTCCACCGTGTCGTCGAGCGACAGCCGCCGCTCGGCGGCGAGCTGGAGCACGACCGTCGAGGTGAACGACTTGGTGACGCTCGCGATGCGGAACAGCAGCCGGTGGTCCATGGGGCGCCCGGTGGCCTTGTCGGCGACGCCGGCGGTGGCGTGGTGCACCCGTCCGCCGCGCCGGGTCATGATGATCGCGCCGGGCGCCCCGTCCGCGACGAGCCGGTCCGCCCACGCCTCGACCGTCCGCTCGTGCTTCCCGGGACGGCCGTGCCCCCCGTGCCCGCCGTGGCGGTCGTGGGGCCCGGCCTGGGCGGCGGGGACGGCCACGGCGGTGACGGCGGTCGCGGCGGCGGCCGTCGCGAGGACGGCGCGGACGGCGGCGCGGCGCGCGGCGGGACGGCGGGTTCGGGTGCGGATGCGCGGCATGCGGACCTCCAGGGTGCGGTGCGGTTCGGCAAGATCGACTCTTCCGGCCCGCACCCCCTCCCGCACTGGGCCCAACCCCCGGCCGGGGGGTGTACCTGGCGACACCCCCGGGCCGAGAATCGCCTCCGGACGCCCCCGTCGCGAAGGAGAAGACCGTGGCCCCTCCCATCGAGCAGTGGCGCCGCTGGATCGCCGAGAACGTGCTGCTCGGCAGCGCGCCGGAGGCGATCCGCGCGGTGCTGGTGCAGAACGGCTTCGACGCGGCGGAAGCCGGCCGCGAGGTGGACGCGGCGCTGGAGAGCCCGTACGTGCAGGGCGGCTCGCGCGTCGCGAACCGGCTCCGCAAGCGCGAATGGGCGCTCACCGTCTACGGGCGCCTCGCCCGGATGCGGGCGGGCAGCGGCGTGGTCGAACGGCGCGAGCCTCTGGCTCGGCCCCGCCGGCACGAAGACGCCGTACCACCACGACCTGACGAACAACTTCATGGCGCAGGTCATCGGGCGCAAGCACGTCAAACTGGTGCCGATGCACGACACCGCGTACATCTACAACACCGTCCATTGCTATTCCGACGTGGACGGGAGCGACGTGGACGACGCGCGGTTCCCCAAGATGCGGGACGCCCAGGTGCACGAGTGCACGCTCGCGCCGGGCGAACTGCTGTTCATACCGATCGGCTGGTGGCATTACGTCGAGGGCCTTGACACCACCGCAACGATGAGTTTCACGAACTTCCGCCGCGACAACGACTTCGCTGAAAACTACACCACCTACCAGCACCTTTGATGAATCCCCGCGCCGAAGGTCAACTTTCCCGGACCGATCGACGTCATAAAACGGACAGCCGGGCGAGGGGCGGGAGCACACGTGGCCGGACGGCGCGCGACGCCGCGGGGAGCGCCGCTCCTCGCCGAGGACCCGCGGCGGATCGGGGACTACTGGCTGGCGGGCCGGCTCGGCGCGGGCGGCCAGGGCGTCGTGTACGAGGCGTACGACGAGTCCGGCGGGCGGGTCGCGCTCAAGGCGTTCCACGAGCGGGTCTCCGGGAGCCCGGAACTGCGCGCGCAGGCGGGCCGGGAGGTCGCCGCGGCCCGCCGCGCCGCGTCGTTCTGCACGGCCCGCATCGTCGCCGCGGACCTGGACGGCCCGCGCCCGTACATCGTCAGCGAGTTCATCGAGGGCCCCAGCCTGCGCGAGGTCGTCCGGGAGAGCGGCACGTACGGCGGGGACGAGCTGCTGTGGCTGGCGACCGGCGTC
The DNA here is from genome assembly GCF_000425065.1 of Actinomadura rifamycini DSM 43936. Classification (GTDB taxonomy): domain Bacteria; phylum Actinomycetota; class Actinomycetes; order Streptosporangiales; family Streptosporangiaceae; genus Spirillospora; species Spirillospora rifamycini. The sequence continues at coordinate 14,275 of NZ_AULB01000019.1, forward strand.
GCCACGGCGCTGACCGCCATCCACCAGTCCGGCGTCGTCCACCGCGACCTCAAACCGGGCAACGTGCTGATCGGCCCGGAGGGGCCCCGGCTCATCGACTTCGGGATCGCGCGCACGGACGACATGACGCTCACCGCGACCGAGGGCGTCATCGGCACCCCCGGCTACACCGCCCCCGAGGTCCTGCGCGGCGAGCGCGCCACCCCCGCCGCCGACGTGTTCGCCTGGGGCGTCGCCGTCGTCTTCGCCGCGACCGGCCGGTCCCCGTTCGGCGCGCCGGACTTCCCCGCCTCGCTGCGGCGGATCCTCGCGGACGACCTCGACCTGGGCGGCCTCGGCGAGCCGCTCCGCGCGCTCGTCCGGCGGGCGCTGTCGGTCGCACCGGACGACCGGCCGACCGCCCCGGAACTGCTGCTCGCCCTGACCGGCGGCGCCGACGCGGCGGCGATGCTGGGCGAGGGCAGCCGGATCGCCGCGGCCGTCCGGCCGCCGGAGTCGCACGCGCCGGACCCGTCCCTGCACGACCGCGCCGAACGCGCGTGCCTCGACGTCGCCGAGGACGACCGTCCGCTCGTCCCGCTGCTGCTGCTCGGCCTCGTCGGCGCCGACGGCGAGCCGCGCCCGGTCCCGCGCGCGGAGCTGCGCGCGGCGGGACCGCCCGGCTCCGCCGCCGCGCTCGACCGGATCCTCGGGGTCTTCACCGCGGCCGGGCTGATCGCGATCGACGGGGAGGAGTGCTCCCTCGCGACGCCCGCCCTCCCGCACACCTGGCCCCGCCTGCGCGGCTGGATCGCCGACGACCGCGAGGGACTGCGCGTCCGCGACGAGCTGGCCCGCGGAGCGCGCCTCTGGGACGAGCACGGCCGCAAGCCCGGCGACCTGCTGCAGGGCACCGCGCTCGCCTCGACCGCGCGGTTCGCCACCACGCAGCGGACCCGGGTCGGGCTCGGCGGGCGGGCGCAGGACTTCCTCGCCGCGAGCCGGGCGCGGGAGCGGCGGCGGGCGCACGCGCGCCGCGCCGCCGCCGCCGCGACGGCCGTGTTCCTCGTGCTGTCGCTGATCGCCGTCGGCGTCATCGAGAACCAGCGCCGCGCCATCGAACGCCAGCGCAACGCGGCGTGGGCGCGGTCCGTCGCGGCGCGCGCGGACGCCGTCCGCACGGACGACCCGCGCGCCGCGATGCTGCTGAGCGCGGCGGCCTGGCGCCTCGCGGAGATCAACGACGCGCGCGGGCCGGTTCTGGCGGCCCGGTTCCAGCAGGACGTGGCGGTGCGGGAGCTTCCCGCTCCGGGCGTCCGCACCAGGGCCCTGCTCCTCGGCGCCGACGGTCAGAGGATCCTGCACCACGACTACAGCGACGCCGGCTTCGCCGAGTTCCTGGACGTCCCGTCGCTGCGGAAGCACCGCATCGACCTCACCGGGGCGCCCGACGAGCACGGCCTGGTGGCCGCGAGCCCGGACGGCGGCCTCGCCGTCATCTGGACCGGTGCGAGCACGACGCTCTGGGACCTGGAGAAAGGACGCGCGGCGGGCGAGCCCGTCCCCGCGCTGATCCACCGGTTGCCCACCCGCGGGATCGGCGTGAGCAAGGCCCTGGAGGGTCCCGACCCGGTGCGCCTGTGGGACCTGCGGGCCGGGGAGCCGGTGCCCGGCCCGCCGGGCGGGCTGCAAGCCGGGGTCAGCGCCGACGGCCGCCGCGCGGCGATCGTCACCGACGCGACCCACGTCGAGGTCTGGGACCTGCCGGAACGCCGCCGGCTGAGCACCATCGAGATCTTCGAACCGCTCCTGGAAGGCGAGCCGGGGGAGGAGTTCGTGGCGCCCGCGTTCACCAGGGACGGCCGGACGGTCGCCCTCGCCTACGGTCAGGGCGAGGTGGGCCTCTGGGACGCCGCCACGGGCCGGGAGCACATGCACATGACGGACGGGCGCATCACCGGGACGCTCGGCGGCGTCGTCTCGCTCGCGTTCAACGCCGATGGCCGGTTCCTCCTCGGCAACAGCCCCGCGGACGGCGTGCGCATGTGGCGGACGGACGGGATGGTGGAGACGTTCGCCCGCGACGCGAAGGCGGGGCAGGCCGCGTTCGGGCCGGGCGACCGCACGCTCGTCGTCGTGGACGGTGACGCGCAGGGATCCTGGCTGCGGGTGTTCGACGTGTCCCGGCACACCCGGCCGGAGGCGGTGCTGACGTACCCCGCGGCCTCGGAGGACGACCACCGAGGCGCGTTCAGCCCGGACGGGCGCCTGTTCGCCCGGCGCGACAGGTCGTCCGTCCGCACCTGGAACCTCGACACCGGCCGGCCGGTCGGCCCGCCCGTCCCGAACGAGGTCACGGGGGTCGAGCCGGACCTGCTCGTCCGGTTCACCCCGGACGGGCGCACCGTGGTCGACAGCCACCTGCCGAGCGGCCTGCGGTTCCTGGATCCGGAGACGGGGCGGGCGACCCGGACGCTGGGGCCCGCCTACACCGGCGAGGGGCCGTCGCCGAGCAGCAGCGTGTCGTTCGGCCGCGACGGCGAGCGCGTCGCCTACACGGTCGACGGCGGGCGGACCACCCTGATCCGGGAGCTGCCCAGCGGGCGCCTGCTGCTCCGATCCCCCGCCGAAGGCGACTGGGGGATGGCGCTCATGCGGCCCGACGGCGAGGCGATCATCGTCCAGACGTCCGAGGACGTCCACCTCGTGACCGTGCCGGACGGGAAGCGCCGCGACCTCTTCGAGAGCCCCTGGGGCGGCGTCTCCGCGCAGAGCCCGGACGGCCGCCTGCTCGCCTACCACGGCCCCGCGGCGGTACGGCTGTTCGACATGGAGAGCGGGCGGATGCTGGAGCCCGGCTTCCCCCTGGACGACCAGGGCATCGTGCTGATGTCCTTCACCCCGGACGGCCGGTTCCTCGTCACGGGCGACTCCAAGGGGCGCGTGCGCCTGTGGGACGTAGAGACCCGCCGTCCGCTGACCGGCTTGATCCCGCTCCACAACGGCCCGCTGCTCGACCTGGCGTTCCGCGACGGCGGCGCGCGCCTGCTCACCGCCGGGACGGACGGCACGGTGCGGGAGACCTCGCTCGACCCGGCGGACGCCGTGCGGGAGATCTGCGACCGGGCCGGCGGCGACCTCACCGAGGCCGAGTGGCGCCGCTACGTCCCCGACGTCCCCTACCGGACGGTCTGCGGCTGAGCCCCGCGCGCGGTCGGCGTCGCCCGCGGGGCGCGTCGGGCGCGGGGCGTCAGCCGCGCGGGGCGGCGGACGCCATGACCTGCATGCAGACGGCCATCGCGCGCTGCATGTCGCCGGACGGCGTCGCGGGCGGCTGCCACTGCCGGATGTCGGCGGGGATGTCGACGCCCTTGTCGCGCATGCACTTGGTGAAGGCGTTCACGGCGGCCGGGGGTGGCCCGGTGGGGGCGCCGTTCGCGGTCCCGCCGCCGCCGGAGCCGCCCGCGCCGCCCGCGCCCCCGGAGCCGTTCGCGCCGCCGGAACCGGCGCCGCCGCCCTGGCCCGCGCCCGTCCCGCCCTGGCCGCCGCCCGCGCCGCCGTCGCCGCCGGGCTGCCCGGCCCCCGGCCCGGACGGCGCCCCGGCCGCGGGGGTCTGCGCGGACGACCCGCCGCCGGAGTCGTCCTCCCCGCCGCACCCCGTGAGGGCGAGCGCGGGGACCAGCAGCAGGGCCGCGAGATGACGTCGGTTCACGGGTGGTTCCTCTCGGCAGGGTGGGACCCGATCGGTGGCCGATCCGGCTGGACACTGCGTGCAATCCGGTCATTATGCGCCGCCCGGCGGGGGGCGGCTTTGTCACGTCGCGCAGGATCGCCGCCCCCGCCTTGTCACGCGCGTGACAACGGGCGGACGTCCGCGGTGAGGCCCCCGGGCGGCGTTCGTCCAGCGTGTCCGGCCGGTCGCGGAGGGGTTGTCAACGCGGTGACAAGTGCCCCGCCGAATCGCGTGTCCGGCTTCGTGGTGCGGGCGGGCGCGCGGGTCGATAGTCGGGACTCCGTTGCGTGTGGGGACGAGGTGGTGCGGATGGCCCGCAAGGCGTTCGACTTCGACGTCATCGTCGTCGGCTCGGGGTTCGGCGGCAGCGTCGCGGCGCTGCGGCTCGCCGAGAAGGGGTACCGCGTCGCGGTGCTCGAGGCGGGCCGCCGGTTCGACGAGGACTCGCTGCCGAAGACGTCCTGGCGGCTGCCGAGGTACCTGTGGATGCCGCGGCTCGGCCTGCGCGGCATCCAGCGGATGCACCGCGTCGGGGGGAAGGCGGGCGTGCTCGTCCTCGCGGGCGCGGGCGTCGGCGGCGGCTCGCTCGTCTACGCCAACACGCTGTACGAGCCGCCGAGCCCCTTCTTCACCGACAAGGCGTGGGGCCGCATCACCGACTGGCGGGACGAGCTGGCGCCGCACTACGACCAGGCCCGGCGGATGCTCGGCGTCGTGACGAACCCGCTGGTCACGCCCGCGGACGAGGCGGTCAAGCGGGTCGCGGACCGGATGGGCGCCGGCGACACCCACCACCCGGTCCCGGTCGGGGTGTTCTTCGGGGACGAGGGCACGACGGCACAGGACGGGACGCCGCAGGACGGGTCGGCGCAGGACGGGACGCCGCGGGGCGGGGTGACGCACGACGACCCGTACTTCGGCGGCGCGGGCCCCCGGCGGACGACGTGCACCGCGTGCGGCTCGTGCATGATCGGCTGCCGTGTCGGCGCGAAGAACATGCTGACGAAGAACTACCTGTACCTCGCGGAGAAGGCGGGCGTCCGGGTCGTCCCGGACACCATGGTGACCGCGCTGGACCCCGTCGCGTCCGGCGGCTACCGGGTGACGATCCGGCGCACCGGGTTCCTGCGGCGCCACCAGCGGACGATCACCGCGGAGCAGGTCGTCCTCGCCGCCGGGACCCACGGCACGCAGACGCTGCTGCACCGGATGCGCGGCGCGGGCCGCCTGCCGCACCTGTCCGCGCGGCTCGGCGAGCTGACCCGCACCAACTCCGAGGCGCTGCTCGGCGTCGAGCGCCTGACCGGCCGGCACCGCCCGGGGGACGTCGACCACGGCACCGGCCTCGCGATCACCTCGTCGTTCCATCCCGACGACGCCACCCACATCGAGCCGACCCGCTACGGCACCGGCAACAACCTGATGGGGCTGATCCGGACGCTGCTCGTCGACGGCGGCGGGCGGGCGCCGCGCTGGCTGAAGTTCGCGGGGCTGGCCCTGCGGCACCCGACGCTCATCCTGCGGGGGCTCTCGCTGAAGGACTGGGCGAACCGCACGGTCATCGCCCTCGTCATGCAGACCGCCGACAACTCCATCACCGTCACCGGGCGGCGCGGCCGCCTCGTCGCGCGGCAGGGCGAGGGCGCGCCGAACCCCACGTGGATCCCCATCGCGCACAAGGCCGTCCGGATGCTCGCCGAGGAGCTCGACGCGACCCCGGGCGGGACGTGGTTCGACCTGTTCGACATCCCGACGACGGCGCACTTCATCGGCGGCTGCACCATCGGCGAGACCCCCGAGACCGGCGTCATCGACCCCTACCACCGGGTCCACGGCCACCCCGGCCTGCACATCGTCGACGGTTCCGCCGTCACCGCGAACCTGGGCGTCAACCCGTCCCTCACCATCACCGCGATGGCCGAGCGGGCGATGTCGTTCTGGCCGAACCGCGGCGAGGACGACCCGCGCCCCGCGCCCGGCGGGCCGTACCGGCGCGTCGGCCGCGTCGCGCCGCGCGCGCCGTCCGTCCCGGCCGGGGCGCCCGCCGCTCTCCGCCTGCCCTGAACGGGGGGAGTCGTCCATATTGACCTATAGACTCTTGGTCACGTTTTGTAATCAAGCGACTCCATTGTGCTATAACGTGCGACATGTCGTCACTGCCGTCGGGGAGGGCCGATCCGTTCCGGCGCCGGTGTCCGTCCACGCGCCCGGAGGAGTGGAAGCACGCACATGGGGGGAGTCATATGCGGCGCGTGCGTCCAGATCCTCGCGCTGATCGCGGTGCTGTCGAGTCCCGCGTCCCAGCCGCTCGCGCGCGTCGTCGAACCGGCGCCCGCCCGCGGCTGCGTCTCCGAGCGCCTCTCCGCGGACGTCCCGGAGCCGGCCGAGGTGCCCGAGCACCGGCCCCCGCCCCCTCCCCAGGCGATGGGCATGCTGGGGAAGGTGCAGGGCTCGGAGCTGAAGTTCACGTTCTACCGCGGCATCGGCGGAGGTCTCCGGATCGTCACCACGGACGGCGGCGCGGCGTTCTCGTTCGAGGCCGGCGTCGGCCTCGGCGGCTCGTTCTCCGCGGGGACGGCCGACGACCTGCCGAACCCCGGGCCCGCCGCCGAGGGCCGCGTCTCCCTGAACACCCGCCTCCTGCCCGTCCGGCCGCCGGACTTCGGAGCGACGGTCGACGCGACCGGGAAGCTCCAGGGATACACGGACGTGAAGACAGGTAAATACCGCACCCGCTTCCACAGCAGGCCCGTCTATCTGATGGGAGACGAAGAGGCCGGGGCCGGGACGGAGGCGCCCATAGTCCGGCGCTCGTGGAGCCTCGGCAGCGAATTCAAGATCGCGATCAAGTACACCCTCCGCAGCGCGTGGGACGACGTCCTCGACCTGCTGTCCGCCCTGGCGCACATCTTCCCGTCGGCCCAGGTCCCGCCGGTCCCGCTGGCCCGGCCCGTCGACGCGTACGTCTTCACCGCGCACGCCGACCGCGGCCACACCGTCCGTCCGGCGGACGCCCCGTTCGACCGGGCGGAATGCCGCACCGCCGCGCCACCGGGCGCGGAGCGGCTGAGCCTGCTGATGGCGAAGTGCGAGCGGCGGACCCGCAACGCCCGGACGCGCCGCACGGGCCGCCGCTCCTCCTCCGCCTGACCGGCCGCCCACCCCTGGACGCCCGGCTCCCGGACGCGCGCCGGGCCGCCGTCACGCCCGTCCGGCGGCGTCCGGGAGGGCGGCGAGCTGGAGGCGGAGGGCCAGCCGCACCCGGGAGGACGCGAGGTCGAGGGGCGCCGTGTCGGCCATGCGGCGCAGGCGGTACCGCAGCGTGTTCGGGTGGATCCGGAGTTCGGCCGCCGCGCCCTTCGGGTCGCCGAAGTGGTCGAGCCAGGCGGCCAGCGTCGGCAGGTAGGACGTGCCGTGCTCCGCGTCGTGCTCGCGGAGGGCCCGCAGGGGGCCGCCGAGGACGTCCGGCCCGACCGCCCTGCGCGCGCGCTCGACGACGACGGCGTCCCACGCGTCCTCCAGCAGGACGGTGCCCGCCGCCGCGAGCCGCCCGGACGCCGCGAGCCCGTCCAGTTCGGCGGCCTCGGCCCGGGACCGGGGCAGGTCGGCCGGGGCGGCGGCGGGGCCGCCGATCGCCGCGTACAGGTCCGGGTCGCGCACGCGGGCGAGGACGTCCGCCAGCCACGGCGGCGACCCCGGCTCCCGCGCGCGGCCGCCCGGCCCGGCCGTGAGGACGGCGTGCAGCGCGCCGTCGAGGTCGGTGAGCAGCGGGCGGCGCCAGCCGAACCGGCGGGCGATCGCCTCCCACAGGTCGAGCGCCCGCCGCGCGTCGCCGCCGCCGCGGGCGCCGAGGATCGCGACCCGCCACGGCGGCGGGTCGGGCACCGCGAGCGGCGAGCCGTCCCGCAGCGCCGCCCGCAGGTGCTCCGCCGACACCCGCCGCGCGACCTCCGCGTCGGCGCGCAGCCGCAGCAGGTGCAGGGCGAGGACGGACGCCAGCTCGGTGAGCCGCCGGACCCGCGCGTCCGGGATGGGCGTGCGGGCGACCGCCCAGATCGAGCCGAGCCACTCGCCGCCCGCGCGGACCGGGACGACCAGCCGCGGCAGCATCCCGTCGGGCCCCGCGGGGACGGCGATGGGGTCGCTCGACCCGGCCATCTTCCGGAACACCCCGCAGGCGCGCAGATGCGCGGTGACCTGCGGCGGGACGCGGCGGCCCACGATCGTCGAGACCCGGGCGGGGTCGGTCGCGTCCTGCAGCCCCGAGTAGGCGAGGACGCGCGACCGGGCGTCCTCCACGGTGACCGGGGCGCCCGCGATCTCCGCGGCGGCGTCGGCGAGCGCGAACAGGTCGTCGTGCGCGCCCGGCGAGCCGGGCAGCGGGGCGCCCGCCCGGTCGACGGCCCCGCGGACGAGCCACACGAGGTGCGCCCACGAGGCGTCCGGCTGGAGTTCGACGAGCGCGGGCGCCCGGGTCCGCGCGGCGGGCGCGGCCGCCGCGGCGAGCGGGGCCTTCACGGCGACGGCGGCGGCGCCCGCGGCGTCGGCCCGCTCCAGCAGCGCGACCGCGGCCGCCGCCGAGTGGAGGCCGATGCCGAGGACCAGGTCGCCGGGCTGCCCGGCGGGCTCGCCCGGTTCGGCGAGGACGACGTCGTCCACCGGCCCGGCGCGGCCCTCGGTGAGCACCCGGAGCAGGCTCGGCCCGAGAGATCCGGCAAGGTCCGCCACGCTGATCGCCATACCCCCAGTGTTACCGACCGATTGTGCGAATCGCACAAGGTGTGCGCGCCCGATTGACCGGATCGGACGAGGCCGCGGGCGCCGCGCCGTCCCACCATCGGAGGTGAGAGGACCGCCGCAGAGAGGAACGTGGGATGGTCGCCAACGTGTCCGGTGAAACGCGCCGTGTCGCCGTCGTGGGCGCCGGGATGGTCGGCCTGTCCACGGCGTGGTTCCTGCAGGAACGCGGCGTGGACGTGACCGTGTTCGACCGGGGGGACGTCGCGGCGGGCGCGTCGTGGGGCAACGCGGGCTGGCTGACGCCGGGGCTCGCGACGCCGCTGCCGGAACCGGCCGTCCTGCGGTACGGGGTCCGCGCGGTGCTCAGCCCGTCGTCGCCGGTGTACGTGCCGCCGAGCGCGGACCCGCGGCTGCTGCGGTTCCTCGCCGGGTTCGCGCGGCACAGCACGGCCGCGCGGTGGCGGCGCGCGATGGAGGCGCTGGTGCCGATCAACCGGCTGGCGCTGCCGAGCTTCGACGCCCTGGTCGAGGGCGGCGTCGAGGCCGAGACGCGGGACGCCGCCACGTTCGTCGCCGCGTACCGGACGGCCGCCGAGCGCCGCGTCCTGCTGGAGGAGGTCGAGCACATCCGGGCGGCCGGCCAGGGGCTGGAGTACGAGGCGCTCGACGGCGACGAGGCCCGGAAGCTGGAGCCGCTGCTGTCGGACCGGATCGGCGCGGCGATCCTGCTGCGCGGCCAGCGCTACATCGACCCCGGGCGGTTCGTGCACGCCCTCGCCGCCGCCGTGCGGGCCCGCGGCGGCGACATCCGCACCGGGACGCCCGTCGGCGACCTGCACGACGGCCCCGGCGGCGTGGCCGTCCAGGGGGAGGCGTTCGACGCGGCGGTGGTCGCGAGCGGCGTGTGGCTCGGCGGGCTCGCGCGCCGGTTCGGCGTCCGCGCGCTCGTCCAGGCGGGCCGCGGCTACAGCTTCAGCGTGCCGGTGTCGGAGGCGCCGTCCGGCCCGGTGTACCTCCCGGCGCAGCGCGTCGCGTGCACGCCGCTGGGCGACCGGCTGCGCGTCGCGGGGATGATGGAGTTCCGCCGCCCGGACGCGGCGCTCGACCCCCGCCGGGTCCGGGCGATCGTGGAGGCGGCGCGCCCGATGCTGCGCGGCGTCGGCCTGGACGACCGGCGGGACGAGTGGGTCGGGTCCCGCCCGTGCACGCGGGACGGCCTGCCGCTCATCGGCGCGACCCGCTCGCCGCGCGTGTTCGTCGGCGGCGGCCACGGCATGTGGGGCATCACCCTGGGCCCCGCCACCGGCCGCCTCCTCGCGGACACGATCACGACGGGCCGCCCCCCGTCCGAACTGGCCCCCTTCGACCCCCTCCGCTGACCGCCCCGCCCCGCCGCCCGCCCCGCCGCCGGGCCGTGGGCGGCGGTCATTCGGGGGTGTCGGGGTCCATGGCGGTGCGGAGGCGGGTCAGGAGGGTCTCGAACTCGGCGAGGACGCCGGGCGGGTAGTCGGCCAGGACGGCGTCCTCGCGCGCGTTGACGGGGCCGAAGAAGTCCTCGGCGATCGTGCGGGCGTGCTCGCCGATGCGCAGCGTGACGATCCGGCGGTCGGCCCGCTCGCGGGTGCGGGTGATGTGGCCGCCCTCCTCCAGGCGGTTGAGCAGGGCGGTCATGGCGCCGGACGACAGCGCGATGCGGCGGCCGAGGAGCGCGGGGGAGAGCGGGGCGCCGCGCTGCTCGGCGGAGGCGATCTCCAGCAGCGCGAACGCGTCGGTGGCGTGGACGCCGAGGACGGTGGCGAAGCGGCGGCCCAGCTCGGTGAACTCCGCACCGTAGGCCCGCAGCCCCTCGACGAGGCGTTTCCGCTGGTCGGCGACGGCGTCGCGGTCCGCGTGTTCCATCCGGTCCTCCCGTTCGCGTTGACAACCGGTCGTGCCCAACTCTACCTTCCTCGTGAAGTAACTCCATCATAAAGATACTTCACCATGGAGGTATTCAGGGTGTCCGAACCCTCTTCCCTACGGCGCGCGCTCGGGCTGGTGACGATCTCGCTCGGCGTCGCGCTGATCGTGGTCGACGCCACGATCGTCAACGTGATCGTCCCGTCGGTCATCGAGGACCTCGGGATCGGCTCCGCCGAGGCGCAGTGGACGCAGGAGTCGTACGCGATCGTCTTCGCGGCGTTCCTGCTGCTCGCCGGGCGCGTCGCCGACATCGTCGGCGCCCGCCGGGTGTTCGTCGCCGGGCTCGTCGCGTTCGGCGCGACCAGCGTGCTCGCCGGCGTCGCACCGGACGGCGGCCTGCTCATCGCCGCGCGGTTCCTGCAGGGCGCCGGCGCGGCGATGATCCTGCCGACGTCGCTGTCCCTGCTCAACGCGACCTTCACCGGCGCGGCGCGCGGCCGCGCCTTCGCCGTCTGGGGGTCGACGATCGGCGCCGCGTCGGCGCTCGGCCCCGTCCTCGGCGGGTGGCTCACCGAGCAGGCGTCCTGGCGCTGGGCGTTCGGGATCAACGTGCCGCTCACCGCGCTGCTGTGCGCGGGCGCGCTGCTGTTCTTCGCGCCGTCGCCCCGCGCCGGCGGCCGGATCGACGCGGCGGGCGCCGTCCTGTCCGTGCTCGGGCTCGGGCTGCTCGCGTTCGGGCTCGTCGAGGGCCGCCACTACGGCTGGTTCGCGAGCGTCCGGCCGCTGGAGCTCCCCGGCGCGACCTGGGGCGCCGGACCGTCGCCCGCCTTCGCCGCGCTCCTCCTGGCGGTCCTGCTGCTCGCCGCGTTCGTCCGCCGGCAGGTGCGGCTGGTGCGGCGCGGCGACGCCGGGCGGGCGCTGATGGACGTGCGGCTGTTCTCCATCGCGTCGTTCCGCAACGGCAACGTCGTCACGCTGATCATCGGCATGGGCGAGTTCGGGGTCCTGGCGGTGCTGCCGCTGTGGCTCCAGTTCACCCTCGGGTACAGCGCGCTGGAGGCGGGGCTCGCGCTCGTCCCGCTGGCGGCGGGCAGCTTCTGCGCGAGCGGCGCCGCGTTCGGCATGCCGGTGTCGCCGCTCGGCCAGGTCCGGCTGGGGCTGGCGCTGGAGGTCGCCGGGCTGGCGGCGCTCGGGCTCGTCGCGTCCCCGGACAGCTCGTGGTGGCCGGTCGCGCTCGCCCTGTTCGGCTACGGCGTCGGCGTCGGGTTCGCGACGGCGCAGGTCACGAACGTGGTGCTCGCGGACGTCCCGCCGCGCAGCGCGGGGCAGGCGTCCGGCGTGCAGAGCGCGTTCCGCGAGCTCGGGTTCGCGCTCGGCATCGCCCTGCTGACCACCCTGTTCTTCACCGCGCTCGGCGCCCGGATCCGCGACCGGCTCACCGCGGACGGCGTCCCCGACGGGGCGGCGGACGCGCACGCCGGCGCCGTCACCGACTCCGCCGGCGCCGCGATCGGCACGCTGGCCGGACGGCCCGAGACGGCGCCGGTCGCGGACGCGGCGCGGGCCGCGATGGCCGACGGCGTCGCGCTCTGCTCCTACGCCGCCGCGGCCTGCGTCGTCATCGGCCTCGTCGCGACCGCCCTCATCCCCGCGTCCCGCCCCGCGGCGGACGGCGGGCGGCCGCGGGACGGGGCCCCGGCGGACGCCGCGGAGGTCAGGACCTGAGCGGGGACGTCGTCACGGCCTCGCGGTCGGTGGTGTTCGACCACTTGCCGAACGGGACCTCCCAGTAGCCCCAGCCGTTCCACCAGTCGAGCTTCCGCGCGGTGCCGGTGATGTTGACGATGTCGCCCCGGTACGACCAGTGGTAGAGCCACTTGGCGTCCTGGGCGGGCGACCGGACGCAGCCGTGGCTGCAGTTGCGGTTGCCGAGGCAGGCCGGGTCGGACGTGTTCTCGTGGATGTACTCGCCGCTGTTGGAGATGCGGGTCGCCCACGGGACCTGCTCGTCGTAGTAGCCGGGGTCGCCCTTCTTCTTGCCGGGGGACACCATCCGCTCCATGCGGCTGCGGTCCATGGTGAGGTGGACGCCGCTGGTGGTGAGCAGGTGGTCGACGCCGTCGGCCCACACGTCGCCGCCGGAGCCGAGGCTGACGCCCCAGCTCCGGACCGTCTTGCCGTTCTCCCGGACGACGAGCTCGTGCGTCTTCGCGTTGATGTCGACGACGTGCGAGTCACCGATCTTGAAGCGGCGGGTGACGTCCTTGGCGCCGAACACGTCGTCGCCGATCTTCAGGCCCGCGTAGTGGACGGTGACCGACACCTCCTGGTTCGGCGCCCACGGCTTCTTCGGGCGGAACACCAGGGACGGGAGGCCGTTGAAGGAGTGGCCCTTGTCGAGCCAGCGCCATGAGCCGACGGTCGGCTTCGTCGACGACAGCTCGATGCTCTTCTCGATCAGCGGCTTGGCCCGCTCGGGGACGTCCTTGGTGAACTGGATGAAGATCGGCATGCCGGTGCCGACGGTCTCGCCCGCGCTCGGCACCACGTTGCTGATCCGGGTGGCGGCGACCGCGGTCGTGGTGCGGAAGGCGCTGGCCGCGGTCGCCGTCCGCCCCTGCGGCGACGTCGCCGTGGCCTGCACCCGGTAGCTCCCGCCGGGCGCGAGCGTCCAGGACGACCGCCACGTCGTCTTGTCGGCGGACAGCGCGCCCGGCACCGGCTCGCCCTTGAGGGTCACGGCGACCGTGCCGAGCGTCCCGCCGGACGCCTTGACGACGACCCCCTGGTCCGGGCGGGCGCGCGCGTCGCCGTTCGCCGGGGTGATCGTTACCGTCGGGGCGGCGGCCGCGGTCTTCGCGGGGGCGACGCCGCCCCCGCCCCCGCCGCCGCACGCCGTCGCCAGTCCGAGGACCAGCGCCATGGCCATGGCCGTCTTGCCTCGCACCGTTCTCCTCTTGTCAGGGGGATCGAGTGATGATCTGTGACGCCGATTCTCCCGCTCGGGTTCGCCCGTCAACAGGTATTTCCCGAAGACCGCCCGGCGTTTCCGGGGAACTTCGGGGAACAGGTGCGAATTTTCGGCATTTACGCAGGTCAGGGGCGGAACTCGATCTTCTGCTCAAGAGTGGGGAGCGCCTTGTTAAAAGGCGGCGGTCCATGCCGATCCGCCCTGCGAAGCTGAACCGTGGCCACCTGCGCGGACGTCCGCGTCAGCGGCGGAGGGGACGCGCGGACGCGGCCCGTCAGGACGCCCGGCGAGGCCGGCATGGGTGAGTCTTCGGCATGGAGGGACTTGCGAGATGAGTGCCATCGACTCCGGGGCCCGCGCGGACCTCGCCGCCCCCGGCGGCGCCGCGGCGCCCGCCCCCGGCACGCCGCCGGTCCCGTACCGCCGCAGGACGCGCGGCCCGCGCCTGCTGCCGGCCCTCTACCCGGTGTGCCTCGCCGCCGCCGACGGCTGGGCGATGGCGGCCGCGGTCACGGCCGCGCAGCCCGGGCGGCCGGACCGCGCGCTGCCCGCCGCGGCCGCCGCGGCCGTCATCGCGCTGAACGCGGGCGGCGGGCTGTACCGGGCGCGGCGCGGCCCGTCGCTGCTGACCGACCTGCGGGGGCTGCTGGTCCGCGCACTGCTGGTGGGGACGGTCGCCGCGGTGCTGCTCGCGGCCGGCCCGGTCGCCTGGCTGCGGCTGCTGGCGCTCGCCGCGGCCGTCCCGGTCGCGTCCCGCGCGCTCGCGAACGGCGCGGCCCGCGTCTACCGGTGCCGCCGCTCCCGGTCCCGTCCCGCCCTGGTCGTCGGGGTCGGCGGCACGTCCGGGCGGCTCGTCGAGCTGCTGCGGGCGCGCGGCGAGTTCGGGCTCGCCCCGGTCGGCCAGGTCGCCGCCGGGCTGCCCGCCGAGCCGGTGCCGCCCGTGCTCGGCGACATCGCCGACGTGCCGGTGCTCGTCGACAAGCACGGCGTCGGCACCCTGATCGTCGTCGCCGAGGACGTCGCGCCCGAGCAGCTCGACTCCGTCCTGCGGCTGTCGTTCGGCCTCCCCTGCGAGACGCTGCTCGTGCAGCCCCCGGCGGCGGTCGTCCCGGTCGAGCCGGGCCGCCGCGAGTACCTCGCCGGGCTGCCGTGCGCCCGCGTGGACTGGCGGCTGCGCGACCCCGCCCGCCGGTACGCGAAGCGGCTGCTGGACGTGTCCGTCGCGGCCGCCCTGCTGCTCCTGGCGGCGCCGCTGCTCGCGGCGTGCGCGGTCGCGGTGCGGCTGGAGGGCGGGCCCGGCGTGCTGTTCCGGCAGCGGCGGATCGGGCTCGGCGGCGAGGAGTTCGTGCTGCTGAAGTTCCGCACGCTGAAGCCGGCGGACGAGCAGGAGGCCGACACCCGCTGGACCGTGCGGGGCGACCGCCGCATGGGCCCGGTCGGACGGTTCCTGCGAGACACGTCCCTGGACGAGCTGCCGCAGCTGTGGAACGTCGTGCGCGGCGACATGAGCCTCGTCGGCCCGCGCCCGGAACGCCCCCACTTCGTGGAGCAGTTCTCCCGCACCTGCCCCGGCTACCTGCTGCGGCACCGCGTCCCCGTCGGCATGACCGGCTGGGCGCAGGTGCACGGATTCCGGGGCGACACGTCCATCGAACTGCGCGCGCGCCTGGACAACCACTACATCGACCACTGGTCGTTCGGCGCCGACCTCAAGATCCTGCTGCTGACCGTCCGGGCCGTCCTCGGGAGGGACTCCGGATGACGGAGGCGTGGCGGGGGCGCCCGAGCTGGATCGCGGCGGCCACCGTCGCCTGCGTCGGCGTCCCGCAGGGCGGCCCGGCGTTCGGCTCCGGCGTCGAGGTCACCGCGGGCGACGTCGCGAGCGTCGTGCTCATGGCGGCCGCCGCGATCCTGGTCGTGCGGAGCCGGACGCGCGTGCCGCGCGCGGCGCTGCTCGCGTTCGGCCCGCTGGTCGCGACGCTCGGCGTCACCACCGTCTGCTCGTCCGACATCGCGGCGAGCCTGCCCGGGTACCTCCGCGACCTGCAGATCTTCGTGCTGGTGCCGCTCGCGGTCGTCCTGGTGTGCCGGGACCGCCGCGACCTCGGCATCGTCTGCGGCGCGGTGCTCGGCCTCGGGCTCGCGGAGGCCGGGTACGGGATCTGGCAGGCGGCCACCGGCAACGGCGCGTCGATCGGCGGCGCCAACATCCGCGCCGTCGGCACGTTCGGCGCGGTCGACGTCATGGCGATGTCGGTCGTCGCCGCGTTCGCGTTCGTGCTGGCGACGGCGTACCTGCTCGCGGGCGTCCGGCGGTCCCGCGGCACCGTCCCCGCCGCGCTCGCCGGGCTGGCCGTGCTCGGCGCGGCGCTCGTCCTCGCGCTCAGCCGCGGGACGTGGCTGGCGCTCGGCGCCGCGATCGTGCTGATGCTCCTCCTGTTCGACCGCCGGCTCGCGGTGCGCGCCGTCGCGTGCGGCGCGGCACTGGTGCTGCTGTTCGGGGTGTTCACGGGCGGCGACTCGTCCGCCGTGACGGCGCGCGCGCGGTCCATGGTGGGGTCCGTCACCGAACCGGACCGGTCGGTGAACGACCGGTACCACCTGTGGTCCGCCGCCCAGGGGATGTGGCGGGACGACCCGCTCACCGGCGTCGGCGTGAAGAACTTCGCGGAGTACCGCGACACCTACGCGGGGATCGAGCTGTCGTCGGGCAGCGAGACCCACGACCCCGTCAACGGGTACGTGCGGCAGTCGCTGCTGTCGCCGCACAACCAGTACCTGCTGGTCCTCGCCGAGCAGGGCCTCGTGGGCCTCGCCGGGTTCGCGCTGATGCTCGCGGCGGTCGTCCGGGGCCTGTGGCTGCGCCGCCGCCCCCGCGACCCGCTCTGGCTCGCCGCCGCGGGCGCCATGGCGTTCCTGCTGACGAACTTCTGCTACTCCGACCTCGGCGGGCCGACGACCGTGCTCACCGCGGTCCTGCTCGGCGTCGCCGCCGCCCGCGCCCTCGGCCCGCGCCGCCCCGCCCCCGCCCTCGTCGACCGGCACGGCTTCCGCGTCCACCGGCCGGCCGCCCACGCGCCCGGCGGGGCGCCATGACCGCCACCGCGCGCACCGCGAAGGGGACGCGGGGCCCCGGGTTCGGCGGGACGACCGGCCGGTCCGGCCGGTCCGGCAAGGCCGGGACGGCCGGGGCGGGCGGGTCCGTGGGGCGCGCGGCGGCGCTGTCGGGGGCGCTCGTCGCCGCCGGCACCGGCCTCGGGTTCCTGCGCGACCTCGTCATGGCGCACCAGTTCGGCGCGAGCCGCGGCACCGACGCGTTCCTCGTCGCCTGGACGATCCCGGAGACGGTGTCGCCGCTGCTCATCGAGGACGCGATGGCGCTGCTCATGGTGCCGGTCGTGACCCGGCTGCTCGCCCGGGGGGACGGGCTGCGCGGGTTCGTCGGCCGCACCCTGCCGCGCATGGTCGCGGTCCTCGCCGTCGTGACCGTCACGCTCGCGCTCGCCGCGCCCGCGGTCGTCGCGCTGCTCGCGCCCGGCCTGCCGGGGCACGGGCCCGCGGTGCTGTGCGTCCGGCTCACCGCGGTCACCGTCGTCACGTTCGGGATCGCCGGGTTCATGAGCGCGACGCTGCGGGCGCACCACCGGTTCGGCCCGCCCGCCGCGATCTACGCCGCCTACAACGTGGGCATCCTCGCGCTGATCGCGGTCCTGGCCGGGACCGCCGGGGTCACCAGCGCCGCGATCGGCGTCGCGGCCGGCAGCGTCCTGATGGTCGCGGTGCAGGCGCCCGCGTTCGTCCGGTGCCTGCGGGACGCGCCCCCGCGGCGGCTCCCCGCGGACGCGCCGCGCCTCGCCCTCGCGGCCGTCGCGCCCGTCGTCGTGTACACGGTGACGCGGCAGGCGCAGGTGTTCGTGGAGCGGTTCCTCGGCTCGGGCCTGGAGGCGGGCGCGATCTCGCACCTGAACTACGCGCAGAAGGTCGCCCAGGTCCCGATGATCATGTCGCTGATGATCGTCACGGTGACGTTCCCGCGGCTCGCCCGCGCCTCCGCCGACGGCGACGTGCGCGGCGTCGCCCGCCGCATCCGGCAGGACCTCGCCGCCGCGGGCGCGATGGTGCTGTGCGCCACCGCGTTCCTCGTCGCGTTCGCGCCCGCCGTCATCGAGGTGCTGTTCGAGCACGGCGAGTTCACCGCCGACGACACCCGCGACACCGCCGCCATCATGCGCGTGTACGCGGTCGGCCTGTGGGGCCACATGGCCGTGGGCCTCGCCGCCCGCGCGTTCTTCGCGCACGGCCGTCCGCGGTGGGGCCCCGCCGGGGTGCTGGCCGCCGGACTCGTCGTGACCGCCGCGGTCGGCGCGGCGCTCGCCGCCACCGCCGGGACGCTCGCGCTCGCCGCCGCGAACGCCGCCGGGATCACCCTCGCCGCCGTCCTGCTGATCGCCGGGCTGCGGGTCCGGGTCGCGCCCGTCGCGCTGCGCGGCATCGCCGCCGACACCGGACGGCTGCTGCTCGCGGCCGTCGGCGCCGGCGCGGCCGGCCGGCTCGCCGCGGACGCCGTCGCCGGCGCGCTCGGACCGGACGCGCCCGCACCGCTCGTCCTCGCCGCGGGCGGCCCGGCGACGGCCGCGGCGTTCGCGCTCCTGCTCGTCCTCGCCGGCCGCGACCTCGTCGCGCCGTGGTCCGCCCGGCGCGGGCCCGGCCGCCGCGGGGCCGGCGCACGGTTCACCATCCGGCCGCGGCCCGCCCGCCGCGGCCGTTCCGACTCGGGGGAGACCAGTGACACAGCCGACCGAACCGGCCCGCCTGACGGGCCCGGCGCAGATCCCGCGGTCCGGCGGGACCCGCCGGGCGCCGCTGGTGCTGATGTACCACTCGATCGATCGCCGTGACGACGACCCGCACCTGGTCACCGTGTCGCCGCGCCGGTTCGAGCGCCAGCTCGCCTGGCTGCGGGCGCGCGGCCTGCGCGGCGTCGGCATGCAGGAGCTGCTGTACGCGCACGGCGCCGGACGCGCCCGCGGGCTCGTCGGCCTCACCTTCGACGACGGGTACGCGGACTTCGCGACCCGCGCCGTCCCGGTGCTGCTGCGGTACGGGTTCGGCGCGACCGTGTTCGTCGTGTCCGGCCGGATCGGCGAGCACAACGCGTGGGACAGCGACGGCCCCGGCGGGCGCGGCCCCCGCAAGCCGCTGATGACCGCCGAGCAGGTCCGGACGGTCGCGGGCGCGGGCGTCGAGGTCGGCTCGCACGGCCGGCTGCACGTCCCGCTCCCCGACGCCGGCGACGACGCGCTCCGCGTCGAGCTCGCCGAGAGCAAGGCGGCGCTGGAGGAGATCCTCGACCGCCCGGTCAACGGGTTCGCCTACCCGTACGGCCGCGCGGGCGAGCGCGAGGTCGAGGCCGTCCGCGCCGCGGGCTACGGCTACGCGTGCCACATCGCGCCCGGCGCCGCGTCCCGCCACGCGCTCCCGCGCACGTACGTCGGCGACGCGGACGGCCCGCTGCGGCTGCGCGCGAAGGTCCTCCGCCACGAACTCCTGCAACGGAGCCGCATATGACCCCCGCCCGCCGCGTCCCGTCCGGGGGTGCGGCGTGATCCGGGTGCTGCACGTCATCACGGGGCTGGAGCACGGCGGCGCGGAGCGGCAGCTCGCGCTGCTGCTGCCGCACCTGCCGCCGGACGTGGCGTGCGAGGTCGTGTCGCTGACGCGGACCGGGACGGTCGGCGCGGAGATCGCGGCCGCCGGCGTGCCCGTGCACGAACTCGGGATGGGCGGCAACCGGGACCTCGCGGCGCTCCCGCGGCTCGTCCGGCTGATCCGCCGCGGCCGCTACGACGTCGTCCACACGCACCTCTACCGGGCGTGCGTGTACGGGCGCCTCGCCGCGCGCCTCGCAGGGTCCGGACCCCGGCGGACGCCGCCCCGCATCATCGCGACCGAGCACTCATTGGGCGACGGGCACCTGGAAGGACGCCGGACCACGCGCGGCGTCCGTGCCCTTTACCTCGCCACCGAACGCCTCGGATCCCTCACCATCGCGGTCTCCCCGACCGTCGCGCGCCGCCTGTACGCGTGGGGCGTCGCACCCGAACGGGTCGTCGTCGTCCCGAACGCCGTGGACGCCGCCGCGTTCGCGTTCGACCCCGCCCGCCGGACCGCGGCCCGCGCCGCGCTCGGCCTCGCACCCGGCGAACCGGTCGTCGGCGCCGTCGGACGCCTCGTGCCCACCAAGCGGTTCGACCTGCTCGTCGACGCCCTCGCGCGCCCCGCGCTCGCGGGCGTGCGGCTGCTCATCGTCGGCGACGGCCCGCAGCGGCACGCGCTCGACCGCATCGCCGCCGCCCGCGGCGTCGCGGACCGGGTGGTCCTCGCGGGCGGGACGGCCGACGTCGCGGGCGCCCTCGCGGCCATGGACGTCCTCGCCGCCCCGTCCGTCCAGGAGACCTTCGGCCTCGGCGTCCTGGAGGGCCTCGCCGCCGGGCTCCCCGTCCTCTACACGGCCTGCCCGGCGCTGGACGACCTGCCGTCCGGCGAGGCCCCGGGCGCGCGGCGGCTGCCCCCCGCCGCGGACGCGGACCGCTGGAGCGCGGAGCTGGCCCGCCTCCTGCCGTCCGGCGCGCGGGCGCGCGCGGCGGTGCCCCCCGCCGTCGCCCGCCGCCACGCCGTCGCGGACCAGGCGGCCCGGCTCGCCCGGCTGTACGCGGGCGGACCGGCCGGCGGCGCCGACCGGGCGCCGACCACCCGGGAAGTCATATCGACCTGAAAAGGGGCATGTCATGTCGAAAGGTGATGGAGTCGAGCAGCCGGCCCGCCGCACCGGCACGCCGGCCGCGCTCGTCCGGGGCGTCCGGCGCCGCGCCGCCGCGCTGCTGCGCCGGTACGCGGTGCCCATCGCGTTCGGGCTCGTCGGCCTGCTCGGCGGCGCCGCCTACACGCTGTTCACCCCGCCGACCTACACCGCGACCGCGTTCGTCCTGGTCGTCGAGGACGGCGACCGGCAGACCGGCGGCGGCGCGGTCGGCTTCGCGCAGGCGTACGGGCGGCTCGCCCCGCTGCCCGAGACCCTCGCCTGGTCGCGGCGGCCGCTGCCGAAGGCGCCGCCGGGCGAGGTGCACGAGCACATCCAGGCGTCCACCTCGCCCGACACGCCGCTCGTCAAGCTCACCGGCCGCGCCGCCACCGCGCGGGACGCCGCCGCGTTCGCGAACTCCGCCGCCGACGCGCTCGTCCGGTACGGCCGGGCGCACAGCGCCGACACCGGCGTGCGCGTCGCGCTGATGGGCGTCGCGCAGCCGCCGGACGCGCCGACGTCGCCGAACCCGCCGCTGAACATCGCCGTCGGGACCGCGTCCGGGACGCTGCTCGCCGGGCTCGCCGCCGCCGCCCTGAGCGGCTCGAACCGCCGCCGCGGCCGGTCCGGCGCCGCCCCCGCCCGCCGCCGCGTCCCCGAGGTCCCCGCGCCCGCCGCCGAACCGGTGGAGGTCCGCTGATGCGGGCGCCCGGCCCGGTCCGGCGGCTCGGCGCGGCCGTCCCCGCGCCGCGCGGCCCCGAGGCGCCCGGCTGGACCGCCGAGGTCCGCCGCGACGACGCCGCGCTGCCCGCCCTCGCCGCCGACCTCCGCGACCTGTACCGGCGCTGCCCCGCCGCGACCCCGTTCCAGGCGTACGAGTGGATCCGGCCCTGGTGGGACGAGTACGGGACGCCCGGACGGCTGCGCCTCGCGACCGTCCGGCGCGGCGGCCGCCTCGTCGCCGCGGCCCCGCTCGCGCTCGTCCGGCGCGCCGGGCTGCCGGTGCTCGTCCCGCTCGCCGCGCCGCAGAGCGACGTCACCGACCTCCTGCTCGACCCCGCGCACGCCGACGCCGCCGCCCCGCGCCTCGCCCGCGCCCTGCTCGCCGACCCCGGCTGGGCCGCGCTCGACCTGCCCGAGGTCCGCCCCGGCGCCGCCGCGCACCGGCTCGCCCGGCACTGGCCCGGCCGCACCTGGCGGACGCCGTCCTCGGTGTGCCTCGACCTTCCCGACGCCGACGTGTCCGGCGTCCTCGCCCGCCTGCCCGGCCGCGCCGCCGGCAAGACCCGCGCCCGGCTCCGCAGGATCGACCGCCGCGGCATCACCGTGCGCCCGGCCCCGCCCGACGAGGTGCCGACGGCCGTCCGCGAGCTGCTCGACCTGCACGTCCGGCAGTGGCGGGGCCGCCCGCTCAACCCCGAGCACACCCGCGACCGGTTCCGCCGCCACCTCGCCGCCGCCGCGCAGGGCCTCGCCCGCGACGGCGGCGCCGCCGTCCTGCGCTACCACTGGGACGGCCGCCTCGTCGCCGCCGACCTCGTCCTGCTCGGCCACGGCTTCGCGGGCGCCTACCTCTACGGCGCCGCCCCCGACCTCCGCGACCACGTCGACGTCGGCCTCATGCTGCTCCGCGAGGACCTCGCCGTCGCGGACGGCCGCGGCCTCAGCCTCCTGCGCGGCCGCGAACCCTACAAGCTCAAATGGCGCCCCGACCCGGTGCGGCACGAGCGCCTCGTCTTCGCCCGGACCCGCACGGCCCCCGCCTACGCGGCCCTGACCCGAGCCCGCGCCGCCCTGGCCGCCCGCCGCCACCCCGCCCCACCCCACCATGCCTGACCACGTCCCCCCCACCACCCGCACCCCCCACCCCTCACCAACCGCCCCGGCCGCCGAACACGACGGCTTGCCGTGGGGCGGGGGGTCCTTCGGGGGCGGGTCGGGGGTTCGGGTGCTGCATGTCAGCCAGCCGACGTCGGGCGGGGTGGCGGTGTACGTGGGGGCGGCGGCCGCGGACCAGCGGCGGCGCGGGTGGGAGGTGGCGGTCGCGTGCCCACCGGACGGCGACCTGCCGGGGCGCTGCGCGGCGGCCGGGGTGCCGTGGTTCAACTGGGACGCGGGGCGCGCGCCCGGGGCGGCGGCGGTGCGGGAAGCGATGGCGCTGCGGCGGCTCGTGGCCGGGTTCCGGCCCGACGTCGTGCACCTGCACTCGTCCAAGGCGGGCCTCGCCGGACGGCTGCTGCCCGGGCCGCGCCGGACGCCGGTGATCTTCCAGCCGCACGGGTGGTCGTGGCTCGCGGCGACCGGACGGCAGCGCGCGCTCAGCCTCGCGTGGGAGCGGCTCGCGGCGCGCCGCGCGGACGCGCTGGTGTGCGTCGGCGCGGGCGAGCTGGGGGAGGGCGTGCAGGCGGGGGTGCGCGGCGCGTACCGGCTCGTCCGCAACGGCGTCGACCGGACCCGGTTCGCGTTCGCGTCGGACGCCGGGCGGGCGGCGGCGCGGGCGCGGCTCGGGATCCCCGCGGCGGTCCCGCTCGCGGTGTGCGTCGGGCGACTCACCCGGCAGAAGGGGCAGGACGTGCTGGTCGCGGCGTGGCCGGACGTCCTGGCGCGGTGCCCGGACGCGCGGCTCGCGATCGTCGGGGACGGCGAGGACCTCGACGGGCTGCGCGCGACGGCCGCCGGGAACGTCCGGTTCGTCCCGGCGGTGGCGGATCCCCGGGACTGGTTCGCCGCCGCCGACGTCGTGGCGCTGCCGTCCCGCTGGGAGGGGCTGCCGCTGACCGCGCTGGAGGCGATGGCCACCGGGCGGCCCATCATCGGCACGAGCGTCCCGGGCCTCACCGAGATCGTCCGGCCCGGGACGGGGGCGCTGGTGCCGCCGGACGAGCCCGCGCCGCTCGCCGCGGAGCTCGCGACGCGGCTGCTCGTCCCCGGCATCGCCGAGAAGGAGGGCCGGGAGGCGGCGGAGGTCGCGGCCGACTACGACCTGGCCGGCACGCTCGACGCGCTCGCCGCCGTCACGCGCGCCGTCGCCGGGGCCGTCCCGGAACCGGACGGACGGGGCGCCGCGGGCGGCGTCGGCGCGGGCGAGCCGGGGGCGGACGGGGACGGGGCGGGGTTCGGCTTCGCGGGCGCGGGGACGCCGCCGAACAGCTCCCGGTAGGCGCGGGCCGAGCGCGGGTTGTCCGGGCACCTCCACACGCCGTGCGGGCAGTAGTCGGTGATCGTCTGGTAGGCGACGTCGTGCGCCATGATCCAGCTGTGCATTCCCCGGATGTATTCGGGATTGTCGGAATTGCGGAACAGGCCCCATTCGGCGAACGAGAGGGGCTTTCCACGGGCCCGCGCGAACTCGGCCTGGTCGCGCAGCCCGTACGGTTCGTTCACGTAATGGTCGAATGTCGTCCCGTGCGGCTGGTCGTAGCTGTCGGAGCCGATGATGTCGACGACGTCGTCGCCCGGATAGCACTTCGGCCACGGAATCGCGTCGCGCCCTCGGCTCGGCGTGAAATCGAACCGGAAGTTCGTGTCCGGAACGGCCCGCATCGTCTTCACGATGCTCCGCCAGTACGCCTTCCACGCGTCCGGGTCCGGGGCGCACCGGCCGGTGTAGCTGGTGCCGTTCATCTCCCAGCCGAGGACGATCACGGCGTCCCCGGCGCCGGCGGCGGCGAGCCGCTTCGCGAGCGTCCGGTAGTGCCGGTCGAACCGGCCCTTCGCCCCGTGGCGGAGGAGCATCGACATGACCGGGGACGGCATCCACTCCTCGTTCGCCGCCATCATCGGCACGTTCAGCACCAGCATGCGGCGGGGATCGGCGTTCGCCCAGCGGGCCCACGGCCCGATGATCCCCGCCGGGCCCTCGACGGCCACCCAGCCGTCGCCCGGCAGGTAGGTGCGGCCGACGGTCACGGCCGAGCCGAGCCAGTCGGCGAAGTGCGGGACGCGCGCGACGCCCTCCTCGCCCGAGCCGAGGAACGCCCCCAGCGGAACGTATTTCTCCTTTGTCTCGGACGACTGCGCCCGCGGAAATGTCGGAAGCGCCGGGAAAACCGCGGTCGACGCGTTCAGCGCGATGAGCGTCACCGTGGTGGTTAGCGCGACGGAGAGCGGGCAGAACGGTATAGGTCGTTTACGTGATCGCCGCGACGGCCGTCCGGATGAATGGATATCCGTTGCTCGCATGCGTATCCTTATGCCCGGTCGAATACAACCCGAACAAAACGGCAAAGTGTTCGATGGCAAATTTTACTCAGCGACAAGGAAGGCCGCCGTGCGCCGCGACCCGCAGGAACGGGCCCGTTGAACGGGACGCCCGCCGAACCCGGTGCGCCCGACCCGAGCGGGGCCCGGCCCGACCTCGACCCCGCCCTCCCGGTCCTGCTGCTGCGCACCGACCACAACCACTTCCACCACGGCACCCTCGGCGCGATCCGCTCCCTCGGACGCGCCGGGGTGCGGGTCCACGCGATCCTGGAGAGCCGCCGCAACCCGGTGGCCCGCTCCCGCTACCTGCACCGCGGCCACCCATGGGCGCCGCCCGCGCAGCGCCCGTCCGCGCTCCTCGGCCACCTGCGCATGATCGGCGAACGGATCCCCGGCGGCCCCGCGCTGCTCCTCCCGGTCGACGACGCCGGCGCGATCTTCGCCGCCGAGTACGCCGACGCGCTCGCCCCCCGCTTCGTCGTCCCGCCGCAGGACCCGGACGTCCCGCGCCGCGTCGCCGACAAGGCCCGCCTCCTCGCCGCCTGCGAAGAGCACGGCATCCCCGCCCCGGAGTCCCGCGTCCCCGCCGCGCGCGGCGAGGTCGACGACGCCGTCAAGGCGCTCGGCCTGCCGATCATCGCGAAGTGGGCGCGGCCCTGGCTGCTCCCGCGCGGGCTGCGCAGCACCACGCTCGCCCCCACCGCCGACGACGTCCACCGGCTGTTCGCCACGGGCGCCGACCACGACGCGGGCCCGCTCGTCCTGCAGCGCCGCATCCCGCCCGACGGCGGCGACTGGTTCTTCCAGGGCTACTTCGACGCCGCCCGCACCTGCCGGTACGGCGGCGTCGGCCGCAAGCACCTCGCGCACCCGCCGCAGGCCGGGCACACCGTCGCCGGCGAGTGGGTCGACAACCCCGAGGTCCGCGACCTCGCCGTCCGCGCCGCCGGGCTGCTCGGCTGCCGCGGCCTCGTCGACCTCGACTTCCGCCGCGACCCCGCCACCGGCGACTACCGCCTCCTCGACTTCAACCCCCGCCTCGGCGCCCAGTTCCGGCTGTTCACCGACGCGCGGGGCCTCGACCTCGCCCGCGCCCTGCACCTCGACCAGTCCGGCCGCGCCGTCCCGGCCGCCCGGCCGGTCATCGGGCGCACCCTGCTGGTGGAGAACCACTACCTCCGGCAGGCGATCGGCCGGCGGCCGCGCACGGGGGCCCTCCGCCCGCTGCGCTCCGCCGACGAACTCGCCTGGTACGCGGGCGACGACCTGCGGCCCTTCCTCGCGATGGGCCGGCAGAGCGCGCTGCGCGCGGCCGAACGGTTCCGCGACGCGCACCGGGACCGTCCGTCCCGACCCTGATCCGCATCTACACACGGGGGAATTGCACATGAGCGACTCGGCCATCGACGTCGTGATCGTCGGCGCCGGGCCCTACGGGCTGTCGACCGCCGCGCACCTGCAGAACATCGGCCTGGACGTCCGCGTCATCGGCACGCCGATGCAGTTCTGGGACGTCGGCATGCCGCCCGGCATGTACCTGAAGTCCGAGCCGTTCGCCTCCAGCCTCGGCGCGCCGCAGCCCGGCATGGCCTTCACCGACCGCAACCCCGGGTGGCGCATCGGCCAGCCGATCCCCTTGGAGACGTTCGTCGCCTACGGCCGCTGGTTCGCGTCCGTGTGCGCGCCCGGCACGACCCCCGGCGAGGTCGTGAACGTCGACCGCGGCGGCCCCGGGTACATCGTCACCCTCGCCGACGGCGAGGAGATCCCCACCCGGACGGTCGTCGTCGCCGTCGGCGTCGGCCCCTTCGCGCACGTCCCCGAGGAACTCACCGGCATGCCGTCGTGGCTCGTCTCGCACAGCACCGACCACAACGACCTCGGGCTCTTCCGCGGCAAGGACGTCGCCGTCGTCGGCGCCGGCCAGTCCGCGCTCGAGACCGCCGTCCTGCTCGCCGACATCGGCGCCCGCCCGCACGTCCTCGCCCGCCGCGTCCGGCTCGACTGGAACCCGCGCCCGAACGAGCGCCGCTCCCTGCCGGAGAAGCTGCGCGGCGGCCCCCGCTCCGGCCTCGGCAGCGGCTACCGCACCTGGCTGTGGGCCGAACGGCCCGGCCTCGTCCGGCACCTGCCGGAGGCGACGCGGCAGCGGCTCGTCCGCTGCGACGAGCGCATCCGCGTCACCACCGGCGTCCACCTGCTGAAGGCGATCGAGCAGGACGACGGCATCGCCGTCACCACCACCGACCGGCACGGCCGCCGCGACGTCGCCGAGGTCGAGCACGTCATCTGCGCCACCGGCTTCGCGCCGGACCTCGCGCGCCTCACCCTGCTCTCGTCCGACCTGCGCGCGCGCGTCAAGTCCCGCCTCGGCTCGCCCGTGCTGTCCCGCGACTTCGAGTCGTCCGTGCCGGGCCTCTACTTCGCGGGCCTCGCCGCCGCCGCGACGTTCGGACCGGTCATGCGGTTCGTGCACGGCTCGGGCTTCGCCGCGCGCCGCATCTCCGGACACATCATCCGCACCACCCCGCGCGGCCGCACACCGCTCCGCCGCCCCGGCACCGTCCCCGGCCCCGACGCCCTCCGCACCTGACGGCCCCGGGCCACAACGACACCCCACCCACACGACCGCCCGCCCGCACCGGGGCCGGGTGCTCACGCTCGGCGAGGTGCCGCACCTGGCGGCCTGCCGCGCCTGGCGGCGTCCCGCATCTGATGGTGCCTGTGCCCGACGGGGCCGGCCCGTGCCGGACGGGTTCCGCACCCGACGGTTCCCGGGCGTGGGCGGGCCAGGGGGGGCGGAGCACCCGAGTGAGGGCGCGGCGGCATTGGGCGTTCGGTGGACGGGGGGGGCGCGGGCGGCCGGGCTGGTTCGGCGCCCGGCTCCTCGGCGGGCGGGTGCTCGCCGCGTCGGGCGGCCGCTGGCGCGGGCGGCGCGGGTGGGGCGAGCGCCCTTGGCGGTCAACCTGCCAGGCCGGGGTCCGCCAGGCCGGGGTCCGGCAGGCCGGGGGTCCGGCAGGCCAGGGCCCGCCTGGCCGGGGTGCGCCTGGCCGGGGGCTCGCCAGGCCGGGGGCCGCCTGTCCTAAGGCAGCGCGGCGGGCTCGGGGCGGTGGGCTCGGGGCGGCAGGGGTAGGCGGGGTGGGCTCGGGGTGGCGGGGTTAGGGGTGGCGGGTGGCGCGGCGCCATTGCCAGCGGGCGTAGAGCGTCCATGCGGACGGGCGGGTGCGGGGGGCCGCGACGAGCTGTGCCTCGGGCACCCGGCGGACGGTGCGGCGGCGCGGGCGGGGAGCCGGGGTGCTCGGGAGGCTCGGCACGTCCGGGCGGGCCGCCCGTGCGGCGGCGTCCGCGGGCTCGGCGCGGGGTGCGGGGTCGGTCATCGGGGACTCCTCGCCGGGACGGCCGGGTCCGCCGAATCTAACGCACCCCGATACCGGTCGGCATACATGTCCCGGAGAACGAGTTTCGACATATCCCCCAGAATCGGACGAATAGCGGAGTAATGGCGCGCCGGCCTCCGGGGAGGTCCCGGGCGGGAAAAGGCGGACGCGCGGCCTCCGGGATTCACCGAGAGACACGCACGACGTAAATCGAAATCGTCCCGTGATCGCGCGCGGGAAAGTGCTACGGTCGTTCTCGACCGATCAGGAACCGGTCCCGAACGGGGGCCGGGATCGCGGGCGAAGGGGGCATCCGGACGTGGACGCGGCATCGATCCGGCGCGAGGCCGACGGCCTCCGCGGGCGGCATGTCTGCGTCCTGCGCTCGGTCGCCCGGCTGCTCGCGGTCGCCGGATTCGCGTTCGCGGGCTGGCTCGCGCTGGCGGCGCTCAACGACGCCGCGATGGCCGACGACGGGACGCCGCGCAGCGGCGCCCCGCGCGACCTGGCCGGTCCGCTCGCCGTCCCGGACGGCCCCGGCCGGAGCACCGGCCCCGCCGCCGGACCGGCCGCGCGGCCCGAGCCCGGCCTGGCCACGCTGCGGCACTTCAAGGTGCAGCGCGACTGGTCGCCCCGGGAGACGGCCGAGGTCGTCGCCGACGACGTGCACGAGGTGGGCGAGCGTCCGGTGGGCTACCTGCGCGACCGCGGGAGCGACCTCGCCCGCGACAAGGACACCGCCGTCCGCGCCGTGCGCGACCTCGGGACCGCCGCCGGCGTCCCGGACGTGCGGCTCCGCGGCGACGCGAACACCGGACGGCCCGTCCTCACCGGGCTCGTGCGGGGAGTGGCCGACACCGTGCCGGCACCCGCCGGTGACGCGTCCGCCGCGCCCGGCGCCGCGCCCGGCGCCGCGGCCGAGGGCCCCGAGCCGGAGGCCGCCGGGCAGCCCGCGTTCGCGGGCGAACCCGTCCACGTGGGCGACGGCAAGATCGTTCCCGCGCCGTTCGCCGACGCCGTCAAGGCCGACGACCTGCCCGAGCCCGACGGCTGCACCGCATGCCGGGGCGGGCACGGCCCGGCCGACACGCCGCCCGTGCTGCCCGGCCAGGACGGCAACCAGCGGGGCGGCTCCGCCCCCGGCGGGCACCCGTTCGCGCCGTTCGCCGACCTCGCCGCCGCGGTCGACCCGGCCGCGCCCCTCGGCATGGACCTGCGCGCCTTCCGCCGCACGTCCCTGACCGACATCGCCGCGCCGGGCGGCCCGGCGGTCGTCCCCGACTAGCGGTTCCCCGCCCCGGCCGCCGCACCCCCGGGTGCGTCCCGCCGCAGGGCCTCCGCGGCCGTTCCCGGCCGCCCGAGAGTTCACCTTCCTCACCGCGTTTCCGCATGGCGCCCGGCTCACCGGGCCGGGCGGGATCCGCGATTCCGAAATGAGCATCGGCCTCGTCCGGCCGTTGCGCGCTGCGCACATCCGGAAGATGTCGTGCAGCCGATCCACCGATTCATCGATCGCAGAAAAGACAGGAGCAAACAAATGCGCAACTGGGCCAAGAACACCAGCCGCGCCGCGCTCGTCGCCGCGGGCGCGGTCGCCGTCGGCGCGAGCTTCGGCGCCACCGGGGCGGTCGCCCACGCCGACATGCGGACGGCCGGGAACTTCTCCATCCTCGGCGGCAACCAGGTCCACCTGCCGGTCTCCATCCCGGTCGACGTCAGCGGCAACTCCGTCGCGGTCCTCGGCGCGTCGGAGGCGTTCTCCGAGGGCGGCGCCGAGGTCGAGTTCGACGACAAGCGCCACGGCGGGCACGGCGCCGGCGACATGAAGACCTCCGGGAACTTCTCCATCGGCGGCGGGAACCAGGTGAACGCGCCGATCAGCATCCCGATCAACGTGTGCGGCAACTCCGTCGCCGCCATCGGGATCTCCCAGGCGTACTGCAAGGGCGGCGCCGAGGTCGAGTTCGAGAACGGGAAGGGCCACGGCAAGGGCCACGGCAAGGGGCACGGGAAGGGCCACGGCAAGGGCCACGGCAAGGGGCACGGCAAGGGGCACGGTGACGGCTACCGCGCCTCGTCCGCGGACCGCTGGGACGGCGGGTACCGGCACGGCGGCGGCAAGGACGCCGACATGAAGACCTCCGGGAACTTCTCCATCCTCGGCGGCAACCAGGTGAAGGCGCCGATCTCGGCGCCGATCAACGTCTGCGGCAACTCCGTCGCCGTCATCGGGATCTCCCAGGCGTACTGCAAGGGCGGCGCCGAGGTCGAGCGGTCGGGCGGCACGCCGGACATGAAGACCTCGGGCAACTTCTCCATCCTGGGCGGCAACCAGGTGTACCTGCCGATCTCGGCGCCGATCAACGTGTGCGGCAACTCCGTCGCGGTGCTGGGGCTGTCGAAGGCGTCCTGCAAGGGCGGCGCGTCCGTCGGCGACGGCGGCGACCACGACCTGCCGCCGACCCTGCGCAAGGGCAGCACCGCGCGCGAGGGCGGCGCCGCCGGGGCCGCGCCGGGGCCGGACCAGCTCACCGGCCAGCTCACCTCCACGCTGGAGTCGGTCGCCAAGGGCACCGTGACCCGGGCCGGGAAGCCGGTCAAGCCGGTCGCGCAGCCGGTCGCGCAGCCGGTGCGGCCGGTCGCGAACCAGCGCGCCGCCAAGCCGGCCAAGCGGAGCCGCGTGGGCGACACCGTGCGGAACCTCGTCGGCACCCTGAAGCGGACGGCGCCGGTGTCCGAGGTCACCGACCTGACCGTGAACGAGGCCGGCCCGCGCCTGCCGCTGAACGAGCTGCCCGTCGAGGTCAACACGCCGGCGAAGAACTGAGCGGGACCCGTGTGACCGGGTCCGGAACGGACGGGACGGCGCGGTGCGGCTCCGCGCCCGACGGTCCCGGAACGACCCGGAGCTGAACGATCGCGACGATCGATCGATCGGACGGAGGGGACGGCAGACGTGCCGTCCCCTCCGTGCCGTCACCGGACGCGGCGGCCGCGCCGCCGTCCGTCCAGCGAGAGGAACGAGACGACATGTCCGTGCGCAAGCTGATCCCCGCGGCCGTCCCGGTGGCGGCCGCCCTCGCCGTGTCCGCCGCCGGTGCCCCGGCCGCGCGGGCGTCCGCGGGCCCCGCCGGCGCCGGCCCGGCCGCGGCCGTCTCGTCGGTGACGTCCGTGCTCGAACTCGACCCCGGCCGCGCCGCGCCCGCCCGTCCGGGGGCCCCCGGCGCGGCGGGCGCGGCGGCGGAGCCCGGGACGGCGCCGGACGGACGCGCCCGCCCCGGCGAGCAGATCGGGAGCATCGCCATCGACCGCATCTCGGTTAAGGCGAAAGTCCTTGAGGGCGTGTCGGAGCGCGTCCTGCAGTACGGCGTGGGGCACTACCCGGGGACGGCGCGTCCGGGCGAGCAGGGCAACACCGTCCTGCTCGGGCACCGGACGACCCACCTGCACCCGTTCCTCGACCTCGACAAGCTGAAGACCGGCGACGCGATCAAGCTGCGCGCGGGCGGCCGGACGTACACCTACCGGGTGCGGGACAAGCGCATCACGATGCCCGACGACCGCGACGCGCTCGAGCCCGTCCCGTACCGGCCGTGGAGCCCGCCGGACGGCGCGTACGTCACGCTGATCACCTGCCACCCGAAGGGGACGGACGAGCGCCGCCTCATCGTCGTCGGACGGCTCGCGCCCCGGGGCTGACGGGCGCGGCGCCGCCCGGCGGCGTCCGTCCGTCCGTCCGGCGGGCGGGCTCAGCGGGCGCCGTAGAGCGCGATCAGCCCGTCGTAGTCGCCCTTGCCGAGCGTGGACGGCCCGTTGTCGCACGGGCCGAGGCGCGGCGCCATCGTGAGGTTCGAGCCGCCGGCGCCCGAGACGTGCGAGAGGCCGAGCACGTGCCCGGTCTCGTGCGTCGCGACCGCCGTCGTGGAGAACGCGCCCTGCGGGCAGGAGCCCGCGCCCGTCCACCAGCGGCGGCCCTGCGTCTGGAGGGCCATGTCCGTCTCGACGGTGGTCGGCCCGGAGGACCAGGAGCACGTCGCGGCGAGCACGTTGCCCTCGGCGGCGGCCATGGCGAGCCAGCCGAACGTGTTGACGCCGTCGCGCCGCCCGCAGGCCGCCGCGCTCGTCAGGTTCGGCGGCTGCGCGGACGCCCCGAGGTACCGCGCGGACACGTTCGGCAGCGGGTTGAACTGCCCGTCGCTGCGGCAGTCGGTGTGCGCGTTGACGGCGTTGGAGACGCCCCTCGCGACGGTGGTGCTCGCCCGTCCGGTGCCGCCCGCGTGGTACCGCCACTGGACGGTCGTGCCCTTCGGCCACTTGCTCGGCTGCGTGCGGTACCGGCCGTCCGTGCAGGCGTCCTGCGGGGCGCGGGCGCCGCGGGGGCGGCCCTGCGGGGCCCGCATGCCGCCGGTGCGGATGACGATCCGGTTCGTCCGGTCGTCGAACTGGATCCGCAGTTCGGCGGCGCCGTCGGTGCGCAGCCAGTGCGCGGCGACCGAGGTGCCGTCCCGGGGGACGGTCGCGCTGAGCCCGCCGGCGCCGGTCACCACGCGCCCGCGCAGGTCGCACTCGGCGATGTCGATGGTGGTCGGCAGCATCCGGGCGGCGAGCGGGCCCTTCCCGGCGCACCACGGCGGCGCGGCGTCGGCGGTCGCGGACGCCGTGCCCGGCAGGCCCGCGGCGGCGACGGCGGCGGCCGACAGCGCCGCCGCGACCAGTGCGGCGCGCGGGCGGCGGGCCGCGGGGCCGGTGCCGGTGCGCTCCGCGCTCCGGCCGATCGTCGGCATCGCCCGTCGCCGCCGGGGTGCGGGTGGGAAGTCGTCCATAGCTGATCTCCGATGTGTCGCAGGCGTCCTCGCGCCCCGATCACCGGGCGCTTCCGTCGACAATGTTGCGCAACACGGGAAAAAGGAAACTGCGGATTCATAAAATGATCTCCATGCCGGGATTTTTCGCCATCAGTTAATGGCTGTTCGTCGCTTTTGTGTGATTCATTCTCGGTGACGCTGCGTAGATCGCCGGGCGTCCGCGCCGTGGGGCCGCAGGTAAGAATCTGGTAGATAGTCACCGAGAGTTACGTCAACGGGTTTACCGGCGTCCCATGCGGTTACCCCCGAGGTGAAATCCGGCAACTCGGGATCAATCACAACGAAGGGCACCGGAGTCCGGCGCCGGCGCCCGACTTCGGAATCGCCGCGGCCGAGGGACGCAAGCCGGGCGCGCCGCCGCACCGGCAGGGGCCGTCCGCCCCGCCGGCCGGACGCGGTCGCGGAAGCGGAGGTGTTCAACGTGCAGACGCAGACACAGGTGCGGGAGCTCATGGGAATGAGCGTCTCCGACACCAACGGGACCAAGGTCGGCACGATCAAGCAGGTCTACCTCAACGACGACTCCGGCGCCCCGGAGTGGATCACCGTCCACACCGGCTGGTTCGGGATGCGGGAGAGCTTCGTCCCGCTGACGGGCTCCCACAAGGAAGCCGACATGCTCCAGGTCCCCTACGACAAGGAGACCATCAAGGGCGCCCCCAACGTCGACGCCGACGAGCACCTGTCGCACGCGCAGATCGTCGACCTGTACCGGCACTACGGCGTCCGGCCCCCGGCCGGCGGCCGCACCGGCGAGCAGGCCCCGGCGGGCGGCACCGGCCGCACCGACACCCCCGCCGAGGGCCGGACGGCCGAGGGGCGCGCCGCCCCGGCCGGACCGTCCGGGACGACCGGCGCCGCGGGCGCCGCCGGGACCGCGGGGGCCGCGGGCATGGCCGTCCGCCCCGACCGGGCGAAGCGCGGCGAGCAGGCCGGCCGGACCGCGCCCGACGCGGCCGCCGGACGCACGATGCCCGAGCAGCGCACCCGCACGGAGGCCGAGCCGGGCGCCGAGGGCGGGCTCACGGAGATCGTCCGGTGCGAGGAGCAGATCCACGTCGGCACCGAGCGGCACGAGGCCGGACGGGTCCGGGTCCGCAAGTGGATCGAGACCGAGACGGTCGAGCGCACGGTGCCGTGCACGCACGACGAGATCAAGATCGACCGCGAGCCGATCACCGGCGCGCAGCCGGGCACCCGCGTGACGATCACCGAGGACGACAAGGAGATCGTCCTCTACGAGGAGCGGCCCGTCGTGACGAAGGAGGCCGTGCCGGTCGAGCGGGTGCGGGTGCGCACCGAGCAGGTGCAGGACGAGCAGACCGTCCGCAGCGAGCTGCGCAAGGAGCGCGTCGAGGTGACCCGCGAGGGCGAGGCCGGCCGGTCCCGCGACACCGCGGGCGGGCGGCGCACCGGCGGCGGCCGGAAGAGCTGACCGGGCCCGGGACGGCGGCGGCCGACTCCGGCCACGCCGTCCCGCGCTCCGCACGCGCCTCCCTCCTTGACAGGTGATCTCCGTCGGGGGACCTTCGCGGTGACGCAGAGCCGGTGAGGGGTGCACGGCCGTCCGGGCGAGCCGTGCCCCCCGGACGCCGGCCGCGCGGTCCGCCCGGGCCGCGCGGCGTCGCGGAAGCGACCCACGGAGGGACGACGTGCGACACCCCCTCGGACCCGCCACCCGGATCGGGCGGATCATGCTGGCGCTGGCGGTCACCGCCGCCGTGCCGTCCGCCATCGCGGCACCGCCCGTGCTGGCGCAGGAACGGCCCGCCCCCTATCTGAACCCGCGCCTGCCCGTCGAGAAACGCGTCGACGACCTGCTCGGCCGGATGACCCTCGCGGAGAAGGCCGGCCAGATGACGCAGGCCGAACGGGGCGCCGTCGCCGGCGACCCCGAGATGATCACCCGGCTGGGCCTCGGCTCCGTCCTGTCGGGCGGCGGCTCCACCCCCGCCTCGAACACCCCCGAAGGCTGGGCCGACATGGTCGACGGCTTCCAGGCCCGCGCCCTCGACACCCGGTTGAAGATCCCGCTGCTGTACGGGGTCGACTCGGTGCACGGCCACAACAACCTCGTCGGCGCCACCGTCTTCCCCCACAACATCGGCCTCGGCGCGACCCGCGACCCCCGCCTCGTCCGGCGGGCCGCCGCGATCACCGCCGAGGAGACCCGCGCGACCGGCCCGCAGTGGACGTTCGCCCCGTGCGTCTGCGTGACCCGGGACGTCCGGTGGGGGCGCACGTACGAGAGCTTCGGCGAGGACCCCGCGCTCGCCACCCGCATGGCCGCCGCCGTCGAGGGCTACCAGGGGCGCCGCCCGTCCCGCGACCTCGACGACCCCGACCACGTCCTCGCCACCGTGAAGCACTACGCGGGCGACGGCGACACGCGGTTCGGCTCGTCCACCACCGGCACCTACACGATCGACCAGGGCGTCACGGTCACCGACCGGAAGGCGTTCTGGAAGACGAACCTGGTCCCGTACGTCCAGGCGATCAAGAAGCACGACGTCGGCAGCGTCATGCCGTCCTTCTCCAGCGTCGACTGGACCGAGGACGGCGTCGGGAACCCGCTGAAGATGCACGCGCACAAGGAGCTCCTCACCGGCGTCCTCAAGGGCCGGCTCGGCTTCGAGGGGTTCCTGATCAGCGACTGGGAGGCGATCCACCAGATCCCGGGCGACTTCCCGACGCAGGTCCGCACGGCCGTCAACGCGGGCGTCGACATGTTCATGGAGCCCAACAGCGCCCCGCTGTTCGTGGAGACGCTGATCGCCGAGGTCGAGGCGGGCCGCGTCCCGGTGTCCCGCATCGACGACGCCGTGGGCCGCATCCTCACCGCGAAGTTCGAGCTCGGACTGTTCGAACGCCCGTACACCGACCGCTCGAACGCGTCCCGCATCGGCTCCCGCGAGCACCGCGCCGTCGCCCGCGAGGCCGTCGCGAAGTCGCAGGTGCTGCTGAAGAACGACGGCCGGGCGCTGCCCCTCGACCGCCGCGACGCCATCTACGTCGCCGGGGTGAACGCCGACGACATCGGCAACCAGGCGGGCGGCTGGACCGTCACCTGGCAGGGGCGGTCCGGCGACATCATCCCCGGCACCACCGTCCTCGAGGGCATCGAGCAGTACGCCGACGACGTCACCTACAGCGCCGACGCGTCCGCCCCCGTGGACGGCTCCGACGTCGGCGTGGTCGTGGTCGGTGAGACGCCGTACGCCGAGGGCGTCGGCGACGTCGGCAACGGTCACACGCTGAACCTCTCGGCCGCCGACCGGGCGAACGTCGAGAAGGTCTGCGCCGCCGTCGGCACCTGCGTCGTCCTGGACGTCGCGGGCCGCCCGCAGATCGTCACCGACCTCCTCCCGAAGATGGACGCGTTCGTCATGTCCTGGCTGCCCGGCAGCGAGGGCGGCGGCGTCGCCGACGTCCTGTTCGGCCGCCGCCCCTTCACCGGCAAGCTCCCCGTCTCCTGGCCCCGCAGCGAAGCCCAGGAGCCCGTCAACATCGGCGACCGCGGCTACGACCCCCTGTTCCGCTACGGACACGGCCTCCGCACCCGAACCCGCTGACCCGCGCCCGGGGCCGGTCGTCCACCGGACGGCCGGCCCCGAGGCCGTGCGGGCGGGGGCGGGGGAAAATGGGGTGACCGGTGGGACGGGGGCTTGGCTACAGTCGTCACCATGGCAGAAGACGGGTCGGTGCGGATCGACCTCTGGCTGTGGTCGGTGCGGCTGATCAAGACGCGGTCGCAGGCGACGGCGGCCTGCAAAGCGGGGCACGTCCGGGTCAACGACGAGCGCGCGAAGGCCGCCACGGCGGTGCGGGCGGGGGACGAGATCCGGCTGCGGCACGAGGGGCGCGAGCGCATCGTGGTGGTGCGGAAGGTGATCCGCAAGCGGGTCGGCGCGCCCGTCGCGGCCGAGTGCCTGACCGACAAGAGCCCGCCCCCGCCGCCGCGCGAGGCGCTCATGCCGATCGCCCGGCGGGAGCGCGGCGCGGGACGTCCCACCAAGCGCGACCGCCGCGAGCTCGACCGGCTGCGGGCCCTCAACGGGGACGCGCTGGCGGCCAGCGCCCGGGAGGCGCGGCGCACGCGTCCCCAGTGACGGCGCGGGCCCGCTCCCGGCGCGTCCGTGACGGGGCAGGCGGGTGACGGGCCGCCGGTGAGCCCGGCGACGCGGGTTTCCGGACGTCCGGAAACCCGCGGGATCGGCGTCAGACGGCCGCGCTGCTGCGGGTGTTGAGCGGGGTGGAGCGGGCGAGTTCGGCGCCGCCGGCGTCGAGCGCGACGGCGACGGCGGTCGCGGCCCGCTTGACCTGCGCTGACGTCTCGAACCCGGAGCGCCGGACGGTCGCCGCGGGGGACAGCCGGGACGAGTCGGGCCCGGTGAGGAACCGCCAGGCGGCGACCTCGGTGGCGCCGTTCCAGCTCGCGTACAGGCGCATGCCGCTCGCCGTGGAGCGGGACGCGAGCAGCGGCGGGGTGCCGGGCTGGGCGGTCCACGCGTGGCGGTACGCGCGGTAGGACGACTGGCCCGTCTTGAGCTCGAAGACGACCTCGCCGGACGGGGTGTACTCGATGGCGGCGGCGGTCGAGCCGTAGCCGAGGAACACGTTGCCGCCGGGGAGGATCTGCATGTTCGCCATGTAGTGGGCGAACGTGGTGCCGTCGGTGTACTCCCACACGAGGTCGGCGCGGCGGGCGCGCTCGTCGACCTTGATCATGATGCCGCGGGACGGGCCGGTCTCGGCCTCGGTGATCGCGTTGTCGAACAGCGTGATCGTCCCGTCGGGGCGGCGGCGGGCGTCGTGCTGCCACTTGAACTCGACGCCGTCGCCGAGTTCGAAGTCGCCGCGGGTGCCGCCGAGCCGCCAGCGGATCGCGCCGGTGCGGCGGTCGATCCGGTAGAGGGCGCTGGTGTTGCGGGCGGAGAGCAGGAGGGCGTCGCCGTCGGCCTCGACGGAGTTGACGTGCACGGGGTCGAACGGCTTGCCGTCCGTCCCGTCGGCGTTGTCGGCGAGGGGCGTGACGGTCTCGGCGATGTCGATGTGGTCGAGGGCGCTCCAGTCGAACAGGACCCGGCCGGTCCGGACGTCGATCTCCTGGACGCGGTTGTCGAAGACGTGCCCGTCCCGCGGCCCGCCGATGGCGCGCATGTCGGCGCGGACCAGCGGGTACGCGACGATCAGCGCGGTGCCGCGGTCGGTGAGCTGAAACTCGTGCAGGTCGACGTGGACGCCGTCGCCGCCGCCCGCCCGCACCTCGGCGATCTTCCGGTAGGTGTCGTCGAGGATGACGCCCTTGCCCCAGCCGTAGCCGCCGGTGCGGCGCTCGCCCTCCCAGTAGGTGAGGACGGGCCGCCCTTCGAAGGTCTGCACGCGAAGGTCCGTGACGGTCTGCTGGGACGGGTTGACCCAGACGGGCTCGCCCCGGTCGTCGACGATGAGGCCGTCGGCGTGCGCGGTGCCGCGGAACGGGCCGAGGAACACCAGCCCCTTCTCGGGGGCGCCGCCGCGGCGCGCGCTCATCTGCGGGGGCCGCAGCTCGGGCATCGTCACGTACGGGCCGGTCGCGGGGGCCGCCGGGGCCTCGGCCCCGCGGAGGGGGGCCGTACCGCTGACCAGTGCCGCCCCGCCGGTGAGCCCGACGGCGCCGCCCAGGACCAGGAACCTTCGACGTGTGAAGCGCATATATCCGGTTCTATGCGATGAGTCTCAAGAAATCATGAGAAATGACCATGGAATCGTGCACGCATCCTGCCACGGGCCGCCGTCCCGGTGGGGGAGGCGCGCTGACGATCATCGTCGCCGGATGCGGGTCACAGGGAGTGGACGACGCGCAGGTGCTCGCGGAACGCGGCCAGTTCGAGCACCGCGTGCTCGCAGCGCTCGCAGACCCAGACGCCGCTCGGCACCTGGAACCCGCGGCCGGCCGCGTCGTCCCGGGCGCAGGCATGCAGGTAGGCCCGGGCGACTCGCCGCCACGCACGTCGTGCCGTCCGCCGGACCTTGATCGGCATACCCGTCTCCCCTGGGCCTCGTGGGTCATGTGCGGCCCAGGATAGGGGAGCGGGACGGTAAATCCGACAAAAGGGGACCCCATGCCGCAACCGGGAGGGAGCGGCATGGAGTCGGGACGGGTCACTGGCCGATCTTGACGCCCGGCTGGCCGTACCGGTACTCCAGCGGCCTGCTGGGTCCGGGGCCCTCCGGGACGTACTTGCCCCGGCGGGTACGGAAGAGCGGCATGACGGTCCGCCCGACGGTGTTCTCCATCATCATCGCCGCCGCCGTGTAGACCGCGATCGCCGCGGACACCACGAACAGCCAGCCGCCGATGCGCAGCGGCCAGGTCGATCCGGCGAAGAACCCCGCCGCGGTGAACCCCGCGGCCGCGGCCAGCGCCGCCAGCACCAGCGTCAGCATCATGTTGCGGCCGAGCGCGGCGAACGCGCAGAAGCCGGTGATGACGGCCAGCGGGACGAACCAGAACCCGAACGCCGCGTTCGTCTCACCGAAGGCGGGAACGAGCTCGATGGGGAACACGCCCGCGGAGATCATGAGCCACATCAGCCCCCACGCCAGCCAGAACGCGCCCCACGTGCCGTGCAGGGCCGTGGCCAGGCCGTCCTGCGCCCGGTACGACCACATTCCCGCCAGGAACTGCGCGAGCCCCCCGAACATGAGGACGAACGGGAACAGCACCAGCGGCGTGGTCGGATTCCCGTACCAGTCCGCCTGCCAGGCGCCGACCATCATGGTCGCGCCCGCGAGCGCGAACAGCCCGAGGATGGACGGTGCGGCGACCGGCTGCAGGAACACCCGCGTCCGGTCCTCCCACATCCGGTACTCGTCCTGTTCGAGCTCGCGACCCCCCGGAGCCGCGTGCGCCGAGGTCTCTCTCCGTTCCGCCATGACTTCCCCCTTCGGAATTGGAGAGCTTTCACCCCTTCTAACCTGAATGCCGCAGGTCAAACAGGTGTTCATGACGCACGGTGAGCGCCCGTTCCGCGGGGGGCCGGGGCCGCGTGCACGCCCGCGATGACGAACCCGCTGCGGGGCCGGGTCGGGACGCGCCGCAGCGGGACGGCGAGGTCCTGCGGCGGCACGTGGTACTGCAGGCGTGCCAGCCGGACGCCGAGGCACTTCAGCACCTCGACGGTGATCGTCTCGCCGGGGCAGCGGTGCCCGGTGCGGGGGTCGCCGCCGCCCTGCGGGACGAGGACGTCCGGGTCGGGCTCGGCGCCGGCGAACCGGTCGGGGTCGAACCGGTACGGCTCGTCCCACAGGCCGGGGTCGTGGTTCTGCCCGAACAGGTCGAGCAGGACGAGCGCCCCGCTCCGGATCTTCTCCCCCCGCCACCGCATGCCGCGCACCGCCGCGCCCCCGACGAACGGGGCGAACGGGTAGAAGCGCCGCACCTCGTGCGCGAAGGCCGTCGCGAACGCGTCGTCCCCGGACGCCAGCCGCTCCCGGTGCTCCGGCCACCGGTGCAGCGCGTGCGCCGCGAACGTGACGAACCACGCGACCGCGACCGTCGGACGGACGATGTTCAGCAGCTCGATCGCGGCCGTGCGGGGGTCGAGGGGCCGCCCGTCCGCGTCCCGGTGCCGGGCCACCACGGCGATCGCCGACCGCGCCGGCGGGCCGCCGCCCTCCCCGGACGTCCGCGCCCGCGCCTCGCTCACCAGGCCCGCGACCCACGCCTCCTGCCGCCGCCGCGCCGCCCGCGCCCGCCAGTGCCGGGGGCCGGGCGTCGCGAACCCGTCGACCATGGTCGTGACGTCGCGGGCGAGGTGGTCGGCGGCGGCGTCGTTCAGCGGCATGCCCGCCCACCGGCACACCCCCCGCGCGAGCACCCGGCTCGCCTCGTCGAACACCACCGCGCGCGGACTCTCCTCCCACGACCGCACCAGCTCGTCCCAGGCGGCCCGGACGTGCGCGACGAGCCCCTCGACGCCCTCCGGGTCCTCCAGGAGCGACACGAACAGCTCCTTCCGGACACGATGCGCGTGCCCGTCCAGCGTCTGGACGCCCCCGTGCCCGAACAGGGTGCTGAGCACCGGCTCCGGCAGCGCCGTGCGCCGCTTGATGTGGTCGTCGTCGTAGAAGAACCGCACGGCGTCCGGTCCGCGCAGCGCGACCGCCGGCTTGCCCAGGAGCCGGGTGCGGACGGCCGGCCGGTCGGTGCCCCGGAAGAGGCCGGGCAGCCACGCGTACCCCTCGGCGAGCAGCAGGAGGGTGTTGTCCAGGATCAGACGATGAGGTCGACGCATGGGCGCCGCATCCCCGAACCGGACGTCCGCAAACGCCCCCGCCCGCCGCCGCCGGGCCCCGGACCGGACGCGCGGGCCCGCGAATCGGCCCGTCCGAAACAGGCACCCTGACGCTGTGTGCGGGGATGAGTCGCTATTGTTCGGGAATGCCGGGAAAGAAGATCAGCCCCCTCTTCGCGATCTGCGCGGGCATCGGGGTCGTCCTCATCGCGTTCGCCCTGTTCGGCACCCTCGTCTCCGGCGCCCGGGTCGACGAGCCCGACGGGGACAAGGCCGAGATCCAGATCCAGCTCGCCACGTGCCTGAACTTCATCGTCGCCGGACTGACGTTCGTCCTCATCGGCCTCGGCTTCCAGATGTCGTCCGGCACCCGCGCCGCCGCGCCCCCGGTGCCGCCGGGCGGCTGGCAGCAGCCCGCCGGGCACGCCCCCGCGCCCCAGCAGCCCCCGATGCAGCAGCAGCCGATGCAGCAGCCGCCGCACCAGCAGCGCTGACCCGCTACCCGGCCGTCCGCGCGGGCCCCTCGAACCGGCGCAGGAACCGCTCGACGACCTCGTCGGTCTCGCCGTGCCCCACCGACATCCCGAGCGACTTCTCCATCGTCACCAGCCGGGACAGGCTCGTCAGCAGCGCCGACAGGAACGGCGCCGGATACTCCCCGAGGTCGACCCCGTACCGTTCCGCCAGCCGCTCCATGGCCTCGGCCTGCCTCACCCGCATCCGCTCGGCGTACCGGCCGATCTCGTCACGCAGGCTCTTGCGGTGGTTCGCCAGCGCGACGTACTCCATCGTCAGCGCGGTCGCCGCCGGATCGGTGCTGAACGCCCACAGCTCCCGCAGCGGCTGCGCCGACGCGAGCGCCCGCTCCTGGTGCTCGACGCCCTCCTCGGCCCGCCGCCGGAACGCCTCCAGGAACAGTTCGTCCATCGTGCGGAAGTAGTAGTGGACGAGCTGGGGCTTGAGCCCGGCCTTCGCCGCGACCCGCCGCGACGTCACCGCCGCGTACCCCTCCTCGAGCATCAACTGCTCCGCCGCGTCCAGCAGCGCCGCCCGGTTCTTGGCGTCCGGCGCACCGATCCTGCGCGGCGATGTCATGCACGTCCTCCACGAACTCCCGACCGAACCCGCGGCAATCGTAGTCACCGCGGCGTCCGGCCAGGGGCCCGCCGGGCGTCACTCCCTGCGCGCGGACCGTCCCGCGCCGGTGCCCGCCTTCGGCCTGCCGAGGTGGAAGTGCCGCTTGCGCTGCGCCGGGACGGCGCCGTGTTCGGGCCCCGCGCGGTCGTCGACGGGACCCCGCTCGCGCTCCGCGCGCCGCGCCTCCCGGACGCCGACCACCAGGAACCGTCCCAGCGCCAGCGCCGCCAGCAGGATCATCACGGCGCCGAGCCCCTCGAAGAAGGTCAGCCGCTCGGTGATCTGCCGCGCCTCACCCCCGAGCGCCGTCCCCACGCCCGAGTTCCACAGCGCGGCGATGGTGGTGCCGACGACGAACCACAGCCCGCCGAGGGCCGCCAACCACCCGCCGAACATGGCGACGGGCCGGTTCGCGGTGAACATGAGGATCAGCCCGCCGATCCCCACGGCGACCGCCGGCAGGATCGAGAGCACCAGCCAGTCGTTCGAGTAGACCCACGGATCGGTCGACCCGAAGCCGAAGTCGAAGTACGGCCCGATGAACGGAATGAGCCCGCCCCACAGGGCCAGCAGCACCAGCAGAAGCCCGCTGAGCATGCCGCGGCTGCGGGGAGCTCGCATCGTCCCAGTCATGAGAACCCCTCCCTGACCAGGTGATATGCCAATATTTCAGGCAAGCGATACCCGGCCAGCCGAGCCCCAACCGACCCCGCCCGGCAAAGAAACCCCCCACCGCCCCCGCACAGCAGAGCCGAAGAGCGCATCGAACGCGCCGACGACCACGTCGGCCGCCTCAGCGCGACCGGAATCAGCGGTGGGTGGTTCGGAGCCAGTCGGGGTAGTCGGTTTCGCCGAGGGCGGCGCCGTTGCCGGGGACGAGGTCGCCCTCGTGCATCTCCGCGCCGAAGTAGTGCGCGTGCGGGTCGGTGACGACTTCGCGCGGGTCGTTCCAGGCCGCGAGGGCCGTGCGGAAGAAGTCGTCCATCCGGTACTGCGTCGGGCCGGCGATCTCGACGGTGCCGTTCAGCGGGGCGCCGGACGCCGTCCGGGCGACCGCCGCGGCGACCTCGTCCCCCGCGATCGGACGGAACAGGACCGGGGCGATCCGGACGGCGTCGCCGTCGGCGGCCTCGTCGGCGATCCGGGGCGCGAACTCGAAGAACTGCGTGGCGTGGACGATCGAGTAGGGGACCCCCGACTCCTCGATCAGCTTCTCCTGCGCGAGCTTCGCCCGGAAGTAGCCCACGTCGGGCCGCCGCCCGGCGCCCACCACCGACAGCGCGACGTGGTGCCGGACGCCCGCCCTGCGCCCCTCGGCGAGCAGGTTGCCGGTGGACGTCTCGAAGAAGCGCAGCACCGCGGCGTCCTCGAAGGACGGGGAGTTCGACACGTCCACCACGGCGGACGCGCCGTCCAGGACCTCGGTGAGGCCCTCGCCGGTGAGGGCGTCGACGCCGGTGCCCGGCGACGCCGCCACCGCCTCGTGCCCGTCCTCGGCGAGCCTCGCCACGACCTTCGAGCCGATCAGGCCCGTCCCCCCGATGATCACGACCTTCATGCCGGTCTTCCTGCCCACCGGGACGGGGAAAACGCCGAGGTCAGGCGGCCGGGCGGCGGGCGAGGACGAGGCGGGCGCGGGGGCCGCCGTCGTCGCGGCGTCCGAGGGACTCCAGCGGGACGGTCGTCACGGTGAAGCCGGCGGCCGCCAGGTCGTCGCGGACGGCGCCCAGCGGGCACGTGCGGTAGTACATGACGAACGGGGGGCGCCAGACGGCGTTGCGGATCCGCATCGCGGCGTCGAAGCCGAGCAGCGCCCAGTACAGCGGGGACGTCGGCGGCGGCGGGGCCCCGATCGGGAACGCGAAGAGCCCGCCGGGGCGCAGCGCGCGGTGCACGCCGGCGAAGAGTGCGGGGCGTTCGGCGGGCAGCAGGTGCCCGAGCGCCCCGAAGGTCACCGCGAGGTCGAAGGCGCCGGCGAAGGGGAGGGACCGGACGTCCGCCCGCACCCATGCGGCGTCCGGGTGGGCCCGCCGCGCCTCCGCGAGCATGCCGGCGCTGAAGTCGACGCCCGTGATCCCGCCCCG
Source organism: Actinomadura rifamycini DSM 43936 (assembly GCF_000425065.1). Classification (GTDB taxonomy): domain Bacteria; phylum Actinomycetota; class Actinomycetes; order Streptosporangiales; family Streptosporangiaceae; genus Spirillospora; species Spirillospora rifamycini. The sequence goes on from NZ_AULB01000019.1 coordinate 58,347, forward strand.
GCAGACCGGGGCGAGGGCCCGGACGCCCGCGCCGGTGCCGCAGCACACGTCCAGTCCGTCGCCGAACGGGCCGAGCGGGCGCAGCGCCTCGGCGGTCGCGTCGAGGACCCGGTCGGGGGTGCGGAACGGCGTCCGGTCGAACTTCGGGGCGAGCAGGTCGTAGCCGCGCTCGACGGACGACAGCGCCTGCACCGCCAGCTCGCGCAGCGACGGGCCCTGGGGGGAGAACACCGGTCAAGCGTACGCGACGCCGGTCAGGCGGGCGGCGGAGCCGCGAAGACCCGCACCCCGTAGCTCTCGAGGAAGTCGAGGTTGTCGGCGTCGGCGCGCTCGCCCGCGGGCCCGATCCCCTTGAAGTAGCCCTCGATGGCCCCGGGGCTGTTGAGCTGGAGGATCTCCGCGGTCGAGGTGACCGGCTGGAGCGTGTGCGGCACGAGCCGGGGACTGAAGACGAGCGCCCCGGGTTCGGCGACGTGCACGTCGCACTCGTCCAGCGTCGTCCCGCCGACCCAGAAGCGGACCTCGCCGGAGAGGACGACCCACGCTTCGTCCTCGCGGCTGTGCGCGTGCAGCGGCGGCGCGCCCGAGGGCCGCATCACGAAGCGCGTGGCCGTGAGCACCCCGTCCGTCTCGTCGGTCGAGATGACCTGCTCGATGCCGAAGTCGTAGTACTCGAACCGCGGACCGTCCCCCGGATTCCGCACAAGGGCGACACTCATCGCAGCCTCCATCCGTCTAGTTGAATCTTCAACGACATGCATGCACGGTAACAAGTTGAATCTTCAACCGCAATGGCATCGCCGCCGGAGCGCGGCGAGGGCCGCCCGCCTGTCCCTCCGGCCATCGCCGCGGTCGTGGCCCACCGGGAGCCGGACGGCGAACACCGGCCCCGTCCCGAGGAATCTGCCGGGCGGCGGCCTGCGCCTACCGAGCCCCACCGTGGCCGATCCTGTACCCGCGCCCGTACACCGTCTGCACATACACCGGATTGCCCGGATCGGGCTCGATCTTCCGCCGCAGGTTCCCCACGTGCGCGTCCACGGTCCGCTCCAGCACATGGTGGTCGAACCCGAAGGCCAGCGTCAGGATCTGCGCGCGGGTGAACACCCGGGACGGCTCGGCGGCCAGCGCCTGCACGATCCCGAACTCCTTCGCGGTCAGCTCCACCCGGCGCCCGGCCACCCGCACCTCGAACCGGCCCGGGTCGATCTCCAGGTCCCCGACCCGCAGCACGTCCCGTCCGTCCGCCGGCCCGGACGCGCCCGCCCGGCGCAGCAGCGCCCGCACCCGCGCCGTCAGCACCCGCGGACTGTACGGCTTGGTGACGTAGTCGTCCGCGCCGAGATCGAGGCCGAGCAGCAGGTCGTCCTCCCGCGAACGGCCGGTCAGCAGCATGATCGGCACCCGCGACTCCGCGCGCAGGACCCGGCACACGTCCAGGCCGTCCACCCCGGGCATCACCACGTCCAGCACCAGCAGGTCCGGGTGCCGCGCCCGCGTCTGCTCCAGCGCCTCCCGCCCGTCCCCGACCACGATCACGCTGTGCCCGTCCCGCTCCAGATACGCCCGGACGAGCCGCGCCTGCGTCGGATCGTCCTCGGCCACGAGAACGCGGGAGCCGCGCACGGGAGATCTCCGAATCATGATCACTCCTCCAAAGGTTCTTCACCGGTTCTTCGCCGCCGCCCGCTTCAGTGTTCGACCGGTCCCCCCCACCGCGAAGGAGCACCCGATGCCGTCCCGCTACGCGCGCATCACCGACGCCGACCGCCGCACCTTTGCCGAGCAGGGCTACCTCCTCGTCCGCGGCGCCCTCGACGAACCCCTCCGCGCGTCCGTCGAACAGGCCGTCGACCGCGTCCACGCCGCCGAGGAGCGCGCCGGCCGCCTCGGCCCCCACGGCGCGATGCACACCCTCGGCGCCGTCTTCCGCGACGAGGCGTTCACCGAACTCCTCGACCTCCCCGCGACCTTCCCGCACCTCTGGGGCCACCTCGGCTGGAACATCTACGTCCACCACAGCCACATCGACGTCAACCCGCCCGTCCCCGAGGACGACCCCGCCTGGCGCTGGCACCAGGACGGCTACCGCCAGAACGCCGACCTCGACATGGAGCCGCGCCCGATGCTCTCCATCAAGGTCGCCTACGTCCTCAGCGACCTCTCCGAACCGGGCCGCGGCGGCACGCTCGTCCTACCGGGCAGCCAGCACCGCAACACCCTCGACCGCACCGAGCCCGGCCCGGACGGCCGCCACCCCCGCCCCCCGGGCACCGTGGAAATCTCCGCCCGCCCCGGCGACGCCTTCCTCTTCGACCGCCGCCTCTGGCACTCCCGCTCCCCGAACCTCTCGACCATCACCCGCAAGATGGTCTTCCTCTGCTACACCTACCGCTGGATCCGCTCACGCGACGACGTCACGATCAACCGCCGCACCCCCTGGTGGCAGAGCCTCACACCCCTGCGCCGCCAACTCCTCGGCGACGCCGACGAAGCCGCGAGCCACTTCGGCTTCACCCTCGCCTCCGGCGTCTGGGACGACTCCATCCCCCTCCGAGCCGAACTGAAATCCCGCGGCCTCCTAGACAAATCCCACCACTACCTCCGCTGACCCCGCCGCTGCATAGGCCGTCACCCGCCCGGTCCGCGCCATCGGTGGATGCGGTGGTCTGCAACCGGCCATTGCGGTCGGCCAGGTTCAGAGACCTGCCTTTCGGCGGCGCTCCTGTTCGATCCACCGCTTACCTTCTGCTGCGATTCCCTCCATGACATGGAGTGTGTGGCCGAACCCGGCGGCGTCCAGCGTCGTCTCTGAGACCGCGGCGAGGTTCTCGTCCACCTGGAGTTCTTCCATCGCGGCAGCCAGCATCTCGGCCTTGACCAACTCTCCGTTGACAAGGGCGAGCTCGAAACTGTGGTCGCCGTCGTCGGCTTGACGTACCCGGACGGCTGCAACGGCCTCGTAGCGGTAGTTGGTGCGGGCCCGGTCGTGGAAGGTCCCCCGCGCGAAGTCGAGGTCAGCGGTGAGCTGACGCACGCCGTCTTTGGTGAGGAGAAAGAGAAGCATGCGATAGTGCGTATAGCGCCAGGGGCCTTGGCGGACCCTTGCGCGTCTGGTGGAGGGGCCAGGTGCTTCGATGAAGGCGTGGGCGATCATGTCGCTCATGGTCAAGCCGTAGTGGTGCAGGGCTTCATCCAGCAGTACTTTTCGGTCGCGGTCCAGCCAGACGGCCATTTCCGGATCGGTCGGCTTGTCGGCGAGTTTGAGCTTCCAGCGTTGGAAGGCTGCTTCGCAGCCCTGCTGGATCTCGGCTGTCCCGGCCTTGTCGGCCGCGTACCGCCGGTGCTCCATAAAGATCTGCGACCAGGCACGGATGGCGAGCGCCCCGGTCAAGAGCGCCGTAAGCGTGGAGGCGGCTGCGCTCGCGGGTGCGGTCGGTGCCGCGCGCCCCACCGTCCAGATCATCCCGGAGGTGAAGACGGCCAGGCCGAGTATGGTCAGCATCTTGGTGGCCGCTGAGGCGGCGAGTTCCTGTTGGTAGTCCCACAGTGTGCCGTTCTCCCACTGCCGACGGACCTCACTCACCCGATACCGGATCAACCAGGCGATTCTTTCCGCTCCGATGCGCTGCTCCCGGTAGACGTCGGCGATCTCGTCCCGGAGGCTTTTGCGAATCCCTGCTGTGTCGGCCAGCCAGGCGGAGCGGCTCGTGTTGCGTGGTAGGTACTTGGCGAAGTAGTGGCCGAAGTACTGGTCCACCTTGCCGGCGAAGCCTGCGGTCTTCGCGCGGGTTTCCTGCCGTCGAGGGTGCGTGTATTCCTTGTCTTTTGCCCGGCGCCTCTCGGTTAGGAAGTGCCATTCGGCGCCTGCGCGTGCGCCACAGAAGCCACCGCCGATGCTCAGCAGGTACAGGAGCAGCGTGAGCAACTGAAGATCTCGGACGAGCAGATATGCCATGTTGATCGCTGCACCGGCCAGGACGATCGCGGCGCCGAAGGCCCGGACCCGAGTGCCGATCGGTATGGTGGGCGGTCGAGCCGGACGGAACCGAGGGGGAGCGGGGTCTGGCTGGAAGAACTTCCAGACACGCTCGGTGCGTTCTTCCGCCATCTGGTCTTGCCGCGCAACGTCTAGGGCACGGCGCCACATCTCGTCTTTCAGAGGCCCGTCGAGGAACATCTCCAGGTGCCGCAGGATCATGCCGCGTTGAGGGTCACCGAGGCCGTCGAAATCCTTCATGAGGGGCCCGAGATCCGCGGTGGGCTGCACCGCAGCGTCCAGGAGCCGGATGATGGTCTTCACCCCGTCGGCCCATGCGTCTCCGCCCCGGAGGTGACAGATTCTCGGTGCATGCCGGAGCGCCGCGAGATCCGCCTGCGGCATCTCGTTCCGCGCCCTCCCGCTGACGAGGGCGAGTTGCCAGTGAAAGCACACCCTGTTACCGCCGAGCCCCGCAGCCAACACGGCTTCGCCGATGAGCTCCCGGGCTTTGCCCGGTATGCCGCCGTGAAGCAGGCTGACGCCTATCTCGAACCTCTCTGCGGACGAGGCGCCCGGAGGAGGCGAGTAGATCTTGACGTCACCATGGACGACTCCCGCCTGCACCCCGACGTAGGCGCTATCCGCGGCGTAATTGGCTGTGGTCGCCTCCGACTCGGTCATGACAGGCTCCCGACGAGGCCCAGTACGCTCGCCACCTCGGTCGCCAGGGCGGCCACGTCTCCGACGAGTCCCCGCACTTTCTTCAGCGCGAGGGTCACCGCGCGCGTGTCGCGCGGGCTGGAGCGCAGGGCCTCGCGGGCGCCGTCGAGCTCGGCGCGTGCCGCGCGGTGGGTGTCTTCGTCGATGAGTCCCGCGTCCCGCGCCCGCTCCAGTCGTGCGGCAAGGCCCGCGATCGCTTCGGAGGGGTCCACCGGCGCAGCCTTCTCGCCCGAGATCTGGACACCGCCGTGTACGTGCCCAGCCTGCACACCCACGATGGCGTGGTCGTTGGCGGTGTTGCGGACTGCCTCACTCATCCGAGAGCTCCCCGTCGTTTCGGTTGCCTGGTACTGGTCGCGGTCCGGTTCGTCCGCGGTGAGGCTCTCGGCGAGGGCGGTGGTGAACGCGGCCGCGTTCGCCACCGCTCGCGGCTGCCACCGCTCGCGGTCGGTGGTCTCCTTGGTGCCGTCGGCGCGATCGCTGACGCCGCGGATCACGACGACCGGAAGGGACCTGTTCAGATGCGCCGCCTGTGACACACCGGCCCCTTCCATCTCGATCGCAAGAGCGTCGTTGTAGTGACGCCGGATCCAGTCGGCGTGAGCCGAGACCGTGGAGTTGAGAACTACTTCCCCGGCGGCGATAGGCCCGAAATGCACTTCGGGTGGTCGGCGCTTCGAACGCTCGCTCCCTGGCCAGGAACGGCTCCGGGCAACGTGCCGAGCGATCTGGTCGGCGCCGTGCGACGCCTCCCAGACGCGGGGACGACTCTTGAAGCCGTCGTCCTCGCTGGTTCCGCCGTGGAAAGCGTAGACATGGGTCGCCACGACGATGTCGCCCAGAGCGATGTGGGAATGCAGGGCTCCCGCCACCCCCACGAACAGCAGTGCCGCGGGGGAGAATTCGGCAATGGCGCGTTCGGCCAGTACAGCTGCGGAATGGTTGCCCTTGCCGACCAGTCCGAGAGCGATCTGGCATCGCCCACCGGTGAGCCGACCGACCTCGAAACGGGTGCCCTGCGGGTGCCGATGCAACCGTGGAACGCGCAATTTCTCCCGGACGGCGTCGTACTCAACGTCTAATGCCGTCAGCACAACGATTGTGCTGTTACTCATTATTCTGGCCCCTTTGTGTCGGGTGAATCGGCCGGCCGAACCATGGGCGGATACAAATCTTTGCGTGGGCCCGCTTTGAACAGTCGTGCAGGTCGTCCGGTCGTGACCTTGCGATCCGTGTCCGCCGCGACGATGAAGCCGCCGGCCTTCTGGACCTTGCGATAGAAGTTCCGGGGGTCGAGCGGTATCCCCCAGACCGCCTCGTAGACCCGCTGCAGGTCGGTGATGGTGAAAGTGGGAGCGCAGAAAGCCGTGGCCAGGGACGTTCGTTCGAGCTTGGCTCGGGCGCGTTCGACGCCGTCCTCAACGATCCTCTGGTGGTCGAAGGCCAGCGCCAACTCTCCGCACAGCACCTGGTCGGTGCGCTGCCAGCGGGCACCCGCCGCGTCCGTGCCGGCGGTCGGCTCCGGAAGCCCGGGGGCGATCGCCAGGTAAGCGACGGACACCACCCGGCCGCGCGGATCGCGCCCCGGGGTGCCGTAGACGCCCAGATGCTCTAGATGCAGCGTCTCGACGTCCATGGCGGCCTCCTCCGCCAGTTCACGATGAGCGGCGGCGGTGACGTCCTCCTCGACATGGCTCAGGAAGCCGCCCGGCAACGCCCAGGCGCCCTTGAAGGGCTCGACACCACGCTCCACGAGGAGGACGTGCATGCGTGATTCGCGCAGCGTCAAGATCACCAAATCGACCGCGAGCAGCACGGCCGGCGGCGTCCATCGGTCGTCGGTCATACGGCGAGGGTAGCTTTTTGTCAGTGTGACAAAAAGCGGCCTTCAGGCTGACGCTCCGGTGAGTGCTGTGTGGCTGATCGGCAAGCCCCGGCCGGAGCCGGGCCCATGGCGCGTCACGTGTCTCGGGGAAGCCAGCGGCTCAGACGGGTCCTTGGGACGCTCGCCGCGACATGCCAGAGTTGGCGCTTGGGGTCCCACTTCGCCTGCACCAGACGCTTGGCCTCGTCCTTCTCCCCGTACGGAACGCACAGGTACAGGCGGCCGTCGACGACGTCGCCAGGGGAGATCCCGTCTGCCGCCTTCGCGGATCGGCGGGGCGCCGGAGGCCACGGACGGGCGGGCCGGTCCATGCGGGCGCGGTCGACGATGTGCCGCACGCGCTCGCAGGACGTCCGGTCGGTGATCCGCATCATCAGATCGGTCGACCCGCCGTGGGCCAGCAGGTTCAGGGAGCCGTGCCAGAGGACGGTGTCGTCGATGATCAAAACCTTTTCGTGCATGCGCTCGCGGGCTTCGATCAGGCAGCCGGCCGACCGCAGCGTCGAGACGAGATCGGCCTCCTTCGTGCCGGGTTCGTGCTGCCGGGTGTGGACGGTGACACGCGTGCCGGCGGCGATCCGCGGCTCGAGACGCCGGAGCCAGTACCTCACCGGCTTCGCGGCCAGGAAGGCGCAGTAGATGTCGATGCTGCGGCGGGCGTGCGCGATGTCCCATTCGACGGCGCGAGAGACCTCGTCGGCCGGGAAGAACGCGGGCCGCGCCAGTTCTTCCGGGGGCAGGCCGCTCAGGTCGGCTGCGCTGCGCACCGGGACGAGTTCCTCGACCGGGAGCCGCTGGGCGTGCTTCTCGAAGTATCCGAGCATCCGGGCGGCCTCGCCCGCGGGGCTGAGCCCGCGGTGCATGAACTCGGTGTTGGCGACCAGAACCAGGTGGTCCTGCGCGCGGCTGAGCGCGACGTTCAGCAACCGGCAGGTGGCCGAAGACAGCCCGACGCCCTCGTAGAAGTAGCCGAGCCGGTCGCCGGCTCCCGCGACGGTATCGATCACCACGAGCGGACGCTGGCTGCCCTGGAAGCGGTGGACGGTGTCCACCACACCGTCGTAGGTCTCGCCAAAGCGGTGGGTCAAGCTCGTGGTCAGTGCCTTCTTCTGGTTCTTGTAGGGGCAGATGACGGCGAGCCGGTCGGCCGGTGCTTCCCCTTCAGCGTGCCCGGTGTGCTTGCGGGCGGGCAGAACCGAGTCGTACTGCAGACCTCGGATCAGCTCGTGGATCACGGCTTCATGGACGGCGTTGGTGGTGTGGGCATTCCTTCTTCCCCGGTCCGGAACCCGGTTGGAGGTGTCGACCAGCACCAGCGGACTGTCGAGCAGGGGCGAGGGCGGCAGCCGAGTCGCCTCCTCCCGGCCCGTCAGCAGTGGCGCGTCCGGATAGGCGACCTCGTTCACCACCGCACAGACCGCCCGGCGCATGCGGTACTGCTCGTTGAGCGCGACCATCCTGGAGTCGCCGGCGCGGGCACCGCCCTGCGGATCGACGAGCCCGGCGGCATGGAACGCGTCCCGGTCCATCCACAGCCGCGAGTGCTCAACGTCCTCGGCCGGTGCCTTGCGGTTGTTCGAACCGCGTGTGACGGCGGGCAACTGCCGGAAGTCGCCGGCCAGCACGACCCGCTTGCGGGCCAGGCCCGCCGTGTACCAGGCGGACGGCAGGTTCACCATGCCCGCCTCGTCGATGACCACGACATCGGCTTCGTCCATCAGCCGCCGCGTCTGCACCGCCTTGGCCACCGTCGTGCCCAGCACCCGGCAGCGGCTCCGCACCGTGTCCGCGATCTTCTGGCGCTCCTTCTGCAGGTCGTCCAGCCGCCCCTGCAGCAGGGAGGCGTCCTCTCGCAGCCGCGCCACCGGAGGCAGCCCCTGCACTCGGGCCAGGATGCCCGGCAAGGCCGCGTCGACGGCGGCAAGTTCGGCTTCGCAACTCCGAAAGTCCGCCTGAGCGGCTCCGAGCCGTCGCTGGCAGGTCTCCAAGGCGAGGCGGTGGTGGTACAGCTCGTTGTCGAGCGCATCCAGTTTCGCCTGCTTGCGTTGGGCGAACATTCCGGAAGGGACGCCGATGCGGGCCATCTGCTCCTGGACCCATCTGATCTGCCCGGCGGCGGCGTTCATCCCCTCTTCGGCATCGAAGACGGACTGGTTGGCGGCCACCAGCCGTCGTCCGAGTTCATGGCGTTCGGTGGTGGCGCGCGCCGCCTCCTCATGGTGGGCGATGCTTCCGCGGGTCGCCACGAGTTCCGACGTGACCCGCGCGATCTCGGCGTCCAGCTCGCCGACCAGCCTGTCGGCGATGCGGCTCCGGTCGATCTGCTGCCCGTACTTCGCGGCGAGTGCCGCCACGGCGATGTCTCCGGCACGCTGTACCAACCCCGACCCGAAGTCGGGTTCACCGGACAGCAGGTCGCACATCCGCAGCAGCGCCTGGTCGACCGCCACGTGCGTGGGCGCCAGGAAGAGCACGCGTAGGCCCTGCCGGTAGCAGCCCTCGACGATGCTCGCGACCACTTCGGTCTTCCCGGTGCCCGGCGGTCCCCAGACGAAGGTCAGCTCGCTGCCGAGCGCCTGCTCCACGGCCTTTCGCTGCCGAGTGTTCAGCCGGCGTTCCCGATACCCCGGGACGAATCGGTCCGTGTCGGTACACCGGCCGACTTTCGGCTTGCCCTGATCGACCAGCCACCCCGCCGCGGTGAGATTCATCGCCGGTGCGCCGGTGCCCACCTGTTCCAGACGCTCGATCAGTGCCACGAGGCTCGGGGTGTCGTCCTCGACCAACTGCGCGCTCACCGGCTGAGCGCCCAAGTCGGCCTCGGTGGTCACCCGGATTTTTCCGTCCGGCGATCGTGCCGCTTCGGCGCGTGCCCACGGGTCGCGGGAGCGAGTCGTCCGGATCAGGAGGTCCTTGCTGCCGAAACCTTCCTTCCACCCCTTGCAGACGAACAGGTACTCACGTTCGGCACCGGACTGCTTAACGAGCCGGCCCTCACGCAGGGATACCTTCTCGGCATTCGTCATGTCGCTATGGAGGATCGCCGAGATCTCCAACTGCACCGCACGGTGCAAATGGGCAACGGGGTATGGACCGGCCAGCTTCTCCGCCATCGATTCCTTCCAGAACGCCGTGGACCGTCGCCAGTGCGACCGAACCGTGCCTCGTTGTGGGCTTAGAGAGGGGCAGCCCACCAGTAATGACCTGACCGATATCTAGGAAAAGGTCAACCGTGCCCCTCTACATAGCTCTTTGCTCGGTGTCGAACGGTTCGCAGTGTGCCAGAAGCAGGGCTGCCTGCCGACGTCCTTTGGCCGTGCGTCCACCTTCAGTCGATAGGTGGCGCCGACGTGCGGTAGAGGCTGCTCAGCGGGGCCGCCGAGGGATATAACGCACAATAGGAACAATCTCGACAATTTACACTGACCGGCAGTTTCCCTGTCGCTCGTACTGCGATCACCGTCGGGGCGTTGAGGAGAGGGCGAGGAGCACGTATTCGGCACACGGACGCAGCGGGCCATGACGAAGTAGCCCTCGACCTGTCGGCAACGGGCTTGACGACCAGGGGGCCGGTGGTGTGCTCGAACCAAACTTCACGCGTCATGCGCGCCTGGGGCTTGTCGCCCAGGTTCAGCAGGTCGAAGCGGTATTCGATGTGCGCCTCGCCGTCCTCGTCGATCTCCAGATTGATCCGCTTCACCAGTTCGACGACGTGGCAGGAGAGGCCGGCAAGCTCGGTGATCTCGGCGTCGTTGAGGCGGCGTTCGCGCTGGAGTTCGAGGAGTCGGCGGCCGTGGTCCTGGGCGTGGCCGCTGGACATGGTTCGCGTGGTGGTCGCCCCGGCGAGTCTAACCCTGGCGGCCGGGATCGCCCTGGACGCCGCACCCCAACTGATCTCGCGGGTCTGGGCGCGTTGATGCGGTGCTCGATGTTGGCGAGAAGTTGGGCGACGTCGGGTGCCATGGGCTCATCGGGGCTGCTCGATGGCTGGTTGGACTCCTCCGGCGGGCACTGCTCGACCAGTTGCGCGGCCGTCCAGCCGGGAAGCATCTTCTCCAGCACGCCGTCCCACCTTGGGACGCCCACGGAGCCGGACAACCTCCGGCGTAGCTGGTACCGCATCCGTGAGGCCGCGGGGCTGGACTCGATGCGCTTCCACGACATGCGGCACACCTGCGTCTCGCTGCTCCTGGACCTCGGTGTTCCGCCTCACATCGTGCGGGAGATCGTCGGGCACAGCGACATCGAGGTCACGATGACGATCTACGCTCACGCGGCGCTGGACGAGAAGCGGGCGGCGCTTCGGAAGCTGGGGGATGCGCTCGGCTGACGCCGTTGCTGTCGCTACTGCTGTCAAAAGGCCCGGAACCTGATCAGGTTCCGGGCCTTTTGCTGGTCATTGATGTGGGCAGGGGCGGGGTCGAACCGCCGACCTTCCGCTTTTCAGGCGGACGCTCGTACCGACTGAGCTACCTGCCCATGACGTGCTTTCGCACGTCTGGCGGTCCTGACGGGATTTGAACCCGCGGCCTCCACCTTGACAGGGTGGCGAGCACTCCTAACTGCTCCACAGGACCTTGCTTGCCTGAGCCTAGTGGCTCGGGCGGTGTGTCTTGGCCGGTGTTCCCGGCTCTTGGCGACGTCCGAGAGCATACGCGATGCCCGAGGGTGGCGCCAACTCGGTTCTCGGGAGTGCGGGGGCGCGTGGTGGGGATGCTGCTCCGGGGGTTCGTGCCGCGGGGGCGCGCGCCGGACGAGAGGGGTGGGGGGTTGGCCGACGGCGGGGGGTACCAGCGGGGGCTGGGGACGCGGCAGATCCAGATGCTGGCGATCGGCGGGACGATCGGGACGGGGCTGTTCCTCGGGGCGGGGGCGAACATCGCGAAGGCGGGGCCGAGCCTCGTGGTGGCGTACGCGTTCGCGGGGTTGATGCTGTTCTTCGTCATGCGGGCGCTGGGGGAGCTGTTGACGCACCGGCGGACGGAGGGGGGATTCGCGGGGTACGCGCGCGAGTTCCTGGGGCCGTTCTGGGGGTACGCGACGACCTGGACGTACTGGATCATCTGGGTCACGACGGGGATGGCGGAGCTGACGGCGGCGGGGCAGTACGTGCAGAAGTGGTGGCCCGGGGTCGAGCAGTGGCAGACGGCTCTGGTGGCGCTGCTCGTGCTGTTCGCGGTCAACCTGATCTCGGTGAAGCTCTTCGGGGAGCTGGAGTTCTGGTTCGCGATGGTCAAGGTCGCGGCGATCGTGATGATGATCCTCGTGGGGGTGGGCGTGCTCGCCTTCGGGTTCGGGGACGCGGGGGCGACGGCGGGGGTGTCGAACCTGTGGGCGCACGGGGGGTTCTTCCCCGAGGGCGGCGGCGCGATGCTGATGACGTTGCAGATGGTGGTGTTCGCGTACCTGGGCGTCGAGTTGGTCGGGGTGACGGCGAGCGAGGCGAAGGACCCGGAGCGGAACATCCCGCGGGCGATCAACGCGCTGCCGGTGCGGTTCGCGCTGTTCTACCTGGGGTCGCTCCTGGTGATCCTGGCGGTGGTGCCCTGGACGGCGTTCAAGGGGGGCGCGAGCCCGTTCGTGCTCGCGTTCGACCGGATCGGGATTCCGGGCGGCGGGGACATCGTCAACTTCGTGGTGCTGACGGCGGCGCTGTCGTCGTGCAACGCGGGCGGGCTGTACTCGACGTCGCGGATGCTGCGGACGACGGGGGTGAACGGGGACGGGCCGCGGGTTCTGGCGCGGTTGAACGGGCGCGGGGTGCCGGTGCTGACGGTCGTCGTCTCGGCGCTGGTGATGGGGGTGGGCGTCATCGTGAACGCGGTCGCGCCGGAGAAGGCGTTCGCGTACATCACGTCGGTTTCGACGGGCGGGATCATCCTGGTGTGGTCGGTGATCGTGGTGGCGCATCTGGTCTACCGGCGGCGGGTGGTGCGGCGGTCGGCGTACCGGATGCCGTGGTCGCCGTACTCGAACTGGGCGGTGCTGGGGTTCTTCGCGTTCGTGGTCGCGACGATCGCGTGGGACGCGGACGCGCGGGTGGCGCTGTACGTGATGGCCGCGTGGGCGGTGGTGATCGCCGCCGGGTGGGCGTTCGTGCGGCGGTCGTCGGGCCGGGTGGCGGCGCCGGTGCCCGCGGAGGAGAGCGGCGTGGGATGATCCGGACGGACGTCCGGGGAGGCCCAGGTGAGCCGCAGGAGCATGCTGGAGATCCGCGTGCGGTGGGTCCTGCTGGTGGTGGTGGGCGTCGCGAATGCGGTGGGCGGTCTCGTGGTGCTGCTGTTCGCGACGTTCGTGGTGCCCGATCCGCCGCTGGACGATCCGGACCACGTGCATCTCGTGAACGCGGTGGCGTTCTTCAGCTATCCGGTCTTCGCCGTTCCGGGGGCGCTGGTGCTGGGGCTGTGGCTGTGGCGGCCCGTGGTGCGGCTGGTGCGGGACGGCGGGCCGCCCGACCGCGAGCAGAAGCGGGCGGTGCTGCTGGGGCCGCTGCGGCTGACGCTGCTGGTCGGGGGCATGTGGGCGGTGGGCGCCGCCGGGTGGGCGGTGCTGGACCTGCTGCTGTTCACCGGACGGCTCGCGGTGAAGACGGGGCTGACGTGCCTGCTGGGCGCGGCGACGACGTGCACGATCGTGTACCTGCTGTCGGAGCGGCTGCTGCGGCCGGCGGCGGCGCTGGTGCTGGCGGCGGAGCCGCCGCGGCGGTTCCGGCTGCCGGGCGTGACGACGCGGGTGATGCTGGCGTGGGCGCTCGGGACGGCGATCCCGGTGTTCGGGCTGATCTGCGTGGCGATCGCGGCGCTGGCGGCGCCGGACATCGACGTGACGCGGCTGGCGATCTCGATCCTGGGGCTGGGCGGCGCGGCGCTGTTCGCCGGGATGTACGTGACGTACATGGCGACGCGGGCGATCGCGGACCCGATCAAGTCCGTGCGGACGGGGATGGCGTACGTGGAGCGGGGCGATCTGCAGGCGGTCGTCCCGGTGTACGACGCGAGCGAGGTCGGTCAGCTGCAGGCGGGGTTCAACCACATGGTGGCGGGGCTGCGGGAGCACGAGCGGCTCCGGGACCTGTTCGGCCGGCACGTCGGGGAGGAGGTCGCGGACCTCGCGCTCGAACGCGGTGACATCACGCTGGGGGGCGAGGTGCGGGAGGTCGCGGTGCTGTTCGTCGATCTGGCGGGGTCGACGCGGCTCGCGGAGACGCGGGGGCCGGACGAGGTGGTGGGGCTGCTCAACCGGTTCTTCGGCGTCGTGGTGTCGGTGGTGGCGGCGCACGGGGGCTGGATCAACAAGTTCGAGGGGGACGCGGCGCTCGCGATCTTCGGGGCGCCGAGCGAGCTGGAGGACGCGGCGGGCGGGGCGCTCGGCGCGGCGCGGGAGCTCGCGGTGCGGCTGCGGGCGGACGTGCCGGAGCTGGACGCGGGGATCGGGGTGTCGGCGGGGCAGGTCGTCGCGGGGTACATCGGCGCGGAGCAGCGGTTCGAGTACACGGTGATCGGTGATCCGGTGAACGAGGCGGCCCGGCTGAGCGATCTGGCGAAGGTGTCGCCGCGGCGGGTGCTGGCGTCGGGGACGGTGCTGGGCCTGGCGCACCTGGTGGAGGCGGGGCACTGGGACCTCGGCAAGCCGGTGACGCTGCGTGGACGGTCGCGTCCGACGCGGCTCGCGGTGCCGCGCCCGCCGGACGTGCCGGAGCAGCCGGGGCGGCGGCGCGGGAGGCGGGTGCTGCGGGGCGCGTTCGTGCTGGTGAACCGGACGTCGCGGGCCCGTTCGGAGGCCGGGGAAACCGACTGATCTCGGTGTGCGCCGCGCACCGTGTTGCTCTCGTGTCTCGCGAAGCCGATGCGTATCGTCACTGTACGTACACGTTCCGCTACCCGTTCGTCACGTTGCGGTCATGCTGCGGGCCCAGTGTCGAAGCGGACGAGTCGGCTCCGGCTTCGCGAGGTGAAGATGTTCGGACGGAAGCGTCTGGTGGCCACCGCGGTCATGTCCGCGGCGGTGGTCATCGGACCCGCGGCGCACGCGGAGGCGGAACCGCGCCCGCCTCTCTCCCAGCCCGGCGCCCCGGAGCCGCGCCCGCGCGGCGCCGGCGACGTCTGGGCGGTGCCGGAGGTGCTCGTCGAGGACGAGCCGGTCGGCGTGGCGCACCGCGGGGCGTCCGGCGCGGCGCCGGAGAACACCCTGGCGGCGTTCCGGGCGGCGGCGCGCATGGGCGCGGACATGGTCGAGGTCGACGTCCAGGAGACGAAGGACCACGCGCTCGTCCTGCTGCACGATTCCACGCTCGCGCGGACGACGGACGTGGAGGACGTCTTCCCGGAGCGGAAGCCGTGGAAGGTCTCCGACTTCACTTTGGCGGAGGTGAAGCGCCTGGACGCGGGCTCCTGGTTCGGCAAGCGCTACGCGGGGGAGCGGGTCCCGACGCTCACGGAGGCGATGCGGGAGATGCGCGGGAGCGGCCTGGGGATGCTGGTCGAGCTCAAGGACCCGGCGAAGTACCCGGGGGTGGAGAGGCGCGTCGCCGAGGCGCTGCGGGCCGACGCCTACTGGACGAGCCCGGACCCGCGGCGGCTGGTCGTGCAGTCGTTCGACTGGGCGTCCGTGCGCCGCTTCGACGCGATCATGCCGGGGGCGTCCACCGCGCTGATCGGCCGGCCGAAGGCGTCGGCGCTGCGCGGGCACGCCGCGTACGCCGACCAGGTCAATCCGGACCACCGCGACCTGACCGCCGCGTACGTCGACAAGGTGCACGCCGCCGGCATGGACGTGCTGACCTGGACGGTCAACGACGCGAAGGGCATGCGGAAGGCGCTCGGCCTCGGGGTGGACGGCGTGATCACCGACCGGCCGGACGTGTGGCGGGAGGTCATGGCGGCCGCCGGGAGCGGGGCGGCGGCCTGATCAGCCGGACGGACGTCCGGACGCGGGGAGCTCGCGCGCGCGGGCGGTGAGGGCGCGCGCGGCGGGGCTGCGCGGGCCTTCGGCGCGCCAGGCGAGCACGACGCGCCCGCGGAGCCGGGGCCGGACGATCGGCAGGACGTGCAGGCCGTCGGCGAACGCCCGCGCGGCCGACTCGGGGACGACGGCGACGCCGAGGCCGCGGGCGGCGAGTTCGGCGAGGACGGGCGGTTCGCCGGCCTCGAACGCGACGCGGGGCCGGAGCCCGGCGGCGGCGCACGCGCGGTCGAGGACGGCGCGGACGCCCGTCCCGCGCGGCAGGCTGATCAGGGCGTGCTCGGCGAGGCCGCGCAGGGTGGTGGTGGCGCGGGCGGCCAGCGGGTGGCCGGGGGCGGCCGCGGCGACGAGGTCCTGCTCGAAGACGAGCTCGGTCGCGAGCCCTTCGGGCGGTTCGTCGCCGATGCTGAGGAACGCGAGGTCGACGAGTCCGGCGCGCAGCCGGTCGGCGAGCGTCGCGGAGTCGTGCTGGGTGACCGTGATCTCCACGTTCGGGTGGTCGCGGTGGAAGTCGGCGAGCATGCCCGGGAGGTCGAGGGCCGCGACCCAGTCGAACGTCCCGATGGTGACGTGCCCGCGCAGCAGGCCCGTCAGCTCGTCCACGGAGCGGCGCGCCCCGTGGACGGCGGCGAGGGCGGCGCGCGCGTAGGGGAGCACGAGCTCGCCCGCCTCGGTGAGCCGGACGGTCCGGCCGGACCGGTCGAACAGCGGCTGCCCCAGCTCGCGTTCGAGCTGCCGGATCTGGGCGCTGACGCCCGGCTGCGCGACGTGCAGCCGGGCCGCGGCCCGGGTGAAACCGGCCTCCTCGGTGACCGCGACGAAGTACTCGAGCTGGCGCAGTTCCATGGGCCCGATGCTAGACAGCGGGGCGCGCCGCACGGGGGCCGCGACGGTGAAATCGCAGGTCACCGCCCGCTTCGGGTAACCGGTTCTTTCTCGTTCCTTTGCCGCGGAACGCCCGTCCGGAGGACTGGAACCGGCTGTGCGGGTGATTACCTCCCCACCGGGGGGTTCGGGTGTACGGACGGCGCACATGGTCCATACGGGTGCGGATGACCGTCATTGCCGGGACGGTCACCGTCCTCATCTGCGCGATCCTCACCACGCTGATCATCATCGGGGTGCGCGATCGGGCGGGGGACTACCGGCGCCAGCAGGCCGGTGCGGCGGCGCTGCAGATGGTCTTCTTCGTCAGGCAGGGGGATGTGCCGCCCCGGCCGGGGTCGCCGCGGGACGTCTCCATCCAGGTGCTGGACGCCCGCGGCCGCATCGTCGCGACCACGCCCGAACTGGAGGGCAAGGGGCGGATGGCCCGGTTCGTCCCGGAGCGTTCGAGTGTCTACGCCGTCCGCGAGCTGTGTCCCCCGGCGGGCTTCGCGAGCTGCATGGACGTGCTGGCGTTCCGCGTCTTCGACCCCCGGGGCGACTGGATCGTCTACGCGGCCGCCCCGTCGACGCCCTGGTACGTGAACAGCAGCCTCGTCACCGTGCTGCTGAGCCTGTCGGTGCTCGTCACCCTGCTGGCGTGCCTGCGGACGTGGGGGACCGTGGACCGCACGCTCGTCCCGGTGGACGCCATCCGCGCCGAGCTGACGGAGATCACCGCGAAGAAGTCGGGCCGCCGCGTCACGGTGCCGGAGAACCGGGACGAGGTGCGGCGGCTCGCGGAGGCCGTCAACGCGACCCTGGACCGGCTCGACGCCGCCCTCGAACGGCAGCGCAGCTTCACCTCCGACGCGTCCCACGATCTGCGCAGCCCCATCGCGGCGGCGCGCGCGCAGATGGAGGAGGCGCTCATGTACCCGGACGAGGTCGACTGGCCGCAGGCGGGACGGACGGTGCTGCAGAACCTCGACCGGCTGCAGGCGATCGTCACGGACCTCCTGGAGCTCGCGCGCCTGGACGCCACCGCGTGGCGCGGCGACGAGATCGTCGACCTGGGCGCGATGGTCACGATCGAGCTGGCCCGGTCGGAACGCTCCAAGCAGGTCGTCCCGCACATCCTGGACGACGTCACGGTGCGCGGCGACCGGCTGCGGCTCGTCCGGCTCTTCACGAACCTCCTCGACAACGCCGAGCGGCACGCGGAGTCCCGCATCGACGTGAGCGTCTGGCACGCGGACGGGGAGGCGTGCCTGGAGGTCCTGGACGACGGCGCGGGCATCACCGTGCAGGACCGGGAGAAGGTCTTCGAGCGGTTCGCGCGCCTCCAGGCGGGCCGGCAGCGGGACGCCGGCGGCACGGGCCTCGGCCTCCCGATCGCCCGCGAGATCGCGCGGGCGCACGGCGGCGACCTGACGATCGAGGACAGCGCCCGCGGCGCCCGCTTCGTCCTGCGCGTCCCGCATGAGAAGCGCGAGGAGAAGGGCGAGGGGAAGCGCTGACGGCGGCGGGCCCCGGGAAGGCGGCGGTGCCTGCCGGCCGCCCCTGAGGCGCCCCTGGCCGCACCCTGAATCGACCCTGAACCCCCTGTCCCGGCGGCGGACCCGGACCTAGCGTGATCGAGGTCCTGAGGACCGGCGCCGTCCCCGTCGGGCGGCTCTCCCACGCGAAGGGCATGGATTTCATGCTGCGCAAGAACAGGCGGGCCGCCTGGACCGCCGCGGCCGCCGCGGGGCTCGCGATCGCGGCCGCCGCGCCCGCGGCGTCCGCGGCGTCCGCGGCGTCCACTGTCGGGCCCCCGCCCGCCCCCCGCATCACCTGGACGGCCTGCGGCGACGACGGCGGCGCCCAGTGCGGCACCCTCGCGCTCCCGGTCGACTGGGACGACCCGGACGGCGCCGCGTTCGAGCTCGCCGTCGCGCGCCGCACGGCCCGCGACCCGGGCGCCCGCATCGGCACGCTCGTCTTCGGGCCCGGCGGGCCGGGCGATTCGGGCGTTCACCGCGTCGTGGACGGTATCGACCGGTTCAGTGAGGACGTCCAGCGGCGGTTCGACATCGTCAGCTTCGACCCCCGGGGCGTGGGGGCCAGCGCGCCCATCCGGTGCTCGACGGAGGTGCTGGGGGCGCGCCCGTCCCCGGTGATGGCGAGCCCGGAGGACTTCGCGGAGACGGTCGCCTACAACGCGCGGGCCCGCGAGGACTGCACCGAGCATTCCGGCCCGATCTACGACAACGCCGACACGCTCAGCACGGTCAAGGACCTCGACGCGATCCGGAGGGCGCTCGGCGAGTCCCGGCTGACCTTCCACGGCAGCTCCTACGGGACGCTCCTCGGCGAGCAGTACGCCGAGGCGTACCCCGGGCGCGTCCGCGCGATGGTCCTCGAAAGCGTCGTCGACCACAGCCGCCGCGACGCCCGATCGTTCCTGACGTCCCAAGCCTGGGCGGCCCAGGACTCGTTCGACGAGTTCGTCAAGTGGTGTGACCGCACCTCCGACTGCGCCTTGCACGGACGAGACGTCCGCGCCGTCTGGCGAGACCTGCGGGAGCGCGCGCGCCGAGGCGACCTGGACGGCCTGTCGGAACCGGCCCTCGTCCACATCGCCTTCCGCGCCTTCTACGGGCCCGACTGGGGCGAACTGGCCCGGACGATCGCGGACCTCGACGCGGGGAAGGAACCGCCCGCCGCCAAGGCCGCAGGCGGCCCCACCGCCGCGGACCCGTTCACGGGCGTCTTCTGCTCCGACTGGAGCCTCCCCGTCCGCGACCACGCGCACTGGGAGCGGCTGATGCGCCGGGTGGCGAAGGTCGCGCCCGACATGACGTACACGCGGCCCGTCCAGGCCGTGGCCGCGTGCCTCGGCTCCCCGCGGCCGGTCGCGAACCCGCAGCACCGCCTGGACGTCCGCGGCCTGCGGACGCCGATCCTGCTGGCGAACGCCCGGCACGACCCGGCGTCCGGGTACAACTGGGCGACGAACGCGGCGCGGCAGCTCGGCCGCGAGGGCGTCCTCCTCAGCTACGAGGGCGCGGGCCACGGCAGCT
This sequence comes from Actinomadura rifamycini DSM 43936, assembly GCF_000425065.1. Lineage (GTDB taxonomy): Bacteria > Actinomycetota > Actinomycetes > Streptosporangiales > Streptosporangiaceae > Spirillospora > Spirillospora rifamycini. Next base: position 77,824 of record NZ_AULB01000019.1, read on the forward strand.
ACGACCGCGGCGCCTGCATGCGGGGGACGGTCGACCGCTACCTCATCGACCTGGAGGTCCCCGCCCCCGGCACCTCCTGCCCCGCCGCCTGACCCGGCCGCGCCGCCGCCCGACCCGGCCGTGCCGGGGTCAGGTGGCGGCCAGCCAGGCGGTGATCTCGGACCGCAGGCGGGTCTTCGTGGTGGGCGGGGCGAAGGACGCGTCGACGGAGGCGCGGGCGAGGTCGGCGAGGGCGCCGTCGTCGTAGCCGAACGCGTCGCGGACGTGCGCGTACTCGGCGGCCAGCGGGGTGTCGATCAGCGCGGGGATGTCGGTGTTGACGGTGACGAGGAGACCGGCGTCGCGGAGGCGCGGCAGCGGGTGCTCGGCGAGGGACGGGGCGAAGCCGAGGGCGACGTTGGACGTCGGGCACACCTCCAGCGGGACGCGGCGCTCGCGGACCTCGGCGACGAGGTCGGGGTCGTCCAGCACGCGGATGCCGTGGCCGAGGCGCTCGGTGCGGCCCGGGCCGAGCGCCTGGCGGATGCTCGCCGGGCCCTCGCCCTCGCCCGCGTGGTGCACGACGTGGAGCCCGGCGTCGCGGGCCGCCGCGAAGACGTCCGCGAACGGGTCGCCCGGGTGCGACTCGTCGCCCGCGAGGCCGACCGCGACGACCCCGTCGTGGCGGCGGGCCAGGTCGAGGGTGCGCCACGCGCGCTCGACGGGCCGGCGGCGGGAGTGGTCGAGCAGCAGGCGGCACTCGACGCCGAAGTCGGCGCGTCCGGCGTCGAGGCCCTCCAGGACGGCCGCGAGCGGCATGCCGAGGTCGCCGAGGCGCTCGCCGTGCGCGGCGGCGGTGAAGGACGGCTCGGCGTAGCGGGTCCCCTGGGCGGCCTCGTCGGCGCAGAACTCGTAGGCGACGCGGCGGAAGTCGTCCGGGCGCCGCAGGCACGCGCGGACCAGGTCGTTCTGCGCGAAGAACGCGTCGAACCCGCCGAACGCGCCCACCCGGTCGGGCACCCGGACGCCGTTGGCGGCGCCGATCTCGCGGAGGGTCCCCCACCGCACGGTGCTCTCGAGGTGGACGTGCAGGTGGGCCTTGGGCAGGGTCAGAAGATCGCGCACCCGCCGCACGCTACGGTCCGGACGCGCCGGCGTGCGACCGGTTATTCAGGCCGGGAGGGCGTAGCGGCCGTCGTCGAGGGGGTCGACGAGGCCGTCCGCGACGAGCGCGTCCAGGGCCCGCTCCCGCTGGACGGCGTCGGACCAGACGGCGTCCAGCGCCGGCTTCTCGACCGGCCCGTCGGCGTCGCGCAGGACGGCGAGGAGCCGGCCGCGGCACTGCCGGTCGGTGCCCGCGTAGGTCTGGCCGCGGCGCGGCGGGCCGTCGTAGGCGGGGCGGCCGTCGCGGTGCCAGCGGCAGCGGTCCAGGACGGGGCAGTCGACGCAGCGCGGCGAGCGGGCCGTGCAGACCAGCGCGCCCAGCTCCATGACGGCGACGGCCCAGCGGGCGGCGGTCGGCGCGTCCGGCGGCAGCAGGGACTCGGCGAGCCGCACCTCCGCCGTCGTCTGCGACTTCGGCGGGTACTCGGCCCCCGACACCAGGCGGGACAGGACGCGGCGGACGTTCGTGTCGAGGACGGCGTGCCGCTGCCCGAACGCGAAGCTGGCGACGGCGGCGGCCGTGTAGGCGCCGATGCCCGGCAGGGCCAGCAGGTCGGCGTGCGCCGCGGGCACCGCGCCGCCGTGCCGCTCGACGATCGCGCGGGCGGCCCCGTGCAGCCGCAGCGCGCGGCGCGGGTAGCCGAGCCGGCCCCACGCGCGGACGGCCTCGCCGGACGGCTCGGCGGCGAGCGCGGCGGGCGTCGGCCAGCGGTCCAGCCAGGCGCGCCAGACGGGCAGGACGCGCGCGACGGGCGTCTGCTGGAGCATGATCTCGCTGACCAGCACGCCCCACGGGGTCGCGTCGTCCGCCCGCCACGGCAGGTCGCGGGCGTGGACGTCGTACCAGGCGATGATCGCGTCGGTGCAACTCGCGTCGGTGTGTCTCGCGTCGGTGTGTGAGGTCATGGCGGACGGCCATTGTGGCACGCGGCGGGTCTGCGCCCGTCCCGCCCGACCCGGTTGCATACTGACCGCATGGATGTCGACACGGACGGTGACGGCGGGCGGTACTGGCGGCGGCGCGTCCTCGCGCTCGCCGGGGTGCTCGGCGCGGTGGCCGTCCTGGCCTGGGGGTGCGTGCGGGGGGCGTCCGAGGAGCCGGTGAGCCGGACGGTCGCCGAGGCGGCCACGCCGCCGCCCCCGCCGACCGCGATGCCGACCGTCACCGTGACCGTGACGACGACCCCGGCGCCCGGGGAGGACGGCGCCGCGTGCAGGGACGACGACGTCGTCGTCACGCTCGGCGCCGCGGACGAGCGCTACGCGGGCGGGAAGCGGCCGGCGTTCCGGGTGACGGTCGTGAACACGGCCGAGAACACGTGCCGGTTCGACCCCGGTTCGCTGGACCTGCGGATCACGTCGGGCGACGACCGGATCTGGTCGTCCGCCGAATGCCGCGGCGGGGACGCGGCGCGGGAGTCGCTGCGGCGGGGCGTCCCGTACGTCCGGGAGATCGTGTGGGACCGGCGGCGCGGCTGCGGCGGGGACGCCGCCCGGGCCGGGACGTACGTCGCCCACCTGCACGGCGGCAAGGGGAAGCGGCAGGTGTTCCGGCTCGGCTGATCAGACGTACCGTTCGAGGATCGACGACTCGGCGAGCCGGGACAGGCCCTCGCGGACGCTGCGGGCGCGCGACTCGCCGACGCCGCCGACGGCCTGGAGGTCGTCGATGCTGGCGGCGAGGAGCTTCTGCAGGCCGCCGAAGTGCTCGACGAGCCGCTCGACGACCATGCTCGGCAGCCGCGGCACCTTCGCGAGCAGCCGGAACCCCTTCGGGCTGACGGGCAGGTCGAGGGCGTCGGGGCCCGCGAAGCCCATCACCTCGGCGACCGTGGACAGGTCGAGGAGCTCGTTCGCGGACAGGACGTCCAGCGCCGCGAGGATCGCGTCGACGCCGCGGGCCCGGGTGTCGTCGGACGGGTAGTCGCGGACGATCAGCTCCCGGTCGACGTCGACGCCCGACACCAGCTCGTCCAGCTGGAGGGACAGCAGCCGGCCGTCCGTGCCCAGCTCGACGACGTAGCCCTCGATCTCGTCGGCGATGCGGCGCACCATCTCGAGGCGCTGCACGACCGCGCTGACGTCCCGGACGGTGACGAGGTCCTCGATCTCGAGGGCCGACAGCGTCCCGGACACCTCGTCGAGCCGCAGCTTGTACCGCTCGAGCGTCGCGAGGGCCTGGTTGGCCTTGGACAGGATGGCCGCGGAGTCCTCCAGGACGTAGCGGATGCCGTCCAGGTACAGCGCGATGATGTGCATCGACTGGCTGACGGAGATGACCGGGTGGCCGGTCTGGCGGGCGACGCGCTCGGCGGTGCGGTGCCGGGTGCCCGACTCCTCGGTGGGGATCGTCGAGTCCGGGACGAGGTGGACGGCGGCCCGCACGATCCGGCTGTTGCCGGTGCCCAGCACGATCGCGCCGTCCATCTTCGCGAGTTCCCGCAGGCGGGTGGCGGAGAACTCGACGTCGAGCTCGAAGCCGCCGGAGCACAGCTCGGCGACCAGATCGTCGTAGCCGAGCACGATCAGCGCGCCCGTGTGGCCCCGCAGGATGCGCTCCAGGCCGTCCCGGATCTGGGTGCCCGGAGCCACCGCGGCGAGCGTGGCGCGGCGTCGTTCGTCATGGGACTTGTCGTGTGCTGGCACCTGGCCCCCGGAGGTCGCTGGACGGCGTCAGTTTACCGAGCGGCCCCGTTCGCCGGTTCCTCCCCTGGTCGCAACCGGGGGCCGCACCGGGTAATACTCTGGCGCTACCCGCGTCACGGCGCGGTAAAGGCGACCTGCAGCGCCTGCTGCAGACTGTCGACCTCCATCACCTTCATGCCCTCGTAACTGGACAGCTGCGGGTCGGCGCGCTTCAGCGGCGAACCGTCCGCGAGTTCCAGCGACCCGCGCGGCACCACCGCGTGCTTGAACCCGAGCCGGGCGGCCTCCGCGAGCCGCCGCTGCACCCCCGGGACCACCCGCGCCTCCCCGGCCAGCCCGACCTCCCCGAGCGCGATCAGGCTGCTCGACAGCGACTGCTCCACGGTCGAGCCGGCGACGGCCAGCGCGAGCGCCAGGTCGACGGACGTCTCGGTGAGCCGCACGCCGCCGACCGTCGACACGTAGACGTCCTGCTCGTGCATCGAGATCTTGCAGCGCTGCGCGAGGACGGCCAGCACCATCGCCACCCGCGACGTGTCGAGACCCGAACTGGCCCGCCGCGGCGACGGCAGGTGCGACTTCGCGACGAGCGCCTGCACCTCGGCGACGAGCGGCCGCCGCCCCTCCAGCGTCACGGTGACGCACGTCCCCGGGACCGGTTCGTCCCGCCGGGTGAGGAACAGGCCGCTCGGGTCCGGGAGCCCGACGATGCCGACCTCCGACAGGTCGAAGCAGCCCAGCTCGTCCGTGGGCCCGTACCGGTTCTTCACCGCGCGGATCATCCGCAGCCGCGAGTGCCGGTCGCCCTCGAAGTACAGGACGACGTCCACGAGGTGCTCGAGCAGCCGCGGGCCCGCGATCGCCCCCTCCTTCGTGACGTGCCCGACGAGCACGACCGTGATGCCGCGCTCCTTCGCGACCCGGATGAGGTTCGCGGCGACCTCCCGGATCTGCGTGACGCCGCCGGGCGCCCCGTCGACCTCGGACGTCCCGATCGTCTGGATCGAGTCGACGACCACCAGCGTCGGCTCCACCGCGTCGACGTGCCCGAGCACCGCCGACAGCTCCGTCTCGGCGGCGAGGTACAGCTCGTCGGTGATCGCGCCGACCCGGTCGGCCCGCAGCCGCACCTGCTCGGCCGACTCCTCGCCCGTCACGTACAGGACGCGCTTCGCCGCGCCGTCGTCGCCCTTCTGGGACGCGAGCGCCGCGACCTCCAGCAGCAGCGTCGACTTGCCGATGCCGGGCTCGCCCGCGAGCAGCAGAACCGCCCCGGGGACGATCCCGCCGCCGAGCACCCGGTCGAGTTCGTCCAGCCCGGTGGGCCGGGTCTGCGCCGACCGCACGTCGACCTGCCCGATCGGCCGCGCGGGCGTGCTCACCGGTCCCGCGCTGACCACCCGCGCGGGCGTCGCCGACGCCCCCTCGATGACGGTGCCCCACGTCTGGCACTCGCCGCACCGCCCGACCCACTTGGACGTCTGCCACCCGCATTCGGAGCACCGGTACGCCGCCTTGGCCGCCTTCGCCTTAGCCATAGCGACGAAGCCTAAGGCCACCCACCGACACCCGCCCCCCGCCCGGCCCCGCCCGGTCCGCGGGTGGGCGGGCGCGGGCGGGTTCCCAGCCGCGCTCGGGCGTCAGGAGGCGTTCTTGCGGGTGCGTTCGATGAGGTCGGCCAGGTGGTCGGAGACGACGGCGGGGCGTTCGAGCATCGCCATGTGGCCGACCGTGGGGACGACCTCCAGGCGGGCGTTGGGGACGCAGTCGGTGATCTTGAGGCTGTGCTCCACGGGGGTGAGCATGTCGTTCTCGGCGCCGATGACGAGCGTGTCGGCGGCGCCGAGGGACGCGCAGTCGCTGATCACGTCGGCGGTGATCATCGAGCGGAGGAAGTCGACGAGGGCGTCCATCCGGGTGTCGGCCATCATCTGCTCGCCGAACGCGACGGCGGCGGGGGAGGCGTCGGGGCCGAAGGCGACGAGGTCCTCGACGAGCATGGACGCGGCGCGGCCGAGGTGGCGGACGCGTTCGATGGCCGAGGAGCCGGCGCCGGCGGCGTGCAGGGCGCGGGGGAGGAGGCGCTGGGTGACGCGGGCGATGGCGGCGGGCAGGCCGAGGGTGACCTCGCCGAGGCCGCCGGAGGACGTGCAGAGCAGCCCGGTGGCGAGGACCTTGCGGCCCATGAGGTCGGGGTGCGCGTCGGCGAACCGCATGGTGGTGATGCCGCCCATGGAGTGGCCGACGAGGACGACGGGGGTGTCGGCGGGGACGGTCGCGTCGATGACGGCGGCGAGGTCGGCGGCGAGCTGGTCGAGGGTGTGGCGGTCGCGGGCGCCGTCGTCGGAGCGGCCGTGGCCGCGCTGGTCCCAGAAGACGAGGCGGCCGAGGCCGCGCAGGGCCTTGCGCTGGAAGTGCCAGGAGTCCTGGGTGAGGGTCCAGCCGTGGGAGAAGACGACGGCGAGGTCGGTGCGGTCGGCGCCGTCGATCTCGGCGTAGAGGCGGGTGCCGTCGTCGGCGCGGACGGGGGTGGGGCGGCCGCGCAGCGAGCCGAAGGGCTCCCCGGCGTGCGGGTCGGGGCGCAGCTGCAGGCGGCGGACGGCGCGGCGCTGCGCGGCCAGTCCGGCGCCCGCTCCGGCCGCGCCGAGCGCGGTGGCGGTCAGGATCGTGCGGCTCGTCGTGGCGACTCGGCCCATGGCCGGTTCCTCCCGTTCCCTCAGGTCGCGCACGCCGGGCGGGGCGGCGCGAACGCCTGCGCCGATTGTTGTACAGGTGGTCCAGTAGGGCCAGGGGCGGGCCCCGAATGTGACCGACCAGTCAGTAACTCACGCGTAACGCCACCATAGATTGACCGCGTAGTCCACTTCGAGTCCCGCGTGCTCGGCCAGGACGTCGGCCGCGAGCTCCGGCGGGAACTCGATGCGCACGACGGCCTCCAGGTCGCGGCGGTCGTCGAACAGCCAGCGGATCGTCAGCGGCTCGCGCGCGAACCCGCGGCGCGTCCAGAACCGCTCGACCGCGTCCGGGTCGTACTTCGGCAGGGAGCGGCGGAACCAGCGGCCGAACGTCGAGCGGGTCGCGTCGTTGTCGATGACGAAGACCGCCCCGCCGCGCCGGACGACCCGGTCCAGTTCGGCGAGCCCCGGTTCGCAGCCCGGCCCGAAGAAGTACGCCCAGCGCGCGTGGACGATGTCGACGGAGGCGTCCGGCAGCGGCAGGGCCTGCGCGGAACCGACGCGGACGGCGACGTTCGGCGCGTCCCTCGCGCGGCGCGCGGCGGCCGTGGCGAGGCCCGCGTGCGGCTCGACCCCGACGACGCGCGCGGCCTCTTCGGCGAAGAACGGCAGGTGGTAGCCGGTCCCGCAGCCGACGTCGAGGACGGTCGCGCCGGTCCACGGCCGGATCGCGCGCATCGCCGCGGGCAGGACCCCGTCGGGGTCCACCGCCCGGTTCTCCAGCTCGTAGACCTGCGGGGAGTTCCAGATGTTGGGGCTCGGCACGGCGCCCGGAGCGATCTCGGCCACGGGGACAGAGCGTAGCCGGGCGATTCGGATCACTCCGGGGCGAGGGTTTCAACGCGGCTCCGGGCGCATAGGCTTTCCGTACGAACACTGCCGAGCGATCACTGTGGCGAGGAAGCCTTGACCCCGCAGCACAACGGCGCCTTCTCTCCGGCACTCCGGGTGCCCGACGCTCCGATCACGCTGTCCACCGCGTCGGTCTACCCCGAGAAGGTGCCGAGCGCGTTCGAGATCGCCGCCCTGCTCGGCTACGACGGCGTCGAGGTGATGGTCTCGACGGACGCGTCCTCACAGGACCTCAACGTCCTGCGGCGCCTCTCCGACTACCACCAGGTCCCGATCAAGTCGATCCACGCGCCCTGCCTGCTGCTCACCCAGCGGGTGTGGGGGCGGGAGCCGTGGGGCAAGCTGGTGCGCTCCAAAGAGGTCGCGGAGGAGCTGGGCGCCGAGGTCGTGGTCGTGCACCCGCCGTTCCGCTGGCAGCGCGACTACGCGCGCGACTTCGTCGGCGGCCTCGCCCGCATGCAGGACGAGACGGACGTCCTGTTCGCGGTCGAGAACATGTTCCCGCTGAAGGCGCGCGGCGCCGAGGCCGGCATGTACCTGCCCGACTGGAACCCGATCGACCAGGACTACCCGCACGTGACGCTCGACCTGTCGCACACGGCGGTGTCCGGGTCGGACGCTTTGGACATGGCCGGGCAGCTCGGCGACCGGCTCCGCCACATCCACTTGGCGGACGGCGTCGGCATCACGAACAAGGACGAGCACCTCGTCCCGGGGCGGGGCTCGCAGCCGTGCGGGCCGATGCTGGAGACGCTCGCCGAGACCGGGTTTCGCGGGCACATCGTCCTGGAGGTCAACACGCGGCGCGCGTCCAACCGCGCCGAGCGCGTCGAGGACCTGGCCGAGGCGCTCGCGTTCGCCCGCCTGCACCTCGCCGCGGCCGACCGCACCTGGGAGGTCACCTCCGGCGGCGAGATCAGCCGCCGGAGCGCCCGGTGACCTCCCCCGGGACGCGCGCGCCGCGCGGCCCGCGCGGGCCGGGGCGGCGGCCGGGGCAGACGGAGACGCGCGAGGCGATCCTCGCCGCGGCCCGCGAGCTGTTCGCCGAGAAGGGCTACGACGGGGCGTCGCTGCGGGCGATCGCGCGGGCCGCGGGCGTCGATCCGGCGCTCGTCCACCACTTCTTCGGCGGCAAGGAGGGCGTGTTCGTCGAGGCGATGCGCTTCCCGGTGGACCCGGCGGTCCTGCTGCCGCGCATCATGGCCGCGCCGCGGGAGCGGCGCGGCGAGGCGATGGCGCGCGTGTTCCTGAGCGTCTGGCAGGACCCGGACCGCCGCGCCCCCCTCCTGGCGATGCTGCGCTCCGCGATGACGAACGAGCGCGCGGCGGCGCTGCTGCGGGAGTTCCTGAGCAGCGCCCTGTTCGCCCGCGCGGGCGCGGCGGCGGACGTCCCGCGGCTGCGGCTCCAGGCGGCGGCCGGGCAGATGATCGGCCTGATGATCCTGCGGTACGTGCTGGGGGTCGAGCCGCTGGCGTCCGCCTCCGAGGACGAGATGGTCGAGCTCGTCGCGCCCGTCCTGCAGTCGTATCTGGGCTGACCGCCCGACCTTCCGAGCGTCTTGACCGGGATCCCGCGCCGACTTAAATTCAACACATGATGAGTTCTGCTCCGGCGGTGAGCGTCCGCGGCCTCCGGGTGGCGCGCGGCGGACGGGACGTCCTGCACGGGCTCACGTTCGACGTGCCGCCGGGGTCCGTGGTGGGGCTCCTCGGCCCGAGCGGGTGCGGCAAGACGACGCTGCTGCGCGCGCTCGTCGGCGTGCAGATCGTCGCGGGCGGCGAGGTCACCGTGCTCGGCGAGCCCGCCGGGTCGCCCGCGCTGCGGCGCCGCGTCGGGTACGCGACGCAGAGCCCCGCCGTCTACGCGGACCTGACCGTCGCCGAGAACCTCCGCTACTTCGCGTCCGTCCTGCGCGCGCCGCGCTCGGACGCCGACCGCGTCATCGCCGAGGTCGGGCTCGCCGGCAGCCGCGACCAGGTCGCCGCGACGCTGTCCGGCGGGCAGCTCGGCCGCGCCGGCCTCGCCGTCGCGCTGCTCGGCTCCCCCGACCTCCTCGTGCTGGACGAACCGACCGTCGGCCTCGACCCGGTGCTGCGGCAGGAGCTGTGGGAGCTGTTCCGCGGCCTCGCCGACCGGGGCACGACGCTGCTCGTGTCCAGCCACGTGATGGACGAGGCGGGCCGCACCGACCGGCTCCTGCTCATGCGCGAGGGGCGGCTCCTCGCCGACGGCACCCCCGACGGCCTGCGCGCCCGCACCGGCGCCGACGACCTCGAGGCCGCCTTCCTGCACCTGATCGCCGAGACGTCCGGGAGCGCGGCATGAACCTCGCGATCACGCTGGCCACGACCCGCCGCATCCTCGCGCAGCTCCGCCGCGACCGCCGCACGCTGGCGCTGCTCGTCCTCGTGCCGTCCGTCCTGATGGTCCTGCTCCGGTACGTGTTCGACCGTCCCGAGCTGTTCGACCGGGTCGGCCCGATGCTGCTCGGGCTGTTCCCGTTCACGATCATGTTCATCGTGACGAGCGTCGCGACGCTCCGCGAGCGCACGAGCGGGACGCTCGAACGGCTGATGACCATGCCCCTCGGCAAGCTCGACCTGCTGCTCGGCTACGCGCTCGCGTTCGGGCTCGTCGCGCTCGTCCAGGTCGGCGCGGTCCTGGCGGTCTCGCTGACGTGGCTCGGCCTCGACCTCGGCGGCTCCCTCGGCCCGCTCGTCCTCGTCGCCGTGCTGGACGCGCTGCTCGGCATGGCGCTCGGCCTGTTCGCCAGCGCGTTCGCGCGCACCGAGTTCCAGGCCGTCCAGTTCATGCCGGCGTTCGTCCTGCCGCAGGCGCTGCTGTGCGGGCTGATCATGCCGCGCGACCAGATGGCGCCGTGGCTGGAGGCGGTCTCGGCCGTCCTGCCGCTGACGTACGCCGTCGAGGGCATGCAGGAGATCGCCGCGGGGAGCGGCTTCACCGGGACGCTCGCCGCCGACGTCGCCGTCATCGCCGGCTGCACGGTCGTCGCGCTGCTGCTGGGCGCGGTCACCCTGCGCCGCCGCACCGCCTGACCCGTCCGTCCGGCCGTCCGCGCGGCCCGCTCGCCTGAACCGGACACTTGGCCTCAAGTGCCCCTTCTCGCCCGGCGCGGGCTGGTACCTTCTCCCGACATGACACCCCAGGATGTGCCCGGCACCCCGGCCTCCCCGAACCCCGACGGCCCGCCCCCGCGGAACGGGCCGGACGGCGGCGCGGACGGCGGCGGCGCCGCGGAGAACGACGTCTTCTGGGGCTCGGGCGACAACGACGGGACGCCCCGCAAGAAGCGCTGGCCGCGCGTGCTGATCGCCATCGGCGTGTTCGTCGCGCTGATCGTCGCGGGGGCGGGCGGCCTGGTGTGGCAGCGCCAGTCGTCCTACAACGGCAACATCGACCGCATCCAGGGCGTCATGCCGGAGGCGAACCGGCCCGGCCCGAACGTCGCGGGCACCGAGAACTGGCTGCTCGTCGGCTCGGACCGGCGGTCCGACGAGCAGACGACCGGCGCGGGCAACGACGCGTGGAAGCCCGGCGAGCAGCGCACCGACACGATCATGCTCATGCACCTGCCGGCCGACCGCAAGAAGGCGTACCTGATCTCGTTCCCGCGGGACTCCTGGGTGGACGTCCCCGGCTACGGCAAGCAGAAGATCAACGCCGCGTTCTCGTTCGGCGGCCCGAAGCTGCTGATCCAGACGATCGAGGGCCTGACGGGCGTCCGCATCGACCACTACGGCGCGATCGACTTCGCCGGGTTCGAGTCGATGGTGGACGCGCTCGGCGGCGTCACCGTCAACATCAAGAACAGCGTGTACGACCCGGCGCGGAAGGTGAACTGGCAGGCCGGGCCGCAGGAGCTGGACGGCGAGGAGGCGCTCCTGTTCGTCCGGCAGCGGTACAACCTGCCGAACGGCGACTTCGACCGGATGAAGCGGCAGCAGGCCCTGCTGCGGGCCCTCGCCAAGAAGGCCGCCGACAGCGGAACCCTGACGAACCCGCTCAAACTCGACCGGTTCCTGTCCGCGCTCACCAAGTCGATCAGCGTCGACGAGGGCCTGTCCGGCGGCGACCTCCGCTCCCTCGCGCTGAGCCTCCGCAGCGTCCGCGTCTCCGACGTCACCTTCCTGACGACCCCGCACAAGGGCACCGGAATGGTGCAGAAGCAGAGCGTCGTCTTCCTCGACCCGCAGAAGGCGACCGTCCTCTTCGAGTCGGTGAAGACCGCCGAGATGGCCCAGTACGTCCAGCGGTACGGCGGTGGGAACAACCTCGGGACCGTCTCGTAACCTGGTCCTGAGGCCGTCCGAGAGGGGTGCCCTGTGATCCGCCGGGCGTTGCTGGCCGCGTCGCACTCCGGCGGCGCGCGCCGGATCGTCGAGAACGCGCCGTTCGCCCGCGACGTCGCCCGCCGCTTCATCGCCGGCGAGACCGCCGCCGACGCGGCGCGCGTCACCGGGCGGCTCACCGACGAGGGCCTCCTCGTCACCCTCGACGTCCTCGGCGAGGACGTCCACGACAAGGAGCGCGCGGAGGCGAACGTCGGCAAGTACTGCGAGCTCCTCGAACACCTCCGCGACGAAGGGCTCGGCGCGCGCGCGGAGGTCTCGCTGAAGCTCACGGCCGTCGGCCAGGCCCTCGACGAGGAACTCGCCCTCGACAACGCCCGCCGCGTCTGCGAGGCCGCCGCCACCGCCGGGACGACCGTCACCCTCGACATGGAGGAGCCCGAGACGGTCGACGCCGCCCTCCGGGCCGTCCACGAACTCCGGCGCGACCACCCCGCCGTCGGCGCGGTCGTCCAGGCGTACCTGCGGCGCGCCGAGGAGTACTGCGCCGACCTCGCCTACGAGGGCTCCCGCGTGCGCCTGTGCAAGGGCGCGTACGCCGCGCCCGAGTCGATCGCCTTCATCGAGAAGGACGAGATCGACAAGTCGTTCGTCCGGTGCATGAAGATCCTCATGGCCGGCAAGGGCTACCCGATGCTCGCCACCCACGACCCCCGCCTCATCGAGATCGCCGAGGCCCTCACCCTCCTGCACGCCCGCGACGCCGGCACCTTCGAGTACCAGATGCTGTACGGCGTCCGCCCGCAGGAGCAGCGGCGCCTCGCCGCCGAGGGCGCCCAGGTCCGCGTGTACGTCGCGTACGGCCGCGACTGGTACGCGTACTTCATGCGGCGCCTCGCCGAGCGGCCCGCCAACCTGCGCCTCGCCCTGCGCTCCCCGGCCCGGCGATAGGGTGGACCGGCGTCGAAAGGTGAGCCGATGATCGCGATTCTGGGTGCCGGGAAGATGGGCGAGGCCCTGCTCTCGGGAGTGCTGCGGGCCGGGCGCCGCCCGTCCGACCTGGTGGCGACCGCGCGCCGCGAGGAGCGCGCCGCGCTGCTCCGCGAGCGGTACGGCATCGAGATCGTGTCGAACGCGCAGGCCGCCGCGAAGGCCGACACGCTCGTCCTCGCCGTCAAGCCCCAGGACATGGGCGCCCTGCTCGCCGAGATCGGCCCGCACGTCCCGCCCGGCCGCCTCGTCATCTCGATGGCCGCGGGCATCACGGCGTCCTTCATCGAGGAGCGCCTCCCCGAGGGCACCCCGGTCGTCCGCGTCATGTCGAACACGCCCGTCCACGTGGACGAGGCGATGAGCGTCGTGTCCGCCGGCGCGCACGCCGACGAGACGCACCTCCACATGGCCGAGGAGCTGCTCACCCCGGTCGGCAAGGTGCTCCGCATCCCCGAATCCCTCCAGGACGGCGCGACGGCCCTCTCGGGCAGCGGGCCCGCGTACTTCTACTACCTCGTCGAAGCGATGGTCGACGCCGGCATCCTGCTCGGCATGCCCCGCGCCGCCGCCCTCGAGATGGTGATCCAGTCGGCCGTCGGCGCCGCCGTCATGCTCCGCGACTCCGGCGAGCACCCCGTCCTGCTCCGCGAGGGCGTCACCTCCCCCGGCGGCACCACGATCGCCGCCATCCGCGAGCTCGAACGCCACGGCGTCCGCGCGGCCGTCCTCGAGGCGATCGAGGCCGCCCGCAACCGGGGCCGCGAACTCGCGAGCGGCTGACCCCGCGTCGACCGGGGACCCGCCCGGCGGCGCCGAGCGCCCCGGCCGAGTCCCGTGCGCCGCCGGAGAGGAAGCCGGTGCCGTCCAGCGCCCGGACGTCGAGGAGGCGTCAGCCGACTCGTCCCGGGGCGTCCGTCCCGGTGCTCCGGGGCCGGGCCAGCGCCAGGACGGACAGGCCGAACATCAGGACGCCCAGAGGAACGTGGACCGACGGCACGTGCGCGATCCCGAGCGCGACCTGGAGCGATGCGAGGGCCAGGAAGCCGGAGGCGTGCCCGACGGGCCGGAGCGGGCCGCCGCCCGGCTTCCACGCCAGCGCCGCCGCGAGCACGTACAGCATCGACGCCCCGTACATCACGCGGGCCCCGGCGCTGTGGAGCGTCTCCCCGTAGGACGAGGTGAGCAGCAGCCCGGCGGAGACCGCCTGGACGAAGATGGTCAGGGTCTGGAAGGCGAGCGCGATCTCCAGCAACGAGGTGCGGCGCCGTGCCGTCGCCCGGGGTGCCATGGCGAGGTCTCCTCACCTGCCCGGAGGCAGTAGATCGATAAGGTCTCACCAACCCGACGAAACGGGCTCGCGAAAGGTAAGGCGAGGGGGCGCGGCGAAGGATGGAGGCGGCCGGGGCGGGCGCCGGTGACGTCGCGGGTGAGCGGGGCCGGCTGGTCAACGTCGCCTACCGGCTGCTCGGTTCGCTGTCCGAGGCCGAGGACGCCGTGCAGGAGGCGTACACGCGCTGGTACGCGCTGCCGCGGAGCCGGCGGGACGGGATCGTGTCGCCCGGCGCCTGGCTGACGACGGTGACCGCCCGCCGCTGCCTGGACGTGCTGGGCTCGGCGCGGGTCCGGCGCGAACGCTATGTCGGCGCCTGGCTGCCCGATCCGCTGCCCGATCACGCCGAGCGGGGCCGGGGCGCCGCCACCGACCCCGCCGACCAGATGGTCCTGGACGAATCGGTGACCATGGCGTTCCTCGTCGTCCTGGAGACGATGACGCCCGCCGAGCGGGCGGCGTTCGTCCTGCACGACGTCTTCCGCTACTCCTTCGCCGAGATCGCGGGCATCCTCGGCCGGACGCCCGCGGCGTGCAAGCAGCTCGCGGCCTCCGCCCGGCGGCGGGTGCGCGACGCGCCGCCGCCGGCGCCGGTGGCCGCGCAGGCCGACACGGTGCGCCGGGTCAAGGCGGCGTGGGAGAGCAAGGACATCGCGGCCCTCGTGGACCTCCTCGACCCGGCCGCCGTGATGACCGCCGACGGCGGCGGAGCGGCCCGCACCGCGCTGCGCCCGATCGAGGGCGGCGCGGACATCGCCCGGTACATGGTCGCCATCGCCGAGAAGGCGCCGGGGCTGGAACTGCTGGAGCGGTCGGTCAACGGCATGCCGGGCCTGGTGGCGCGGCAGGCCGGTTCGGTCACCACCGTGGCCGCGTTCGACATCGCCGGCGGCCGCGTCACCCGCATCTGGACCGTCCGCAACCCGGAGAAGCTGCGCCCGTGGTCCCGGAGTTAGCCGCCATCGGCGGCTCTGACCTCGGCCGTCACGGAACGCGCGCGGAAAGTTCAATTTTGTACCGGGATGGTTGAGCCGGGGGACGGGCTCGTCCGTGTACGGGGGTATGGGACTCGTTATCCGTTTGGTCGTGGCCGCCGGGCTGGTGGTCGACGCGGTCGTGCACTGGCTGTACGCGCCGGACATGGCCTACCTGCAAGGGGGGTCGATCTCCGGGGAGCTGCTGTTCCAGGTGCAGGCGGCCGTGGCGGCGGTGGCCGCGGTGGTCGTGCTGGTGTACGGGAACCGGTGGGCCTACGCGCTGGCGTTCGCGGTGGCGGGCAGCGCGGTGGGGGCGCTGCTGCTCTACCACTACGTGGACGTGGGCGCGCTCGGTCCGCTGCCGAACATGTACGACCCGATGTGGTACACGGAGAAGTGGCTCAGCCTCGTGGGCGAGGGAATCGCGGCGGTCGCCGCGGTCGCCGGGTTCGCGCAGGCCGTGCGGGAGCGGGAGCCCGAGCCGGTCTAGGCGGCCGCCTCGGCGCGGCCGGGCGCGGTGACCTCCGTGATGAACCGGGCCGTGTCGCGCATGGCGGCGCTCGCCTCCGGCAGGACGCGGTTCAGCATCTGGAAGACGTGCATCTGGCCGTTCCACACCTGGAGTTCGCAGTCGGCGCCCGCGGCGGTGAGGGCGTCGGCGAGGGCCTCGGCCTCGGGGCGCAGCACCTCGGCGCCGCCCACCTGGATCAGGACGGGCGGCGTGTCCGTCCACGCGCAGGTGAGGAGCGCGACGCGGGGGTCGTCGAAGCCGTCCGGGCCGACGACGAGCCGGGCGACGCGGCGGGCGGAGCGCGCGCTGATGTAGGGGTCGCGGGCCTCGGCCTTCGCGGAGAGCTCGCAGGTCAGGTCGACCCACGGGGAGAAGAGGACGAGCCCCGCGGGGGACGGCAGGCCGGTGCGGCAGATCTCGCCGGTGAGGGCCGCCGCGAGGTGCCCGCCGGCCGAGTCGCCCGCGAGGACGATGCCGGACGGCGGGACGCCGCGGGCCAGCAGCCACCGGTAGGCGGCCACGGCGTCCTCGAGCGGCGCGGGGAACGGGTGCTCGGGCGCGAGGCGGTAGCGGGGGACGAGCACCGGGAGGTTCGTGTCGAGGGTGAGCCGCGCGGTGATCGACCGGTGCGTCCGGGGCGAGCAGAGGACGTAGCCGCCGCCGTGCAGGTAGAGGACCGCGCCGGGCGCGGCCTCGGCGTCGCGGGCGACGACCCATTCACCGGTGACGGGCGGCTCGCCGGACTCGACGCCCGGGTCGTGGAGGGGGTGGACGCGGACGCGCTGGCTGTGGCGGAGCAGGAGGGACGCGGCGTCGACGGTGGAGCGGGCGGTGCGGATGCCGCCGGCGTGGCCGGGGATGCGGTCCCTGACCGGCTGGAGGCCGAGGCGGAGCGCGTTGCTGATCACACGGCTGCGTACGCTCGGGTCCATCGTTCCTCCAGTGTTCCTTTGCGGTCCGGTAGATATATGCCCAAATCCGGCCCGTTGTCCACGTCACACGTTGGAAACGGAGTCGGATTCGGTGTGAGCCACGCCATAGGCGCGCCGCGATAGCGTGAGCTCATGAGCAGTTCCGCCCCTCCGTCGCCCGACGCCCCAGGTCCGTGCGGGCTCGAGATCCTCTGGGACGAGCGGCTCACCTCCTACGATTTCGGTCCCGGGCACCCCATGAACCCCGTGCGGGTCGAGCTGACGATGCGGCTCGCGCGCGAGCTGGGCGTCCTCGACCGTCCGAACGTGCGGGTCGCCGCGCCGAAGCCCGCGGACGACGCGCTGCTGCGGCTGGTGCACGAGGAGTCGTACATCGCGTCCGTCCGGCATTCGGGCGCGACCGGGCTGCCGGAGCCGCGGCACGGGCTCGGCACCGACGACAACCCGGTGTTCCTCGGGATGCACGACGCGTCCGCGCTGGTGACGGGCGCGTCGGTGGCGGCGGCCGAGGCGGTGTGGACCGGACGGGCCGAGCACGCGGCGAACATCGCGGGCGGGCTGCACCACGCGCTGCGGGGCGCGGCCAGCGGGTTCTGCGTCTACAACGACCCGGCGGTCGCCATCGCGTGGCTGCTGGAGCAGGGCGCCGAGCGGGTCGCGTACGTCGACGTGGACGTGCACCACGGCGACGGCGTGCAGATCGCGTTCGCCGACGATCCGCGCGTCCTGACGATCAGCCTGCACGAGTCGCCGCGCACGCTGTTCCCCGGCACGGGGTTCCCGAACGAGACGGGCGCCGCGGGCACCGCGGTGAACGTGGCGCTGCCGCCCGGCACGGGGGACGCGCAGTGGCTGCGGGCCTTCGACGCGGTCGTCCCGCCGCTGCTGCGCCGGTTCCGGCCGCAGGTGCTGGTCACGCAGCACGGCGCCGACGCGCACACGCTCGACCCGCTGGCGCACCTGACGCTGAGCGTGGACGGCCAGCGCGCCGCGGCGGCCGCGCTGCACCGGCTCGCGCACGAGACGGCGGACGGCCGCTGGATCGCGACCGGCGGCGGCGGATACGAGCTGGTGCAGGTGGTGCCGCGCACCTGGACGCATCTGCTCGCGGAGGCCGCGGGCGGGCCGATCCCGCCGGAGACGGAGACGCCGGACGACTGGCGCGCGTTCGTCCGGCTGCGGACCGAGGAGATCGCCCCGCGCCGGATGACGGACGGGACCGACGTGGTGGAGGTGCACAGGTGGGGGAACGGCTACGACCCGGCGAATCCGGTGGATCAGGCGATCCTCGCGACGCGGCGGGCGGTCTTCCCGGAGCACGGACTCGATCCGATGACGGACGAGTGATGGACACGCCCGCGCGCGCGGACCTGCGCAAGCACCTGGTCCGGACGATGATCGCCGGGGACGTCGCGACGCCGCGCCAGAACAACCTGCTGCACTACCGGCGGATGGCGGCCGGGCACCCGTACTACCAGTTCGGCCTGCGGTTCGAGTCGTCGTGGACCGAGCGGTCGGTGCTGGAGATGATGGTCGAGCGCTGCGGCGTCAACCCCGACTCCCGGCACATGTACGGGGACGACACCATCGACCCGGACATCACCCTGGACACCCTGGAGGCGATGGGCGAGCGCATCGGGCTGGCGGCGCGGCGGAAGGAGACCGTGGTGGTCGCCACCGGGCACCCGGCCACGCTCACGCCCCTCTACCAGGCCGTCGCGCGCGCTCTGCTGGACGCCGGGTGCGCGGTGCTGACGCCCGCGCGCGGGTGGACGTACGAGATCGACACCGACTACGGCGGCGCGGACCTGCGGCGCCTGGTGTACGCCGAGCCGGGCGTGGCGATGCTGGAGAGCGAGGAGGGCCGCACCCAGCACACGCACGACCCGCACCCGATGGAGGCGATGCTCCGCGAACTCGCCGCCGGTAGCGGGTCCGGCGGAGCCGGGGACGCTAAACCGGAATTGTGGCCGGATCTGGCCATCGCCGACCACGGGTGGGCCGGAGCGGCCGGACAGGCCGGCATCGACACCGTCGGGTTCGCGGACTGTAACGACCCGGCGCTGTTCGCCGGCGCCGCCGAGGGCAAGGTCGACGTGGTCGTCCCGCTCGACGACGGCGTGAACCCGCACCATTACGCCCCTTTGACCGCCTACATCCTGGGGCACGCGGGGCTGAACGCCGCCGACTGAGCCCTCCCGTCCCGGGGGTTCCCCGCGCCCGTTCGTCACGATGCGTCACCGTGGCGGGCGGGCGTGACGCATGCGCTCGTCCGGGACGGTCCGTGGCGCCTGAGACGCAGGTCGGCCGGGGGTTTCGCTTCACATCGGACGGTCGCGCCGCGCGGCACGTCCGGGCCGGCCGCGGCCCGCGTATCAGCACTGTGGCGCTCGGGCAAGGTCCGGAGACGGAAATGCGTGGAATCCCCTCTTGCGACGCGCGATACGCGATTTACGCTGGAGGAAGTACACGTGCGTGATCAAAGTCACCCGAAGGGCCGGTGCGCGGCACGTGTGGAAGAGGGCGTCCGATGAGTTCAGGCGAGCGACCTCTGAGTGAGGTCAGGTTCCTGACGGTGGCCGAAGTGGCGGCGGTGATGCGGGTGTCCAAGATGACCGTCTACCGCCTCGTCCACTCGGGCGAGCTGCCCGCGATCCGCGTGGGCCGTTCGTTCCGTGTCCCCGAGCAGGCCGTGCACGACTACCTGCGCGAAGCGTACATCGAGGCCGGATGACGGGGCGGCGGCCCGCCGGGCTCCGCGCCCGGGGCGGCCGCCGGGCCGGCACCCGGCCGCACGACGGGGATTGAAGGACGGGACCCGCCGGCGGCGCGGCCGCCGGAGACGGGAGGACACCGGACGGGACGGGCGCGCGCGCCCGCCCCGCGGAAACAGCGGCGTCCGGTGCCGTGCCGAGCGCGGTGCCGGACACCCGCACCGGACGGGCGCGCCGGACGGCCGCCGCGTCCGCGCCGCCCCGCGGGCGCCTCTCCGCGGGCGCCTCCCGCCATGCCGACGCATGATCCGCGCCGGTACGGCGGTACTCTTGACCACTGGACCGTGCGCGCACCACCGAGTGAGCCGACGAGCGACCTCGCCCGCGGCACGTCCGGACCGCACATCACCCGATACGCCGGAGCGAGGTCTCGTGGGCTCTGTCATCAAGAAGCGCCGTAAGCGGATGGCGAAGAAGAAGCACCGCAAGCTGCTGAAGAAGACGCGCATCCAGCGCCGCAACAAGAAGTGAGCGCACCGGCCGCCCGGCCGTAGGGGATGGGGCCCACAGTGTCGTCCACGCCCGCGGCCCGTGTCGTCCTCGTCACGGGCGTGTCCCGTTTCCTGGGGGCGCGGGTCGCGCACGCGCTGCAGGCCGACCCGGGCATCGAGCGGGTGATCGGGGCGGACACGGTCCCGCCCGCGGCGCCGCTCGGCCGCACCGAGTTCGTCCGCGTGGACATCCGGACGCCCGGCATCGCGAAGCTGATCGCGTCCGCCGGGGTCGACACGGTGGTGCACCTCAACCTGGTGACGTCCCCGTCCGTGCCGCGGACGAAGGTGAAGGAACTCAACGTCATCGGCACGATGCAGCTCCTCGCGGCGTGCCAGCGCTCGCCGGACGCGCGCAAGCTCGTCGTGCGGTCCTCGGCGGCCGTGTACGGCTCCTCGCCGAAGGACCCGGCGGTCTTCACCGAGCTGGACCAGCCCGTCGAGGCCCCCTCCTCGGGGTACGCCAAGGACGCGGTCGAGGTCGAGGGCTACGTGCGGGGCCTCATGCGCCGCCGCTCCGACCTGACCGTGTCCGTGCTGCGCTTCGCGAACTTCGTCGGCCCCGGCGTCGACTCCCCGTTCACCCGGTACCTGTCGCTGCCGGTCGTCCCGACGGTGCTCGGGTTCGATCCGCGGCTCCAGTTCGTCCACGAGGACGACGGCGTCGAGGTGCTGCGCCGCATGACCGTCGAGGACCACCCCGGCTGCTTCAACGTCGCCGGGGACGGCGTGCTGCTGCTCTCCCAGGCCGTGCGCCGCGCCGGGCGGCCGTCCGTCCCGGTCCCGGCCCCGTCGCTCTCGGCGGCCGGCGGCATGGGCCGCCGGTTCGCCGGCATGTCCGGCTTCTCTCCCGAACTGCTGCGCTGGCTCACCTACGGGCGGGTGATCGACACGTCGGCGCTGGCGCGCGCGCTGGCCTGGCGTCCCAAGTACGGCACCGAGGCCGCCTTCGCCGACTTCACCGCCGCGGGCGGGCACGGCCGCGGCCCCCTCGGCCGGCTGGCCGCCGTCCTGGGCCCCCGCCGCTGAGCGCGCCGCCCCGGGGAGGGCGTCGCGCCGCCGGGCGCGGGCATGCTTGGGTGGAGCCAGGGCATGAGCGCTGTTGTCACCGGGGGTGTGGGGGATCGCTCCCCCACGGAAGGGACGCACCATGAACGCCCACCACGAGGCAGACGAGGGCGCCCGGATCATCCCGCTCGCCGCGGCCCGCGACCGGGACGGCGGCGGGGACGCGGGCCGCGGCCCCGGGCCCGCGGCCCGGCGGGAGGGCCCGCCCGCGAACGGCGGCGGGGACGGGACGTCCGGCGGGCCGCGGTCCCTCGAACGCTCCATCGAGCGCCGCGTCGCGGCCGGCCTGGAGTTCCTCGGCCGCCGCCTCACCGGCGACTACGAGGTCGACGAGTTCGGCTTCGACCCCGAGTTCAACGGCCGGGTGCTGCTGCCGGCCGCCCGCGCGCTGTACGAGCACTGGTTCCGGGTCGAGCTGGCCGGCGTCGGGAACGTCCCGTCGGACGGCGGCGCGCTCGTCGTCGCGAACCACTCGGGCACGCTGCCCCTGGACGGCCTGATGCTGACGGTCGCGCTGCACGACCACGCGGGCCGGGACGTGCGGCTGCTCGGCGCCGACCTGATCTACCAGGTGCCGGTCCTCGGGCACCTGTCCCGCAAGGCGGGGCACACGCTCGCGTGCCAGGCGGACGCCGCGCGGCTCCTCGGCAAGGGCGAGCTCGTGGGGGTGTTCCCCGAGGGGTACAAGGGCGTCGGGAAGCCGTTCGCGGACCGCTACAAGCTGCAGCGCTTCGGCCGCGGCGGGTTCGTCGGCACGGCGCTGCGCGCGGGCGTCCCGATCGTCCCGTGCGCGATCGTCGGCGCCGAGGAGATCTACCCGAAGCTCGCCGACCTGCGCCCGCTGGCCCGGCTGCTCGGGCTGCCGTACTTCCCGGTGACGCCGACGTTCCCGCTGCTCGGGCCCGCGGGCCTCCTGCCGCTGCCGTCCAAGTGGCTGATCGCCTTCGGGGAGCCGATGTACCTCGACGACTACGACGCCGACGACGCGGACGACCCGATGACGGTCTTCGAGATCACCGACCACGTGCGGGAGAACGTCCAGCAGATGCTGCACGAGACCCGCCTGCGCCGCGGCCCCGCGTTCTTCTGACGCCTCGGCCGCCGAGGGGGGCGGGCCCGCGGAAGCGGGCTACCCGGACGTGAGGGCGGCGAGGTCGAGCGGCGGCTGCTCGACCGTCCGGGCGAGGATCCCGAGGGTGGCGCGCAGGCCGGCCTCCGGGATGACGGGGAAGATCCCCTTGCCGCGGTACTCCTCGTCGATCCGGCTCCAGTCGTAGTAGGACGTGACGAGGCTGCCCTCCTCGGCGGGCTCGACGCGGTAGCCGTACAGGTGCCGGATCGGCGGCTTGATGAGCCCCTCGATCGTCCACTGGATGTGGGCGTCCCGCTCGAACTCGGTGATCACGACCGTGACGTCGTACTTGCCGAACGGGTAGTCGTTGAGGGACTCGCGGTCCATGTGGACGACGAACCTGTCCCCGGCCTTCGCGACCCGCTCGCCCTCGGCGGACTGGAGCATGCCGGAGCTGTCGATCGCGACGTGCCCGCGCGGGTCGGTGAGCACCGCGAACACGGTCGCGGGCGGCGCGGCGATCGTCCGCCGGACCTCGAAGCGTTCTTCCATGGCCGCAATCTTTAACACACCGGGCATGCCGCCGGAAGATCAGGATGTCGGGAGGTAGACCGTCCCGCCCTGTTCGCGCGCCCGCCGCGCCGCGGGGACGCGGGGCGCGAGCGCGCGGGCGAGCCGCGCCTCGGCCTCCTCCCACGTGAAGAAGCCGAACGCGTCCAGCTCGTCCTCGCCCAGGCGGATCCCGGACGGGTCGGCGACGGTGCCGCCGTCGAACGCGAAGTGGAGCATCGGGCGCTCCCGGTCGGCGTCGGGCGGGACGACGTCGACGACGAGCAGCCGCCGCGCCCGGATCCGCAGCCCGAGCTCCTCGGCGACCTCCCGGGCCGCCGTCTGGTGCGGCGCCTCGCCGGGGTCCATGCTGCCGCCCGGGATCTGCCAGTACGGCCGGTAGTTCGGCTTCACGAGCAGGACCCGGTCGCGCTCGTCCGTCAGCAGCGCGCCCGCGGAGACGTGCGCCGTGGGGAGCGCGGCGTACCACTCGCGGGGGGCCAGGTACGGCATCTCACGACCGGTAGTGCTTGCGCAGCGCCATGCCCGCCGCGACGCCTCCCGCGAGGGCGCCCGCCCCCGCCGCGGCGGGCAGCGCGACCATCGTCACCTTGCGCCCCGTCCGGAAGTCGTGGACGGGCCAGTCGTTCGCCCTCGCGTGGTCGCGGAGCCCGCCGTCCGGGTTCACCGCGTGCGGGTGCCCGACGGCGGTCAGCATCGGCAGGTCGTTGATCGAGTCGCTGTAGGCCGAGCACCGGGCCAGGTCGAGCCCCTCCCGCTCCGCCAGCGCCCGGACCGCCTCGGCCTTCGCGGGCCCGTGCAGCAGGTTCCCGACCAGCCGTCCGGTGTAGACGCCGTCGCGGGTCTCGGCGACGGTGCCGAGCGCGCCGGTGAGGCCGAGCCGGTGCGCGATCGTCCGGGCGACCTCGACGGGCGTCGCGGTGACGAGCCACACCTGCTGCCCGGCGTCCAGGTGCTGGAGGGCGAGGGTGCGGGTGCCGTGCCAGATGCGGTCGGCCATCGCCTCGTCGTAGATCTCCTCGGTGAGCCGCACGATGCCCGAGACACGCTGCCCGGCGACGAACGACAGCGCGGCCTCCTTGGCGCTGCCGATGTGCTCGTGGTTCTCGGTGCCGCGCAACCGGAACGCCGCCTGGCCCCAGGCGAACATCAGCAGGTCGCGGGTCGTGAACAGCTTGCGGCGGGCCAGGCCGCGCGCGAAGTAGTAGATCGACGCGCCCTGCATCATGGTGTTGTCGACGTCGAAGAACGCCGCCGCGGCCGGGTCGGGCTCGGGGAGCGGTTCGAGTTCGACGGCCGCCTCGGCGGCCACCTTCCCCGCGCGCACCGGGTCCTGGTTCTTGCCGCGCTGCCAGAATCGCCGCATGGGCGGAAGCCTAGTCAACGGCTCCGCCGCCGCCGTCGTCACGGGCGCGATTGCGACCGTCCTCACTCCGCGCCGCCGCCGACACCAGCCGCTCCCGCAGCCCCGCCCGGAAGGCCGGGTCGGGGACCGGTGCGCGCGCCCGCAGGTCGGCCAGGGGATTACCTTTGACGATCTTGGCTCGCCCGCTTCGCAATGACGCTCCCTTCCTGCCCGGACAACGAGCGTGGCCCGCCCCCGGTTACGGTCGCGCCCCGCCGCGGGACGTCCGCGCGGCCGGGCGTGTCGCGGACGGCTCAGCGCAGGTCGTCGGGGAGCATGCGGGCCAGCGAGCGGACGGCGCGGTACTGCAGCGCCTTGATCGCGCCCGTCTTCTTGCCCATGATCAGCGCGGTCTCGGCCACCGACAGGCCGTGCAGGAACCGCAGCACCACGCACTCCTGCTGCTCGGACCCGAGCCGGCGGACGGCGGCGAGCAGCGTCCGGTTGGTCATCGAGTCCAGGACGGCCCGTTCCGGCCCCTCCTGCGGGCGGTCCGGCTCCAGCAGCTCGGCCGTGCAGATCTCCAGGCGGTACCGGCCGGACTTGAAGTGGTCGGCGACCAGGTTCCGCGCGATGGTGACGAGCCAGGCGCCGAAGTCCTTGCCCTGCCAGTGGAAGTCGCGGATGCGGCGGAGCGCGCGCAGGAACGTCTCGCTCGTCAGGTCCTCGGTCAGCGCATGGCTGCCCACCCGGTAGTACACGTACCGGTAGACGAGCTCCACGTAGTGGTCGTACAGGGACCCGAACGCCTCCGCGTCGCCGTCCCGGGCGCGCAGCACGAGCGCCTTCAGCATCTCCGCGCGGTCGTCCGCGAGCTCGTCCGCCCGGTCGCCGGTCCGGACGGACGGAACGCTGGAACGCCGAGGAAGCGGGATGACCCCGGCATCGAGGGTCAAGCTGCTCATGCAGTTCTCCTCGGGGCGTACGCGACCTCCGGCGGGATTTGTCACTCTAGATACCGAAAGGTGCGCCAGGCAATGCCCGAGACCCCGCCACCCCAGCGACGCGATGCGGTCTCCGTCGGCCGCGGGTGGGGGTCGGGGTGTGGTGGGTTACCTGTCTGGGGCCGGCATCGGGCACCATAAGGCCACGATGGTCAGTGCTCTTCTCGCGCTTCTCGCGGCCTGCGGCGCCTTAGTCGCCACGTGGCTGCTGGTCTCGCGCGCATACAAGGACCGGCTGCTCTACCTGATCGCCTGGTCGTTCACCCAGGTCGGGCTGTCGCTCGCCCTGCTGTCGATGGCCGTGGGCTTCCTGGCGGGGTTCAACGGCCTGTTCTTCCGCGTCGTGGAGATCGGTGCGGCGCTGCTCGCCCCGCTGTGGCTGATGCTCGGGATGATCGAGCTGATCGCCCGGTTCGTCCAGGTGCGGTTCGGGGCGTGGCTGTTCACCATCTCGTACACGGTCGTCGCCCTCGTCATCCTGCTGCTCGACCCGCTCAAGGGCGACCTCGGGAAGTCGCTGCCGAAGCCCGGCGACACCTACGACGCGCTGCCGCTGCTGCTGGTCGACGGGGCGCACGTCGTGTCGACGTTGGGGCTGGTGGCGTGCACCGCGTTCACCGCGTGGATGGCGAGCAAGCGGGACCGGGAGGCGGGCGAGCTGCTGATCCCGGTGGCGCTGGTGGCGCTCGCCGGGGTGCTGGCGCTCTTCGGCAGCCGCGGGTTCCTGCCCGGGCCGCTGGCGGCGATCGCGCTCGGCGGCGCGGCCGGGCTGGTCTGGTACGGCTCGATGCGCACGATCCCCGTCTACGACGACGAGGACGACTTCTACGACGACGACTTCGACGGGGAGTACGTGGACGAGCCCGCGACCGGCTACGAGGAGCCCGCGTACGAGGGTCGGCGGCGGGCCGCCGCCGAGCCCGTTCCGGCGCCGACGCCGCCCGCCGACAACCGCCCGGGCGGCCGCCGCGGCGAGCTGCGGTTCCCCGAGCAGCCGTCGGAGGAGCTGCGGTTCCCGGAGCCGTCCGGGGCGCAGCCGCTTCCGGAGGGCCCGGCGGGGGCGACCGCCGTCGACGGGCTGGACGACTCGACGCTGGCCGCCGCCGCGGCGCTCGCCGCGAACCCGGGCGCGCCCGCGCCGGCCGTCGCGGGCCGTCCCGCCGGCGACCTGTCGGCCGCATGCGGCCAGATCACCGTCTACACGCTGCTGGACGGGCGCGAGAGCGCGTTCGACCGGCTCGCCGCGGAGCTGGTGAAGGCGGCGCGCGCCGCCGAGCCCGACACCGTGGTGTGCGCCGTGCACGAGGTGGTCGGCAGTTCCACGCAGCGGATCCTGTACCAGCTGTTCCGCGACGAGGCCGCGTTCGACGCGCACCGGCGCCAGCCGCACCTGAAGCGGTTCCTGGCGGAGTCGCGGACGCACGTGCTGGCGACGAACGTGATCGAGTTGAAGCTCGGCGCGCACAAGGTGCCGCCGCTGCCCGCGCCCGAACGGCCCCGGAGGTGACGATGGACGGTGCGTCCGGCCGTCCGGGCGGCGACGTCGTCGTGACGCTGCTCGGCAAGCCCGGCTGCCACCTCTGCGACGACGCCCGCGCGGTCATCGAGCGGGTCGCGGCCGACATGGGGGTGCGGGTGGAGGAACGCGACATCACCGCGTCGGAAGAGGACACGCGGCAGTACTGGGAGCAGATTCCGGTCACGCTGATCAACGGCGTTCAGCACGACTTCTGGCGCGTCGACGAGAACCGCCTGCGCACCGCGATCACGGAAGTCCGCGAACGGGGCTGATCCCGTTCGCCCGCGCGGCCCTTCCGGGGCCGCCGATCGCCCTGGGCGGCGGGCGTCCGGGAATGTCGTCGGTCACACCCCCTCGCCATGTAAGTGGTTACTGACGTACCCTGAAAGCTCGGAAATGCCGCAGATAGCAGGCTTTTGGAGCGAGTGCCGGTAAAACGGTCACGGCCGTGAACCGGGGGGTGACTTTGTGCGCGTATTCACAAAGGCTTAACCTGGTTGACAGCCCTGGGGCGGCCGGTCCCGATGCGCGCATCGGGCCGGGAGGCCCGGCCGCGCGCCGGGGTCAGGGGGTCCCGCCCCGTCCCCAGCGTCGAGCCCCGAAGAGCAGGCCGTGACATCTCGACAGAACCGCGACCGCGCCGAGCGCGGCATCCCCGAAGCGACCGTGGCGCGCCTGCCCGTCTACCTGCGCGCGCTCACCGGACTGCAGGAGCGCGGCGTGGCGACCGTGTCGTCCGAGGAACTCGCCGCCGCCGCCGGGGTGAACTCGGCGAAACTGCGCAAGGACCTGTCGCACCTCGGCTCCTACGGGACGCGCGGCGTCGGGTACGAGGTCGAGTACCTGGTCTACCAGATCTCCCGTGAGCTAGGACTCACCCAGGACTGGGTGGTCGCCATCATCGGTGTCGGTAACCTGGGCCGGGCACTGGCCGGCTACGGCGGATTCGCGTCCCGCGGCTTCCGGGTGGCGGGCCTGCTCGACGCGGACGAGTCCATCGTCGGCCAGGAGATCTACGGCAAGACCGTGGAGCACATCGACCGGCTGGAGGACGTCATCGCGGACCACGGCGTCTCCATCGCCGTGATCGCGACCCCCGCGGCCGCCGCCCAGGGCGTGTGCGACCGCGTCGTGGCCGCGGGCGTGACGAGCGTCCTGAACTTCGCGCCGGTCGTGCTGACCGTCCCCGACGAGGTCGACGTGCGCAAGGTCGACCTGTCCATAGAACTGCAGATTCTCGCGTTCCACGAGCAGCGCAAGGCGGGCGGGCCGGACGGCCTCGGCCCGCTCGACGCCGACGAGACGCCCCCCGGCACGACGCAGTACGTCGAGGCGGTGGACGCTTGAACGGTGTGACCGAGGTAACAGGACGAGCAGACGGGCGCCGGTTGTTGAACGTTGCGCGGGACGTTCGGCGCGGCGGGCCGTCAGGGGGGCGCGGCTCCGTCGGGAGCGGTGCGGAGCGAGTAGGGCGAACAGCGGAGTTCACATGAGTGTGTTGGTGGTGGGGCTGAGTCACCGGAGCGCCCCCGTGGCGCTGCTCGAACGGGCGGCGGTGACCGGAGACGACCTGGCCAAGCTGCTGCACGCGGTGCACGAGTCCGCGAACGTCGCGGAGGCGGCGATCGTGTCGACCTGCAACCGGGTCGAGGTGTACGCGGTCGTGGACAAGTTCCACGGCGGCGTCTCCGCGATCTCCGAGCTGATGGCGCTGCACTCCGGCGTCCCCCTGGAGGACCTGTCCCGGCACCTGTACGTCCACTACGAGGAGCGGGCCGTCCAGCACGCGTTCGCGGTGGCGTGCGGGCTGGAGTCCATGGTCGTCGGCGAGGGGCAGATCCTCGGGCAGCTGCGGCAGGCGTTCCGGCTCGCGCAGGACGAGGGGACGCTCGGCCGCGACCTCCACGACGTCCTGCAGCAGGCGCTGCGCGTCGGCAAGCGCGCCCACCACGAGACCGGCATCGACCAGGCGGGCGCGTCGCTGGTCAGCGTCGGCCTCGACGTCGCCGTCCGGCACCTCGGCCCGCTGGACGGGGTCCGCGCGCTCGTCGTCGGCGCCGGGTCGATGAGCTCGCTGGCCGCCGCGACGCTGAGCCGCGCCGGGGCCCGCGAGGTCGTGATCGCCAACCGGACGCGCGCGAACGCCGTCCGGCTCGCCGCGTCGCTCGACGTGCCCGCGCGCGCCGTCGACCTCACCGACCTCGACGCCGCGCTCGCGGACGCCGACCTGATCGTGTCCTGCACCGGCGCGACCGGCCTGGTCCTGACCGCCGGGCGGCTCGCCGCGGCCGGCGCGGGCGCCGACGGCCGCGCCCGCTTCCTGCTCGACCTCGCCCTCCCGCACGACATCGACCGGGCCGTCCGCGACCTGCCGGGCGTCGCGCTCGCCGGGCTGGACGACCTGAGCACCGCCGAGGAGGCCGCGCACGCCGTCGGGCACCGCGCCGTCGAGGCCGTCCGCCGGATCGTGCACGACGAGGTCGCCGCGTACCTGTCGGCCGCCCGCGCCGCCGCCGTCGCGCCGACCGTCGTCGCGCTGCGCGCCAAGGCCGCGGGCGTCGTCGACGCCGAGCTGGCCCGGCTCACCGGACGCCTCCCCGACCTGGACGACCGCGACCGCAAGGAGATCGCGCAGACCGTGCGGCGCGTCGTCGACAAGCTGCTGCACGCGCCGACCGTCCGGGTCAAGGAGCTCGCGGCCGCCCCCGGCGGCGACTCCTACGCCGACGCGCTCCGCGAGCTGTTCGACCTGGACCCGAAGGCGCCCGAGGCCGTCGCCCGCGCCGACATCGGGGAGGGCGGCGCCGGGGACGGCGAAGCGCGCCCCGGTCCGGCCGCGGGGAGCGCCGCTCCCCCCTGGAGCGGGTCCGCGCGTACGGTGGAGGAGACGGGGGCCGCGGCGGCGGCGCCCGCACCGGCGGCGACGGCGGCGGACTGCGCCGAGGCCGACTGCGTCAGCACCACCACCGTGGAGGACGTCGCCGCGCGTGCGGCGAGCGTCCGCGCGGTGAGCGCGCGCGACGCGGCGCCCCGGAACGGAGACGAATCGTGAGCGGAGTGAGGCATTGACTACGGCAGGCACCGGGACGGAATCGGGCGCGGGGCGTCCGCTGCGGCTCGGCACCCGCAAGAGCTTGATGGCCATGACGCAGTCCCAGGGCGTCGCCGACGCATTGACGCAGCGTACGGGGCATGCCGTGGAGCTCGTCGGGGTAACCACGCATGGTGATGTCTCCAAGGCGCTGCTCGCCCAGATCGGGGGCACGGGGGTCTTCGTCAACGAACTGCGCGACAAGCTGCTGTCCGGCGAGGTGGACTTCGCGGTGCACTCGCTGAAGGACCTGCCGACGACCGCGACGCCCGGGATCGCGCTGGCCGCGACGCCCGCCCGCGACGACGCCCGCGACGCGCTGTGCGGCCCCGCGAAGCTCGCCGACCTGCCGCACGGCGCCCGCGTCGGCACCGGCTCGCCGCGCCGCGTCGCGCAGCTGCGCGCGCTGCGCCCCGACCTCGAAATCGTCCCGATCCGCGGGAACGCGCCCACCCGGCTCGGCAAGGTCACCGACGGCGAGCTGAACGCGGTCGTCCTCGCGCACGCCGGGCTGCGCCGCATCGGGCGGCTCGACGCGGTCGCCGAGGTGTTCGACCCGGACCAGATGCTGCCCGCCCCCGGGCAGGGGTCGCTGGCCCTGGAGTGCCGCGCCGACCGGACCGACCTCATCGAGCTGCTCGGCGCGCTCGACGACCGGGCGACCCGGGCGGCCGTCACCGCCGAGCGGACGGTGCTGGCCGTCCTGGAGGGCGGGTGCTCGGCGCCCGTGGGAACATACGCTGCCGAAGTTGATGAATCGCTGCATCTGACCGCGACCGTCGCCGCCTACGACGGGAGCCGGCAGATTCGGATGTCCGCAAGCGGCCACCCGGATGCGGCCGAGCAGATCGGACGCGACCTCGCGGACCGGCTGCTCGCCCAGGGGGCCGACCAGTTGATGGGGGAGCGAGATTGAGCCCCGCTAGTCAGATCCCCGCCCGCACGGGCCCCGCGCGGACGGGCGCCGGCGTCCCGGCCTCCCGCCGGACCGCCGACCCGGGCACCGTCGCGATCGTCGGCATGGGCCCGGGCGACCCCGGGCTGCTGACTCTGCGCGCCGCGGCGGAGCTGGAGAACGCCGAGACCGTCATCGTCAGCCGGGAGCACTGCCCCGCCGACGTGCTCGCGCACTGCCGTCCCGACGCCGAGATCGTCGACACCGCCGAGGGCGACCCGGTGAAGCTCGCGTCCCGCGCCGCGAAGGCCGGGCGCCGCGTCGTCCGGCTGTTCCAGGGCGACCCGGGGCTCGGCTGCGGGCTCGCCGCCGAGGGCGCCGCGCTCGCCAAGGCCGGGGTGCCGTTCGAGGTCGTCCCGGGGGTGTCCGCGGTGACGGGCGTCCCGGGCTACGCCGGGATCCCGCTGACCGACCCCGACCACCGCGAGGTCCGCGTCGTCGACGCGTCCCGCGGCGGCGTCGACTGGACGGCCTACGCCGACCCGTCGGCGACGCTGGTGATCCTCGGCGCTGAGGGCGCGGTCGCCGACACCTGCAAGGGCCTGGTCGCCGCCGGCCGCTCCGACCGCACCCCCGCGGCGATGACGAGCCTCGGCACCACCACCGAGCAGGAGACCGTCGTGTCGACCCTGCACAAGCTGGCGTCCGACACCAAGGGCATGGAGCACCCCGCGATGATCATCGTGGGGGACGTGGTGAAGTACCGCGACCGGCTGTCCTGGTTCGAGACGAAGCCGCTGTTCGGCTGGCGGGTCCTGGTGCCGCGCACCAAGGAGCAGGCGGCGTCCCTGTCGGACCAGCTCCGCGGGTACGGGGCCGTCCCCGACGAGGTCCCGACGATCTCCGTCGAGCCGCCCCGCACCCCCCAGCAGATGGACCGCGCCGTCAAGGGCCTCGTCACCGGACGGTACGAGTGGGTCGTGTTCACCTCGACCAACGCGGTCAAGGCGATCCGGGAGAAGTTCACCGACTACGGGCTGGACGCCCGCGCGTTCGCCGGCCTGAAGGTCGCGGCCGTCGGCGAGCAGACCGCCGCCGCGCTCGTCGAGTTCGGCGTCGTGCCGGACCTGACGCCCGAGGGGCAGCAGTCCGGGGAGGGCCTGGCCGAGGTGTGGCCGCCCTACGACGAGGACCTCGACCCCATCAACCGGGTGCTGCTACCGCGCGCCGACATCGCCACCGACACCCTCATCGCCCGGCTCACCGACCTCGGCTGGGAGTGCGAGGACGTCACCGCCTACCGGACGGTCCGGGCCGCGCCGCCGCCCGCGCCGATCCGCGAGGCGATCAAGGGCGGCGGGTTCGACGCCGTGCTGTTCACGTCGTCGTCCACGGTGAAGAACCTCATCGGGATCGCCGGGAAGCCGCACAACGTGACCGTCATCGCGGTGATCGGCCCGCAGACCGCGAAGACCGCCGAGGAGTACGGGCTGCGCGTCGACGTCATGGCGCCCAAGCCGTCCGTTTCCGCCCTCGCGGAGGCGCTCGCCGAGTACGGTGCGAAGCGCCGGGCGACGCAGATCGAGAACGGCGACCCGCTGCGCAAGCCGTCCCAGATGCGCCGGGGCGCCCGCCGCCGCAAGTAGCCTCCACGCGCCCAGGAGAGAAGAGCGATGACCGCACAGTTCCCCGCCGCGCGGCCCCGCCGGCTGCGCCGCACCCCGGCGCTGCGCCGGATGGTGGCCGAGACGCGGCTGAGCCCCGCCGAGCTCGTCCTGCCGATGTTCGTCAAGGAGGGCATCGACGCGCCGCAGCCCGTCGCGTCCATGCCGGGCGTGTACCAGCACACCCGCGACAGCCTGCGCAAGGCGGCGCACGACGCGGTCGAGGCGGGCGTCGGCGGGATCATCCTGTTCGGGATCCCCGCGGTGAAGGACGGCGAGGGCTCGGCCGCCGACGACCCGGCGGGCATCGTGCAGCTCGCGCTGCGCGACCTGGTGTCGGACGTCGGCGACTCGACCGTCGTGATGACGGACCTGTGCCTCGACGAGTACACCGACCACGGGCACTGCGGCGTCCTCACCCAGAGCGGCGAGATCGACAACGACGCGACGCTGCGGCGCTACGCGTCCATCGCAGTGGCGCAGGCGGCGGCCGGGGCGGCCGTCCTCGGCCCGAGCGGCATGATGGACGGCCAGGTCGGCGCGATCCGGGAGGCCCTCGACGGCGCCGGGTACCCGGAGGTCTCGATCATGGGGTACTCGGCGAAGTACTCGTCCGCCTTCTACGGCCCGTTCCGGGACGCGGCCGAGTGCGCGCCGCGGTTCGGCGACCGGTCCACCCACCAGCAGGACCCGGCGAACGCCGACGAGGCCCTCCGCGAGGTGTTCCTCGACCTCGACGAGGGCGCCGACATGGTCATGGTGAAGCCCGCGGGCGCCTACCTGGACGTCATCCGCCGCGTCCGCGACGCCGTCGACGTGCCCGTCGTGGCGTACCAGGTCAGCGGCGAGTACGCGATGATCGAGGCCGCCGCCGAGAAGGGCTGGCTGGACCGGGAGCGGACGATCATGGAGTCGCTGCTGTCGATCCGCCGTGCGGGCGCCGACATCGTGCTCACCTACTGGGCGACCGAGGTGGCGCGCGGCCTCACCGCGTAACGCGTTCGGGCCGATTCCGGGGGTTGGCGTGCCTGGCCCGTGCTCCCCGAGGCATCATCGATACAGGAACTCGCATTGGGGGGCGCTCATGCTGGCGGTGTCGGGGTACAGGCGGAACAGGGCGGCGCGCGAACGGATGCTCACGGCGGCCCTCGGCTACGCCGGCCTCGGCTGGCCCTGCGTACCCGGGGCGCACGCCCCCGTCGGGGGCGACCGCGCCTGCTCCTGCGACCGCGTCGGCTGCCCCGACCCCGCCGCGCATCCCGTGTCCGCCACCTGGGGCCTTCAGGCCAGCGTGGACGCCGAGGTGCTGAAACGCTGGTGGGCCGACCGCCCCCAGGCGGGGATCATCCTGCCGACCGGGCGCGTGTTCGACGTCCTCGACATCCCCGCCGCCGCCGGGCACCGCGCGCTCGCCCGCATCGAGCGCGACGACCTGCCCGTCGGGCCCGTCGCGGCGGTCGGCGCCGAGCGGATGCTGTTCTTCGTCAGCACCCGCGGCGCCCCCGTCGACGAGGACGAATGGTGGTCGTGCCATCTCGACTGCTCCCCGGAGGACGTCGCCGAGACCCCGGGGATGCGCTGGCACTGCCGCGACAGCTACGTCGTCGCGCCGCCGACCGTCCTGCCCTACGGGCGCGAGACCGCGTGGGTGCGGCCGCCCCAGACCTCCCTTCCCGACCCCCTGCGGCTCCTGGAGGTGCTCTCGGACGCCGTGGGCTGAGCCCCCGGGGCCGACCCGGCCCCCCGGCGGTCAGCCCTGGAGCATCGGCACCAGGAAGCGGCGGGCCACCATGGCGAGCTGCTCGTCGTCGTCGAGGTCGATGACCAGGCTCGGGATCGCCAGGAACGACGCGGAGACGCGGACCATCATCTCGGCCACGAGGTCGGTGTCGAGGCCGTCCGGGACGTTGCCGGCGCGCTGCTCGCGGCGGAGCTGCCCGGCGACGAACTGCCGGACGACCGCGAGCGTCTGCCCGCCGTCGCTGACCATGGACGGGACGAGCCAGTCCGGCTCGGCGGTGATCAGCCCGCCGATCAGCGGGTTCCGCTGGATGGCGCGCAGCGAGCTGACGAAGCCCAGCACCACCCGGTCGGCGGCGGTCTCGGCCCGCTGTATGTCGACGAGGAACCGGTCGAAGTAGCGGCGCAGCTCGCGCCGCACCACCTGTTCGACCAGTGCGTCCTTCGTGGCGAACCGCCGGTATACCGTGATCCGCGAGACCCCGGCGCGTTTCGCGACGTCCTCCATGGTGGAGCGCTGGACGCCCATCCGGGAGAACTGCTCGGACGCGGCGTCGAGGACGCGCGCACGGGTCTCGTCGGGATCGTCGACCCGTTCGACGGCGTCGGTGTAGGCGCGTTCGAGCAACGACTCGGGACCTGAGGCCGCCACGACGGCGGAGACCTGCTCAGAGTCCACGTTTCCTCCCAAGAGGGCTGATAGTTCTCTTCTCGCCAGTAATTACACCAAATCGGGTCTTGTTTCGGCTGAAACCGTGTGCTGTTATTGGTCTGCCACCGATGATACACAGATGCAAACCATGTATCAGCGTATCAACGGATGCTCACCCCGAGGAGGACGATGGCATGGACGAACTCAGCAGGCGGAAGATGCTGGCGGCGGGCGGGACGCTGGGCGCGCTGGGCGCGCTGAGCGTCGCCACGCCCGCGCACGCGAGCACACTGTGGACCTGGTCCCCCAAGGGGTCGGTGGCAGGCGCGGGGGCGGGCGCCGACCCCCGGGGCGTGTGGGACGACGTGGTCGACCCGATCGTCGCCGACATCATCGAGAGCGGTCACACGTCGGCCGTCAACCGCGAACTGCGCAAGTGGACCAAGAACGGCCAGACGCTCTCCAGGTCGCTGCCGTCGGAACTGCGCGGCTTCATGGAGCAGGCCAGGCAGCTGCCGTCCTGGGCCGACGAGGGCAAGCTCGACGTCGCGACGAACTTCAACGAGAAGCGCGGGCTCTACCTCGGCGTCACCTACGGCTTCGCCAGCGGGATGATGAGCACGGTCATCCCCCGCGAGGCGCGCGCCGTGTACTACTCCAAGGGCGGTGCGGACATGCGGGACCGCATCACCAAGACCGCCAAGCTCGGCTACGACATCGGCACGTCGAACGCCTACCGGGCCGACGGCGAGATGATCGTCACCTGCGTCAAGACGCGGCTGGCGCACGCGGGCGTCCGCCACCTGCTGCCGCAGTCCCCCCACTGGTCGAAGGTCGCCGACGAGGAGATCCCGATCAGCCAGGCCGACATGATGGTCACCTGGCACAGCCTGCCGACGACCGTCATGCAGAACCTGAAGAAGTGGAAGGTGCCGATCCCGGCGAACGAGTCCGAGGCGTTCCTGCACTCGTGGCAGCTCTGCGCCTACATGCTCGGGATCAAGGAAGAGTACATCCCGAACTCGTGGGCGGAGGCGGACTCGCAGGCCGCGCAGGTCCTGACGCCGATCCTCGCGCCGACGCCCGAGGGCATCAAGCTCGCCGACATGCTCCTCAACCTCGGCACGATCGTCCCGGGCGGCCCCCTCAAGTACATCACCAAGCCCATCCTGGGAGCGCTCACCCGCTACGTGCTCGGCGACGAGATCGCCGGCTGGCTGAAGATCCCGCGGGAGCCGTTCTGGGACGCGGTCTTCGAGACGGCCTGGGAGCCGTTCATCGCCGTCCGCGAGGGCCTGCTGGAGCTCGAGGACGCCCCCGGCGTCCTGCAGCGGGTCTACTGGGCCTTCGACGAGATCCTCCGCCTCGGCGCCCTGCTCGTCCTGTCGGGCGCGGACTTCCCGATCAGCATCCAGATCCCCGACGCCAACAACCCGAACTACCCGGGCGGCTCCTGACCAGGTAGCCGCCCCCCGAACGGCGGGCCCCCGGAATCGCGCCGGATTCCGGGGGCCCGCGGCATGCCTAGCGGGGCGCCTTCACGTCCTTGCCGCCCCAGTCGGCGTACGTCGTCTGCAGCACGGCGTGCTTCGCCTTCGCCTGCCCGGCGCGCAGCCACAGCGCCGCGGGCCGGTTCAGCCGGTCGAGCCGGATCGCGAAGTCGACCGTCGCGGCACCGGTCGTCCGGGTGAGGGACGCGTACAGCGGGCCCACGTTCGGGACCTGCGCGAGCGCCGCCGCGGGCGCCGCACCCTTGTAGACGTCCCCGTCCTTGCGCAGCTCGGTCGCGGTGCGCAGCAGCGACGTCACGGTCGCGACCGAGCTGCCCCGGCGGACCTGCTCGGTCAGCGCGGCGTACGGGTGGTTCCCCGGCAGCGGCCGCCACTTGCGCGACACCTCGCCGTGGAACCGGTCGCCGACCACGATGGTCTTGCCCGCGCTCTTCGTCTCGCCCGTCCCCCGGACCGTCATCGCGTACGACGGCAGGGCGCCCGGCACCACCGCGAACGTCCCCTTGGCCCG
The DNA here is from genome assembly GCF_000425065.1 of Actinomadura rifamycini DSM 43936. GTDB lineage: Bacteria > Actinomycetota > Actinomycetes > Streptosporangiales > Streptosporangiaceae > Spirillospora > Spirillospora rifamycini. The sequence continues at coordinate 114,161 of NZ_AULB01000019.1, forward strand.
GACGGCGCCCTCGCCGTCCCGCGCGAAGTCGAACTTCGCGCCCGGCGCCTGCGCGGTCGCCTGCTCGATCCGCGCGACGAGCGGCGCCGGGTCCACGCCGCCCTCCGGCAGGACCGGCTGCGGGCTCGTGCTCTGCTGCGCCGGGGTGGGCGGCGCGGCGACCGGCGCGGGGTCCTCGCCGCCGGTCAGCATCGGCACCGCCACCGCCGCCCCCGCGATCACCGCGAGGGTCGCGGCGCCCGCCGCGATCCAGCGCGTCCGCGACCCGCGGCCCGGCCGGTCCGCCCCCGCCGCCACGATCGCGTTGCGGCCCGTCCCGCGGGACGACTTCTTCGGCTCGGGGCGCCGCGCCGCCTCCGCCGCCAGCTCGGTGAGCCGGCCGCGGCCCTGCGCCTCCCAGGACGGCCCGTACGCGGAGATCGCCGCCTCTTCGAGGGCGGTGATGAAGTCCGCGACGGACGCCGGCCGCTCCGCCGCGTCCTTCGCGAGCCCCTTCCGCAGCAGGTCGCGGAGCGGCCCCGGGACCTCCTCCACCGGGATCGGCCCTTCCCGGTGCAGCCGCGCCATGTTGCGCCCGGCGAACGGCGGCCGCCCCGTGAGGCACTCGAAGAACACGGCGGTCGCGGCGTACACGTCGGTCGCGACGGTCGCGGGCGCGCCCTCCCACAGCTCGGGCGCCGCGTACGGCGGCGCCGTCTGCGCCTCCGCGCCCGGCGGCGCGAGCGCGAAGTCGCCCACCACCGCGTTGCCCTGCCCGTCCACGAGCACGTCGGACGGACGCACGGCGCCGTGCACGATCTCGCGGTCGTGCGCCGCCGCCAGCCCCAGCAGCATCCCGCCGAGCGTGGACAGCGCCGCGAGCGGCCCCACGGGACCCTGCACCGCCAGGACGCGGCGCAGGCTCACGCCCTCGACGTGCTGCATGACGAGCGCCGCGCCCTCGTCGGCGGTCACGAAGTCATAGACGTCGACGACGTTGGGGTCCTCGACCTGCGTGAGCGTGCGCGCCCGCTCGCCGAACCGCGCCATGAACGACGGGTCGTCGACGAGCCGCCGGTCCAGGTACCTGATCGCGACCCGGGTGCCGGTGGTGTCGTCGACCGCCAGTGCCACCCTGCCGAATGCGCCGCCGCCCAGTTCCCGTTCGTGCGTGAAGCCCGGGACCGTCCAGCCGTCGACCACGTTGAAAGCCACTCCTCGATACGGCTGATCGCCGGTGAAAGGGGAAAGGCGCCGGAACGGGCGCCGATGTCGTCACTTGGTGGAATATAGGCCCGTGCCCGGCGAGGTCAAGGCAAGTCGCCGAACTGCAACTGACAGGATGGAACCGTGACTGGAACCGATCGCTCCCAGCAGTTGTTCGAGCGTGCCGGCGGGGTCGTCCCCGGCGGCGTGAACTCGCCGGTCCGGGCCTTCGGGGCCGTCGGCGGCACGCCCCGCTTCATGGCGTCCGCGCGCGGCCCCTACCTGACCGACGCGGACGGCAACGAGTACGTCGACCTCGTCTGCTCGTGGGGCCCGATGATCCTCGGGCACGCCCACCCCGCGGTCGTCGACGCCGTCCGCGAGGCCGCCGCGCACGGGACGTCCTACGGCGCGCCCACACCCGGCGAGGTGGAGCTCGCCGAGGAGATCACCGCCCGCACCCCGGTGGAGAAGGTGCGGCTGGTGAACTCCGGCACCGAGGCGACCATGTCGGCGATCCGGCTGGCGCGCGGGTTCACGTCCCGCCCGAAGGTCGTGAAGTTCGCGGGCTGCTACCACGGGCACGTCGACTCCCTGCTCGCCGCCGCCGGCTCCGGCGTCGCCACGTTCGGCCTCCCCGACACCCCCGGCGTGACGGGCGCGACGACCGCGGACACGATCGTCCTGCCGTACAACGACGTCGCCGCCGTGGAACTCGCGTTCGACGAGCACGGCCACGACATCGCGTGCGTGATCACCGAGGCCGTGCCCTGCAACATGGGCGTCGTCCCGCCGCTGCCCGACTTCAACGCCCTCCTCAAGCGGCTCTGCGAGCGCCACGGCGCGCTGCTGGTCGTCGACGAGGTGCTCACCGGCTTCCGGGCGTCCCGGTCCGGCTGGTACGGGCTGGAGGGCGTCGCGGGCGACCTCGTGACGTACGGGAAGGTCATGGGCGGCGGGCTGCCCGCCGCCGCGTTCGGCGGCCGCGCCGACATCATGGACCGCCTCGCCCCGGCCGGCCCCGTCTACCAGGCCGGCACCCTCTCCGGGAACCCGCTCGCGACCGCCGCCGGGCTCGCCACCCTCCGCAACGCGACCGACGACGTCTACGCCGCGATCGACGCGAACGCCGCGACCGTCCTGAAGGCCGCGTCCGAGGCCCTCGCGAAGGAAGGCGTCCCGCACCGCCCGCAGAACGCCGGGAACCTCTTCTCGGTCTTCTTCACCGACGAGCCGGTCGGCGACTTCGCCGCCGCCCAGCGCCAGGACTCCGCGGCCTACGCGGCGTTCTTCCACGCGATGCTGGAGCACGGCGTGTACCTGCCGCCGTCCGCGTTCGAGGTCTGGTTCCTGTCCGCCGCGCACGACGACGCGGCGATCTCCCGCGTCCTGGACGCCCTCCCGCACGCCGCCCGCGCCGCCGCCGGCGCCGCCCGCGGCTAGGGGAGCGCCTCCAGGGCCCGTTCGACGTTCTCCGGCCGGGGCGCGCGCAGCGGCGCGCGCACCGCCGGGTCGTCGATGACGCCCAGCTCGGCCAGGCACGCCTTCAGCACGCTCGGCGACGGCTCCGCGAACAGCGCGTCCACCAGCGGCAGCAGCGCCCCGTGCAGCTCCCGCCCCCGCTCGCCGTCCGCCCGCGCCAGCTCCGCGAACGCGCCCGGCGCCAGGCACGCGGACGCCGTCACGCCCCCGGACGCGCCCAGCCGCATCATCGGGTACAGGTAGGCGTCGTCGCCCGCGAGGACGTCCCCGCCCGCGTCCGCCGCGAGCAGCGCGAGCGTGTCGCCGTCGATGCCGCCGGGGCAGTGCTTGACGGCCGCGACGGCGTCCAGCACCCGCAGGAGCGTCTCCGCCGAGAGCCGCTTCCCCGTCCGGTACGGCACGTTGTAGGCGATGACCGGGACGTCCGCGGCCGCCGCGACCGCCGCGAAATGCCCGACGACCCCCTCGTCGGACGGCCGCAGGTAGTACGGGACGACGACGAGCAGCGCGTCCGCGAACACTTCGAGGCTCCGGGCCTCCGCGATCGTCGCCTCGGTGCCCATCGACCCGGCGCCGGCGATGAGCGGCACCCCGTACTCGTCGCACACCGTCCGGCACACCGCCAGCACGGCCGTCCGCTCGTCCGGGGCCAGCAGCGCCGCCTCCCCCGTCGTGCCGAGCGCGACGAGCCCCGCGGCGCCGCCGTCCAGGCACCGCGCGGCGAGCCGCTCCAGCGACCCCTCGTCCACCGCGCCGCCCGCGAACGGCGTCACCAGCGACGGGTACACCCCGCGGAACACGGCGGTCACCCCGTCCCGGTCCGGCGGACGGCGGGGAAGGGCGGGACTATGCTGATCGGCGGGGCGTGGCGCGGACTCATGCGCCGATCATCGGCACCCGACGTCTTAAGCACAAGCTAGAAGTTCTCGACCCTTCGCTTTAGGGTTGCTTCATGCTCGATCTGGAACGGCTGCGCGCCCTGCACTCCGTGGCGACCTACGGCTCGGTCAGCGCCGCCGCCGACGTCCTGCACGTCACCACCTCCGCCGTCTCCCAGCAGCTCGCCAAGCTCGAACGCGAGACCGGCCAGAAACTCCTCGAGCGCAACGGCCGCGGCGTCCGCCTCACCGACGCCGCCGAACTCCTCGTCGCGCACGCCGAACGCATCCTCTCCCTCGTCGAGCAGGCCCAGGCCGACCTCGAAGCCCACCGCGGCTCCGTCGTCGGCCAGCTCACCCTCGCCGCCTTCCCCACCGCCGCCCGCGGCCTCGTCCCCGACGCCCTCCGCCGCCTCCGCGCCGACCACCCCGACCTGCGCGTCCTCCTCCGCGAAGAGGACCCGCTGCAGAGCATGCCGCTCGTCCTGCGCGGCGACCTCGACATGGCCGTCGTACAAGACTGGAACAACGAGCCCCTCCCGCTCCCCGACGGCCTCCAGAAAGCCGCGATCTGCGAGGACGTCGCCGACGTCGCCCTCCCCGCCGGCCACCCCCTCGCCGACCGCGACGCCGTCGACCTCAAGGAACTCGCGGGCGACCCCTGGATCAGCTCCTCGCCCGACAGCATCTGCTGCGACTGGCTCCTGCGCACCCTCCGCGCCGTCGACAGCGAACCCCGCATCGTCCACATGGCCTACGAGTTCGCCACCCAGCTCGCCCTCGTCGGCGCCGGCCTCGGCAACGCGATCCTCCCCCGGATGGGCCGCTGCGACGTCCCGCCCGGCGTCGCGATCGTCCCCCTCTCCGCCCCCCTCTACCGCCGCATCTTCGCCGTCTGGCGCGAGAAAGCCACCCGCCGCCCCGCCATCCGCGCTGTGCTTTCCGCGTTGCCCTTGGCGTCGGGCCGCTAGGCGGCCCTCCTTCGGCGGGCAACGCGGCGATTGCTGCATCGCTCCGACTCGCCCAAGGGGCTCACGTGCTTATTGCAAGACCCTCGGCGTCAGGCCCCAGGGGGCCTTCCTTCAACGGGCCTTGCTGCGATTGCTGCATCGCTCCGACTCGCCCAGGGGCTCGCTGCGCGATCAGGTTCTCGCTTCGCTCGAACCTGCCTTCGGACGCAATCGCAGTGTTTCCCGTCCGCTCTGGCCGGGGCGGGGCTGAGGTGGGCTTGCCCACACCTCTTCGGGGGCGGTCGTCCTGATCTGGGGGATGTCCCCGCATTGGGTCTTGAGGGGGAACGGGGGAGGTCCCTGCGGCCGAAGCGGTGGTCGGACGGGCGGGGCGAGCATGGCTCGCATGACCACGATCAGTGAACCGGAGACCGTCGCCGCGCCGGTCCGGCCGGACCGGCGGATCGCCGCGCTGGACGACCTCCGAGGCTTCGCGCTCTGCGGGATCATCTTCATCAACATCCCGCAGACGCTGGAGATGTTCGACTACGCCGGGCAGCTGCCCGACGTCCTGCGGGTGTTCTTCCTGGGCCGCTTCTACCCGATCTTCTACCTGCTGTTCGGCATCGGGTTCGGGATCTTCCTGCGCTCCGCGCGGCGGCGCTCGCCGCGCCCCCGGACGCTGTTCCTGCGGAGGTTCGCGGCGCTGGGGTTCGCGGGCGCGCTGCTCCACCTGATCCAGCCCGGCGAGGTGCTCCTGCCGTTCGCCGTGACCGGCGTGCTGGTGCTGCTCCCGTTCAGCTACCTGGAGGGGCGGGCCCTGCTCACGGCGGGCGGCGTCCTGACCGTCCTCGGGGTGCTGGTCGGGGTGGGAGGGCTCGGGCTCCTGCCGGGCCTGTTCGTGCTGGGCTTCGCGCTCGCCGACCTGGACGTCCCCGCGAGGCTCACGCGGTCGGCGGGGGCGCTGGTCGCGATCGGGGCCGCCGCGGTCGTGACCGGATCGCTGGCCTGGACGCTGATCGCGATGGAGCTGCACGACATCGTCCAGATCCGGCTCGGGCTGATGTTCTCGCTGTCGATGGCCACCGGCTACGTGGTCCTCTTCCTGCTGGCGCTCCGTACGCCGGCCGTGGCCGCGCTGTCGTGGGTCCTGGGGCCCATGGGGCGCATGGCGCTCACCAACTACATGACCGCGGCGATGCTGTTCGTCCCGATCGGGGCGGCCATGGACCTGCGGGGATCGTCCGACTGGACGACGGCGGCGCTGCTCGGGCTCGGGATCCTGGCCGCACAGGCGCTGTTCAGTAACCTGTGGCTCCGGGGCTTCCGCTACGGACCGCTGGAGTGGGCTTGGCGCTGCGTCACCTACTGGCGGTGGCTGCCGATCCGCGACCGGGAAGAGCACAGCACGGCATGACAGGACGGGAAGGCCGCGAAGTCCCGCTCCGCTCGGCGGTGCGGGGCGACGTCCTCGTCGCGGCCGTGCTGCTGTCCGCCAACCTCGCACGGATCCCCCACGTCCTGTCGCTGCACCCGGCGGAACCGGACTGGACGATCGCGCTCGCCTACCTGCTCGCCTGCGTCGACCTGCTGGCCATCGCGGTGCGCCGGTACCATCCCGCGGCCGCCCTGGCCGCGGCGACGGCGGCGCCCCTGGCGACCGCCGCCCTGCCCGTGCGGCCCGCGCTGATCGGCATCGGGATCCTGTTCTGCGCCTACACCGTCGCCGTCCGGACGTCCTGGCCGCGGGCCGCGACCATCGTCGGCGCCGCCTGCGCGGCCCACCTGGCGGGCGGGCTCGCCGCCGTGGCCGCGGGCGGCTCGGTGGACGGCCTCGTCGCCTTCTGGGGCGGCGCGCCCCGGGACGCCTGGACGATGGCGACGGGGGCCGCCGCGGCGTACCTCGTGCCCGCGATGGCGGGGCTGACCGTCCGGACCCGCCGCGTCCACCGGGCCGAGACCGCGGCCCGCATCGAGCGCGACCGCGAGGAGCAGGCCGCGGCCGCGGTCGCCGAGGAACGCGCCAGGATCGCCCGGGAACTGCACGACATCGCCGCGCACGACCTGTCGGCGATCGTGGTCCAGGCGGGCGCCGCCGACCGGCTGCTGGACCGCGACCCCGAGGCCGTCCGCGCCACCTTGCGGTCCATCCGGGCGCAGGGCCGCGACACGCTGACCGCCCTGCGCACCATGGTGGGCCTGATGCGCGAGCACGATCGGGACGCGGACGTCCGGGCGCCGCAGCCGACGGCGGCCCGGCTGGAGGAGGTCGTCCGGCAGTCCCGGGACACCGGGATGGCGGTCGAGTTCCGCACGACGGGCGCGCCGCGCCGCCTTCCCCTGACCGTCGACCTGGCGGTCTCCCGGCTCGTCCAGGAAGCCCTGGCCAACGCCCGGGAGCACGCCCCGGGCGCGCCCGTCACCGTGGAGACGGCGTTCGGTGACGCTTCGCTGCGCGTCACCGTCCGCAACGCCGAGCCCGACCGGCCGTCCGGCCCGTCCGGTCCCGGGCGCGGCCACGGACTCCTCGGGATGCGCGAGCGCGTGCAGCACGCGGGCGGGGAGCTGCGCACGGGCCCGCGGCCCGACGGCGGCTGGCAGGTCGCCGCGACCTTCCCCCTCGACCAGGCGGGCGAGCGATGACGATCCGCATCCTGATCGCCGACGACCAGGCCGTCGTCCGGGCCGGGTTCCGCACGATCCTGGAGGCCGAGGACGACATCGAGGTCGTCGGGGAGGCGGCGGACGGCGCCGACGCCGTCCGGCTCGCCCGGCGGGACCGGCCCGACCTGGTGCTGATGGACGTGCGGATGCCGGTGCTGGACGGCATCGCCGCGACCGAGCGGCTGGCCGGCCCGGGCGTCGACGACCCGCTCGCCGTCCTCGTCGTCACCACCTTCGACCTGGACGAGTACGTCTTCGAGTCCCTCCGCTTCGGCGCCTGCGGCTTCCTGCTCAAGGACATCGAGCCGGACGAGCTGGTGCAGGCCGTCCGCGTCGTGGTGTCCGGCCAGGGGCTCCTCGCCCCGGCGGTCACCCGGCGGCTGATCGCGGAGTACGCCCGCGCGTCCCGCGCGGCCCGGCCCGCCCCGCCCCCGGTGCCCGACCTCACCGCACGGGAGCGGGACATGCTGCTGCTGATCGCGCGGGGGCTGTCGAACGCGGAGATCGCCGCGACCCTGTTCCTCAGCGTCTCCACGGTGAAGACCCACGTCGCCCGGCTGCTCGCGAAGATCGACTGCCGGGACCGGGTGCAGGCCGTCATCTACGCCTACGAGCACGGAATGGTCGAGCCCGGCGGGGCTCCGTGACCTCACCGCCGCCGCGGCCGAACCGGCGGCGGGTTCCGGTCGTCCCAATCCAGCGAAGATCACGTTGGTGGGAGGCGAGCACGTGTCCGAGTGGACGGTCAGCGGCTACACGGAGGTTCGGGAACTCGGCGCGGGCGCGCAGGGACGGGTCGTCCTGGCGCGGCACGACGCGTCGGGCGCCCCGGCGGCCATCAAGTACCTGCTCGGCGCGGACGAGGCCGACCGTGAACGGCTCCGGCACGAGGCCCGGATGCTCGGCCGGGCGGACAGCCCGCACATCGCCCGCCTCTACAGCCTCGTCGAGGGACCGGACGGCGCCGCGATCATCATGGAGGCGATCGACGGGGTCGCGCTCAAGGAGATCCTCGCCCGCGAGGGCGCGCTCGGCCCCGAGGCGTCCCTCGCCGTCCTCAAGGGCTCCCTCCTCGGCCTCGCCGCCGCGCACTCCCTGGGCGTCGTCCACCGCGACTACAAGCCCGCGAACGTGGTCGTCCCCGCGGACGGCCTGAGCCGCCTCGTCGACTTCGGCATCGCCGCCCCCGCCGGGCAGGAGGCGGGCGGCGCCGGCACGCCGTACTACATGGCGCCCGAGCAGTGGGACCGCCACACGGCCACCCCCGCCACCGACGTGTACGCCGCGACCTGCGTGTTCGTCGAGTGCGTCACCGGCAGCCGTCCGTACACCGGGAACCGCGCCGCGCTCATGCTCGCCCACCGCACGGGCGAGATCCCCCTCGGCGCCGTCCCCGAACCCCTCCGCCCCCTCGTCGCCCGCGGCATGGCGAAGTCCCCCGCGGACCGCCCCGCCGCCGCGTCCGCGTTCGTCGAGGAACTCGAGGCCGTCGCCGTCGCGGCCTACGGCCCCGGCTGGGAGCACACGGGCGTCCGCGCCCTCGCCGCCTCCGCCGCCGCGCTGGCGTCCCTCTTCCCGGTCGCGGCCGCCTTCTTCCCCGGCGCCGCGAGCCAAGCCGTCGCCTACGGCACAGCAGAAGCCACCGCCCAAGCAGGAGGCCAGGCAACAGCCGAAACCCTCGCCCACGCCACCGGCGAAGCCGCAGGCCAGGCAACGGCCGAAACGATCGTCCACGGCACGGGCGAAGCCGCAGGCCAGGCAGCCGGCCAAGGCGCGGGCCAGGCGGCGGCCGGGGGCGCCGGGAAGACCGCCGCAGCCAAGGCGGGGGCGGCCAAGGCGGGGGCCGGCGGGCTGAAGACGATGCTCGGGATCGGCGCGGCGGCGTGCGGGACGGCCGTGGTGATCGGCGGCGGCGCCGTGGTCGCCATGCAGCAGGGGGACGACCCCGGACGGACGGGCCCGGAGGCGGCGGCGAGCCCGTCGCCGTCGCGGACGGTCACGGTCGTGGCGGTGCAGGGCTGCACCCGGATGGCGCCGAACGCCAACGATCCGGACGGGATGGCGCCGATCACCGAGCCTCCGCCCGCGTCGACCGTCGAGCTGCCCGCGGTGGTCGACATGCCGGACGGCGCGGCCGTGTACTACGTCGGCGACGGGCACATCATCGGTCCGGCGGACGTCGAGTGCGACGGCCAGATCGGGGCGTCGAGCGGCCTCCACCGGATCGGTGACCCGCTCGCGGGCGGCGGGGTGTTCGAGTCGTTCAACTGGGCGACCGAAACGGTCGGGGCCATGCACTGCCGGTACTTCCCGGACACCGAACGCGCGGCGGAGCGGCGCGCGGCCGTCCCGCAGTGCGACGCCGACGTGCAGCACCGCCGGGAGCTGACCGGCCTCGGGGCCAGGGCCGCCGTGACGTCCGGGGTCGCGATGGGGACGGACGCGCCGCCGTCGCCCTACGTCGCCGTCTCGCTCGCGGTGCTGCCGGGCGCCGAGGCCCCCTTCAAGGTGATCGACTGCGTCATGCCCTGGGAGCGCCGCGGCATCTGCAACGCGGCCCTCACGTACTGGCTCGTCCGCGAGACGGCCGCCGCCAAGCCCCCCGCCGAAGCCCTGGACCAGGCGTCCACCCAAATCGCCGCCTTCACAGAAACCATCCGCCGCTGACCCCACCCCGTCCCCCGGCTCCCTGGCCAGTGCGGAGCCCCCACCCAGCCCGATCTCCAGACTCTCGAGCATGTCCCCGGCCACAGGTTCCCTGGCCAGAGCGGACGGGAACCACTGCGATTGCGAGCGAAGCCAAGTTCGAGCTCGCGAGAACTCGATCGCGCAGCGAGCCCCCTGGGGCGAGTCGGAGCGATGCAGCAATCGCACGCAAGGCCCGTTGAAGGAAGGCCGCCTCGCGGCCTGACGCCAAGGGCATTGCAATAAATAGGTACCCTGGCGACGCCATGACTGAGAAGACGATCGTTCACCTGCTGCGGCACGGTGAGGTGCACAATCCGGGCGGAATCCTCTACGGGCGGCTGCCCGGCTACCGGCTGAGCGAGGACGGTCTCCTCATGGCCAAGGCGGCCGCGAAGTGGTTCTCCGATCGGGACGTCACCGCGTTGTTCTCGTCGCCGATGCAGCGGGCGCTCGAGACGGCGGCGCCGCTGGCGGACGCGTTCGATCTGCCGGTGACGGTGGACGACCGGCTGACGGAGGCCGACAACCACTTCGAGGGGTTGACGTTCGGGGTGGGGGCGGGGTCGCTGCGGCGGCCGGAGCACTGGCGGTACCTGCTGAACCCGTTCAAGCCGTCGTGGGGCGAGCCGTACCGGGAGCTGGCGGCGCGGATGCGGGCGGCGGTGATCCGGGCGCGGGATTCGGCGCGCGGGCATGAGGCGGTGTGCGTGAGCCATCAGCTTCCGGTGTGGGTGCTGCGGCTGCACGCGGAGCGGCGCCGGCTGTGGCATCACCCGGTGAAGCGGGAGTGCGGGCTGGCGAGCGTGACGAGCCTGACGTTCGAGGGGAACCGGCTCGTCGAGGTGTCGTACTGCGAGCCCGCCGGCGGGCTGGGCGGGGAGCCCGGTGTCGCGGGCGCCTGAGAGCGCCGGTAGATTGTTGTACTACGACCTGTAGTAGTAGGAGGGGCCGTTGAACCCCCGTGTCTTCCGTGTGCGCGCCGTGGCGGCCGCCGTCGCCCTGTGCGGGCTGCTCGCGGGCTGTGCCGGGACGGACGCGTCGCAGGACGGGGCGGGCGAGAACCGGTTCGTGTCCGGCGACGGGAACGTGACGGAGTACGCGCCGGGCGACCGCAAGGCGGTCGGGACGGTCGCGGGGGAGATGCTGGACGGGAAGGCGTTCCGGCTGGCGGACTACCGGGGCAAGGTCGTCGTGGTGAACTTCTGGGCGTCGTGGTGCGCGCCGTGCCGCGGTGAGGCGCCGTCGCTGGAGCAGGTGCACAAGGAGAACGAGGCGAAGGGCGCGGCGTTCGTCGGCGTCAACTTCAAGGACTCGAAGCCGAACGCGCAGGCGTTCGAGCGGAACTTCAAGGTGTCGTATCCGAGCGTGTTCGACGCGGACGGGCGGGTGACGCTCGCGTTCCGCGAGGTGCCGCCGAACGCGATCCCGAGCACGCTCGTCCTGGACCGGCAGGGCCGGGTCGCCGCCCGGATCATCGGCGCGACGACGTACAGCAAGCTGAATCCGCTGGTCGCCGACGTGCTCGCCGAAAAGTGATCGCGGCGGCCGGGGTGGACCAGACGGTCGTCAGCGGGTCGCTGGTGGCCGCGGCGCCGCTGGCGGCGCTGGCCGGTCTGGTCTCGTTCGTCTCGCCGTGCGTGCTGCCGCTGGTGCCGGGCTACCTGTCGTACGTGACGGGCATGTCGGGCGCGGACCTGGCGGACGAGCGCAAGGGCCGGCTGCTCGCGGGCGTGGTGCTGTTCGTCGCGGGGTTCTCGGCGGTGTTCGTCAGCTACGGCGTGGTGTTCGGGGGCCTGGGCCGGTGGCTGCTGGAGTACCAGGAGACGATCACGCGGGTGCTCGGCGTCGTGACGATCGTGTTCGGGCTGGCGTTCATGGGGCTGATCCCGGGGCTCCAGCGGACGGTGAAGTCGGGACGGCTCCCTGCGGCGGGGCTCGCGGGGGCGCCGGTGCTGGGGGTGCTGTTCGGGCTGGGCTGGACGCCGTGCATCGGGCCGACGCTGGGCGCGGTGCAGAGCCTCGCGGTCACGGAGGCGAGCGCGGGGCGCGGCGCACTGCTGTCGCTCGCGTACTGTCTGGGGCTCGGACTGCCGTTCGTGGCGGCGGCGCTGGCGTACCGGCGGGCGCTGGGGGCGTTCGGCGCGGTGAAGCGGCACTACCCGCTGGTGATGCGGGTCGGCGGCGGCATGCTGGTGCTGCTCGGGGTGCTGCTGGTGAGCGGCCTGTGGGGGGACATGACCATCGAGCTGAGGTCGTGGATCAGCGGCTTCGAACCGGTTATCTGACATGAGCGACACTGAGACCGAGAGCGGGACGCGCCCGCCGGCGGCCCGGCAGGCGGCGCAGGACGCGCCGAAGCCGAAGGGGATCGGCCCGCTGGGCTGGCTGCGCTGGGCGTGGCGGCAGCTCACGACGATGCGGACGGCGCTGATCCTGCTGTTCCTGGTGGCGCTGGGCTCCGTGCCGGGGTCGGTGTTCCCGCAGCGGGGGCAGGCGCCGGAGGACGTCGCGGCGTACCTGAAGGAGCACAAGACGCTCGGGCCGTGGCTCGACAAGTTCTCGATGTTCGACGTGTTCGCGGCGCCGTGGTTCGCCGCGATCTACATCCTGCTGTTCGTGTCGCTGGCGGGGTGCGTGATCCCGCGCGCCGCGAAGCACTACCGGTCGATGCGGGCGCGGCCGCCGGCGGCGCCGCGCAACCTGAAGCGGCTGCCGCAGTCGGCGTCGTTCGAGACGGACGCCGCGGCGGAGGACGTCCTGGAGGACGCGCGCAGGGCGCTGCGCCGCAAGCGGTTCCGGGTGGACGCCGGCGGCGGCGCGGTGGCGGCGGAGAAGGGCTACCTGGGGGAGACCGGCAACCTGGTCTTCCACCTGGCGCTGCTGGCGCTGCTGTTCGCGCTCGGCCTCGGGAACCTGTTCGGCTACCGGGGCAACATCCTGCTGACCGAGGACGACACGTTCGCGAACTCGCTCAGCCTCTACGACCAGTTCGAGCCCGGACGGGTGTTCGACTCGGACGACCTTCCGCCGTTCACCGTCCGGCTGGAGGACTTCCAGGCCGAGTACGAGAAGGACGGGAAGAGCCGGGGGCAGGCGACCGACTTCACCGCGAAGGTCCACTACCGGGACGACCCGCAGGGCGCGGAGAAGGCGTACGACCTGAAGGTCAACCACCCGCTGATGGTGGGCGGCGCGAAGGTCTACCTGCTGAACCACGGGTACTCGCCGGTGTTCACGGTCAAGGACGCGGACGGGAACGTGGCGTTCCAGGACGCGGTGCCGTTCCTGCCGATGGAGACGCGGAACTACACGTCCGAGGGCGTCATCAAGGCGCCGGACGCGCAGCCGGAGCAGCTCGCGTTCTACGCGATCCTGTGGCCGACGGCGGTCACGACGGAGGACGGTGAGCAGATCGTGTCGGCGTTCCCGGCACCGCTGCGGCCGGTCGTGACGATCAGCTCGTTCAAGGGCGACATCGGCCTGGACGACGGCACGCCGCAGTCGGTGTACAAGCTGGAGGGGATCGGCGAGACCCTCCAGCCGATCAAGGACGGGCAGAAGCTGCTGGAGCCCGGCGACACGTTCGAGCTGCCGAACGGGGCCGGCTCGATCAAGTTCGAGGGCGTCCGGGAGTGGGCGAGCCTGTCGGTGAACCGCGACCCGGGGCGGATCCCCGCGCTGGTCGCGTCGATCCTCGCGGTCGCGGGCGTGGTGGCGTCCTTCATGGTGCGGCGGCGCAGGGTGTGGGTCCGTGCGGCCGGCGGGAAGGGCGGGCGTACGGTGGTCGAGGTCGGCGGCCTGACGCTGGGCGCCGCGACCTCGGAGTTCGATGACATCGTGGCCGCGCTGCGCGGCCCCGAGCGGGACGGGCCCGGTGCGGGCCCGGACGAGGGCGGACCCGACGCGGAGTCCGCCGACGACGGGCAGGGCGCCGAGCCCGGCGCCGGCCGGGAGACCGGTCCGGCGGACGAAGCGAAGGAGTGACGAGGGTGGGCGACGCCGACCTCGCGAATCTGAGCGACAAGCTCATGCTGACCACGGTGGTGCTGTACATCATCGCGATGGTCGCGTACGCGGCCGATCTCGGCTTCGGGCGCCGCCGGGCGAAGCTCGCCGCGGACGCCGAGGTCGAGGCGAAGGTGCTGGTCGGCGCGGCCGGGGCCGAGTCCGTGGACGCCGGGACGGCCGAGGCGTCCGGGGACGGCGCGGAGCCGGAGCGCACGCAGATCGAGCCGGCGAAGCTGGCGATCCTGCTGAACGTCCTCGGCTGGGGCGCGCACCTAGGCGTGCTGGTGTCGCGGGGGCTGGCCGCGAACCGCTGGCCGTGGGCGAACATGTACGAGTTCCTCACCGCGATCTCGTTCGCCGCCGTCACCGCGTTCCTCGTCGTGATGCTGCGGTACCGGGCCCGCTACCTGGGCGCGTTCGTGATGGTCGCCGCGGTCGTCGCGCTGGGCGTCGCGAACATCTGGCTGTACGACGAGGTCGGCCCGGTCAGCCCCGCGCTCAACTCGTACTGGATCGCGATCCACGTCAGCGCGGCGATCGTCGCGACGGGCGCGTTCACGGTGGCGGGCGCCGCCACGATCCTGTACCTGGTCAAGTCCCGCGCCGAGGGGCGGGGGACGCTGCGCGAGCACGGCATCCTGGCCCGGATGCCGTCGTCGGACGGCCTGGACCGGCTCGCGAACGGCGTCACGATGTTCGCGTTCCCGATCTGGACGGCCGCGATCATCATGGGCGCGATCTGGGCGGACCAGGCGTGGGGCCGCTACTGGGGCTGGGACCCCAAGGAGATCTGGTCGTTCATCACCTGGGTCATCTACGCCGCGTACCTGCACGCGCGCGCCACGGCCGGGTGGAAGGGCCGCAAGGCGGCGGTCCTGGCGCTCATTGCGTTCGCCGCGCTGATGTTCAACTTCTTCGGCGTGAACTACATGTTCTCTGGCCTGCACTCTTACGCATGATGGCCAGGACGCCCGGTTTCGCCGGTAGTTAGTCACCTGCGCCCACGTCATCCCTGAAAGTTTCCGTGACCGCCGGGGATGACGGGGTGTCGGGTTCCGGCTTACGCTTCCTCGGGGACCCCCGCCCGCCCCAGGTATCCGCGGGTCCCGTCGACAGAGGAGCCCGATGCGCTTCAAAGGCGTCCACCGCAAACCCCGGGAGTTCAGGGGGTTCTCCCGCGGCGGGCCGTTCCGCCCCGCCGACCGGGCCGCCGACCGCCCCGCCGACCGGGCCGCCGACCCGGGGTACGCGCCGTCGCCGCCCGACACGGGGCGGCCGCCCCGCGACCAGCCCCGCGACCGGTTCGGCCGGTTCCGCAAGTCCGGACGCGACGACGCCTTCACGCGGACGCCCGGCGGCGCGGCCCCCGTCGAGACCGGCGCGGGCCTCGACGCGGGCTCCGGCGCGGGCCTCGACGCGGGCCCGGACCGGACGGCCGAGGGGTTCGGCGGCCGGTACGCGCGGCGGCGGCCGGGGGCCGGGCGCCGCGGCACCGGGGACCTGTCGTGGCGGGACTTCGAGCTCGACGACGCGCCGCCGCGGGTGGAGCCGCACCCGCCGGGCACGCCGCACGAGGCCGACGGGCGCAGGCACTGCGGCGTCCTGGAGCGGATCCTGCACCGGCAGTGGGAAGTCCGGGACGGGCCGCCCACGCCCGAGGTGGTCCGCGCGGTCGAGAGCCTCGCCGGGCTGCCGGACGCGCTGAAGGAGCGGCTCGCGGCCGGGCTGGACGGCGTGTACGTGGGGCCGGGCGGCGTGCCGCAGCTCGACGACATGGGTCACCTGCGGGACCGTCCGCTGCCGTCGGGGCGGGCGACGTGGGACGTGTGCGCGGGGGCCTACGGCGACCGCAAGATCGTCGTGGGGGACCGGCCGTCCCCGACCCCCGACGTGATGCTGCACGAGGTGGGGCACGCCCTCGACGACATCGAGGGCGGCGCGGGCTGGACGTCCGACTCGGCGGCGTTCCGCGCGCTGTACGCGCAGTGCCGCCCGCACCTGGCGAGCGACTTCCACCGGCAGCCGGACGCGCTGGGCCGCCGCGAGTTCTTCGCGGACGCCTTCGCGGCCATCTCCTCGCGGCAGCGGCCGGCGCTCGTCGACATGCTCGGCGGCGACATCCGCACCGCGCTGGAGGTCATGCTCTTCTTCAACCGCACCTTCGGGATCTAGGGTGTGTGTTCCGCGGCACACACCAGAGGATCCCGTGATGGCAGGCGATGGTGATCGACGATGTACGTGATCCGGCTCCCCGACGGCACGCTCCGGGTCCCGCACAGCGTGCTCGCCGAACCCGGTGAGGACGGGGCGGGCGAGGGGCGCGTCATCGCCGACGCCTACGTGGAGGTCGGCCCGGACGACCCCGACTACGACCGGCTGCGGGCGCAGTCGCTGACCGAGGAGGAGCTGGCGGAGCGGCGGCGCGGCTGGCGGGAGGGCGACGCGGAGCTGCTGCGCAGGTTCGAGCAGTGGAAGGCGGGCGAGGCGGAGGAGGAGTAGGCCGCCCGCTCTGCCGGCCGGGGCCGTGTGGAGCGTGCCGGGCGTGCGCGGGCGCCGGGCCGGCTCCGGAACCGGTTCCCCCGAGAACCGGTGTCGCGTGCCGGGCGGCGGGAGGGGCGACGGGCGCGGACCGCCGTCCCCCGCGCGGACTTCCCGGTCGAACGGACCTGGCCGGAGGCCGGGTCAGTGCGCGGAGTGGCTCCCCACCGGCTCTTCGCCCCGCAGCAGCGCGTGGACCTCGGACTCCCGGAAGCGGCGGTGCCCTCCGGGGGTCCGGATGCTGCTGATCCGGCCCGCCGCGGCCCAGCGGGTGACCGTTTTCGGATCGACCCGGAAGAGGGCGGCGACCTCTCCTGGGGTCAGCAGGCGCTCGCTCGTGCTCTCCACGTTTTCTCTCCCCCTTTGTCCCGCTCTCGGCGCGGGTGGACTGTTTACAGTGTGGCGGGTCAAGACCGATTTCTCCCTTGTTTTCGCAAAACATGACAGGCTGTAGTTCTGCGAGCTGGAGCGATGACGCCCGGTGACCACGTCATGGGTCACAGCCGCCACCCCGACCCCGGCTGACCTGCCGTGTCACGGCCGTGACGGCCGCGCGGACGGCGGCGACGCAATAGTCTCCGGAGCATGTCCGATCTTGTGACCTTGGCGGAGATCGAGCGGGCCGCCGAACGGCTCGCGGGCGTCGCCGTCCGTACCCCGCTCGTCCCGTTCCCGGGCGACCCCGGCGGCCCGGCTCTGCTGGTGAAGGCCGAGTCGCTGCAGCCGATCGGCGCGTTCAAGCTCCGCGGCGCCCACACCGCCATCGCACAGCTCCCCGAGGCCGAACGCGCGCGCGGGGTGGTGACGCACTCTAGTGGCAACCACGCCCAGGCCGTGGCGTTCTCGGCGCGCGCGCTCGGAATCCGGGCCGTCCTGGTCATGCCGCACACCACTCCGGCCGTGAAGGTGGACGCGTGCGTCGCGCTCGGCGCCGAGATCGTGTACGTCGAGCCCAACTCGGCGGCGCGCGAGGAGACCGCCGCCCAGCTCGCCGCCGCGCACGGCTTCTCGCTCATCCCGCCCTACGACGACCCCCGGGTGATCGCGGGCCAGGGCACCTGCGGGCTCGAGATCGTCCGGGACCGCCCGGACGTCGACGTCGTGCTCGTCCCGGTGAGCGGCGGGGGCCTGCTCGCGGGCGTCGCGGCGGCGGTGAAGGCGGTGCGCCCGGAGGCGAAGGTGTTCGGCGTCGAGCCCGAGCTGGCGGCGGACGCGCGCGACTCGTTCCACGCGGGGCACCCCGTCGGCTGGGACGCCGAGGAGACCGGACGGACGATCGCCGACGCGCTGCGCGTCCAGCGGATCGGCGAGCTGCCGTTCGCGCACCTGCGCGAGCACGTGGACGGCGTCCTCACCGTCACCGAGGACGAGATCCGGCACGCGATGCGGCGGCTCGCCCGCGAGGCGCGGCTGATCGCCGAACCGGGCGGCGCGGTCGCGACCGCCGCGTACCTGTTCCACCGCGACGAGCTGCCCGGCGCGCGCACGTACGTCTCGATCCTGTCCGGCGGCAACGTCGACCCGGCGCTGTTCCGGGACATCTACGGCTGAGGCCCCGCCGCCCGTCCCGCCGCCCGTCCCGCAGCCCGCCGCCCGTCCCGCCCCACCTGCTGCGGGGCCACGGAAAGGGGCGGGTAGAGTCGAGGGGCCATGCGTTCCGTAATCCTCTACACCATCGCGCGGTTCGCGATCTTCGCGGCGACCGCCGGGGTGCTCGCGCTGTTCGGCGCCCGCGGTTTCCTGCTCCTGATGCTCGCGCTGCTGATCAGCGGGGTCATCAGCTACGTGCTGCTGTCCGCGCAGCGCGACCGGCTCTCGGCCGCGGTCGACGGCCGGTGGCGGAGGTTCCAGGCGAGCCGCACGAAGGAAGACGCGTAGCGGCCCCCCGCGGGGCCGCCTGAGCCCCTGGCGCCGAGGCGCCGCACGCCCTTCGGCCCCCGCCTCTTAGGCTGGGGCCATGACCCGCGCCTCACTGGATAAGAAGCCCGCCGACGTCGCGGCGATGTTCGACGGCACCGCCGAGCGGTACGACCTGCTCAACACGCTGATGACCGGCGGCCGGGACCGGCGGTGGCGGCGGGAGGCCGTCCGGGCGCTGGACGCGCGGCCGGGCGAGCGGGTCCTCGACCTCGCGGCCGGGACCGGGACGTCCTCGGTGCCGTTCGCCGACGCGGGCGCCTCCACCGTGGCCTGCGACTTCTCCCTCGGCATGCTGCGCGTCGGCGTGCGGCGGCAGGCGGGGACGGCGCGGCTGAGCTTCGTCGCCGGGGACGCGCTGCGCCTCCCTTTCGCGGACGGCGCGTTCGACGCCGTCACGATCTCGTTCGGCCTCCGCAACGTCGCCGACACCGTCCGCGCGCTGCGCGAGCTGCGCCGGGTGACGCGCCCCGGCGGGCGCCTCCTGGTGTGCGAGGTCAGCCACCCCCCGAACCCGCTGCTCGCGTTCGGGCACCGCGCCCACCTGAAGTTCGGGCTGCCGCTGCTCGCGCGGGTCAGCTCCAACCCCGACTCCTACCGGTACCTGGCCGAGTCGACGCTCGCCTGGCCGGACCAGGCGGCGCTGGCGCGGCTGCTCCAGGAGGCCGGCTGGGACGGGGTGCGCTGGCGGAACCTCACGTTCGGGGTGGCCGCGATGCACCACGCCACGAACCCGGGCTGACCGCCCCCGCGGCCCGGCGGTCCTGGGACCGGTCCAAAACGGGAACGGCCCAGAGGTACCCACTGACCGTGATAAAGGAATAGACTCCCCACCGGAACCTTGTGAAGTACTTCACAAGCGAACGAACGAAGAGGACCATCGTGACCGACTCCACCCGACACGCCGATGTCATCGTCGTCGGGGCGGGCCCCGCCGGATCGTCCACCGCGTACTGGCTCGCCCAAGCCGGCCTCGACGTGCTGCTGCTGGAGAAGGCCACGTTCCCCCGCGACAAGATCTGCGGCGACGGGCTCACGCCGCGGGCCGTCCGCGCCCTGATCGGCATGGGCGTCGACATCAACGACCCCGGCTGGGGGCGCAACAAGGGGCTGCGGATCTACGGCGGCGGCGTGAAGGTGGAGCTGCCGTGGCCGGAGCTCGCGAGCTTCCCCGACTACGGGCTCGTCCGGAAGCGCACCGACCTCGACCAGCTCCTCGCCGAGCACGCCGCGAAGGCCGGTGCCAAGCTGCTGACCGGCTGCAACGTCACCGGCCCGATCCTGGACGAGCGCACCGACCGGATCGCCGGCGTCACCGCGAAGTACGAGGGCGAGGAGACCGAGTTCCGCGCCCCGCTCGTCGTCGCCGCCGACGGCAACTCGACCCGGCTGTCGCTCGCGATGGGGCTGCGCCGCCGCGAGGACCGGCCGATGGGCGTCGCCGTCCGCCGCTACTTCGAGACCCCGCGCCACGACGACGAGTACATGGAGGCGTGGCTCGAACTGTGGGACGGCGAGCGCCTCCTGCCCGGCTACGGCTGGGTGTTCGGCGTGGGAGACGGGACGTCCAACGTCGGACTCGGCCTCCTCAACACGAGCAAGGCGTTCCAGAACGTCGACTACCGCGGCATGATGAAGCGCTGGTGCGCGCAGATGCCGGAGGAGTGGCGGTTCTCCGAGGAGCACGCCACCGGCCCGATCCGCGGCGCCGCGCTCCCGATGGGCTTCAACCGGCAGCCGCACTACACCCGCGGGATGCTGCTCGTCGGCGACGCCGGCGGCATGATCAACCCGTTCAACGGCGAGGGCATCGACTACGCGCTCGAGTCCGGGCGGCTGGCCGCCGACATCATGGTGCAGGCGCTGGCGCGCCGCACCCCCGCGCAGCGCGAGCGGACGCTGCACGAGTACCCGCGCATCCTGAAGGACGAGCACGGCGGGTACTTCACGCTGGCCCGCGTGTTCGTCCAGGCCATCGGGGACCCGCGCGTGATGAAGTTCCTCACCGCGCACGGCCTGCCCCACCCCACCCTGATGCGGTTCACCCTGAAGCTCCTCGCGAACCTCACCGACCCCAAGGGCGGCGACGCGATGGACCGGGTCATCAATGCGATGCAGAAGGTGGCGCCGGCGGCTTGAGGTATCCGAGGAGCGCTCCATGAGCGCAAAGTTTCGGCAGGTGAGCGGGTTGATTCGACGTACCCGACCCCCTGAGGGGAGTGCTATTGGTCACCTTGGCTAGGGTGGCGGACCGTGCTCGTGACAGATGTCACGAGCGTGTAAAGGGTCACGTCGCCCCGTACAGCGTCGTACGTTCCGAGGAGAGGCAGTAGAGACCATGGATCTCTATGTACCGATCATTGTGCTGGGGGTGCTCGCCGCCCTCTTCGCGGTCGGCTCAGTGGCGATGGCCTCGCTCACCGGCCCGAAGCGCTGGAACCGCGCCCGGCTGGACGCCTACGAGTGCGGCATCGAGCCGACCCCGCAGCCGGTGGGCGGGGGACGTTTCCCGATCAAGTACTACCTGACGGCAATGCTGTTCATCATCTTCGACATCGAGATCGTCTTCCTCTACCCCTGGGCCGTCGCTTTCGACCAGATGGGGATCTTCGCTCTCATCGAGATGGTGCTTTTCATCGTCACCTTGCTTGTGGCGTACGCCTACGTGTGGCGGCGCGGCGGTCTGGAGTGGGACTGACATGGGTCTTGAAGAGAAACTGCCCAGCGGGTTCCTGCTGACCACGGTCGAGCAGGTCGCGGGATGGGCACGGGCCAGTTCGATGTGGCCGGCGACGTTCGGCCTGGCGTGCTGCGCGATCGAGATGATGGCGGCCGGCGACCCCAAGCACGACTTCTCCCGCTGGGGCATGGAGCGCGCGTCGGCGACGCCGCGGCAGGCCGACCTGATGATCGTCGCGGGCCGGGTGAGCCAGAAGATGGCGCCGGTGCTGCGGCAGATCTACGACCAGATGACCGAGCCCAAGTGGGTCATCGCGATGGGCGTCTGCGCCTCGTCCGGCGGCATGTTCAACAACTACGCGATCGTGCAGGGCGTCGACCACATCGTCCCCGTGGACATCTACCTCCCCGGCTGCCCGCCGCGTCCGGAGATGCTCATCGACGCGATCCTCAAGCTGCACGACCAGGTGAACAACACCAAGCTGGGCCCGCAGCGCGCGAAGCAGATCGAGGAGCTGGAAGAGGCCAAGCGGCGACGGCTTCCGCTTTTGGGACAGGGGGCCTGAGCGATGACCGGAACGGAGCGCAGCGGAGTGCAGGTCAGCGCTCAGGCCGGCTTTTGCCGGGGGGTCTGGGGGGTCGTCCCCCCAGAATGGAGGCAGCGATGAGTTCGCAGAATCCCGAGCAGCAGGCCGAGCAGGCGGCGGACCGGCTGCCCGCGCAGGCCGAGGACGAGCGCCGCGAGCAGCCGGTCGTCCGGAAGGGGATGTTCGGCGCGAACACCACCGGCGACACCTCCGGGTACGGCGGCCTGGTCGTCCGGCAGTCGCCGAAGGTGTCGGCGCCGCGCCCGTACGGCGGGCCGGGCGGCACCGCCGAGGCCGGTGAGTTCGACGACGTCGCGGACGCTCTGGAACGCGCCTACCCGCGGTTCGGCGACGCGGTCGAGCGCGTCGTCGTCGACCGCGGCGAGCTGACGTTCCACGTGCGGCGCGACCACCTCCTGGAGCTCGCGCGGACGATGCGGGACGACCCCGCGCTCCGGTTCGAGCTCTGCTCGAGCGTCTCGGGCGTGCACTACCCCGACGACACGGGCGCCGAGCTGCACTCGGTCGTCCACCTGCTGTCGATCACGCACAACCGGCGCGTCCGGCTGGAGACGACCTGCCCCGACGCGGACCCGCACCTGCCGTCGCTCGTGCCGGTCTACCCGACGGCCGACTGGCACGAGCGGGAGACGTACGACTTCTTCGGCATCGTCTACGACGGGCATCCGGCGCTCACCCGCATCGAGATGCCCGACGACTGGGTCGGCCACCCGCAGCGCAAGGACTACCCCCTCGGCGGCATCCCCGTCGAGTACCGCGGAGCGGAGATCCCGCCTCCGGACGAGCGGAGGTCGTACACGTGAGCAGCACGAAGTACACCGAATACGACGCCTACGCCGCCGAGGAGGCGGCCGAGGGCCGCGTCTTCGACGTGGGCGGGCAGGACTGGGACAAGGTCGTGTCCGGTGCCGAGGACGGCGGGGACGAGCGCCTCGTCGTCAACATGGGGCCGCAGCACCCGTCCACGCACGGGGTGCTCCGGCTGATCCTGACCCTCGACGGTGAGACGGTCACCGAGTGCCGGGTGGGCATCGGGTACCTGCACACCGGCATCGAGAAGAACATGGAGTACCGCACCTGGACGCAGGGCACGACGTTCTGCACGCGCATGGACTACCTCGCGCCGATCTTCAACGAGACGGCGTACTGCATGAGCGTGGAGAAGCTGCTCGGCGTCACCGACCGGGTGCCGGAGCGGGCGCAGATCATCCGCGTGATGATGATGGAGCTCAACCGCATCTCCTCGCATCTCGTGGCGATCGCCACGTTCGGCCTGGAGCTGGGCGCGACGACGGTCATGCTCAACGGCTTCCTGGAGCGCGAGTACACCCTCGATCTCTTCGAGGAGATCACGGGCCTGCGCATGAACATGGCGTACGTCCGTCCGGGCGGCGTCGCCCAGGACCTTCCCAGCGGTGCGCTCAGCAAGATCCGCGACTATCTGGACCGGATGCCGAAGCGGATCCAGGCGCTGCGGAAGCTGATGGACGCCAACCCCGTCTACCTGGCGCGCACGAAGGACGTCGCGTACCTGGACCTTACCGGCTGCATGGCGCTCGGCATCACCGGGCCCGTGCTCCGCGCGACCGGCCTCCCGTGGGATCTTCGCAAGTCGCAGCCCTACTGCGGCTACGAGACGTACGACTTCGAGGTCGCCACGCAGGAGAGCGCGGACGTCTACGGGCGCTACCTCGTGCGCATGCAGGAGATGGAGGAGTCCCTCAAGATCGTCGAGCAGTGCTACGAGCGGCTGCAGTCGGTCAAGGGGCCCGTGATGATCGAGGACAAGAAGATCGGCTGGCCCGCGCAGCTGGCGATCGGCGCGGACGGCATGGGCAACTCGCCCCGCCACATCGCGCACATCATGGGCACCTCGATGGAGGCGCTGATCCACCACTTCAAGCTGGTGACGGAGGGCTTCCGGGTCCCGGCCGGGCAGGCGTACGCGCCGATCGAGTCGCCGCGCGGCGAGCTCGGGGCGCACGTGGTCAGCGACGGCGGCACCCGCCCGTACCGGGTGCACTTCCGCGAGCCGTCCTTCGTCAACCTGCAGGCGACGCCCGCGATGGCGGAGGGCGGCATGATCGCGGACGTCATCGCGGCCGTGGCGAGCATCGACCCGGTCATGGGGGGAGTGGACCGATGACGTACGAAACGGACGTGCGCGTCCGGCTCGAACGGGACGCCAAAGAGATCATCGCGCGGTACCCGAAGCCGCGGTCGGCGCTGCTGCCGCTGCTGCACCTGGTGCAGTCGGTGGACGGGCACGTCACGCAGGACGGCATCGAGTTCTGCGCCGAGCAGCTCGGGATCACGGCCGCGCAGGTGACCGGCGTCGCGACGTTCTACACGCAGTACAAGCACGCGCCGGTCGGCGAGTACCACGTCGGCGTGTGCATCAACACGCTGTGCGCGGTGATGGGCGGCGACCAGATCTGGGACGAGCTGTCCGAGCACGTCGGGGTGGGCCACGACGAGGCCACCCCGGACGGCAAGGTCAGCCTGGAGCGGATCGAGTGCAACGCGGCCTGCGACTTCGCGCCCGTGATGATGGTCAACTGGGAGTTCTTCGACAACATGACTCCCGCGAAGGCCAAGGAGCTGGTCGACGACCTGCGCTCCGGTAAGGAAGTCCTTCCTTCGCGCGGGCCGGGCAAGCTGTGCGGCTGGAAGGACGCGTCGCGCGTCCTCGCCGGGTTCCCCGACGGCCGCGCGGGCGAGGGCGTCCAGGCCGGGCCGGAGTCGCTGCGCGGGCTGGAGCTGGCGAAGCGGCGCGGCTGGGCGGCCCCGCCGGCGGACGTCGACGCGGCGCGGCCGGACGAGCCGGTGCGGCCGTCCGAGGTCACCGACCCGCCGCCGAACGAGCCCGGCAAGCCCATCGGCGGCGACGTGAAGCCGGGAACGCAGGAGGGGCGCAACAAGTGACCGCGCGACCAGGAACGACGCTCACCCCGATCCTCACGAAGAACTGGGATCAGGCCGACTCCTTCACCCGCGCCGGCTACGAGCGCGAGGGCGGCTACACGGCGCTGCGCAAGGCGCTGGGGATGGCCCCGGACGACATCGTCCAGCAGGTGAAGGACTCCGGCCTGCGCGGCCGCGGCGGCGCCGGATTCCCCACCGGCATGAAGTGGGGCTTCCTGCCGCCGAGCAGCCCGAACCCGCGCTACCTGGTGGTGAACGCGGACGAGTCCGAGCCGGGCACGTGCAAGGACATCCCGCTCATGATGGCCAACCCGCACGTCCTCGTCGAGGGCGTCATCATCAGCTCGTACGCGATCAGGTCGAACCAGGCGTTCATCTACGTCCGCGGCGAGGTGCTGCACGTCATCCGGCGGCTGCACCAGGCCGTCGCGGAGGCGTACGAGGCGGGATACCTCGGCAAGGACATCCTCGGCTCCGGCTTCGATCTGGACGTCGTCGTCCACAGCGGCGCCGGCGCCTACATCTGCGGCGAGGAGACGGCGCTGCTGGACTCGCTGGAGGGGTTCCGCGGCCAGCCCAGGCTGAAGCCTCCCTTCCCGGCCGTGGCGGGCCTGTACGGCGGGCCCACCGTCATCAACAACGTCGAGTCGATCGCGTCGGTTCCCTCGATCGTCGGGAACGGGCCGGAATGGTTCGCCTCGATGGGCACCGAGAAGTCCCAGGGCTTCGGGATCTTCTCGCTGTCGGGGCACGTCACCCGGCCCGGCCAGTACGAGGCGCCGCTCGGCATCACGCTGCGCGAGCTCCTCGACATGGCGGGCGGGATCCGCGAGGGCCACCGGCTCAAGTTCTGGACGCCCGGCGGTTCGTCCACGCCGATCTTCACCGACGAGCACCTGGACGTCCCGCTGGACTTCGAGTCCGTCGGGGCCGCGGGGTCGATGCTCGGCACCCGCGCCCTGCAGATCTTCGACGAGACGACCTGCGTCGTCCGGGCCGTGCTGCGCTGGTCGGAGTTCTACGCGCACGAGTCGTGCGGCAAGTGCACGCCGTGCCGCGAGGGCACGTACTGGTACAAGCAGATGCTCAAGCGGCTGGAGGCCGGCAAGGGCGAGGAGGAGGACCTCGAGACCCTCCTCGACCTGTCCGACAACATCCTCGGCCGCTCGTTCTGCGCGCTCGGCGACGGCGCGACGAGCCCGGTCGTCTCGTCCATCAAGCTGTTCCGGGACGAGTACCTGCAGCACTTCGAGCAGGGCGGCTGCCCCTTCGACCCGGCCAAGTCCACCGTTTGGGCAGGTGCCTGATGACTGTTACCTCCGGCGACAAGCAGAACGTCGCCCCCGCCGAAGAGATGGTGCAGGTCACCATCGACGGCTTCGAGATCGAGGTGCCGAAGGGCACGCTCGTCATCCGGGCCGCCGAACTGCTCGGCATCCAGATCCCGCGGTTCTGCGACCACCCGCTGCTCGACCCGGTCGGCGCCTGCCGCCAGTGCCTGGTCGAGGTGCCGGACATGGGCAACGGGCGCGGCATGCCGAAGCCCGCGGCGTCCTGCACGACCACGGTCATGCCCGGCATGGTCGTCAAGACGCAGCTCACCTCGAAGGTCGCCGACAAGGCGCAGCACGGGGTCATGGAGCTGCTGCTGATCAACCACCCGCTGGACTGCCCGATCTGCGACAAGGGCGGCGAGTGCCCCCTGCAGAACCAGGCGATGTCCAACGGGCGCGGCGAGTCCCGGTTCACCGAGACCAAGCGGACGTTCCCCAAGCCGATCCCGCTGTCCAGCCAGGTGCTGCTCGACCGGGAGCGCTGCATCCAGTGCGCCCGCTGCACCCGGTTCTCCGACCAGATCGCCGGGGACGCGTTCATCGACCTGTTCGAGCGCGGCGCCAAGGAGCAGGTCGGCGCCGCGGACGGCAAGCCGTTCCAGTCGTACTTCTCCGGCAACACCGTGCAGATCTGCCCGGTCGGGGCGCTGACCGGCGCCGCCTACCGGTTCCGGTCGCGGCCGTTCGACCTCGTCTCGCAGCCGAGCACCTGCGAGCACTGCGCGTCCGGCTGCGCGCTGCGCACCGACCACCGGCGCGGGAAGATCACCCGCCGGCTGGCCGGGGACGACCCGCAGGTCAACGAGGAGTGGAACTGCGACAAGGGCCGCTGGGCGTTCACCTACGGCACCCAGCCGGACCGGCTCACGCACCCGCTCGTCCGGAACGAGGACGGGGAGCTGGAGGCCGCGTCCTGGCCGGAGGCGCTGACGATCGCGGCGCGCGGCCTCGCGGCGGCGCGCGGCTCGGCCGGGGTCCTGCCCGGCGGGCGCGGCACCCTTGAGGACGCCTACGCCTACGCCAAGTTCGCGCGGATCGCGCTCGGCACGAACGACGTCGACTTCCGGGCGCGCCCGATGTCGGCGGAAGAGGCCGACTTCCTCGCCTCGTCCGTCGCGGGCCGCTCGATCGAGGTCTCCTACGCCGACCTGGAGAAGGCGCCGGTCGTCCTGCTCGCCGGGTTCGAGCCCGAGGAGGAGTCGCCGATCGTCTTCCTGCGGCTCCGCAAGGCGTTCCGCAAGAAGAACCTGAAGGTGTACGCGGCGGCGCCGTTCGCGACCCGCGGCCTGGAGAAGGTCGGCGGGACGCTGCTGCCGACCCGCCCCGGGGCCGAGGCCGAGACGATCGGCGCGCTCATCTCCGACGACGCGTTCGCGGACGTCCGGGGGCTGCTGGAGACGCCCGGCGCGGTCGTCCTCGCCGGCGAGCGGCTCGCGGGCAGCCCCGGCGCCCTGTCGGCGGCGGTCCGGCTGGCCAAGGCCACCGGCGCCCGGCTCGCCTGGGTGCCGCGCCGGGCCGGGGAGCGCGGCGCGGTGGAGGCCGGGGCGCTGCCCGGGCTGCTGCCGATCGGCCGCCCGGTCGCCGACGGCGCCGCCCGCGCGGAGGTCGCGCGGGCGTGGGGCGTCGCCGAGCTGCCCGCGGCCCCGGGCCTGGACGCCGAGGCCGTCCTCGCGGCGGCGGCGCGCGGCGAGCGCCGCGCGCTGCTGGTCGGCGGCGTCGACCCCGGCGACCTCGCGGACCCGGAGGCCGCGCTCCGCGCGATCGAGGCCGTCCCGTTCGTGGTGAGCCTGGAGCAGCGGCCGAGCGCCGTCACCGACCGCGCCGACGTGGTGCTGCCCGTCGCGACCGTCGCGGAGAAGTCCGGGACGTTCGTCGACTGGGAGGGCCGCGGCCGCCCGTTCGACGTCGTGCTGAAGTCGGCGGGGACGCTGTCGGACCTGCGGGTGCTGAACGCGCTCGCCGACGAGATGGACGTCCACCTCGGGCTGCCCGGCCCGGAGGCGGCCCGCCGCGAGCTGACCGACCTCGGCGCGCACCGCGGCGAGCGGCCCGACGCCCCGAACGTCCCGCAGGCGGTCCCGGCCGAGCCGGGCCGCGGCGAGGCGGTCGTGGCGACGTGGCGGCTGCTGCTCGACCGGGGCCGGCTGCAGGACGGCGAGCCGTTCCTCGCCGGCACCGCGAAGGGCGCGGTGGCGCGGCTGTCGCCCGCGACGGCCGAGGAGATCGGCGCCCGTCCGGTCGACGGCGTCGGCTCCGTGACGGTCTCGACCGGCCGCGGGTCGGTCACGCTCCCGCTGGAGATCACCGCCGACCTGCCCGACCGGGTGGTGTGGCTGCCGACGAACTCGGCCGGCTGCGCCCTCCACCGGGACCTCGGCGCGGTCGCGGGGAGCGTCGTGCAGATCAACGCTGGAGGCACCGAATGAGCCCGCTCGCGGCCGCGCCGCTCGCCGCGCCGGCCGATCCCACGCTCGCCGACTTCGGCAAGGACCCGTGGTGGCTGATCGGCGGCAAGGTCCTGGTCATCTTCGTCTTCCTGGTGCTGACCGTCCTGCTGTCGATGTGGGTCGAGCGGCGCGTCATCGGCCGGATGCAGCTGCGCGTCGGCCCGAACCGCGCCGGGCCCCAGGGCCTGCTGCAGGGCCTCGCCGACGGCATCAAGCTGGCGCTGAAGGAGGACATCGTCCCGCGCCAGGTCGACAAGGTCGTGTTCGTCCTGGCGCCGATCATGGCGGCGGTCCCGGCCTTCATCTCCTTCGCCATCATCCCGTTCGGGCCGACGGTGTCGGTGTTCGGCCACCAGACGCCGCTGCAGGGCACCGACCTCCCGGTCGCGGTCCTGCTGGTGCTGGCGATGGCGTCCATGGGCGTCTACGGCATCGTGCTGGCGGGCTGGTCGTCGATGTCGCCGTACTCGCTGCTCGGCGGGCTCCGCTCGTCCGCGCAGGTGATCTCCTACGAGATCGCGATGGCGCTGTCGTTCGTGGCCGTGTTCCTGTTCGCCGGGTCGATGTCCACGTCGGAGATCGTCGCGGCGCAGCACGACAAGTGGTTCGCGGTGCTGCTGCTGCCGTCGTTCATCGTCTACGTCATCACGATGATGGGCGAGTCGAACCGCATCCCGTTCGACCTCCCCGAGGGCGAGGGCGAGCTGGTCGGCGGCTTCCACACCGAGTACTCGTCGCTGAAGTTCGCGATGTTCTTCCTCGCCGAGTACATCAACCTCGCGACGCTGTCGGCGCTCGCCACCACGCTGTTCCTCGGCGGCTGGCGGGCCCCGGCGCCGATCTCCACGTTCTGGGCGGGCGCCAACTCCGGCTGGTGGCCGGTGCTGTGGTTCCTGGTCAAGGTCTGGCTGTTCATCTGGTTCTTCGTGTGGCTGCGGGCCTCGCTCCCGCGCGTCCGCTACGACCAGCTGATGAAGCTCGGGTGGAAGGTGCTGATGCCCTTCTCCATCGCCTGGATCGTGCTGGTCGCCACCATCCGCGGGCTCCGCAACGAGGGCTACGACATGCGGCAGATCGTGATCGCCGCCGCGGTGGCCGCCGCGATCGTCCTCGTCCTCACCGTGCTGTGGGAGATGATCCGCGGCGGTGACGACGACAAGGAGGCCGCGAAGCGCGGCGCCGGCGGCGCGGGCGGTCCCGCGGCGGGCGGCGCCTCCGCCGCGGGCGCGGGCGGCGCGGCGGAGGGCGGGTTCCCGGTGCCTCCGATGGACGCGCCGCACTACCACGGCCGGGGCGCCGCCGCGCGAGTCCAGACGCCGCCCGGGCCGTCCACGATCGACACCCCTCCTGAGGAGGTCACCAGTGGGACTCACTGATTTCCTGAATCCGGTCAAGGGGTTCGGGGTCTCGTTCCACCAGATGTTCAGCAAGAGCGAGACCGTTCAGTACCCCGAGGTGAAGCGGCCCACCGCGCCGCGCTTCCACGGCCGCCACCAGCTCAACCGGTGGCCGGACGGCCTGGAGAAGTGCGTCGGCTGCGAGCTGTGCGCCTGGGCGTGCCCGGCCGACGCGATCTTCGTGGAGGGGGCCGACAACACCGCCGACGAGCGCTACTCGCCCGGCGAGCGGTACGGCCGCGTCTACCAGATCAACTACCTGCGCTGCATCCTGTGCGGGCTCTGCATCGAGGCGTGCCCCACCCGGGCGCTGACGATGACGAACGAGTACGAGCTCGCCGACGACAGCCGCGAGAGCCTCATCTACACCAAGGACATGCTGCTGGCGCCGCTGCGCGAGGGCATGGAGCCGCCGCCGCACGAGATGCGGCTCGGCGACACCGAGGAGGACTACTACCGGCTCGGCCTGGAGGACTCCGAGGCCGCGTCCGCACCGACCGTCCCGTCCGAGGGGGGCGGACGGGCGAGCGCCGACCAGGCCGCGGCCGCCGAGAAGGGCAAGAAGGCGCGCAAGGGCGGTGACCGGAAGTGAACGGGCACGTCCTCGCGGCCGAGGCGCTCGCGGCGGAGGTCGCCGACAAGCAGGCGGGGGAGCCGTTCTTCTTCTGGCTCCTCGCCATCGTGTCGGTCGGCGCCGCACTCGGCATGATCTTCATGCGGCGGGCGGTGCACTCGGCGCTGCTGCTGGCGACCGTGATGCTCTCGCTCGCCGCGATCTACGCGCTGCAGCACGCGCCGTTCCTGGCGTTCGTCCAGGTGATCGTCTACACCGGCGCCGTGCTGATGCTGTTCCTGTTCGTGATGATGGTCGTCGGCGTCAGCTCGACCGACTCGCTCGTCGAGACGATCCGGGGGCAGCGCTTCTGGGCGGTGGTCGCCGCGCTCGGCTTCATCGGCCTGGTCGGCGCCGGGATCGGCAACGCCGCGCTGGGCGACTCCGCGGGGCTCGCCGCCGCGAACGCCGAGGGCAACATCGTCGGGCTGGCCCGGCTGCTGTTCTCCAAGTACGTGTTCGCGTTCGAGGCGACCAGCGCCCTGCTGATCACGGCGGCGCTCGGCGCGATGGTGCTGGCGCACCGCGAGCGCACCGAGCCGAAGCCGACGCAGCGGGACCTGTCCGAGCGCCGGTTCCGGACGGGCGAGCACCCGGGCCCGCTGCCCGGTCCGGGCACCTACGCCCGGCACAACGCCGTCGACATGCCGGCGCTGCTGCCCGACGGGACCCCGTCGGAACTGTCGGTCAACCCGGTCATCGCCGCCCGCACCGACACGGCGCAGCGGCACGCCGACCTGCACGGCGGGACCGAGACCGAGGCGGCCGAGGCGGACGTCGCCGCCGTGCGGGCCGCCACCCACGAGGCGGAGGACGCCGACGCCGAGTCGCGCGTCGTCAAGACGGGCTCCCCGGCCGCGGGCGGTCCCGCGGCCGGCGGGTCCGCGCAGGGCAACGAAGGCGAGGCCGGTAAATGAGCCCGGAGCACTACCTGGCGCTCTCGGCGGCCCTGTTCACCATCGGAGCGGTCGGCGTCCTCGTGCGGCGCAACGCGATCGTGGTGTTCATGTGCGTCGAGCTCATGCTGAACGCGACGAACCTCGCGTTCGTGTCGTTCTCCCGCATGCACGGCAACCTGGACGGCCAGATCATCGCCTTCTTCGTGATGGTGGTGGCCGCCGCGGAGGTCGTGGTGGGTCTGGCGATCATCATGACCATCTTCCGGACCCGCAGGTCCTCGTCGGTCGACGACGTGAACCTGCTGAAGTACTGAGAGGGCGGGGATGCAAGCCGAAGGCATCCAGGCCGCGGCCTGGCTCCTGATCGCGCTGCCGCTCGCGGGCGCCGCGATCCTCCTCCTCGGGGGGAGGCGCACCGACCGCTGGGGGCACCTGCTCGGCGTCGCCATGTCGGTCGGATCGTTCGTCGTCGGCGCGGCGATGTTCGCCCAGATGCTCGGATACGACGCCGAAGAGCGGCGCCGCACCCTGCACCTGTGGGACTTCATCGACGTCGGGGCGTTCAACGTCGGCATGGACCTGCTGGTGGACCCGCTGTCCATCAGCTTCGTCCTGCTGATCACCGGTGTGGGATCGCTGATCCACATCTACTCCATCGGCTACATGGAGCACGACCCCGACCGGCGCAGGTTCTTCGCGTACCTGAACCTGTTCGTGGCCGCGATGCTGCTGCTCGTCCTGGGCGGCAACTTCGTCGTGCTCTTCATCGGCTGGGAGGGCGTCGGCCTCGCCTCGTACCTGCTCATCGGGTTCTGGCAGCACAAGCCGACCGCCGCGACCGCCGCGAAGAAGGCGTTCGTCGTCAACCGCGTCGGCGACATGGGGCTGATCCTGGCGATCGCGCTGCTGTTCAGCGCGCTCGGCTCGGTCGACTTCACCGAGGTGCTCGGTGAGGGCGCCGAGCACGCCGGCCTCGCCGCCGAGCTGAGCACCGGGACGGCCACCGCCGTCGCGCTGCTGCTCCTGCTCGGCGCGTGCGGCAAGTCGGCGCAGCTCCCGCTGCAGTCCTGGCTGCTGGACGCCATGGAGGGCCCGACGCCCGTGTCGGCGCTCATCCACGCGGCGACGATGGTCACCGCGGGCGTCTACCTGATCGTCCGGTCCGGGCCGATCTTCGAGCTGTCGACCACCGCGCAGCTCGTCGTCACGATCGTCGGCGCCGCCACGCTGCTCGCCGGTGCGATCATCGGGTGCGGCAAGGACGACATCAAGAAGGCCCTCGCCGGGTCGACGATGTCGCAGATCGGCTACATGACGCTCGCCGCCGGGCTCGGCAAGGCCGGGTACGTCATCGCCATCGCGCACCTCATCGCGCACGGCTTCTTCAAGGCGGGCCTGTTCCTCGGCGCCGGCTCGGTCATGCACGGCACCAAGGACGACGTCAACATGCGCCACTACGGCGCGCTCCGCGGCGTCATGGCGATCACCTACGCGACCTTCGGGCTCGGCTACCTCGCGATCATCGGGTTCCCGGGCCTGTCCGGCTGGTTCACCAAGGACGTCATCATCGAGACGGCCCTGCACAAGGGCGGCACGTCCGGGTACATCCTCGGCGGCTGCGCGATGCTCGGCGCCGCGATCACCGCCTACTACATGTCCCGCGTCATGTTCATGACGTTCTTCGG
This sequence comes from Actinomadura rifamycini DSM 43936, assembly GCF_000425065.1. Lineage (GTDB taxonomy): Bacteria > Actinomycetota > Actinomycetes > Streptosporangiales > Streptosporangiaceae > Spirillospora > Spirillospora rifamycini. The sequence continues at coordinate 147,058 of NZ_AULB01000019.1, forward strand.
CGAGAAGCGCTGGGCGGACGACGTCCACCCGCACGAGTCGCCGAAGGTCATGACCGTCCCGCTGATCCTGCTGTCCGTCGGCTCCCTGTTCGCGGGCGGGTTCCTGGTCCTCGGCGGGTTCGGGTCCTTCCTCGAGCCGGTCGTCGGCCACCCCGAGGAGGAGCACCACTTCCAGGCGCTCACCGGCCCCGGCATCGCCACGTTCGTGCTGGTGCTGCTCGGCGCGGCGATCGCCTGGCGGCAGTACGGTGCCCGCAAGGTGCCGCGCGAGCAGCCCGCCGGGTCGTTCCTCACCGTCGCGGCCCGCAAGGACCTGTACGGCGACGCCATCAACGAGTCGCTGCTGATGCGGCCCGGCCAGTGGCTGACCCGGCTCGCGGTCTGGTTCGACGGGCGCGGCGTCGACGGCGCCGTCAACGGCATCGCCGCCGGCATCGGCGGCGGCTCCGGCCGGCTCCGCCGGATCCAGACGGGCTTCGCCCGGTCCTACGCACTCTCGATGTTCGCGGGCGCCGCCGTCGTGGTGGCCGCCCTCCTGGTGGTGAACGTGTCATGAGCGACCTTCCCTGGCTGACCGTCCTCATCGCGCTGCCGCTGGTGGGCGCCGCCGTCCTCACGGCGCTGCCGTCGAGGGACGCGCTGGTCAAGCGGTTCGCGCTCGGGGTCTCGACCGTGGTCGGGGTGCTCACCCTGGTCATGGCGGCCTCGTTCGACCCGGGCGGCGCCCGGTTCCAGTTCGAGGAGAAGTACGACTGGATCCCGTCCTTCGGGGTCCACTGGGCGGTCGGCGTCGACGGCGTGGCCCTCACGCTGATCGTGCTGTCGGTGATCCTCGTCCCGCTCGTCATGCTGGCGTCCTGGAACGAGGACGACCGCTCCGGGGGCGTCGACGTCCCCGCCAAGCGGTCCGTCAAGACGTACTTCGCGCTGCTGCTGACGCTGGAAGCGGCCATGATCGGCGTCTTCGCGGCGACCGACGTGTTCCTCTTCTACGTCTTCTTCGAGGCGATGCTCATCCCGGTGTACTTCATCATCGGGTACTTCGGCGGCGCCCAGCGCTCCTACGCGGCGGTCAAGTTCCTGCTGTACTCGCTGTTCGGCGGGCTGATCATGCTCGTCGCGGTGATCTGGCTGTACCCGCTGTCGGCGAAGCCGGAAGCCGAGGGCGGGCTCGGGCAGGGGACGTTCCTGTTCTCCGAGCTGACGCAGCTGAACATCGACCCGACCACCGCGAAGTGGCTGTTCCTCGGCTTCTTCATCGCCTTCGCGATCAAGGCGCCGATGGTGCCGGTGCACACCTGGCTGCCGGACGCCGCGCAGCAGGCCCCGGCGGGCGCGCTCGTCCTCATCGTCGGCGTCCTCGACAAGGTCGGCACGTACGGGATGCTGCGGTTCTGCCTGGAGCTGTTCCCGGGCGCCGCCACGTGGGCCACCCCGGTGGTCCTCGGCTTCGCGGTCCTCAGCATCATCTACGGCGCGGTCCTCGCGATCGGGCAGGTCGACCTGAAGCGCCTCGTCGCCTACACCTCGGTCTCCCACTTCGGGTTCATCGTGCTCGGCATCTTCGCGATGACCTCGCAGGGGCAGTCCGGCGCCGCGCTCTACATGATCAACCACGGGTTCTCGACCGGTGCGCTGTTCCTGATCGTCGGCTTCATGATCGTCCGGCGGCGGTCGGCGCGGATCGGCGACTACGGCGGCGTGCAGAAGGCCGCGCCCGTCCTCGCCGGGGCGTTCCTCATCGCGGGCCTGTCCGGCCTGTCGCTGCCCGGCCTGTCCACGTTCGTGTCCGAGTTCCTCGTGATCGTCGGCACGTTCAGCCGGTACGAGTGGGCCGGGGCCCTCGCCGTCAGCGGCGTCGTCCTCGCCGCGATCTACATCCTGTGGACGTACCAGCGCACCATGGGCGGCCCCAAGGCCCCGGCGGTCGAGGGGATGAAGGACCTCACCGCCCGGGAGAAGTGGGCCATCGCGCCCATCCTCGCGATCATCGTCGCGATGGGCTTCTTCCCGCAGCCGGTGCTGAACGTCATCAACCCGTCCGTCGAACAGACGCTGGTGCGGGTCGACCAGCATGACCCCGCACCGACCAACGTCGCCGAGAACGGAGCCCGTCCATGAGCACCCTCGCGCAGGGCGCCGACATCCCGGCGCCGCACATCGAGTACGCGGAGATCGGCCCGCTGCTGATCGTCCTCGGCGTCGCCGTCCTCGGGGTGCTGGTCGAGGCGTTCGCCGGCCGCGCCTGGCGGCCCCGGCTCCAGGTCCCGCTCGCGTTCCTCGGCCTGCTCGGCGGGTTCGTCTGGACGGTCGCGCTGGCGTGGGACGGCGCCCCGCACCACGTCGTCGCCGAGGGGGCCCTCGGCGTCGACGGCACCACCCTGTTCCTGCAGGGCACCATCCTGGTGCTGGCGCTCGTCAGTCTCCTGCTGATCGCCGAGCGCGGCGGCGACCGCGCCGGCGGGGCGTTCGCCGCGCAGGCGTCCGCGCTGCCCGGCAGCGAGGCCGAGCAGCGCACGCAGTCGGCGGGCATCGTGCAGACCGAGGTCTACCCGCTGATGATGTTCGCCGTCGGCGGCATGCTGATCTTCCCGGCGTCCAACGACCTCCTGACCATGTTCATCGGCCTGGAGGTCATGTCCCTGCCGCTGTACCTCCTGTGCGGCCTCGCCCGGCGCCGCCGCCTCCTCTCCCAGGAAGCGGCGGTCAAGTACTTCCTGCTGGGCGCGTTCTCGTCGGCGTTCTTCCTGTACGGCATCGCCCTCCTCTACGGCTACGCCGGATCGGTCACGCTCGCCGCGATCTCGCAGGAGATCAGCCGGGACGCGGGCAGCGAGACGCTCCTCCTCGCGGGCGTCGCGCTCCTCACCGTCGGGCTGCTGTTCAAGCTCGGCGGCGTCCCGTTCCACATGTGGAAGCCGGACGTCTACCAGGGCGCGCCGACCCCGATCACCGCGCTCATGGCGTCCTGCACCCTCGTCTCGGCGTTCGGCGCGATCCTCCGCGTCTACTACGTCGCGTTCGGGACCCTCGAGTGGGACTGGGAGCCCGCCATGTGGGGTGTGGCGATTCTCACCATGGTCGTCGGCGCGATCATCGCGATCACGCAGACCGACATCAAGCGGATGCTCGCCTACTCGTCCATCGCGCACGCGGGCTTCCTGCTCATGGGCGTGATCGCCACCTCGCGGGAGGGCCTGTCGGGGTCGCTGTTCTACCTGGCGGCCTACGGGTTCACCACGATCGGCGCGTTCGCCGTCGTCACGATGGTGCGGGACGCGGGCGGCGAGGCGGCCCACCTGTCCCGCTGGGCCGGGCTCGGCAAGCGCTCCCCGGTCGTCGCGGGCGTCTTCTCGCTGTTCCTCCTGGCGTTCGCCGGCATCCCGCTGACCAGCGGCTTCACCGGCAAGTTCGCGGTGTTCAAGGCGGCCGTCGAGGGCGGGGCGACGCCCCTCGTCGTCGTCGGCGTCATCGCCTCCGCGGTCGCCGCGTTCTTCTACGTCCGCGTGATCGTCGTCATGTTCTTCAGCGAGCCGGACGCCGACGGCCCCGTCGTGGTGGCCCCACCGGCCACCGCGATCGTCGTCGCGGTCGGAGTGACGGCTACTGTGGTACTCGGCGTGCTCCCGCAGCCGATTCTGGACCTCGCGGGAGATGCCACCACGCAGATGTTCGTCCGGTAGGGAGTCTTGGGTGAGCAACGCCTTCGCTGAGGAGTCCGGCGGGCCGGCCGTGCAGGAGACCGGCCCGTTCGGGCTTCCCGTGGACTCGGCGCTCGCGGCCGAAAGCCGACGGTTCCTGGCCGCCGTCGAGGAACTGCTCCTCGACTCGGTCCGCAGCGACAACCCGTTGCTCAACGAGGCGTCCAAGCACCTCGTCGAGGCGGGCGGCAAGCGCTTCCGGCCCATGCTGGTGACGCTCGCCTCGCACTTCGGCGACCCGACCGCGGCCGGGCTCGTCCCGGCCGCGGTCGTCGTCGAGCTCACCCACCTCGGCACCCTGTACCACGACGACGTCATGGACGAGGCGACCGTCCGCCGCGGCCGCCAGTCCGCGAACGTCCGCTGGGACAACACCCGAGCGATCCTCACCGGCGACTACCTGTTCGCCCGCGCGTCCGACCTCCTCGCCGACCTCGGCACCGAGCCGGTCCGCATCCAGGCCCGCGCGTTCGCGCGCCTCGTCCGCGGCCAGATCGAGGAGACGACCGGCCCCGCCGAGGGCGCCGACCCCCTCAAGCACTACCTCCAGGTCCTCGCCGACAAGACGGCGTCCCTCATCGCGGTCTCGGGCCAGTTCGGCGCCCTGCTGTCCGGCGCCCCCGCCTCGACCGTCGACACGGTCACCTCCGCCTGCGAGAAGATCGGCATCGCCTTCCAGCTCTCGGACGACATCCTCGACATCGACTCCGAGACCGAGGAGTCCGGCAAAACCCCCGGCACCGACCTCCGCGAGGGCATCCGCACCCTCCCGATGCACCACGTCCTCGCCGGCGTCGGCTCCGGCCCCGACGACGCGCGCCTCCGCGACCTGCTCGTCCAGGACCTCACCGACGACGCCCTCCACGCCGAGGCCCTCGCCCTCCTGCGCGCCCACCCCGCGATGGACCGTGCCCGCGCCGACCTCCTCCGCGTCGCCGAGGACGCCCGCGCCGAACTGCTCACCCTCCCCGACAACCCCGCCCGCGACGCCCTCACCGCCCTCTGCGACTACGTCGTCAGCCGCACCGGCTGACGGCGTCCGGCCCGCGCCGGTTCGCGGGCCGCGGCGGCGATGGTCCGCGGTACCGGTATCGGGGAAGGGAAGGCGGGAAACGAGGGAGGCTGCGGTGGCGGACAGCGGGCTGCTCCTGGGGGATGTTCTGGCGGCGGCGGAGAACGCCGCACCGGTGGAGTCCATCGACGTGGTCGCGCGGAACCTGCGGCACCGGTTCGGCGGGACGGCGGTGTCGTTCCTGTTCGTCGACCTCGTCGGCCGGCGGCTGGTGCGCTTCATCGAGGACGCCGACCCGCACCGGGGCCAGGAGGCCGAGCAGATCTCCCTCACCGGCAGCGTCTACGACGAGGTGCTGCGCACCCAGCGGATCGTCAAGGCGCCCGGCTGCCAGGGGCAGCGGGTGATCGCGCCGGTCACCAACCGGGGCGACACCATCGGTGTCCTGGAGCTCACCCTGCCCGAAGCGACCGACGACGTGCTGGAGCAGATCGGCGAGGCCGCGCACGCGCTCGCCTACATCGTCGTCGCCGACCGCCGCTTCACCGACCTGTACCTGTGGGGTCAGCGCACCACCCCGGTGAGCCTGTCCGCCGAGATCCAGTACCAGCTGCTGCCCTCGTCCACCTGCTGCGAAGCCGCCGAGTTCACCCTCGCGTGCGCGCTGGTCCCGGCCGACGACATCGGCGGCGACACCTACGACTACACCCTCGGCCACGACACCCTGCACCTGTCGGTCACCGACGCCATGGGCCACGACGTCGACGCGGCCATGCTCGCCACCCTGCTGGTCAACGCCTCCCGCCGTGCGCGGCGCGCCGGCATCCCCCTGTCCGAGCAGGCCGACCACGTGCACCGGGCCGTGCTCGACCACGGCGGCGAAACAATCGCCACCGGCCAGCTGCTGCGCATCACCCTGGCGGGAACCAAAGCCCAGCTGGTCAACGCCGGGCATCCCCGGCCGCTGCTCCTGCGCGGCGGCCACGTCGGCGAGGTGCCCCTCGACGTCGACCTGCCGTTCGGTACTCCCGTGCCCGGCGGCTACCGGGCGCAGGACCTCGACCTGCGGCCGGGCGATCGTCTCGTGCTCTACACCGACGGCATGCAGGAGCGCCGGGCCGCGATCGTCGATCTGCCCGCCGTCATCCGCGAGACCGCCGATCAGCACCCGCGCGAGGTCGTGCGGTCGCTGACCGCCGCGGTGCACGACGCGTGCCACGGCGCCCCGGAGGACGACGCCACCGTCATGTGCCTGGACTGGCACGGCCCCCGCCCCGAAGACCTCGAGACCCTGGCCACCGCCGACACCTGACCCCCGCACCGGTAACAACGGCGGCCCGCTTCGGGGACGTCCCTCTCAGATTTGACCCGCGGGGCGCCCGGACTAAACAGCGGCCCGTTTCGGGGGCGTTCGTTCTTGAGGCGTTGGCGGCCTACGGCGTTGTGGGGTGGGGAAATGTCAGCGCTGGTGTGGCCCGGCGGGGTGCCCGGTGACGGCGGCGGCCCGTTTCGGGGGCGTCCGTTCCTGAGGCGTTGGCGGCCCACAGATGTGTGAGGTGGGGAAAAGTCAGCGCCGGTTGTGCCCGCCGACTCGAGTCGGCGGGCACAACCGGCGCTTCGTTTTCGGTTCCGGGAGCCTCAGACCGGTTGTTCTTCGGTGAGGCCGCGGGCCTTCATGGCGTGCAGGACGAGGTCGATGAGGACCTCCTTGCACGAGGTGAGCTTGCGGGCGTCGCAGAGCATGACGGGAACCTTCGGGCCCAGGTTGAGGGCCATCTGGATCTCTTCGAGGTCGTACTGCTGGGCGCCCTCGAAGCAGTTGACGGCGACGATGAAGGGGGTGTTGCGGCGCTCGAAGTAGTCGACCGAGGGGAAGCAGTCGGACAGGCGGCGGGTGTCGGCGAGGACGACCGCGCCGAGCGCGCCGAGCGTGACCTCGTCCCACATGAACCAGAACCGCTGCTGCCCCGGCGTGCCGAACAGGTACAGGACGTACTCGTCCTGCATGGTGATGCGGCCGAAGTCCATCGCGACGGTCGTCGTCTGCTTGCGTTCGACGCCGGAGACGTCGTCGACGCCGATGCTCTCGTCGGTGAGGACCTCCTCCGTCCGCAGGGGGCGGGTCTCGGAGACGGTCCCGACCATCGTGGTCTTGCCGACCCCGAAGCCGCCCGCGATGACGATCTTTACCGCGGTGGGCAGCCGACGCGCGCGCACACTAGAGGGCCCGGAGACCATCGATCACCGCCTTGTAGAGCCTGATGTCGTGCATGTCCGCCTCCGGCTCGGGCTCCTGCATCATGACGTACCCCTTGTCGAGGAGGTCGCCGAGCATGACCCGGACGGTCGCGACGGGAAGGTCGAGGTGGCCGGTGAGCTCCGCCACCGACATCACCGACTGGCACAGCCGGATGATCGCGAGGTGCTCGGGGCCGAGGCCGACGGCGCCCTCGGGTTCGGGGTTGGACGCCACCACCAGCGTGATGAGGTCGAACTTGCCGCGGGCGGGTTCCATCCGCCCGCTGGTCATCACGTACGGGCGCACCATGGGGCCCGCGCGGTCGTCGAGCGGCTCGTCTCCGGCGGGCGGCCGCGGCCCCGGCTCGTCCGGCCAGGGGTGAGGGCCTTCGGGCGGCATCATCAGGACTTGTCCTCCGCGATCTCGGACCGCGACGGCGTCGTCAGGTGGTGGCCCATGGACGTGACCAGCATCGCCATCTCGTAGGCGATCAGGCCCACGTCGGCCTCCTCGCCGGCCAGGACCGCCAGGCACGCGCCCTTGCCGGCCACCGTGACCAGCAGGAACGCGGACTGCATCTCGATGATCGTCTGCCGGACCGGGCCGCCGCCGAAGCGCACTCCGGCGCCCTTCGCCAGGCTCTGCATGCCCGCCGCGACGGCGGCGAGGTGCTCGCCGTCGTCCTGCGTCACTCCCTCGGAGGAGGCCATGAGCAGCCCGTCGGCCGACAGGACGACCGCGCCACGGGCGTGCGGGAGCCTGCGGACGAGGTCGTCCAGCAGCCAGCCCAGGTCGGTTGCGGACCCCGTCTTCTGCGTCACTGCTCTTCCTCGCCTTTCGCTGCTGTAGTGCCGAGGTTCGCGGCCGCGTCGTCGCGACCGCGTCGACCGCCGCGCTGGTACGCCCCCATGATCCGCTTGATCTCTTCGGGGCTGCGGCCGGGGTCTGCGTCCTCGTCCGGCTGGGGAGCGGGGGCGGCTTCGTCGGTGCGCAGGGGCTCTGCAAGGTTCGCCTGCGGCACCCGGACGGGCAGTCCGGACGGTGTGGTGGGGATGTCGGGCACGGGTGGCAGGTCCTCCGGCTCGATGGTCACGGGACGCTTCCCGTCGCCCGGTGGAACGGCGCGCGGAGAAACCTCCGCTCGGGAGCGTGTCTCGGCCCTGAAGGCGGTCGTCGCGCGCGTCCGGGCGGGGCGGCGGTGCGCCCGTGACCGGCCGGACGCCGCGGGGCGCGGGCGCGCACCGGGGGTGCGTCCGGCGGGGGGCGCCTGCGGGGCCGCGCCGGTCGGTGCGTCGTGCCGGGGGGCGGTGCCGACGGCGGCTCGGACGGTGTCACCGCCCGGGGACGCGCGGGACGCGCGGCGCCGGAGTGCCGTGCCCGAAGGCAACGGTGTTCCGGGCGCCTTTTTCAAGCGCGAGTCGCGGAAGCGCATTACTATCGCCCCAACAATATGTGAATTGACCCGCAACCGCTTCCGCCAGGTTCAACGGCACGGTTCGCGTGTGGTCGGTGAGTGGTGCACAGGCGACCGCCAGCCGCCGTTCCATACGGCGTAGAAGACTAGCAACATGACCATACCCCCTCAAGGTGAACCGTCAACAACGACGGCAATGTCGCATTTGAGGGGTCCGTCTTGCGTGTCGTGTTGTGTCGTAATTCACGTTATCTAAAGTCGGTCGCCGCTCCCGCCAAGGCCAGCGCGGAGATGACCGCCGCGCGCACGATCGCGGCGGGGCGGTACAGATCCTTGTCGTGCCACATCGCCGGTTCCGCGTCGTCGTCCGGCGCGGCGAGAGAGCGCAGCAGGAGCGGGCAGGCCCGGCCGACCGCGCGCAGCGTCCCGGTGTCGGGAATGCCGCCCGTCAGCAGGAGCAGCTGCACCGCATAGGCCGTCTCCTCGGCGGTGCCCTCCCAATGCCCCCAGGACCCGTCCTCCCGCTGGGCGTCGAGCACCCACCGGCGCGCCGCCGCGACCGCGCCGCCCGACTCCGGGCCGCCGAACCCGGCGAGCGCGACGGCCGCGCACGCCGTCGCGTAGAACGGGGACGCGTGCCAGCGGTCCAGCCAGCTCCCGTCCGGGGCCTGCTGCCCGCGCAGCCAGCGCGCCGCCTTGCGCGCGGACGCCGCGTACCGCGCCGCGTCCGCGCCGTCCAGGGCGTCCCCGCGCGCGGCCAGGTACTGCCCGAACGCCTCCAGGACGTGCGCGTTCGTCGTGATCGACGCACCGTCCTCGCCCTGCCACGTGCAGAAATGGGCGTCCAGCTCGTAGGCGTGCAGCGCATCGGGCGGGTGGGGTGCGCCGAGCAGCGCCAGCGCGTACAGGGCGCCCGAGGTCGTGTCGGCGTCCGCCGGCAGGCCGTCCGCCGCGGAGGTGCCGAGGGGGCCGAGCGGCGTCGTCAGGCTGAGCACCAGCTCCGGAGGGACGGCGAACGGGACGTCCGCGCGCGCCAGCCACGCGAGCACCCACCCGCGCTCGAACACCGTCAGCGGGAAGCCGCACGGGACGGGCCCGCCGTGCTCGGCCACGACGGTCTCCAGGTACCAGCGGGCCGGGCTGCTCGGCTCGACCGGCCCGTGCCCGAGCCAGGCGGCGGTGGCGGCCGGGGACGCGCCGATCGTGCCGGTGGGCTCCGGGCTCAGGCTGGGCAGCCCGGCGGCCGCGGGCCCGGCGATCTCCAGCGCGTGCACGAGCTTCTGCGGGACGTCCGCCCCCGAGGCGAGGAGCGACCGGACGAGGTCGAGCTTGGCGGAGTCCATGCCCGCCGGGAGGGGCAGCGCGTACCCCGCCCATACCTCCAGGCCCGGCACCGGACGCTCGCGCAGGCCCTCCAGCGACGCGTTGATCCGCTCGACCAGCGCGGGGACGATCAGCTCGACGGCGGGCAGGTCGGGCAGGTCCAGGGCCGGGGCGGACGGGCCGCACATCCGGGCGGACACCGCCGCGAGGGCCCGCGCCGCGGCGTGCGCGACCGCGGCGCCGTCCGCGCGGGCGCCGTCCGGCGCGTCCAGCACCGACAGCAGGGCTTCGGTCGCGCTCAGCGTCGGGACGATCGCGTACCCGTCGTCGGGCGCGCCCCACGCGCCGTCCGGTCGCTGGGTCTCCAGCAGGAAGCGGACGCGTTCCGCGTGACCGCTCAGCCAGGGCACGAACGTCACCAGGCGCCCGGTCTCGTACACCGACGGGGACGCCTGCCCCCACGGGCGGGCGACGAGGCCGTCGATCAGCTCCTCGGTGGCCGCGGCGAGACGCGGCCGGACGGCCGGGTCGCCGACGGCGGACAGGGCGGGGTCGGTCAGCGGATGGTCATCGATGCTCACGGCACATCCCGGAGGTCGGCGACGGGGAAGAGACCGGCGCAGGAGCGCCCTCGTACTGCATCGAACCGGGCGGGTCGCCGGTGGCGGCTGCCGCCGCCGGCGCGGCCGGTGAGGTCCACGGACAGGTCGTCCACGAGTCGGGCGTCCACGGAAGACGTCTGCGGGCACGGTGTCGGGAGGTTCGCGGGGTACCGGGGCTCGCGGGCCAGGATGTCCACGTCAACGGCCTTTCCGGCTGCCCTCGCTCTGGTGGAGCGGACCTGCGGCGACCCCTCCGGGCGCGCGGCCGCCCACCCGGACGGCGCCAACCCTATTGGAGCGGTTTGTGCCATTCAGTCCAGCTCTGCAGGAGCTTGTGGCGATTTGCAACTTTCGTTGGGATTATCACAGAGCTAATTAACGTAAGCAAGGGTGGTATGCGAAGGAAGATGACCGGCTTTCGAGTGACGCTAATCACTCAATCCTGGCATCTCAATATGTGAGACGAGATGGGCGGACGCCCACGGCGGTCGGCGATACGGGTTTTCGGAGTCGATGCGCGCCCGCCCTGATGGTGGGTCAAGGAACGTGACAAAACGGACAAATAACTCGCACTGGAATGGTGACGGCCGGGTCAGATCAAGGGAAAAGTCGAGCTTTCAGACTCTGGACGCGATGTGTTCGACGTCACTCCGGGGCGGCTCGGCGTCCGCCGCCGGCGCCGTTCGCGCCTCCTCCGAGCATTGGGTGCGCCGGTCCTTACAAAGGCGTGCACTGGAGTGGAACTTACCTGTGAGGCGTGAAACAGTGGCGACTGGCGATCTTGTACGGGTAGCGAGGGGTATGTGATACTTCGGGGCAAGATCACGTTGTTTGTCCCGATTGTGTTGCGTGCTCGCTGGGGAGGCCGCTGAGGCGAACTATGTGCCGATTGCCCGGTATATAGGGGTCTCGGGTGTCGGTCTCGGTGGTCCGAGCCGCCGGGCGGGCGACCCGCGTGCCCCGGCGTCCTCCGGTCCGAGCCGTCCGACCTTCACCGCCCGGGAGGGCATCGCGTCATGTCGATCACCACGGACTCCGCCCACGGTTCCCGTGCCTTCCAACCGGATCGTCCCGTCGTCAAGATGCCCATGCGCCGGGTGGCCGCGCGACTGCGCCGCGGCGGCCCGCTGCACCTGCTCGACTCGATCGGACGGGACGCGGACGGGTCGATCACCCGCCTGAACCTGGGGCCGTTCCGGCCCTTCCTGGTCACCCACCCCGACGACCTGCAGCACATCCTGCGCGACCGCCGGGACAACTACCCGCGCGGCGCGGCGATGTGGCGGGCGCTCGGCCGCCTCACCGGCGACGGCATCGGCGGCGAGGGCGAGCAGTGGGCGGCGTCCCGGGAGATCCTGCGCAACGCCTTCTCAGGCCGCTACCTCGCCGCGATGAGCGAGCAGATGATCTCCTCGATCGACGGCGCCGTCGAGGACCTCGGCCGCCGGAGCGGCCCCGGCCGTCCGGTCGACGCGGGCGTGGAGATGACCCGGGTCGTGCAGCGGGTCATCAACCCGGTCTTCTTCGGGTCGCTGGTGCCCGACGAGGAGGGCGACCGGCTCGGCGAGGCGATCGCCACCGCGATGGGCAGCCTGCTGTGGCGCATGGCGATGCCGTTCATGCCGCACGCGGTCCCGGTGCCGGGCGACCGCCGGTTCAACCGGGCGACGCGCACGGTCAACGAGATCCTCGGGCCCGTCGTGAGCTCCGCGCGGAACGGGCGGCTGGACGGCCGCGACGTGGTGACGCTGCTGCTGAACGGCACCGGCGCCGACGGGCGCCCGCTCACCGACGAGCAGGTGTGCCAGGACATCATCGCCCTGTTCGTCGCCGGATCCGAGTCCAGCGCCATCGCGCTCACCTGGATCTGGGCCGCGCTGGCCCGGCACCCGCACGTCGCCGCGGCCGTCACCGACGAGGTCGACCGGGTGGTGGGCGGCGAGCCCCTGCGCCGCGAGCACATCCGGGCGCTGACCTACACGCAGCAGGTCCTGGACGAGGTGCTGCGCATCTACTCCGTCGGCTGGGCGGTGCCGCGGACGGCCCTGCGGGACGACGTCATCGGCGAGGTCGAGATCCCCGCGGGCTCCACGCTGGCGATCAGCCCCTACCTGACCCACCGGCTGGAGGAGTTCTGGGAACGGCCCCTCGAGTTCGACCCGGACCGGTTCGCCAAGGAGCGGGTCCGGGCGCGGCACCCGCTCGCCTACCTGCCGTTCGGCGACGGCGTCCACCAGTGCCTCGGGCAGGCGTTCTTCGCCCAGGAGGCGACGCTCATCGTGGCGAGCGTCCTGCGCCGCTACCGGGTGGCCGTCCAGGGGGACGTCGACCCGAAACTGAGCCTCACGCTCCAGCCGAGCGAGCCCGTCCAGCTCGTCCTCACCCCCCGCTGAAGCCCACGCCCCCAGTCGACGGAAAGGTGATCGGTGGAGATCACAGTGCGCGGCCGCCCGCTCGGCGCGGACCTGGCGCGGGACGCCGCCCGCCTCGCCCCCGAGGTCGAGCGGGACCTGAGCGCGCGCATGGCCGCCCACCCGGAGCTGTTCCCGGCGTCCCCGATGGGGCCGGTGGCCGGACGGCTCAGCAAGGCCATCGCGTACGGCGCGCCCTGGCACACGGCGGACGAACTGCGGACGTCCGCGCGGACCTCGCTGTGGATCTTCGCCGTGGACTGGCTGGTGGACCACCGGGCGACCGAGCCCGCCGAGGTCGCCGGCATCGTCGAGCGGTGCGCCGCGGTGGCCGACGGGCGCCCCCCGGTCGACCCCCTCACCCGGTTCCTCGCCGAGCTGCGCGACGACCTGGCGGCCTCGTCCCCCGCGTTCGCCGAGTACGAGCCGGTGTGGCGCGAGGAACTGCTGCGGATGCTCCAGGCGATGCGGCGCGAATGGCAGTGGAAGGCGCGCCTCGGGGCCGGGGGCGCGCGGCCGTCCGCGGCCGACGACGGCGACCCCGTCCCGACGACCCTCGACGGGTACCTCACCATCGCGGACAACTTCGGGTCGGCCTGGGTGAACGCGGCGCACTGGATCGCCACCGGAGACGCCGCGGTCTTCGCGCATCTGGACGTCCTGCGGCGCGCCAGCCGGGTCGTCCAGTGCGCGCTGCGGCTCCTCAACGACCTGGCGACGGGCGACCGCGAGACCGTCTGGAACGACATCAACGCCGTGGCGCTCGGCGTCCCGGCGGAGGCCGTCAAGGCGCGCATCGACGACCTCGCCGACGAGACGGAGCGGCTCCTGGCGCCGCTGCGCCGGGACTGCCCGCAAGGTGCGAACTATCTGTCGCAGCAGTTCCAGTGGAGTCGCGACTTCTATGGGCGGGGGCACGACTACTGGGGCTCCCTGTGACACCGGAAGTCGTCACCGCGCATGCCGAGGCGGCGTGCCGGGGTCCCCTCGGCGATGCGCCGGCGAATTTCCGCGAACACGCAGATGTACGGCGCTGACCTGCCGATACTCGCCTTTTTCGCTATTGTTCCCGCGAAGCGGCGGGTGTGCCGAGCCCGCGGCCGTACGGAGCCGTCCGCACGCCGACAGACGGACGGACGGCGTTGCTGCGGACGTATCACCACAGAAGTGTGGTGATACGCGATTCCTCAGAAACCGTCCGTTGCTAAGGTGCTCTGCGTGCCAATCGTGGCCTGAGAGCCGCCCAGTCGCCGTGGACGGCGATATGGGGCGCCCCCCGAATCATCGTCTGAGGACTTCTTGATGCGTTTGAGCCTGCCGTTCGCCGCCCGCCGGGACCGGCCCCGCAACATCCGGCTGCGGGCCCGGATCGTGTTCATGATGAGTTCTCTGGTGGCGCTCTGGGTGTTCGCCGCGTGGGTGACCACCCAGGAGGGATACGACCTCCTGCAGACGGGGAAGCGCGACTCGACCGCGGGCCGTCCGACCAAGACGCTGATCAACGTCCTCCAGGACGAGCGGCGCGCCTCCATGGTCTTCCTCGGCAGCGGCAGGCAGGCCGCCGCGGCCGCCGAACTCCAGGAGCGCCGCGCCCACACCGACCGGACGGTCGAGCAGTGGCGCGAGACCGCGCCCGACGCGCCCGGCGACAAGATCAAGCAGTACGTCGCCGCCACCGGCCGCGAGCTGAACGCCCTCTCGGAGACGCGCGCCGCCATCGACGCGGGCACCGTCGACCGCGGCCCCGCCATGCGGTCCTTCAACGAGACGATCGACGCGGCGCTGCTCATCAACTCCGCCGCGGCCGAACTGTCCGACCCGGAGATCTCCGCGGACGGCCGCGCGCTGATCGAGCTGACCCGCGCCCGCGAGATGCTCGCCCGCGAGGACGCGATGCTGGGGGGCGTCCTCGCGGAGGGCCGGTTCCGCTCGTCCGGCGAGTTCATCGAGTTCGCCCAGGCCGTGTCGCTGCGGACGAACGCCGAGCAGCAGGCGTACCGGCAGCTTCCCGCGGGCGACCGCCGCAACCTCGACGGCCTGCGCGGCGGCGCCGCGTACGGCACGCTGCAGGAGCTCGAGAGCCAGGTGCTCCAGCGGCAGGGCGCCCGTGGCCGGGTGGGCGTCACCGCCCCGCAGTGGCGGGCCGCGACCAAGCCGGTGCTCACCCAGATCGACCAGGCCATCGACGCCGGCGGTGACGCGGTCGTCGAGCGCGCCGCCCCGATCGGCTACATGGTGGCGGGGCAGTGGGCGGGCGCCGCCGTCCTCGGCGCCCTGGCGGTCGCCGCCTGCCTCGCGCTGGCGTTCACCGCCGCCCGGCAGCTCCTGCAGCAGCTCAACCGGCTGCGGGACGCCGCCCAGGACCTCGCCGGGCAGCGGCTCCCCGACGTCATGGCGCGGCTGTCGGCCGGCGAGCAGGTGGACATCGCGGCCGAGGCGCCGCCGCTGCAGTTCGGCACCGACGAGATCGGCCAGGTCGGCCAGGCGTTCAACGCCGTCCAGGAAGCCGCGATCAGCGCCGCCGCGGGCCAGGCGGCGCAGCGGGAGGCGTCCCGGAAGATCCTGCTGAACCTGGCGCAGCGCACCCGCGTCATGATGGCGCAGCAGCTCAACCTGGTCGACGCCATGGAGAAGCGGCAGGACATCGACCTGCGGCAGCTGAAGGAGCTGTTCCAGCTCGACCAGCTCACCGTGCGGGGCCAGCGGTACGTCGACAACCTGATCGTCCTGGCCGGCGGCCGCACCGTGCAGCGCGCCCGCGCGTCGGCGCCGCTCATCGACGTCATCCGCGCCGCCGTCGGGCAGGTCGAGGGCTACGAGCGCGTCAACCTCCGGCGGATCAGCGCCCACCGCATCAGCGGCTACGCCATCGGCGACACCGTCAGCCTCTTCGCCGAGCTGATCGACAACGCGGTGAGCTACTCGCCGCACACCGTCGACATCGAGAGCGACGTCACCGCGCGGGGCATCGCGGTGACCATCGACGACCGCGGCCTCGGCCTCAGCGACGACCAGATCGAGCGCATCAACACCTTCCTCGCGCAGTCGCCCGAATTCCTCACCGCCCAGTTCAGCGCGGGCGAGCAGGCGCAGCTCGGCCACTTCGTCGTCGCGATCCGGGCCCGCCACCACGACATCACGGTCACGCTCAAGAAGAGCCCCTACGGGGGCGTGACGGCGGTCGTCCTCATCCCGAACAAGCTCCTGCACGAGCAGGACCCCGAGCAGCCCGACGAGGACACCCGCGACGCCACCCGCCCGGACCCCGTCCCCGTGGGGGCGCCCGCCGGACCCGCCCCGGTGCGGGAGCCGCGCGGCAACGTGGCCCCGCTCCGCAAGGAGCGTCCCGGCCCGGCGCTCACCGCCGTCGTCGAGGAACCGCGCCCCGACGACGAGGCCGAGCGGCCGGCGGCCCCCGCGAACGGCACCGCCCCCGACGGGGACGACGCGCCGGACGGGCAGGCGGCCGAACCGTCGCAGACGCTCGAGATCGAGGCGACCCCCAACGGACTCCCCGTCCGCCGCCCCCAGGAGAACCTCGTCCCGGCCCTCCGCACCCCGGCGGCGCCCGCGGAAGAGCCGGTCCCGGACGCCGAACCGGCGGACATGCGCGACCCCGAGGACGTCCGCCGGATCTTCGGCTCCTACCAGCGCGGCACCCAGCAGGGCCGCGCCGACGCCGGCGGCACGCCGGACGCCGAGCCGGACGCGGAGGACTGACTGCGCGCCGCCGCTCCCGGGCCCGTCAGCGGCTCGGGAGCAGCGGCGGCCACGTGAGCCGGCTCGTCACCCGGAAGTCGCCGCCGTACGTCCGGTCGCCGCACCGCACCCGCACCGCGTGCGTGCCGGACTCGGCCCCCGCCCGCACGACCGCCGTCCCCGCGCCCTCGTCCAGCCGCACCTCAGCGAACGCCGGGGACGACACCGTCCCCCCGCCGCACCCGGGCACCGAGACCTTCACCTCGTCCCCGGGCCGCGCCATCCCGGGATCCACCGTCACGCCGCCGCGCTCACCGGTCGTGGCCTCGCCCGCGGCGGGCACCGCCAACCCCGCGGCGATGAGGGCGCCCCCCAGGACAGTGACGCTGAGCACGCGCAACGAAACTCCTCGGATCGAAATGTGACGCCCGGCACTTTAGCCGCTCGCGCGCATCCGCTCCAGAGGAGCCGCTGACCTCCGCTCCGAAGAGCTAACCTGAAAGCATGTTCGGCCTAGCCAAGACCCAGATGGTCACCCCGGAGAAGGCGCTGCCCGGCCGGGACGAGCCCATCCCGGTGCCGCCGCGCCACGACGTCCTGGACGCCCCCCTCGCCCCGCCCTACCCGGACGGCGTCGAGATCGCCGAGTTCGCCCTCGGCTGCTTCTGGGGCGCCGAACGCAAGTTCTGGCAGACCCCCGGCGTCGTCTCCACCGCCGCCGGCTACGAGGGCGGCTACACGCCCAACCCCACCTACGAAGAGGTCTGCAGCGGCCTCACCGGCCACACCGAGACCGTCCGCGTCGTCTACGACCCGTCCCAGATCACCTTCACCGAGCTCCTTCGCGTGTTCTGGGAGGCCCACGACCCCACCCAGGGCATGCGCCAGGGCAACGACGTCGGCACCCAGTACCGCTCCGCGATCTTCTACCGCGACGACGCCCAGCGCGCCGCCGCCGAAGCCTCCCGCGACGCCTACCAGCCCGTCCTCACGTCCGCCGGCTACGGCCCGATCACCACCGAGATCACCGCCGCGACCGACTTCTACTTCGCCGAGGACTATCACCAGCAGTACCTCTCGGACAATAAGAACCCGAACGGCTACTGCGGCATCGGCGGAACCGGCCTGTCCTGCCCGGTGGGCGTAGCCCCCGCCGAGTGACGACGACCGCCCTCGGTTTGCTACTCGAGGTAGTAAACTGAGGGCATGGCTGCGGAGGAGAAGGAGTTCGGGCTGGGCGAAGGTCCGGCGGTGAAGGCGAGCGTCTCGCTGAGAGCCGGGAACATTCGCGCTGTTCGTGAACGGGTGGGAAGCCGCGGTTTCTCCGCCTATGTCGATGCCGCAGTCGAGCGCCAGATAGAGCGGGACCTGCTCGAGGAGGCGCTCCAGGCCAATGAGAACGCTTCAGGACCGATCCCGCAGGCGCTGCGCGACGAAGCCGCAGATCTCTTCCGTGCCGTCAAGGCGGCGCCCGAGTTGCAGGAGGGCGCTGAGTGGGCCGGTCACGAAGCAGGTTGAGCGCGGGCACGCTCGTCCTCGACCGCGAAGGACTGGTCAAGTGGTGCCAGGCCGACCAACGCGTCACGGCTCTGGTCCGCGAAGCTCAGGAGAGCGACTTTCGCGTAGTGGTCAGTGCGCTCACTCCGATCGAAGCCCAGGACGTTCGGACCAGGCCGGACAGGCTTCGCTGGTATCTGTCCAGGCTCCGCATCGAACCGGTCACCGAAGAGATCAGCATGGCCGCCATCGACCTGCTTCGCGCTAACCGGCTTCACGGGCACAAGTACGCGATCGACGCGGTCGTCGCGTCCACAGCGCTCCAGGCTCCGAGGCCCGTGATCCTTCTGACTTCCGATGAGGATGACATGACGACCCTTTGCGGGAAGTCCGTCAAGGTGGTCGCCGTATGACTGGGCCAGTCCTTACCGTTCGGTCTCGGTCTATGTGTACTGACGACTACCACCAGCAGTACCTCTCGGACAGTAAGAACCCGAACGGCTACTGCGGTATCGGCGGAACCGGCCTGTCCTGCCCGGTGGGTGTGGCTCCGGTCGAGTAAGTCAGTCGCGCCGTGCCCCGTCCGGCCAGATGACCCGGACGGGGATGTCGCGTTCGCGGGCGTAGGCGACGACATCGGCCGTGCCGCCGTAGCCTCGTGCGGGCTGCCCGTCCCACACCGCCCACAGCTCGTCGGCGTGGTCGAGCATGTAGGCGCTTGCGGCCATGTGGGCTTCGGAGTCGGACTCGATGAAGTCGAGCCGGTGGACCTCGCGCGCGACCGACAGAACCCGGTCGTACTCCGCGTGGGCCTCTGCGGGGAGTCCTTCCCGGTACTGCTGGGCGGGAACGATGACCTCGATGGCTCCGCCGTGGTCCAGGACGGCGCGGGCGAAGATCTGATCCGCTCCGTCCGCCAGACAGGACAGTCCGGTCGTGCCCTCCCCAAGCGGGACGAGCATCTCCCGGATGGCCTCGTCAACGAGGCGCTCGGTTTCGTTGGGCATGCCTCGGTGGCCGGAGATCGCGATGCGTGGCAAGGCTGGTTTCCTTAGATGAGGGTTGATCGTAGGTACCGGTCGAACTCGCGAACCTTGGCGGTCTGCGAGCCTCGGTAATCGCGCCGGAACCTGCGGGCTCGCTGGATGACTCGTTCTGACGAGTACGTCGCGCCGATCTTCAGCGCGTCGCAGCCGAGCCGGAACGCCTCGTCCACCTGGCTCGCGTCGTGGTCGAGTTCTCCGCCTTGCCGGACGGCGGTGGCCACCTCCAGCATGACGGCGGCTCGCTGCTTGGGCGCTGGCTGCGCGCTGGTGAGGGACTCGGCGAATGCGGCCAGAGCGGGACTCGGCTGGTTGAGTCGTACGGAGACCAGAGCCCGGTATCCGGCGAGCTTCGCGTCATCGAACGGGAACACCCACGGCCAAGGCGGCGCGGACATGCCGTTCTTGCCGACGGCCTGATCCGCTGCCAACAGGGCTTCGGTGCTGCTGTCTTCCCGCTGCATGCTGGCGTGGGCGAGAGCCTCGATGGACGAGAGCCACGCGCGTGGTGTCGAGTGCGCACGCGGGCCGATCTGCTTGCGTGCCTCGGCGACGAGCGCAAGGCCGAGATCGGGGTCGTCGGCGTCGATCTCGAACGCTGCGAGGCTGCCCAGCATGTAGGCGCTGAGCAAGTCGTGTCCTGCTCGGCGGGCACGGTCGACGGCCATGCGGTAGTACGTCCGCGCGGTCCCGATGTCGTGCATGTCCGCATGCAGCCATGCGGCGAACCCGGCGGCCTCGCTGACTGCTGCGGCGATGTCGGTGGCGAACGGGGAACGTCCTGTCCG
Source organism: Actinomadura rifamycini DSM 43936 (assembly GCF_000425065.1). Classification (GTDB taxonomy): domain Bacteria; phylum Actinomycetota; class Actinomycetes; order Streptosporangiales; family Streptosporangiaceae; genus Spirillospora; species Spirillospora rifamycini. Next base: position 166,787 of record NZ_AULB01000019.1, read on the forward strand.
GCTGTAGCGCTGATCGGCCATCTCGACGTGGGCGACGACCCCACGAGCGAGTTCACGGGCGGGCGTCGTCGCGTCCAGGCGCCGCTGACTACCTGTGATCGCGGTCAACGTCGGCGCCGTGGTCTCGTCGGTCTCGGCGCGTGCGGGGATGGGAAGCATGGCAAGGGCGACTGCCTTGCCGAACTCTCGGCGGTCCGTGGGATCGTCACCTCCTCCGTCGCCGAACCGGAGTAGCTGAAGCGGGATTCCGAGTCGGCGCGCTATCTCCCTGACCTGGTCGAGCGTGAGCGGCTGAGTGCGCCGCAGCACCTTCGAGACCCAGCTTTGGGAGTAACCCACCGCCGTGGCCAAGTCCGCCTGCGTCCAGCCACGCGCACGGCGTACCTCGTCCAAGAGCGTGGGGATGTCGCAGCTCGCGAGAGCTGCCGCGACGGCAGGTGTGGACCAGAACGCCGGTGGGGGGCTCTGTTCTGTCTGATCCATGAATCTAGGCTACGCGCCGCGTTCGCGCCGCTCCGTATTCGTAACAGGACCGGCCTCAAGTCGCGTCGGTGGTACCGAGTCCACCGTCACGCTCCGTGCCCTCAGGATCGCTAATCACCAACCTTCACGTTCGAGAGGTCGTAGCGATGCCCGTGTCAGCGCCCGAGATCCCGACTCTCATCCTCGAACCGACCGACCGCGCGCCGAGCCTGGCGCGGGCCTTCCTCGCCGAGCAGTTCCGCAACTGGGGCGCCGAATCCGACTACGTGGGGCGGCTCGTGGTCTGCGAGCTGGTCACCAACGCCTACCTGCACGGCGCCGGAAAAATCATCGTGCGGGTCTTCCCGGACGCCCGTGAGGGCCTGGCCGTGATCGAAGTATGGGACCAGGGACCGGGCCTCCCGGCCGTCCAGCCGGAGAGCGCCGACCTGACCTCGGGACGTGGGTTGCTGCTGATGTCGGAGATGGTGCGGGCCTGGGGCACGCGCCCGATCACGGAAGGCGGGAAGATCGTATGGGCGGCCTGCGCCCTGTGGTGAACCGTGCGGAGAAGTACGTCTTGCGGTGGCGCACCCGGCGGGGCCATGCAATCGCGGTGCGGTACCTAGACCTCCTCGCCACCGCCTTGGAGCCTCGGGGGTGGCGCTTCGTCCGTCTGTATCGGCCTCAGGAGTTCCCGGTCCCCGTTCCGCTGCTGTGGATCTACGCGAGCGGTGCCGCGGATGACGTCGGCCTCGTGGTCAACGTGCTGGCGACTCCGCACGGGATGTGGGGCTATCACGAAGCTGCGCGGGGGCGGCATGGTTACCTGTTCCCCTGCGGAGATGCCAAGGCGGCGGCCGAACAGGTAGACAAGCTTCTCAAGCACCGGATGTTCCCCGACTGCTGGTAGCGCATCCGGATGAACGCTGCTCCTGCACCGAACTCATTCGAGGGCAACCCTGACCCGTACCGCAGGGCCGTTCACGGCCCGAGGAACGGAAGCGGGGGCGGCAGCAATAATACCCCACCCCGTGCTTTGGGAGCCGTTCGACTGCGATGAACGGGAGCGGGGCGTGGTCGCCGTGTGACGCCGCCGGCGCGCGTGCGCCGGCGGGCTCGCACGTCTCAGCTCACGGCCCGCTTGACCAGGGCGGCGATCGCTTGCTCGGCCTGCTCTGTCAGCAGGGTGACGGCGTAGGAGGTGGGCCACAGGCCGTCGCCGTCGTCGAGGCCGGCTTCGGGGGTGAAGCCGAAGGTCGAGTAGCGCTCCTTGTCCACATGCCCGCTGCGGAAGAAGCAGAGGACCTTCCCCTTCCGGGCGTAGGCCGGCTGCCCGTACCACAGCTTCGGCTTCAGCTCGGGGGCGTTGGCGGTGACGATGGCGTGGATGCGTTCGGCCGCCGCGCGATCGGGCGCCTCCATCTCCGCGATCTTGGAGAGCACGTCGAGTTCCTCGGCGGCCGCCTTGTTGCCGCGTCCGCGCTCGGCCTCCTTCTTCAGTTCCGCCGCGCGCTGCTTCATGGCGGCGCGCTCTTGCTCGGAAAAGCCGTTGGTCACTGTCATTTCCCTGGTCGGATTGGTGCGTTGCGTTTCCGAGCCTGCCGCGCCCGGGGGCCCGGCGCTTCTCGATTCGTGACCGTTCGCGCGTCCGCAGGGGAAGACCCCGCAGGGGGAAGGTCGTTTCGGCGCCTAGAAGAGGGACGTGAGCTGGGACGATAGCGTGACGAGCGGGTCCGGTCGGTCGGCTTGAGGTGCCACGGATCTTCCGGACAGGGCCCCAACTAGAGTTGGGGAGAACCGGAAGGGAAGGTCGTTGGCACGACAGAGGCGGCATTTCACCCAGGAGCACAAGGACGAGATCGTCCGGATGGTCCTGGACGGCCCGCGCCCCATCGCCCATGTGGCCCGTGAGGTCGGCATCCACGACACCACCCTGGGCAACTGGGTCAAGGACTACCGCAGACGCCACGGCGACGACGCGTCCACCACACCGGCCGGCGCCCCGAAGAGCCTCCGGGAACGCGAACTCGAACGCGAGAACCGCAAACTCCGCGAAGAGAACGAGTTCCTGAAAAAAGCCGCGGCCTTCTT
>NZ_AULB01000020.1 GCF_000425065.1 Actinomadura rifamycini DSM 43936
CCGACGCCGAACTCGGCGCCGAGCTGCGCGAACGTTTCGCCCTTCTTCAAGTACGCCAGCGTCATCAGCGCCTGCATGCCCGCCGTCAGTGCCCGGCCCTTGCTGCCGGCCTGCTTGCGGTGGCGGCCGACGACCCCGGTCACGTACTGCAGCGTCTGACGCGACAACGGCAGCGAAGAACGGTAGAAAAGCATGTGAAGCCTCTGGTGGGATCGGGCGGTGGTGAGAGACCACCCGTCCTACCAGGGGTTCTTTACGTTCCGGGGCCCGCCACACCGCCCGCGATCATGATGTGATCACCCCCCGCAGGACGCTGCTGGAAAAGGTTCAGTGGGTGGGACCGCGTTGGCTACCACGTCGAGAAGGTCGGCGTAAAACTGCACTTCGACGTAAACTCGCGGCTGGCGGCCGTCGCCAGCGATATGCGGACCGGTCCTCAGGTAACGCTGGACGGCGTCGATTTGGTGGCGCGGGTGCCGTCGGTCATGGAGCGGTGGGTCGAGGACTACGTCACCGCCAAGGGCTTACCTTTCTACTATGGTGGCAACTATTCCCCCGGGTCGCCCGACCTCGGGTTCTACCTACTGGTCCAGCGGGCCGGAGACCGCCTCCTCACCCGCCCTCTCATGTTCAACGAGGTGGTTGCCGACAACAGTGAACTGATTCCCCGCATCGAATGGTCAATCGTCTAAAGACCGTGTCTTGCGCGGTGGGTTTGATTAGGCGCTTGTAGCAGGTAGGGGAAGCGAGATCGAGAAGGGCCAGGTAGCTGCGGGCGTTGCGTTCGTAGCGCGGGGACAGGATCCAGTAGCCGGTCAGCCAGGAGATGGCGCGCGCAATCCAGCTGACGGTGGTAGTTCCCGGTTGCTAGCGGGGTGCCCCGTCGCGCTCGTCTCTTTGGGTGAGGCGCTGGAGTTGCCCTTCGTGCACGTCGCTCACCCACTCCCAGCCGGGCTTGGCCGATGGACCGACCCGTGGGTCGGCGGGGTCTTGGCCGTTCCGCAACGCCAGTACGTACGCCCGATCCCGGTCGATCCGTTCCTGTACCTGGTCGGCTCCGCCGACGGAACCGTGGCCCGGGACGACGACATCGACGTCGCCCGCCACGCCCTCCAGCAGCCGCAGCGCGGTGAGGTGGTCCTCGATCGGGTTCGCGGTAGCGCCCAGATTGAGCATCGGAACCAGGACATCAGAAAGCATGTCGCCGGCGACGAGAACCCCACGTTCCTCGATCAACAGCGCCGCGTGGCCCGGGGCATGCGCTTGATGCTCAATGATCCGGACTTGAGGGCCCTCCCAAGGAATGTACGTGGTTTCGGCGGGCAGGCCGGTGATGAGGCCGAGTAGTTCCAGCGGTACCTGACCGGCGATTTCCGTTTCGAGTAGGTGATCGGCGATGCGGGCCTTCGCGCCCGAGTCCGACAGTTCCGCTGCGATAGTTGCTGCGCAGCGCGCCGTGCCGTAACGGGGAGCTGCGCCGAGGCGGGTGTGCCAGAGCAGGTGATCCCAATCCGGATGCGTGGAAAACCCTGCCACAACGGACTCGCCCAACTCGCGAAGGTCGTTCGCCAGGCAGTCGAGCTCGGAGCCGGTCACCCCGGGGTCGATGAGCAAAACACCGGACCGACCCTGCACCACAACGGCGTTGCTCTGCACGAACTCGCTCTCGTGGACCAGCACACCCTCCGCGACCTGCCTCAGCACGAGCAGCCGCCGTCCGGCCCGACGGTGCGGCCGCCAGGCGAGACGCTCATCGAACGCGAAACGCTGCGCATCAAAAGACCTCCTTGGTCACGGGTACGACACTAAGACCACCGGACACCGCAGAACTCATCGCGACCCCACGGGAAAGACCCGGAACCACATCCAGCCGGATACCGACGAGACCGGTACCCGAGAGCGCCGACGTCCCGAGCAGGCCCAGGGGCGGTGAAGTCGATGTCCTTCAGCATCGGGTCGGGGACGAGTGCCTCGATCGACGTCACTCACGTGGGCCCTTCCCAGGCCGTCGCCCCTTCGGACTTACTGAATCTGCCTTTCCTGCTGGGGCGCTGAATCCGGCTGGTTGGCGAGGTGCTCTCGGCGGTAATGAGAGTCCTGTGGACGACGCCCGCCCGAGACCTTCACGCCGGCTGCGATGGTGCGGATGGACTCGCCGCGCCCGCGGCGGGCGAGGATGGCGGCGCGTTCGTCGGCGTCCACTCCTGGTTGACGTCCGCCGACCAGGGCCACGGGCGCGGGCGGGCCGCCGTCAGGCTGGGCCGGTCCTCGATGGCGTGCTTGCCGCTGATCTTTTCCTCGAACACCCGGATGCAGTCCACTGCGGCAAGGGCGTCGTGCTGCCGGTCAGTGTTCTGCTTGTCGGTGCTGACGCGGACCATGCTGGCCAGGGCCACCCGAACCCGACCACGGCTTCCAAGCCTGTTACCGCACCAAACGCGCGACCCCTGGAACGAGAGAAGGGATGGACCTGGATCCCTTGTCCTCGTTAAATGACTTCACCCTGCCCTGGTGTTGGACCGGGCCACCCCGATCACGGTGCCGACGGTCGCGGCGGCGTCTCCGCAGTGCTGCAAGTACGTGTGAGTGGCACCGGCCGATCAGCCAACTCCGCCTGCGCACCGAGCCGCGACCTACGGGCTGGAGCCGATCGTGGTCCGGTGGCGACGACGGGCGACGCCGTCCACACGATGCGCGGTCTCTGGGTGTTTGCTGTGAAAAGAGCCGGTGCGGCGTGGGTGGATGGGCGGTGTGCCTCCCGGTAGTCGGGTGTCGCGGGCCGGGCTCACATGGTTCTCCCAGGAGTACTCAGAAACCGGCCATATCGCCCAATCATGATCTGGCCATGACAGGAATCGAGATACAGGGGCTGACCAAGCGCTACGGGGCCGACACCGTGGTGGACGACGTGTCGTTCACCGTCGAGCCCGGACAGGTGACCGGGTTCCTCGGGCCGAACGGCGCCGGCAAGTCGACGACGATGAGGATGATCATGGGTCTGGCCGCTCCCACCCGGGGGTCGGTCACCATCGGCGGGCGCCGCTACCGCGACCTGCCCGTGCCGCTGACCGAGGTGGGGGCGCTGCTGGACGCGGGGGCCGTCCACGGTGGCCGGAAGGCGTACGACCACCTGCTGGCGCTGGCCGCCGGCAACGGCCTTCCCCGGCGCCGGGTGGACGAGGTGCTGGCCAGTACCGGAATCGAGAGTGCGGCCGGGAAGCGGGCCGGGGGCTTCTCGCTCGGCATGCGGCAGCGGCTCGGCATCGCGGCGGCGCTGCTCGGCGACCCGCGGGTGTTGATTTTCGACGAGCCGGTGAACGGGCTCGACCCCGAGGGGATCCGCTGGGTCCGGGACTTCATGCGTTCGCTCGCCCGCGAGGGAAGGGCGGTGCTGGTGTCCAGCCACCTCATGAGCGAGATGGCGCAGACCGCCGACCACCTGGTCGTCATCGGCCGCGGCCGGCTCATCGCCGACACCGGCATGAGCGCGTTCCTGCGTGCCAACGGGGAGGGCACCGTGCTCGTCCGCACGCCCGATCCGGGTTCCTTCGCGGTCCAGTTGACCGCGGCCGGCGCCACCGTGCGGGAAGGGCCGGAAGCCTCGCTGGTCGTGTCCGGCATGACCGGTGAAGAGATCGGCAGGCTCGCCGCCTACCACGGCGTCGTGCTCGGCGAGCTCGCGCCGCAGCGGCCCTCGCTGGAGGACGCCTTCATGGAACTGACCAAGGACAGCATCGAGTACCAGGGAGCATCGGCATGAGCTCGCCCGCGACGACGACCGTCGGCACGCCCGCCACCGGGCACAGGGTGGGCTTCACCCACTCCCTGCGCGCCGAGTGGATCAAGCTGCGCAGCCTCCGCTCCACCTGGTACACGCTGGCCTTCCTCTTCCTGGTCGGGCCCGGCATCACCTTCCTCGCCATGAGCTCCGCGGGTGAGGGGTACTCGGCGCTGACGGCCGAGGAAAAGCGGTCGTGGGATCCGGTCGGCCTCAGCCTGAGGTCGTTCATCGTCGCCCAACTGATCGTCAGCGTGCTGGGCATCCTGGTCGTCACCTCCGAGTTCGCGACCGGCCTGATGCAAACGTCGCTGGCCGCCACGCCCCGCAGGCACCGGCTGCTGGCCGCCAAGACGGTGGTGGCCGCCGCGCTGGCGTGGGCGGCGGGCCAGTTGCTGATGCTCGCCTCGCTCCTCCTCGGCCAGTCCCTTCTGGCGGCGCAGGACGTGCCGTACGCGAAGCTCGGCGATCCGGGTGTGCTGTCCGCGGTGGCGGGCGGGGGGCTCTATCTCGCGGCGATCGCGCTGCTCGCGGTCGGCCTCGGCACGATCATGCGGGCCACGGCGGGAGCGCTGGCCAGCCTGGTGGGGGTCGTGCTGCTGGTGCCGGCCCTCGCGGAAATGTTCCCCTCCTGGCTCCAGGGCCTCTTCGACTTCTGGCCGACCCTGGGCGGAGCCGCGGTGCTCGCCGGCGTCCCGGATCCCGAGTACCCGCACCCCTGGCTGAACCTGTTCGGGATGTTCCTCGGGGCGGCCGCCGTCCTGGCCGTCGCGTTCGCCGTTTTCCGGCGCCGGGACGTGTGACGATTTACCAGGGTTCGGGTGCCAAGCGTCCATATCCTGGCTGACATGGGAGGGGCGGGGGCGATGACATCCAGGGGCGGTGACGAGCGGCTGCTGGTAGTAGATGACGAGGACACCGTCCGTGAGTTGCTCTCGGCGACGCTGCGTTTCGCGGGTTTCCAGGTGACCTCCGCGGCGGACGCCGCCGAGGCGGTCGCCGCGGCCACCGCGGAGCCTCCCGATCTGGTGCTGCTCGACGTCATGCTGCCGGACATGGACGGCTTCGAGGTGGTCCGGCGGCTGCGCGAACTGAGCCTCCCGGGCCGGGTCGGGCCGGTCCCGGTCCTGTTCCTCACCGCGCGTGATCAGCAGGCCGACAAGGTCACCGGGCTGTCCCTGGGGGCCGACGACTACGTGACCAAGCCGTTCGACCTGGAGGAACTGATCGCCAGGATCCGCGCGATCCTCCGCCGCACCACCGGTCACCAGGCGGACGTCCTGCGGGTGGGCGAGCTCGCGCTGGACGTGGAGGGGCACCAGGTGACGCGGGCGGGGCGGCCCGTCCGCGTCTCTCCCACCGAGCTGCGGTTGTTGCGCTTCCTGATGGAGAACGCCGGGCGCGTGGTGTCCAAGGCGCAGATCCTCGATCGGGTGTGGCACTACGACTTCGGCGGCGACGCCAGCATTGTCGACACCTACATCTCGTATCTGCGGCGCAAGGTCGACACCGGGGAACCCAAGCTCATCCATACCGTCCACGGCGTGGGCTACGTGCTCCGCGAGTCCCGGAGGTGAGGGATGTGCTCAGCCGGTTCTCGCTGCGGGCCAGGCTGCTGCTGCTCACCGCGTGCCTGCTGCTGGCAGGACTGACCCTCGTCAGCGCGGTCGTCTCCGACCACCTGGAGCGCTACCAGCTCGGCCGGATCGACGGCCAACTGCGCTCGCTGACCGCGATCATCGCCCGCCTGCCGTCCACCGGTCCGTCCCCGGCCGGAAACCTCCGCGACCGCAGCGACCTCCTCGACCCCGCGCTCGACCTGGTCGGCGCCCCCTACCTGGTGTACCTGGACCCGAACGGCGCGGTGGTGTGGGGCGCCCGCTCCACCAGGCTGGGCACCGCCGCCCTGCCGCCACCCGGCGAGCTGCGCGCGATCCCCACCAACGGAACGGACGTGACCCTGCGGGCCGCCGACGGCTCGGGGCGCTGGCGCGCCGTCGCCCGCCCGACCGCCGGATGGGACGGGACGGTGATCGCCTCCGCGCCCCTCACGGAGGCCGACGCCACCATCGCCAGGCTCCGGACCAGCAGCCTGGTCAGCGGTGCGGCGCTGCTCGTCCTGCTGACGGCGGTCGGCTGGTTCGCCCTCGGCCGGGGCCTGCGCCCGCTGCGCCGGATCGAGCACACGGCCGCCGCGATCGCCGGTGGCGACCTCACCCGGCGCGTGCCCGGGATCGCCCCGCCGAGCACGGAGATCGGGCACCTCGCGGCGTCCCTCAACACCATGCTCGGCCAGCTCGAACAGGCCTTCGCCGACCGGGCCGCGTACGAGGCCCGGATGCGCGCCTTCGTCTCGGACGTCAGTCACGAGCTGCGCACCCCGCTCTTCGTCATCAAGGGCTCGACCGACCTCTACCGGATGGGCGGGCTGCCCGGCCGCGCCGACGTCGACGAGGCGATGCGGCGCATCGACCGCGAGGCCGCGAGGCTCACCGCCCTCACCGAGGACCTGCTGCTTCTCGCCAGGCTGGACGAGGCGCCGGAAGGGCAGCTCGACCGTGCCCCGATGGACCTGCGCACCCTGGCCAACGACGCCCGGCACGACCTTCGCGCCCTGGACCCGTCCCGTCCGGTCGACCTCACCGGGCCGGGCGGCACCGGGACGCCCGGCCCGGCCCCCGTCCACGCCGACGAGTCCCGGCTACGGCAGGTCGTCACCAACCTCGTCGGCAACGCCGCCGCCCACACCCCGCCGGGCACCCCCGTCCGTATCGGGGTCGGCACGGTGAACGGTCAAGCCGTGTTGGAGGTCGCCGACGAGGGCCCGGGAATGACGTCCGAGCAGGCCGATCGAGTCTTCGACCGCTTCTACCGTACCGACCGCTCCCGAACCCACGCGGACGGCGCCAACGCCGGACTCGGCCTGCCCATCGCCCGCTCCCTGGCCCGAGCCCACGGCGGCGATGTCGAACTGGAGACCACCTTGGGCGAGGGTGCCCGCTTCCGCCTGACACTGCCACTTCTGGACGCTCAGCAGGCGTAGCCTGCCACCAGGTCGCCCGGTGCACCGTCGAGCGGTGGTCGGCGCACCGACGGTGCCGCGCCGCCTTGTCGGTACAGGCCGGTCTCAGGTTCTCCGTCACTGATTCTTCGACGTAGTGATTCTGTCAACCCTCGCATCGTGGTCGGCATGGGATTACGCGGAGAGCAACTCAAACACCACTCCGCTGGATGTGACCCGCATGAGGTTGAGCCGCTGGTCGTGGTGTCAGCGCGGGGCTCGCTGGTCGTAGTCGCGCTGACGCGCTTGGATTTCGGAGGCGTTCGCGACGGTCCAGTCGTAGAGGTGGGCGAACGGCTCGCGCAGGGATTCGCCGAGGGAGGTCAGCGAGTATTCGACACCCACCGGCGAGGTCGGCAGCACGCGGCGTTCGATCATGCCGTTGCGTTCGAGGCGGCGCAAGGTCTGCGTGAGGACGCGTTGCGTGATGCCGTCGAGGCGGCGCTTGATCTCGTTGAATCGGCGTGGTTCGACCAGGACCGCCATCACCATCATCGACCACTTGTCGGCGATCTGATCGAGGATCGGCCGGCTCGGACAGTCGGACCGGAACACGATGTCGTGCTCGGCGATGGTCCGGTAGACGGCCTCGGAAGTCGCCATAGCGGTATCCTCCACGATCCCTAGGATGCCTGAAGTGCGTTATTGACGCAGGTCAGAGACAGTTTCACAGTAGGTATACAGCAGGAACCAGAGTCCTGCCAGATACCTAGGAGAAAAGCCATGGGCCACGACGCGTACCAGACCTTGCGGGTCAGCCGGAAGGACGGAGTCGCGCACGTCACGATCGACAACCCGCCGGTCAACGTCCTCAGCGTCGCGGTCATGACCGATGTGCGGCGGCTGCTCACCGCGCTGGCCGGCGACGACGGCGTACGCGTGATCGTGTTCGGCAGTGCGGACCCTGACTTCTTCCTCGCCCACGTCGACATGACCGCCACCCCGGACGCCCTCGCCGAACTCATGGCCGACCTGCCGGACGGCGTCAACGTCTTCCAGGCCGTCGGGGAGCAGCTACGCCGCCAGCCTCAGGTGACCATCGTCAAGCTCGCGGGCAAGGCGCGCGGCGGCGGTGCCGAGTTCGTCGTGGCCGCGGACATGGCCTTCGCGGCGATCGACAAGGCCGGGCTCGGCCAGGTCGAAGCCCTCATGGGCATCGTCCCCGGCGGCGGCGCTACGCAGTACCTCAGCGAGCGCGTCGGCCGAAACCGTGCCTTGGAAATCGTGCTCGGTGCCGACCTGATGGACGCCGAGACCGCCGAGCGGTACGGCTGGATCAACCGAGCCGTCCCCGCCGACCAGCTCGACGAGTTCGTCGACCGCCTCGCCGGTAACATCGCCGCGCTGCCCGACGGCGTCGTCGCCGCAGCCAAGCGCACCATCGTCCCCCACGATCATGCTGATGGCCTGGCGCGGGAAAACGATGCTTGGGCCGGGCTCGTATTCCGCCCCACCACGGCACAGCTCATGGGCGCCGGGCTGGCCAACGGTGCCCAGACCCGGGACGGCGAACAGGACCTCGAGGGTCTGTTCCGCAATCTCGCCGGGCAGATGAATAAGCGCCTGTGACAAGCCGAATACCTTGTCGGTGGCGGGCGACCGGGTCAAGATGCCAGTGCAGCGCAACGGTGTCGGTTGACCCGCCGGCACCGGTAAAGGCCCCGGCGGTCTACGTCGGGATCCGTTGCGCGTCGGCGGGTCCGGATGCGGCCGCGGCGCGGTCGAGCAGCTCGGTCAGGAGCGCGCGCTCACCGGGGGAGTAGAGGCCGGTGTCGTCCATGACCGCTTTCAGGGCCACGGCGCGCCAGGCGAGGTCGGGCGGGCTGCTCGCGGCGGCTGTGGTGATCGCCGCGAGGACCGCTTCGCGCAGCCGGTCCGCGAGGGCGGGATCGCGTTCCTCGGGCGGCGTCGCGATGAGGTTCATCGTGACGCCGACGCAGGCGGAGTGCATCATGCTGACCGCCGTGTCGACGCCGACGACGAGGCGGCCGGCCTCCGCGATGCGTTCGACGAGCATGTGGAGCCGCGCCACGCCCTGTTCGGCGGCGGGGTGCCGGTGCCCGGGGTTGGGCTGGGCGTACATCAGCAGGTAGTGCGCCGGATTGTCCAGGCCGAACCGGACGTGCAGATCCCACCCGCCGCGCAGGTCGTCGACCGGATCGTCGGACAGCTCCTGGGCCTGTTTGCCCGCGAGGTAGCGCTCGAAGCCGTCCGCGGCGACGGCTTCGAGCAGCCCGTTCATGTCGGAGAACTGGCGGTACAGGGTGGGGGACTGCACCCCCGCGGCCGCGCTGACGGCGCGGGTGGTCACGGCTTCGCGGCCCTGCTCGTAGAGCAGCCGGGTCGCCGCGTCGATGATCCGCCGGCGGACCTCACCTCGTTCGCTCACGTAGCGATGCTAACAGAATTGTGTTGCCAACGGTTGCGTTGGCGTTGATAGTTGTTTAGCGTTAGCGATGACAACTAGGAGTGGTCATGAACAGATCGGTACCGACGCGGATCGTCATCGCGGCGTTCCTGGCCGGGGCCTTGGTGCTCGGCGTGGTCGCGTGCGGCTCCGGCACAGACGCAAGAGACGCCGCCGTCCGCCCGGCGGCGTCCAGCACGGGCGACTCGTCGACGCTGCGCGACCGCACCGAACTGGTGAGGGGGCTGGAGGCGCCCTGGGGGCTTGCGTTCCTTCCTGACCGCTCGGCGCTGGTTTCCCTGCGGCTGTCCGGACGGATCGTCCGCGTACCGGCGGACGGCGGCGAGGCGCAGACCGTGGGCACGGTCCCCGGCGTCCGGACCAGTTCGGAGGGCGGGCTGCTCGGGCTGGCCGCCTCGCCCCGGTTCGCGTCGGACCGCACCGTGTTCGCCTACGTGTCCAGTTCACCCACCAACCGCGTGGTCGCGCTCCGGATCGCCGAGGACTACCGGTCCCTCGGCCAGACCCGCGTCCTGCTGGACGGCATCCAGACCGCCGACCGGCACCACGGCGGCCGGCTCCGCATCGGCCCCGACGGCAACCTGTGGATCGGGACGGGCGACGCGTTCGAGCCCGAGAACGCCGCCGACGACAGCTCGCTGAGCGGCAAGATCCTTCGGATTCGCCCGGACGGGTCGATCCCTCGCGACAACCCGTCCGGCACCGCCGTCTACTCCAGTGGACATCGCAACGTCCAGGGCATCACCTTCGCACCGGACGGCACCATGTACGCGTCCGAACTCGGCCACCGCACCTGGGACGAGGTGAACGTCCTCCGCCCCGGGCGGGACTACGGCTGGCCCGAGACCGAGGGCGTCGAGGGTGACACCGGGGAACGGCCGATCGCCACCATCCATCCCGACGAGGCGTCCCCCTCCGGAGTCGCCTACGCGCGCGTCTCGCTGTGGATCGGCGCGCTCGGCGGGCAGCGCCTCTGGCAACTGCCAGTCGAGGGCCGGCGCGCGACCGGACGGCCGATCCCGCACCTGGTCGAGACGTATGGACGAATCCGCACGGTCGAGGCGGCACCGGACGGGTCCCTGTGGATCATGTCGTCCAACACCGACCGCGCCACCTGGGGCGGCACCGACGCGCGCCCCGGCGACGACCGCATCATCCGGATCCAACTCCCCGCACAGAGCCGAGGAGGAGCGCGATGAGCAGCCACGGCGACCGGTTCACCTCCGAACCCGATGTCACACCCGAACGGAAAACGGAGTTCCTCCCCGAATCCACTCGCCGGACGGTGCTCAAAGCCATGGCGGCGACGGCGGCGGGAACGGCCGCGGTCGGGACGGGTGCGGCCGCCGCCCCGGCGGCCGCGGCCGAAACGGCAACGGCCGGGGCCGCCACCGCACCCGCCCAGTCCATCGCCGCCGGGTCGTCGGTGGAAATCTCGCTGAAGATCAACGGGCAAGCGCGCAAGGTCACCTTGGAACCGAGGGTGACGCTGCTCGACGCGTTGCGTGAACGCCTCGGCTTGACCGGCACCAAGAAAGGCTGCGACCGGGGTGAATGCGGAGCGTGCACGGTGCTGGTCGATGGTGAGCGGGTCAAATCCTGCCTGACCCTGGCGGTGATGCAACGCGACGCCGAGGTCACCACGATCGAGGGGCTCGCGGACGGCGACGACCTGCACCCGGTGCAGGAGGCGTTCATCGAGCACGACGCGTTCCAGTGCGGCGCCTGCACTCCCGGTCAGATCATGTCCGCCGTCGCCTGTATCAACGAGGGCCGTACGGGTTCGGAGACGGAGATCCGCGAGTGGATGAGCGGCAACCTGTGCCGCTGCGCGGCATACCAGAACATCGTCGCCGCCGTCGGTGCGGCCGCCAAGGAGGTACGGCGGTGAGGGCCTTCGGATACACGGCCGCGGGCAGCCCGGCCGAGGCGGTGCGGATCGCCGCCGCCACGCCCGGTTCTACATTCGTGGCGGGCGGCACCGACCTGCTGAACCTGATGCGGGACGGTGCGGAGGCCCACGACCACCTCATCGACCTCAACGCTCTCGACCTCGACGGCGTCGATCTCGCCCCCGGGACGCTGCGCGTCGGGGCGCTGGCCAGGATGCGGCAGGTCGCCGAACACCCCGCAGTGCGCCGGGAGTTTCCCGTCCTGTCGGAGGCACTGCTGGCCTCGGCGTCCCCGCAAGTCCGCAACATGGCCGCGATCGGTGGAAACCTGCTGCAGCGCACCCGGTGCGGGTACTTCCGGGACGCCGGCTCGGCGTGCAACAAGCGGACCCCGGGCAGCGGTTGCCCGGCGCTCACCGGACACAACCGGGGACACGCGATCCTCGGCGGCAGCGACCACTGCATCGCCGCACACGCTTCGGACATGGCGGTGGCACTGACCGCGCTGGACGCGTCCGTGCACCTGCTCGGCCCCGGCGGCGAACGGGACGTCCCGATCGGCGACTTCTTCCTCCTTCCCGGATCGGCGCCCACCCGGGAGACCGCGATGCGCCCGGGCGAACTGATCACCCGGCTGGACGTGCCGCGCACGCCCCTGGCCGCGCGTTCGCGCTACCTGAAGCTGCGCGACCGCGCCACCTTCGAGTTCGCGGTGGTGTCGGTGGCGGCCTCGCTGCGCACCAGGGGCCGCGCGGTCGAGGACGTACGGCTGGCGTTCGGCGGGGTGGGAACGCGTCCGTGGCGCGACGTCCGCGTCGAGGCGGTTTTGCGCGGCCGTCCTCTCACCGCGGCGTCGATCACCGAGGCGGGACGCGTCCTGGTTCGGGACGCGCGCCCGCGCGAAGGGAACAGGTTCAAGGTCGAACTCGTCCAGCGGGCGCTGGAGAGCGTCCTCGGCGAGCTGGGAGGGGTCCGATGACCGAGCTGGTCGGCCGGGGCGTTGAGCGGGTCGATGGCCGCGCGAAGGTCACCGGCGCCGCCCGCTATGCCGCGGACAACGAGGTGGCCAACCCGCTGCACGGATTCCTGGTGATGAGCACCATCGCCCGGGGCGAGGTCACGCAGATCGACACCGGGGCGGCACTGGCGCATCCGGGTGTCGTTCAGGTCTTCACGCACACCACCATGCCGCGGTTCAGGACGGTGCCGGGCTTCCCCTACAACAGGACGTTCATTCCGATCCAGGACGCGCGGATCCACCACAGCGGGCAGCCGGTCGCCTATGTCGTGGCCGAGACCCTGGAGCAGGCACAGGAGGCCGCCACCCTGGTGAAGATCCGCTACCGGACGGAAAAACCCACCGCACGACTGGAGGACGCGATCGACGAAGCGTTCCTGCCGGACGCTTTCCGCGAGCGG
Source organism: Actinomadura rifamycini DSM 43936 (assembly GCF_000425065.1). Taxonomy (GTDB): domain Bacteria; phylum Actinomycetota; class Actinomycetes; order Streptosporangiales; family Streptosporangiaceae; genus Spirillospora; species Spirillospora rifamycini. Next base: position 12,579 of record NZ_AULB01000020.1, read on the forward strand.
CCCAACGAGGTCGAGCACGGTGACGCCGAAGCGGCGTTCGCGCAGGCCGACGTTCGGATCCAGCAGACCTACACCAGCCCGATGCAACACCACCACCCGATCGAACCGCACACCACCACCGCCGTCTGGGGCGACGGCGGCCTCACGCTGTACGAAAGCGCGCAGGGCGTGATGCTCACCCGGATAGCGGTGACGAACGCCTTCAGGGATGCCGATGGCAACGCTCCCGATATCCGGATCATCTCGCCCTACCTGGGCGGCGGCTTCGGCGCCAAGGGACCCACCTATCCGCACACGCTGCTCACCGCCGCGGTGGCGCGGGAGCTCGGCCGCCCCGTGAAGCTCGTGCTGTCGCGCGCGCAGATGTTCACGTCCACTGGTCACCGCGCCGAGTACCGCCACCGCATCCGGCTCGGCGCCACGCGGCGCGGCGAGCTGACCGCCCTCGTCGACACCTCGACGGCACAGGTGACCCGCACCGACGAGCGCGTCTTCAACGCCAGCGACTCCGCCCTCAACCTCTACACCTGCCCGAACATCCACGTGCGACAGATGGGCGTGCGGCTGGACCTGCCTACCTCCAGCTACATGCGCTCACCGGAGACCACCGCGCACTTCGGCCTGGAGACCGCGCTGGACGAACTGAGCTACGAGCTCGGCATCGACCCCGTGGAACTGCGGACACGCAACCACCGCACCGTCATCAACCCCAACACTGGCGAGCCCTACGAGAAGCACCTGCTGGAGTGTTACCGGGTGGCCGCCGAGGCGTTCGGCTGGTCGCGCCGCAACCCCGAGCCGGGGGCGACCAGGGACGGCGACGAGTACGTCGGCTGGGGCATGGCCACCGAGACCCACACCTACTCGGCGAACCCGTCCCAGGCGCAGATCGTGATCGGCGTGAACGGGCGGGCGACCGTCCGGGCCGCCACCCAGGACATCGGCACCGGCACCTACACCGTGCTCACCCAGGTCGCCGCCGACGGGCTCGGCATGCCGCTCGGCCACGTCACCACGCTGCTCGGCGACACCGCCTTTCCCAACGCGTCCCTGTCGGCGGCGTCGGCCACGATGGCCAGCGTGGCCGGGCCGGTCTCCGATGGCGCGGAGCAGGCACGCAAGGCCGTGATCGAGCTCGCCGTCGCCGACCCGCGCTCCCGGCTGCACGGCGTGCCCGCCGAGAACGTCATCGTCGAAAACGGCCACCTGTTCGCGCGCGGCGACCGCCGCCGGAGGGACAGCTACCACGCCGTCATGGCTCGCCATGGCGGCGAGATCCGGGTGCTCGGCAGCAAACCCAACACCGGCGGGCACACGTTCGGCGCGGTGTTCCTGGAGGTCCGGATCCGACCACGACTCGGCAGCATCCGCGTGAGCCGGGTCGTGACCGCCTACGACCTGGGACGGGTCCTCAACCGCCGGACCGCGCACGGCCAGGTCATGGGCGGCGTCACCTGGGGCATCGGCTTCGCGCTGCTCGAGCAAACGATGGTGGACCCGAACACGGCGCGCGTGGCCGACCCCAGCCTGTCCGGCTATCTGGTGCCGGTGAACGCCGACACGCCCAAGCTGGAGGTCATGTTCGTGGACCGCCCCATCGGCGACAGCGAGGCACTGGGCGCCCGAGGCTTCGGCGAGACACCGGGGACGGGTGTACCCGCGGCCATCGGCAACGCGATCTACCACGCCACCGGACGCCGCCTCCGCGACGTCCCCTTCACCCGGGACAAACTCCTCTGACCGCAGGCCCCGGCGCAAGCCGACCCTGGGCAACGCGGCTCGGCCCGGGGCAGGAACCGATTGATCCAGCCAAAACGGTCGTGGAAGAACCTCGCGAACGTCGAACGCGCACCGCCGACTGGGGCGTCTGGTTCAACCACCGGTTCTGAACAGCACGATCGACGACATCCCACCCGCCGAACACCATTCCCGACCGGCGGCTGGAGTCAGCCACAGGCCCTTGCTGTTGTCGGCGGCCCCGATGCGGCAAGTGATCTACAACGTAAAGGGGACCGGTTGGGTCACAAACCTTCGAGGGCGGCTGCCCACCTTGTCGTCTCGGGACGCTAGGTCATCTGCACCGGGTCGGGGCTGGGTCAAGTTGATCGGCGTTCGATGACGTGGACGCTGGGGCGGAGGGTGGAGAAGTCTTCGGGTTCGCCGTCGAGGGAGCGTTGCAGGGCGTGGGCGAGGTCGGCTCCGAGGGAGCCGCTGTCGAGGGCGACGGTGGTCAGGGGAGGCACGGCGAAGGTCGCGGCGGCGATGTCGTCGGAGCCGATGACCGCGAGGTCGTCCGGGGCTGAGAGATCGATGGCGCGCATTCCTGCGAGGAGGGCGAGTGCGACCTCGTCGTTGTAGGCGCAGACGGCGGTCGGAGGGGCGGCGGCGTTGCGCCATTGCGACACCGTTCGTGCGGCCTGGTCGGCGTCGAGGGGGACGGGGGCGGCGAGCGGGGGTGCCAGGTCGGCGGCTGCGCATGCTCGTGTGACGCCGTCGAGACGGCTGTTGGCCAGTTCGGCGAGTCGGGGGTCGTCGGGGAGGGCGTAGGCGATCTGTCGGTGGCCTCGGGTGATGAGGTGTTCTGCCTGCATGCGGCCGACGCCGCTGCTCCAGGGGGTGTCGGCGAGGCCGTTGTCTTGGGGCGGCTGGGGGAGGACCAGGCCGACGCCCGCTCGTCGCATGGCGTCCTGTTCCTGTCGGGTGAAGGGTTGCATGCCGAAGACGGCTGCGGGGGCGAGGGCGGTGTTCAGTGCGGCCAGCCGTTCCGGCCCGCCGAGGTGGATGTGGGTGACCAGGGTGAGGCCGGCCTCGGTGAGTACCCCGGCGGCGGAGTCGATGAGCCGGTTCATGGCCGGGCCCTGCGGCCAGGGGGGAAGGACGAACAGGACGATGTCGCTCCTGCCGCTGCGCAGTGTCCGGGCGGGAGCGTACGGGACGTAGCCGAGGCGGGCGGCGGCCTGCAGTACGCGTTCCCGGGTCGCCGGGGGGATCGACTGGTTCGGCTTGTCGTTGAGGACGAAGCTCACCGTCGCGCGGGACAGGCCGCTTTCCCGCGCCACGTCGGCGCTGGTGACCCTGCGTGATGGCTTCTTCGCTGACACCGTCGCTCCCGCCGTCGGAACCTCGTCGTGCTGCAAGCAACCGATGTTAGCCGTCGGTTACACGTGTAGGTCCTTGCGCAGGGGCGTTCGAGGGGTGAGCTCTCAGGGGGTCACCATGAGCCGGGTGAGTCGGCGGAGGTGGCGGCGGAAGCGCTGCAGGGTCTCGGGGTCGTCGGGCGGCCTGCGGCGGCTGGAGGCGTCGGGGTAGCCGCTCAGCATGTAGGCGTGGACCGACCAGACGAGGGTCCACATGTGCGCTTCAGGGTCGAGTTCCGGCTTGATGACCCGGGTGAAGAGTTCGAAGCCCGTCTGCTGTGCGGGCGCGCCGATCTCTTCCTCCAGCCCGGTGATGTCGCTGGCGTCGGACATCCAGCGGTGGAACCACAGCCTCGGCACTTCGGGGTTCTCCAGGCACAGCCGCAGGTAGCGGTCGATCATCCGGAACAGCCCCTCGGCATCGGGTGCGAAGTCTTCGCCGACCTCCTCCAGATACTCGTCGATCTGCCGGGCGACCTCCTCGAACGCCGACAGGTACAGGCCGTGTCGTCCTCCGTGGCGGTCGGTCACCGTGTCCACGGTGACGTCGGCGGCGTCGGCGATCATCTGCGTGGACACCGCGTCGTAGCCGAGTTCGGCGAACAGATGGGTCGCCGTGGTCCGTACCCGCTCGTCTGCTTCCTCGCTTCGGCCGTCGGGCCCGGGACCGGCGCGCTCATCTCCGTCTGCCATCTGGATCACCACCAGGTCATCCGGCTGAAGGACCAGTTCGTTCCACGCTACCTGCCTCGATGCGGCCTCCTGGGAGGACGTCCGGTGGGGCCGCTCGGCCCGCGCCCTGGGCGGGCGCGGACCGGGCGGCGGTCAGCGTGCGGCCTCGCCCGTTTCGGTCTCCTCCAGGCGCTTCAGCTTGGGGACCAGCGCGACGGCGAGGAGGCCGGCGACCGCGAAGCCGGCGGCCAGCCGGAAGGCGTTGGTGAAACCGGCGTCCAAGTAGAACTGGGTGCCATGCACGACTCTGCCGTCCCGGGCCATCATGACGAAGAACAGTTGTGTCACGACGGTGAGGAGCGTGCCCTGAAGCATGTTCTGAAGACCGTTGGCGCGTGCCTGCTCGGCCGGGGACACCACCTCGATGACCATGACCGGGACGAGCGCGACGATCATGCCGAGGCCGATCGCCGACACGATGCCGACCGTCATCAGCTGCGGCACGGTGTGGTGGAAGTGCGCCGTCAGCCCGTAGCCGACGGCGGCGAACAGGGCGGCGGACGCCAGGAGGTATCTGCTGTCCACGCGACGGGCGAGCCACCCTGTCGCGACCGCCGTCAGGATGATCACGACGCTGGCCGGTGCGCCGATCCACGCGAGCTTGGTGGCGCTGAACCCCAGCCCGTCGGAAACCGCGGGGATCTTCGGCATCAGCCCGAGCAGTTGGCTGATCGTCCCGGCCGACAGGACGGTGCCGGCGAGCAGTGCCGTCGCCAGGAAGACCGACCAGACGCGGCGGCGGGACAGCATCGAGAGCTCGTAAAGAGGGTGTGCGACGCGGCCCTCGACGACGACGAAGGCGATGATCGCCACCGCTCCGCCGATGACGGAGGCCAGGAACCCGGCGCTGGACCAGCCCCAGTCGCTTCCCCTGCCGACGCCGTAGACGATGGCGGAGACACCGCCGCCGAGGAGCAGTCCGCCGGCCCAGTCCATCGGTGTGCGCTCCTGCCGGACCGGGCTCTCCGGGACGACGGTCAGCAGGAGGACCAGGCTCGCCGCGGACGCCGCGGCGAGGAACCACATGGCGCTGCGCCAGCCGTGGCCGTCCAGGAGCCAGCCGGACAGGAAGGGCCCGAACAGCGCGACGAGGCCGACTCCGCCGCCGATCAGCCCGCTGGCGGGGCCGACGAGGCGCGGCGGGAACACGTCCCGGGCGATGGCGAACACCAGAGCCGCGATCGGCGCGTAGAACCCGGCCACGCCGCGGCCGAGCAGAAGGACGGCGAAGTTCGGCGCGAGGGCCGAGACCAGGTCGCCGATCACGCCGAGGACGGTGAGGACGATCATGACGCGCCTCTTGCCGAACAGATCGGCGGCCCTCATCACGAAGGGGGTGAGGAACGCTCCGATCAGTGAGCTGACCAGCACGAACCAGGCGATCTGCGTCGTGTGGAAGTGGACGGCGATCTGGGATTGGGCGTTGCCGGCCAGCAGGCCCGTGACCGACAGCAGTTGGGCAGGCCATATCAGGGCCACCAGCAGGAGTAGGTAGCGCCCGGTGAAGCCGTTGTGCTCTGCCCCGGGCCGTGAGGCGGCGGTCGAGGTCATGGGGGTGGTCCTCTTTCGGAGGTGGGAGGAAAGGGTGACTCAGGACGGACGTCGCCCAGCAGCTGACACGTGTAAGTGCAGAGTGGTCTGGGAGTGCCGGCTGCGGGGGAGAAGCCCTCGACGTCGAGGATCACTTACACGTGTAACTTCGAGTGCAGGGCAACGTAACAGCGGGGGAGTGTCGTGGCAAGGGTCTGGATGCGGGGTCGAGGACCCGTCGTCGTCCCATGGCCTCCGAGATGTCGGCCGGTCGCCGGTGAGTCGGCTCTTGCCGCGGTGTGAGCTCGGCTGTTAACGTCCTCGCAGCGTTAGTAACACGTGTAAGTAACTCGAGCGGCGGTCCGCTCGCTTCCGAAGCCACCCCGGAGAACGTGTTGTCCGAACCTGTTCCCCTGCCGTCCGTCGCGACGCACGAGACGTCCGCGTCCCCGGACGGGCCGAGCCGTGTCGGCGGCGGGTTCGTCGCGGTCTACGTCGTGGCGTACCTCGCCGTGTACATCGCGGTCATGACACCGGTGCTGGCGTCTCTCGCCATTCGCCTCGAGCAGATCGACCCCGATGGCAAGGAGGCGGCTCTCGGCCTGGTGGTCGGGGTGGGGACCCTCGTCGGGCTCGTGTCCGGTCTGGTCTTCGGGGTGCTCAGCGACAACACCGCCTCCCGGATGGGGCGCCGCCGTCCCTGGATGCTGGCCGGCATGCCGGTGCTGGTCGCCGGTGCGCTGCTCATTGCGGCGTTCGGGTCGGTGGCCGGGGTCCTGGCGGGCTACGTGGTCATGCACCTGGGCCTGAGCATGATCATGTCGCCGCTGACGGCGATCCTGCCGGACCAGGTGCCCGAGGAGCAGCGCGGGAAGGTCGGCGGGCTGATCGGGTTCACCGCGCAGATCGCCGGGGTGGCCGGGTTCCAGTTCGCGGGCGCCCTCAGCGGCTCGACGACGCTGCTCTTCCTGGTGCCGGTACTGGTGGCCTGCGGCGGAGTGCTGGTGCTCGTCGTGCGGATGCCCGACCCGCGGCTTCCGAAGGACGCGCGCCGGTCCGGCGACCTGGCCGGGCTCGCCCGCAGCCTCGTGTTCGACCCGCGGCGCCACCCCGACTTCGGGTGGGCCTTCGTGGGGCGGTTCCTGATCCAGTTCAGCCTGATGGTCCTGTCGACGTACCAGCTGTACTTCCTGACCGATCACCTGGGATACGCGCTGGACGACGTGACCGGGCTGCTCGCGATCACCGGCGGGGCCGGGCTGGTGATGACCACGGCGGGGGCGGTCGCGAGCGGTTTCCTCTCCGACCGGCTGAGGCGCCGGAAGCCGTTCATCTACGCGGCGGCCGGTCTCTTCACGGTCGGTTTCCTGGTCGTGGCCTCGGCCTCCTCGTTCGCCGGCGTGCTCGTCGGCTCGCTGTTCATCCTCTTCGGAGCCGGGGTGTTCGGGGCCGTGGACCTGGCGCTGGCGGCGGACGTCCTGCCCGACCGGGAGCGGGAGGCGGGCAGGTTCATGAGCATCTTCCACATCGCCAGCGCGCTTCCCCAGTCGGCGGCGCCGGTGGTGGCGCCGCTCGTCCTGGCGCTGGGAGGCGGTGGGAACTATCCGCTGCTGTTCGTGTTCGCGGCGGGGGTCGCGCTCCTCGGCGGACTGAGCGTCCGGCCGATCAAGGGGGTTCGCTAGCGTGCTACTTACACGTGCTAGTAACCGTGCGCGCTTCGGCCGAATCTTGATGAGGGGGACCATTCGATGACAGCACACGTCGGCACCATCCGTTTCGAGCATCTGCGCGAGCCGCTGGGCGTCGGGACGCCGCGTCCGCGCGTGTCGTGGATCGTCGAGGCAGGCGGGGACGGGTGGACGCAGAGCGCGTACGAGATCGAGGCGCGCGGCGAACGGGTCCGGGTCGATTCCGGTGAGTCGGTGCTGGTGGCGTGGCCGTTCGCGCCGCTGGCGTCGCGCGAGCGGGTCGCGGTGCGGGTGCGCGTCCAGGGGCCGGACGGTTGGTCGCCGTGGAGCGGCGGGGCGCACGTCGAGGCCGGGCTGCTGAAGCCGGACGACTGGTCGGCGCGGTTCGTCGGCCCCGGTGAGGGCTCGCTGGTCCGCGGCGAGTTCGAGGTGCGCGGCCCGGTGCGGTCGGCGCGGCTGTACGCGACGGCCCTCGGGGTCTACGAGGCGGAGCTGAACGGGACGGTCGTCGGCGATCACGTGCTCGCCCCGGGCTGGACGGCCTACGGCCATCGGCTGCGCTACCAGACGTTCGACGTCACCGGGCTGCTGCGGGAAGGCGCCAACTGCCTCGGGGCCGTGCTCGGCGACGGCTGGTACCGGGGACGGCTCGGCTTCGAGGGCAAGCGCGCCCTGTACGGCGACCGGCTCGCGTGGCTCGCGCAGCTCGAGGTCGTCTACGAGGACGGGACGGGCGAGCGGTTCGGCACCGACGCGTCCTGGCGGGCGGCGTCCGGCCCGCTGGTGTCGTCGGACCTGTACGACGGCGAGGTCCACGACGCGCGGCTGGAGCGTCCGGGCTGGTCGTCGCCCGGCCACGACACCGGCGGCTGGTCGCGGGTCGAGGTCGTGGAGCGCGACCCGTCCACGCTCGTCGCCCCGACGGGACCGCCGGTGCGCAGGACCGAGGTCCTGGCGCCCGTGGAGACCGGGACGAAGCCGGACGGCACCCGGATCGTCGACTTCGGCCAGAACCTGGTCGGCAGGCTGCGGGTCACCGCGCGCGGCCGGGCCGGGGAGAAGATCGTGCTGCGGCACGCCGAGGTGCTCCAGGACGGCGAATTGTGCACCGCCCCGCTGCGCACGGCCCAGGCGACCGACACCTACGTCCTGCGCGGCGGCGAGGACGAGACGTGGGAGCCGCGCTTCACCTTCCACGGGTTCCGCTACGCCGAGATCAGCGGTCCGGTGCGGGACGTCGCCGCCGTGGTGTGCCACTCGGACCTGGAGCGCACCGGCTGGTTCACCTGCTCCGATCCGCTGGTGGAGCGCCTGCACGAGAACGCCGTCTGGAGCATGCGCGGCAACTTCCTCGACGTGCCCACCGACTGCCCCCAGCGGGACGAGCGCCTCGGCTGGACGGGCGACCTGCAGGTGTTCGCGCCGACGGCGTCGTTCCTGTTCGACAGCGCCGGCCTCCTGACGTCCTGGCTCGCCGACCTGGCCGCCGAGCAGCGGCGGGACGGCCTGGTGCCCTTCATCGTGCCGAACGTGATGGGGGCGACCACGAACGCGGCCGCGGCCTGGGGCGACGCCGCCGTGATCGTGCCCTGGGTGCTGTACCGCCGGTACGGCGACGCGGGCGTCCTCGAGTCGCAGTTCGCCGGAATGCGCGCGTGGGTCGACCACGTCGCGGGGCTGGCCGGGCCGGACGGGCTCTGGAACAGCGGCTTCCAGTTCGGCGACTGGCTGGACCCGACCGCGCCTCCGGAGCGGCCGGAGCAGGCGAAGACCCCGCCCGAGATCGTGGCCACCGCCTACTTCGCGCGGTCGGCCGACCTGCTGTCGCGGGCCGCCGCCGTCCTCGGCCGCGCCGAGGAGGAAGGCCGCTACCGCGCCCTGGCGGACAGGGTCCGCCGGGCGTTCCAGGACGAGTACACCACCGCGTCCGGCCGGCTGCTCAGCGACTCGCCCACGGCGTACGCGCTGGCGCTGGAGTTCGCGCTGCTGCCCGGCTCCGCGCAGCGTCGCCACGCGGCGGCGAGGCTCGTCGAGCTGGTGCGCGGAAGCGGCTACACCATCGCCACCGGGTTCGTCGGGACGCCGCTGATCTGCGACGCCCTCACGGAAGGGGGGCACGTCGACGCGGCCTACCGGCTGCTGATGCAGCGCGAGTGCCCGTCGTGGCTCTACCCCGTCACCATGGGCGCCACGACGATCTGGGAGCGGTGGGACAGCCTCCTGCCGGACGGCACCGTGAACCCCAGCGGCATGACGTCCTTCAACCACTACGCGTTGGGCGCCGTCGCCGACTGGCTGCACCGCACCGTCGCCGGGCTCGCCCCGGCGGCGCCCGGCTACCGGGAGATCGAGATCCGCCCCCGGCCCGGCGGTGGACTGACCCGCGCGGGCGCCCGGCTGCGCACGCCCTACGGCGCCGCCGAGTGCTCCTGGCGGATCGAGAACGGACGCCTCGCCGTGAAGGCCGTCGTCCCCGCGAACGCCACCGCGCACGTCGCCCTGCCGGGCGCCGACCGGTTCACCGTCGGCTCGGGTGCCTACCGCTGGGACGTCCCGTACGCCGCCGACGGGGACGACGCGGCGCCGCTCACTCTGGACAGCACCCTCGCGGAGGTCGCCGACCGGCCCGGCGCGCGGCAGGTCCTCGGCGACGCGATCGTCCGGCGGCTTCCGGAACTCGCCGAGCACGTCGAGGCGGGGCTGGGTGCCGTCCAGCAGAACATGACCGTCCGCGAGGCGATCGCGATGATCCCGGGCGGCGGCGACGAGTTGCCCGCCGACATCGAGGCCGGCTTCGCCCGGCTCGGCTGACCGAGAGAGAAGAGGCATCATGATGCGACTCGCCGACCGACGCGTGCTGATCACGGGGGCGGGCTCCGGCATCGGCCGGGCCACGACGCTGCGGCTGCTCGCCGAAGGCGCCCGCGTGGTGGCGGGCGACATCGCCGAGGACGGGCTGAAGGAGACCGCCGCGCTGGCCGCGGAGGCCGGGACGGCCGACCGGCTCACCGTCACGCCCGTCGACATCGCCGACGAGGCCGCGGTCGGCGCGGCCGTCGCCGCGGCGGTCGAGAGCCTCGGCGGCCTGGACGCCCTGGTCAACACGGCGGGCATGCTGCGCGGCGCGCACACCCACGAATGCTCGCTGGAGCTGTGGAACCGGGTCATCGGGGTGAACCTCACCGGAACCTTCCTGATGACGAGGGCCGCGCTGCCCGCGCTGCTGGAGTCCGGGCGGGGCGTGGTGGTGAACTTCAGCTCCACCTCGGCGTTCTTCGCCCACCCGTTCATGGCGGCCTACTCGGCGAGCAAGGGCGGCATCGCCTCCTTCACCCACAGCCTCGCGCTCGAGTACTCCGAGCAGGGCCTGCGGGCCGTGAACATCGTGCCGGGCGGCATCAGCAGCGGCATCACCGACAACATCGCCGACCTGGTGCCCGCGGACGTCGACTGGAACCTCTTCCTGAAGCTGACCCCGGCGATCGGCGACGGCATGCCCGGCCCGGAGAACGTCGCCGGGGTCGTGGCGATGCTCGTCTCCGACGACGGCGCGTTCGTCACCGGCACCGAGATCCGCATCGACGGCGGCGCCCACCAGTGACCCCGCCGCCCCCGGCGGACCGACCCGCAACCGACATGAAAGGAACCGCGAACGTGCCGCGAACCGACCCCGCCGGCCTCCCGCTGGAGCGGAAGGCCGCCCTGCTGTCAGGGCGCGACTTCTGGAGGACGGAGCCGGTGGACGAGGCGGGCGTCCCCTCGATCGTCCTGTCCGACGGGCCGCACGGCATCCGCCTCCAGAAAGGGGAGGCCGACCACATGGGGGTCCACGCGAGCCTCCCGGCCACGTGCTTCCCGCCCGCCGTCGCCATCGGGTCGAGCTGGGACGTCGAGGCGGCGGCCCGCCTGGGCGCCGCCATCGGCCGCGAGGCCCGGGCGCTGGGCGTCGACGTGGTCCTCGGCCCGGGCGTGAACATCAAGCGCTCGCCGCTGTGCGGCCGCAACTTCGAGTACTACTCCGAGGACCCGCTGCTGTCCGGGGCGCTCGCCGCAGCGCACGTGAACGCCCTGCAGGGTGAGGGGCCGGGGGCGTCGGTGAAGCACTTCGCGGCCAACAACCAGGAGACCGACCGGATGCGCGTCAGCGCGGACGTCGACGAGCGCACCCTGCGCGAGATCTACCTGCCCGCGTTCGAACGCGTCGTCACCGACGCCCGGCCCGCGACGGTCATGTCGTCCTACAACCGGATCAACGGCGTGCCCGCCTCGCAGAACCGGTGGCTGCTCACCGAGGTGCTGCGGGAGGAATGGGGGTTCGACGGGGCCGTGGTCTCCGACTGGGGCGGCGTCTACGACCGGGTCGCCGCGCTGGCCGCCGGGCTCGACCTGCAGATGCCCGGGGACGGCGACGGCGACGCCGCGGTCGTCCGCGCCGTCCGGTCCGGCGACCTGGACGAGGCCGTCGTGGACGCGAGCGCCCGCCGCGTCGCGGACCTGGCAGGCCGCCGCGCACCGGCGACGGGAGTCTTCGACACCGACGCCCACCACGCCCTCGCCCGGGAACTCGCGGCGTCCTGTGCCGTGCTGCTGAAGAACGACGGCGCCGCCCTGCCCATCGGCGCGGACGTGCGGCGCATCGCCGTCATCGGCGAGTTCGCCGCCGCGCCGCGCTACCAGGGCGGCGGCAGCTCCCACATCAACCCGACCCGCGTCGACGCGCCGCTGGAGGCCGTCCAGGCGCTGGCCGCCGACCGCGGTCAGACCGTGACCTACGCGCGCGGGTTCGCGCTCGACGGCGACGGCGACGGGACGGACCTGCGGCGGGAGGCCGTCCGGGCGGCGGAAGAGTCCGACATCGCCGTCGTCTTCCTCGGCCCCGCCAAGGACGCCTCCGAGGGATACGACCGCGCGGACATCGACCTGCCCGCCGAGCAGGTCGAACTCGTCCGCGCCGTGGCGGCCGCCGCCCCGCGGACCGCGGTGGTGCTGTCGAACGGCGGGGTGGTCTCCCTGGAGGGCTTCCACGACGACGTCGACGCGATCCTCGAGGGCTGGCTGCTCGGCCAGGCCGGGGGAGGGGCCGTCGCCGACCTGCTGTTCGGCGTCGCCGTCCCGTCCGGCCGGCTGGCCGAGACGATCCCGCTGCGCCTGCAGGACACCCCGAGCCATCTGAACTTCCCCGGCGAGCAGGGGCACGTCCGGTACGGCGAGGGCGTCATGGTCGGCTACCGGTACTACGAGACGGCCGACCGCGCGGTCCGCTACCCGTTCGGCCACGGCCTGAGCTACGCCACGTTCGCGACCGGCGACATGGACGTCGCCATGACCGGAGAGGACACCGCGACCGTCACCGTGACCGTGACCAATACGGGGGAGCGGGCGGGCGGGCACGTCGTGCAGGTCTACGTCGCCACGACCGCCGGGCCGGTCCGCCGTCCCGCCCGGGAACTGCGCGCCTTCACGAAGGTCTTCCTCGACCCCGGCGAGTCGAGGACGGTCGAGTTCCCGCTCGACCGGCGCGCGTTCGCGTTCTACGACGTCGAACTCGGCCGCTGGGCGGTCGCGCCCGGCGACTACACGGTGCAGATCGGTGAGAACGCGGCCCGCGTCGTCGCCGAACGGACGATCACCCTCACCGGCGACGCGGTCGCCGCGTCCCTGTCCCTGGACTCCCCGGTCGCCGACTGGTTCGGCCACCCGGTCGTCGGCCCGGTCCTCACCCGGACTCTCAGCGCGGGCATGACCGACGAACAGCGACGGGAGTCCGAGAAGCACGCCGACATGCTCGACATGGTCGCCTCGCTGCCGATGCGGCAGTTCCTGGCGTTCGTCAGCGTCCCCGCCGAGGACCTCGAGGCGATGATCGAGCTCAGCGAGCAGGCCCCGGCGTCCGCCCCGGCCTGACGAACCGCCGTGGCCCGCCGAGCGGTCCGCGCCGGGCCACGGCACCCACCCACCCCGCACACCAGGAGTCCCCCATGCCCCCCACCCCGCGCAGACGGCTGCGCGCCGGCGTCGTGGCGCTGCTGACGGCGATGGCCGTCGTCGTGGTGCCCGGCGCCGCCGCGGCCGCCCCGCCGTCCCCCTTCGGCGCCGCCTTCGCCCGCCAGTTCGCCGACCCGCCCGCCGACGCGCGGCCGAAGATCCGCTACTGGTGGGCGTGCGGGCAGATCGCGCCGGAGGAGATCGAGACCGAGATCGAGGCGGTCGCCGACCGCGGGTTCACCGCGGTCGAGATCGCCTGCATGTTCAGCACGGACCCCGGCGAGTACGGCTGGGGCGGCCCGGTCCTCACCGACCGGCTCCGGCGGGCCGTCGAGGCCGGACGGCGGCACGGCGTCCGCGTCGACCTCACCGTCGGGCCGTCCTGGCCGCTGGTCGTTCCCGGCCTGACCCCGGACGACCCGCGGGCCGCGCAGGAACTCGCCTACGGGCGCGCGACCGTGAAGGGCGGCGCGGCCTACGACGGCCCCGTGCCGGCCGCGCCGGAACCGAAGGCGGGCGTCACCAAGCAGACGCTGGTGGCGGCGCAGGCGATCCGCTGCGCGCAGGAGTGCACCGGGACCAAACCCGTCGAGCTGGAGAAGAACTCCCTGGTCGACCTGACCGGGTCGGTCCGCGACGGCCGGATCACCTGGACGGCGCCGGACGGCGGGGAGTGGCTGCTGTTCGGCTACTGGCAGCGCGGCACCGGTCAGGCGCCCGTCTCCGGCCAGTCGGTGTCGGAGCAGGCCGCCCACGTCGTCGACCACTTCAGCGCGGCCGGGGCCGAGGCGGCGACGGGCTTCCTCGACGCGAACGTCCTGACGCCGGAACTGCGGCGCCTGCTGAAGCGCAACGGCGGCGACCTCTTCGAGGACTCCCTGGAACTCGACTCGGCGCAGCACTGGACCTGGGACCTGACGACCCGTTTCCGCAAACTGCGCGGCTACTCCCTGCGCGACAACCTGCCGGTGCTGTTCATCGAGAACATCCACCGCCAGTACACGTCCGCCACCCCTGCGGACGAGCCCGACTTCACGTTCGGCGACGGCAGCGGCGAGCGCGTCCGCGACGACTACTACCGCACGCTGACCGACCTCTACATCGACGCGCACGTCCGTCCCCTGCAGAAGTGGGCGCACTCGCGGGGACTGCGCTACCGCGCCCAGCCCTACGGCACGACGGTCGACACACCGACGATCGACGCGGCCGTCGACGTTCCGGAGACGGAGTCGCTCGGAGGCAGCGGCGGTTACACCGACGAGCCCTCCCGCTGGATCGCCGACGGCGCCGTCCACCTCGGCGGCAAGAAGGTGTACTCGCTGGAGTGCTGCGCCGCCTACGACCATGCCTACGCGCAGACCTGGCCGCAGATGCTGGGGCACTTCAACACGGCCTTCGCGCACGGCGTCAACCAGGTCGTCTTCCACGGGTTCGCCAACGAACGCGCACTCGGCTCGCAGTGGCCGGGCTTCTCCCCGTTCACCATGCAGGCCGGCGGCAACGGCTTCTCCGAGGCCTGGGGTCCGCGGCAGCCCACCTGGGACGACACCGGCGAGATCACCGACTGGACGGCGCGCATGCAGTACGTGCTGCGCCAGGGCCGCCCCTCGGTCGACCTCGCCGTCTACCGGCACGAGTACGGCGCCGAAGTGCAGGTGCCGAACACGGCGGGGTTCACGCACGACTACGTCGGCCCCGACCAGCTGGACGGGACACGGGTGCGGAACCGCCGGCTCGCCCCGGACGGGCCCGCCTACCGCGCGCTGATCCTCGAACGGCAGGCCACGCTCCCGGTGGAGACCGCGCGGCTGCTGCTGCGGCACGCGGAACGCGGCCTGCCGATCGTGATCGTCGGCGACCCGCCGTCCCGGACGCCCGGCGCCCGCGACGCGGCCCGGCAGGACGCCGAGCTGGCACGGATCGTCCAGCGGCTCCTCGCCCAGCCCTCGGTCCGCCGCGTCCCCGACCGCGCGGCGCTGCCCGGGACGCTGCGCGGCCTCGGCGTGCGCCCCTCGGCGGAGACGGGCGCGGCGTCCGGGCTGCTCACCGTCCGGCGCGACCTGAACCGCGGGCGTCTGTACTACCTCCACAACCCCACCTCGAAGGCGATCACGGCTTCGGTGGCGCTGGAGGGGAACGGCCGTCCGTACGAGCTCGACGCGTGGACCGGCGAGATCACCCCGATCGGCCGATACCGGGTCTCCGGAGGAAGGACGACCGTGCGGGTCGATCTTGCGCCGGGCGGTTCCACCGTGCTCGCGCTGGCCGGTCGCCCCGGCAGGCACGTGACCGCGACGTCCGCCGGCGACGTGGTCATGCAGAACGGCCGTCCGCACCTGCGTGCGACGGAACCCGGCGCCCACACGGTGACCTTCGACAACGGCAAGCGGATCCGCGTGAACGTGCCGAAGGTCGATCGGCCCGTGCGGCTGGACGACTGGACGTTGACGGTCGACGACTGGCATCGGGGCGCCGACGGCTCCCGGGAGATCACCCGGCACCGGATGCGACTCGACGCGCTACGGCCCTGGTCGCGCATCCCCGAACTCCAGGACGTCTCCGGCGTGGGGACGTACACGACGACGGTGCGGCTCGACGGCGCCGACGGCGCCCGCCTCGACCTCGGCGAGGTCACCGACACCTTCACGGTGACCGTGAACGGGCGCGCGATCCCGCCGTCCGACCAGGTCAGCGGACGGGTCGACCTCTCCGGTCACCTGCGCCCCGGTGAGAACACGATCACGGTCCGGGTGGCGACGCCGCTCCGCAACCGCCTCCGCGTCACCCCCGGATTCCCCGGCCAGGCGCAGCAGGCCCGCCAGGACTACGGCCTCATCGGGCCGGTCCGGCTCGTCCCTCACCGCCAAGTGCCGATCCAGAACTGACGACCGCATCTGAAAAGCATGTTCAGCCCCCGGGCGAAAGCCCGGGGGCTGAACGGGCGAGGGCCGGGCGAGGCGGCGGGCGCCGTAGCTGTTGCTCATCTGGCCGATCCGAAGTCGACCGACCGGGGAGAGCCAACATCGAGTCCGCACGTATTGATGCGGTCCGGCTATATCCGCTGATCCACTGGGTGCTGCCGGTCGTTCGTCCATTCCGCGCCGACGAAATGCGGTGACTCTTCCGCCGGGCCTTCTTCGAGCAGCTTCAGGAAGTGCTTGACGACCGGTGCCTGGGGACGTCGCGGGTCGAACAGGATGCCGATCGGGCGGGTGAGTTCGGGCAGGACGAGCCGCCGCCGTTCGAGACGCGCGAACTCGATGAGCGGCAGGACGAGCCCGGGGACGGCCGACACCCCGAGCCCGGCGGCGGCGAGCCCGGCGACGGCGGCGATGTTGCGGGCCTCGGTCACCGGGCCGAGCCGCACCTCGGCCTCGCGCAGCGCCCGGTCGGTGAAGGCGCGGACGCTGCTGGCCGGGTCGAAGGCGATGAACGGCTCGTCGCCCAGCTCCGTCCAGGGGAGCGGATCCGGTTCCGCCGCGAAGCGGTGGTCGCGGGGGAAGACGCAGTAGAAGTGGTCGACGGCGATCTGGCGGAAGCCCAGGCCGTCCTGCGGGCCGGTCGGGACGGTGACCGCCAGATCGACGTGGCCGCCCCGGACCCGGTCGAGGACCTGGCCCAGTAGCCCGTCCTCAATTTGGACGCGGACGTCGGGGTGGTCGCGGCGGAACCGGGACACGATCGCGGGCAGCAGCGTGGCGGCCAGCGAGGGCAGCGCCGCGATCCTGACCAGGCCCCGGGTGCCGGCCAGGAAGCCGGTGAAGTGGCCGATCCCGCGGTCGAACTCCGCCACCACCCGTTCGGCGACCTGGGCGAACTCCTGGCCCGCGGGGGTCAGCAGCACCCGCCGCGTCGTGCGCTCGAACAGCACGACGCCGACGCGGCGCTCCACCTCGGCGACCGTCCGGCTCAGCGACGACTGGGCGAGCCGCATACGCTCGCCCGCGGCCGTGAAACTGCCCTCCCGGGCGACGGCCAGGACGATGCGCAGCTGCTGGATGGTCAGGTCCATGCGCTCTCCGCATCAATGTATGCGCGATCGATGTTGGACGAACAAGAGTGTCGGACCTCACACTCGTCGGCAACCCCGGAAAGGAGGTGGGCACATGGTGGCCGCGCTCGGCTTCGTCACCATCGGGCTGTTCCTCGCCCTGACCCTCACCAGGAAGGTGTCGGTGCTGCTCGCGCTCGTGCTGGTGCCGATCGCGACCGCGCTCGCCGGCGGGTTCGGCGGCGAGCTCGGCGGCATGATCGCCGACGGGATGGTCAAGGTCGCCCCGGTGGCCATCATGATCACCTTCGCGGTGCTGTACTTCAGCCTGATGATCGACAGCGGGCTGTTCGACCCGGCGATCCGCCGGGTGCTGCGCTGGGCCGCGGGCGACCCGATGAAGATCACCGTGGGCACGGCGGTGCTGACGCTGCTGGTGGCCCTCGACGGGGACGGGGCGTCCACGTTCCTCATCACCGTCTCCGCACTGCTGCCCATCTACAAGCGGCTCGGCATGCGGCCGGTGGTCCTGACCGGCGTGGTCTGCCTCGGCGCCGGGGTGATGAACCTGGTTCCCTGGGGCGGCCCGACCGCGCGCGCGATGGCGGCGCTCAAGCTGGACGGCTCCGACATCTTCCTGCCCGTCCTGCCCGCCATGGTCGCCGGGATCGCGTGGGTGCTGCTCGCGGCCTACCTCATCGGACGCCGGGAACGCGCCCGGCTGGCCGAGCGGGGCGAGGCGCTGCCCGACCCGGAGCCGGACGCGGCCCCCGCCGCGGCGGACGCGGCCCCGCGGACGGCACGGGCGCTCTTCTGGTTCAACCTGCTGCTGACCGTCGCGCTGATCGCGGCGCTGGTCGCGCAGCTGATGCCGCTCGAGGTGCTGTTCGCCGTGGCGTTCGTCGTCGCGCTCGCCGTCAACCGGCCGACGTGGCCGCGGCAGCAGGAACTGCTGGAGAAGCACGGCGCCAACGTCATCCTCGTCACGGCGATGATCTTCGCGGCGGGCGTCTTCACCGGCATCCTGGGCGGCACCGGAATGATCAACGAGATGTCCCGCGCCATCGTGTCGGTCGTCCCGGACGCCGCCGGGGGCCTCCTGCCGACCGCGACCGCCGTCACGGGCATGCCGCTCAGCCTGGTGTTCACCCCGGACGCCTACTACTACGGCGTCATGCCCGTCGTCGCCGAGACGAGCGCGGGGCTGGGCGGCGATCCCGCCGAGATCGGCCGGGCGGCGATCCTGGGGCAGATGACCACCGGCTTCCCCCTGAGCCCGCTGACCGCGTCCACGTTCATCCTCCTCGGGATGGCCAAGGTCGAGTTCGGCGCGCACCAGCGGTTCATCTTCGGCTGGGCCTTCGGCACCACGCTCGTCATGACCGCGGTCGCGCTGCTCACCGGCGCCATCTGACCATCGACCATCGGGGCTCCCATGACCGACAGCACGCCCACGAACACCACGTCCATGCGGATCGGGTGCGGCGCCGGGTTCGCCGGCGACCGCGTCGAGCCCGCCGCCGACCTGCTCGACCGCGGCGACCTCGACGTCCTCGTCCTGGAATGCCTGGCCGAGCGGACCATCGCGCTCGGCCACCGCCGCCGGCTGAGGGATCCCGCCCACGGCTACGAGCCGCGGCTGCGCGCCCGGCTGGCGGCGCTGCTGCCCCGGGCGGCCCGGCGGCGCGTGCCGATCGTCAGCAACATGGGCGCGGCCAACCCGCGCGCCGCCGGCGAGGCCGCGCGAGACCTGGCCCGCGAACTCGGGCTGGACGGCCTGCGGATCGCCGTGGTCACCGGCGACGACGTGCTCGACCGCATCGACCTCGGCGCCCCCGCCCTGGAGGACGGCAGGCCGCTGGCGGAGCACGGCCCCGTCATCTCCGCCAACGCCTACCTCGGCGTCGACGCGCTCATGCCCGCCCTGGCGGCGGGCGCCGGCGTCGTCCTCACCGGCCGGGTCGCCGACCCGTCGCTGTTCCTCGCGCCCCTCGCCCACGGCCTCGGCTGGGACCCGGACGACCTGCCGCGCGTCGCCGCCGGGACCATGACCGGCCACCTGCTGGAATGCGCGGGGCACCTCACCGGCGGCTACTTCGCCGACCCCGGCCGCAAGGACGTCCCGGGCCTCGCCGACCTCGGCTTCCCCTTCGCCGACGTCGACGCCGCCGGGACGGCCGAGATCGGGAAGCTCCCCGGCACCGGCGGGCTGGTCTCCCGCGCCACCGTCCGCGAGCAGCTGCTGTACGAGATCACCGACCCCGCCGCCTACCTGACCCCCGACGTCGTCCTCGACCTGCGGGGCGTCACCGTCGAGGACGTCCGCCCGGACGTCGTGCGGGTGCGCGGGGCCGCGGGCCGCCCCCGCCCGGACACGCTCAAGGTCAGCGTCGGCTACCACGCCGGGCACCGCGCCGAAGCGGAGATCTCCTACGCGGGCCCGAACGCCCGGCGCCGCGCCGAACTCGCCGGCGAGATCGTCGCGGAGCGGCTCGGACGGGCCGGGGTGCGCCCGCGCACCGGCGTCATCGGCACGCCCGACGGGGAGTGCCGCCTGCGCGTCGCGGCGATCACGCCGACGCCCGAGCGCGCCGACGACGTCTGCCACGAG
This sequence comes from Actinomadura rifamycini DSM 43936, assembly GCF_000425065.1. Lineage (GTDB taxonomy): Bacteria > Actinomycetota > Actinomycetes > Streptosporangiales > Streptosporangiaceae > Spirillospora > Spirillospora rifamycini. The sequence goes on from NZ_AULB01000020.1 coordinate 32,253, forward strand.
GTCGAGGCCCTCTACACGAACGGCCCCGCCGGGGGAGGAGGCGTCCGCACCCGGACGGACGAGGTCATCGGCATCGTGTCGACCCTGCTGCCCCGCGAAGCCGTCACCCCCGCCACGCACGTCCTGGAGGTCTCCGGTGCGCACGAGACTGCATGACATCGCGCACGCCCGCGCGGGCGACAAAGGCGATACTTCGACGATCTCGGTCTTCCCCTACCGCGACGAGCACTACGCCGACCTGGTCAGGGAACTGACGCCCGAGGCGGTCCGCCGCCATCTCGGCGTCCGGGGCGACGTGGTCCGCTACGAGCTGCCGAACCTGTGCGCCCTGCACTTCGTGTGCCGCCAGTCCCTCGACGGCGGCGTCACGACGTCCCTCGCGCTCGACACCCACGGCAAGAGCCTCAGCTCCCACCTGCTGTCCCTGGAGGTGGACGTCCGCGCCGCCGCCCCCTGAGCCGCCGGGCGCCGTTCACCAGGGCAGCGGATGGCGGAACTTGGCGTTCAGGAGGGCGCCGATCTCCGCCATCGCCAGCCGTGCGCGAGCGAGGTGGTCGACTTGCATCGCGAACCCGTGCGTCAGGCCCGGGTAGCGGGTCACGGTGGTCTGGACCCTGGCCTTGACGAGGCGGGACGCGTACCGCTCGCCCCAATCGCGAACCGGGTCGCATTCGGCCACCGCGACGATCGCCTGGGGAAGGCCGGACAGGTCCTCGGCCAGGATGGGGAGGACGTACGGCGAGGTGGATCCGAATCCCTCGCCGGACAGTTCGCGGAGGTAGCGGATGTCGTCGAGCGTCAGGCCGGGGCCGTGGGCGAACTCCGCGATCGACTCCGCGGCCATGTCGGCGTCCACGCCGGGATAGATCAGCACCTGGCAGCCGAGCGCGGGGCCGCCGTCGTCGCGTGCCTTGAGCGCGACGCCGGCGGCCAGCGTGCCGCCCGCGCTGTCGCCGACGACGCCGATGCGGCCGGGGTCGACTCCGAGCCGGGCGGCGTTCTCGGCGACCCACGCGGTGGCGGCGCAGCAGTCGTCCAGTTGGGCGGGCACCGGGTGTTCCGGCGCGAGCCGGTAGTCGACCGCGAACACCTTGGCGCCCGAGTGGTGCGCGAGGTTGATCGCCGTCGGGCGGAACGAATGGTTCGAGCCCATCACCATGCCGCCGCCGTGGAAATAGACCACGGCGGGAGACGGGGTCCGGCTACCGGGCGTGTAGACGTCGAGGCGGAGCCTTCCGCCGGGTCCGGGGATCCAGACGGTGTCGACCCCGGCCATGTCCGGCAGCCCCTCGGGATGCGGCAGCCCTTCCAGCCATGCGCGGACGCTCCGGAAACCGGCGTCCGCCATCCGGACGGGTTTCGTCGCGGCCCTGGCTTCCTGCAGCGCTCGCACGTCCGGGTCGAGCCTGGGGTCCATTCGTGCTCCTGGGGGCGTCACGGCGGCGGCCTGGCGGGACGTCCGGTTCAGACGGCGCCGCGGACGGCCAGTGGCGCCTCCGCGGGGTACTCGCGGGGAGCCATCTCGTAGGTCCTGTTCAGCAGCGCGATGAACTCCGGATCGGTCATCGGGTCGGTGGGCTCGGTGAACCTGACGCCCCTGCGCCTCAGGTCGTGGGCCAGCACCTCGAAGACCTTCTCGTGGGTCAGGTCGTCGGTGCGGTCGAGGTACGTGCGGACGTCCGACAGCTCGTCGAAGACCAGGGCGGTGTAGTGGAAGAGCGTCCGCATGTCGCGGTCGCGGTAGCGCGCGATCTCCTCGTCGCCGTTGCGGATCACCCAGTGGTCGGGGTCCTCGGAGTGCAGCAGCGACTCCAGGCGGATGTCGGGGTGGTCGCGTTGGTGGGCGGGGCCGTTGCTCTCCCTGCGGTGGTACATCTTCGAGTTGTCCGACAGGATGCACGTGTTGTCGAACGGGGCCCTGAACCGCTGCGGAGGCAGGTCGGGGCCGTCGGGCCAGTAGGTGAAGCCCCCGTCGATGTCGGAGTTGTAGAAGTACGTAATCATCTGCCCGGTCTTGACGGCCCAGTGGTCGAACAGGCCGGACTTCGCCATGACGCTGAGCAGCCAGATCGGCGTGTTCACGATCGAGCAGCCGCGCCAGTTGGCGCTGTCGAAATGGCCGGCGTCGAAGCTGTGCGAGGGGACTCCGGTGTTGAAGAGCATGTGGAGGGCCAGGCCGTACTTCGCGCCGTGCATCTCCCTGACCGGGTCCAGCAGCTTCTTGCTGAAGTAGAGGTCGTGGAGCTCGGGGTAGAAGACGACCCCTTCTTCGGCGAGGTAGTCGCGGAAGACCGGTGCGATGAAGTCCGAGAGGCTCACCTCGGCCGGGTCCACGTCGGCGCCGCCGGAGACGGCGAGGTACTCCTCCGTGGACGAGAAGTGGTGGGCGAGCACGAGCTTCCACGGAGCGTGCCGGCGGACGACGCCGAACAGGGCCTCGACCTCGTCCGGCTCGTAGAAGTCGTGGATGAGCGTGGGGTGCATGACCGGCGTGATGGGGTGGCGCTCCGTGGTCACGACGCTTCCTTTCTCGGCTGGAGGGCTCGGACGGCTCAGGCCAGCGGCTCGATGATCTCGATCAGATTGCCGCCCGGGTCCTGCACGAACACGACCCTCACTCCGTGCTCCGCCTCGGTCTTGAGCGGTCGCACGACCGCCGCCCCGGCGTCCACCGCGCGCTCCAGGGCGGAGTCGATGTCGCCGACCCGTATTCCCAGCACGATCCCGCCGGGCTCCGGGACGGGCCGGGCCGGGAACTTCAGCAGGACGAGCGTGCAGCCCTCGTCGTTCGCGGCGTGCGTGATGATCTCTTCGAGCTCCCACTCGGTGCCCGCGCTGGACTTCACCCGCTGGATGACCTTGAAGTCGAAGGCCCGGCCGTAGAAGTCGAGCAGCGCTTCGGGGTCGTCGGTGACGATCTTGACGAAGGGCACGGTCGCGGGGATCGTCGCGGCATCGGCGGTGGGTGACATGTGTTCGGCTCCTTTGCGGATCTCAACGGCCGCCGGACCGGGGAGTCCGCTTCTCCCGGAAGGCGCCGGCGGGCCCGGGGGTCACCAGGTGACGGGGAGGTCGGTCATGCCCCCGGTGAGGACGCCCTCCAGGTAGACCGGTTCACCGGCGAGCTTCAGTTCGGGCAGGCGGCGGAACAGGGTGGCGATGCCGACCTGGAGTTCCATGCGGGCCAGCGGGGCGCCGAGGCAGTGGTGGAGCCCGTGGCTGAGGGTGAGGTGCGGGTTGCGCTCCCGGGTGACGTCGAACCGGTCGGAGTCGGCGAAGACGCCGTCGTCGTGGTTGGCGGTGCCCAGATCGACGGCGACCGCGTCCCCGGCCTTGATGAGGACGCCGTCGAGCTCCACGTCCTCGGAGGCGACGAAGGGGACGAGTCCGGCGAAGCCGCCCGTGTCGCGGTCGAGGACATAGCCGCCGTGCCGGAGGATCTCCTCGACCGCGGTCGGGATGACGCCGTCGATGTCGGCCAGCAGCGCGGCGTGCTGCGCGGGGTCGGCCAGCAGCGCCTGGACGCCGAGCTCGATGAAGTTCGCCGTGTTGTCGAAGCCGCCCGCGACCAGCAGCATCGCGATCTGGATGATCTCGTCGTCGGTGAGCCGGTCGTCGGCGTCCCGGGCGGCGACGAGGGCGCTGAGCAGGTCGTCCCGCGGGTCGTCCCGCTTCCGCGTCATGAGCTCCTGCAGGTAGAGGTACAGCGAGGTCATCGCCTCGGTGACCTCGTCCTCGGTCATGCCGGAGGTGGCGAGCATCGCGTGGCTCCACCGGACGAAGTCGCCCCGGCCGTCCTGCGGAACGCCGAGCATGTCGCCGATGACCCGGATGGGCAGCCGGAGCGCGAAGGACTCGACGAGGTTCGCGGGCGGCCCCGCCGCGACCATCGCGTCGACGAGTTCGTCGGCGATGTCCTGGACCTTGCCGCGCAGCCGCTCGACGCGACGCAGCGTGAACGCCTTGGACACCAGCCGGCGGAACCGCGTGTGGTCCGGCGGGTCCATGAACTGCAGGGTCTGGGTCAGGAACGCCGGGAACTCGAAGGCGTAGGGGACCGGGCGTCCGTCGGTGAAGGGCTTGCGCACGAAGCGGCGGTCCTCCAGCACGGCGCGGCAGGTCTCGTGTCGGTGGAGCATCCAGCATTCGCCGCCGACGGGGAACGCCACCTTCGTCATCGGACGGTCGTCGCGGATCGCCCGCATGATCTGCAGGGCCTCGGCCGGGGGGACCGGGCCGAACGGGAACTCGGCTTTGGCGACGGTCATGGTCGTGTGTCTCCTGGGTCTGGTGCGCGGGTCAGCTGGGCTCGACGGGGGCGCCGGTCTCGTCGTGGACGGTGATGGCCGAGGTCGGGCACAGTTCGAGGGCTTCGAGCACGTCGTCGGAGGGGGCGACCGAGGCGGCGACTGGCCGGGACCTGCCGTCCTCGAGAACGAAGTGGCCGCCGGCGGCGGTCACGCACATCTGGTTGCCGATGCAGCGGCGCCGGTCGACCTCGACCGTCCACCGGCCCCCGCTCACGACCGGTCTCCGGGCTCGTCGATGCCCATCAGCTCCGTGATGCGCGCCTCGGAGGGGTCGCAGATCTCCTTGATCCGGTCGGCGACCGTCTCGGGGGTGAGCGCGGGGTCGTGGACGCCGGGGGTGGTCATCATGACCTGCCGGGAGACCGTGCCGCCGGCGGCGTTCAGCACCTCGCCGGTGAGGGTGCAGGCCGCGTGGGCGAGGTAGGCGGCGACGGGGGCCACCATCTCCGGCGGCATGTGCGCCTTCATGTACTCGGCGGTGCCGGGCGGCAGCGCGTCGGCGGCCACGTCCATCATGCGGGTGCCGGCGCCGGGCGCCACCGCGTTCACCTTGATGCCGTGGGCGGCCCCCGCGACGGCGAGGTTGCGGGTGAGGCCGTAGACGGCGCCCTTGGACGACCCGTAGTGCACCATGTCCGGAACGCCCATCATCGCGGCGGAGACCGTGTTGACGATGCGTCCCTCTCCGGCCTCGGCGAGGTGCGGCCACGCGGCCTTGGCCATGAGCAGGGCGCCCTTGAAGTGGACGTCGAGGAACGCCTGCACGGTGTCCGGGGTGAGGTCCTCGAACGTCGAGAGCCGGTAGTTGCCCGCGTTGTTGATCAGCGCGTCGATCCGTCCGAACGCCTCCAGAGCGCCGTCGACGATCGACCGGGCGCCCTCGGCGGTGGCGACCGACCGGCAGTTCGCCACGGCGGAGCCGCCCGCGGCGGTGATCTCCTCGACGACGTGCGCCGCGGGTCCGGGCGACGGCGCGCCGCCGTCGGTGTCGCCGCCGAGGTCGTTGACGACGACGTTCGCGCCGCGACTCCCCAGGAGCAGGGCGTGGGCCCGGCCGATGCCGCGGCCCGCGCCGGTCACGATCACCGTCTTGCCGGTGAAGTCGAGCATGGTGGTTCCTCTCGGTGCGCGTGTCAGGGACGGGTGGTTCCGCCGGAGACGTCCACCCGCGCCGCCCAGATCGACCCCTGGGCGCCCTTGCGGGACGCCTCCCAGTCGAAGACCTCGAAGCCGCAGCACAGGTAGAGGGTGGTGCGATCCGGGCCGCCCAGCCCGCAGGCAGTGCTGGACCCCGCCTCTTCCGGCGGGACGGTGACGCGGCCGGTCACCTCGCCGCCCTCGACGATCCGCAGCGCGCGGAACGCGGGCGGCTGGGCGACCCAGACGGCGCCGTCGGCGTCCATGCACATCCCGTCGGGCAGCTCGTCGAGCTCGGCGAACACGCGGCGTCCGGTCAGCGCCCCGTCCGGCCGGACGTCGAACGCGGTGAGCCTGTTGGCGAACGCCTCGGCGGTGACGACCGTGGACCCGTCCGCGCTGATCGCGATGCCGTTCGCCCCCATCAGATCGCCGGCCTCGGTGGCGACGCGCGCCGTGCCGTCCGGCTCCACGATCAGGATGGGGGAGGGCGCCGGGGCCTCCTGCGCCCACAGGTTGAAGCCGAGCTGGGTGACGTACGCGCGCCCGGCGGCGTCCACCACCATGTCGTTGATCGGCCCGGCGGCGAGGTCGCGCAGGTCGGCGTGGACGGTGACGGCGCCGCCGCCGTCCACGGCCAGGACGAGCTTCTCGAACATCGAGTTCACCAGCATCCGGCCGTCGGGCAGGAAACCGGTGCCGACCAGGATCACCGGCTCGCCGTCGCGGCCCTCCCGGCCGGACAGGTCGACCAGGGTCTCGGGGGTTCCCCCCTCCGGGGGCAGGGCCAGGACGCGCGCGTTGTACATGTCGCTGAAGACGAAGCGGCCCTCGTGCCAGCGCGGGCACTCGGTCCAGCTGAAGCCCTCGGCGATGCGGTCGGCGGTCGCCTCGAACATGGCGTGCCTCATTTCGGGGTGGTGGTTGCGGTGGCGTCGAAGAAGAGGTGGTCCGCGGGATCGGGGGCGCGGAGCATCGCCCAGTAGTCCACGAGCCGCCACGGGCAGCTGATCCAGGCGCGGCCGGCCTCGTTGCGGTAGTAGCCGTTCGCCGTGCCGCCGTGCCGCCAGACCGTCCTGTCGAGGGACGCGTCGACGCGCCGGTTGTACTCGTCGGTCACGTCGCGGCGGGGCTCCATGGCGGAGCGGGAGTTCTCGACCAGATACCGGAGGCACTCGATCAGGTAGTGGACGTGTCCCTCGCTGACCGAGTTGTGGCCGCCGCCGTGGTTCGGGGCGGAGTTCGGGCCCGCCGTGACGAAGAGGTTCGGGAACCCGGGGACCGTGATCCCGAGGTGGGCGCGCGGGTCCTGGCCGGACCACTCGTCGGCGAGCTTGCGGCCGTCCCGCCCGATGACGTCCATGAACGAGAGGAACTCCAGCTTGAAGCCGGTCGCGAAGACGATGGCGTCGGCCTCGATGAACTCGCCCTCGGTCGTCACGACGCCGTGCGGCTCGATGCGCCGGAACGACGCCCGGTGCAGCGAGACGTCGTCGCGGGCGAGCGCCGCGAGGAACCCCGGGTCCTTGACGATGCGCTTCGCGTACGGGGGGAAGTCGGGGGTCAGTGCCGCGCGGATGTCGGGGCGGTCGGGGAACGTGCGCTCGAGGTAGTCGAGGCACGCGCGCAGGACGACGTCGTTGGCGGCCGACACGGACGGACGGTCGGCGTCCCACCCGGGGTCGATGCGCGGTTTGTCCCATCCTTTGTCGCCCGCGTACCAGTACGTCTTCACACGGAACCACTGCTGGTAGTACGGGATGTGGGACATCGCCCACCGGGCGCCCTCGGGGACGGCCTTGTCGACCATCGGCTCGGGCACCATCCAGTGGGGCTGCCGGCACACGACGTGCAGCTCCGCGACGCGGCCGGCCAGGCTCGCCGCGACCTGGACGGCCGTGCAGCCGGTGCCCAGCATGACGACGCGCTTGCCGGTCAGGTCCACCGCCGGGTCCCACTCGGCCGTGTGCATGACGGTGCCGGCGAAGGAGCCGATGCCCTCGATGTCGGGCGTCGAGGGCGCGTTGAGCATGCCCGTGGCGGTCACCACGGCGTTCGCCTCGTGCACCCGGACGGCCCCGTCGGCGGAACGGACCGTCACCCTCCACCGGCACGACGTCTCGATCCACTCGCACCGCAGCACTTTCGTCCCGAAGGCGATGTTGGGGCGGAGGCCGTACTTGTCGACCACGTGCCGCATGTACTCCAGGTACTCGGGGCCGGTCGGGTAGTACATCGACCAGTCCGGGTTGAGTTCGAAGGAGTACGAGTAGAAATGGCTGGGCGTGTCGACGGCCGCACCCGGATACACGTTGCGCGACCAGGTTCCGCCGATGTCGTCGCGCTCCTCGAAGATCAGGTATTCGAAACCCGCCTCGGCGAGTTTGACGCCCGCGTTCAGCCCGACCATTCCCGCGCCGATGACGATGACGCGGAAACCGTCCGGCGGCGCCTTGGTGGCGGGCACCTGCCGCCGGTCCGGCTCGAATCCGCACATCTCCCGCAGGTGCGCCGCGAACTCCCGCCCGACGGAGTCGTCCACGCACACCTCGGCCATGCGCAGGAACAGGTCGTCGTCCGGAACGGTCAGCCGCGGGGTCATCCCGCCTTCGAACAGCGCGAACGCCCGCGCGCGGACGTCCGCCGCGACCGTGTCCGGGTACCGGCCGGGAACGCCGGGCCCGTCGCCCCGCTCGGCGTCGAGCCTCGCGCGGAACTCGCTCAGCAGCGAGGCGTCGCCGGTCATGTGGACCATCGCCATGAGCAGCGGGCCGGGCTCCGCGGCGTCCACCGCGGTCCGCAGCCGCGCACGGTCCACGTCGGGCACCGGCCGCACGACATAGGTGGGTTCGGTCGGCGATATGACGGTCATGGGCACCGGAATCCTTCGCTCACTTTCGACGAGCCGCGCGCGGGCACCGGCGTCGCCGGTGCGGTGCGGGCGCTGCCCATCAGGAAATCGCCCGCCGACGGCCCGCGCCGCACGGCCGCCCAGTGAGTGGAACACTTCACTCGGCCGTTCATCGGAAATTGTGAGAAGGAAGGAAATAACGCAGAAACGCCTCCGGCCCCCGGAATTCGGTCCGGGGGCTGAAGGCGTCGGAATCGGGTCGGCGTCGGCGCCGTCCCGAAGGGTCAGACGACCACGCGGCGGCGCGCCAGGCGCCAGCCGTGCTCGAGGCGCCGCAGGACGTCCTGGTACTGGCCGAAGGCGAGGATCCGGCCGGTGCCGTCGTCGCCGCGGCCGACGAGCGTCCAGTAGCAGCGGGACCGCGCGGAGTCGGCGCCGTCGAAGTCGACCTCGACGTTCGTGACGACGTGCCGGGTCCCCGACCCGGGGCCCGCGACGCCCTTCTCCCGGTAGCCCGCCAGCACGCGGGCGATCTCGCCGGGTCCCCGGAAGGCGCCGTCGCGGGTCTCCCACACGCCGTCCGGGGCGAACAGCGCGCCCGCGTCGGCGGGGTCGCCCTCGTCGGCGAGGAAGGCGAAGCGCGACAGCAGGTCGCAGATCTCCGCGCGGTCGTCGCCGCGGCCGGTTCCGTTCGGCATCCCGCTCAGCTCCCTTCCCCGCGGTCGGCGGCGACGGCGCGGACCGCCTCCGCGATCGGGACGAACGGGTGCGCGGACGCCTCCATCGGGCCCTCGTGCATCCGGTTGTGGCAGATCGACACGGCGAGGCCGGTGTCGAGCTCCGCCCAGGAGATCGACCCGCCCGCGCCGGGGTGGTGCAGGATCCGGGGATCGGCGCCGACGGCCGGGTTCGCCGTCGGGCTGGACCCGCCCAGCCAGTAGCCGAACGCGCTGACCGCCGCGACGCCCCCGAGGTAGCGGTCGGGGACGCCGGCCTCGTCGCGGGGCTCGGCGAAGCCGTCCACGCGGTCGGCGGGCAGCAGCCGGACGCCGTCCAGCTCGCCGTGGCCCGCGAGCATGGCGAAGAACCGGGCGAACGAGCGCGCGTTGCCGATCGCGCCCGCCCCCGGGTTGACCGTCCGCCGCGCCAGCCCGGTGTTGTAGACGGTGGAGCCGGGGAACACCTGGCGCGGCATGCCGCGCAGGTAGTCGGCGGGCGCGTCGGGCGCCGGGTCGCCGCCGAGCAGCCGGGCGACCCGCGCGTCCTCGGACTCCGGCAGCGGCAGGAAGAGGTCGGTGATGCCGAGCGGCTCCACGATCTCCTCGCGGATGAGCGCGTCGACCGTCCGGTGCGCGGGATCGGCGCGCCGGGCGATCTCCCCGACGATCCAGCCCCAGATCAGCGCGTGGTAGGCGTTGGTGCGGCCGGGCTCGAACGCGGGTTCCATCTCGGCGATGGCGCCGGCCATCCAGTCCCAGTCGGCCTGCCGCTCGGGCGTGACGTCCGCCGGCATCCACGGGATGCCCGCGCGGTGGCTCAGCACGTCCCGGACGGTGACGGCCTCCTTGCCGTTGCGGGCGAACTCGGGCCAGTACGTCCCGACGGGTTCGCGGTAGTCGACGAGCCCGCGCGCCGCCAGGATGTGCAGCGCCGTGGCGGTGATCGCCTTGGTGACCGAGAAGACGTTGAACAGGGTCGTCCCGTCCACCTCCCGCCCGGTCCGCGGGTCGGCGGCTCCGGCCCACGCGTCGACGATGAGCTCGCCGTCCAGGTAGGCGGCGACCTGGAGGCCCTCCTCGCCGAGCTCGCGGGCCCGGTCGAGCGCCTTGGTGATCCTCGGATCCTGCTCGGGTGCGGCACCCATCTGTGCCCCTTTCTGCACGGGTACGGCGGCGGACGCGCGGGGGCGCGTCCGCCCGGTCAGGCGGAGCGGTCGGCCGCCAGGACCTCGAACATGCCGCGGGGGTCCGGCGGCTCGGTCTGCCGGCCGAGGTGGTCGGCGCGGGCCCGCAGCGCGTCGGCGCCCCGCTCGTCGTCGGAGAAGACCCAGAAGCGGCCCGCCGCGATCTGGTCGGTCATGTGCCGGGCCGCCTCCACCGGGTCGAGCCCGCTCGCGACGTTGGCGCGCCGCATCCAGTCGAAGAGGCGGTCGGAGTCGGGGTCTCCGGCGGGCGCGGCCTCCTGCGCGTCGAGGAAGATCCGGCTGCGCACCGAGTGCGGCAGCACCGCGCAGACCTCGACGGGCGCGCCGACCAGCCGCAGCTCCTGGTGCAGGCACTCGGTCATGGCGAGCACCGCGTGCTTGCTGACGATGTAGGGGGTCTGGAAGGGCACGGTCCGCACCCCGCCGACCGACGACAGGTTCGCCACGACGGCCGGACGCCCGGCGGAGATCATCCGGGGGACGAACGAGCGCACGCAGTGGTACACCCCGTCGACGTTGACCGACATCACCTGCCGCCACCGGGCGGCCGGCACGTCCCACAGCCGTCCGGCGGTCTCGATGCCGGCGTTGTTGATCAGCAGGTCCAGGGCGCCGAAGTCCGCGAAGACGTGCTCGGCCATGCGGTCGACGGCCGCGTCGTCGGTGACGTCCACCTCGTACGGGACGGCCCGGCCGCCGCCCGCGCGGACGTCGTCCGCGACGGCCTCGGCCCGGCCGCGGTCCACGTCGGCCACGACGACCCGCGTTCCGAGCGATGCCAGGTGGCGGACGAACCCCTCCCCGATCCCCGCACCGCCGCCGGTCACCAGCGCCGTTCCGTTCCCGAACCGTTCGGCTGCACTCGCCACACGTCCTCCTGCGGGCTCTGCGGTGTCGCGGCGCCCCGGACCGGCGGGCCGCGCGTCGGCCCACGGTGGCCGATCCGCCCGCGCGGTGGGGAGCGCGTCTCCCACTGGGCGGACGGTCCGTTCGGTGTTCCGGTCGGTGGACGCCCCCGGTCGGGCGATTACGCTTGTTCTCTAGGCTCGGATCGGCGGCACGAAGTCCAGCACCGGAAAGGGGGCTCGGCGTGAAGACCCCGGCGCGACGGACGTTGACCGAACGCCGATTCGAGGAGCTGCGGCTGTCGGTGGCGATGGCCGCCCGCGACCTGTTCGTCCTCGACGGCGGTACCGCCCCCACGGTCGACAGCATCTGCGCGCGCGCCGGGATCTCCCAGCGCACGTTCTACCGGCACTTCGCCGTCAAAGAGGACGTCGTCGTCCCGCTGTTCGAGCGGGCGGCGGAGCTGATCACCGAGGCGCTGGAGAACGCTCCCGAGGACGGCGACGTCGTCACCGTCCTCGCCCGGGTCTTCTCCTGGGACGTGTTCGAGGACGCCAGGCCGGGCGAGCCGTGGCGGCGGTTCCTCACCGTGATCACGGAGTCGTCGGAGTACCGGCTGCGCTGGCACGCGATCGACGAGCCGCTGACCGGCCCGGTCGCCGACTTCCTGCGGCGCCGCGGGCTCCTGGACGGGGGACCGTTCGAGAGCACCCTGCAGGCGGGCCTCGTCCTGCAGGCCACCCGGCTGGCCTACCAGCACTGCATCCGCACCGACGGCTCCAGCGACCTGGACAAGCTGCTCGAGCGGTCCCTCACGATCGTCGTGTCGTCCTGGAGCCAGGACGATCAGGCGCGCTGAGGCGCCTCGGCCCGCCCGCGCACGGCGGGACGGGACGGCCGCGTCCCGCTCCGCGCGGCCTTCGCGGCGGCCCAGATCCTCGCGGCGGTGCCCTGCAGGTCGCCGCCCAGCCGCTCCTGCTTGAGGACGCCCGCCGGTCCGGTGATCGACAGCGCCGCCGAGGCTCGTTCGGTGGGGCCTACCGCGGTCGCGAGCGAGGCGAGCCCGACCGCCGCGCCGTGCGCGTCGAAGGCGACGCCGAATTCGCGGATCTTGTCGAGCTCCCGCTCGAGCTGGTCGCGGGACCGCAGGCCGTAGGCGGTGGACGGGGGCGGCAGTTCGCCCCGCGGACGCTCCGCGGGGTCCAGCCCGGCGAGCAGGACGCGGCCCGCGGCCGTGTGCGGCGCGGGCTGGCGCGCCCCGACCTGCCAGCAGTCCCCGTCGTCCGGCCGCCCGCCCGCCCGCTCGACGTGCAGGATGTCCGCGTCGAGCAGGACGCTGAGATGGACCGTCAGGCCCGTCCGCATGTGCAGGTCCTGCATGAAGGGGCCCGCGACGCGGCGGATCCCGTCGCCCCGCACGACCAGCGAGCCGAGCTCGAAGATGCGCAGCCCGAGCCCGTACTCGAACCCGTGCCGCTCCACCCAGCCCAGCTCGACGAGCCGCTGCAGGATCCGGTGCGCCGAGGACCTGGGCAGGCTCGACCGCCGGGAGATCTGGGCGAGCGTGAGCCGCCGCGAACCGTCGAACACCCCGAGCAGCGACGAGACACGGTCGATCATCGCCGCCGGCGCCTGCTCCGCTTGCGATGAGGTCATGGCCCCTCCTCCAGCGCCGCGATCACTTGATGGCAGATCCTGCGCGTGTGGCAGAACCTGCCACGGTGGTGCGATGCTATGCAGAGTTCACATGGCTGTAAAGAGCAGACGAACGTTTGTTTGGTTTGTCGCCACGCTGCGCGACGGCGCGCTCGCGAAGGCCGGATCGATCGGGCCGGGCGCCACCGGCTGAGCCGACGGCGGCTCGCCTGACGGGCTCTTCGGCCGGCCGGTTCTCCCGCCCATTGGGAGGGTTCGTGGCCGACGTCTTCGGGGGTGCTTAGCGTCGGGAGGCAGGCGTTGCAGGTCACCGGCGGTGACCGCCCGGCACACCCACCCTGCCCGGCCCCGGCCCCGCCGGGCCCCGACTCCCTGGAGGTCTTCGTGACCACGACCCAGAACCCCTTGGACGACGAGGTCCGCGTGATCGAGGCGGTCGCGCCGCCCACCCGGTACGCGCGCGGATGGCACTGCCTCGGCCTGCGAGAGCAGTTCACCGACGGTGAGCCGCACGCGGTCGAGGCATTCGGGACCAAACTGGTGGTGTTCGCCGACAGCACGGGCAAGCTCAACGTGCTGAACGCCTACTGCCCCCACATGGGCGGGGACCTCACCCAGGGCGAGGTGAAGGGCGACGCGATCGCCTGCCCGTTCCACGACTGGCGCTGGGCCGGCAACGGGCGGTGCGCCGGCATCCCGTACTCGAAGCGGGTGCCGCCCCGGGCCCGGACGAAGTCGTGGCTCACGCTCGAGCGCAACGGGCAGCTCTTCGTGTGGCACGACCCGCAGGGCAACACGCCGCCGCCCGAGGTGACCATCCCGGAGATCGCCGAGTTCGGCTCGGACGAGTGGACGTCGTGGACCTGGAACAGCGTCCTGATCGAGGGCTCCCACTGCCGGGAGATCGTCGACAACGTCGTGGACATGGCGCACTTCTTCTACGTCCACTACTCGTTCCCGACGTACTTCAAGAACGTCTTCGAGGGGCACATCGCCAGCCAGTACATGAACGGCAAGTCCCGTCCCGACGTGGACCTCGGGACGCACTACTCGGGCGACGAGCGGACCAACGTCTCCGAGGCGTCCTACTACGGGCCGTCCTACATGATCAACCCGATGAAGGGCACGGGCGGCGGGGTGACCACCGAGTCCATCCTGATCAACTGCCACTACCCCGTGTCGCCGACCGGCTTCGTGCTCCAGTGGGGAGTGATGGTCAAGCGGCAGGAGGGCGTCTCCATGGAAGAGGCGGAGCAGATGGCGGAGGCGTTCGCCCTCGGCGTGGAGAAGGGTTTCATGCAGGACGTCGAGATCTGGCAGAACAAGGCCAAGATCGACAACCCGCTGCTGTGCGACGAGGACGGCCCGGTCTACCAGCTCCGACGCTGGTACGAGCAGTTCTACGTCGACGTCGAGGACGTCACCCCGGAGATGACCCAGCGTTTCGAGTACGAGATCGACACGCAGCGCGCCAACGAGTTCTGGGAGAAGCAGGTCGAGGAGAACATCGCCGCGGGCCGCCTCGTCAAGGTCGAGCCGGAGCCCGCGAAGGCCGAGGGCTGACCGGGCGCCACCACGACCGCGCGGGGTGCGGTGCGCACCCCGCGGGTCCCTTGCCGAGAACGGACGTCAGGAGTCGATACGTGCAGCCCGTGTCCTGCCATCTGTGCGGTTCGTGCGTACTGGTCAAGAAGAACAGCCTCGCGCACACCGAGGTCCAGTGGACGACCGACACGAACCGGTGCCTCGAACTGAACGAGCGGGCCGAGCGCGGCGTGCTCCGCGGCACCGTGCCCACCTGCCTGCAGTTGCGCGACAGCATCGAGGCGGCCGTGCGCTCCGGGGCGGTTCGGGTGCCCGTCCCGGACCTCGAGGACGGCGGGCCGTGACCGGAACCGGGGCATGCGCGGTGACGGTCGTCGACGTCGTCGAGGAGACCGCGGACGCCCGGTCGCTGCTGCTCGCCGCGCCGGACGAGGCGCGCGACCGGTTCGGCTACCGGCCGGGCCAGTTCCTCACGCTGCGGATCCCGGGCGACGGCGGCTCCGGGACGGCCCGCTGCTACTCGCTGTCGAGCGCACCGGGCGTCGACGAGCACCTGAAGGTCACGGTGAAGCGGGTGGCCGGCGGGTTCGGGTCGAACTGGATCTGTGACAACGTCCGGCCGGGTGACACGCTCGAGGTTCTTCCGCCCGCCGGCCTGTTCACGCCGGAACGCCTGGACGGCCGCCTCCTCCTCTTCGCCGGCGGCAGCGGCATCACCCCGGTGATGTCGATCGTCAAGGCGGTGCTGGCGCGGCCGGAGGGAAGCGCGGCGCCCGGCGGCCGCCCCCCCGCGCCGGACCGGTGCTCTGCTACGCCAACCGCGATGGCGAGGTGAAGATGCTGCGCAACGACGTCCTCGAAGAGGAGGACCTGGCGGAGGGCTGGGTGCTCGGCTGCCAGTCCGTGCCGGTGACCGACGGCGTCGACGTCACTTACGACTGAATGTCCCCGACGACGGAGACCGGGAACACGGTGCGGGGGGCCCGGCGGCGTTCCCGTCGCCGGGCCCTCCCCACGGACCGTCGCGTCACGTCCCGGGGACGGGCCGGGCGGCCGCGTGGCGGGCGGCGACGTAGCCGAAGGCGATGGCGGGCCCGATCGTGGCGCCCGCGCCGGCGTACTCGTTGCCCATCACCGAGGCGGACGCGTTGCCGGTGGCGTAGAGCCCCTCGATCGGGGCGCCGTCGCCGTCCAGGACCCGGGCGTGCTCGTCGGTGACGAGGCCGCCCTTGGTACCGAGGTCGCCGACGTCGAGGCGGACCGCGTAGTAGGGCCCGGCGCCGATCCGGTCGAGGTTGGGATTGGGCAGCGTCGGGTCCCCGTAGTAGTGGTCGTAGGCGCTGTCGCCGCGGCCGAAGTCCTCGTCGCGGCCGTTCCGGGCGAAGCCGTTGAAGCGCTTCACGGTGGTCTTGAGGGCATCCGCGGACACGCCGATGCCCCGGGCGAGCTCGTCGAGGGTGCCGGCCTCGGTGACCAGGCCGGTGGCGTACCAGTCCCGGGGGAACGGCTGTCGGCGTCGTGGTCGAAGCCGCCGGTGGCGATGACGACGCCGCGCCGCGCCCGGACGCGCAGGGTGCGGCCGCCGCGCTCCGCCACGGCGCCGGTCACCCGGCCCTCCTCGACGACCAGGTCGGTGAGCGGGGAGTCCAGTCACAGCGGGATTCGGAGGTCCCGCATCGTCAGCCGGAGCCGGACCACGAGCGAAGCGCCGAGCGTCTTCATGTGGCGGCGCCGCACGAGGTTGCCGAGCACCCGCCAGGCGGCGATCCATCGGGATGGCGGAGGGCGCGTACGCCTCCCAGGTCGGGTGGCTGCGGACCCGGCTCGGCGCGTCGTGGAGCGGGTTCCCGCCCGGCACCGACGACTTCGGCAACGCCCGCCTCGCCGCCGCGGGCGTCCCGATGGAACTGCGGCGGCAGATCCGGCGCGACCAGGTGGTGGCCACGCGGCGGGCGGCCGCCGCCGTGGACCACCTGTTCGAGCACTCCGGCGGTGAGGTCGTGCGCCCGGGCAACCCCGTGGAGCAGGCGTGGCGGAACATCCACACCACGCAGGCGCACGCCCTCATCGACCTCGACCGGACCCTGGCCATGTACGGCGCGGGCGAACTGGCGGTCGACGTCCATCCGCCGATGGTCTGAGACCGCCGCGCCCGGGGCGGGGAACACGGGCAGGTTCGTCACCTCATCCTTCGCCGAACCGCGCCAGCCCGGAGGTGAGCACCGGCGTACCGGCCCTGCCGACCTCGAACGCCGCGCCGCCGCCCGCCACGTCCGCCGCCAGCTCCAGGACGTCCCCGGGGACGACCGGCGCGGTGAACCGGCAGCTCGCGGCGCGCAGATCGGCGGGGTGCGCACCGATGCCGCGCGCGAGGACGAGGAGGCTCGCGGCCATCGTGCACAGCCCGTGCAGGATCGGGCGCTCCTGGCCGATCGCCCGCGCCGCCTCCGGATCGATGTGGATCGCGTGCCGGTCGCCGCACAACCGGTAAAGAGCGGCTTGCTCCGGGAACGTTTCGACCGGCAGCGTGTGGGTCGCGGACTCCCCGGCGGTGCGCGGGCCGCCCGGCCCGCGCTCCCCGCCGAACCCCCCGGCTCCGGGCGCGAAGATGGACCAGCGGGCGACGAAGCACGCGCTGTCCACCCGGACCTCGAAGACGGCCGCCGAGCCCTTGTCCCACACGGCCTCCGCCGCCGCCGACATCGTCAGCTCGCCGCTCGGCGGCAGCGGAGCCAGCACCGTCAGACGCTGCGCGCCGTGCAACCCGCGCGACGTGTCGAACGCGCCCGCCGCGCCCAGCGCGTCCGGTCCCCACTGGGCGAGCGCCAGCCCGAACGTGGGCAGCGTGCGGAGCCGCTCCTCGTGGACGAGGTCGAGTTCGCCGGCCTTCGCCCCGACGGCCAGCGCGTACAGGATCGCGTCCCGCTCGGTCCACGCGACCGTCCGCTCGCCGAGGGAGCGGCCCGCCCAGTCGCCCGCGTTCGTCACCGCGTTGTCGGCCGCCGTGTCCCCCCGGCCCATCAGGACGTCCGCTCCAAGATCAGCGCCATGCCCTGGCCGCCCGCGGCGCACATGGTGACGGCGCCGAACTGCCCGTCGCGGTGGCACAGCCCGTTGACCAGGGTGGTGATCATGCGGGCGCCGGTCATGCCGAACGGGTGGCCGAGTGCGATCGCGCCGCCGTGCGGGTTCACCGTGTCCGGGTCCAGGCCGAGGTCGTCGCACACCGGGAGGACCTGCGCGGCGAACGCCTCGTTGATCTCGACGATGTCGAGGTCGGACGTGCTCAGCCCGGCGTGGTCGAGGGCCCGGGTCATCGCCTCGGTCGGGCCGAGGCCCATGATCTCCGGAGAGAGCGCCGACACCCCGGTGGAGACGATCCGGGCCAGCGGCGCCAGCCCGAGGTCGCGGGCCCGCTCGTCCGACATGACGACGAGGGCGGCGGCGCCGTCGTTCAGCGGGCAGCAGTTCCCCGCGGTGACCGTCCCGTCCGGGCGGAACACCGGGGCGAGCCCCGACACCCCCTCGACGGTCACGCCCGGCCGCGGGCAGTCGTCGCGGGCGACCACCGTGCCGTCCGGGAGGACGACCGGGGTGATGTCGATGTCGAAGAACCCGTCGGCGATCGCCTTCTCCGCCAGGTTCTGGCTCCGCACCCCGAACTCGTCCTGACGCTCGCGGCCGACGCCGCGCAGCACCGCGACGTTCTCGGCCGTCTGCCCCATGGCGATGTAGGGGTCGGGGAGTCCGCCGGCGTCGCGTGGATCGGTCCACGGGGGAGCGCCCGCGGTGGAGCGGGCCTCGGTCCGGGCCGCCGCCTCGGCGTACCGCGGGTTGCGGGTGCCGTCCATCCCGTCCGCCTTGCCCTTGCCGAACCGGGAGACGGACTCGACGCCGGCGGCGACGAAGGCGTGCCCCTCGCCGGCCCTGATCGCGTGCAGTGCCATCCGGGTCGCCTGCACGCTCGAGGCGCAGTACCGCTGCACGACCGTGCCGGGGACCCCGTCGAGGCCCGCGCCGACGGCGACCTGCCGCGCGATGTTGTACCCCTGCTCGCCCGCGGGCTGCGCGCATCCGACGACGATGTCGTCGAGGGACGCCGGGTCCAGGGCGGGGATCTGCGCGAACGCGGCGGCGAGCATCTGCCCCAGCAGATCGTCCGCGCGGACGTCCTTCAGCGATCCCTTGAACGCCCGGCCGATCGGTGACCGGGCCATGGCGACGATGACGGCTTCGGGCATGACTACCTCCAATGAAGAAACCTGTGCCGGCGGAGCCGGGGGTGGCGGACCGGGCCGGTCAGCCCGCGCCGTAGACCGGCTCGGGAGCGGGGGAGCCGCCGATCAGGCCGCGCAGCGCGGCGCCGGCGTCCGCGGCGTCCCACCGCCGGTCGCGGTCGGCGACGGGGCCGTGCCGCCAGCCGTCCTCCAGGCAGATGCGGCCGCCCTCGACCTCGATCACCCGGCCGGTCACGTCCGCGGACTCCTCGGCGGCGAGCAGGGCCACGACCGGTGAGACGTTCTCGGGCGCCATGGCGTCGAATCCGCCGCCGGTCGCGGCCATCTTCTCGGCGAACGCCTGCTCGGTCATCCGGGTCCGGGCCGGGGGGCGATCACGTTGGCGGTGACGCCGTGGCGGCCCAGTTCCTCCGCCGCGACCAGGGTGAGGGCCGCGATCCCGGCCTTGGCGGCGCTGGAGGTCGCCTGGCCGACGCTTCCCTGCAGGCCCGCCGGTGCAGATTCCGTTCACTGTCTCTCCTCGTCCGTGATGCGCGCAGACGGTCCGCTCGCGAGGCGCGGTGGCGGGGCGCACCATGATGCTAAGTTACCTAACAAACATTTGACCAACAAGCGTGCCCGCAGGTCGGCGCGCCGGAGAGGGGCAGGGCATGGGCATCGCGTCGGAGACGAAGGACGGCGTCCGCGTCATCACGATGGACTTCCCTCCGGTCAACGCGCTCCCGGTGGCGGGCTGGCGCGACCTGGCCGCCGCCGTGGACGAGGCGGGCCGGGACGAGGACACCCGGGTCGTCGTGCTCAGGGCCGAGGGCCGCGGCTTCAACGCGGGGGTGGACATTAAGGAACTGCAGCGGACGCCCGGATTCGAGGCGCTCGTCGGGGTCAACCGGCAGTGCTACGCCGCGTTCAAGGCCGTCTACGAGTGCGCCGTCCCGGTGGTCGCGGCGGTGCAGGGCTTCTGCCTCGGCGGCGGTGTGGGGCTGGTCGGGAACTCCGACACCATCGTCGCGTCCGAGGACGCCTACTTCGGGGTGCCCGAGGTCGACCGCGGTGCGCTCGGCGCGGCCACGCACCTCGCCCGGCTGGTGCCCGGCCACCTGCTCCGCACCCTCTATTACACGAGCCGGACGATCCCGGCCCGGCAGCTCGTGCAGTTCGGCTCGGTCCTGGAGGTGGTGCCGCCCGAGCGGCTCGACGACGCGGCCATGGCGGTGGCCGGGGAGGTCGCGGCCAAGGACACGACGGTCGTCCGGGCCGCCAAGGAGGCGCTGAACGGCATCGATCCCGTGGACGTCAACCGCTCCTACCGGTTCGAGCAGGGGTTCACGTTCGAGCTCAGCCTGTCGGGGGTGGCCGACCGGCACCGGGACGCGTTCGTTGCCACCGGTGAGCCGCTGAAGGGGGACCAAGCGCGCTCCTGACGCGGGAGGCCGGCGCCGCCGCCGGACCGGCCGACGCCGCGATGCTCCCTTGACGTGTGATCCAGGTCATTTTACGCTCCCGAGGCTAACAAATGTTTGTTTTAGTCGCGGACGCGGCGGACGGGCGGAGGACCGGGAGATATGAGGCGACGTTTCATGGCGGCGGCCGCGGCCGCCGCGAGCGCGGCGGCGTTGCTCGCCGGATGCGGGAGCGGGGCGGGCGGCGGCGCCGGCGGCCCCTACCGGGTGCTGATGACCGCGGGGCTCAGCGCCCAGGGGACGCTGGCGGGCAACGCCGCGACGTCCGTGCTCGCGGTGAAGGCCGGCGTCGCGGCCGTCAACGAGGCCGGCGGCGTCGCCGGCCGCGAGGTGGAGCTGACCGTCGTCGACGACGAGGGCAACCCCACCACCGCCCTCACCAACATCCGGAAGGCGATCGCCTCGGACCGGCCCGACGTCGTCATCAACGCCGGACCGTCCCCGGTGACGGCCGCGACCCTGCCCGTGCTCGGGCAGCACGAGATCCTCTCCTTCAACATCGCCCCCACGGCGGACTCGGCGGATCCGAAGAAGAACCCGCTCAACTTCGACCTGACCGGCAACCCCGAGGACTACATCCGCGGCTTCGTCCCGTACCTGCGGGAGAAGGGGTACAGGTCGGCCGGGATCGTGCACGGCGGCACGGCCAGCGGTGTCACGTTCGCCGAGCAGATGGAGCCCGCGCTGGAGAAGGCGGGCATCACCGTGGCGGGGAACGAGGAGTACGACCCGGCGGCGCTCGACATGACGCCGCAGCTCCAGGCGCTGAAGTCGCGGAACCCGGACGTGCTGATCATGGACGGCTACGGGGCGCCGGTCGGGCACGTCCTCAAGGGCGTCGAGAAGCTCGGCTGGGACGTGCCCATCGTCGGCAACAACTCGGTGAGCGCGACCGGCCTCGTCTCGACGCCCCCGCCCGGCGGCGTCCTCGGCACCGCCCAGACCGAGAACCTCGTCATGCAGGTCTACACGAGCACCGTGCGCGATCCGGACGACACGGCCGTGAACGGCGTCGTCGCGGCCATGGCGGGGCTGGGGAAGATCGAGTCCACGCTCATCATGGCGACCAACTACGACGCGCTTCCCCTGATCGCCGCGGCGGCGGCCGACGCCGGCCGCTCCGACGACCCGAAGGCGCTCGCCGAGGCGCTCGAGAAGCCCGAGGTGCAGCGGGCGGCCAAGGTCGTGATCATCGGCGGCTACCACTTCCGGCCCGACTCCCACGGGCCCAACCTCACCGCCGAGGACTTCGACTTCGTCGCGCCGGCACCGCTCGAGAACGGCCAGTTCACGTGACGCGGCCCGGGCGCGCCGGCGGAGGCGGCCGGCCATGACGATCATCTGGGGCGGGCTGGCGCTCGGCGCGGTGTACGCGCTGGTCGCCATCGGCTACAACATCGTCTTCATCTCGTCGAAGACGTTCAACTTCGCGCAGGCGCAGCTGATGATGGTGGGCACCTTCGTCGCCTACACCGGTCTGGTGACGCTGCGGCTCCCGGTGGCGGTGGTGGTCCTGCTCGCCACGGCCGCGGTCATGCTCGTCGCGGCCGTCGAGGAGCGGCTGGCCGTCCGGCCGGTCGAGGATCCCGAGACGGTGCTGGTCACCACCCTCGGCGCGGGGGTGCTCATCAACGGCCTGACCCAGGTCGTCTGGGGCGGGCAGCCGCTGGCCGTGCCGTTCTTCGGCGGCGACGGGGTACTGGAGCTCCTCGGCGGACGGGTCTACCCGGTGGAGATCGCGCTCGTCGTCGTCGCCGTGGTCCTGGTCGTCCTGTTCGGCTGGTTCGCCCGCCGTTCTGTCACCGGCCTGACGCTGCTCGCGATGGCCGAGGACCGCGAGGCGGCGATGCTGCGCGGGGTCGACGTCCGCCGGCTGGCCTTCGGGGCGTTCGCCGCGTCCGGGGCGCTCGCCGGGCTGCTGGGCGTCTTCGTGGGCCCGAAGACCTTCGCCGTCGCGACCCTCGGCGCCTCGCTGGCGCTCAAGGGCTTCGTCGTCATGGCGATCGGCGGATTCGGGTCGATGCCCGGCACGCTAGTCGGCGGCCTGGTGGTCGGGCTGGCCGAGGCGCTCGCCGCCCGCCATCTGGGCAGCGAGTTCGCCGCGATCTCCGTGTTCGCCGTGCTGATCGCCATCCTGCTGGTCCGGCCGTCCGGGCTGTTCGTCCGCACGCGGGAAAGGCTGGTGTGACGATGGGCCTCTGGCGGGGACTGCGCGCCCTCCCTACCTGGACCGTTCCGGTGCTCTGCGCGGCCGTGCTCCTGCTGCTCCCGGCGTTCGGGCTCGGCTTCTCGGCCACCCGGCAGATCCAGCTCGCCTGCATCCTGGCCCTCCTGGTCAGCGGGCTCAACCTCAGCCTCGGCTACGCCGGGGAACTCGCGCTCGGCCAGGCGGCCATGTACGCCGTCGGCGCCTACACGGCCGGTCTGCTCTCGGTGGCCGGGCGCACCGACATCGTGCTGCAGCTCGCCGCCGCCGGCCTGGCGGTCCTGGCGGTGGGCGTGCTCACCGGGATGGTCGGGCTGCGGCTGGGGAGCTGGTCGCTGGCGATGACGTCGTTCTTCCTGGTGCTGATCGTGCCGGACGTCCTCGCCGTCTTCGACGACCGCACCGGCGGCCGGAACGGGCTCAGCGGCATCCTCGGCCCGACGCTGTTCGGCCGTCCGCTGGGTCCGACCGAGGTCTACCTCGTGATCGCGGTGGTGCTCGTCGCCTGGTTCGCGGTCATGCGCAACATCGCGACTTCCCGGCACGGCGTGGCGCTGCGGGTGCTGAAGCAGAGCCCCGTCCTGGCGTCGTCCATGGGGATCTCGGTCTTCCGGATGAAGCTGCTGGCGTACGCGCTGGGCGCCATTCCGGCGGGCCTCGCGGGCGCCCTCTTCGCGAACCTCGACCTGTACGTCTCGCCCGAGGCGTTCGGCTTCGTGCTCGCCACGACGATCCTCGCGGCGGCGATCCTCGGCGGCGTGACCAGCGTGTACGGCGCGCTGGCCGGGGCCGCCATCATGCAGTTCGGGCCGAACCAGTCCTCGCGGTTCCAGGAGTACGCGCTGGTCTTCACCGGCGCCTTCCTGATC
Source organism: Actinomadura rifamycini DSM 43936 (assembly GCF_000425065.1). Taxonomy (GTDB): domain Bacteria; phylum Actinomycetota; class Actinomycetes; order Streptosporangiales; family Streptosporangiaceae; genus Spirillospora; species Spirillospora rifamycini. The sequence continues at coordinate 55,295 of NZ_AULB01000020.1, forward strand.
ATCGGCGGAGTCCTGCTGCGCGGCGGGCTGGCGGCCCCGGCCCGCCGCGCCGTGGCGCGCCTCGACCGGGCCGCGGGCATCCGCCCCCGGCCCGGGGCCGGTGCCGCGGAGGCGGACGTCCCGCGAATCCGCGGGACGGAGCTGGTCGTGGACGGCGTCACCAAGTCGTTCGGCGGCAACCGGGCCCTCGACGGGGTGAGCTTCCGCGCGGAGCCGGGGCGGGTGACCGCGCTGATCGGGCCGAACGGCTCGGGAAAGACCACGCTGCTCAACATGGTCTGCGGCTTCTACCGCACCGACTCCGGCCGCATCCTCCTGGACGGCGCGCGGCTGGACGGGTCCGCCGCGCACCGGGTGTCGCGGGCGGGCGTCGCGCGGACCTTCCAGACGCCCGGCGTCCCCGACGGGGTGACGGTGCTGGAGGCCGTTGCCGCGGGCCGGTACTCGGCGGACCGGGTGTCCGTTCCGTCCGCCGTCCTGCGGCTGCCGCGGTTCCGCCGCGCCCGGCGCGCGGACGTCGCGGAGGCCGAGCGCATGCTCGCGCTGGTCGGCATGGCGGAGCTGCGCGACGAACCGGCGTCCTCGCTGCCCCTGGGCATGCGGCGGCTGCTGGAGGTGGCGAGGTCCCTCGCCGCCTCGCCCGGGGTGCTGCTGCTGGACGAGGCCGCGTCCGGGCTGGACGAGGACGAGGTCGGGCGGCTGGCGGAGCTGATCCGGCGGATCCGCCGGGCGGGCGGGACCGTGGTCCTGGTCGAGCACAACTTCCGGCTCGTCCTGGACCTCGCGGACGACATCGTCGTGCTGGCGCACGGCCAGGTCGTCGCGCACGGGCCGCCGGCGGAGATCGAGACGAACCCGCGGGTGCTCGCCGAGTACCTGGGGGCCACCGAGGGGGTGTCATGACGGACGAGTCTCCGGACGCGTCCCCGCGGGAACCCGTGCTGCGGGCGCGCGGGCTCGCCACCGGGTACGGCGATCTGCGGGTGGTCTGGGACGTGAGCCTGGACGTGTGGCCCGGTGAGCTGACCGTGCTCCTCGGGCGCAACGGCGCCGGCAAGACGAGCACACTGCGGGCCCTCGCCGGCCTGAACACGGTGTCCGGCGGGACGGTCGAGCTGGACGGCGCCGACGTGACGCGGACGCCCGCGCACCGGAGGGTGCGGCGCGGCCTGGCGTACGTGCAGGAGGGCAAGCGCGTCTTCCACCGGCAGACGGTCGAGCAGAACCTCATCGTGGGCGGCTGCACGCGCCGCATGTCGCGGTCGGCGCTGCGCGGCGAGGCCGACCGGGTCTACGAGATCTTCCCGGTGCTGGGCGAGAAGCGGAACGTGCTCGCGGGCGACATGTCCGGCGGGCAGCAGCAGATGCTCGCGATCGGCCAGGCGCTGATGGCGGCGCCGAAGGCGCTGATGCTGGACGAGCCGTCCGGCGGCCTCGCGCCGGTGGTCGTGGCGCAGGTCATGGAGCAGGTGGCGCGGCTCAAGGAGCACGGCATCGGCGTGCTGCTGGTGGAGCAGGCGCTCGAAGCGTCGGTCCGGGTCGCCGACCACATCGTCGTCCTCGACATGGGACGTGTGCTGGTCGGCGTCCGCAAGGACGAACTGGACGACATCGCCACGCTGCGCGAGGCGTACTTCGGCGGGCGGGCCCGGCGGCCGCCGGAGCCTTCGCCGACGGAGCCGTGAGGAAGGAACGAGAGTCGGCGTTGCAGATCGATGTCGCGGGCCGCGTGGTCCCGGTGACCGGGGGCACCCGGGCGGCACGGCCGCATCGACGTTGCCGTGAACAACGCCGGTGGAGCGCCCTTCACCGGGTTCGCCTCGGCGTCCCCCGCTTCCACCGCGGGGTCACCGATCTCAACTTCCTCGCGGGCGTCTTCGTGGCGCAGGCGGTGCACCCCGTGATGAGCGCGCAGGACTCCGGAGGCGTCGTCCTCAACGTCACCTCGATCAGCGCGCGGCGGCCGAGCCCCGGGACGGCGGTGTACGGGGCGGCGAAGGCCGCGCTGGAGAGCCTGACCCGCAGCCTCGCCGTCGAGTGAGCGCTGCGGATCCGGGTCGACGCCGTCAGGCTCGCCGCCCACATCACCGGTGCCGTCCTCAACGTGGACGGCGGCGGTGCGTGGCCGGCGTTCCTCCGGCACGCGCCGGGCACCGAGAAGCCGCCGGGATCGGCGCCCTGAGCGCGGGCGGGGGCCGGGAGCGGGCCTCAGCCGCCGTCCGTCCGGGCGGCGGCGGCCCGCTCCCGCAGCACCGTCTTGAGGATCTTGCCGGACGCGTTGCGCGGCAGGCTCGCGGTGAGGACGATCTCGCGGGGCGCCTTGAACCCGGCCAGCCGGGCCCGGCAGTGCGCGACGAGCTCGCCGGGGTCGGGCGCGGCCCCCGGACGGGCGACGACGTGCGCGACCGCGACCGAGCCCAGGCGCGCGTCGGGGCGGGCCACGACGGCGGCCTCGGCGACGCCGGGGTGCGCGGCCAGGACGTTCTCCACCTCGGCCGGGTAGACGTTGAAGCCGCCGACGGTGAACATGTCCTTCAGCCGGTCGGTGATCTTGAGGCAGCCGTGCTCGTCGAGGCGGCCGACGTCGCCGGTGCGCAGCCAGCCGTCCGGATCGACGGCGGCGCGGGTGGCCTCCTCGTCCTCGAAGTAGCCGAGCATGGTGTTGCGTCCGCGGACCAGGATCTCGCCGTCCTCGCCCGGCGCCGCCTCCGTGCCGTCGCGCCCCACCAGGCGCAGCTCCACGCCGTCGACCGGCGGCCCGGTCGTCTCCGCGACGTGGCGCGGGTCCTCGTTCGGGCGGGACCGGGTGACCATCATGCACTCGGTCAGCCCGTACGCCTGGGCCACCTGGTCGAACCCGAGCTCCTCCCGCATCCGGGTGAAGAGGGTCTCCGGGACGGTCGCCGCGCCCGCGGTGGCGAAGCGCAGCGAGGACAGGTCGTGCTCCGCCAGCCGGGGGTGCGCCAGCAGCGACAGGAACAGCGTCGGCGTCCCGGGCATCACGGTGATGCGCTCGCGCTCGATCAGCTCCAGCAACCGGTCGCCGTCGAAGACCGGAACCGGGTGGACGGACGCTCCGGCGGTGAGCGCGGTGATCACCCCCGCCTTGTACCCGAAGCCGTGGAAGAAGGGGTTGACCACGGCGTAGCGGTCGTCCGGGGACAGGTTCGCGCCCGCGGCCCAGATGCGGGCGACGTCGACCGTCTGGCGGTGGGCGCTCATGACGCCCTTCGCCCGTCCGGTCGTGCCCGACGTGTACAGGATGTCGCACAGGTCGTCGGGCCTCACCCGGTCGGCGGCCTCCCGGGCGGCCTCCGCGGGGACGCCGTCCCCGGCGGCGAGGAAGTCCTCCCAAGGCAGCGCGCCGGCGGGCGCCCGCCCAGCGGGCACGTCGATGACGGTCCGCAGGTGCGGCAAGCCCGGGACGGGGCCGGTGTCTTCTGCGGCTTCCTCGGCGGCCGCCGCCCGCAGCATGCCCACGAGGTCGAGGTCGAGGAAGCCGTTCGCGGTGACCAGCGCGCGGGCGCGGGAGCGCGCGAGGATCGCCGCGGCCTCGTGGCCCCGGTAGCGTGTGTTCATCGGCACGACGACCGCGCCGACGGACTGGGCGCCGAGCAGCGCGACGACGAACTCGTACCGGTTCGGCATCCAGATCGCGACGCGGTCGCCGGACCGGACGCCGGTCGCGAGGTAGGCGCGCGCGGCTTGTTCGACGAGTTCTGCCAGGTCGCGGTACCGCAGGCGCACGTCCCCGTCCACGACGGCCGGGCGTGCGCCGTGGTCGCGGACGGCGTCGCGGAGCATTCCGGGGACGGTCGTCGACGGGCTCACGGCGTGCATGTCACTCCAGGGGTGCGGGGCGGATGCGGTGTCCGGTCGCGCCGTGCGCGACACTGGACCACCGAACGAACAAATACTTGGTCAACCAGAGGGAGACGCAGATGGCGGTGGCGAAGGCGGGCGGCCGGGCGCCGAAGAAGGAGGCGGTCCGGGCGGACGGCATCGACAGGCGCGCCCGCCTGCTGGCCGTCGCGGCCGAGCTTTTCGCGACCAAGGGCTACGCCGCCACGACGGTGCGCGACATCGCCGACAACTCCGGCATCCTGGCCGGCAGCATCTACCACCACTTCAGCTCCAAGGAGGCCATGCTCGACGAGGTCCTCCGGGACTTCCTCTCCCGGCTGTACGAGCGGTTCTCCGAGATCGAGCGGCAGGGCGACGACCCGCGCGAGGCGCTCGGCAAACTCATCCGCGTCTCCTTCGACTGGATCCACGAGGCCCCGCACGCGGTCGCGGTGTACCAGAACGAGAGCGACAACCTGATCGGGCAGGAGGGGTTCGCCTACGTCGGCGACTACAGCCTGAAGATCGAGCACATCTGGCTGCGGGTGCTCACCGCGGGCCAGACGTCCGGGGTGTTCCGCCCGGACCTCGACATCAAGGTGTCCTACCTGTTCGTCCGCGACGCCATCTGGTCGTCGGTGCGCTGGTACCGCCCCGGCGGGCAGCTGACGCCCGAGAGGCTCGCCGACGAGTTCCTCGCCCTGGCACTGAAGGGCCTGCTCTAGGGGCGCCGGCCGGCCTCCGCTCAACCGGCGACCTCGCGCGCCCGCGCCGAGGACGGGTCGATCACCTCGCGGATCAGCCGCAGTTCCTCGGGCGTGGGCGCGCGGGTCTCCGTCGCGTCCGTCCCGTCGATCGCGAAGCCGGTGTTCCGCCGGACCTCCTCGACGGTGACGCCCGGATGCACCGACCGGATGCGCAAGGTCCCGTCGGCGGCGTAGTCCAGGACGGCGAGGTCGGTGACGACGACGCCGAGGTCGTGGAACCGCAGCGCCGCGCCCCCGGCCGCCCGCGCCCGGTCGTTGCCCACGCCGGACACGATGTCGACGCACTCGACGAAGACCTTGGGCGAGTGGCGGGCCACCCAGTAGTTCGTCCGGTGGTTCACGGTGTTGCCCGGTGCGCCCCGCACGCCGATCAGCTGCCGCTTGGGGCGGCGCCAGTCCCCGATCGCGGAGATGTTCTGGTTGCCGTACCGGTCGAGCTGGCTCGCCCCCATCATGCTCTGGCGCCGGCCCGACTGAAGGACGTCGAAGACCCCGCGGAAGGGCGTCCACGCCTCGATCACGCCGCCGTGGGCGGCGGTCCGGCCGAGCGGCGGGGGCTCGCTCATGAAGAACGCCTCGCCGTCGGACAGCACGAGGTCGGGGGAGTGGGTCAGGCGGGCGAGGCGGGCGCCGATCACCGGGACGGTGCCCACGGCGTGCGCCAGCACCTCCCCGGCGCCGCGCCACGAATCGGACGCGGCGGCGATGCAGACCTCGGCTCGGGTGAACTCCACGGTCAGGCGCTCCTCTCGTTCGCGCCGGACGCGGCGGCGGCCGCGCGGCTCTCGACGGCGGCGCGGTAGCCGTCCTCGCCGGTGCTCAGGTACGTCTCCTGGAAAGCCCGCCAGGCGTCGGGGTCCTTGGCGGCGGTGGCGTACTCCTTCTGGAACGCCTCGTCGCGCTCGTAGGCGGGGGCGCAGGACGTGAAGTGGGCGCCGCCCGGCGCCTCGATCACGCCCGTCACGTACATGCGGCCGACGAGGAGCGACTGCACCGGTGCGGCGCGCCCGTCCGCGCCGGGCGCGAGCAGCCGCTCGGTCGGCACGACCTCCTCGCAGCTCAGGTAGCAGCGGTCCGCGCCCATGGCGTACAGGTCGTCGAAGTAGGGGTCCGGGCCGAGGTACTGCCCGTTGCCCGCGGCGTCCGCCCGGTCGAGGTGGATCAGCGCGGCGTCCGTCCGCAGCGCGGGCATCGCGACGTACTCCTCGTCGGAGTAGGGGGAGGCGACGGTGCGCAGGTCCGGGTTCATGGTGAGGACGTCGGAGGCCAGGCCGGCGCGCGTCGGCAGGAAGTCGAGGCGCTGCGCGGCGGCCCGCAGGCCCGCCACGTACATGCCCTCGTCGTACTCGGCGACCTCGACGGCGCCGCTCTCGCGGGCGGCGCGGAAGTGCGGGTCGAGGGGGATGCTGTCCAGCGACACGAAGCCGTAGACCAGCTTGCGCACCTTGCCGGCCGCGCAGAGCAGACCGACATCGGGGCCGCCCAGGGTCACGACCGTGAGGTCGCGCACGTCCGTCCGCAGCAGTGCGCGGACGAGCGCCATGGGCTTGCGGCGGGAGCCCCAGCCCCCGATGCCGATGGTCATCCCCGATTCGATCGTCCCGGCGAAGTCGTCCAGGGACATCGTCTTGTCCGTCAACGTGGTCGGTCCTCCTCGGTCTTCGGGGGCGCCCGGTGCTTGCCGGTGCACGTCGCGTCCCGCATACTCGTCGGACAGTATCAAAACAAACATTTGTTAGAGAGGGAAGGCCCCGCATGGCACAGCAGCCCGCCACGGCCTCGCCGACGCCCGACGAGAACGGCTCCGGGACGCGGAGGCACCCCGCGCTGAGAACCCGGGCGACGGAGCTGTTCGGCGTCGAGTACCCGATCGTCCAGACCGGCATGGGATACGTCTCGGACGCCCGCCTCACCGCGGCGACCGCCGAGGCCGGGGGCCTCGGCGTCCTCAGCGCCGGGCTGCTGTCCTACGAGGAGCTGTCGCGGGCCATCGACGGTGTGCGGTCGCGCACCGACCGGCCGTTCGGCGTCAACCTCCGCGCCGACCAGCCGGACGTCGTCAAGCGCGTCGACCTGCTGATCCGCAAGCAGGTGAAGGTCGCCTCCTTCGCGCTCGCCCCGCGCGAGGACCTGATCAAGCGGTGCAAGGACGGCGGGCTGGTGGTGATGCCCTCCACCGGCGCCCGCCGGCACGTCGAGAAGGTCGCGGCCTGGGGAGCGGACGCCGTCGTCGTGCAGGGCGGGGAGGGCGGCGGGCACACCGGACAGGTCCCGACCAGCCTGCTGCTGCCCCAGGCCCGCGACGCGGCCGGCGACGTCGTCGTCCTCGGCGCGGGCGGCTTCTTCGACGGCCGCGGCCTGGTCTCGGCCCTCGCCTACGGGGCCGACGGGATCGCGATGGGCACCCGCTTCCTCCTCACCACGGACTCGCCGGTGGCGCAGGTCGTCAAGGAGGAGTACCTCCGCCGCGGCGTCGACGACACCGTCCTCACGCGGCAGATCGACGGGGTGCCGCAGCGGGTCGTCCGCGGCCGCACCATCGACCGGCTCGAGCGCGGCACCGCCCCCGGCCGCCTGCTGCGGGCGGCCGGGAACGCCGTCGCTTTCCAGCGGATGTCCCGGACGCCCTGGAAGGAGATCGTCCGCGAGGGCCTGGCGATGAAGCGCAACCACGGCCTGAGCTGGAGCCAGGTCGTCATGGCGGCCAACGCCCCCATGCTCTACCGGACGGCGCTGCTGGACGGACGTCCCGACATCGGCGTCATGGCCACGGGTCAGGTCGTCGGCCTCATCGACGACCTGCCGAGCTGCCGCGAGCTGATCGCGCGCATCGTCGACGAGGCCGTCGACGTCCTCGAACGTTTCGAGCGCGGCGGGCGCTAGGGTCCCGCCGGGGCGGCCCCGGCCGCCCCGGCGGAGGCGGGCGGCAGCCGGCGGCGGTGCTCGTGCGGCTGCCCGAACAGCTGCGACGTCGCGTGCGCCCGCTTGAACAGCATCTGCGCGTCGTGCTCCCAGGTGATGGCGATTCCGCCGTGCAACTGGACGGTCTCCGCGGCCACCGCGTTCAGCGCGTCCGAGCACCACGCCTTCGCCATCGCCGCCCGTTCCCCGAAGTCCGGTGCGTCCCGGGACGCGGACCAGGCCGCCGCCCAGGACAGCGTCCGGGACGTCTCCACGTGCACGAGCATGTCGGCCATCCGGTGCTTGAGCGCCTGGAACGAGCCGATCGGACGGCCGAACTGCTCGCGCTCCTTGGCGTAGGCGACCGTCATGTCGAGACCGCGCTGGGCCGCGCCGACCTGCAGCGCGGTGACGGCGACGGCCGCGACGTCGCGCAGCCCGGCGAGCAGGCCGCGCGCGTCCGCGCACAGCGGGCGCGCGGGAACCGCGTCGAAGTCGATCCGCGCGAAGCGCAGGGTCAGGTCCAGGCCGGTCACGGGGGTGCGCCGGACGCCGCCCGCGCCGGGATCGACCTCGTACAGGCCGACCCCGCCGGTCTCCCGGGCGGCCACGACGAGCAGCACGTCGGCTTCGGCGCCGTCGAGGACGAGGTGGGACGTCCCGCTCAGCGCGGCTCCGCCTTCGACGTCCGCGGCCCGCACATCGGAGCCGTCCAGGCGCCAGTGCCCGTCGGAGGAGGCCCAGGCGAGCGCCGCCAGGGACGTGCCCGCCGCGATGCCGGGAAGCAGCCGCGCGCAGGCGCCGCCGTCGCCCGCGCGCAGGACCGCCTGCGCCCCCAGGACCGCCGAGCCGAGCAGCGGGGACGGCGTGAGGGCGTACCCGAGCCGCTCCAGCACGACGTGCGTTTCGAGCAGGGAGAATCCCGCGCCGCCGTACTCCTCCGGGATCGCCAGGGCGGCGGCGCCGATCTGCTCGCAGAGCGTCGACCACAGGTCCGGATCGTGGCCGCGCGGGCTCTCCACGGCGCGGCGGACGGCCGCGCCGTCGCCGCGCCGCTCCAGCAGGGAGCGGACCGCGGCGTCGAGCGCGGCCTGCTCCTCGCTCAGTGCGAAGTACACGAGACCCTCCTCCAAACGGACGAGACCGGGGCCGCGGGCGCGGCGGTGACGGCGGCGAGCACCCGGGACCGGTGGAACCCGGCGGTGCCCCAGGCGGAGACGAGGGCGCGGATCTTCGTGATCCACAGGCCGAGGTCGAACTCCTCGGTGTAACCGATGGCGCCGTGCGTCTGCAGCGCGGTGCGGGACGCGCGGTACGCCGCCGCTGATACCGCCGTCTTGGCCGCCGACACGTCGCGGGAGGCGTCCGCCGAGCCCGCACCGAGCGAGACGGCGGCGCCGTACAGCAGCGGACGGGCGAAGTCGAGCGCGACGCGGACGTCCGCGAGCGCGTGCTTGACCGCCTGGTACTCGCCGATGGCCCGCCCGAACTGCCGCCGGGACCCGGCGTAGCCGACCGAGTCGGCCAGCACGCGTTCGCCCGCCCCGAGCAGCTGGGCCGAGCAGGCCAGGACGGCCAGGTCGAGCGCTCGCGACGCCCGTTCGGGCTCCAGAGTGCCCAACTCCTCCTCCGGGTGCGCCTCGAAGAGCAGGCGGGAGCGGTCGACGGACGTGCGGGCGGCGCCGGTCCGCGCCGCGCTCAGCGCCGTCCCGTCGAGCAGCAGCACCCGGTCGGCCGCGTGGGCGTCCAGGGCGAGCGGCGCCAGCGGCGGCGCGGCGGCGGTCACGACGGTGCTCCCGTCGGCGATCCCCGCCAGGGGCGGCCCGCCGGGGACGGCGCCGAGCAGCGCGGGCGCCAGGACCGCCGACTCGACGTACGGGCCCGGTACCGCGTGGCGTCCGAGGGCCTCGAAAGCGACCACGAGGTCGGCGGGGTCGGCGTCCAGCCCGCCATGGGAGCCGGGCACGCGGAGGGCGGTGACCCCCAGGTCGGCCAGCCGCCTCCACAGCTCCATGCCCGGCCCGGTGTCGCCGTTCGCCCAGCTCCGCGCCACGGTCGGGACGCGCGCGCCGGCGAGCAGGTCGTCCAGCGCCCGGGAGAATGCGCGCTGCTCGTCGCTCAGGGCGAACCTCATCGGCGGCCCTTCGGCAGGCCGAGCAGGCGCTCGGCCACGATGTCGCGCTGGATCTCGTTGGTCCCCGCGTAGATGGGGCCCGAGAGCGCGAAGAGGTAGCCGTCCATCCAGGCGCCGCCGCCGGCCGCGCCCGCGTCGCGCAGCTCCGCCCCGGAACCGAGCAGGTCCAGCGCGGTCTCGTGCAGCCGCAGGTCCAGCTCCGACCAGAAGATCTTGTTGACGCTGCCGTCCGCGCCGACGGAGCCGCCCTCCGCGATGCGGCCGACGGTGCCGAACGTGTAGAGGCGGTACGCCTGGGCGGCGATCCACGCGTCGGCGACGTCCCCGCCGAGCGCCGCCGCCTCCGGCGCCGCCGCGTCCGCGCCGTGCTCGCGCCACAGGTCCAGGAGCCGGTCGGCGGCGGCGCAGAAGCGGCCGGGGGAACGCAACGAGAGGCCGCGCTCGTTGCCCGCGGTGCTCATCGCCACCCGCCACCCCTCACCGGGGGCCCCGAGGACGTCGGAGTCGGGCACGAAGACGTCCTCGAAGAAGATCTCCGCGAAGCCCGGATGACCGTCCAGCTTGTGGATCGGGCGCACGGTGATGCCGTCGGCGTCCAAGGGGAACATGAAGTAGGTCAGCCCGCGGTGGCGCTCCGCCTCCGGATCGGACCGAAACAGGCCGAAGCCCCGGTGCGCGAACGCGGCCCGGGAACTCCAGGTCTTCTGCCCGTTGAGCACCCACCCGCACCGAGACCCGTCGCGGGCGGCGGTGCCGCGCAGCGCCGCCAGGTCGCTGCCCGCCTCGGGCTCGGACCACGCCTGCGCCCAGATCTCCGAGCCGTCCGCCATCGGCCGCAGGTAGCGTTCCCGCTGCTCGGGGGTGCCGTACTCGAAGAGGACGGGCGCCAGGAGCGAGATGCCGTTCTGCGCCACCCGGGCCGGGCCGCCCGCGCGGTAGTACTCCTCCTCGAACAGCACCCACTCGAGGAGCGAGGCGTCGCGGCCGAGGTACTCCGCCGGCCAGGACACGACCGACCAGCGGCCCGCGGCGAGCGTCGCCTCCCATGCGCGGTGCGCCTCGAAGCCCTCGGCGGTGTCCATGCCGGGCAGGGGGACCGGCGGGACGTGCTCGCGCAGCCAGGCGCGGGCCTCGTCCCGGAACGCGCGCTCGCGGTCGTCCAGGTCGAGGTTCATCGGCCGTTCTCCGCGTTCGAGTCGCGCATCTTGCGGGCGTCCATCCCCGCCAGCGAGTCGACGCCGACCTCGGCGTTGTGCGCGTGCGCGGCGTGGTGCAGGCCGAACACCGAGTCCATCCCCGCCCGCATGCCCTGGAGGTCCTCGGCCTGGTTGATCGCCTTCTTGGTGAGCGCCAGCCCGAAGGACGGCATCTGGCCGATCCGCTCGGCGATCGCCAGGGTCTCGGCCTCCAGGTCCGCGCGCGGCACCACGTGGTTCACCATGCCGAGGTCGAGGGCGCGCTCCGCCGAGACGCGGTCGCCGGTGTACAGGAACTCCTTCGCCGCGCGCGGGTTCATCACCCACGGGTGGGCGAAGAACTCCACGCCCGGGATGCCCATGCGCACCACGGGGTCGGCGAAGAAGGCGTCGTCGGCGGCCACGATGAAGTCGCAGGACCAGGCCAGCATGAGCCCGCCGGCGATGCAGGCGCCCTGCACCATCGCGATCATGGGCTTGGGGATCTCCCGCCACCGGCGGCACATGCCGAGGTACACCTCGGACTCCCGGGCGATCCGCCGGTCGACCCCCTGCCTGCCGGTGTGGTCCCACCAGATCACGGCCTTGCGCTCGAAGGACTCGTCCACGTCGCGGCCGGGCGTGCCGATGTCGTGCCCGGCGCAGAAGTGCTTCCCGTTCCCGGCGAGCACGATGACCTTGACGTCGTCGTCGTCGACCGCCCGGGTGAACGCGGCGTCGAGGGCGTAGGTGACCTTCGAGTTCTGGGCGTTGCGGTACTCGGGGCGGTTGAGGGTCACGAGCGCGACCGTCCCGCGCCGCTCGTAGGTGACGACCTCCTCCTCGGTCCGTCCCCCGGCGGCGTTCTCCGCGTTGCTCATTCCGTCTCCCGATTCCTGTCCGGTGAGTGGCACGCGCCCTTGCGATCGCGTCCCTAACAAATGTTTGATTTATCTTGCTATGGTGCAGCCCGCGGCGGACGGCCGCAACCCCGGCACATCGATGAGGACGGCGGAGGGGCGGATGTGGATCTGACGTACTCGGCGGAGGACGAGGCGTTCCGGCGCGACGTCCGGGACTGGCTCGAGACCCACCTGCGCGGCGACTTCGCCGGACTGCGCGGGCTCGGCGGGCCCGGCCGGGAGGACGAGGCGTTCGGCGAACGGCTCGCATGGGACCGCCACCTCGGCGCGCACGGCTGGACCTGCCTCGGCTGGCCCGTCGAGCACGGCGGGCGCGGGCTGAGCCTGGCGCGCCAGGTCATCTTCCACGAGGAGTACGCGCGGGCCGGCGCCCCCGCGCGGGTCAACCACCTCGGCGAGGAACTGCTCGGCCCGACGCTGATCGCCTTCGGGACCGCGGAGCAGCGGCACCGGTTCCTGCCGGCGATCACCGCCGTCCGCGAGCTGTGGTGCCAGGGGTACTCCGAGCCCGGCGCCGGCTCCGACCTGGCCGCCGTGTCGACCCGGGCGCGGCTGGACGGGGACGAGTGGGTCGTCGACGGCCAGAAGGTGTGGACGTCGCAGGCGCACCACGCGGACTGGTGCTTCGTCGTGGCCCGCACCGTCCCGGGCTCGCGCCGCCACGACGGGCTGTCGTACCTGCTCGTCCCGATGCGCCAGGACGGCGTTGACGTCCGGCCCATCCACCAGCTCACCGGGACCTCGGAGTTCAACGAGGTGTACTTCGACGGCGCCCGCACCGAGGCGTCCCTCGCGGTGGGCGCCCCCGGCGACGGCTGGAAGGTCGCGATGGCGACCCTCGGCTTCGAGCGCGGCATCTCCACCGTGGGGCAGCAGGTCGGGTTCGCGCGCGAACTCGACGCCGTCGTCGACCTCGCGCGCCGCAACGGCGCCTTCGACGACCCGGTGATCCGGGACCGCCTCGCGCACGCCCGCACGGGCTTGGAGGCCCTGCGCCTGCACGCCCTGCGCACCCTCTCCGGCGACGGCTCGACCGGCGCGATGCAGGCGTCGGTGACCAAGCTGCTCTGGGCGAACTGGCACCGCGACCTCGGCGAGCTCGCCATGCGGGTCGCCGGGGCGACGTCCCTGGTCGTGGAGCGGGAGCCGTACGAGCTCGACGACCTGCAGCGCCTGTTCCTGCACAGCCGCGCCGACACCATCTACGGCGGCTCGGACGAGATCCAGCGCAACATCCTCGCTGAGCGCGTGCTCGGCCTGCCCAGGGAGGCCCGACCGTGACCACCGCCAGGACCGAGCAGCCCGCGCCGGACTACGTCCCGGGCCACGCCCTCCTGGAGGGCCGGACCGTCGTGGTCACCGCCGCCGCCGGCGCCGGCATCGGCTCGGCCGTCGTGCGCCGCTGCCTGGAGGAGGACGCCCGCGCCGTCGTCCTCGGCGACACCCACGAGCGGCGGCTCGACGAGGCGCGGGCGTCGCTGGCCGCGGAGTTCGGCGCGGACCGGGTGGCCGCGGTGCCGTGCGACGTGACCGACGAGGCGCAGGTGGCGGCGCTGCTGGACGCGGCCGACCCGTACGGCGGCGTCGACGTGATGATCAACAACGCGGGGCTCGGCGGCACCGTCTCCCTCCTCGACATGACCGACGAGCAGTGGAGCAAGGTCCTGGACGTCTCCCTGACCGGGACGTTCCGGTGCGTGCGCGCGGCCGGCCGCCGCATGGTCGCGGCCGGACGGCGCGGCGTCATCGTCAACAACGCCTCGGTCGTCGGCTGGCGCGCGCAGGAGGGGCAGGCGCACTACGCCGCCGCGAAGGCGGGCGTGATGGCGCTGACCAGGTCCGCGGCGATGGACCTCGCCCCGCACGGGATCCGGGTGAACGCCGTGGCGCCGAGCCTGGCGATGCATCCGTTCCTCGCCAAGGTCACCACGCCCGAGTTCCTGGCGGAGCTGAAAGGCCGGGAGGCGTTCGGCCGGGCCGCCGAACCCTGGGAGATCGCGAACGTCATGGTCTTCCTCGCCTCCGGCTACGCGTCCTACCTCACCGGCGAGGTCGTGTCCGCCAGCAGCCGGCACCCCTGATCCCGCCGCACCCCGACACCCGAGGAGGGTTCACATGGCCGAGGCCTACATCATCGAGGCGGTCCGGACGCCGGTCGGCCGCCGGGGCGGCGGGCTGTCCGGCGTCCACTCCGCCGACCTGGGCGCCCACGTCCTCTCCGCGCTCATGGACCGCGGCGGCGTCGACCCCGGACGGGTGGACGACGTCATCTTCGGCTGCACCGAGACCATCGGCTCGCAGGCCGGCGACATCGCCCGGACCGCCTGGCTGGTCGCCGGCCTCCCGGACCACGTGCCGGGGGTGACGATCGACCGGCAGTGCGGCTCCAGCCAGCAGGCGGTGCACTTCGCCGCGCAGGGCGTGATGTCCGGCACCGCCGACCTCGTCGTCGCGGGCGGCGTGCAGAACATGTCGGCGATCCCGATCTCCGCGGCGATGACGGTCGGGGAGCGGTACGGCTTCACCACCCCGTTCGCCGAGTCGCCGGGCTGGCTCGCCCGCTACGGGGACCAGGAGGTCTCCCAGTTCCGGGCCGCCGAGATGATCGCCGAGAAGTGGGACGTCTCGCGCGCGGACATGGAGGAGTTCGCGCTGCGCAGCCACCACCGCGCCGTCGCCGCGGCCGACGAGGGGCGGTTCGCCGCGGAGATCGCGCCGCTGGGCGGCGTCTCCGCCGACGAGGGGCCGCGCCGCGACACCGACCTGGCGACGATGGCCGGCCTGCGGACGCTGCGCGAGGGCGGCCGCATCACCGCGGCCGTCGCCAGCCAGATCAGCGACGCCGCGTCCGCCGTGCTGGTCGCCTCCGAGCGGGCCGTCCGGGAGTTCGGCCTGCGGCCCCGGGCGCGCGTCCACCACATCTCGGTGCGCGGCGACGACCCCGTCTGGATGCTGACCGGCCCCATCCCCGCCACCCGGCACGCCCTCGAGAAGACCGGCATGGCGATCGACGACTTCGACCTGATCGAGATCAACGAGGCGTTCGCGTCGGTCGTCCTCGCCTGGGTTGAGGAGACCGGCGCCGATATGGACCGCGTCAACGTCAACGGCGGCGCCATCGCGCTGGGCCACCCCATCGGCGCCACCGGGACCCGCCTGCTGACGACCCTGCTGCACGAACTCGAACGCCGCGGCGGACGCTACGGCCTCCAGACCATGTGCGAGGGCGGCGGCCAGGCCAACGTCACCATCATCGAGCGGCTCTGACCTGTCCGGACACCACCCACGCCTGCCGACAAGGGAGCAATCATGAACGACACCGGCCGCCGGATGCATCTCGCGGTCTTCGCCCGGGGACTGGGCGCGGCGCACTCGGTGTGGCGGTCCCCGCGCACGGAACCCGAGAAGGTCCACACCCTGGAGCACTGGACGCGCGTCGCCCAGGTCGCCGAGCAGGGCAAGTTCGACGCGGTGTTCGTCGCCGAGGCGCTCAACCTCAGCACCTCGATCGGGACCGACGCCACCGAGTGGCCGGACGCCGTGAGCCTCGTGGCCGCGCTGTCGGCGGTGACGTCCCGCATCGGACTCGTCGCCACCAGCTCGACCACCTACAGCCACCCCTTCACCGTGGCCCGCCAGTTCGCGACCATCGACCACCTCAGCGGCGGCCGCGTCGGCTGGAACATCGTGACCACCGCGATCGCCGCGGCGGCGGGCAACTACGGCTCCGCCGACCTGCCCGAGCACGAGTCCCGCTACGAGCGCGCCGACGAGTTCGTGGACATCGTCACCCGGCTGTGGGACGGCTGGCGGGACGACGCGATCGTCCTGGACCGGGACGCGGGCGTGTACGCCGACCTCGACCGGATCCGGCGGCTCGACCACGAGGGCGCCCACTTCACCGTCCGCGGGCCCCTGACGATGCCGAGGTCCCCGCAGGGCCGTCCCGCCCTGGTGCAGGCCGGATCCTCGCCGACCGGCATGAACCTGGCCGCCCGCTACGCGGACATGGTGTTCACCACGCAGTTCGACATCGGGGACTCCAAGGCGTTCGTCGACCGGATGCGGGAGCTGGTGGCCGCCAACGGCCGCGACCCGCGCGCGGTCGCCGTCATGCCGGGCCTCACCCCGATCATCGGCAGGACCGTGCGGGAGGCCCGGGACCTGGCCCGGGAACTCGGCGGCTTCGTGCACACCGACGCGACGCTCGCCTTCATGCAGCAAATGTTCGGCGGGATCGACTTCACCGCCTACGACCTCGACGAGCCGTTCCCCGACGTCGCCGGCCTGCTGCCCCCGCACGCCGGAGTGTCGCGGCCCCGCCTGTTCATGGACATGGCGAAGGAGGAGGGCCTGACCCTCCGCCAGGTCGCGCAGCGCATCGGGCTCAGCACCGGCCACCGCTCCATCGTCGGGACGCCCGACCAGGTCGCCGACGAGATGGCCGCCTGGTTCACCGCGGGCGCCGCCGACGGCTTCAACCTCCTGCCCGCCGACCTGCCCCGCGGACTCGAGGACTTCGTCGAGGAGGTCGTCCCGCGCCTCCAGGACCGCGGCCTGTTCCGCGAGGACTACACGGGCACCACCCTCCGCGAGCACCTCGGCGCGCCCGCGCCCGAGCCCGCACCCGGGGGCGCCCCCACCCTGAAGGAGGCCCGGTGAGCGCCCCGGCCGCGCCGTTCGACAAGCGGCGGTTCCGCGACGTCCTCGGCCACTACCCGACGGGCGTGGTCGTGATCACCGGCGTCGCCGCCACGGGGGAGCCGGTCGGGATGGTCGTCGGCTCGTTCTCCTCCGTGTCCCTCGACCCGCCGCTCGTCTCCTTCCTGCCGAGCAGGACGTCGAGCACGTGGGCGCGGCTGCGCACCGCCTCCTCGTTCTGCGTCAACGTGCTCGCCGCCGACCAGGAGCACGTGTGCCGGCAGTTCGCCGCCAAGAGCGGCGACAAGTTCGCCGACGTGCCGTGGCGGCCCGCCCCGTCCGGCGCGCCGCTGCTCGAGGAGGCCGTCGCCTGGATCGACTGCGGCTTCGACGCCGTCCACAAGGCCGGCGACCACCTGATGGTCCTCGGCCGGGTCCGCGACCTCGGGGTGCTGGAGCCGAGGTCCCCGCTGCTGTTCTTCCAGGGCGGCTACGGCGGGTTCTCGCCCGGCGCGCTCGTCGCCCCCTACGAGAGCGACCTGCTCGGCCACATCCGGGTGGCCGACATCGCCCGCGAGCACATGGAGGCCGTGTCGTCCGACCTCGGGCTCGAGTGCTACGCGCAGTGCATCGTGGCGGACGAACTCGTCGTCGTCGCCGGCTCCGCCGGAACCGGGCAGAGCACCGTCCACGGCCACATCGGCCGCCGGATGCCGTTCGCGCCGCCCTACGGCGCGCTGTTCGTCGCCGGACGCGACGACGCCGCGGTCGACGCCTGGCTCGCCCGCCGCAACCTCCCGCTCACCGAACGGGACCGGGACCACTACCGGCGAGCGCTGCGGCGGGCGTCGTCCCGCGGCTGGTCCATCGCCCTGCGCGCCCCCGAGCACGACGAGGTCTGGGACGAGATCGACGCGTTCTCCAGCACGCAGCGCACCCCCGAACTGGAACGCCGGGTCGGCGCCCTGCTCGAACGGCTGAAAGAGCACTACGAGCCCGCCGACCTCGACCCCGGCCGCCTCCACGACGTCCGCCTGCTGGGCGCCCCCGTCTACGGCCGGGACGGCGACGTCGTGCAGGTGCTCGCCCTGTTCCGGATGCCGCCGCGGGCGAGCGTCGAGCGGATCGCCGGCTGGCGGGACCGGCTGGTCCGCGCCGCCGACGCGGTCACCGCCGCGACCGGCGGCCGCCCGCCGCGGGACCGCTGACACACCGAAGAGGAGTTGAGCCCATGCCCGGAGAACAGGGCCCCCGAGAACACGCGGTCGTCACCGGCGGCAGCAGCGGCATCGGCCTGGCGGTCGTGCGGCGGCTGCTGAAACGCGGGCTCGCCGTGACCGTGCTGGACATGCAGGCGCCGCCGGACGACGTGCCGCGGGCGTTCCGGGTCGACGTGACCGACGAGGCGAAGGTGCGGGACGCGCTGGACGCCTCGGCCCGGGAGGCGGGGACCCCGACCCGCCTCGTGACCTGCCACGGCATCCGCGGCGAGTTCAAGCCCGCCCTGGAACTGGACCTGGACGCCTACCGGCGGGTGCTCGACGTCCACCTCGTCGGGACGCTCGTCACCGCGCGGTCGCTCGTCGCGGGAATGCTGGAGGCCGGTCTCCGCGGCGGGTCCGTCGTGACCATCTCCTCCACGACCGCGTACGGCGGGTGGCGCGACCAGGCCGACTACGGCGTCGCCAAGGCCGCGATCGAGCAGCTCACGCAGAACCTCGCGATCGAGTGGGCGCCGCACGGGATCCGCGTCAACGCGGTCGCGCCGGGGCACACCCTGACGCCCATGGTGCAGGAGATGGTCGACCAGGGATACGACCTGTCGGCCACCGAGGCGCGGATGCCCCTCGGCCGGCTGTGCTCCCCGGACGAGATGGCGGCGGCGATCGAGTTCATGCTGCTCGACGCCACCTTCTCGACGGGCGTCCGGATGCCGGTGGACGGCGGCTGGACCGTGGTCGGCAAATGACGGACGTTCCCCTCCGGCGGCTTGGGGACCTGCGGGTGTCCGCGATCGGCCTGGGCGCGATGACCTTGACCCAGGTTCCGGGCCACGACGAGGAACGCGGCATCCGGACGGTGCACGCCGCCCTGGACGCGGGCGTCACCCTGCTCGACACGGCCGACGTGTACGGCCCGGCGGGCGGGGACTACGGCGTCAACGAACTCGCGGTCGCCCGGGCCCTCCGGCGGTATCCCGGTTCCACCGACCACGTCGTGGTCGCGACCAAGGGCGGCCACGTCCGCTACTTCGACACCGACACCTGGTGGATCGACGGCCGTCCCGCATGGCTGCGCCGCGCGTGCGAGGCGTCGCTGCGCCGGCTCGGCCTCGACTCCCTCCCCCTCTACGTGCACCACCGCCCGGACCCGCGGGTCCCGTACGAGGAGAGCATGGGCGGGCTCAAGGAGCTCCACGAGAAAGGACTCGTGCGGCGCGTGGGCGTCTCGAACGCGAGCGTCGAGCAGGTCCGGACCGCCCACGACGTGCTCGGCGGCGCCCTCGTCGCGGTCGAGAACGAATACTCGCCGCGCGCGAGGGCCGCCGAACCCGTGATCGACCTGTGCGAGGAACTCGGCCTGGCGTTCCTGTCCTGGGGGCCGCTGGGCGGGATGCGCGGTGCCAAGGACCTCGGGTCGCGGTTCGCCGCCTTCGACTCCGTCGCGAAGGACCGGGGCGTCAGCCCGCAGCGGATCGCGCTCGCGTGGCAGCTCCACCGGTCCCCCTCGATCATCCCCATCCCCGGGGCGAGCAGGCCCGAGTCCGTCCTCGACTCGCTGGCCGCCGCCGACCTCGTCCTCACGTCCGACGAACTCGGACGGCTGAACCGGAAGTGAGAGCGAACCAGTGACCACAGAGAACACCGACGTGATCGTCGTCGGCTCCGGCGGCGCCGCCCTCGCGGCCGCCTACACCGCCGCCGCGAACGGGCTGCGCACCATCGTCCTGGAGAAGACGGCGCACTTCGGCGGCACCAGCGCCTACTCGGGCTCGGGCATCTGGCTCCCGGGCAACCAGGCGCAGCACCGCGCGGGAGTGCCCGACAGCGTCGAACTGGGGACGGAGTACTTCACCGCGGTCGTCGGGGACCGCACCCCGGCCGAACTGCAGCGGGCGTACCTGTCCACCGGCCCCGAGCTGGTCGAGTTCCTCGAACGCGACCCCGCCCTCCAGTTCCGGTACCAGCCGTTCCCCGACTACTTCGAGGCTCCCGGGCGCATCGAGAACGGCCGGGACATCTTCCCCGTGCCGCTTCCCGCCGCCGAACTCGGCGACCGTCTCACCCAACTCCGCCCGACCATCGCGCTCGACCAGCACGGCATCGAGCAGGACCGCGCGACCCTCACCGGCGGCCAGGCGCTCATCGGCCGGTTCCTGCTCGCGCTGGACAAGACCGGCAACGCCGACCTCCGCACCGGCACGCGGATGCGGTCGCTGATCCTCGACGAAGGACGGGTCACCGGTGTCGTCGCCGAAGGACCGGACGGGACCGTCCGGCTGCGGGCCGCTCGCGGCGTCGTGCTCGCGGCGGGCGGGTTCGAGCGCGACGACGAGCTGCGCGCTCGGCACCACGGCCTGCCCGGCGGTGGCTGGACGTCCGCCGCCGCGGGCACGAACACCGGCGACGCGCTCGCCGTGCTCCGGGCCGCCGGCGCGTCCGTCGACCTGATGGACGAGGCGTGGTGGTGCCCGGCGATCCCCTTCCCGAACGGGCGCGCCGAGTTCACCCTCGGGCTGCGCGGGGGGATCTTCGTGAACTCGGCGGGGGAGCGGTTCGCCAACGAGTCCCTGCCCTACGACCGGATGGGCCACGAGATCCGCCGCGGCCACGCCACCGGCGTCTCCCACCTGCCGGTCTGGTTCGTGTTCGACGACAGGTTCGACAACGTGCCCGCGCTGTGCGAGCCGCGCCCGGACCCGGCCGCGTTCCGCGAGGCCGGCCTGTGGCGCACCGCCGACACCATCGAGGGCCTGGCCGACCTGATCGGCGTCCCCGCGCCGGCCCTGGCGGGCACGGTCGACCGGTTCAACGGCTTCGCCGCCACCGGCGAGGACGCCGACTTCCGGCGCGGCGAGGACCCGTTCGACCGCTTCTTCGCCGCCGGCGACGGCCCGAACCCGTGCCTGGTCCCCCTCGACCGCGGGCCGTTCCACGCCGTCCAGATCGTCCTCGGCGACCTCGGCACCAAGGGCGGCGCCCGCATCGACGCCGACGCCCGCGTCCTGGACGCGTCCGGCGACCCGATCCCGGGCCTGTACGCGGCGGGCAACTCCGCCGCGTCCGTCGCCGGTCACGTGTACCCGGGGCCGGGCGTCCCGCTCGGCTCGGGGATGGTCTTCGGCTACCGAGCCGCCCGCCACCTCCTGACCGGCTGACCGTGCCGGTCCCGATCTCGGGAGAGAACCCGATGCAGATCACGAGGACGGCCCCGGTGCCGATGTCGGACGTTCGCGGCTGGTCGGCCGAGACGGACGTGCTGATCGTCGGCCACGGCTGCGCCGGGGCGAGCGCCGCGATCGAGGCGGCCCGTGCCGGGGCCGAGGTACTGGTCGTGGAGGCCGCGGGCGGCTGGGGCGGGGCCACGGCCATGTCCGGTGGGGAGATCTATCTGGGCGGGGGCACGCCCGTACAGATCGCCTGCGGTGTGCACGACACCCCGGAGGCGATGTACGACTTCCTTCAGATGGCCACCGGTCCGGGCCCCGACGAGGAAAAACTCGCTGCGTACTGCGAGGGGAGCCTGGAGCATTTCGACTGGCTCGTCGGGTGCGGTGTGCCGTTCGGGGCCGGGCTGTGGACGGAACCGAGCTGGGAGGCTCCGACCGGCTACGGGCTGATGTACACCGGCGGTGAGAACGCCCACCCGTTCGCCGACCGGGTGCCCGCCGCACCGCGCGGGCACATCGTCCACATGGAGGACAAGAGACCGGGCGAGCGGTCGGCCGGCTGGATGCTGATGAAGCATCTGGCGGCCACCGCGGAGCGGTCCGGGGCCTCGGTCCGGTACGGCGTCCGGACCGAGCGGCTCGTGGTCGACGGCGACCGCGTCGTCGGAGCCGAGACGGTGACGTTCGGCGAGCGCGCCTTCCTGCGGGCACGGCGCGGCGTCGTCCTCGCGGCCGGCGGCTTCGGAGCGGATCAGCGGATGCTCGCCCAGCACTCGCCGCGGCTGTCGCGCAACCGGCTGGTCGGCACCGACCACGACGACGGGGGCGCGATCCGCATGGGACAGGCCGCCGGCGCGGCGGTCCGGCACATGGATGCGGGCCAGGTCGCCTTCCCCGCCGATCCCGCGCTTCTCTTCCGTTCCGTGCTCCTGGACGCGCACGGGCGCCGGTTCATCAACGAGGACACCTATCCGGGACGCGTCGGGCAGGCCGCGCTCTTCCGACAGGACCGCCAGGTGTTCCTCCTCTACGATGAGGCGATCAACGAGGAGGTGGAGCGGACCGCCGGTCGTCCCGTCGAGCCGACCTGGGTCTCCGACGACCTCGCCGAACTCGAGGACCTGGCGGGCATCGCGTCGGGCGTGCTCTCGGACACCGTCGAGATGTACAACGCGCACGCCGGGAAGAGCGAGGACCCGCTGTTCCACAAGTCGGCGCGATGGCTCAGGACGCTCGCCCCGCCCTACGGGATGCTGGACCTCCGGAACACGCCCTTCGGGATCTTCACGCTGGGCGGGCTGCACACCTCCGTGCGGGGCGAGGTCCTCGGCGTCGACGGCGACCCGATACCCGGGCTGTTCGCCGCCGGTCGGACGACCGCGGGCATCCCCTCCTGGGGCTACTGCAGTGGTACCTCACTGGGCGACGGCACCTTCTTCGGCCGCCGCGCCGGCAGGAACGCGGCGGCGGTCTGACGTACGGCCGCCGACGGAAGCGAGGGAGGTGCCGCGTCGCGGCCACCTCCCTCGCGTGCGCGCCCCCGGCGGCGGCATGCTCGTCGACGAGGCCCACTGCACCGCGGAGGAGATCACCGCTGACAGCCGCCGGCCTCGGTGTGCGACAGCACGGAGACTTCGACGCCGGCCTTCTCGACGGCATCCCGGACGGCGGCGAGCGCGAACTGATCGCGCACCTCCCAGCCGACGGCCAGGACCCGGTCGGCGTCGTCCGGCAGGACGGCGAGGCGGTACCGGCGCTCGTCCATGCGCAGGTACAGGCCGTCGGAGACCGGGCCGGACTCCTCGGCCTCCTCGGATGTATGTAACTGTGCCTCCTGTGGCCAACGGATCCGCCGGAGTCGCCGGCGGTCTCTCCCGATCAGTGGGAGCGCGGGTCAGATCATCGAGCGCATCGGGCCCTGCGGAGGCTCGATGTCGAGGTCGGTGAGCGCGGACACGTGGTAGACCGCGCCGGGGACGTGGATGGCGTGCGCGAGGCCGACGTGGGCGTCCCGCCAGAACCGCTGGATCGGGTTGTCGACGCGCATGGCGTTGCCGCCCGAGCGCACCACCAGCTCGGTCACCGCGTGCACGGCCCGCCAGGCCGACCGGACCTGAAGGCGGCGCCCGGCCGCCCGCTCGCCGAACGAGACCTCCTCGCCCGCGGCGGCCTTGTCGTACATGCGGGAGGCGAAGTCGAGGAGACGGGTGCGGGACGCGGCGATCTCCTCGGCCGCCTCGCTCATCGCGTACAGGACGTACGGGTCGTCCTTGACCTTGGTGCCGACGATCTGCACCCGGTCGCGCTGGTATGCCATGTGGTGCGCGAGGACGCCCTCGGCCATGCCGATCACGGCGGAGGTGATGCCGAGGGGGAACGCGCAGGAGAACGGCACCAGGTAGGTCGGATTGGTCAGCCCCGCCTCGCGGGGCGCGGACCCGTCGATGACCTTGGCGAACTTCATGACGCGGTAGTCGGGCACGAAGGCGTCGCGGACGATGATGTCCTTGCTGCCGGTGCCCTTCAGCCCGGCGACCTCCCAGGAGCCCTCGACGATCTCGTAGTCGGAGCGCGGCAGGATCAGGTGAAGGCCCTCGAACGGTTCGACCGGCTTGCCGTCCTTGTCGCCCAGGATTCCGCCGAGGAAAATCCAGTCGCAGTGGTCGGTGCCGGAGGAGAACTGCCAGCGGCCGTTGAAGATGTAGCCGCCGTCCACGGGACGGGCCACGCCCATCGGCGCGTACGGGGACGCGATCCAGGTGTCGGGGTCGTCGCCCCAGATCTCCTGCTGCACCCGCGGGTCGGCCATCGCCATCTCCCACGGGTGCAGGCCGACGATCCCGGCGACCCAGCCGGTGGACCCGTCCAGGGAGGCGATCCCCATGACCGCCTCGGCGAACTCCCGCGGGTGCGCCTCCAGCCCGCCGTGCGTCCCCGGCTGCAGCATCCGGATCACGCCGGAGTCGCGCAGCACCTTGGCGGCCTTGTCGTCCAGCTTGCCGAGCCGCTCGTTGACCGGGCCCAGCTCGCGGATCTCCTCCGCCCGTTCCATGATCGTGTCGAGCACGCGGTTGGTCATCGCCTGTTTCTCCATTGCTGTCTCGAGCCGGCCGGGAGCCGGTCCGGGCCGGCGGCGCCGGGGGTGGGAAGGGAGCCCGTCACGCCGGCCCGGAGCCGTGCGACAGCAGCGGGGGGCTGTCTCCGGCCTCGTCGTACCGCGGCACGCCCTCGTCGGTGGCGAGCTTGCGCGCCGTGGACGCCCAGGTCAGCTCGGTGGTCATGGCCCTCGATCCGCTCGTGGCGGCCTATCGAGGAACGTAATCGCGGCCCTCCCACGGCCGCCTCGTGGTTTCCCAGCCAGTGGGAGGCCCGTGGGGTCAGGACGTGGTCGTGCCGCCGTTGAGGCCGATGGTCTGGCCCGTCATCCAGGACGCCTCCTCGGAGGCCAGGTAGGCGACGAGGTGTCCGGCGTCCTCGGGGGTGCCGAGGCGCCCCACCGGGATCGGGTCGGCGAGCTTCTTGACCAGCTCGGGGTCCTTGACGTTGCGGAGGACCAGGCCCAGCGCCACGGTGTTGGCGGTGACGCCGGACCGGGCGTTCTCCTTGGCGATGTGCCGCATGAACCCGATCGCGCCCGCCTTGGCCGCCGCGTAGGTGGACACGCCGATGTCGAGCCCGACCGTCCCGGCACCGGACGAGATGGTGATGATGCGGCCCCAGCCGTTCTCGACCATCGGGTCGAGGGCGGCCTTGCAGCAGTTGAGGACGCCGTACAGGTTGACGTCGATGATCTGCGACCAGTAGCCGACCGGCATCTCGCGGAACGGGTGCATCTCCATGGTCCGGTCCGGACCGCCCGTCCCGGCGTTGTTGACCAGGATGTCGACCGGCCGGCCGCGGTCGGCGACGGCGGCGAACCCGGCGGTGACGGCGTCGAGGTCGGTGACGTCGAAGGGCACCGGGAACGCGGCGCCGCCGGCCGCGGTGATCTCCTCGGCGACCCGTCGCGCGCGGTCGGGGTGGTAGTCGTTCACCGCGACCGTCGCGCCCTGGCCCGCCAGAGCGCGGGCGATCCCGGCGCCGACGTTCTGCCCGGCGCCGGTGACCAGCGCGACCTTGCCGTCCAGCTTGAACATGGATGCGTCTCCTGCCTGTCGAAATGTCGAAGTCGTAGGGATGCGGGCGCGGGTCAGTGCCAGTGCTCCGCGCCGGGGGCGGCCGACGCCTCGATCTCGGCGAGCAGCGCGTGCGGGTTCCGCGGCGGCGACCGGTGCGCCAGCTGGTCGGCGCGGGCCCGCAGGGAGGCGATGCCCGCGTCGTCGTCGGAGAAGACCCAGAAGTCGCCCGCGGCGAGGGCGTCGGTCATGTGCGCGGCGGCCTCCACCGGGTCCATCCCGGCGGCGACGTTCGCGGCCTGCATCGCCTCGAAGAGCCGGGCGGCGGCGGGATCGCCGGTCGGCGCGGACGCCTGCGCGCTCGTGAAGATCCGGCTCCTGACCGAGTACGGCAGGATCGCCGAGACCTGGATCGGCGCGCCGGTCAGCGCCACCTCCTGGTGCAGGCACTCGGTGAGCGCCAGCACCGCGTGCTTGCTGACGATGTACGGCGCCTGCAGCGGCGCCGACGACACCCCGCCGACCGAGGACATGTTGGCGATGACCGCGGGCCGTCCCGCCTCGATCATCCGGGGCAGAAACGCCCGGACCGTGTGAAAGATCCCGTCGATGTTGACCGCCATCACCTGCCGCCACCGGGCGGCCGGGACCTCCCACAGCGGCCCGGCGGTCTCGAGCCCGGCGTTGTTGACGAGCAGCTCCACCGACCCGAACCGCGCGAACGTCTGCTCGGCCAGCATCGACACGGCCTCGGGGTCGGTGACATCGGCCTCGGCGGCGATCGTCCGTCCCGGGGCGGAACCGAGTGCGCCGGCGAGCCGCCGGGCCCCGTCCGCGTCGAGGTCGGCGATGACGACGTTCATGCCGATCGCGGCGAGGTGGCGGACGAAGCCCTCGCCGATTCCGGAGGCGCCGCCGGTGACCACGGCGGTCCCTCCGGTGAACCGCTCCCGCGCGGTGCGGCGCGTCCCGTCCGGTGGTCCTGCGGTCGGCCCTGTCATGACGGCTCCTGGAACTTGGCGCGGGCGAGCGCGCCGATCTCGGTGAAGGCGGTCCGGGCCCGGCGCAGGTGCGCGGCCTGCGACAGGAACCCGTGGCACACGCCGGGGTAGCGCAGCAGCGCGGTCGGGACGCGGGCCTCCCGCAGCCGGCGGCCGTAGTCCTCGGCCGCGTCGCGGAGCGGGTCGGCCTCGGCCGTGACGACGATCGCGTCGGGCAGGCCCGCCAGGTCGCGGGCCAGCGCGGGCACGCCGTACGGGGTGTCGGCGGACTCGTCCGGCCCGAGGTACTGGTTCTTCATCCAGACGACGTCGGCGCGCGTCAGGATCGGCCCGTCGGCGAACTCCGCCATGGACGGGCGGTCGGAGGCGCGTTCCAGGCCGGGATAGAAGAGCATCTGCGCGCGGATCGGGGGGCCGCCCTCGTCGCGGGCGCGCAGGGCGGCGCCCGCCGCCAGCGACCCGCCCGCGCTGTCCCCGGCGACGGCGATGCGCGCCGGGTCGACGCCCAGCTCGCCGGCGGCGGCGTGGGCCCAGCCGACCGCGGCGAACGCCTCGTCGCTCGCGACCGGGTAGCGGTGCTCGGGGGCCAGCCGGTATTCGACGCTGAGCACCGCCGCGTCACAGGAGGCGGCCAGGCGGCGGGCGAGGGCGTCGAAGGAGTCGAGGGTGCCCATGATCATGCCGCCGCCGTGGAAGTAGACGATCGCCGGGCCGCCCCGCTCCGGCCTCGGCCGGTACAGCCGGACCGGGACCGTGCCGTGCGGCCCCTCGAACGCCAGGTCGGCGACCTCCGCCATCTCGGGTGCGGGCGGCCGGGGGGCCGCCTCCATCCGCGCCCGCACCGCCTCGATGCCGATCTCTCCGTACGGCTTCGCTCCCGCCGCCTTCGCGGCGTCGACGAGCGCCTGCGCGTCCGGGTCGAGAACCACCATGCCGGGTCTCCTTTCCATGTCGGCGCGGTCGGACGTCAGCGCAGCTCGAAGCAGGACGGGTCGGGGGTGCGGCACATGTGCCAGTAATCGACCATCCGCCAGGGCTGGGGCAGGAGCACCCGGCCCGAGGCGTTGCGGTAGTAGGTGTGGGCCCGGTCGGAGTTCCGCCAGATCGATCCCTCCATCTGGGCGTCGACCCGCGCCACGAACCCGTCCAGCGCCTCCGGCGTCACCTCGATGGAGCGGGCGCCGCGCTCGACGAGCAGCTGCAGGCACTCGGTGATGTAGTGGACGACGACCTCGGTCATGAAGTTGTGGCCGCCGCCGTGCCCGTTGCTGGAGTTGGGGCCCGAGGTGACGAACAGGTTCGGGAAGCCCGCGACCGTCCCGCCGAGGTACGCGCGCGGGTCGTTGTCCGCCCACGCGTCGGCCAGCCGGACGCCGTCCCGCCCGACGATCTCGATCGTGGACAGGAAGTCGAGGGTGAAGCCGGTGGCGTAGATGATGACGTCGAGTTCGACGAAGGCGCCGTCCTCGGTGCGGACGCCCCGCGGGGTCACCTCGGCGAGCCCGCCGGTGACGACGTCGGCGCGGTCGCCGGCGAGCGCGGTGAAGTAGCCGCCCGGGTCGCGGATGATGCGCTTGCCGTGCGGGGGGAAGTCCGGGGTCATCTTCTTCAGCAGGTCCGGGTCGTGGCCGAAGGACGCCTCGAGGTGCCCCAGGCACATCCGCAGATACCGGTCGTTGGCCTCGGAGATCGACAGCGGGTGCGCCGCCATCCACTCCGGGTCGGCCCGCACGGTCGGATAGTTGTTGTCCGTGACGAACCAGTAGGTCTTGGCGCGCTGCCAGCGCTCGTAGAACGGGACGTGCCGTTTGAGCCACCGCTCGCGTTCGGGGACGATCCCCTCGCCGAGGTTGTTGGGCATGACCCAGTGGGGCTGCCGCTGGAACAGCGTCAGATGCTCGACCTCGTCGATGATCGCGTCGACGACCTGCACCGACGTGGCGCCGGCGCCGACGACGCCCACGCGCTTGCCGGTGAGGTCGATCGACGGGTCCCAGGCGGCCGAGTGCACGCTCGTCCCGGCGAACGTCTCGCGGCCGGGGACGTCCGGGTACTTCGGGCGGTTGAGGAACCCGGCGGCCGTGATGACGGCGTTGGCGCGCGAGGTGACCTTCCGCCCGCCGCTGTCCGCGGTGATGACCCACACCTGGTCGTCGTCGTCCCACACCAGGGACTCGATCGCGGTGTTGAAGCGGATGTTGGGCCGGACGCCGTACTTGTCCACGACGCGCCGCAGGTACTCCTGGTACTCGGTGCCGACGGGGTAGTACCGGGACCAGCCCGCCTCCGGTTCGAACGAGAACGAGTAGTAGACGCTCGGGGTGTCCACGGCGACGCCCGGGTAGGTGTTGACGCGCCACGTCCCGCCGATGTCGTCGGCGCTCTCGAAGATCTCGTAGGCGAACCCCGCGTCGCCCACCGCGATGGCGGCGCCGATCCCGCTCATGCCCGCGCCCAGGATCGCCACGGTGAAGCCGGCGGGCGGCGGCGTGCGCCGCTCGATCACGGGCGTGCTCGGCACGAACCCGGCCTGCTCCTTGATGACGCCGACGAACTCGTCGGCGACGTCCTCACCGGTGGCCAGGCCGATCATCCGGCGGAACAGCGCGTCGTCCGGTACCTGGAGGTACTCCGGCTGCGCGGTCGCGGAGAGCGCCTCGACGAGCAGCTTCTTCAGCTCCGCGAACGCCTGCTCGGGGAGGCGTCCGGCGGGCAGCAGGCGGAGGTCGCCCTTGTGGGCGGGCTGCTCGACGCCGATGAGAGGCCCGAAGCGGTCCAGCGGCGAGACGTCGCCGGTGATCTGCACCAGGCTCATCAGCAGCAGGGCGGGGTCCCCGGCGTCCAGGTTCTCTTCGAGGTCGGCGGGGTCGAGGCGGCGGGGCGGGACGTGCAGGTCGAGGAGGCGGTGGGGCTTCGGTGTCATCGACGGCTCCTGCCGGAGGATCCGGGCCGGTGAGAGGGCGGGAGGAGAGGGAGGTGATCGGGGTCACCCATTGAACGGCTCCGCCCCAGGGCTTGTCAACAATCCTGTTTTTCAAGATAGGATCCAATTCCATCGTCGAACGTGAGGAAGAGCGGTCACGTGACACTGAGGATCACGGCGGTCGACGAGCCGCCCGGGGCGCTGCACGCGCTGAGACGCGAGGTCGCGGAATTCCTGGACCGGGAGATCGCCGAGGGCGGTTTCGAGCCGGAGGCCGACGCCTGGATGTCGGGCGTCGATCCGGCCTTCAGCAGGCGGCTGGCCGGTCGCGGCTGGGTGGGGATGACCGTCCCCGCCCGGTACGGAGGGCACGGCCGTTCCGCACTGGAACGGTACGTGGTCACCGAGGAGCTGCTGGTGGCGGGCGCCCCCGTGGCCGCCCACTGGATCGCCGACCGCCAGATGGCGCCCGGCATCCTGCGCAACGGCACCGAGGAGCAGAAGCGGCGCTACCTGCCCGGGATCGCGCGCGCCGAGCAGTTCATGGCGATCGGCATGTCCGAGCCGGACTCCGGTTCCGACCTCGCCTCCGTCCGCACCCGCGCCGTCGAGGCCGACGGCGGCTGGCGGCTCACCGGCACCAAGGTCTGGACGAGCGGCGCGCACATCGCCACCGCGATCGTCGTGCTCGCCCGCACCGACGACGGCGGCGGCGACCGGCACGCCGGGCTGTCGCAGTTCATCGTGGACCTGCCGTGCCCCGGCGTCACCGTATCGCCGATCATCACCATCGACGGGGCGCACCACTTCAACGAGGTGGTGTTCGACGACGCCCTCGTGCCGCCGGCCGCGCTCCTCGGCCGCCGCGGCGACGGCTGGCGGCAGGTCACCGCCGAGCTGGGCAACGAGCGGTCCGGCCCGGAACGCGTCCTCAGCACGATGCCGCTGCTGCGGGCGTGGGCGCGCTCCGGCGCGTGGCGGGACGACCCCGTCGCGCGGGCCGACCTCGGACGGCTGGTGTCCCGGCTGACCGCGCTGCGGCGGCTCTCCCTCGGGGTGGCCGGGCGCCTGGCGGCGGGGGAGGACCCCGCCCTCGAAGCCGCCCTGGTCAAAGACCTGGGCACCGCCTTCGAGGGCGAAGTCGTGGACGTCGTCCGGCGGCACGCCGCCCAGGACGCCGGCGCGCCGCCCGACGGGTTCGCGGCGATGCTCGCCAAGGCCGTCCTGCACGTGCCGGCCTTCACGCTCCGCGGCGGCACCAACGAGATCCTGCGGACCATCGTGGCGAAGGGAATGGCCGGGCGATGAGCGATCACCTGACGGACCTCGCCGAGGCCGTCCGCGGAGTCCTGTCCGCGCGGCGGGCCGTCGACGCCGCCGCCCCGCCGGGCGTCGACACCGCCCTGTGGGACGGGCTCCAGAGCCTCGGGTTCGTCTCCCTCGCCGTCCCCGAGGAGCTGGGCGGAGGCGGCGGCACGCTCCGCGACGCGGCCGTGCTCGTCCGGGAGGCCGCCGCGGCGGGCGCCGCCGTTCCGGTCGCGGAGGCCGCGTTCATCGCGGCGCCGCTGCTGGCGGCCGCCGGGGCGCCGCTCCCGGACGGCCCGTTCACCGCGGCCCTCGGCGACCTGCGGGCGGAGCCCGGGCCCGGAGGCGGTCGGCGGGTCGACGGCGCCCTGCCGCGCGTGCCCTGGCTGCGGTCCGTCGAGCACGTCGTCACCCTCGTCCGGACGCCGGACGGGCCGGCGGTCGCGATCGTGCCGGCCTCGGCCGCCGGGCTGCGCCCGGCCGACCGGCCGGACCCGGCGGGCGGGCACGACCCCGGCGCCGTGCTGGAGGCGGTCGAGCCCGCAGGGGTGCATCCGCTCCCGGCGGGGGAGTGGGACCGCGAAGCCGAACTGCTCGGCGCGGCGGCCCGTTCGGTGCAGATGGCGGGCGCGGCCCGCGCGGCGCTCGACGCGACCCTGCGGCATGCGGGGGAGCGGGAGCAGTTCGGCCGCCCCCTGGCGCGGTTCCAGGTCGTGCAGCATCGCCTCGCCGCCATGGCCGCCGACGTCGTGACCATGGAGGTCGCGGCGGACGCGGCGGTCTTCTCGCTGTCGCGCCGGGATCCGGACCGCGAGCTCGCGGTGGCGACGGCCAAGGCGGAGACGTCCGCGCTCGCCCGGTCGGTGGCCGCCGCCGCGCACCAGCTGCACGGCGCGATCGGCTTCACGATGGAGCACCGGCTGGGCGCGTTCACTCGCCGCCTGTGGTCCTGGCGGGACGAGTACGGCAACGAGCTGTACTGGCACCGCCGGATCGCCGACCTCGTGGACGGCAACGGCGGCGACGTGTGGGGGCTGGTGTCCGGCGCGGGCCGGCCGCCCGCGGAAGCGAGGGCCCGTGTCGACGACTGAGCCGGTGGCCGAGACGCCCGAGGCGTCCAAGACGCCCGAGGCGTCCGGGGAGTTCGCGGCCTGGGCCGTCCCGGAGCGACCGGCCGGCATCCTGCACGGGCTGCGCGTCCTCGACCTCAGCCGGGTGCTCGCCGGGCCGTACTGCGCCCAGATGCTGTCCGACCACGGCGCGAGCGTCATCAAGGTCGAGGGACCGGCCGGCGACGAGACCCGCGGATGGGGGCCGCCCTTCCACCCGGACGGGACGAGCGCCTACTTCCACGGGCTCAACCGCAACAAACGCAACATCGGGCTGGACCTGTCGACCGGGGCCGGGCGGGCGGTCCTCGCCCGCCTCATCGCCGAGGCCGACGTCGTCGTGGAGAACTTCAAGATCGGCACGATGGCGCGCTGGGGCCTCGGGTACGAGGAGACGCTCGCCGCACGGCACCCCGGGCTCGTCTACTGCCGGATCAGCGGGTTCGGCGCCGACGGGCCCATGGGCGGGCTGCCGGGCTACGACGCCGTCCTGCAGGCGTACGGCGGGCTGATGAGCGTCAACGGGTACCCGGACCGCGAGCCGCTGCGGGTCGGCGTGCCCATCGTCGACCACGTCGCCGCCAATCTGGCCTTCAGCGGGATCCTGCTCGCGCTGCACGCCCGCCGCGACGACGGCCGCGGCCAGCTCGTCGACATCGCGCTGCTCGACGCCGTCGTCTCCGTCCTGCATCCGCACGGTGCGAGCTGGGCCGCGGACGGGCGGGCGCCCCGGCGGACCGGCGGAGCGCACCCGATCGTCGCGCCGTACCAGGTGTTCCGTACCCGCTCGGGCGACTTCTTCATCAGCGCCGCCAACGACCGGCAGTTCAGGGCGCTGATGACCGTGCTCGGACGCCCGGAGGTCGCCGACGACCCCCGGTTCGCCGACAACGTGGCGCGCATCACCCGCCTGGACGAGCTGGTGCCGCTGCTGGAGGACCTGATCGGGGCCCGCGACGGCGGCGAACTGGCCCGGGAGCTCATCGCGGCGGGCGTCCCCGCCGGACCGGTCAACGACGTCGGCGAGGCGCTGCGGACGGCCCAGGTGCTGCACCGCGGACTGTTCGTCGACACGGACGACTACCGCGGCGTGGGCGTGCCCATCTCGTTCGGGCGCTCCCCGACGCGGAAGCCCACCGCTCCCGTGGCCCGCGGGACGGACACCGAAGCGATCCTCAGCGGGCTCGGCTACGACCCGTCCGACATCGTCCGGCTGGGTGCGGAGGGCGCCGTCGACGGCCGCTGACGGACGGCCGCGGACGCGGTCCCGCGAGCGCCGCCGGGCACGGACGCCCGGCGGCGCCGCGCCATGCCCGCCGGTCTCGGCGTGCGTTCGTCCAGCTCGGAGGGGGATTCTGAATAGGGCAGATATTTCGGACCAACTCTTGTAACCAAGATTGGATCCTGTCACGATGAGACCCGCATCACAGCGGTGTCCACCGTCGACGGCCTTTCACCGGCCCGTCCGGGGACGTGCCGAGGAAGGACCGAACATGAGCGCCGAACCGATGTCCCCCCGGCTGCTGGGGGCGGGGCTGCTGACACTCGCCCTGCTGACCGCCGGCTGCGTGAGCGAGTCCGGGGCCGGGAAGCCCGAGTCCGGCAAGATCGCGGGCGACCTCGTCCGGGGCGGCGACGAGGGCGAGTGCACCCCGGACAAGGCGGGCGGTTCCGTCACCATCGCCGAGCAGAACGAGTACGCCACCCTCGACCCGGCCGGCGGGTCGTTCCTCTTCAACCCCGCCCAGCAGATCTACTCCAGCCTGATGCGCTGGAACCCGGGCGCCGCCGAGCACCGGCCGCTGCTGGCCGAGTCGCTGAGCGCCAACGACGACCACACCGTCTGGACCCTCGGACTCCGGCGGGGCGCGGCCTTCGGCGACGGGACGCCGCTGGACGCCGACGCGGTCATCGCCTCGATCGACCGGCACCGCGCCGACGACTCGCTGTCGACGTGGGCGCAGCGCGCCCGCTCGATCTCCGCGATGAAGGCGGTGGACGACCGCACCGTCGAGTTCACCCTCGACGGCCCCTGGACCGAGTTCCCCTGGCTGCTCGGCACCGGGGTCGGCATGATCACCAACCCGGAGGTCGACGAGAAGGCCCTGGCCGCCGAGCCTCCGGCCGCCGCCGGGGCGGGCGCGTTCGTCTTCGACCACTGGACGCCCGGCAACGAACTGGTGGTCACCAAGAAGTCCGACTGGTGGAACGGGCCCGTCTGCCTCGACTCGGTCCGGGTGATCGCCCAGGTCGACAGCAAGGCCCGCAAGGACGCCTTCGACAAGGGCGAGGCGCAGGTCTTCCTGGGCACCGCGGACCTGGACGTCTCCCAGAAGATCATCGACGAGGGCGCGAACCACGCGAAGTACCCCCTCCGCCTGGGGCTCACCCCCAACTTCGGCGTCGGCGAGGACGCGAAGACGACCGACGGCGCGAACAGGACGATCCGGCGGGCGCTCCAGCTCGCCATCGATCCCGAGCTGATGACCGACCGGGTCACCGGCGGCGTCGCCGAACCGGTGACCACCCTGGTCTCCGGCGACAGCCCGCTCAACGACGGCCTGCAGGGCGTCCCCCACGACCGCGCGGAGGCAAAGCGGCTCGTGGACCGGGCCAAGGCGGACGGCTGGGACGGCCGGCTCGCGGTGATGGCGCTCAACCAGCCCAACAACATCGCCATCGGCAACCAGGCGATCGCCCTGTGGAAGGCCATCGGCATCGAGGCCGAACTGGAGACCGTCGAACTCTCCGAGTTCGTCAAGGCGTCCTTGATGGGCGGCGGCGGATTCGACGTCCTGGTGTCCGGCGGCGGCAACCACCCGCTGCCCGAGTGCGTCTCGTGCGACCTGGACCAGTACGCCACCGAGGGGGCCGGCAACCGCGTCGGCTACAGCAACCCCGAGATCGACGACCTGGCCGAGCGGCTGAACGCCGCCGCCCCCGACCAGCGCCCGGCGCTCCTCAAGGAAGTGCAGGCCGTCTGGAACGAGGACATCCCACGCATCCTCTACGGCCAGCAGTACTACATGGTGGCCTGGACGCCCGAGCTGAAGGGCGCGAAGCCCGGACGGCTCCTCACCATCGACCTCTCCCGCGCATGGCTGGCCAAGTGACCGTCGCCGAGACGCGCCCGGCCGGGAAGTCCGCCGTCCCGGCCGGGCGGGGCCGCACCCGGCGCGCGAAGACCGCGCGCTACGTCCTCTCCCGCGTCGTCCGGCTGCTGAGCATCATCGCGGGCGTCACGTTCATC
The DNA here is from genome assembly GCF_000425065.1 of Actinomadura rifamycini DSM 43936. GTDB lineage: Bacteria > Actinomycetota > Actinomycetes > Streptosporangiales > Streptosporangiaceae > Spirillospora > Spirillospora rifamycini. The sequence continues at coordinate 89,772 of NZ_AULB01000020.1, forward strand.
AGCTTCTTCCTCCTCAAGCTGACGCCGGGAGACCCGGTGGCCACCGCCCTCGGGCCGGAGGCCACCCCCGAGCAGGCCGCACGGCTCCGCGCGTCGCTGGGACTCGACCGTCCGGTCTGGGAGCAGTACCTCGACTGGCTGCGCGGCGTCGTGACCGGGGACTTCGGCGACACGCTCGCCCAGCCGTCCCGGCCGGTGAGCGGCGAGCTGGCCGCGCGGCTGCCGGTGACGCTCCAGCTCATCGGCCTGACGGTCGTGCTGAGCCTGGCCGTCGCGATCCCCCTCGCGGTGTGGTCGGCGCACCGGGCCGGCCGGACGTTCGACCGCGCCGTGTCGTCCGTCCTCTACGGCTTCGTCGCGATGCCGGGCTTCGTCGCGGCCCTGCTGCTGGTCATGCTCTTCGTCTTCCACGCCGGCGCCGTGCGCACGGCCGGGCTCGCGCTCGCCTGCGCCGCGCTCGTGCTCGGGTTGGTCGCGGCGTTGCGCGCCCGGCGGCGGGAGGCGTCCCCGCTGCCCGCGCTCATCGGCGGCGGCGCGGCCGCCCTGGTCGGGGCCGCGGTGCACACGCTGCTGCCGGAGTTCCCGCGGCAGGGCTTCGTGCCCGTGAGCGACGGGCTCGGCGCCAACCTCACCAGCGTGGCGCTGCCGGTCCTCGCGCTGACCTTCGTCGACATCGCCGTCTTCACCCGGTTGCTGCGCGGCGACCTCATCGGCGAGCTGGCCAAGCCGCACGTGCTCGCCAGCCGCGCCAAGGGCATGTCCACCGCCCACGTGCTCGTCCGGGAGTCCCTGCGCCCGTCGATGTTCTCGCTGATCACCGTGGTCGGCCTGACCATCGGCCAGCTCATCGGCGGCACCATCATCGTCGAGCACGTCTTCCGGCTGCCCGGCGTGGGCTCGCTCCTGGTCACCAGCGTCCGCAACGGCGACTACCCCGTCGTCCAGGCCGCCATCTTCGTCATCGCGGCCGTCTACGTGACGGTGAACTCCCTGATCGACATCGCCTACACGTACCTCGACCCCCGCGTGAGGCAGGTGAACCCCGTATGAGCCTCCCCCTGGCCAAGGCCGGCGGCGCGCGCGTGCCGGACGCCGCCGGGCGCTGGGCCCTCGTGCTGCTGGGCGCGGTCCTCGTCGGAACCGCGCTGTCCACCCCGATGGTGCTGCCGGCGGTGCGGCTCCTGCTGGGCGCCCTCGGGCTGGTGTTCGCCTACGCCGGTGCGTCGCGCCTCCTGCGCGCGCGCTTCGGCCCGGGCTTCGACCCCGGGGTGTGGCTCGCCGGAACCTGGCTCGCCGCGATCGTCCTCGCCGCCGCGACGGCCGACCTCCTGCCGCTGCCCGAGTCGCTGGACCCGTCCGAGGCGCTGACCGAGCCGACCTACGCCGCCCCCTCGGCCGCCCACCCGCTCGGCACCGACCAGTACGGGCTGGACGTCCTCGGACAGATCATCTACGGCGCCCGCGTCTCCCTCGTCGTCGGCCTCGGCGGCGTCCTCATCGGCGGGACGGTCGGCACCCTCCTCGGGCTCACCGCGAGCTACCTGCGGGGCCGCGTCGACGGCGCCGTCGGCTGGGGCACCGACGTGCTGCTCAGCTTCCCGCCGCTGGTGCTCCTCATGGCGCTGGCCGCGGTGCTCGAACCGCGCACCCGCAACATCTGCCTCGCCCTCGGGATCCTCGTGATCCCGTCGTTCGTCCGCCTGTCCCGGGCCGCCGGGCTCAAGGTCGCCGGGCAGCCGTTCGTCCTGACGGCGCGGGCGATGGGCGCGACCCGCCGCCGGATCCTGTTCCGCGAGATCCTGCCGAACATCCTGCCGTCCGTGCTGTCGTACGCGCTGCTGGTCGTCGCGATCCTCATCGTCGCCGAGGCGTCCCTGTCGTTCCTCGGGCTCAGCGTCCAGCGGCCCGCGCCGACCTGGGGGAACATGATCGCCGAGGCCGAGGCGGAGTTCCAGACGCACCCGTTCCTGCTCGCGCCGGCCGTCCCGCTCTTCCTCACCGTCTACTCCATCAACCGCATCGGCGACTTCCTGCGCGCCGGCAAGGAGGGGGACTAGCCGATGACCGGCGACACCACCGACCTTCTCGTCGTCCGCGGCCTGCGGACGACGCTGCGCACCCCGCGCGGCCCCGTCACCGTCGTCGACGGGGCGGACCTGCGGGTCCCGAGGGGTTCCACCGTGGGCGTGGTGGGGGAGTCCGGCTCGGGCAAGAGCATGCTCGCCAGGTCGCTGATGAACCTGCTGCCCGCCGGCGCCGACGTCACCGCCGACGAACTCGCCTTCGACGGGCGGGAACTGGACCCGCGGCGCCCACCGGACCGCCACTTCTGGGGCACGGAGATCGCGATGGTCTTCCAGGACCCGATGACCGCGCTCAACCCCGTCCGGACGGTCGGCGCCCAGATCTGCGACCCGCTGCGCGTCCACCGGCGCATGAACCGCCGGGACGCCCGCGCCCGCGCCGCCGAACTGCTCGCCCACGTCGGCATCCCCGCCCCGCACTCCCGGCTCCGCCAGTACCCGCACGAACTGTCCGGCGGCATGCGCCAGCGTGCGATGATCGCCGTCGCGATCGCGTGCGAACCCCGCCTCCTGATCGCCGACGAACCCACGACCGGCCTCGACGTCACCGTCCAGCGGCAGATCCTCGCCCTGCTCCGCAGGCTCAAGGACGAGCACGGCATGGCGATGGTGCTCATCAGCCACGACATCGCCCTGCTCGCCGACGAGGTCGACGAGGTCACCGTCATGTACGCGGGCGAGGTCGTCGAGCGCACCGGCGTCGAGCGGATCCGCGACGCGGCCGTCCGGCACCGCTACACCGCGGCGCTCCTGCGGGCCCACCCCGACGTGGACGCGCCCGCCCGCACCCGCCTGGAGAGCATCCCCGGCGGCCCGCCGGACCCGCTCGCCATGCCCGCCGGATGCCGGTTCGCCCCCCGCTGCGGCCACGCCCGGGACGTCTGCGCGACCGAGCCGCCGCGGCCGGCTCGCGACCCGCGGACCGGCGCCGCCCACGCCTGCCACTTCCCCGCCGAGCCGGCCGAGGAGCTCGTATGAGAACGATCGACGCACCGGTCCGCGACCCGCTCCTGCGCGTCGACGGCCTCGTCGTCGAATACCCGACGAGCGACGGGACCGTCCACGCGGTGTCGGGCGCGACCTTCGAGGTGGGCGGGGGCGAGACGCTCGGCATCGTGGGGGAGTCCGGTTCCGGCAAGTCGACGCTCCTGCGCGCGATGCTGCGGCTCACCTCCCACAGGGGCGGCTCGGTGCGCCACGGCGACACCGTGCTGACCGACCTCGACGAGAAGCGGATGCGCCCGCTGCGGCCGTCCCTCCAGATGATCATGCAAGATCCGATCGCCTCGCTGAACCCCCGGCGCCGCGTCCGCGACATCGTCGCCGAGGGCCTGCGCATGTGGCCCGACCGCGTGGTCACCTCGGTCGGGCAGCAGGTCGCGGAAGGGCTCGAGGCCGTCGGCATGGACATCGGCACCGTCGGCGACCGGCGGCCCGGCTCGTTCTCCGGCGGCCAGTGCCAGCGCATCGCGATCGCCCGCGCACTCGCCCTGCGGCCGGACGTCCTGTTCTGCGACGAGCCCGTGTCCGCGCTCGACGTGTCGGTGCAGGCACGGGTGCTCAACCTGATCCAGGACGCCAAGGAGGCCCTCGGGCTGACGGTCCTGTTCGTCTCCCACGACCTCGGCGTCGTGAAGAGCGTCAGCGACCGCGTGATGGTGATGTATTTGGGGCGGATCTGCGAGATCGCGCCGGTCGAGGCGATCTACGACGCCCCGGCCCACCCCTACACGAACCTGCTGCTGTCGTCGGCGCCGGGCTCCCGCCGCCCACCGGTGCCCGACCCCACCGGGGAGACGCCGTCCCCGCTCGACCCGCCGTCCGGATGCCGGTTCCGGACCCGCTGCCCGCTCGCCCGCGACCGCTGCGCCGCCGAGACCCCGCCGCTCCGAGACCTGCCCGGCGGCCGAAGCGTCGCCTGCCACTTCCCACTCGACTCCGAGAACGAGGCCGGTGCCACAGCATGATCGAGACGTCCTTCGACCGGGGAACCGCCCGGCTGACCCTGAACAACCCGGGACGCAAGAACGCCATCACCCAGGAGATGGCGTCCGCGATGCAGGCGTTCTGCGCCCGCGTCCACGCCGACGACGCGATCGGCGCCGTCATCGTGGACGCCGAGGGCGGCTACTTCTGCAGCGGCGCCGACACCCGGGACCTCGCGACCTCCTCGTCCGACCCCGCCTCGCCGGAGGCGGTGGCGCGGACGTCGGCCGTCTACGACGCGTTCGTCGGCGTCGGACGGCTGCCGGTGCCGACGGTCTCCCTGGTGGCCGGCGGCGCGGTCGGCGCGGGCCTCAACCTCGCGCTCGCCACCGACCTCATGCTCGTCACGCCCGACGCGGTCCTCGACAGCGGATTCCTCGCCCGCGGCATCCACCCCGGCGGCGGGCACCTGGCGCTGCTCGGCCGCGCGGCCGGCCACCGGCAGGCCGTCGCCCTCGGCGTCCTCGGCGTCCCCCTCTCGGGCACCGAGGCCGTGCGCCGCGGACTCGCGTGGGCGGCCGTCGAACCCGGCGACCTGCTCGGCACGGCGAACCGGCTGGTCGAGAAGGCCGCGGCCGACCCCGCCCTCGCCCGCCGCGTCAAGAACAGCGCCACGCTCGAACTCGGCCCCCCGGCGGTCCCGTGGACCGCGGCGGTCGAGATCGAGCGCGGCGTCCAGATGTGGTCGCTCGGCCGCAAGGGACACGACGGCTGGGCGCGCAAGCCGTCCAAGCCCGGCGTCCGGGACGGCGGGCCGTGACCGGAGCCGGCCCGTACGCGGGCCCACCCGCCTACGACGACACCAGCCAGGCGGCGTCCGGGCTCGCCTGGCTGCAGAGCCGCGATGGCTCGGTGACCCGTGACCGAGACTGAATCCACTATCGTATTCCGAGGATCGCGGACAGGCGGATGGGAGCAGAGGATGCCGGCCGAGAAACTCGCGACCGGCGGACGGTCCCGGGCCGTGGAACGCGTGGTCGAGGAGCTCCGCCGCATGATCACCGTCGGCGAGCTGCTCCCCGGCCAGCAGATCCGCCAGGAGAACATGGCCGAGCGCCTAGGCGTCAGCCGGCTCCCCATCCGCGAGGGCCTCCGCCAGCTCACCGCCGACGGCCTGGTCAGCCACACCCCCAACATCGGGTACACGGTCACCAGGCTGAGCCAGGCCGAGTTCGACCAGATCTACCTCATGCGCAACCTGCTGGAGACCGAGGTCATCGGCAGGCTCCCCGAGCCGACCCCCGAGCAGCTGCAACGCGTGAGCGACCTCAACGCCGAAGTCGCCGCCGCCGCCGAGCGCGTCGACCTGGTCGAGATGCGGCTGCGCAACCACGAGTTCCACTTCGAGATCTTCCGCCTCGCCGGCCTCGACCTGGTCATCGACGAAATCGAACGCCTGTGGAACTGGGCGGCCCCCTACCACGCCGTCTACCTCGTCTCACCGGAGAGCCGCCGCGCGATCCTGCACGAGCACGACCAGATGGTCGAAGCGCTCCGCGACGGCGACAACGCCCGCCTCGCCGACCTGATGAACCAGCACAGGCACGGCTCGGAGACCGTACTCGGCTCGATGCTCGGCGGCGCCCCCATCGTCCGCCCCACCTGACGGCGATGTAACCCGCACCCGCCGCGCCGACCGTCCGGGACGGACACTTTCCCACCCAGCCTCGGCGGGGGACTCCCCGTGAAGCCGTAGAGAGGGTCCATCAAGTCGTCTCATGAGTGCGCTTCCGTGTGTTGAGGCGCTGCGTCCGTGAGATGCGGACAGCGCATCCGAGGGTGATGAGGGTCGCCGCCGCGCACAGCCAGGCGAAGACGTCGCCGACGACGCGGTAGACGGTCGTCGTGCCGTTCGTGGGAACGTCCACGATCCAAAAGGGAGTGTCGCCGGGCGTGGTGTCCTGCTGGGAGAGGACGTGGCCCTGGTAGTCGAATGCCTGCGACGAGCCGTTGAAGTCCTGCCGCACGAGGGTGTAGCCGTTCTCGATCGCCCGCAGGCTCGCCATCTGGGTATGGATGCGTCCGATCTCCGGCCAGTCGCCACCGGGGACGAGCATGATGTCGGCGTCCACCTTCATCATGGCCGGGAAGTCCGCGTCGTAGCAGATGACGTTGCTGAGGCGGCCGTACGGCGTCTCCACCACGGGCACCGGCCCCTCGCCGGGCGTGTTGGGCTCCAGCCCCGGGATGGGGTGGTGCTTCTCGTACGTCCACAGCACGTTGCCGTCGGGGCCGACCAGGACCGTCTGATCCCGGACGTAGGGAGGGTCGGGCAGGTAGATGTTCATGGCCATGTTGAGGTAGATGCCTTCTTGCCGGGCCAGTTCGACGGCCTCGGCCTGGAAGGCCGGCACGTCCGAGGACAGCAGGCGCGCCGCGTTCTCCGACCAGAAGACGATCTTCGCGCCGGTCCGGGCCGCCAGGCGCGTGTCGGCGAACAACTGGTCGGCGATCACATCGGTGCCCGCGCGCATCGCCGCGGGGTCGGCGGTCCGGGAGACGGCCTCGAAGTCGTCGAGGTCCGTTCCGGCCAGCCGTGCGGCCTCCGCGTTGACGGCCATGTCCGGGTTGATGCCCGCGATGCGCACGGTGGGGGAGGTCGAGGCGGGGGCGAACGCGAGCCTCGCCTGTCCGCCGATGACGACCACGGCGAGGACGACCGCCGCGGCGAGGGCGGGCCTGGCGGCGTGCCGGGTGAGGCCGCGCTCCCAGAGGTGGTTCACCGCGGTCGCGACGCCGCCGATGAGGAACCCGATCGCGTACGGCCCGGCGACGGCGAGTACTTGGAGCAGCGCCAGGTTGGTGTGCTGGGTGACCGCCGGCAGCCCGTAGGCGGTACCGAACGGGTTGAAGGTTCCGACCAGGAACGAGGTGGCGGTCAGCGCGGCCGGGAACGCGAGCAGCCGTCCGAGCGATCTCAGTCGCGTTGAGACGAAGCGGTCCACCGCGAAGGGCACGAGGCCGCCGGACGCGAGGCTCAGCACGCCGACGAACGTCAGGAGGGTCAGCGGCACAGCGAGCTGTACTGCCCAGAACAGTCCGCCGGCGACGCCCACCAGCCACACCAGCGGGAGGCCCACCTGCGGCCGGCTGGTCCGCAGGAACCTGAGCAGGAAAATCTGGAAGACCCATGCGAACAGCGTGAGATCCCACCGGCCACCGACGGCGAACAACTGGAAGAACAGCCCGAGGCCCAGCCAGAGATACCGGCGGCGCTCGGGCGGGGACCGGTGTTCGGAGTCGTTGCCGTGCCGGAGTGCGGGGGCCGTTTCCTCGTTGGAGTCCGGACCTGGTCCGGTGCCGGCGGTTCTTCCACCCATGATTCCTCCGCTCACCGCTCTGCCGGCCTGAAGGCCGTGACCACGGCGGCGCCGCCGAGGCCGATGTTGTGCGCGAGCGCGACGCCCGAACGGGACGCGGCCGCCGGCACCTGGCGGGCACCGGCCGCGCCGCGCAACTGCCAGGTCAGCTCCGCGCACTGCGCCAGCCCGGTGGCACCCAGAGGGTGCCCCTTGGAGATCAGGCCCCCGGACGGGTTGACGACCCAGCTGCCGCCGTAGGTGGTCTCCCCCGCATCGATGAGCCCGCCGCCCTCACCGGGCGCGCACAGGCCGAGGGCCTCGTAGGTGAGCAGCTCGTTGGTGGAGAAGCAGTCGTGCAGCTCGATGACGTCCACATCCTCCGGGCCGATGCCCGCCTGCTCGTATACCTGCCTGGCCGCGGTCCGGCTCATGTGCGCCCCGACGAGCGCGGCGGCGGTGCCGTCGAAGGTGCCGTCCAGGTCGGTCACCACGGATTGCCCCACGATCTCGATCGCCTGGCCGGCCAGTCCATGCCGGTCGACGAACTCCTCGTCCGCGAGCACCGCCGCCGCCGAGCCGTCGGACGTCGGCGAGCACTGCAGCTTGGTGAGCGGCTCGGCGATCGTCGGCGCCTCCAGAATCTCGTCGAAGGAGAACGCGCGGCGGAATTGGGCGTAGGGGTTGTTCACCGAATGCTCGTGGTTCTTGTGCGCGATCCGCGCGAACTGCTCCGCGGTCGTGCCGTAACGCTCCATGTGTTCCCGGCCGGCCGCGGCGAACATCCACGGCGCCGTCGGCGCGCCCGGTCCGCGCAGCTCGGCGAGAGCGCCGATGTGCCGCTCCAGCGGTCCCTCCCGGTCGGTCCAGACCTCCGAGAGCGAACCGGGGGACATTCTTTCGAACCCGACCGCGAGCACGCAGTCGGCGAACCCGCCGGCGACGGCCCGGGCCGCGAGCCACAGCGCCGAGGATCCGGTGGCGCAGTTGTTGTTCACGTTGACGATCGGCGCGCCGGTCATGCCCAGCTCGTACACGGCCCGCTGGCCGCTGGTGGAGTCGCCGTACACGTACCCGGCGTACGCCTCGCGCACGTCGGTGAACGCGATCCCGGCGTCCGCCAGCGCCGCCGACCCGGACTCGGCGACCATGGCCGGGTAGTCCCAGCCTTCGCGGCGGCCCGGCTTCTCGAACTGCGTCATCCCGACCCCGATGACGAACACCTTGCGTGGCATGGAATCTCCTCTGCTGCGAGGGTGGTCAAGCGGTGAACTCGGCGCGGCCGTCGGTGATCACGCGGGCGCCGCCGTCGTCGACCGTCTCGAAGACGCACCGGTCCGTCCCGGCCGTCCACACGGTCGTGGTGATCGCCCGGCCGGGACGCGCGGGAGCGCTGAACTTCACGGCCAGGCGCCGCAGTCGGCCCGGGGCGTCCGGGGCGACGTGCCCGATCAGCGCGTGAGATGTGAAGGCCATCGTGCACAGGCCGTGGACGATGATCCCCGGCAGACCCGCCCGGCGGGCGGCGTCCTCGTCGAGGTGGACGGGCATGGTGTCCCCGGACGCCTCCGCATAGCGGAAGGTCTGGTCGGCGTCGAACTGCTGCACCACCGTGGCGGCGGGCTCACGGTCGCGTACCTCGCTCCGCAGGCCGTGGTCGGGGCCCGTGCGCCCGGTGTCGCCGCCGGTGTGCTCCGCTCCGCGGAAGAAGCCGGTGAAGTACTGCTCGTTGACCGGCTCCGCCGCCGCGTCCCGCGTCTCCACCAGGGTCGTGACCAGGACACCGGAGCTGCGCGCGTGGACGCCGATGACCTGCGCGCGGGTGCTCAGCACGTCGCCGGGCACGATCGGCCGGCGGATGTGCAGATCGTGCCGACCGTGCAGGATCGTGCCGGCCGCCGACTCCGGGGCCGCCGCCAGTGTCCGCCGCGCCATGACGGAGAAGCCCGGTACGACGGCGAACACCGGGGGTGCCAGGGTGCCGTCGAGGTGTGCGGTGACGGGGTCGTTGGTCGCCTCGGCATAGCCGACCGTGCGCTCCGCCGTCACCGCGAACTCGACGGACTCGCTCCACCGCCCGACCTGCTGTGTGTTGAACATACCGGGGAAGCTACGGGGCCTTCCCCGGTCCGTCCGAGCACCGTGCCTCGCAGATCTCATGACCGCCGCGCGCATGCGGTCCGTACGTGGTACGGGCACCGAACCGGGCGTTATGGTGCGCTTGTGACCAGTTCAACGCTGCCGGGAGACGTTACCCGGCGGCTGGCGCGCATCGGCGAGCGGCAGGGATTGGACTCGGCCTCCCTGCTACGGCGCGCAGGTATCGCCGCCGACGTCGCGAGCCCGACCACGGGCGCCGGTGTGACGCTCTCCCAAGCGGCCGAACTGACGCAGGAACTGTGGATCCTGACCGGAGACGAGCTCTTCGGGCTGGGACCGGCCGTCCCGCTCGGCTCGTTCCAGCTCATGATGCGTTCGGTGATCCACGTTCCCGACCTGCGGGCGGCGCTCCAGCGCCTCGCCGAGGCCAGCGAGGCCATGACCGGCATGCCGCGGCTCCGCGTGACGGTGCGTGAGACGCTCGTCGAAGTGGAGATCGATGTCAGCCGGCTGGACGATCCCGACCATCTGGGCGGCGACATCCTGGCCACGCTGATCCACCGTGTGCTGGGTTGGCTCATCGGACCGCGGATCGGTCTGCGCGAACTGCGCCTGCCGTGGCCGGAAACTCCGTATGCCGCGGACTACGAGATCGTCTTCGGCCGGCACCCGGTGTTCGGCGCCGACCGGCTGGCCTTGGCCTTCGACCGTCGGCTCCTGACCGCGCCCCTGGTGCGGGACGAGCAGCAACTCGCCGACTACCTGGCAGACCAGCCGAACGTGTGGTTCGCCACGCGTGACTACGGGACGACGGTCGCCGACCGGGTGCGCAAGATCCTCGAGCGCGGACTGCGAGGGCACTGGCCGACGCCCGACGACATCGCCGCACAGCTCAGCGTGAGCACGCAGCATCTGCGCAGACTGCTGCGAGCCGAACACACCTCGATCCGCCAGCTCAAAGAAGATCTGCTGCGCGAGGCCGCCGTCGCCAGCCTGGCCCGCGGCGAGGAGTCGGTCGAGGAGTTGGCGAGGCGGCTGGGCTTCTCCGAGGCCAGCGCCTTCCGCCGCGCCTTCCGCCGGTGGACCGGGCGGCCGCCCGGTGCCTACCGCGGCGCGGACGGGGCCGCGCCCGCCGCCGCCCGCGAGTGAGCGGGCGCCGTCAGCCGGACGGGTCCGGCTGCCGCTGCCGCCGGTAGAGGGCCTCGATCTCCTCGGCGTACCGCTCGACGATCGCCGCCCGCCGCAGCTTGCCGGTCGGGGTCAGCTCCGCGCCGCCCGGGAGCCAAAGCACCGGCAGGATTCGGAAGTGCTTGATCTGCTCGACCCGCGACAGCGTCGCGTTCGCGCGTGCCACTCCGGCCTCGACCGCCGCCTGGACTTCGGGCCGCTCCGCGAGCACGGAGACGTCCTGGCCGGTGGAGGGTCCGCCGACGAGGGCCGCCGCGGCCACCGGGTCGAGGGTGATCAGCGCCACCACGTAGGGACGGCGGTCGCCCACGGCGAGCACGGAGGCGACCAGTGGGCAACAAGCCAGCACGGCGCTCTCGATATTGGCCGGTGACATGTTCTTGCCCGAGGAGTTGATGATCAAGTCCTTCTTGCGGTCGACGATGGTCACGTACCCGTCGGCATCGACGGTGCCCACGTCTCCGGTATGAAGCCACCCCTCGACGTCGATCGCCCGGGCGGTTCCCGCCGGGTCCCCGCGGTAGCCGCGCATGAGGGTCGGGGCGCGGAGCAGTAGTTCACCGTCATCGGCGACCCGCACCTCGACGCCGCTCATCGGCCGGCCGACCGTCCCGGGCCGGATCTCGCCCGGACTGTTGATCGTCCCGGCGGCGGCCGACTCCGACATCGCCCATCCCTCGCAGAGTTCGACGCCCAGTGACTGGAAGAAACGGACGACATCGGCGGCGATCGGGGCGGAACCGGTGATGACCGCCCCGGCCCCGTCCAGGCCGATCCTCGCCCGGAGCCGGTCCAGCACCAGCCCGTCGGCGGCGGCCAGCCGGATCGCCAGGTGGAACGGCAGCGGGTGGCCCGACATCCGCAGTTCCGCGGCCTTCCGGCCGGTCCCGACCGCCCAGCGGGCGAGACGTCCGCGGGCGCCGGTCCGGGCGGTGATCGCCTGGGTGAGCGCCGCCTGCAGCTTGTACCAGAGGGCCGGCACGCCCATGAAGATCGTCGGCCGCACCGCCGGCAGCACCTGGGCGACGGTCTTCGGGTCCGCCACGGTGGTGATCGAGGAGCCGCCGGCCATCGCCAGGTAGTGGCTGAAGTACCGGTTGGCCACGTGCGCGTCGGGGAGGTAGGAGATCAGGCGCCCGGCCTGCGCGGCCGGCCCCAGATGGGGGAGGAGGAGTCCGCTGCGCAGGCACGCGAGGATGGCGCGGTGCTCCACCTCGACGCCTTTCGGTGGTCCTGTCGTGCCCGACGTGTAGATGAGTGTGGCCAGGTCGTCGGGACGTACGGACCGCCAGGCGGCCTCGAAGTCGAACCCCTGCGGCCGTCCGGTCTCGAGGCCGCTCAGCGGCACGGTGTTCTCGGCCGCGCCGTCCACGCAGACGACGTGTTCCACCGTCCCCCCGGCCGCCCGGACCGTGTCCACCCACCGCTGTTCGGTGACCACGACCCGGTTGCCGGCATTGGCGAACAGGTGGGCGATCTGCGTCGGCGGACTCGTGTTGTAGACCGAGAAGGGCGTGGCGCCGAGGTGCAGCGCCGCCGTGTCCACGAGGTGGTACTCGGGCCTGTTGGTGAGCATGAGCGCCACGGTGTCCCCGCGGCGGACGCCGAGCGACGCCAGGCCCCCGGCGATGCGTCGCACACGCTCGGCGTACCGGCCCCAGGTCAGTTCCGCTGCGCCGTCCGAACTGCGCAGCGCCGTCCGGTCGCGGTGTGCTTTCGCGGTGTGCTGGAAGAGTTCGGCGAGGCTTTGCGCCGACTGCAGCGCGTCCATGGCATCCATCGGGACCTGGCTCCTGTCTCCGGGCCGTCCTGACTCCTGCCGGGTCATCGTCGACCGCCCGGACACCCGCCATCATCGGCTCGGCCGCGCGGACCGCCCAGGACCCTCCCGCGCTCGTTGCGGGACCCCCGCGCGCAGGCTCCGAGGCTCACGGCGGACCGGCAGGTATGTGGGTTTTCCAATTAATGGATTTTCCATGTATCTTGCCGGTCATGGACGACCGGCGCCTGAACGAAGAGCTGCACGACTACCTGTTCGCGATCCGCACCCAGGTGCATTCCGACCTCAGGGAGCTCGCCCGGGAAGCGGGGCTGACCGACACCCAGACCGGTGCGCTGTGGAGGCTGAGCCGCGGGCGGGAGATGACGGCGCGGCGGCTGGCGGACCTCCTGCAATGCGACGCCTCGACCGCCACGGCGATGATCGACCGGCTGGAGAAGCGCGGACTGGTCCGCCGCGTGCCCCACCCCACCGACCGCCGCGCGAAGGTCGTCCAGCTCACCCCCGAGGGATGCGCGCTGCGCGATCGCGTCGTCCGGCACACCACCGAGCACTCGCCCTTCGCCCGCCTCGACCGCGAGAGCAGGCTGCGCCTGCACTCGCTTCTCCGCGAGGCGATCGACGGCACCGGCTCGGCGGGCGAGGCCGCCGGCGGCAAGGACACCATGGAAAAGGAGCAGCAGTGAGCGTCAAGACCGCAGTCATCACGGGCGGAGCCTCCGGCCTGGGCCTGGTGATGGCACGCCACTTGATCAAGGCCGGTCAGAACGTCGTCCTCGTCGGCCGGGACGAGGCGCGCACCCGGGCCGCCGCCGACGGCCTGCGCACCCTGGCCTCCGCGAGCGGTGACGCGGTTCCGCCGCGGACGTACATCGCCGACCTGGAGCAGAGGGCGCAGGTACGGGCACTGGCAGCGAAACTGGCCGCCGATACCGTCCCGGTGGACGTCCTCATCAACAACGCGGGGGCGGCCTTCCCCCGGTACGAGCAGACGGTGGACGGTGTCGAACGCACATACGCGCTCAACCACCACGCCCCGTTCCTGCTCACGCACGCCCTCCTGGCCGAAGGGGCGCTCACGTCCGGGGCGCGGATCATCAACATGTCCACGTTCGTGGAGAAGCGCGGCAGGCTCGACGTCGCCGACCCGGACGTCGCGGGGACCTCGTGGCGTGAACGTTTCTACAACCAGATCAACGTCTATGCGACGAGCAAGCTCGTCGGCCTCCTGGCGGCGCGAGAGCTCGCGAACCGCTTGCCCGGCGGTATAAGCGTCTACAACGCCAACCCCGGCATGGTGAAGGGCACCGCGATCAACAGCAACGCCGGTGGCCTGATGCGGCTGACCGCCCCGTTGTTCCGTCCGTTCGCCATCGGCCCGGACGAAGGCGTGCAGACCCCGGTCTGGCTCGCCACCGCCGCGTCCGCCCCGCAGCCCAGTGGCGGCTTCTTCAGTAAGTCCCGGCCGGACACACCTTCGCGCCGGGCAATGGACGACGATCTCGCCCGCACCGTCTACACCAGAACCGCGACTCTCCTCGGAGTGGAACCCCTCGTGAGGTAGAGCCGTCCGTGAACGATTCTCTGAAGTAGCCAATAAGCCCAGAGACACGATGGGGGTGTCCGGGGCTCCCACCCGACGCTCGCGCGGTCGCCCTGTCTCCTGCTTTGACTGCGTCTGGATCGTGCCGGTGGATGTGTTCAGGGGGTGGCTGGTTTGCGGGCGGTGAGCAGGCGGGTCGGGACCCACGGGCTGCCCCACCACGCGCGCCAGCCGAGGCCGCGCACGCGGATGTCCTGGGCGTTCAGCCGGGCCAGCACCGCGGCGTACTCGCGGGGGGTCCGCGCCAGGTCGGCGATCAGGAGGCGGCCGCCCGGCCGCAGCACCCGGTACGCCTCGGCGATCGCTTGGGCGCGGGCGTCCGCGCCGAAGATGGTGTGCACCGTCAGGCTGGACACGACCAGATCGAAGCTCGCCTCCGCGTACGGGAGTCTGCGCAGGTCGCCCCCTTGCACGCGGACGCGGTCGGCGACGCCTTCGGCGCGGGCGTTGCGCAGCGTCGCCGCCGGGGTGTTGCCGGACTGGTCCCGTCCGCGCCACAGGTCCAGGCCGACCGCCCGGCCCCGCGGGAGGCGGCGGGCGGCGGCCAGCAGGACGGCGCCGCGCCCGCAGCCGAGGTCGAGCAGCCGTTCGTCGCCGCGCAGGTCCAGCTCGTCCAGCACGTCCCGCCAGACCAGGAACTTGCCGCGCAGCGTGGCGTGCAGGCTCAGGGCCAGGCATCCCGCCAGCAGGGTGCCGGAGACCAGCGCGGGCAGTGCGGCGGCCAGATCGGCGGTGACCGCCATCACCAGCCCGGTCGCCCAGAACCCCAGCACGACCAGGCCCATGAAGCCGAACCCGTAGGGCGAATCCATCCCGTACCGCGCGCCAGGCATCCCGCCACTCTGCCACGAATCAGCCGCTCGGGGGACGGCTGCGACGCACTGGTCCACCGCCGTGTGCGGCCGCGGGCTCGGCGAAGCCGTCCGCGCCCCGGCGGGGCCGGCCGTCGGGGCGCGGATAGCGTACGGGGGCGCATCGCGGTCGGCGCATGCGCTTCGCGCGGCTCTACCAGAGTTCGGGGTCGTGCTTGGTGCGGACCGAGGGGTTGAAGGCGTCCCGGAGCGCGTCGCCGAGCAGGTTGAACGCGACCACGATCGCCATGATCGCCAGGCCCGGGGCCACCGTCGCCCACCAGGCGAGCTGGAGGGTGTTGCGGGAGTCGGCCAGCATGCTGCCGAGCGAGAACTGCGGCGGCTGCACGCCGAGGGACAGCAGGCTGAGCGCGCTCTCCACCAGGATCAGGACGCCGGCGCTCGTCGACCACAGGATGATCACCGGCCCGAGGACGCTCGGCGCGATGTGCCGCAGCAGGATCGCCGGGGTGCGGGTGCCGATGGTCCTGGCGGCGGTGACGAACTCCATCCGCTTGACGCGCGCCACGGAGTCGGCGATCGTCCGCGCGTAGTTCACCCAGCCCCAGAGCGCGAGGACGATCATCATCTTGGTGATGCCCGGGCCGACGACCGCGGCCAGAGCGACGCCGACCGCGACGAACGGGATGGCGAACTGGATGTCGGCGAGCCGCATCAGGACCATGCCGACCGTGTTCTCGTAGTAGCCGGCGATGAGACCGAGCAGCAACCCGAAAAGGGCGGAGGCCGTGGCGGTGACGACGCCGATGAGCAGGCTGAGCCGCAGTCCGTACATCAGCCTGCTGAGGACGTCCCGGCCCAGCGGGTCCGTGCCGAACGGGTGCGACCAGGAGGGGGCGCGGCTCGCCTCCTGCAGATGCTGCGCGGTCGGGTCGGCGGGGGCCAGCAGCGGTGCGAGCAGCGCCACGAGGACGAGCAGCCCGAGCAGGACGATCGCGAAGCGTCCGGTGGCGTCCCCCCAGACGCGGCGGGCGGTCTCGGCCGCGCGGGAGCCGCCGCTCACGGTCTCCGAGGGCCGCGCGCCGGTCTGCTTCCGTAGGGTCGTGTTCACGCTCATGTCGCCGCCTTCGCGCGCAGCCGGGGGTCCACCAGCCGGACGATCACGTCCACGCCGATGTTGACCAGGGTGATCAGCATCGCCATGCAGAACACGCTGGCCTGGACCAGCGGGAAGTCCTGATTGGTCACGCCGCGGATCAGCAGCGCGCCGAGCCCCTCGTAGCCGAGGATCGGCTCCAGGACGAGCAGCGCGCTGAACAGGAACGAGAACTCGATGCCGAGCCACGCCAGCATGGGCGGCAGCGCCCCGGGGAGCGCGTGCCCGAGCAGGATCCGCCAGGGGGCGACGCCCTTGGAGCGCGCCGTCAGCACGTAGCCCTCGCCGAACGAGTCGAGCAGCTGGCCGCGCGCCATCCGGGCGCTGGTCGACATCGCCGTGATGGTCAGGACGGTCACCGGGACGACGAGGCTCGCGTAGCCGGTGCTGCCGGTCGCCGGCAGCCAGCCGAGTTCGACGGCGAACAGCAGGACGAGCAGCAGGGCGAGCCAGAAGTACGGGACGCTGCCCGTGACGAACGTGACCGCCATGACCAGCCGTCCGCTGGGCCGGCTCGGGCGCAGCGCCGCCAGCACGCCGATGCCGAACGACAGCAGGACGGCGAGCACGATCGAGGGCACCACGATCCACAGGCTCGGGCCGATGCGCTCGAACACCATCTGCGCGGCGGGCTGCCCGAACGCGAACGAGTCCCCGAAGTCGAGGGTGAACGCTCCGCGCAGCGCGTCGAAGTACTGGACGATCGCCGGCGCGTCCAGTCCGAGGCGTTCGCGGGTCGCGGCGACCACCTCGTCGGACGCCTCGGGCGGCGACAGCAGCGCGGCCGGGTCGCCCGCGAGTCTGGACAGGGCGAACAGGAACGTCGACACCCCGCAGGCGACCATGATCACCAGGAGCAGCCGACGGACGATGTAACCGATCACCGGGCGGCCACCGACTCCATGAGCCGTTCCAGGAAGCGGGCCCGCTCCGCGGCGAGGCGCTCGCGCAGTTCCGGGCTCGGCCGGTGCAGCTCGATGTCCTCGCGGGTGACGGCGCCGCGCTCGTCCAGGAGCTCCTCCAGGACGGCGAAGCGGTCGCGCAGCACCCACACCTCGGAGGCGACCTCCATCAGCGCGTTGAACACCCCGTCGAGGGGGACGGAGCCGTCCAGGTAGACCGGACGGTCGGCGGCGAATCCGGGCATGGGTCACCCGTCTTTCTGTGCGAGGGCCGGGGCCACCAGCGGTGGCGCCGCCGGCGCGTGGACATGGACGTCGGCGCCGCCGACGCCGAGTTCTCCGGGGAAGTGGCAGGCCGCCGTGCGGCCCGGCGCGATCTCCGCCGGCGGTGGCGCCTCGGCGGCGCAGCGCTCCCGCGCGATCGGGCACCGGGTGCGGAACACGCAGCCGGACGGGCGGTCGACCGGCGACGGGATGTCGCCCGCCGGGACGATCCGGTGCTCGGCGTCGCGGCGCATCGAGACCAGGGACGCCGTGTACGGGTGGGCGGGGTCGGCGAACACCCGCGCGGTGTCGCCGACCTCCATGAGCCGCCCCAGGTACATGACGGCGACGCGGTGGCTGAAGTGCCGGACGAGGCCGAGGTCGTGCGTGATGAACAGGTACGACAGCCCGAGGTCGCGCTGCAGGTCCTGGAGCAGGTTCACCACCTGCGCCTGGACGGAGACGTCGAGGGAGGCGGTCGGCTCGTCCGCGACGATGAGGGACGGGTCGAGCATCAGCGCGCGCGCGATGCCGACCCGCTGGCGCTGCCCGCCGGACAGCTCGTGCGGGTACCGGCCGGCGAACGCCGGGTCGAGCCCGACCCGTTCCATCATCGCGGTCGCGGCCGCCCGGCGGGACGCCTTGTCACCGACCTTGTGCGAGCGCAGCGGTTCGGCGAGGACGTCGCCGATCCGCTGGTAGGGGTTGAGCGAGGTCGACGAGCTCTGGAACACCATCGCCATCCGGCGCCGGACCCGGCGGCGCAGCTCGGCGCCGCGCGCCCGGGTGACGTCGGCGCCTTCGAACTCGACCGTCCCGGCGGTGGGACGTTCCAGGCGGATCAGCATCCGCGCGAACGTGGACTTGCCGCTGCCGGACTCGCCGACGAGGCCGAGCGTCTCGCCGCGCCCCACCGACAGGGACACGCCGTCCACGGCGCGGAGGGTCCGGCCGCCCGGCACGCGGTAGTCCTTCACCAGCCCGGTGACCCGGGCCACGGTTTCGTCGGTCACGGGCGGCCTCCTGCCGGGTCGGATTCGTAGCCCTCCGCGCGGATGCACGCCACCATGCGTCCCGGCCGGACCTCCCTGGGTTCCGGACGGACGGTCGTGCACGCGTCGTGGACGCCGGGGCAGCGGTCGGCGAACGCGCAGCCGGGCGGCTCGTCCGACGGGGCCGGCGGACGTCCCGCGATGGCCTGCAGGCGGCCGTCCCCGGCGAGGCCGGGCGCCGCGCGCAGAAGGGAGTAGGTGTAGGGGTGGCGGGGCTCGGCGAGGACCTGCGCGGTCGGTCCCTCTTCCACGACCTGGCCCGCGTACATCACGACGATCCGCCCGGCGATGTCGGCGATCACCTCGAGGTCGTGGGTGGCGATCACGACGGAGATGCCGAACTCGCGGTTGAGGTCGCGCAGCAGTTCGAGGACCTGGGCCTGCGTGGTGACGTCCAGCGCGGTGGTCGGCTCGTCGCAGAACAGGACGTCGGGCCGGGCCACGAGCGCCATCGCGATGACGATGCGCTGCGCCTGCCCGCCGGAGATCTCGTGGGGGTGGCTGCGCATCCGTGCCGCGGGCTCGGGGATGCCGACGCGTTCGAGGGTCCGCTCGGCGAGCTCGCGGGCGTCGGCCGCCGACAGGCCGGGGTCCGCGGTCCGCGCCGACTCGACGAGCTGCGCACCGATCCGCTTCATGGGGTGCAGCGCCCGCCACGGGTCCTGGAAGATGATCCGGGCCCGGCGCGCCCGCAGCCGGCGCAGCTCGCGCCGGGGCATGGCCAGGACGTCCGCGCCGGCGCACTCGATCGAGCCGGTCACCCGTGCCCCGGGCGGCAGCAGCCGCAGCGCCGCCAGGATCGAGGTGGACTTGCCCGAGCCGGACTCGCCCGCGACGGCGACGATCTCGCCGCGCCCGACCGTGAACGTCACGCCGCGCAGGATGCGCAGGTCGCCGCGGGCGCCCGGGAGCGACACCGAGACGTCCCGCATGCCGAGGGCCGGGGTCGCGGCGGTCCCGGCGGCCGCCGGGACCGCGTCGCGGGACCGCAGCCTGCCGATCATGAGCCGTCCTCCGTGCCGGGTTTGCGGGCGGTGGTCACCCACGGGTAGGAGCCGGGGCCGAGGGCCGCCTGCCGGACGTCGCCGAACCCGGCCGCCTCGGCGACGGACACCAGGTCGGCCTGCGCGGCCGGGCGCCACCACGGCTCGTGCCCGTGCTCGGCGTCCCAGTCGTCCAGCCATGCCTGGTAGGCGCCGCGGCGGCGGTAGGGGGCGACGTCGGAGAACACCAGGTCGCCGCCGGGCCGCAGCAGGCGGTACGCCTCCGCGAACACCGCGGCGACGGCGTGCGGCGGCATCTCGTGCAGCAGGATGAAGGACGTCACCAGGTCGTGGCCGTCCGCGGGGAGGCCGGTGTCCTCGGCCGGAGCGCGCAGCAGGTGCCAGCTCAGGCCGCGGTCGGCGGCCCGCCGCTGCGCGTAGCGGAGGGAGGCGGCCGACAGGTCCACGCCGGTGATCCGCGCGTCCGGGTACCGCTCGGCGAGCTTGAGCGTGTACTGGCCCGTCCCGCACCCCAGGTCGCAGATCGCCCGGTAGCGGTCCCGCGGCGCCGCGTCGGCGACCGCGGCGCGCTGCGCGAAGATGTCTCCGTACACGGGTACGAGCAGGTGGCGGTAGACGAGTTCGTGGTGGACGAAGCCCATGTGCTCGTGGCCGTCCCAGCCGCCGCGGGTCCCGTGGAACTCGTACTTCCAGTAGCGCGGGACGGCCGCGTCGCCGCGGTCGGCGATCGCGCCCGGGTCGGGCGCGGCGGCGAGGTCTTCGAGGACGTCGCGGCGCGCGTCGAACGCGTCCTCCGCGCGCGGGGTGAGCATCCGCCTGCTCCAGCGGAGCGCGGCGCCGATGACGGCCTGCTCGGGCATGCCGTCCAGTTCCGCCGCCACCGCCGCGCGCAGCCGGGTGATGTCGGCCCCGCCGTCCTGCTCCCAGCGGGCGGCTTCGGGCGACGCCTCGATCCGGTCGCGGACGCGGGCGCGCAGCGGCGCCAGCGACGCGCGGGCCGCCGCGAGGAACTCCAGTTCCGCCCGGCCGCGCTGGGCCAGGACGACCGACGGGTTCATGCCGTCGGGCACGTGTTCTGCGGTCGGCACCTCAGCCTCCCTGCTTGGTGACGCCGTCGAGCAGCAGCATCAGGCCGTTGCTGTTGTCGAAACCGGAGACGCCTGCGCGGTGCCCGCCGACCGTCGGCGCCCCGTAGGTGTAGAGCACGTAGGACCGTTCCAGCAGGTGCTGTCCGCACGCGATCAGCTTCTGCTCGCGCTTCGCCTGATCGAGCTCGGTGCTCTGCGCGTCCATCAGCTCGTGCCAGGTGGAGTCCTCCACGAACGGCTTCTTGGACGACGAGACGTGCGCGTAGGGGCGGTCCGCGTCGAAGATGCCGGTGTAGGACGCGCCCCGGTAGAAGATGTCGGCGTCGGAGCCGCTGCGGAACGTCTTCACCCAGATCGGCACCTCGACAGCGTTGATCTTGGGGCGGAACCCGGCCTGCTCGAGCTGGGCGCCGATCGCCTCGTACAGCTTCTTGTAGAGGGACATGCCGAAGATCTCGACCTCGGCGCCCTCCGCGCCGGCGGACTTCAGCAGGCTCTTGGCCTCGGCGAGGTCGTACGCCGGGCGGGTGACGTCGGGGGAGTGGCCGAACACCCCCTTCACCGGCAGCTGCCCGTCCTCGAGGATCCCCGAGCCGTAGGTGATCGTGTCGATCAGCGCCTGCGCGTCGACCGCCTTGATCGCCGCCTGCCGGACGCGGATGTCGTCGAAGGGAGCCTTGGTGGTGTTGAGCTGGAACATGTTCTGGTTGCCGCTGAAGTCGGTGCTGACCGTCAGGTCGTCCCGGTTCGCGAGCGTTTTGATCGATTCGGCGCCGAGGTTCTGCGCGGCGTCGATCTGCCCGGCCTGCAGCGCCGACGCCATCGCGCCGGGGTCGCTGAAGTAGCGCAGGGTGACTTGGGACGACTTCGGCCGGTCGCCCCAGAAGCCGTCGAACGCGGTGAACTCGATGCCGCTGTCGACGGCGAAGTTGGTGATCCGGAACGGTCCGGAGCCGATGGGCGCCTTGGCGAACCCGTCCGGGCCCTTCTGGGTCCACTCCTTCTGCGGGACGATGAAGATCTGGCCGACGCGGTTCAGGAGCAGCGGGTCGGGCTTCTTGGTCTCGATCTCCACCGTGGTCGCGTCCACCTTGCGGACGTCCTTGATCGTGGAGATCACGGTGGCGAGCGGGTACTGCTCGCGGAGGACCTCGGTGAGGCTGAACACCACGTCGTCGGCGGTCACCGGCGCGCCGTTGTGGAACACGGCTCCCGAGCGGAGCCTGAACCGCCACACGGTGTCGCTGCTGCGGCTCCACTCGCTGGCGAGCCGCGGCGTCGCCTCGGTGTCGCCGCGCAGTTGCCGGACCAGCGCGTCGAACGCGTTGAACTGGAACGTCGTGTACTGCTCCTGCATCGGGTTCAGCGTGTCGTCGACGACGACCGTGCCGATCGTCAGGCCCTTGCGTCCGCTCCCCGAGGCGGAGCCGGGGCCGCCGCAGGCGCCGAGCAGACTGGCGCCCGCCACCGCACCGCCCAGGGCGATGCCCGCTCGCAGAAAGCTCCGGCGGTCGAGCGCGGGTCCGTTCTTGAACACAGAACTCTGGCCCACTGGCCTGCTCCTTTGGGTCGTTCGTTCGCCCTCCGCGTGACGGCGCGGCGGGCGTGAGGGTGGGTGGTGATGCGGGGGGCGGCCCCCGGGCGGTGTCCGGCGGCCGGCTCGGCGGCCGTGCGGCTTCGCCCGGGAGCCGCCGGGAGCGGTGCGGAGGCGGTCGGGGGACGCCGGTCGGGAAGGTCGGTCGGGGCGGTTCGGGTCAGGCGGCGGGACCGGTGCGGGCGGTGGCCGCGGCCACCCGCGCGTCGGGGTCGAGGACGGCGCCGAACACGCGCCCGACGAAGTCGCCGCGCTCGCGCCCCAGCCGTTCGAGCAGGTCGCCGGACGGCCGCAGCGCGTCCACCGCCTCCTCGTCGAGGCAGCCGCGCTCGCGGAGCAGGTGCTCCAGCACGAGGGTGCGGTCGCGCAGGATCCACACCTCCGACGCCAGTTCGGTGAGCATCCGGGTGATCTCGTCGAGCCGCTCGGACCCGAGGTACGCGTTGTCGCCGCTCATCACCGCTCCTTCCGGGCCCGCACGACCCAGGGATAGTCGCCCGCGCCGAGGCCGTACGCCTCGACGTCGCCGAAGCCGGCCTGCTTGACCAGGGCCGGCAGATCGAGTTGCAGGTAGGACCGCATGAAGGGTTCGCCCCGGTGCTCGGTCTCCCAGTCCAGGACGACGGAGCGGAAGGCGTCGTTGCGCTCGACCGGCGCGATGTCGCCGATGACGAGGTCCCCGCCGGGCTCCAGCACCCGGAACATCTCCGCGAGGATCGCCTCGGTGGCCTTCGGCGGCGTCTCGTGGAAGAGCGTGAAGATCGCGACGAGGTCGACCGAGGCGTCCGGCAGGCCGGTGTCCTCGGCCGCCGCCTGGATCAGCTCCCAGGCGTTCCCCTCGTGCACGCAGCGCGCCCGCGCGTACTCCAGCTGCGTCCTCGACAACTCGACGCCGGTGTACCGCGCGTCCGGGAACTCCCTGGACAGGACGGACGCGAACCGCCCGTTGCCGCAGCCCGCCTCGAGAACGCGGCGGTAGTCGCGGCGGGGGGCCTCCAGGGCGACCTGCGTGCGCTGGTCCATCAGGTTCTCGCCCGCCCGGACGGCGCCGACGCCGCCCGGCATCAGGACGTACCGGTAGCCGAGGTCGTGGATGACCACGCCCATGAGGTCGTGGCCGTCCCAGCCGCCCGTCGTCAGGTGGAAGCCCTCGCGGTAGTAGGCGGGCGGGACGAGCGACGGGTCCAGGGTCAGCGACCCGGGGGCGTCGGCGGGGACGTCCAGCCATTCCTCGATGCCGGCCCGGGAGTGTTCGGCCGCCGGGATCGCCCGCACGTAGATCTCCTCGGCCACGTAGCGGGTCAGCAGCCGGTCGAGCAGCCAGGGGCCGTGGTCGCCCAGCGTCTCGGCCACCGAGCGGCGGCGTCCGGGCAGGTCGGCCGGCGGGTCGTCGACCAGCTCGGCGTAGCGGCGCCCCGCCGCCGGCTGGAGGACCCCTCCGGTGTGGTGCTGCAGGGAACCCAGGAACTCCAGCCCGGCGCGGTCGCGCTGCGCCACGGGTACGTCCATGTCCGTCTCCTCTCCGATCGTCGTTGTGCCGTGCGGGGCGCGCACGGCGGTCCGGTGCCGGACGGTCAGCCGGCGGTGCGCTCGGGCTCGCCCACCGCGAGCATCGAGCTGCGCAGCAGGTGGGCGCGGGCGAGCGCGGGGTCGGCCGCGGTGCGGCGCATGTGGTCGGCGCGTCGGCGCCGCTCCTCGGGGTCCTCCTCCTGGAGGGACTCCCAGTTCTCGTGGGTGACGGTCCGCACGTAGTCGTGGGCGACGTCGCGGCGGAGTTTCTCGTAGGCGTCGACGGGTCCGGTGTCGCCGCGCAGGGCGGCGGTGACGGCGGCGGCGGCCGCGGCGGCGTCGTGGATGCCGCTGTTCATGCCGAGGCCGCCGAGCGGGTTGTTGATGTGGGCCGCGTCCCCGGCGAGCAGGACCCGCCCGCGCCGGAACCGTTCGGCGATCCGCTGGTGGACTCGGTAGATCCGGGCGTGCGCGATCGTGTAGCCGCGTTCCAGCGGTGCGATTCCCTGCAGCCGCCGCTGGATCGCGCCGGGGTCGAGGGCGCCGCCGTCCGCCTCCGCCTCCGGGATCGGGAACAGCGCCCGCCAGTGCAGCGGGGTGCGCAGCAGCACCAGCCATTCGCGGGGGTCGGAGATGTAGTTGACCGCACCGATGCCCGGGACGAGCTCGGCGAAGTCGTCGGTGGTGGAGACGACGAGGAACCGCTCGGGGTAGGTGATGCCGGGGAACTCGATGCCGAGGTCGCGCCGGACGGCGCTGTGCGCGCCGTCGGCGGCGATCACCCAGCGGGCGCGGCACCGGGCCCCGCCGTCCAGGACGACCGTCGCGCGGGAGTCGGCGCCGCCGTTTCCGGGGTCGACGGAGGTCACCCGCGCTTCGTGGACGAGGCGCGCGTTCGGGATGCCGGCGAGGCGGCGGCCGATGATGCGGACGAGATTGCGCTGCTCGCTCTGCAGCCGGTAGGGGAAGCGGGTGTCGTCCTTGATGCTGGCCAGGTCGAAGTGCGCGACGAGGCCGTCGGCGCGGTCCCGGTACTGGTAGGTGTCCGCGATGAGCCCGGCCTCGTGCAGCTCGTCGGCCACGCCCAGGTCGTCCAGGATCTCCAGGGTGGGGGGATGGAACGTGGAGGCGCGGGACTCGCTCAGGTCCTCGCGCGCCGCCGCCTCGCGTCCGGTCTCCTCGAGGACCACGACGCGCAGCCCGGCGCGGGCGAGGGCGAGGGCCGCGGTGGCACCCACGGGGCCGAATCCGACGATCGCGACATCGGCCTCGGTGTCGCGCGGCGGATCGTTCTGGCCGACAAGCACGGGTTCCCTCCAGAATGGTCGCATCTCTCACAATGCGGTAACCGCGTACTCAGGATGTGGAAGAAGCTAAAGGCTTCCCTGTGACGGTTGTCAATGCTTCCCGGTCGCGGAGTTTGCGACGAAGCAATGGTCGGACGCGCAAAAGGCCGACGGCATCGGGGTTTCGCGGCACGCGAGACCGTCCGGGAAACAGGAAAACGGCGCCGCTCATCTCGCAGTGTGAGACGAGCGGCGCCGTGATCGACGCCGAAGGAAGGGCGGTCCGCCGCCCGGCGGAAGCGGCCTCAGGCCCGGTCGAGGGCGCCGGTGATCTCCTCCGCGCCGGAGATCACGAGCTGGATGATCCTGGCCCGGTCGTTCTGCTGGAGGCGGTACAGCGGTCCGGCGACGCCGAGCGCCGCCACCACGCGCCCCTGGTCGCGGATCGCCGCCGAGACGCCCCAGATGCCGTCGTCGACCTCGCCGAAGCTCTCCGTCCAGCCGATCCGGCCGATGGTCTCCACGTCGGTCTCGAGCTGGTCGCGGACGGGCTCGGTCAGCTCCGGGGCCGACGCCAGGTAGCGCCGCCGCTCGGTCGCCGGCATGGAGGCGAGCAGGACGCGCGCCGCCGACCCCTCGTGCAGGCTCATCGGCTCGCCGGGGGTGAACTGCAGGCGCACGTGGTGCGGGGAGTCGACGCGGTCGACGCACACGGCGCTCCACCCGATCCGCTTGATCAGCAGCGCGGTCTCGCCGCAGTCCTCCACGATCGACTCCAGTACGGGGCGCGCCGTGTCCTCCAGGCTCCGCCCGCCCGCCCGGGCGGCCCCGGCCAGCCGGACGAACACCCACGACAGGCGGTACTCGCCCGTCCCGACCTCCTCGATCATGCCGGTCTCGCGCAGCACCGACAGGTAGCGGTACATCGAACTGCTGGGCATGTCGAGGGCGGCGGCCAGGTCGGCGGCGCCGCGGGTGGGGCGCTCCTCGTCGAACTCCAGGAGGATCTGAAGAACCTTGCGGGCGCTCTCGGCACCGCTGCGCCTGCGAGCGGGCTCTGGCATGTCGTCTCCTCGTCGGGGGGCGCCTGTGGCTTGACGGGGCACGGACTCCGGACCTACCGTGCCTCACATAGCGAAAACTACTCTCTCACAATGTGGTAGCCGGGTGCATCGTTTCGATGAAAGAGCCCGGAGGGACGTCGCCATGCTGCGACACATCATTCTGCTCCGCTGGAGCCCCGAGGCCACCGAAGCGCAGCGGGCGGCCGCCGCGGACGCCTTCCGCGCGCTGCCCGCCGCGATCGGCCAGATCCGCGCGCTCTCCTGCGGACCGGACCTCGCCCTCGGCGAGAACGGCCACGACTTCGCGGCCGTCCTCGACTTCGACGACGCGGACGGCTGGCACGCCTACCAGCGGCACCCCGCGCACCGCGCACTCGTCGCGGACCTCGTCGCTCCGATCCTGGCCGAGCGCGCGGCGATCCAGATCGATGTCTGACTCCGCGACCGGCCGGCCGCTCGCCGACGACTACCGCGAGGCCGGATTCGGCGGACGCCTCGGCCTCGGCGCCCGTCCGGCCCTGCTCGTCGTCGACCTGGTCCGCGCCTACCTCGACCCGGGCAGCCCGCTCTTCGCGCCCGCCGCACCGGCCGCGCTGGAACGCGTCGTCACGCTGGCGGAGCACGCCCGCGCCCAAGGGCACCCGGTGGTCTTCACCTACGTCTCGTACACGCCGGGCGGCGCGGACGGCGGCTGGTTCTACCGCAAGGTGCCCGCCCTCCGGCTGTTCGACGAAGGGTCCCCCCTGGCTCTGCCGCCCGCCGAACTCGTCCCGAGGGAAGGCGACCTCACCGTCCGCAAGCAGTACCCCAGCGCGTTCTTCGGAACGTCACTGGCGGCGACCCTGCACGCCCAGGGGGTGGATTCGGTGGTGGTCACCGGTGTCAGCACCAGCGGCTGCGTGCGGGCCACGGTCGTCGACGCGCTGAGCCACGGGTTCCGTGCGGCCGTCGCGGCCGACGCCGTCGCCGACCGCGACCCGCGCCCCCACGACGCCGCCCTGTTCGACATCGACACCAAGTACGGGGACGTCCGCACCAGCGCCGACATCGCCGCCGCGTGGACGGGGAGCGGATCGTGAGCACCGCGGACACCCATCCCGCCGACCGGCTGCGCGGCTCGCTGAACTCCGGGCCGCCGGTCCTGGCCGCCGGATGCCACGACGCGCTGAGCGCGCGGCTCGCCGAGGCCGCGGGCTTCGAGGCGGTGCATCTGTCCGGCGCACTCGTCGGCGCGAGCGAACTCGGGCTGCCGGACCTCGGCTTCACCGGCGCGAGCGACATGCTCGCCGCCCTGCGGCGCGTCGTCGCGGGCACCGGCGTGCCGATCGTCGCCGACGCCGACACCGGCTACGGGGACCCGCCGCAGGTCGCCGAGACCGTCCGCCGCTACGAGCGGGAGGGAGCCGCCGCCCTGCACCTGGAGGACCAGGTGCAGCCGAAGCGCTGCGGCCACGAACCCGGCGTCGAGGTGGTCGGCCTTCCCGTGGCGCTGGCCCGGCTCGACGCGGCCGTCTCGGTGCGCCGCCGCCTGGTGGTGATCGCCAGGACGGACGCGCTGCGGGCCGCGGGGCCCGACGAGATGCTCCGCCGGGTCGCCGCGTTCGCCGCCGCCGGAGCCGACGCGATCATGGCGGAGGGCGTCGTGGACGCCGAGCTGCTGCGCCGGGTCCGGGACGCGGCCCGCGGGCTCCCGCTCGTGGTGAACTGCTCGGCGGCCGGGCCCGCCGCCGACCCGGCCGACGTCCTCGGCCGCGCCGGCGGCCGGCTCCTGCTGTACCCGGTCGCGGCGGCGCTCGCCGGCGCCGCGGCCATGCGCACCGCCTACCGGAGCATCCTGCGCCACGGCCGCGCCCCCGACCCCGCGATGACCTGGACCGACTTCAACGACCTGCTCGGCCTGCCCGGGCTGGCCGCCCGCTTCCCCGACCGACCGCCAGCCGAGGAGAGGACTCCATGACCACCGTGCTCGCCGACCGCCGCGTCTTCGGCGTGATCGTCCCGTCCACCAACACCGTCGTGGAGGACGAGTACTACCGCCACCGCGCGGACGGCGTGTCCTTCCACGCCGGGCGGATCCTCATCCGCAACGCGGCGCTCGACGACGACGCGAGCTTCCGGACGTTCCTCACCGAGCTGCGCGCCGAGATCGGCAAGGCCGTGGAGTCGGTGCTCACCTGCGAACCCGACCACCTCATCATGGGCATGAGCGCGGAGACCTTCTGGGGCGGCGTGGACGGCAACGCCGAGTTCGAACGCCTCATCCGCGACCTGTCCGGGCTGGACGTCACGACCGGCGCGTCCGCGTGCCGGGCGGCGCTGGCCCGGCTGGGCGTCTCCCGCATCGGCGTCGTCACCCCGTACCAGCCCGTCGCCGACGAGCAGGTCCGCCGGTTCTTCACCGAACTCGGCCACGAGGTGGCCGGCGTCCGCGGCCTGAAGTGCGCGTCCGCGACGTCCATCGCCGGCGTCACCCGGGACGAGCTGCGCGCCGCGTTCGCCGAGGTGGACGGACCGGACGTGGAGGCCCTCGTCCAGGCGGGCACGAACCTGCCGGTCATGGGAGTCGCGGCCGAACTGGAAGAGGAGCTCGGCAAGCCCGTGGTCGCGATCAACGCCGCGACCCTCTGGCACGCCTACCGCACCAACGGGATCGGGGACCGGATCCCCGGCGCGGGCCGCCTGCTGGCGACCCTCTGACCGGCCGCCCCACGACGAGAGGAGCACCACCATGACGAAGATCCGCGTCGCCGCCGCCCAGTTCTTCTCCGGGACCGACCCCGTCGAGAACCTGGCGCTGTGCAGGGAGTACGTGCGCCGCGCCGCCGCCGCGGGCGCGCAGTTGGTCGTCCTCCCGGAGAACGCCAACCGGGTCCGCGACTACGCCGACCGAGCCGAATGCTGGGCGCGCAGCGAGGAGCTGTCGGGACCGTTCGTGACGGGGCTGCGCGCCACCGCCGCCGACCTCGGCGTCCACATCGCGGCGGGCGTCGACCTGCGCGGCGCCGCCGAGCCGGTCGTGCACATCGCGTCCGTGCTCATCGGCCCGGACGGCGAGGTCATCGGCGTCCACAACAAGCACGTCCTCTGGGACTACGAGTACACGCTGTTCGAGCCGGGCGACGAGCCGTACGAGGTCCACGACACCGCGCTCGGCCGGATCGGCCTGCTGCTGTGCGCGGACGGCATCGTCCCCGACACCCCGCGGGCGCTCGCGCTGCTCGGCGCGGAGATCCTCTGCAACTCGCTGAACTCCCGGGGCCCGGACGAGTTCCGCGTCCACGTGCCGCTGCGCGCGATGGAGAACCGCGTGTGGCACGTCGCGGCCAACACCGTCGGGGGTCCCGAACACGAGTGGCCCTGGATGGGCGGCAGCCAGATCGTCGCCCCGGACGGGACCCGGGTCGCCGACGCGGGCGAGGCCGAGCCCGGCCTCGTGACGGCCGACATCGAACCCGCCGCGGCCCGCGACAAGCGGATGCCCGGGGTCGCCGACCTGTTCGCGTGGCGGCGCCCGGACCTGTACGCCCCGCTGGCCCGCCCACTGGACGAGGTCCCGGCCGCCGCCATGTACGGTCCGGCCCCGGCGGACATGCCGCCCCGGCCGCTGCCGGTCGCGATCATGCAGGTCAGCTTCTCCCGCAACACCGAGTGGACGGTGCGCCGCGCGCTCGGGCAGATCTCCCACGCGGCCCGGTCCGGCGCCCGGCTCGGCGTGCTGCCCGAGCTCTTCTGCTTCGAGTCCGGCGAGGTGGCGGCCGACCCGGCCCGCGCCGCGGCGGTGTCCCGGGACGTCCTGGCGCGCATCGCGGCCGCCTGCGCGGAGGCGAAGATCTGGGTGGCCGTCGACCTCGTCGAGGAGTCCGGCGAGGGGTACCACTCGACCGTCCACCTGGTCGACGACACCGGCGCGACCGTCCACCGCTACCGCAAGACGCACCTGACCGACGGCGACCGCGTGTGGGCGGCGCCCGGCGATTCCCTGACGGTCGCCGACACCCCGATCGGACGGCTCGGCTTCATGATCGGCGACGAGGTGTGGGTGCCGGAGATCGCCCGTGCCCTCGCGCTGGAGGGCGCCGAGCTGATCGTCCATCCCACCGCGTGGGGCACGCCCGAGGCCATGCACGTCGCCGCGACCGAGCGCACCGAGGAGAACCGCGTCCACCTGGTGTCGGTCAACCGGTTGGACGACCCCGCCGGGCTGGGCAGCCAGGTACTGCGCGCCGACGACTTCGTTCCGGGACAGCCGATCGCGGTGATGCGCTACCCGACCGGCTACTGGACGCGCCCCGGGTTCGAGGAGCAGCTCGTCTTGGAGCTCGACCTGCGGGAGTCCAACGACAAGATGATGGGTCACCACCTCGATCCGCTGGCCAAGCGCCACCCGCATCTGTACGGCAGCCTGGTCGAAGAAGCGACCGGGTAACGGCCGCCCGCGCTCCCGACCGGCGAGCGAACCGCGCAGACTCGAACCCCGGAACTACGGAGCTCTCGTCACCTCCGGCGCCGCTTCTGGCGGCGGTGCTTGGAGGCGGGGCGCTGTTGCGGCGGCTTCTTACGGGCGGGCTGCTGGGGATTGCGGCCACGGGAGCTGTTGGGGGTGCGGCCGCGGACGATGCCGATCAGTTCCTCCATGAGGTCGGTCGTCTCGGCATCGAGCCAGGCCAGACCGATCCGGGACTGGGGGGCGTCGGTCACGGTCCGGTAGGTGAGGTCTCTGCGGTGGTGGAGGCGGGCCAGGGACTGCGGGAGCAGCAGGACGCCGGTTCCCGACGCCACCAACCCGATCGCGCCGGCGGTGCTCTCGGGACGGGTGAAGGCAGGCTGCCCCGGGCGGTCGTCCCAGGTCAGCACGTCGTCGAGGGGCTCGAACACGTCCTCGTCGGCGAGATCGGCGAGCTCCACCTCCTCCACCGCGGCCACCGCGTGGTCCTTCGGCACCACCACCACGGTCGTCTCCAGGTACAGCGGGATCACGTGGAGCCCCTCGCGGTCGACGGGCAGGCGTACGAACGCCGCGTCCACGCCACCGTTCCGCAGCAGGGGGACGACCTCGGTCGCCGGCGTCTGCAGCAGGCGAAGCGGCACCTCCCGGACCCGCTCGGCCCACACCCCGGCCCACTTCCCGGGCGTCACGCCCGGCACGTAGGCCAGCCGGAACTCGCTATCGGTCACTCCGCCACCCTAGTCACGTCCAGACGGTCCCCTCCCGCTGGCTACCCTTGAGGTCATGGGCACGTCCAAAACAAAGACCCCGCAGACCATGAAGTCCGCGACCGCGGCCAAGAAGCTGGGGATCCTGCTGTCGGCAGCACCCGCCGAGTTCCAGGAAGGTCCCGTCTCCCGGGACGAATTGAACGCGCTCCAAGCCGACCCGCCCTCCTGGCTGGCGGACCTGCGCCGTGAGGGCCCCCACCCCCGCCAGGTCGTCGCCGCCAAGCTCCGCGTCTCCATCTCGGGGCTGGCCCGCGCCGGTATCACGGGCCCCCTCACCACGGCCGAGATCGAGAACCTGAAGGCCGAAAGGCCCGACTGGCTGGAACGCGAGCAGGCCGTCCAGGCCGAGGTCCGCAAGGAGGAACTCCGCCTCAAGCAGCAGCGCGCCGCATCCTGACTCACGCCAGGCCCGGCCGAACCGCCGGGCAGCGACCGGTGTCCCGGCCACGCGACGCCGGGGATGTCGTCGCGGCGACCGAACGGTGCCGCGCTTGGCGGCGGCCCGGCCGCGGGGGTCACGTGGTGCGCCAGCGAGGGGCGACGACGGCTCCGGCGACGGCCAGGACGGCCGCGAGCGCGACGGTCCACGTGAATCCGGTGGCGGCGGCGAGGGCCAGGGCCGCCGAGCTTGCGACGGTGACGAAAATGCCCTCGATCGCCATCGGGACGCTGTAGTCGGTCGCCGCGGACGCGGGACGGGCGAGCGCCATGGACGTCGCGGCGATCCAGGTGACCTTCGCCCCGTAGACGATCGAGACGACGGTCATGGCGGCGAGCGTCGGCACGAGGGGGGCGTGCCCGGCGGCGAGGGGGAGGAGGGCGGCGACCCCGGCGATGCCGAGCACCCCCGTGACGAGGGCGGGACGTGTCCGTCCGTACCGGCCGACGGCCGCGCCGGTGGCGAGCGCCGCGACGACCTGGGCGCCGGTCGCCGCGGACGTGGCCAGCGCGATGCGGTCGGTGGACCACCCGGCGGACAGCAGCATGGCGGGCTGGACGGCCGTCGCGAGCCACTCGCTGACGGCGAAGACCGGGATCACCAGCAGCGCCCACGCGGCGGCCCGGCGGTCCCGGAACAGTGCGCCGAGCACCCTCGGTGCCGCGGCCGCTCGGCCGTCCGGTTCGGGCGGTTCGCGGATGCGGGTGAGGACGGCGAAGGGGACGAGGTGGACGGCGGCGAGCGCGAGGAGCGTGACGGTCCAGCCCGCGTGCGCGTACAGCAGCAGGGCGCCGCTGGAGCCGATGAGGAGTGACGCGGAGGCCGACGCCATCTGCACGCCGTTGCCGACTCCGTGC
This sequence comes from Actinomadura rifamycini DSM 43936, assembly GCF_000425065.1. Classification (GTDB taxonomy): domain Bacteria; phylum Actinomycetota; class Actinomycetes; order Streptosporangiales; family Streptosporangiaceae; genus Spirillospora; species Spirillospora rifamycini. Next base: position 122,056 of record NZ_AULB01000020.1, read on the forward strand.
TCGCCGCGCCGAAGGAGCCGTACCGCCAGCCCGTTCAGCGCCGTGTCGTGGAACACCGACAACCCCAGGAAGACGATCGTCAGCGCGAGCGTCAGCGGCAGGTCGGCGACCGGGTCGAGCGCGGCGAGTGCGGCCAGGGTCGCGATCAGCGGCGGCTGCGTCAGCAGCAGCCAGCCCCGGTAGCGGCCGAACCCGGACGGGCGGGCGCGGTCGATGATCGGGGCCGTGAGGAACCGCAGGAAGTACACCGCGCCGAGCATGTTGATCGCGGCGACGGCTCCGAGCGGCACGTCCCGCGAAAGCAGGATCGTGCCGAGGGCGAGGAAGAAGAACGAGTACCCCGTGTTGGCGACCAGGTAGAGGGCGCCGACGACCGCCAGGGTGCGCCCGCGGGGTGCGGGCGCACACCGGGCGGTGCCGGCGCGGTGGGGCGCGGTCACGCGTGCGGCGCCGGGGGACCGGACGAGGTGATGCGCCAGCTCTGCGTTCGCTCGTACTGGTCGAAGAGCCGGGCGAAGGCACCCCCGGCGGCCCGCAGGTCCACCGGACGCCCGGTCTCGGTGACCCGGCCGCCGTCCAGGGCGACGACGTGGTCGGCGGCGGCCAGCGTGGCGGGCCGGTGCGCGATCACGATGACGGTGCGGTCCGAGTCGCGGGCGAGGCGCCCGATGGCCTGCCCGACCGCGCTCTCGCTCTCCGGGTCGAGCGCGGACGCGGCCTCGTCGACGAGGACGATCCGGGCGCGCTTGAGGAACGCGCGGGCGATGGACACGCGCTGCCGCTCGCCGCCGGACAGCTGCGCGCCGCCCTCGCCGACGCGCGTGGCCCAGCCGTCCGGGAGCCGGTCGACGACCTCGTCCAGGCGGGCCTCGCGGGCGGCGGCGTCGAGGTCGGCGCGGGTGGCGTCCGGGCGGGCCAGCAGCAGGTTCTCCTCGATCGTCGTGTCGAACAGGTACACGTCCTGGAACACGATCGCGATGTCGTCGAGCAGGGCGGCGTGGTCGTACTCGCGGACGTCCCGGCCGCCGACCCGGACGTGCCCGGAGCCGGTGTCGTGGAACCGTGCGACGAGCCGCGTCACGGTCGTCTTGCCCGATCCGGACGGTCCGACGAGCGCGGTGGTGCTCCCGGCGGGGCAGCGGAACGAGACGCCGGACAACGCGGGCGCCGAGGGGTCCCCGTAGGCGAAGGTGACGTCGTCGAACTCGATGGAGGCGTCCGCGGCGCGCCGCACGGGGTGCGGGGCCCGCGGCAGGGCGGGCGCGTTCAGGACGGCTTCCACCCGGCCGACGTTGTTCACCATCGCCCGCAGCGCCCCGTCCAGTTCGATCAGCGTGCCGAGCGGCTCCAGGAACCGGACGGCGAGGACGAGCAGTGCGACGGTGTCGGGGACGCCGAGGCCCCCGGAGACCAGAAGGTGCGCGCCGAGCACCAGGACGGCGACGAACCCGGCCATGACCACGCCGGTGAACCCGAGGTCGGGGAGCATCGCTCGGTTGAGGCCGCGCCGGTAGCTGCTGCGGTGCTCGTCGAGGGCCTCGCGCATCCGGTCGCCGCCCGTCCCCCCGCGGCCCGCGGCGCGCAGCACGGGCTGCGCCTGGCCGATCTCGATCGCGCGGCCCGCGATCTCGGTGGCGGCCGCGTGCAGCTCCTCGTCCGCGGCGGTCGACACCCGCCCGGACCAGCGCAGCGTCACGTACGCGAACGGCGCGACGGCGACGAACAGCAGCGCGAGCCGCCAGTCGACCGCACAGGTGACGCCGACGATGGTGGCGGGCACGAGGACGGACGTCAGGGCGGGCTGCCCGATCGTCACGGCGAGCGTGCCGATGGCGCCGGCGTCCGTCGTGACCGTGCGGGCGAGCCGCGCCTTGCGTTCGGTCGTGAACCAGCCGAGCGGCAGCGTCGTCGCGTGCTCCATCAGCCGGTGCCGCAGCCGGGCCGTCATCTGCATGGCGGCGGCGAAGCCGACCGGGACGGCCAGCACGGTCAGCACCGCGTACACGGCGAGGCCCGCGCCGCCCGCGACGAGCCACGGGACGGCCGCGCCGACGTCCGGTTCGGGGCGCAGCAGCGCCCGCAGGATCGGGACGAGCGCGCCGAGCAGCAGGCCCTGCAGGACGGCGAGGACGGTGGTGAGCGCGCCCAGCCGGGCGATCAGCCCGGGGTGCGGCAGCAGCCGGTACAGCTTGCGGATCATGTGTCGGCTCCGTTCCGCTGGGCGCGCCACATGCGGGCGTACAGCCCGTCGCGGGCGATGAGGTCGTCGTGGGCGCCGGTCTCGGCGACGCGCCCGCCGTCGAGGACGACGATCTGGTCGGCGCCCCGGACGGTGTTCAGGCGATGGGCGATGACCAGCACCGTCTTGCCCGCGGCGAGCGTGGACAGGGCCTCCTGGACGGCGTCCTGGCTGTCGGGGTCGAGTGATGCGGTGGCTTCGTCGAGGACGACGATGGGCGCGTCCGACAGGATTGCGCGGGCGATCGTCAGCCGCTGGCGCTCGCCGCCCGACAACCCGGCGCCGTCGGTGCCGAGCACGGTGCCGTAGCCGTCCGGGAGCCGCTCGACGACGTCGTGGATCTGCGCGGCCTCCGCCGCGCGCCGCACGTCCCGGAGGCCGGCGTCCGGTCGTCCCACGCGGATGTTCTCGGTGACGGTGTCGCGCAGCAGCGCCACGTCCTGGAACACCAGCGACATCGACGACAGCAGCGCCTCGGCCGGGATCTCGCGGAGGTCGGCGCCGCCGATCCGGATCGCGCCGCCGGTCACGTCGTAGAACCGGGGCAGCAGGCTCGCGATGGTCGACTTGCCCGCGCCGGACGGCCCGACGAGCGCGGTGACGGTGCCCGGTTCGCACACGAACGTGACGTCGGTGATCGCGTCGGTGACGCCGTCGTAGGAGAAGGACACGCGGTCGAACTCGACGCGGTGGCCGTCCGGGGGCCGCGGCGCGGTCGGCCGCGGCAGCGGCTCCCGGGACAGCAGGGCGTCGATGCCGGTGGCGGCCATCCGTCCCTGCCGCAGGCCCTGGCCGCCCTGGACGGCCGGGACGATCGGCGTCGGCAGGCCGATCCCGACGATGAGGAACGGCAGCAGGTCGGCGGCGGGGAGCCCGCCGGACGCGACGAGCGGCACCCCGGCGGCCAGGACCACGGCGAGGACGGCGGGCTCGCAGGCCAGCAGGCGCGAGAGGGCCGAGCTGATCCGGGTCTCGGCCACCCAGACGCGCATCGCCTCGGTGTGCTCGGCGACCGCTTCCCCGAAGCGGCCGAGGCCGGTGTCGCCGCCGCCGAACGTCTTGACGACCGTGATCCCGTCGGCGTACTCGACGACGGTGGTGTTGATGCGTCCGGTGGCCGCGGCGAGCCGGGCGAGGTGAGCGGACATGGAGCGCATCGAGACCCGGTAGGCGACCAGCATCGCGGCCGGGACCGCGGCGGTGACCAGCGCCATCCGCCAGTCGACGAGCACCAGGTAGGCCAGTCCGACCGCCATCGCCGTGACCGCGCCGACGAGTTCCCGGAGCGAGTGCGCGATGAGCTGGTGCATCTCCTCCAGGTCGTCGGTCATGGCCTTCTTCACCCGGCCGGACCCGGCGGCGCGGAACCAGCCGAGCGGCAGGAGCCCCAGGTGCCGGACGATCCGGACCCGGAGGTGGTGCAGGATCGCGGCGTCCGCGTAGTGCCCGAGGCGCGAGGACGCGAAGAGCAGCACCAGCCGCAGTACCGCGCCCGCCGCGCCGACGGCGACCCACGTCCGGATGGCGACGTCGGGAGCGCCGGCGAGCGCCGCGCGGGCGATCTCGGCGATGGCGATGTAGGGGGCCAGCCCGGCGGCCGTGCCCACCGCCGACAGGACGGTGCAGCCGATCAGGTGGGGGCGGACGGGACGCAGTAGCCGTCCCAGCGCGCCCGCCCGCACGAGTCGCGAGGTGTCGGTATCGGGGGCGGGGGGCGGTGCCGGCGGGGGATCTTCGGCGTCCTGGGTCGACGTCGTTTCGGTGATCGTCACGAATACGTTCCTTAGGGAAGGCTATCCTCACCGAGATCCTCGGAGTTAAAGTCGTCTTCATGTCAAGCGACGATGCGGTCCCGATCGGTGAGGCCGCCGCCCTGTACCGGCTGGCGCCGTCCACGCTGCGCTGGTGGGACCGGCAGGGCGTGGTCGCGCCCACCGCCCGGCACGGCGGCAGGCGGTTCTACGGGGAGGACGACCTGCGGCGGCTCGGCCTCGCCTACCTGTGCCGCGTCGTCGGCATGATGCCGCTCGACGCCGCGGCGGTCGTGGCGTCCGGCACGGCCGACCTGGACACCTGGCGGCGTACGATGCGCGCCGAGATCGACCGCCTGGACGAGCGGGTCGAGCGGCTCACCGCCGCCCGCGACTACCTGAACCATCTCCTGCGGTGCGAGGACGACGACATCATCCGGTGCTCGTACCTCGACGCGGAGCTGGAGACGCGCACACCGCTCGGCCCTCGCGCCCGCACCGATCTCGTCGCGGCGGCCCGCGCCCGTGACGTAAAGAAGGATGCCGTGCGTGACGAAAAGGCCGGGCCGGTCTGTCCGTCCTGCGGAGGCGCCGTCGAGCGGCCCGCACGCGGACGCCCGCGCACGTACTGCTCGCCCGGCTGCAGGCAACGCGCCTACCGCGCCCGCGCGCGCCGAGACGAGACCACTTCTCAGACGCGACCGACTGCGAGAAGCCGTCCTACGTGAAGAGGTCGAGTGTTCCGACGATGTGGGATTCCATCGCGACTCGGGCGACCTCGGCCTTCCGGGAGCGTATGGCGTGGCGGATCACGTCGTGGTCGTGGTTGCGCTCGCGCACCGCGTCCGCCATGAGCCGCGCACTGCCGAACGTGGCGATGAAGAAATCGGACATGTCCCACATGCGTTCGCTCAGCTCGGCCATGATCCGCGAGTGCGCCATGCGGTGGATGGTGAGGTGGAACTCGCGGTTCAGGCCCCGGTAGCCGCGGCGCCGGGTCTCCGGATCGGGGCCGGCGCCCAGATCCTCGGTCCGCTGCCAGACGTCCTCCAGGGCCCGGAGCTGCTCGTCGGTGCGCCGGGCCGCGGCCGCCGCCGCGAGCTCGCCCTCGGACCGGCCGAAGAGCTTGAAGAAGTCCCGCACCTCCTGGAGGGAGTACACCGCGACCCGGCAGCCGCTCTGCGGGATGATCTCCACGATGCCGACCGTCTCCAGCCGGCGCAGCGCGTCCATCACCGGCTGCTTGCTGACACCGAACTCGGCTTTGAGCTCCTCGATCGAGAGGCGCGCGCCCGCCTCGTACCGACCGTCGAGCAGCCGCTCCTTCAACTCGTCGAGGACGACCTGCCCCAGCCGCTGTCCCGAGCGGCCGTTCGGGGCCCCGCTCACCACGTGTTCCTCTCGTTCATACCGGGCCGAGTGTACGGCGCCGGGCGGCCGGGCCGCCCGGCGCACCACCGGTCAGGCCGACGCCCGGACCGGCTCGCCCGCGACGGGACCGGAGGACTCCGCCCGCCCCAGCCTGCCGGGCAGGAGAAGGACCGAGACGACCGAGATGGCGGAGACCAGCATGAGGTAGCCGACCACGGGCCCGCTGGAGTCGTTCACCGCGTACAGGGCGGTGGCGATCATCGGGGCGAAGGCCGCGCCGCAGATCTGGGAGATGGTGTAGCCGACCGACGCGCCGCTGTAGCGGACCTCCGGCGAGAAGATCATGCTGAACAGCGATCCGGTGACTCCTCCGGCCGGTGCCATGGCGATGCCGAAGACCAGGACGAGCGCGATGGCGAAGTTCACGGAACCGCCGGCGTTGATCAGCGCGAACGCGGGCCAGATGGTGACGAGCATGGCGACCGCGCCGACGAGGTACATGGTCTTGCGGCCCCACCGGTCGGCGAGGGCACCGCACACCGCGTACAGGACGACGGCGACCACGGCGGCGACGAACACTCCCATGAGCGCGTGGGAGCGCTCGATGCCGACGTTCTCGCCCGCGTAGGACACCAGGTAGGACATGCAGATGTAGGCGAACACGCCCTGGCTGAGGTACGTCCCGGCGACGAGCAGGATCTCCTTGGTGTGGCGCCGGAACGCCTCCGCGATCGGCAGCTTGACGTCCGCGTTGCCGGCCCGCACCTTCTCGAACTCCGGACTCTCCGCGACCGTCAAGCGGATCACCATCCCGACGAGCACGAGCAGCGCGCTGAACAGGAACGGCAGCCGCCAGCCCCACGATTCGAACTGGGCACTGCTCAGCTGGGAGGCGAGGTAGAAGGCGATCGTCGCGAGACCGACGCCGGCGGGCGCGCCCATCTGCGGGAACGCCCCGTAGAAGCCGCGCTTTCCGGGCGGGGCGTGCTCGACGGCCATCAGCGTGGCACCGCCCCATTCGCCTCCCACCGCGAAGCCCTGGACGAGGCGCAGCAGCGTCAGCAGGATCGGCGCGGCGACGCCGATCTGGGCGTAGCCCGGCATGAGTCCCATCAGAACCGTGGCCGCGCCCATGGTGATCAGGGAGATGACCAGCATCTTCTTCCGGCCGACGCGGTCCCCGAAATGGCCGAAGAGCACGCCGCCGGCGGGCCGGGCGAGGAAGCCGACGCCGAGCGTGGCGAAGGACAGCAGCGTCCCGACCAGGGGGCTGGAGTCGGGGAAGAACAGACTCGGGAACACGAGCGCGGCCGCGGTCCCGTAGATGAAGAAGTCGTAGTACTCGACGGTGGTGCCGATGAAGCTCGCCGTGGCGACTTTCAGCGGCGATGCCGACGCGGGCGCGTGGCCTGGACTGGGCATGGGATCTCCGGTCGCTGCGGGGTGGTGGGGTACCGCGTGGCCGCTCAGGCGAGGGCGACGGTCGTGAGGGCGAAGCCCGCGATCAGTTCTCTGATCGGGCGGTAGTAGCCGTATCGGACGGTGTAAGCGCCGGCCGCGCCGAGCGCCGCGTACCCGGCGATCCAGGAGCGGACCTCGTGCGAGGAGTTGCCGGCGACCCGGGTCATCTCCTCCGGCGACCACGCGTCGAGCGGAGCGAGGTCGCCGGAGGCCAGTACGCGCAGCAGTTCCCGGTCCCACTCCGGCGCGAGGTCCTGGATGGCGGCGGTGCCGGCGGCGAACTCGCGCGCCGTGTCGATCACGCGCCGCTGGCGGGCCCGCCGCGCCTCGGGCGTCACCGGACCGGCCCGCCCGAGCAGCATCTCGCGCTGGTCGGGCGTGGCGTCGGCCAGCCGCGGGACGGGCGGGTCGTGCGACAGCCCGCCCGAGGCGATCAGCAGGATCTTCTCGTCCCGTGTCCGCAGGTACCGGCCGACGGCCTCGCCGAGGAGCCGGACGCGCCGCAGCGGCGTGAACGGCGGCGCGACCGAGTTGATGAAGATCGGGACGAACGGCTTCGCGGTGATGTCGCCGTACAGGATCTCCATCGGCTGCACGGCGCCGTGGTCGATCCGCATGTCGAGCGAGACCGCGAGGTCGATGCCCTCGCCGATGACCGCTTCGGCCAGTTCGCGCGCCACATCCCCCGGCACGTCCAGGCGTCCGGCCGGGCTCCCGTAGTCGCCGATGCTCTCCGCCGCGTACCCGATGCAGAACGGCGGCATCAGACTGTAGAAGAAGCCGTTGTAGTGGTCGGGCCCGAAGTTCACGACGATGTCGGGGTCGAAGTCGTGGACGAACGCGCGCGCCTCGCCGAACGCGGCGTCCAGCTCGGCGGCCACGGCCGGGTCCAGGTCGGCGTGCTCCAGCAGCGGGCTGTGGCTGGTGGCGAGCAGCGCGAGAGTCATGGCGTCCCGCCTTCGCCGGCGCGGCCGAGCAGGAAGTCCAGGTGGATCCGGTCGAACGTGGCGGTGTCCTCGTACTGGGGCCAGTGCCCGCAGTTCTCGATCACGGCGAGCCGGCCGTTCGGGATGAGCGAGGCGATCCGGCGTCCTTCGTCGACCGGGCCGGAGGGGTCCTTGGTCGTCCAGACCACCAGGGCCTCGGCGGCGATCGAGCGCAGGTCGTCGTCGGTGAGCATGTTGCGGCGCCGTGTCTCGAGATCCTGCAGCGCCATGTTCATCTCGCACGCCTTGAGCCAGTCCGGCTGCTCGAAGATCGCCTGCCGCGTCCGGACCAGGTCGTCGGTGACCATGGACGGGTCGGCCATCAGCCACTCCAGCCGGGCCTTGACACGCTCCCAGGACGGATCCTGGGCGGCCTCCATCGAGAGGGTGTAGAGCCGTTCCATGACCTTCGGGTTGGCCATCGTGCCGCCCATGGTGTTGAGCACGATCTTCTCCACCCGGTCGGCGTGGTCGATGGCGTACCGTGCGGTGACCCAGCCGCCCAGCGACTCGCCGCTGAGGTACGCGGTGCCGGCGCCGAGCGCGTCCAGGACGTGCGAGACCTGGTCCACGTAGTGCGGGATCTCCAGCGGATGGTCGGGCTTGGTGGAGTAGCCGTGCCCGATGAAGTCGATGGCCCACACCGAGAAGTGCTCGGCGTGCGCCGCCAGGTTGCGCACGTACGCCTCGGCGTGCCCCGTGATCCCGTGCAGCAGCAGCAGGACGGGCTTGGAGTCGTCCCCCGCGTGCAGGTAGCGGGTGCGGTAGGGGCCCGCCTGAAGGAACCCCTGGCTGAACTCGACTTGGTTGAGGTCGTTCCAGACGCTGGTGTACGGACGAGTGCTCATGATTCCCTCCGGGAGTCGGTCGGTCGGTCGAGGACGGCCGCGAGGGCGTCCTCGAGCAGTCGCAGGGCTTCGGCGGCGTCCCAGACGGGGGCGCCGTGCCGCCAGGCGACGTAGCCGTCGGGGCGTACCAGGACGGCGCCGGCCTCATGCACCTCGCGGATCCGGCGCCAGTCGCCGTACGGGTCGGTGATCCCGTCCTCGCCGACGACGATCGTGCGGAGGAAGGGGAGCCCGAGCTTGCCGGCCGCCGCCTTCCACGCGTGCCCGCCCAGCCCCGTGATCAGGGTGAGGGCGCCCTTGCCGGCGACGTCGAGGGTGGAGACGCGGGTGCCGTCCGGTCCGACCAGCCAGGCGTGCGGCAGCTTCGCTCCGGGGCGTGTCGTGGCCTGCAGGTACAGCTCGCGGTCCCGCGGCCACTCCTCCTCGCCCGCCGCGGGGTCGGGCACGACGGCACCCGACTCGTACCGCTGGTTGAGCTCCACGCCGTGCGCGTTGAACTCGGTGTTCTTCAGCTCGAGCGCCTCGAACAGCCGCTCCCGCCGCGCGACGCCTTCGGGGCTCGCCTCCTTGAGCTTGGCGAGCCCGCCGAGCACGGGGTCGGGGGCGTCGTGGTCGAACCATTCGCGCATCCCGGCGTAGTCCTTGCGGGACTGGTTGGCGCGGGCCACGATCTGCTTTCCGACGGGCACGCGCTCGCCGGAGTACGAGTCGAGAAGCCCCGGCCCGGCGTGCCCCTTGACGACGAAGGCGAGCTTCCAGGCGAGGTTGAAGGCGTCCTGCATGCTCGTGTTCGATCCGAGCCCGCTGCTCGGCGGATGCCGGTGCACCGCGTCGCCGCCGCAGAACACCCGGCCGGAGGAGTACGCGGTGGCGTACTGCTGGTTGACGTACCAGCACGACTTGGAGAGCACGTCGACGTCGAGGCCGGGGTCGCCGACCAGGGTCCGGATCTGCTCGACGACCACGTCGTCGGAGAGGTCGGGCTCGCCGGCGGCCATGTCGAAGCCCCAGCCGGCGATCCAGCGGTGCCACGGTTCGATGGCCCGCAGCAGGCCCATGCCGATCTCCCCGAACCCGGCCTGGGCGTTCATGATCCAGTGCAGGATGCTCGGGCGGTGCGCGACGTACCGGCTCAGGTCCGCGTCGAAGAGGATGTACGCGGTTCCCGCGCGGGCGAGCTCGCCCTCGAACGGCAGCCCGATGTGTTCGGCGACCTTGGACCTGGCGCCGTCCATACCGACCAGGTAGCGGGCCCGCTGGCGGAACTCCCGCCCGGTCCGTCGATCGCGGAAGGTCGCGGTGACGCCGCTCTCGTCCTGGACGTGCGAGAGGTACTCGGTGTTGAAGCTGATCACGGCGCCGCGTTCGGCGGCGTTCTTGATGAGGATCGGCTCCATCAGCGGCTGCGGGATGTCCAGCATCGAGCACGGGCTGCCGTTGAGGTAGTCCCCGTACCGCAGGTCCCCGGTGCCCCACGTCCGCAGCCGGACGATCTCCTCGCCCGCGAGGCTCGTGGTGAACAGCGTGTCGCCCATCTGGTCCCACGGAGTGGCGTACTTCTCGGCCTCCTCCTCCACGCCGAGGTCGCGCAGCACCTCGACGGCGCGCTGGTTGGTGATGTGCGCGCGGGGGGAGTTGGCGACCCAGGGGAACATGCTCACGGCGTGCACCCGGACCCCGTAGGTCGCGAGGGCGAGCGCGGCGGTCCCTCCCGCCGGGCCGAGCCCGACGACGATCACATCGGTGTCGAAGCCGCCTCCGCCGGATTCCGGCGCGATCTTCGCGTTCGTGTCCATTGCACCTTCTGGGACTGATCTCGGACGCCCGTGGCCGGGCGATCCCGCGGACGTCTCTCGTGAGGGCCAGGTCACAACGACCGACCGAGTAGCGTTCTAGCATGCCAGTTCGGAAGCGGGCAACCCGAAGCCGGTTCTCGACTCAGTATTTCTGCTGATGATGTTGCATAGTGGGCGCCCGGCCCGGCGTACTGGAATGCTAGATTCCGGAGTCCTGGAGACGGTGCGGTCGGCGTCGGTCCGCCGCGGGGGAGCACAGGGGGACCGCACAGCCGCGGCGGGGCGGCGCCGGCTCAGGCGGCGGCAGCCGTGACCAAGGTCCGCGGCGCGTTGGTGCGAAGCCCGACCCGTCCATAACAAGAGCCAAATGGTTGGGTGCCGTCGCGTCACCGTGCGTTGGGGCGGTGGGCGGGGCGACGTTTCCCCGCCTGGCTTGCGGTCCTGGCGCGGGGGACTTTGGTCCTGGACGGACTGGACCAACACCCTCTGCGACGGCCTGAGGGGAGCGGCCAGGATGGACATGAACGACCGGGGCCGTCTGCGAGGGCTACGTAGGCGAGTCGTGGGGAGGCGAAGCCGATGGAGACGAGCGCGGGGGACGGCGGCGGCGGTCTGCTGCCGATCGTCGTGGGGGTCGACGGGTCCCGGCCGTCGGATCGGGCCGTCGAGTGGGCGGCCGACCGGGCGGTCCGCATGGGCCGTGTCCTGCGGCTGGTCTATGTGTCCGAGGTGTGGCCGTACGAGATCCCTTTCCATGCGGCGCCGGATGATTCCGAGTCGATCACCTGGACGGACAACCAGGTCCTGGCGGAGGGGGAGCGGGTCGCGCTCGCTTGGAGGCCCGACGTGGAGCTGGAGTGCAGGCTGGCCGTGGGCGGTACCGTCCGGGTGCTGAGCGAGGGCTCGCAGCACGCGTCGGAACTCGTTGTGGGGCACCGGGGTCTGGGAGGTTTCGCCGGCCTGCTGCTGGGGTCGGTGAGCGTGGGGGTGGTGGCGTACGCGCAGTCGCCGGTGGTGGTCGTGCGAGGCGAGACCGGGGGGCGGCGGGGCGAGCTGGCGGTCGGGGCGAGCCTGGAAGGGGACGCTTCCGCGCTGGCTTACGCGTTCGAGGAGGCGGTCTCCCGCGGCCTCCGCGTCCGGGTCGTCCATGCGGTCCCGCTCCCGAAAGGGACGGACGAGGAGCATCTCGCCTCGGATCTGGAGCGTTCGGAAGAGCGTGCGCGCTCGCGGATCGCCGAGGAGTGCGCGGATCTGCGGCACCGGTACCCGGAGGCCGACGTGATCGAGGACATTGTGCAGGACCGCCCGGCGGCCGCGCTGGTGGCCGCGTCCCGTGAGGCCGACCTGGTCGTCGCGGGCGTCGAACGCGCGCAGCCGGAGGCGCGCCTGCCCCGGCGCCACGCCGTGCGGCACGCGCTGGTGCACCATGCGGAGTGCCCGGTCGCGCTCGTCCGTCCGAGGGGGTAGCCGGGCCTCCTGAGAGGACGCCGGGTCCTCCTTGGCGCCCTCTCTCTCCGGGGTGTCACTTCTCGATGGCGATGCGTCTGGCTTCGGGCGCGGCCGCCGGGTGGACGGGGATCCGGACGGTCAGGATCCCCTTGTCGTACGAGGCCCTGATGTCGTCGGCCCGGGTCTCCGGCGGGAGCGTGAACGACCGTGTGAAGGCGCCGTAGTGGAACTCCGACCGGTGGTTCTGCTTCTTCTCCTCATGGCGTTCGGCGTGGATGCGGAGCACGTCGCCGGTGACGGTGATCTCGACGTCCTCGTCGGGGTCGATCCCGGGCAGTTCCACCCGGACGACGTGGTCGCCGCCCTCGCGGTAGTCCTCCACGCGCATCGCCGGGGCGGTTTCGGGCCGCAGCGTGCCGACGGGGGCCTCGACCCAGCCGAACAGGTCCGGAAGGAAGCCGTGGTGCTCTCTTCGTTGCGGTGTGCCCATGTCATCTCCTTGTTGCCCGTGGGCGGCGATTCCAGCCTCGGCGCCGCCGGTGGCGGTCCGCAGGGACATCGGTCACCGTTCCCCGGGACCTTCGACCCATGTGCGGCGGCGCCCCACGGCGCACACTTCGAGGTGAACCGGCGGTTCCGATCGCGAGGGGCAGTGATGAGCGACGCACCGGCGGGCAGGCGGAACGTCCTGCTCGGCTACGACGGGTTCGAGGGCAGCGACGCCGCGCTGCGGTGGGCGGTCGACGAGGCCGCACTGCGCGGATGCGACCTGGTGATGTGCCACGGCTGGTACTGGCCCTATCCGGAGTCCCATGCCGACCCGCGCGTGGAGGGCAGCGTCAGGCGCGTCGGGGAGAACATCCTCGCCGAGGGCGTCCGGCGGGCGCGTGCGCTGGGCGCCGCCGGGCCCGTCCGGACGTGCCTGGTGCGGGGCTCGGCCGCGGCCGGGCTGCAACGGGAATCGGAACGCGCCGAACTGGTCGTCGTCGGTACGCACGACCGGCGTCCGCTGCCGGTGTGGTCGACGGCGCTGCGCCTTCCGGCGCTCACCCGGCGGCCGGTGCTCGTCGCCCGGCGGGCGCGGGCGCGTCCCGGGCGGATCGTGGCGGGTTTCGACGGGTCGGCGGGAGCCGCGTCGGCGCTCGGCTTCGCCTTCGCCGAGGCCGCTCTGCGGGGGTGGCCGCTGCGGGTGGTGCACGCCTGCTGGGAGCCGGGAGCGGCGAGGGAGGCCGAGCTTCCGCTGTTCGGCGACGCCGAGCGGCTGGTGCGGGCGCGGACGGACAGGGGGGCGGACGCCGTCGCCCCGTGGCGGTCGAGGCATCCGGGCGTCGAGGTGGAACTGGCCGTCCTGCCGGATCCGCCGCGCGAGGCCCTGCCGGCGGCGGTCGGCGAGGCGGACCTGCTCGTCGTCGGCGCCCGGGGCACGGGCCGTCTCGATCCGCGGGCGCTGGGCGCGACGAGCGAGGCGATGATCCACCGGGCGCCGTGCACGGTCGCGGTGGTTCCCGCCCGGCGGGCCGGGAGCGGGGACGGGGCGGAGCGTCCTTCCCTCGCGGCCGGGACGCGGAGGTCCCCGGCCGGCTGACCGGGACCGATCGGACGGTGGGCACGCCGCCGGCCCGGTTCACCAGGTCACAGGTAGTTCGTCCAAGACCTGGAAGCCGGCTATGGGGTTGAACGGGATCTGCTCTGCCGGAACCGCCAGGCGCAGGCCGGGAAGCCGCCGGATCAGGGTGCCGAGAGCGATCTCCATCGTGACGCGCGCGAGGTTCTGCCCGAGGCACTGGTGGGGGCCGAACCCGAACGAGACGTGGTCCCGGGTGGATGAGCGGTTCCAGACGAGGGAGTCCGGCGTCTCGTAAACGTCCCCGTCGCGGTTGATGAGGGAGGTTATGAAGAACACGCCGTCGTTCTTGCGGATGATGGTGCCTTCGACCTCGATGTCCTCCGTGGCCAGCCGCGACACGCCGTCGGGGATGGACAGGAGCCGCAGCAGCTCGTCCACCGCGGCGGGCATCAGCGACGGGTCGGAGCGCAGCTCGGCGAGGCGCTCGGGGGCCTGAAGCAGGGCGAACGTGCTGAGCGAGATCATGCTTCCGGTGGTGCCGTGGCCGCCGGCCACCTGCAGGACCAGCGTCGAGACCAGCTCTTCGCCGTCCACGTCGTCCGTGGCGCCGCGCTTCGCGACGAGGTCGTCGAGGACGCTGTCACCGGGGTTCCGCCGTTTCTGCGCGATCAGCCCGTCCATGTAGGCCATGAGCTCGTCGTACGCCGCATTGGCGTTCGGGCCGGCCGCGAGCTGGTGCGTCCGCTTCTCGAACAGAGCGTGGTCGTCGTCCGGGATGCCCATCATCTGGTACAGCACCTTCGCGGGCACGGGTGCCGCGAACGCGGGGATCAGATCCGCGGGAGCGCCGTTCTCGAGCATGTGGTCCAACCGGCGGTCGACGATCTCCTGGATCTCCGGACGCAGGGCGTTGATCCGCTTCATCGTGAAGCTGGGGATCATCATCTTGCGCCGGGCGTTGTGCACCGGGCCGTCCACGCCCACCAACGCGGTGACGATCTTCATGACCTTCTGCTGGACGTCGCCGACCGCGGCGGCGATGCTCGGGAACATCATGGGCCACGCCGGATCGGTGCGGTCGCTGGAGATGCGGGGGTCGCCCAGGAGCCGGCGGGCCACATCGCGATTCGTGACCGCCCAGACGCGCCGGCCGTCGTAGAGGGCGACCTGGGCGAGGGGCCGCTGCTCGGCCAGCGGTAGGTAGGCCGGCGCGGGCTGGTAGGGGCAGGTGCGGTTCTGCGGGAACACGACGGTGTCGGTCATGGGGAGTGCCTTCCATCAATGAATGCAGTGACATGCATGTAAAGGGAGAGGCGTAGAGACTCGCCAGGAAAGAAAAGACTCTCAGGGAGGAGTTGAAAATGCTCGAACGCAGTGGCTCGATAGCCGCGGCAGCCGGTCGGCGGGGGTGGCCGTATTGCTCCGGGGTCGATTAAATGGCGGAGTTTTCGCGATGATGGGATGGGTGCCGTGAACGGTTCAGTTGACACTTCTCATGCAACAGGTTGGCTGTCTTCGCCGACTTCGGCGGTGAGGCCGTGAACCCCCTCAATATCGTGCTCGAAAGCGTGTGTCCCGAACGGTGTGAAGCGGGCGTGCGCTCCGACTCGGAAACGATAGCCAAGAGACGGTCGGGCTGAGCATCCCTCATCCTGGTAGGGCGACGCCGCGGCCCGACGGCCACCAGGAGCCGGATCTTTAGTCCGCGAAGTCGGCCTTGTGATCGGCCGCCCACTCCGCGAAGGTTCGCGCCGGCTTGCCCAGGACTCGCTCGACGGTGCCGTCGATCTCCTCGGGCCCTTCGAGGGCCTCCACGTAGTAGCGGATCCTGGTCTCGATGATCTCCGGCGTGTCCGTCCGGGAGATCGTCCCCTCCTCTACCAGCTCTTCGAGGCGGGTCCCGATCCGTGCGTGGAACTCGGCGCGCGCGTCGTCGCCCGTGAGGTCCTCGAACGCCACGTCGCGGCCGATCGCCCGACCGATGAGGGCGATCTGCTCCGCCTGCGTGACGCTGTCGCCACCGGTGATGTGATACTTCGCCCCGGCGTGGCCCTCCTGCAGCAGAGCGCAGGTGGCGACCTCGGCTATGTCCCGCTCGTGGATGGAGGACAGGTAGGAGTGCGCGTAGAGGAGCCGTACCGGCTCACCGGCCTTGATGGCCCCGGCCCACTGCAAGGAGTTCGCGGCGAACGGGCCCGGCCGCACGAACGTCCACGACAGGCCGGACCGCTCGATCGAGTCCTCCGCCGCCCGATGCCACCGCGCGATCCAGTGGTCCGGATCGCGACCGGCGGCGGCCAGCGAGGACAGGAGCACGGCGTGCTCGACGCCCGCGGCCTTCGCGACCTCCATGACCCCCTCGGTGCCGGACGGCTGGGTGTACAGGAAGACTTTCTCCACTCCTTGCATCGCCTGCTCGAACGTTTTCGGGTCGTTGAGATCCGCCCTGCGCACATCGACCTGCGGCGGCAGGTCGAGCGACTCCGGATTGCGGGACGTCGCCCGGACGTCCATTCCCGCCCGCAGCAGCAGGTCCACGACGTGGCGACCGACATTGCCGGTCGCACCAGTCACCAAGATCGCCATGATGCCCCATTCGAAGTGCTCGTGCTCTTGCGCCCTCCGCACGAACATCCGCGGAGAGCCGGCTCGTGGTTCGCTCGATATCGTTCGTCGTCTCGGCGCCATCCCGAGGGTCGCGGCGACATACTTCAAGATAGCGTCGGCGATCACCGGACGATAGTGAACTTTCTCGCAGTATCTGCGCTATCCGTGTCATCGCTCACCCGGCTCGGGTGTCGATGAATTTCGTAAGGGCGGAATTCGTGCCCGGCGATGGGCGTCCGGCCAGGTCGCACGTCGGCCGGACGATCGGCCGGAGGCGGCGCGGCGGTCGCGGGGCCGTCAGGTGCGCAGGCGGGCGGCGAAACCGTCGAGGACGATGCCGAGCTGCCGTTCGAACCGCGGGTCGCCGTCGTCGCGGAGGTGTCCGGCGGCCTTGACCAGCTCCGCGCCGTCGCCCAGCCAAGCGTCGCGCTCGGCGGGCGAGTACCGGCCGGGTTCCGTCTGGGTCCGCTCCTGTTCCTCGATGACGAACCCCACCACGAATGCGATGACCAGGTCGAGCACGTCGTCCGCCTCGGCGAGCGTGAAACCGGCCGCGGTCAGGCGGGCGAGCCAGGACTCCTTCGCCTTCACCACATCGGGGTCGGAGAAGCGCGTGCCGCTGAAGATGCGCGCGCCGTCCCGGTGGCGCAGGTACTCCGCTCGGAGAGCGCGGGCGTAGGCGGCCACGTCGTCGCGCCAGCTGCCGCTGGGAGAAATCGCCGTAACGGCGTCGGTGACGCGGCGCATGACGAACGTGCTCATCTCGTCGAGCAGTTCCTGCTTGTTGCGGACGTGCCAGTACAGCGCGGGGGCGCCCACGTCGAGCCGGGCGGCGAGCGCGCGGACGGTGAGGGCGTCCATGCCCTGGTCATTGAGCAGCTCGAGGGCCGCCGCCACGATCCGCTCCCGCGTGATGCCCTTCGCCACGATTGACACCTTAACAAAGTTCAGGCACGGTGGGCGGCAACCGAATTGAACTTAGTTTAGAAGCGTGCCATGCGTGCTGCAGTCGTCACCACTCCGGGAGCGACCCCCGTCTGCACCGACTTCCCGGACCCGGAGCCCGGGCAGGACCGGCCGCCGCTGCGTCTCGTCGGCGCGGGTCTGCACCACATCGTCCGCGGGCTGGCCTCCGGCCGCCACTACGGCAGTGAGCAGGCGTATCCGCTCGTGCCGGGGGTCGACGCCGTGGCCCGGACCGGCGACGGGCGGCTGGTCTACACGGGGTTCGCCCGGTCGCCGTGGGGCACGATGGCCGAACTGCTGGTCACCCCGTTCGAGGTGGAGCTGCCCGCCGGGGCCGATCCGCTCGCGGTCGCCGTCGGCATGAACCCCGCCATGTCGGGCTGGATGGCGCTGGCCGCCCGCCGCAAGGAGACGGGCGGGATCGGCACCACGCTGGTGCTCGGCGCGACCGGCATGTCGGGCGGCCTGGCGGTCCGGGCGGCGATGGCCCTCGGCGCGGAGCGGGTCGTCGCGGCCGGACGCGACCCCGGGGCGCTGGAGTCGCTGCGCGGCCTCGGCGCCGACACCGTCGAACTCGTGGCCACCGCACCCGACTCCTGGGCGGCGGCCCTCGGCGCGGCCGTCGCCGAGGCGCGGCCCACGCTCGTCCTCGACTTCGTGTGGGGCCCCGTCGCCGAGGCCGCCTTCGCCGCTCTGGGCACGACCGGAACGGACGACGGCGGCGCGCCCGTCGACTACGTGCAGATCGGTTCACTCGCCGGGACCGAGGCGGCCCTGCCCGCGGCGCTCCTGCGCAGCCGGCGCGTCCGGATCAGCGGCAGCGGCGCGGGCTCGGTCTCGAAGGCGCATATGATCGCGGAACTTCCCGAGATCATCGCCCGGTTCGGCGACGGGACCTTCGAGGCGCCGTACACCGCCTACCCGCTCAGCCGCGTCGGCGAGGCATGGGCGCACGAGGGACGCGGCAGGGCCGTCATCGTCCCGGACTGACCGGGCGGCGGGGGAGAACCGCCGCCGCGGCGGCCCGGTGATCGACCCCGTCCACGGAAGCGGCCGATCTCAATGGCACTGCCAGGTGAAACGGGCGCGGTCGAAACGCCGGGCGGCGAGGTCGTCGGCGGTGGTCAGCCAGTAGAGGACGCCCCCATCGCCCCACATCATGCCGGCGTCGCCGTCGCCGGCGAACTGAGCGAGAAGCTCCCACCGCGACACCTCGTCGAGGATGTCGTCCAGATGGGGATTGTCACCGGCGTCCGGTCGAGACGACGTTCCGGGCGGGTGTCAGGCTTGGCGCCACCAGGGGGTGGTGCCGCTCAAGTCCCGCTGGACGTTGGTGACGCAGTGGACGTTGCCGCCCGCCGTGCCGACGTGGTGCGAGTAGAACCAGTCCTCGATCCAGTGGACGCGGACGCCGCCGCGGCGCAGGGCGTCCTCGGTGGTCTGCTGGAAGACGTCCCGGCCCGCCAGCCGCGGTCCGTGCTGGGCCGGGGCCAGGTAGCCGCCGGTCCCGGTGCTGACGCCGTTCGCGACGCCCGGGAGGTAGGCGACGGTGAGGCCCTTGCGCGGGTAGTCGCCGGGGACCTCCCCGTCCAGGCTGGTGAAGAGGCCCGGGACGCGGATCACGTCCTGCTCGGTGATCCCGGCCTTCTCGCGAAGCCGGCCGAGCGCCCGGTCCACGCCCGCCGCCGCGACCCGGGTGCCCTCGACCAGTTCCGGCTTGCCGACCGCCTGGGCGACCGTGAGGCCCGGGAAGCGGGTGCCGGACGCGGGGACGCCCTGCACCAGGCGCTGCCCGCCGCCCCCGGACGCGGCGACCTTCCTCAGCAGGTCCATGCCCATGCGCGGGTCGGCGACGACCATCGACCAGCCCTTCCCGCCGCGCCTGGGCACGAAGTGGAGGAACTCGTCGATGTGCCCGACGCCGAGCCAGCCGGAGTCGATGGCGATCGGGTCCTGGTAGCCCTGCGCCTCCAGCATCCGGAGGAACGTCGCGTCCGGGGCGAACTCGCCCTCGCCGCCGTACACGATCCGCCCGGTGGGGTACTTCCCGTGCGGCGGGATCGTCCCGAAGTTGCCGCTCGAACTCGCCGACCCGTAGTAGAGGTTGTCGTCGGGCCGGTCCACCGCCCCGGCGTCGAACTGCTGGACGCCCGCGACGCCCGGCCCGCGCAGCATCGTGAAGACCGGCCGGGACGCGTCGCGCAGCGGACGGTCGCGGGCCGGGAAGTCCGGGGTGACGGCCGGGGACCTGAGGTTGACGACGATGCGGTGCTCCCGGCCTCCCGGCCCGGGCATGGAGGCGTAGCCCGCCTTGAACATGTCGCCCGTCCACCGGTCGCCGCCCGCCGGCGACTCGATGAACGGCTCGCGCAGCCCTTCGGCGTCCAGCCCGCGGCGCAGGTCGCGCCGGTACGCCCGGGCGCCCTCGACCGGCTCGTCCGGCGCGTTCCCGCCTTCGAGCGTCACGGGGGCCTTCGGGCTCGCGACGACGGCGCGGTCCAGGCGGAGCAGGTCGTGCTGGAAGAGCACCGGCGCGACACGCAGCCGCACCCGGTCGGACCGGGGCGCGCCGCCGTCGGTCACCGTGAGGGTGAGGTCGGCGAAGCCTGTCCACACGGCCGGATCGCGGGCGATGTCGCGGGCCTCGACCGCGAGCCGTACGCCGCGGCGCAGTTCGTCCGCGCCGATCGCGCCGTCCGGGCCGAGCGCGGTGAGCCGCCCGCCGCGCTCGACGAAGATCCGCACCTTGTCCCGTGCAGGGGCGTCGGGCAGCAGCGCCGCCCGCGCGGACCGGGACGCCCCCTTCATCGCGGGGATCTCCAGCGGTGCGAGGTCGGCGGCGTCGGCCGCGCCGTTGACCACCGAGTCCGCGGCGTCGTTGCACGCGGCGAGCGCCGCGTCGGCCAGCCGCGCGCCGTCCGCGCCCGCGGCGGGGCAGCGGGCGGTGTCGTCGTCCAGGTTCGGCAGCATGATCGCGCCGCGACGGGCGGTCCACGCGCCGCGCCCCGCGTCGTCGGCGGGCGACAGCCGCCCGTCGCGGTCGGTGTCGGCGCGCAGCAGCGCCCGTCCGCCCGCCGCCGCGGCGTCGCCCGGCGGCAGGGCCCCCGCGGCGAACTGCACCACGACGGCCGCGGCCAGCCCGGTCCGTACGATTCGCTTGTGATCGTTCATGGCGACCAGCCTCGGGAATGCGGCGGCATCCGGGCATCTGCCGTTCGGCAGATCTTCGAGCCCGCGCGGCCGGCGGAGGCCGTCGGCCGTCAGCCGCCGTTCGAGCTTTTGCCGCGCTCGCCCAGGACGAGCACTCCGATACCGAGGAGGCCGGTAACGATGCCGGCGAACGGCTGGTAATCGTGCGCCCACCTCAGCAAAAACCCGAATCTCGCGTCGTCGCTGAGCATCGTGGCGATGGCCGAGCCGAAGCCCTGGATCATGATGATCACCCCGAGAAATCCCCACATGGGGAGAGTGTTTCGCCCTCGGGACGCCGGGTGATACGAGCCAAGGTCTAGAGCCGTCACGACTTTGGTCGCCGCGGCCCGGTCGGTGCGGCGCGCGCGGACCGGCAGCACCGTGCCTATGGCCTCGGCGACGAGCTCGGAGTCGCGGACGGTTCGGGTTTTACCAGGTCATGCTCCGCTCGACACCTGCGCTGAGATCGCCGAGCCGGGCGTGACCCGCCCGGCCGGTGTGAAAATGCATTGTCCGGGGTTGTGCGTCCGGGTGATTCTGAGCGGATGGACCTTGAAAGCGCGGCGCGGGACTGGCGGACCGATGGTTTCGTGCTCCTCCCAGGGTTCGTTCCCGCCGAGGAGTTGGCGGCGGCGGCAGGTGAGCTGGGCCTGCTGTTTCCCTCCGCCGAGGGCTTTCACGACGGTACCGACCCGCGCCGCGAACGCTTCATCGGTGACGAGTTCGCCGGCATCGACACCTTTCCGTTCGCGAGCACGGAGATCAGCCTGCTGGCGGTGAACCATCGCATTCTGGCGCTCGCCCGAGCACTGCTGGACGACGGCGACGTCCGTATCTACACGGCCGAGGCGTGGGCGAAGTACACCGGTGCCTGCGACTACGACCAGGACATGCACCGCGACTACCTCAACCACTCCCTGCTGGTCCCCAGCACGGCACCGGGCTGCCTGCAGGTGGAGATGTTCGTCTTCCTGACCGACGTCCCCGAAGAGCTCGGGCCGCCGCACCTGCTCTCGCGCAGGCATACCGCGGACATTCCCCCCGTCCCGAACTGGTTCCTGCGGCCGGGACGGCAGAGCACTTGGCGGTTCGTCGATGACAGCGGCAGCCCGGAGATGTACGAGGCCGAGGTGTCGGGTGCAGGGCCCGCCGGAACGGTCATCGCCTTCGAACCCGGCGCCTTCCACCGTGGGACCCGACTGACGGCACCCCGCGGGGCCCGCTACAGCATGCACCTGGGCTTCCGCCCGTCCGGCCTCTCCTGGGGGCAACGTGCGGGGTGGGCGGCGCGGAGCTTCGAGCCGGAATGGGTCGAGTTCGTCCACCGCGCCACCCCTCGCCAACTCCAAGCCTTCGGCTTCCCCCCGCCCGGACATGCCTACTGGACGCCGCAGACGCCGGCCGGCGTGGCCCTGCGGTATCCGGAACTCGACCTCACACCCTGGTCGGCCCCCGCGCCACGCGAATCCTGATCACGTACCGACACCTTCCCGGGGCGTGGGACCAGGTGTCGCCCCCTCTTCGATGTCGCCGGCGGTGGGCGGCGGCCGGGCTCGGCCGTCGCTCGGCCGCGCATTGCGGGCTCTCACGAACTACCAGGGGTCTCTTGACGTGCAATGGAGCGAAGTATACAAACGTTCATACATCAACTGGAGGAGGCGGCCTTGGTCACTTACCGGACGGACGGGATGCCCCGGCGCGGGTTCCTGGCGGGCGCCGCGTCCGCCGCCGCGCTCGGCGTGCTCGGCCTGGGGACGGCGGGGTGCGGCGGCTCGGGAGGCGGCGGGACGAAGGCCGCCCGGATCGGCTGGGTGGAGCCGAAGACCGGCCGGCTCGCCGCCGCCTACAAGCCGATCTACGTCGGCGCGAGGCTCGCCCTGGAGGACATCGAGGCGGCCGGCGGGTTGCTCGGGGAGGCCGTGCGGGTCACCGAGCACGACGACAAGGGGAGCCCGGCCGGCCAGCCCGCCGTGGCGCAGCGGCTGATCCGGGACG
This sequence comes from Actinomadura rifamycini DSM 43936, assembly GCF_000425065.1. Taxonomy (GTDB): domain Bacteria; phylum Actinomycetota; class Actinomycetes; order Streptosporangiales; family Streptosporangiaceae; genus Spirillospora; species Spirillospora rifamycini. The sequence continues at coordinate 144,284 of NZ_AULB01000020.1, forward strand.
AGCCCGCCTTCGTGGTCGGCCCCACCGGCAGCTCGCAGGTGCTGGCGTCGGTGACGGCGCTCGCCCGCGCGAAGGTGATCCAGTCGGCGTGGGGCGGCGCGGAGCTGCTCGGCGACGGCGACCGCTTCCCGTACCACTACCAGCTCGTCTACAACACCGCGCAGCAGGCCAGGGTGGCGGCGCGCTTCCTGCGCGAGGTCCGCGGCCTGCGCAAGATCGGCATCATCGTGGAGAACTCGGAGTTCGGCACCTCGATCAGGGACGCCGTCGTCGCGACGCTGCGGAACGACTACTCCACCGAGCCGGTCGCCGTCGAGGTGTTCGAGGTGGACGCCTCCGACATGACGCCGTTCGTCCGCAACCTGGAACGCGCCGGCGTGGACGGCCTGGGGCTGTTCACGGGCCAGCCGCAGGCGACGATCCTCATCCTGCGGGCGATGGCGGCGAGCGGCTTCCAGCCGGTGATCGTGTCGCACGACCTCAACTACATCGACGCGCTCGGAGAGTTCCCGCGCCCGCTGCTCGACGGCTTCTTCGGCACCACGTACCGCGGGCTCACCTACAGCGGCCGGGAGAAGCCGTCCGCGGAGGTGCGCGAACTGGTCGAGCGCATCAACGCGCACCCGGACACCGGCGGCCTCGGCTACTCGGCGGTGACGAGCCCCTACTACGACTACCTGATGCTGATGGCCGAGGTCGTCGAGGACACCGGGACCACCGACCCGGCGAAGCTCAAGGCGGCGCTCGACAAGGTGAGCGGCTACGCGGGCATCCGGGCGAAGGTCTCGTTCACCGCGAAGCAGCACTCCGGCATCGCCGACGAGGACATCACCATCGGGACGCTCATGTCGGCGAAGGAGCCGGAGAGCCTGGGCGGGGTCCTGCGGCGCCGCGCGGACGGGATGTGATCGCGGTGCTCGCCGACATCCTGGTCGCCGGACTGGTGTTCGGCAGCCTGTACGGCCTCGTCGCGATGGGCTTCAACGTGCTGCACCGGCCGACGAACGTGGTGAACTTCGCGCAGGGCGAGCTCATCATGATCGGCGCGATGCTCATGGCCGCCACCCCGATCGGCGGGCTCCCCTGGGGCGTCGCCGTGGTCTGCGTGATGGCCGTCGTCGCGGTCGTGGCGCTGGCGGAGGAGCGGGTGGCGGTCACCCCGGTGCTGCGCCGGTCGTCCCACGCCGCCGGCTGGGTGATCACCACGCTGGCGTTCTCGCTGCTGATCGCGGAGGCCGCCGGACGGCTCTGGACGGACCAGCCGAGCACCGTCGCGCCGCCGTGGCCGCTGTCCCTGGACGTCGTCCACGTGGCGGGGTTCCGGTTCTCCAGCTACCAGGTGGCGGTGGTGGCGGTCGCCGTCGCAGCGGTGCTGCTGCTCGGCCTCCTGGACCGCTCCCGGCTCGGCACGGCGCTGCGCGCCGTGGCCGCCGACCGCGACGGCGCCCGGCTGCGCGGCATCGACCCGAGGGCGCTGACCCGGCGCTCCTTCCTGCTCGGCGGCGCCCTGGCGGGGCTCACCGGGGTCCTGGCGGCACCGCTGCTGCTGGCGTCGGTGACGATGGGCCTCGGCCTACTGATCAAGGGTTTCGCCGCCCTGGCGGTCGGCGGGATCGGCGACAACCGCGGCGTGCTGGCGGCCGGATGGGTGCTCGGCACCGTCGAGGCCGCCGGCGCCGCCTACGCCTCGCCCGGTTCCCAGTCGGTCGTGCTGTTCGCGGCGATGCTGCTCATCCTGCTCGTCCGGCCGAACGGCCTGCGGGGTCTGGCGGTGCAGCGCCATGTCTGAGGCCATCCGGAGACGGCCGGGCACCGTGCGGCGCGCCGCCCCCTGGCTCGTCCTGCTCGCGGCGGCGGTCGTGCTGCCCCCGGCGAGCGGCGACCCCACGATCACCTACCTCGCCACCACGGCCGCGATCTACGTGATGGTGGCGACGGGCCTGAACATCATGTTCGGCTACACCGGCCAGGTCTCGCTCGGCCAGGGCGCGCTGGTCGCCGTAGGCGCCTACACGTCCGGCGTCCTCATGGCCGGCCACGGCTGGACGTTCTGGGCGGCGGCGCCCGCGGCGGTGCTGGTCACCACCGTCGCCGGGACCCTGATGGCGCTTCCCGCGTTCCGCCTGTCGTCCTGGTACATCGCGCTGGTGACGCTCGGCGCGGCGATGGCGGCGCGCAGCCTGCTCGTCGAGTTCGAGGGGCTGACCGGGGGCTGGTCCGGGCTCGTCGGCGTCCCGCGGCCCGCGATCGGGTCGTGGGAGCCGGGGGAGCGGGACGTCCTGTGGCTGGTCATCGCCCTGAACGCCGTACTGTTCATCATGGTCCGCAACATCGTCGACTCCCGGCTGGGCCGGGGCATGATGGCCGTCCGGGACGCGCCGGAGATGGCGCGGAGCGTCGGCGTCGGCCCCGCGCGGACCAAGCTGTTCGCGTTCGCCTGCGGCGGCGCCACCGCCGGGCTGGGCGGGGCGCTGCTGGCCGTCCACCACGGGCTCGTGACGCCGGACGACTTCACGCTCGACTTCTCGATCCTGTTCCTGCTGGTCGTCATCATCGGCGGCGCGGCGCGCCTGGCGGGCCCGGTCATCGGCACGCTGCTGTTCTTCGTGCTCCCGGAACTGCTGACCGGCCTGGCGGAGTGGCGCGGCCTCATCTACGGCGCGGCGCTGCTCGTGCTCATGGTGTACGCGCCGCAGGGCATCGCGGGGGCCTGGGACAAGCTGCTCGCGCGCCACCGGAAGGGGCGCCCGCCCGCCGCGGCCGAGCCGACCGGCGACGCCGAGGTCGGGCCGCCGCGCGGCGCACCGCTCGGCGTCGAGCTGTCCGGCGTCCGCAAGTCCTTCGGCGGCGTGCACGCCCTGCGCGGCGTCGACCTCACCATCGAGCCCGGCAAGGTGCACGCGATCGTCGGGCCGAACGGGTCGGGGAAGACGACCCTGCTCAACGTGATCAGCCGCCTGCTGCGGCAGGACGCGGGCCGGGTGGTCCTCGGCGCCGAGGACGTCAGCCGGGCCACCGCCGAGCGGCTCGCCCGGCGCGGCGTCGCGCGCGTCTTCCAGACGCCGCGGCTGCTCGGAGCGTCGAGCCTGCGCGACAACGTCCTGCTCGGCGCCTACACGCGCGAGCGGGCGGGCGGGCCGGCGACCGTCCTGCGGCTGCCCCGGGCCCGGCGCGAGCGGGCCGCGCTGGCGGCGGAGGCCGACCGCCTCCTGGCCGCCCACGGCCTGGCCGGGCGGGCGGACGAGGAGGCCGCCGCGCTGCCGCACGGCGAGCAGCGGCTGCTGGAGGTGGCGCGGGCCCTGATGGCGCGCCCGCGGCTGCTGCTGATGGACGAGCCGGCCGCCGGGCTCACCCCGCGGGAGCTGGAGGCGCTGGGGCGGCTGATCCGCGCGATCCGCGACGCCGGCACCACCGTCGTCCTGGTGGAGCACCACATCGAGCTCGTCGCGAACGTCGCCGACGTCGTGACGGTCCTGGACCGGGGCGAACAGGTGACGTCGGGGGCGCCGCAGGAGGCCCTCGGCGACGCGCGGGTCGTCGAACTGTACTTGGGGGCACCGGCATGACGGCGCGGGGCGAGGAACTGATCACGGTGTCCGGGCTGAGCTCCGGCTACGGGGCGGTGCCGGTGGTCCGCTCCGTGGACCTCGCGGTCCGGACGGGCGAGGTCTTCGCGGTGGTCGGCGGCAACGGCGCCGGGAAGACCACCCTGCTCAGCACCATCTCGGGGCTGCTGCGCCCCACGTCCGGGTCGGTGCGGTTCGCCGGCACCGACATCACCGGGTGGAGCCCGGAGCGGATCGTCGCGCACGGCCTCGTCCACATCCCCGAGGGCAGGCGCCTGTTCACGGGGCTCACGGTCGCCGAGCACCTGCGGCTCGGGCTCTGGAACGTCCCGAACCGGCGCAGGGTCGAGCGGGAGCGGACGGAACGGGTCGTCGACCTGTTCCCGGTGCTGGGCGAGCGGATGGACGCCTACGCGGAGGTGCTCAGCGGCGGGGAGCAGCAGATGCTCGCCATCGGCCAGGCGCTGATGCGCGAGCCCCGGGCGCTGCTGCTGGACGAGCCGTCCATCGGCCTCGCGCCCGTGATCGTCAAACGGGTGTTCGCGGTGGTGGACCGGCTGCGCGAGCAGGGCCTGACGGTGATCCTGGTCGAGCAGCGCGTCGGCCAGGCGCTGGCGCTCGCCGACCGGGGGCTGGTCATGCGGCACGGCGGGGTGGAGGCGTCCGGGGACGCCGCCGGGCTGGCGGCGGACCCGGCGCTGCGGGTCGCCTACCTGGGCGCGGCGGCGTCCGGCGGGCAGCGGAACGAGGAGCGACATGAGCGATGAGTGGTGGGGCCCGGCGGTGCCCGCGGCCGAGGACTGCGCGGTCGGGGAGCTCCTCGTCCGCCGTGCCGCCGAGCATCCCGACCGGGTGTACGCGGTCTTCCAGGACGGGACGCGGTGGACCTACGCCGCGACTCTGGCCGAGGCCGAGCGGGTCGCCGCCGGGCTGCACGGCCTGGGCGTGCGGCCGGGCGACACGGTCGTCTCCTGGCTGCCGAACGGACCGGACGCGCTGCGCGTCTGGTTCGGCGCGAACCTGCTCGGCTGCACCCTCGTCCCGCTCAACACCGCCTACCGCGGCGGGCTGCTCGAACACGCCGTCCGGCTGTCGGGGGCCCGGGCGGCGGTCGTCCACGCCGACCTGGCGGGGCGGCTGGCCGGCATCGACACCGGCGCGCTGGAACGCGTGGTGGTGCTCGGAGCGGGCGACGCCCCGCCGGAGGCGGCGCCGGGGCCGGAACTGCTCGGGCCGGACGCGCTGGCCGCGCCCGCCCCCGGGTTCCGGACGGACGGGCCGCCCGGGCCGTGGGACCCGTACGCGGTGATCCTGACGTCCGGGACGACCGGGCCGTCGAAGGGCGTGCTGTGCTCGTACGTCCAGCTCGCGGCGTGCGCGCGCGCCGCGTTCACGGGGTTCGGAGCGTCCGACCGCTACATGGTGAACCTGCCGCTGTTCCATGCGGGCGGCACCATCGGCACCTACGCCGCGCTGCTGTTCGGCGGCGGGATCAGCCTCGTGGACGCGTTCGACACCGAGTCGTTCTGGCGGACCGTCCGCGCGACGGGGACCACGCACGTCACGCTGCTCGGCGTGATGGCGACGTTCCTCGGCAAACGGCCGCCGTCCCCGCGGGACCGAGCGCACCCGCTGCGGCGCGTCTTCATGATCCCGCTCATCGAGGACAGCGCGGCGTTCGCCGAGCGCTTCGGCGTCGAGGTGGTCGCCATGTTCAACATGACGGAGGTCTCGATCCCGATCATCTCGGGACCCGATCCGGAGGTGCCGGGCACGTCCGGGCGGCTGCGGCCGGGCGTGGAGGCCCGGGTCGTCGACGAGCACGACCGGGTCGTCCCCGACGGGGAGGTCGGCGAGCTGGTGCTGCGCACCGCGCAGCCCTGGGCGATGAACTCCGGGTACCTCGGGATGCCCGAGGCGACGGCGCGGGCCTGGCGCAACGGCTGGTTCCACACCGGGGACGCCTTCCGGACGGTGGGCGGCGAGTACTTCTTCGTGGACCGGATGGGCGACACGATCCGGCGGCGCGGCGAGAACATCTCCTCGGCGGAGGTGGAGGCCGAACTGCTGGCGCATCCGGCGGTCCGGGAGGCGGCGGTGGTCGCGGTGCCGAGCCCGCACGGCGAGGACGACGTGCTCGCGGTCGTCGCCCCCGTGGACGGCGGGACGGTCGATCCCGCCGAGCTGCTGCGCTTCCTCGTCCCGCGCATGGCGCACTTCATGGTGCCGCGCTACGTGCGGGTGGTCGGCGCGCTGCCGCACACCCCGACGAACAAGATCGAGAAGCACCGGCTGCGCGCGGAGGGCGTCACGGCGGACACGGCCGACCGCGAGCGGCTGGGCATCGTCGTCCGGCGGGACCGCATCGGCGGGACGTCCGCCGCCCGCTGAACCGCCCGGGACCGCCCGGGACCGCCCGGCCGGAGGGCGCGCCGACCCCGGGGTCCGGCGCGCCCTCCGGCCGCCTCGCGTGCGGGGCGGCCGGAGGCGTCAGGTGTCGCGGGGGTCGGCGCCGACGAGCTGGAGGGCGAGGAAGGCGTACTGGTCGGCGAGGTCGCGGGCCGTCACCGGGCCTTCCGGCCGGAACCACTGCCCGGCGTTGATGCACATGTCGAGGATGGCCTTGGCGACCACGTCCACCTGCGCCGGGCGCGGCGACCGGGGGTCGCTCAGCCGGAACCGGCCGGCGGCCAGGCCCCGCTCCAGCGTCCGCTCGAAGATCCGGCGGACGCGCCGCTGCGCGTCCAGGACCTCGCGGGCCTGCTCGGGCGGGAGGTGGCGCCACTCGGTGCGGGCGACGAGGCCCTCGACGCGCCGCTCGGTGTGGAACAGGGTGAGCTCCCGCACCAGCTCGGCCAGCTGCCGGTCGGGCCGGTCGCCGCCGTGCAGCAGGCCCTCCTCCAGCAGCGCCTCCGAGTCCTCGTGGGCCCGCTTGAGGATCGCGTAGAGGACTTCCTCCTTGGATCCGTAGTGGTTGTAGAGCGAACCCGCGGTGACCCCGCACGCGGCGGTGATCTTGCGGACGCTGGTGGCGGGGAACCCGTCCTCGTAGAACAGGCGCGCCGCCTCGTCGAGTATCCGCCGGCTCATCGAGGCCGCGGCCGGGGCGCCGGCGGCGGTCGTCCGGGAGCGTGTCGTAGCCACGCCTCGACGCTATCACCACATGAACGTTCATTGACCTGCGCTCGGCGGATCTGGTAAACAAACGTTTATACATAAGGGAGGCCGTGATGCGTGAACCGGTGATCGACGTCTGCGAGGTCGCCTATGACACCGAGTGCTGGACGGCCTATCTGCGCGCGCTGGCCACCGCCGCGCCGCGCTACCTCGTCCTCTTCGCAGGGCGGCTCGCCGCCCGCACCGGACGCGCGCCCGGCGAGGTCGCGGCGGACGCGGCGCGCGACCCGGTGGGCACGGCGGAGCGGCTGGCCGCCGTCCTCGGGGACGGCTTCGACATCGACCGCCACGCCGGCGCGCTCGCCGAGACGGGGGTGGCCCATCAGGTCCTGCACGGCGGGCCGTGGCCCGTCGGGGACGGCACCGTCAACGACCGGGTCGCCGGCTACGCCGCCCGGCATCCCGACCGGCTCAGCGCGTGGGCGGGCGTCGGCCTCGCCGACCCGCGGGCCGCGCTCGCCGAGGCGCGCCGCGCGCTCGACGGGCTCGGCGCGACCGGCCTGTCGGTGATCCCGTTCCTCGACGGCGTCGACCCGTCCGGTCCCGAGCACGCGGAGCTCTGGCGGTTCGCCGCCGAGGCCGGCGCCCCGGTGTGGCTGCACTGCGGGCAGCACTTCCGCTCCGACGTCCCGATCGACGTCTCGGCGCCGCGCGTCCTGGACCGGATCGCCGGCGCCCACCCGGACCTCGTCCTGGTGGCCGGCCACGGAGGCTGGCCGTGGGTGGCCGAGATGCTGGCCGTGGCGCAGCGGCACCCCAACGTCCACGTGGAGTTCTCCTCGCACCGCCCGTCCAGGATGGCGGTGCCGGGATCGGGCTGGGAGGCGCTGCTGACGCTGGGCGCCGGGCCCGTCCGCGACCGCGTCATGTTCGGTTCGACCAGCTGGACGCAGGCCCGCCCGCCCGCCGCGCTCGCCGCCGAGGCGACCCGGCTCGGCCTGCCGGACGGCACCGTCCGCGCCTGGCTGCACGGCAACGCCGAACGGCTGCTGCGCCGGGCCCGTGCCGGGGCGGCGGCGTGAACGGCCGCCGGGTCCTGGTCACCGGCGCGGCCGGGGGCATCGGCACCTCGCTGGTCGCCGAACTGCTCCTGCACGGCGCCCGGGTGCTGGCGACCGACGTCGACGAGGCCGGATGCCGCCGCCTGGAGCGGCGGTTCGGCGACCCGGTCGCGGACGACCGGCTGCACACGATGCCGCTCGACCTGACCGGCGGCGGCGCACCGCGGCGGCTCGTCGCCCGCGCGGTCGAGCGGCTCGGCGGCCTCGACGGCCTGGTCAACAACGCGGGCGTCGAGCACCGCGCGCCGCTCGGCGAGCACCGCACCGCCGACTGGACGCGCGTGCTGGAGGTCAACCTGGCGGCGCCGTTCCGGCTGGCCCGCGAGGCGGCCCCCGCCCTCGCCGGGCGGCCGGGCGCCGCCGTCGTCAACGTCTGCTCGATCGCGGTGACCGGGTTCGCGGGGCAGGCCGCCTACGACGCGAGCAAGGGCGGGCTGCTGAGCCTGACCCGGTCGCTCGCCGTCGAGCTGGGACCGCTCGGCGTCCGCGCGAACGCCGTGTGCCCGGGCTTCATCGACACCCCGATGCTCGATGAGAGCGGGCTCCGCGGGCTGGCCGAGAAGACCGCCGCGCGGCTGCCGCTCGGCCGCTGCGGCTACCCGGAGGAGGTCGCCGCCGCGGTCGTCTGGCTGCTGGGGACGGGCGCCGGCTACGTCACCGGCCAAGCACTGTTCGTCGATGGAGGGATGGTCCGAGCATGACGCAGGGGCAGGAGAGCACGGTGGCCGGAGGCGGGGTCCTGCTGGCCTCGCGGCCGGCGCCGGGGGTTCTGTGGCTGACGATGAACCGACCGGGCCGGCGCAACGCGCTCGACCGCGCGCTCGGCGAGGAGCTGCTGCGCGCGCTCGAGCGCGCCGAGACCGATCCGCGGGCCCGGGCGGTGGTGCTGACCGGCGCCGGCAGCGCGTTCTGCGGCGGGGACGACCTCGGCGCGGTGGACGAGCACCTCGCCGGGGAGCGCAGGCACTCGCCGGTCCTCGGCGACACCGCCGACCCGGTGTACCTGCGGATCGTCGAGGCGATCGCCACGGCGCCGCAGCCGGTCATCGCGGCGGTCAACGGCCCCGCGGCCGGAGCCGGCACCGAACTGGCCTGCGCCGCCGACCTGCGGATCGCCGCGGACACCGCCCGGATCGGCAGCTGCCTGGTCAACGTGGCGCAGACCGGCACCGCCGTCATGCTGGCCCGTGTCGTCGGGACCGCGAAGGCGACGGAGATCTACCTGTCGGGAGGGCTGCTCGACGCCGCCGACGCCGAGCGCCTGGGCATCTACACCCGCGTCGTCCCGCAGGCGGACCTGCGGGACGCGGCGCTCGCCGAGGCCCGGCGCCTCGCGGCCGGCCCGACCCGGGCGATCGGCCTCTACAAGCAGCTGCGCGAGAGGGTGTACGGCCAGCCGCTCGAGCAGGCTCTCCGCACCCAGAACACCTTCCACATCCGCAACAACAGGGAAGTGCACGACGCGGCCGAAGGCGCACGGGCCTTCGTCGAGAAGCGCGGCCCCGAGTTCACCGGCCGCTGAGGGGAAGAGCATGACCATGACAGACGGCGACGTCTTCGGCCGCCTCGACGGCCGGGTCGTCCTGATCACCGGCGCGGCGAGCGGCATCGGCGCGGCCTCGATGAGGCTCTTCCGGGCCGTGGGCGCCGAAGTCGTCGGCGTGGACCTGACGCCGGGGGAGGGGATCGTCCAGGCGGACGTCTCCGACCCCGCCGCGGTCGCCGGCGTCGTCGACGCGGTGGTCGCCCGGCACGGCCGCCTCGACGTCGTCCACGGCAACGCCGGCGTCAACGTCCCCGGGCGGCCGCACAGCCTCACCGACGACGACTACCGCACGGTGATGGGCGTGTGCTGCGACGCCAACTTCTACCTGGTGCGCTCCGCCGTCGGGCACATGCGCGCGGACGGCGGGGTGTTCGTGTTCACGTCCTCGATGTGCGGGGTCGCGGCGACGCCCCGCTCTCCCGTCTACAACATGGCCAAGCACGCCCTCATCGGCCTCGCCCGGTCGGTCGCCGTCGACTACGGCGCGCAGGGGATCCGCGCGGTGGCGCTGGTCACGGGACCGACGCACACCGGGATGGTGGACGAGCTGTGGCCGCCCGGCCCGCTGCGCGACTCCCTCGCCGCGACCACGTCCGCCGGACGGCTCGCCGCCCCCGAGGAGCAGGCCCGCGCCGCCGTGTTCGCCGCGCTGCCCGGCAGCTCGTTCCTCACCGGCTGCGCCCTCACCGTGGACGGCGGCGCGACCGCCGGGTGGAACGAGATGGCCCGCACGATGCTCGCCCTCAAGGCGGTGTGACGGTGGAACTGGGACGCATCGACAGCGGCGTCGAGACCCCGATGCGCGACGGCGTGCCGCTGCGCGGCGACCTGTGGCGGCCCCCGGCCCCGGCCCCGGCCGTGATCTTCAGGACGCCCTACGGGCGGCGGGAGATCGGCTCCGACGCGCTGCACCCCCGGCACTGCCTCGCCGGCGGGTTCGCCGCCCTGGCGCAGGACACCCGCGGCCGCTTCGACTCCGGCGGCGAGTGGCGGGCCGTCATGTGGGAGCAGGAGGCCGAGGACACCTACGACACCGTGGAGTGGGCGGCGGCGCAGCCCTGGTGCGACGGCAACGTGTTCCTCGCGGGCACGTCCTACCTCGGCATCGTCGCCTGGCTCGGCGCCGCGCTGCGGCCGCCGCACCTGCGGGGCATCGCCCCGGCCATGACGACCGGCGCGGCGGCGGACGCCCGCGACACCGGCGGCGCGCTCCGGCTCGACCACCTGGTCGGCTGGCTGGCCTACATGGCCGCCGACTGGCTGGGCCGGCAGGGGCCGGACGCCGACCCGGCGCTCGCCGCGCGGGTCGCGGCCCTGATCCACGACCCGGAGCGGGCGATGCGGCGGCTGCCGCTCGCCGGCATGCCGGAGCTGGACCTGCCCGGCTTCCCGATCCGCATCGGCGACCTGCTGGCCGGGCGGGTCCGGGCCCTGCCCGACTGGGACCACGCGGCGGTGGAGGTGCCGGTCCTGTCGGTGACGGGCTGGTACGACGTGTACGCCTCCGCGACCGTCCGCGGCCACCTGGAGATGCGGCGGCTGCGCCCGGACCTGCGGCACGAGCTGATCGTCGGGCCCTGGGCGCACACCGGGGCCCTGACCCACCTGCAGGGCGAGGTGAACTTCGGCGTCGCGGCCTCGGCCGCCGCCGCGCGCCTCCCGGAACGGCACCTGGACTTCTTCCGCCGCTGCCTGGACGGGCCGGGCGAATCCGCGCCCGTCCTGTACTTCCTGATGGGGGCGGACGAATGGCGCACCGCCGAGCGGTGGCCCCCCGCGGGCACCGCCGGCCTCGCCCTGCACCTGACCGGTCCCGCGGTCGCGGGCGGAACGCCCGGCGGGCTGGCCGCCGGGCCCGATCCCGCGGGCCCGGCGGAACCCGACGGCTACGTCCACGACCCGGCCGACCCGGTCCCGAGCCGCGGCGGGCGCGTCCTGCACCTCGGCCGCCTCGTCCCCGGGCCGCTGGACCTCGGCCGGATCGCCGCGCGCCCCGACGTCCTGCTCTACCTCGGTGACGTGCTCGGCGAGGACACCGACGTCATCGGCCGCGTCCGGCTGCGGCTCTCCTTCGCGACCGACGCCGCGGACGCCGACGTGATGGCCCGCCTGGTGGACCGGCTGCCCGACGGACGGCTGCTGCCGGTCTGCGAAGGAGCGGTCCGGCTGAGCCACCGCGACGGCCCGGGCACCCCCGTGCCGCGCGGAGAGGTGATCCCGCTGGAGATCGACCTCGGGTACACGGCCCGGCGGTTCGGGGAGGGCCACAGCATCGGCCTGCTGCTGTCCAGCAGCAGTTTCCCGCACTTCGACCGCAATCAGGGCGGCGGGGAACCGGTCGCCACGGCCGGACCCGGGACGCCGTCCACCCAGAGCGTCCACTACGGCGCGTCGGTCCTCCTCCTGGGCGGCGAGGGGGAGCGATGACGCCGCGGCACCGCACCGTCCAGCGCGCCGGCTGCGAGATCCACTACTGGACGGGCGGACCGGACGACGGGCTCCCGATCGTCTTCACGCACGGCGCCACCCTCGACCACCGCACGTGGGAACCGCAGATCGAGACGTTCGCCGCCCGGCACCGAGTCCTCCTGTGGGACGTCCGGGGGCACGGCCGCTCCATCCCCAACCGGGCCGCGTGGTCCCTGGGCACGGCCGTGGACGACCTCCTCGCGATCCTCGACCGGGAGGACATCGGGCGGACCGTCCTCGTCGGCCAGTCGATGGGCGGCAACCTCTCCCAGGAGATCGTCTACCACCGCCCCGACAGGGTCTCGGCGCTCGTCGCGCTGGGCTGTGCCGGCAACACCCTGCCGATGTCGCGCCGGGAGCGGCTCCAGGCGGCGGCGGTCGTCCGCATGCTGCCCTGGTACCCGCGCAAGGCGCTGATCCGCCAGGAGGCCAAGGCGTCCGCCCGCGACCCCCGCGTCCGCGAGTACGTGCGCGGCACCGCGAGCCGGATGTCGCATCCGGACATGGTCGCGGTCATGGCGAGCCTGGTCGGCGCCCTCCGCCCCGAGCCCGCGTACCGGATCGAGATCCCCGAGCTGCTGCTGCACGGCGACCACGATCGGCTCGGCAACTTCCGCACCGCCATGCCCGTCTGGGCGCGCCGGGACCCGCTGGCGCGGTACCTCGCCGTCCCGGACGCCGCCCACCTGGCCAACCAGGACAACCCCGCCTTCTTCAACGACGCCGTGCTGCGCTTCCTCGCCGAGCACGGACTCGACTCGTCCAGGGACCTGACATGACACTGTGGACCCGGGAGGACGGCGACGGCGTCGCCGTCCTCACCTACCGCAACCCGCCGCGCAACTTCCTCACCTTCGCCGCGCTCGAAGAACTGGACGCGGAACTCGCCCGTCTGGAGACCGACCCGGACATCGGGGTCGTGATGCTGGCCGGCGGCGTCCCCGGCTACTTCGTCGCACACGCGGACCTGGACGAACTCGCCGAACTGTCCCGGGGGCCGGTGCCGCGGGCCAAGATCTGGTACACCGCGATGCGGCGCGTCGAGCGGCTCCCGCAGCCGGTGATCGCCGCGATCGACGGGCAGGCGTGGGGCGGCGGCCTCGAACTGTCCCTGGCCTGCACGGTGCGCTGGGCCTCGGCCGAGGCCCACGTCAGCCTCCTGGAGACCGCGCTCGGCATCATCCCCGGGGCGGGCGGCACCCAGCGCCTGGCCAGGCTGATCGGCCCGGGGCGGGCCGCCGACGTCGTCCTGTCCGGCGACGTCCTCACCGCCGAACAGGCCCGGGCGGCCGGGATCGTCGAGCGGGTGCTCCCCGCCCCGGTCTTCCGGGCGGAGGCGACGCGCCTGGCCCGCCGGATGGCGTCCCGTCCCGCCGCCGCACTCGCCGCCGCGAAACGCGCCCTGGTCGAGGGCTCCCGGCTGCCGCTCACCGAAGGTCTCCGCCTCGAGGCCGGGCTCTTCGCGGAGCGGCTCGCGAGCCCCGAGTCCCGGGAGCTCCAGCGGGACGCGCGGCGCCGTTACGCCGCGGCGGCCGACGGCGACCGCGTCGCCTTCGGGGACCGCCGGTGAAGGCCGCCGTCGTCCGGTCCGCCGCCGGCCCGCCCGCGCCCCGGCCGGGCGCGGGCGCGGGCAGCCGGGCAGTCCGGTTCCGACCGGTTCGCACAGCTGCCGGCGGTTGAGCATCCGGGAGATGCCGAGGACGAGGGAGCGCCGCGTCCGATCGCGCAGATCGGCGACGCCGGGATCGGCGTCCGGTGGCGCCGGTCAATGCTCCCCGGGGGCGGGCGGGAGGATCCGGCAGAGGGCTTCGACGGCCTGCGCGTAGCCGTGGTTCGGAGGGGCGGCGTAGCCGACGACCAACCCGTCCTGGACGGGCATGGTGGCGTCGGGGTGGCGGAAGTCGGCGAGCCCGTCCAGGGCGATGGACCGCTCGGCGGCGGCCTCGACCGTGGAGCGTTCCGTCCCCGGCGGCAGGCGCAGGACGGCGTGCAGCCCGGCGGCGATGCCGGTGGGCGTTATGTGCGGGGCGCGGGCGGTGAGGGCGGCGACGAGCCGGTCGCGCCGCGCGCGGTAGCGCTGGCGCATGCGGCGGACGTGCCGGTCGTAGTGTCCGGAGGCGATGAAGTCGGCGAGGGTGAGCTGGTCGGTGACGCCGGCCCACGCCTCCCGCCGGCCCTTGGCGTCCAGGACGGCCGGGACGAGGTGCTCGGGCAGCACCATCCAGCCGAGCCGCAGCGCCGGAGACAGGCTCTTGCTGACCGAGCCGATGTAGACGACCCGGTCGGGGTCGAGGCCCTGGACGGCGCCGACCGGGTCGCGGTCGTAGCGGAACTCGCCGTCGTAGTCGTCCTCCAGGATCACCCCTCCGCGGGTCCGTGCCCAGTCCAGCGCGGTCACGCGCCGCTCGGGATGCAGCGGCCCCCCGGTCGGGAACTGGTGCGCCGGAGTGAGCAGCGCCGCCCGCACCCCCGTGAGCCCTGCCAGCTCGGCGGTGCGGGCGCCGTCGGCGTCGAGGGCGAGCGGGACGGTCCGGACGGACGCGGCGGCCAGGATCGCCCGGTGGAAGGCGAGGCCGTACGACTCCACGGCCAGCGGGCCGTGCAGGACCCGGCCGCCGAAGATCAGCCTCAGCGCGTGGGCGAAGCCGGAGCACACGACGATCCGGTCGGGCGAGGTCCGGACGCCGCGCGCACGGGCCAGGTACTCGGTGAGGGCGCGGCGCAGCTCCGGGCGCCCTCGCGGGTCGCCCGGGCCGAACGCTTCGTTCGGTGCGGCGGCGAACGCGCGGCGGGCGGCGGCCAGCCAGGCGGACCGCGGGAACGAGGAGGCGTCCGGCTGCCCCTGCTGAAGGTCGTGCGCCGGCGGCGCGGGTCGCGGCGCCGCCGCCTTCGGCACCTGGGGCGGGGGGACGGGCTCGGTGCGGGGCGCGACCTGGGTGCCCGAGCCCTGCCGGGCGATCAGCCATCCCTCGGCGACCAGCTCGGCGTAGGCGTCGGCGACGGTGTTGCGGGCCAGCCCTAGATCGGCGGCCAGCGACCGGTACGAGGGGAGCCGGGTGCCCGGGGCCAGGCGCCCGTCCCGCACGGCCTCGCGGAGCGCGCCGGTGAGGACGGCGCGGCGGCTGCCCGGGCGGGCGAGGTCCAGATGCAGGTCGCTGCCGAGCCGCTCCGCCGAATTGACCCACGATTCCGTCATGCAAGTGCACCCTATCCGAGGTCTATCGGCTCCCTGGCGTGGTGGTCGTGACCGGCGGCCGGGGCGCTGAAGGCATCCGGGTCCGGCCGTCGCCTCCTCTGGCAGTGCCGGTCCGGACATCCGGACCGCTTCCACCCGCCCCTGACTCGGACGCCGGGCGCCCTCGCGCCCGCCGTCCGCCCAAAAAGGAGGGCGATCCTCGAATGGCAGACGACCGGAACGGACCGGCGCGCTTCCGCCGGCCCGCCGCGGCCGCGAGCGTCGCCGGGTCCCAGCTCGCCGGGCGGCCGGCGACGGCCCGCGGCCCGCGCACCGCGATGCTCGCGAGCCTGGCCGCCGGCGGCGCCGGCGCCCTCGTCCTCGGCGCGAGCCTCGGCACTGTACACCGACGGCAGGTCGTGGGACCGGGTGCACGATGGCGTTGAAGACGTGAAGACGGGGATGCCGACCCGGTCCAGCCGGGTGATGTCGGCGACCCGGGTCACGCCCACCGTCCGGAGCAGCGGCGTCACCGTCCCCAACGTCCGTGCCGCGGTGACTTCCCTGGTGGGCCCGCACTTGGGCACGCGATCTCGTAGTCTCATACGGCGGGTTCCAGACCGTCGCCCGCTCGGCGGGACGGCCGGCAGCGCTCGCTCATGTCTCACAGCCCTTCGTGGGAGTCCGGGGTCCGTCCCGGAGCGGCCCCGACCCCCCGTATCGGCCGGGCCCGCCCCTGTCGCGGCGGACGTCTCCGATTATTCGGCCGTCGTGACCGGGTGTCATGACCCCCGTTCGGGGGTCAAACGCCGCGCGGCATGGCCCCCGGCGTGATGGCGATGCATCATGGAACGGTGCTGTTCCGCAGGCGGCGTGACCCGGAGCGCGGCCGCGCCGTGCTGGCCGCCGCGCTCTACGGCGGCAGCGGCCGTGCCCGTGAGCGGATCGACCGGTGGTGGGCGGCCGGCGGGGCGGACCGCCACGAGGTCTGGCGCGGCGCCTGGTTCCTGCTGAGCGGCGCGCGCTTCAGGTTCGGCAACCACGAGCTGCCCGAGCGGGTCGTTCCGGTGCTGGAGTTCCTGCTCGAGCCCGACCCGACGTCCCCGTACCGGCCGCGGGTCCGGTTGACGGCGTGCCTTCCGCAGACCGCCGCCGAGCCGCCGCTCGGGGTGTACAACGGCGATCCGTATGTCCAGCGGCTGGTCGATGCCGCGCTGGGGTTCCCCGACCTCGCCTTGCGGCGGCGGCTGGCGGATCTGCTGTCCGTCACCGACCAGCCCGGCCTGCTGGACGCCCTGGAGACCGCCGTCCGGCCGCGCGCGCGGCTCGGCCCGACCTACCTCGGCGCGGCACCGCCCGGCCATGAGACCCGGGTCGACCTGTGGCGCGGCGGCGAGCCGAACGCGCTGCTGCGGATCGTGGACGCCAACCCCCACCTGCCCCGGCCGCCCGCCCGGCCCGACGACGTCGACCTGGCGCTTCTCGCCCTGCTGAAGGACCGGTCCGATCTGCTGCCGGCGTTCGAGCAGGGCGCCCTGGCCGGGCGGCTGCTGGAGTACCTCGGCACCTGGCTGCCCGAGCAGGTCCACGACCGGTGCCGCAGGGCGCTGCGCGCCCTGTCGGCTCCCGAGGGCGTCGCGGTGGTGTGCGATCGGGCCGTCCTCGGGGACGCCGAAGCGATCGCCGCGGTGCGCGACGCCGGACACCGGCCGGACGGCCCCGCCTGGGCGCCCCTCCTCCTGCTGCTCACCCGGCAGTTCGCCGCCTACCGCGAGGCCGACCCGGACGGGCGGGTCCTGCAGTCGATGTGCAAGGGCGACGGGCCGGGGGCCCGGGAGGACGCCGTCATCGACCGGATCCTGGGCCTCCTGGGCACGGACCTGCCGGACGACGTCGCCGCGGCCGTCCGGCGGTCCCTGCGCGACCTCCGCCCCTCGGACGCACTCTCGGCCGACGACTTCAGGCGCGGGCACCTGCGGAGGGCCCTGCTGGCCCGCGCGACCAAGCTCGAGCCGGAGGCGGTCGCCGCCGTCGTCGACGCGGGCTACCTGCCCGAGGACGACGACAACGTGCTCCCGCTGCTCTTCCTCACCGAGCAGTTCGACCGGTACGACCGCGAAGATCCGGACGGCTCACGGCTGCGCACCGTCCTCGCCGGCAAGCGCTACTGGTACGAGCACGAGCATTTCCTGACCGTCGCGGAGCGGGCGGGACGCCCGGATCCCTGGCCGCCGGCCGAGCCGCCGCCGCCGAACGACCGGGGGACGATCCGGCACGTCACCACGTGGCCGAGCAGTTACGGTGTCGACGGTTTCGGCGGCCACTTCTAGCACCGCGCACCGTTCAGCGCCCGACACGCTCGACCGGGGGGTTCTCCTTCCAGGAGTCTCGCTTCCTCCAGGGGATGGCGAGGGCCGCCGGTGCCGCCAGGAGCGCCAGGCCGGAGGCGACGATCAGGGCAGCGGTCAGTGACCGGCTCGCGACGGGTCCGGCGACGGCCGCTCCGACGGCGAACGCGGTGATCTTCAAGCTGGCGCCGGTGGTGAAGATCTGGCCGCGCAGCTCCTCCGGCGCCTCCCGGTGGCGGACCGCGAACAGCGCGACCAGTTGGGGGCCCTCACCGAGTCCCGCGACGACGACGGCGATGATCAGCAGGACCGGTCGTTCCAGAGCGGCCAGCGCCAAGGCGGCGGCCTGGACCAGGGCGCCGACCCAGATGATCGTGTCGGGGGCGACGGCGCGCGGGAACCGCGCCAGCAGGGCGTTGGCCGCCAGGGCCGAGACCGCCGCGCAGGACAGCAGCAGCACGCCGCGGCCGGCTCCGCCCAGGACGCGCTCGCCCAGCAGCGGGACGCAGGCGGTCATCATGCCCTGCGCCGCGCAGCAGACCACCGAGGCGAGGGTCGCCCGTGCCAGCGGTGGCCTGCCGGCGATCACCCGCACCCCGGCCGCCAGCGCGCCGGCCAGCGAGGCCGCCCGAGCCTCCCGCGCCCGGACGGGACGGTCGGGCAGCCTCCACGCGGCGGGCAGCGCCAGGGCGATGAGCACGGCGGATACCACCACGGCCATCGGTGCCCCCAACGCCTCCGCGGCGACGCCGGCGAGGGCCGGGCCCGCCAGGCTCGCCGCGCCGAAGGTCATGGCATCGAGGGCGTTCGCCCGGGGCAGGCGGCCGGGGGACGCCACCCGGGGAAGCTGGGCCGTCCACCCGCCCGACAGGGCCGGACCCAGCAGCCCCGTCACCACGGCGACCACGAGGGCGACGGCGAACGGGACACGGCCCAGCGCCAGCAGAACCAGCGCCAGGCCCGCCGCGTACAGCGCGAGGGCTCCGCCCAGCAGGCGGCCCGGTCGTCCGGCTCGGTCCAGAAGCGCCCCGAGCACCGGCCCCCCGACCGCGGCGGAAACCGTGAGGGCCGCGAGCAGCGCCGACGCGTCCGAGGCCGACCCGGCCAAGGCGAATCCCGCGAGCATCAGCGCCGGACCGGACATCTCGTCCCCGATCCGGGCCGCCACCGCCCCCGAGAGATAGGAACCCAAGGAGTAGCGCCTCTTCACCGGCGGAACGATACGGAGGTAACTCAAAACTTCGCAATATGCGTTACATTCGAGGCGTGCGCCCCGACATCGACGACTGGTCGACCCGGCATTCCGTGCCGGCCATGGCCAGGCGGACCGCCGCCCTGATCAACGTCCTCGCCGACGACCGCCCCGACCCGGAGAGCGTCGCGGACGTCCTCCGCGCCCACGGTGAAGCGGACCCCGTCGCCCCCACGGCCGACGACGTCGCCGGGATGCGCTCGGCCGCCGCCCTGCTCCGGGACGTGTTCACCGCCGAGGACGCCGACGCCGCCGCCACCGCGCTCAACCGCATCCTGCGGGCGCACACCGGGCCGCTCCGCCTGACCTCGCACGGCGGCGCCTCGCCCTGGCACCCGCACCTCGACCACGACGACGACGCTCCCTGGGGCCAGTGGCTCCTCGCGTCGTCGTGCATGGCTCTGACCGTCCTGCTCTGGGACCGCCAGCGTCCGCCCGGCCGGGTCTGCGCGTCCCCGAGCTGCCGGAACGTCTTCATCGACCAGGGCAGCGGCCCCGAACGCCGCTACTGCTCCCGCCGGTGCGCGACCCGTGAACGCGTCGCGGCCCACCGCCGAGCCCGCTCCGCCGAGCAGCACGGCCGCCGTTGAAACACCGCGTCCGCCGGACCGCTGCCGACCCGCGGCGGGGCGTCCCCTACTCTGGCGATATGTCCCATATCTGCCCGTTCGGGCATGAGTTGCGGCCCGGGGAGGTCCTGGTCGGCTGGTCGCCGTGCGCCTGCCCGCCCGCGTGGGCCGTCCACAAGGGCCACCAGACCCTCCAGTGCCGGGCCTGCGAACGCGAGGGGCAGACGGTCGTGCGGTACATGCCCGAGCACATCGGCCCCGGACACCCCGGACGCTGACGCGAGACGCCTGAAGGACCTGTACGGGCGGTGGGGCGTCGTCAGGGTTCGAGGTCCGTCACGCCCTGGCCGGTCGAGATGTCGAACGGGACGGAGACTTGGTCGTGGGCGATCAGCCAGGCGCCGTCGGTCTTCCGGAAGCCGAACGTGGCGCGGACCCACATGCCGGTCGTCGCCGTCCCGTCCCGCAGGGTGCCGCTCAGCCGTCCGAAACCGTGCCCGAACGCGACGTCGTCGCCCACGGTGAGGGCCAGGTCGCGGACTTCATACGACACGTCCTGGAAGACCGTGAACACGTTCGTCCAGTTCTTCAACTTCGCCTCTATCCCCACATGCTGGAGCGGCGGCTCGACGTCGAAGGAGACGACGTCCGTCGCGTAGAGGCGCCGCAGGGCGTCGAGGTCCTTGGCTCCGAGGGCTTCGATGATCTTGTCGACGTGCCGCCGGAGGCCGGCTTCGTCCTGCTCGCGCTGCGTGGGCATCGTCGCCCGTCCCTTCTGCCGGTGAGGCATCTCCGCTTCTCACCTCATATGACAGTTCAGCGACCCAGGATGTGACGCCCTCGGGAAGCGGAAGTCCAGATTCGCCGCGGTGGTGAGGTGCGCGCTCCTTGTGGACCTATCCGATCGATGGGGAGAAGAACGTCAGCACCTGGTCAGCTGCCTGCTGAACTGACGCCGGAGGCCTGATCCGGCCATAGAGCGTTGTCCGGGGCGCTACTTCGGCAGTGCGGCCAGCGCCTTGTCCGCGTGGACGTTCATATTGATCTCGCTGTGGACCGCGGCGAGCACGCGCCGGTCGCCGTCGATGACGAAGGTGGCCCGCTTGGCCGGCAAGCCGGGGATGCGCCGCGCGAGCTTGTAGGCGCGGGCGACGGCCCCGTCGGCGTCGGAGAGCAGGGGGTAGCCGAGGCTGTGCCGGTCGTCGAACCGCTTCTGCTTCTGGACGTCGTCGCCGCTGATGCCCAGGATCGCCGCTCCGCGCTCGGCGAACTCGGCGACGATGTCGCGGAAGTGGCATGCCTCGCGGGTGCACCCCGGGCTGAGGGCGGCAGGGTAGAAGAACAGCACCACCGGCCCCGTGCCCAGCCGCTCGCTCAGCCGGACGCGTTCGCCGTGCTGGTCCGGCAGTTCGAAGTCGGGTGCGGAATCGCCCGTCTGCAACATGGGATGTCCTCCTGTGCTCAGTCGTCGGTCTCGGCGAGGCCGCCGACCATGCCGACGGTGACCGACACCGCCGACTCGGCGACGTCGATCTTCTCCTGCCGGGCGGCGGCCTTCAGGGCGCTGTGGAAGCAGGCCGCGTACCCGGCGGCGAACAGCTGCTCGGGATTGGTGCCCCGGCCGTCGTCGCCGCCGAGGGCCTTCGGGACGGACAGGTCCAGCGCGACGCGCCGGTCGGTCGACTCGACGCGGCCCTCGCGCCCGCCCCAGGCGGTCGCCGTGGCGGTGTACAACGTGGATGGCATAGTCGTTCTCCTCCGATGCCGACCGCGCCGGGCCGGTATCCCGTATATTTAACGTACCGCCATGGTACATCAATTCTCGAGGATGGTGAAGTGAGCTCAGCAGGACGTCCGCGCGGACGCCGGCGCGACCCGTCGATCGACGCGCGGGTGCTCCGGGCGGCGGTGGACGAACTCGCCGAACGGGGGATCGCGGGGTTCTCCACCAACAGCGTGGCCGCGCGCGCGGGGGTCGACAAGCGCGGCATCTACGCCCGCTGGCCCGACCGCGACCGGCTCGTCGTCGACGCGCTGGGCACCCTCGCGGCCGGGCTGGCGGTGCCCGGGACGGGCGCGCTGCGCGCGGACCTGCTCGCGATCGTCCCGGCGGTGGCCGCGGTGTTCACCAGCCCGCGCCTGGAGATCCTGCAGCGGTGCGTCCAGGAGGCGCAGAACCATCCCGCCATCTACGCGGGGTTCCGCCGCGACTTCATCGACCACTGCATGGCGGTCGTCGAGGACGTCTTCCGCTCGGCCCGGCGGCGCGGTGAGATCCCCGGCGCGGTCGATCCCGCACTGGCCTGCGAGGCGTTCCTGGGCGTCATCCTGACCCGGGTCAGCTTCTCCGGCGAGGCGTCGATCCTCGACCCGGACCGGCAGCGTGCCATCGTCGACTTCTTCGTCACCACGCTCGAGCCCGGTGGAACCGCGCCGACCTGAGGTCTCGCACCGTCCACCCGGACGGCCGCCGTGCCGTGTGGTCAGTCCGGGGGGATGCCGCCGTCCGGGTGCCGGGGCGTCTGCCGGGGGAGGACGGGTTCCATCCGGTACAGCGACGGCATCCCTCCGCTTGGCGGCGCCGCCTCCCGGTGGACGCCCGCGATGGCGGCCATCAGGTCCCGTGCGGTGAGCAGGCCGACGAGCCCGCCCGCCTCGTCGGTGACGGCGACGTAGTCGGCCCCGGCGTCGAGCATGGCCCGCGCCGCCTCCGGGACCGGGGTGCCGGGGCGGACCGCGCGGGGCGGGCGGTCCGGCAGCAGTCCGGTGACCGGACGCCGCGCGTGCAGGGGCCCGGACGCGCTCCACGTGGCCGCGACGGTCTGGGCGTCCAGCACGCCGAGGAACGCGCCCTCGTCGTCGGCGACGGGCAGGTGGTGCACGCCCGCCTTGGACATCAGCTCCCACGCCATGAGCGCGGACTCCGACGCGGCGATGACGAGCAGGTCCCGGGTCATGAGTTCGCCGGCGGTCCGGGACTCGGCCGGTGCGTCGGTGTTCACGGTCTCCACCTCTCCTTCGCGTCGGTCCGCCGCGGCGCTTCCAGCGTCCGTCGCGGCCGCGGGCGGCGGTGGGGGCCGAACGTCCCGGGCCGGCCGGCGTTCGGCCCTGGACGTCCCGCCCGGTCCGGACCTTCGGCCCTGCCGCCGGCGCGGACCGGTTGATGGGCTGGTGGGGAGACCTTCGAAGGAGTGGGCATGCGAACCAGGATCACCACCCCGGTGCCGCCGGAGCAGCTCGCCGAGGACGCCCGCCGCGCGATCGGCGACGCGGTCTGGGCTCCGTCGGTCCACAACACCCAGCCGTGGCGCTTCGGCGTCCGCGGGGCGCGGATCAGCGTGCGCGCGGACGCCGACCGGCGGCTGGGCGTCGCCGACCCGGCCGGCCGGGAGATGCTGATCAGCTGCGGAGCGGCGCTGTACAACCTGCGGCTCGCGCTGCGGGTGCTCGGATACGCCCCGGACGCCCGGCTGCTCCCGGACCCGGACCGGCCCCACCTGCTGGCCGACGTCCACATGAACCCGGGGCAGCCGCCGGACGGCGACCTGGAGGACCTGCACGGCCGCATCAGGCGGCGCCGCACGCACCGCGGCGGGTTCGGGCCGGGCGGCGTCCCCGACACCGTGATCGGCAGGATCGCGACGGAGACCCAGACGGAGGGCGCCCGCCTGATACAGGCGGTGGACGCCCATGTCGAGGGCGCCCTGGCCGCGCTGACCGACGCCGCCGAGCACGTCCAGCGGCGCACGCCGTCCTACGCCTCGGAGATCGCCCGATGGGCTCCGGCGCCGGGCACCCGGCGCAGGGACGGCGTCCAGGAGGGCGGCTATCCGCGGGAGGCGCGCACCGAACCCCGGTTCGCCGCGCGGGACTTCGCGCGCGGGCAGGATCGGGGCGTGCCGGGTCCGGCGGAGGGAGGCGGCCGGGAGGCGGGCCTCGTCATGCTGCTGGCCACCCAGACCGACGACCCGACGGCCTGGATCCGGGCCGGCCAGGCGCTTCAGCGGCTCCTGCTGCGCGCCGACCAGCACGGTCTGGCGGTGGCGTTCCACACGCAGGCGCTGGAGGTGCCCGAGTTGCGGGACTTCATCCGTACCCGTTTCTGCGCCGGACGCCACCCGCAGTCGCTGCTGCGGATCGGTGCGGTGAGCGGCGACGCCCCGCGGTTCGAGGCCGTCCGGAGGCCGGTGGAGGAGGTCACCACCGAGGAGTGGTGGTGAGTTAACGCCGCTCCTGGCGGCGTGAAAGAAAGGGAGATCGCGGGCGCGCGGACCGGTTATTCCGGCGTCCGCGTGCCGCTTCCGGATTCGAGGTGCGCGGCGAACGCCGCGGCCTGGGTGCGACGGCTCATGCCAAGTTTCGTGAAAATCGAGGAAATGTAGTTCTTTACGGTTTTCTCGGCCAAGGACATGCGTTCGCCGATCTGCCGGTTGGTGAGCCCCTCGCCGATGAGGTGCAGGATGCGGCGCTCCTGCTCGGACAGACCGTGCAGCGGATCCTTCTGCTCCCTGCGGCTGCGGATGCGCTCCAGCATCCGCGCGGTGCTGCGGGGGTCCAGGAGGGACTGGCCGGAGGCGACCGTCCGGACGGCGCCGACCAGGTCGGAGCCGTGGATCTGCTTGAGCACGTACCCCGCGGCCCCCGCCATCACCGCCTCGAACAGCGCCTCCTCGTCATCGAAGGAGGTCAGCATCAGGCAGGCCAGCCCGGGCATCCGGGAGCGGAGTTCGCGGCAGACGGCCACGCCGTCCCCGTCGGGAAGGCGGACGTCCAGGACCGCGACGTCCGGCCGGACGGCGGGGACGCGGACCAGGGCCTGCTCCATCGTGCCCGCCTCGCCGACGACCTCGAGGTCGGCCTCGGCCGACAGCAGCGCCGACACGCCCCGGCGCACGACCTCGTGGTCGTCGAGCAGGAAGACGCGGATCGCCGTGCCCGCCGCCGCGTCACGGCCTTCGGTCGTCG
>NZ_AULB01000021.1 GCF_000425065.1 Actinomadura rifamycini DSM 43936
CTACCACGCGTACTGCGACACCACCGCGAACATCGACGACACCGCCCTCGACCGCAACGCCGACGCCATCGCCCACGCCGTCTGGACCCTCGCCGGCACCGGCGGCCCGCCCGACGGCGAGATCGTCCACGCCGACGACCTCGAAACCGACCAGGGCTGGACCGTCGACCCGGACGGCACCGACACCGCCACGTCCGGCGCGTTCGAGCGCGGCACCCCGCAACCCACCTCCTGGTCCGGCGTGAACCTCCAGCTCGGCGCCGCCGGCGGGTCGAACGCCCTCGTCACCGGCGCCGCCGCCGGACCCGACACGGGCGCGAACGACCTCGACGGCGGCACCACGACCGTCCGGTCCGGCCCGATCGCGCTCCCCGCGGGCACCCGCACCCTCGCGCTCACCTGGTACCTCGCGCACCTGAACAACGCCTCGTCCGACGACCGCCTGCGCGTCGCCGTCGTCGGCCCGAACGGATCCACGACCGTCCTCGACCGGCGCGCGGCGGCCGCGAACGCCCCCGGCGCCTGGACCCCGCACACCGCCGACGTGTCCGCGCACGCCGGCACGACCGTCCGCGTCGTCGTCACCGCCGCCGACGCCGGCGCCGCCAGCCTCGTCGAGGCGGGCGTCGACGACCTCGCCTTCACCAAGTAGCCGCAGGTCGGCCCACGGTTTCAGTAGTTTCAGAAGCTTGTTTCACAAGGATTGAAAATCCAACACCGACTGGACTCGTTGACACCGGGCACGTCCCCGCGATGTCCTTTTTGGGACGCCCTTCCCGGTCCCGGCGCACATCGCGAGGACCCGGGTCGGGTCCGACCGCACGTTCCCCCCGCTCCGAACGTGCGCGGAGCGCGGCCGACCCCCGCCCGGCCGCGCGGCGAGCCCCCTGTGTGCAGGGCTCGCCTCAGGAAGGCCGTACGGGACGACTCTCGGCCCGTCCCGTACGGCCTCTTGCTTATTTGCAAGGCCCTCGGCGTCAGGCCGCGAGGCGGCCTTCCTTCAACGGGCCTTGCGTGCGATTGCTGCATCGCTCCGACTCGCCCCAGGGGGCTCGCTGCGCGATCAAGTTCTCGCTTCGCTCGAACTTGGCTTCGCTCGCAATCGCAGCGGTACCGGCCCGCTCTGGCGGGCTTTGGTGGGGGGTGATGCAATGGAGGTATGTGCCGCAGCATTAAGACGCTTCGCCCGCCGTTTACCGAGGACGCCACCGACGAGGATGTGCGGGCGGCCGCGCTCCAGTACGTGCGGAAGATCTCCGGGTTCCGTGCTCCGGCCGCGCACAACGCCGAGGCGTTCGACCGGGCCGTCGAGGAGATCGCCGCCAGCACGGCCCGCCTCCTGGAGACGCTGGAGGTCCGGGGCGCGCGCAGCGCCTGACGGAACGCCGACGGCCCGCGCACACATGGTGCACGGGCCGTGTCGACCTGCGCGTCAGCTCTTCTCGGCGGCGATGAGTTCGGCGATCTGGACTGTGTTGAGGGCGGCGCCCTTGCGGAGGTTGTCGCCCGAGCAGAACAGCGACAGCCCGTTCTCCACCGTCTCGTCGCGGCGGATGCGGCCCACGAAGGTCGGGTCCTTGCCGGCGGCCTGGAGGGGGGTGGGGACGTCGCTCAGCTCGACGCCCGGGGCGGCGGCGAGCAGCTCGGCGGCGCGCTCCGGCGTGATCGGGCGCGCGAAGCGGGCGTTGACCTGCAGGGAGTGGCCGGTGAAGACCGGCACCCGGACGCAGGTGCCCGAGACCTTGAGGTCCGGGATCTCGAGGATCTTGCGGCTCTCGTTGCGGAGCTTCTGCTCCTCGTCGGTCTCGTTCAGCCCGTCGTCCACGATCGACCCGGCCATCGCCAGGACGTTGAACGCGATCGGGCGGACGTACACGTCCGGCTCGGGGAACTGCACCGCGGAGCCGTCGTGGGTGAGCTTGTCGGCGTTCTCGACGACCTTGCGGCTCTGCTCGTGCAGTTCCGACACGCCCGCGAGGCCGCTGCCCGACACCGCCTGGTACGTCGAGACGACCAGGGCTTCCAGGCCCGCCTCGGCGTGCAGGGGGCGCAGCACCGGCATCGCGGCCATCGTGGTGCAGTTCGGGTTGGCGATGATGCCCTTCGGCCGGTTCGCGGCGGCGTGCGGGTTCACCTCGGACACCACCAGGGGGACGTCCGGGTCGAGCCGCCAGGCGGACGAGTTGTCGACGACGACGGCCCCGGCGGCGGCGACCTTCGGCGCGAGTTCCTTCGAGGAGCCCTTGCCCGCGGAGAACAGGACGATGTCGAGGCCCGCGTAGTCCGCGGCGGCGGCGTCCTCGACCGTGACCTCGCCGTCCCCCCACGGCAGCTTGCGTCCCGCGGACCGCGCGGACGCGAACAGGCGCAGCTCGTCGACCGGGAAGGCGCGTTCCGCGAGGATCTCCCGCATCACGCTCCCGACCTGGCCGGTGGCCCCGACGATCCCGATTCTCATGCGACTCCCTACGATCGCTTGACCTGCGTCTCTGCCGTTCACCCTACGCAACGCCGCAAAGCGGCGGTCAAGCCGGGCGTCAGCCCGTCCAGCCGAGGACGGCCCGGGCGCCCTCCTGGGCGCGGGCGTGCTCGTCGAGCGCGCGGCCGAGGGCGGCGTCGATCGCGTCGAGCCGGTCCTCGAGATCGGCGAGGTCGCGGTCGGCACGGTCGAGCCCCGATTCCTTGATCAGGGAGGGCGGGCCGCCGGAGGCGGCGGCGAGTCCCGCGGCGAGCGCGCGGTCGGCGCGCAGGTAGGCGCGGAGGGGGCCGCGGACCCGGTCGCGGAGGTCCGAGAGCCGCTCGAATCCGCGTTCCGCCTCGGCGAGCCGGGCGCGTTCGCGCTCGGTCGTCCCCTCGGCGTCGTCGAGCCGTTCGCGCAGGCCGGCCAGTTCGGCCGTCGTGTCGGCGGCCTCGCGGAGGGCGTCCCGGACGCGCGGTCGCAGCAGTTCGAGCTGCTCGCGGGTGAGCCGGACGACGCCGTCGGCCGCGTCGCCGACGGCCCGTTCGGCCGCGGCCGACTCGGCGAGGGCGGCCTGGCGGGTCTCGAGCGCGTCCCGCTGGGCGCGCAGGTCGTCGACCTCGTCGGCGAGGCGGCGGAGGCGGCGCAGCTCGGCCACCCGGTCGCGGAGCCGCTCGTGCTCGTCGGCGAGGCCGGCGAGTTCGTCCCGCACCTGGCCGAGCTCGGCGAGGACGGCCCGGTCGGCGGCGAGGTCCGCCCGGGCGGCGGCCAGCGCGGCGTGCCGCTCCCGCAGGTGGTCGCGGACGGGCGCGCCCGGCGCGGCCGCCTGGACCAGGGCGGGGACGCCGCGTTCCAGTTCGGTGATCCGGTCGAGCGCGTCGTCGAGTTCGGCCACCGCCCGGAACGCGGACACGTCGTCGTCCGGGGCGGTGCCGAGGGCGCGGGCCGACCAGTCGGCGGCGAGGCGGAGCGCGGTCAGCGCGGCGACGGGCCCGTCGTCGGCGAGGACGGCGGCGAGGCGGGTCTTGAGGTCGTCCGTGGCTTGGGTCATCGGGCGGCTCCGTCGGTCACGGGGGCGGGCGGAATCGGGCAGGGGCGGGGCTCCCCGGCACCGCCCGCCGGATACAGCACGAGGGCGCCCGGCCCCGCGTGGGACGGGCGCAGCCCCAGCAGGTACTCGCCGGGCGGGACGTCCGGCGGCGGGAGGGCGACGTCGCGGCCGTCCACCCGGACGTGGAACGGCGCGGTGCCCCGGTCGGGGATCTCCACCCGGACGGGCCGGCCCTCGTGCCGGGCGATGTCGGCGCCCGGGTCGAGCGGCACCTCCCGGACCTCCAGCAGCCCGCGGCGCAGGCGGTGCAGCGGCAGCGTCACGGCCGGGCGCGCGGGCGGGGCGGCGGTGACCGCGCCCGCCGCGATCAGCAGCGCGCCGCGCACCGCCGCCGCCGGGCCGAGCCGGGACGGGTCGGGGAGCCCGAACGTGTCCGCGAGCACCCGTCCCGCCAGCGGGAACATGCCGAAGCCGCCCGCGAGCGCGACCCCGGCGGGCGTCCCGTCCAGCACCCGGCGGACGACGTCGGTGAGCGCCTCGGCGGTGTCGGTGAACGCGCCGACGAGCGTCCCGGCGGTGATCTCCGCGTCGCCCAGCCGGTAGACGGGCGCCTCCCGGTAGCGGGGGTGCGTCCACGCGCGGGACAGGACGGCCGCCGCGCGGCGCGCCTGCCGGGTGCGGGCCTCGGCGAACAGCGCGTCGAAGGCGGGCACGGGGGTCGCGGCGGCGACGGCCTCGGCGAACGCCCGCCCGGCGACCCGGTGCCGGTCGGCGACCGCGACGGCGTCGGCCCGCACGGTCCCGGGGCCGGCCGCGCAGCGCGCCGCGGCGATCGTCCGGGCGCCGAGGTCGCAGACGAGCAGCGGGCCCTGGACGGACGGCGCGGCGCGGCCGTCGTGGGAGGCGGCGGCGGCGATGCAGTCCACCTGGTCGAGCCAGGTCACCTGCCCCCAGCCCAGCTCGGCGAGCAGGACGCGGCGCAGCCGCTCGTGCGCGCGGACGCCCTCGGCCGTCCCGTCCAGCCAGCGGGCGGGCATCGTGACGGCGATGTCGCCGAGCGCGCCGGGCGCCCGCTCGCGTCCGGTGGCGAGCAGCTTGGACAGGAAGACGGGCAGGTCGGCGGGGTCCGGGGTCGGCTCCACGACGGTCGCGAGGGGGCGCCCGCCGGGGCCGCCGACGGCGAGCGCGGTGGTGGCCGAGCCGACGTCCAGCGCGACCGTCAGCTCCCCGCTCATCCGTCGCCCGACCTGCGCTTGCCGCGTCCGAGGCCGGGCAGTCTCTTCCCGCGCCCCCGCTTCGCCACGTGGTCGATCCGGTCCTTGGCCTCGTCGAGCCGGACCCGGACGGGTTCGGTGGGCTGCCACGCCTCGTCGCCGAGCGCCGCCGTCTCCAGCAGCAGCGCCCGGCGCGAGATCTGCGCGCTGAGCGCGTCCGCGAGCGCGTCCCGGAACTCCGCGGCCGCGGCGGGACCCGGGGCGCCGTCGAGGACCGCCCGGACGAGCTGTTCGACCCGGCTCGCGGCTTGCGCGGCGTCGTAGCGGCCGCCGACCTCGTATTCGACCCGCCGCGCCAGTTCGAGGATCTCGCGCGTGGTGAGGGGCCGGCCGAGGTCGGCGAGGTGGCGGAGCGCGTCCGGGGCCGAGCCGCCGACGAGCACGCTGGCGAGGTAGGCGGCGGCGACGTCGTCCATCCCGGAGTCCGCCCTGATCCGCCCGAAGGCGCCCTCGGTGGACGGCGGGGCGGTGCCGTTGCCCTGCCCGTACAGCGGCGCTATGGCCGGGCCGGGGGCGGGGCCGTGTTCCGCCATCGGGTCGCCCGCGCTCGGAGGCGGCGTGAACTGGACGGCGCCGTGCCCGCGCGGGGCGGCGTGCTCGGCCCCACCGAAGGCGGACGGTGCGCCCCCTCGCGCCGCCGGATGGGCGGCCTCGTCCGGCACCAGCAGCGCGCGGAGCGGGCGGTACGCGGGACGGTGCGCGAGCAGTTCGTCCGGCGGTTCGGTGGCCAGCACCGTGGCCAGCGGATCCCAGTCCCGGTCGACGCCGCCGACCAGGTGCCGGGCGAGGTTGAGCACGTTGTCGGCGCCGGCGGTTCCGGCACCGGCCCAGGGGCGCATCCGGAGCGCGTGGGTGAGCCCCACCACCAGCTGCTGCTCCATGCCCGGCGTCGGGCGGTGCCGCCACGCCTCAAGGAACCCGTCCTCGTAGCCCCGGAAGTCGGCGTGGCCCACCGTGTCGGCCAGGAAGCGCGCGGACGACCCCAGCATGAGGAGCACGGCGTCCGACGCGCCCTGCGCCCACGGGTCGGGCGGCTCGGCCCGGTTCAGCGTGGCGGCGGCGAACTCGCAGGCCGCGCGGGACGGCTCGCCGTGCCGCCCGAGCCAGTCGACCAGTGCGGGGAGGACGCACCGGAGCCGCTCCAGCCGCGCCGCCACCCAGACGAGCGCCGCCACCATCGTCCGCTCGGTCTGCGCCATCCCCCCGATGGTCTCGACGGTGACCTGCCGACCGTCGAGCACCGTCCGGAACGGGTCCATCAGGTCGCCCCGCACGTTCTCGAGCCAGGCCACCCAGGCCGCGACGCGCCGCTCCCCCGCGGTCTCCCCGATCAGCAGCGCGGCGGCCACCCCGCGATCCTCGACCACGTTCACGACGAGCGGGGAGAAGATCTCCTCCGGCCGGAACGGGTCCACGGCGTCCCGGATCAGGTCGGCGACCATCGTGCGCGCGGCCCGGTACTCGGGGCCCTGGAGGTCGGGGTCCGCCCCCCACCGGACGAGTTCCGCGAGGAACTCCCCGGCGAAGCGACGGCGCCGGGCGACCTCGAGGTACCGCGAGATCCGCCCGTCCGGCTGCTCCCGCCACAGCAGCACGGCCGCCGCCTCCACCAGCGCCGCCAGCGGGTCGCCGGGGCCGCCCGGCGGGGCCAGGTCGTCCCAGCGCCGCTCGATCAGTTCGAGGTCGTCGGGGTCGGCGGCCCGGACGAGGTGGTCGAACACGCGGGGCCGGTCGGCGGGGTGGAGTTCGTGGATGCGCTGCCCCCGCACGAGCCGCCGCACGTCGTGCAGGTTCGCCCGGCCCGCCCGGACGGCCGCGGCGACCTCGCTCGGCCATTCCACGTCGGCGAGGCTGCGCAGCGCGTGCCCGGGGTCGCTGAACTCGCAGGGCGTCCCGTCCGACGCGAGGTAGGAGACCAGGCCCGCGAGGTCCGGGAAGCGGTGGTTCAGCAGCTTGTGCAGGTGCCGCAGGTAGTCGGTGGCGGTCGGGGAGAGGCGGACCGGTTCGTCCGGACCGTGCCAGGACAGTTCGCGGTTGCCGCCGCGCGCGCGCCGGGTGAACAGCAGGCGGATGTTGGGCGCCGGGCCCGTCGCCCAGGTCGCCCCGGTGAACCCGGCGCGGTACCCGTACGGGAGGAGGGCGGCGACGGCGTCCAGGAACGCGAGCCGGTCCCACAGGGTGGCGTCGCCCGCCTGGACGACGTCGACGTTCCCGTCGAGCAGCATCGCGGCGGCCCGCATCACCCGCTCGGTGCCGAACCGCTCGATGTCGCGGGCCGGCGCGACCGGGTCGTACTGCGGCAGGGTCAGCTCGACGCCGCCGGTCGGGCCGCCGTCCATCGGCAGGTCGAGCCGCTGCACCTCCCGGAACAGCGCCGTGTACGAGACGGGCTCGGCCTGCACCTGCCGGTACGGGACGCACACGTACTTCGTGAACGCGACCTGGCGGCCGGCGCCGTCGCGGTGCTCGCTCCACGTCTCCACGGAGATGCCGAGGTACCGGTCGGGCTGCTCGCCGACCCAGCTCACCGCGACCCACGGCAGCGCCCCTTCGCCCGCCGTGTGCGCGGGCGGGGTGCCGAGGGCGTAGCGGTGCAGGATCTTCCCGTAGGACGCCCGGTCGTACGGCTCCCGGCTGAAGTTCAGCACCCCGTAGTCGTCGCTGCTGCCGGGGCGCTTGCCGACCAGCGCCCAGCCCGCGGTCACCCGTGCCATCGCTGCCGGCCTCCCGTCTCCCGGTGTCCCGTCCCCGTGCGTCCCGTCCCCGTGCGTCCCGCCGCCGGACGTTCCGGACTCGTCGCCACGGTCAGTGCCCGGTGCCGTTCGCCGCGCCGTCCAGCCGCCGGCCGAGCCACAGCACCGGCTCGACCACGTTGATCGGCCACACCTTGCCGCGGATCTCTATGCCGCCGTCGGCGTTCTTGGCGACGTTGCTGTAGTCCTTCTCGGTGAACCGGTCCGAGTCGCCGAGGTAGAACCCGACCGCGGACGTGGCGAAGTACCGCACCCGGTCCGGATGAAAGTACTTCTGGATGCTGCTCAGCACCAGGTCCGCGTTGCCGACCTCGGAGTCGCGGCACAGCTCGGCGAAGAAGTGCCCGGCGGAGTCCTCCCGGACGCGCGGCAGCATCTGCGGCGAGTCGTCGTAGGTGAGGTACCCGCCGACCCGCGCCTTCCGGTACACCTCGGGCGCGTCGAACTTCGTGACGCACACGGCGAGGTGCTGCGGCAGCCGGTCGTCCACCGAGCCGCGGTCCCGGAACACCTGCCGGGACAGCTTCAGCAGCGTCCGCTGGAAGTAGCTGTAGGAGTCGCCGCGGCGGCGCTCGCGGGTCGGGTCGAACAGGTAGACGATCCCGTCGCAGCCCGCGAGGTGCTCGATGACGTCGTCCTCCTCGATCTCGGACGGGCGCTCGTCGGGTTCGTCGAAGCCGAGGTTGTCGCCGCCGCCCGCCATCGCCTCGCCGGGGACGCCCTTGCTGGCGAAGACGGCGCCGGGCGTGTCGACGAGGTCGATGTTGAACTCCATCGGGACGGCCTTGGTGCGGCGGCCGAACCTCTTGCCCGTCTCGACGGTGGTGGTGCCGCGCAGCGTCCAGCTCAGCGGGTTGGAGAAGCGGGTCGCGGGCGGGAACTGGCGGTGCTGGGTGAGCATGCTGGTCTGGGTGTCGAGGAAGTCGTTGGACTCCTCGTTGACCCCGAACAGCATCCACTGCTCGGGGCTGCGCAGCACCGCGACCTGGAGCGCCGCGAGGAACGTCGTCTTGCCGCTCTCCGGCGCGCCCCACAGGCCGATGCGGCGCAGCTCCCGCACCGGCCGCTCCACCCGGGGCGGGTTCGGGCCGGGGCCGTTGGGCCCACCCTGCGGGGGTGGGGCAAATTGGGAGGATTCGGTCACCGGGCACCTCGTTCCGGATCGGCCAGCGGAAGGTCGAGCGTCTGCGGCGCGGACGGCAGCAGGCCGAGGCCCGCACCGAGCCGCGTCGTGTCGGTGTCGTCGAGATCATGCCGGAGGAGCGCGCCGAGCTCCGCCCACGCCCGGTGGTCCGGGTCGGGGGCGCGGGCCGCGTCCACGACGGCCGCGCACTCCACCCCCGCGCGGACGAGCCCGCCGAGCGCCGTCCGCCAGGACAGCTCGAACTGGCACGGCAGCACGTCGTCGTCGCCCTGCACCGCCGGGTGCGGGGGGCGGGCGCCGACCGTGAGCAGGACGGTCCGGGCCGCGCGCGCCGCCGGGGGCGGGAGCCGGCCGGCGACCTCGTGCAGGACGTCCTCGACGGGCGCGGCCTCCGGGTAGGCGACCGGCGACGCCCGCAGGCCCGACAGGGCCCGGAGGGCTTCGGCGGGCGCGGCGAGCCAGGCGCCGGACACGGTCTTGCGGCGCTCCCGGCCGCGCCCGTAGGCGTGGTCGCCGTAGCCGAACACCGCCGCCCGGACCAGGCCCGGCCGGGGGCGGGACCCGTAGCGGAGGTCGAGTTCGGCCAGCAGGTCGCGCAGGAGGGCGAGGCGCCGCGCGACGGCGGCGCCCGGGCCGCCCAGCTCCACCGCGCAGATCAGGTCGACCGGTTCGGTGAGGATTTCCAGCCTGTCGGGCACCCCGGCGAGCAGGTCGGGGAGCCGGGCGGTGACGGGGCTCAGCGGGCCGGGGGCGGTGAACCGGACGGCGCCCGGTCCGTCCAGGACGGCCCGCACGTCGGTACGTCCGGCGGCGGGCAGCTTCGCGGCGCCCGCGGTGAGGACGGTCCAGCCGTCCGGGGCGGCGGCGACGGCCGCGAGGACGGTCGAGTCGGCGTCCCCGGGCGGACGGGCGAGCGGCACCGCGCTCTCCGCGCCCGCCCGGCTCCCCGCCGGGAACAGCGGGAGCAGCCGCGGGCGGAGGCGGCGGGTGCCCGGCTCGACGCCCACCGCGAGGAGGCCGATGTCGTGGGGGGACGGGAGGGCGGCGAGGAGCGGGGCCAGCAGGTCCGACACCGTCCGGGACCCGGCGGGGACGACCCGGGCGCGGCCGTTGGCGCGCCGCAGGATCCGCACCGTCCGGTCCGGGACGGGCCAGCCGATGTCGCGGTGCACGAGCAGGACGTCGTCGCCCGGGTCGCCGAGCCGCGCCGGGAGCGCCTCCCGCAGCGCCCGCCACAGCATGTCGCGGTCGACGTCCGCGAGGCCGCCCGCGAGCTGGAAGCGCCGCTCGTCCGGGTCCCGCGACAGCATCGGCAGCGCCGCCTCCCAGGCCAGCGCGGTGTCCGCCGCCGGGGGCACGCGCGGGACGCCGAGCGCGTCCGGCTCGATCCGGACGACCGTCAGCCCGACGTCCGCGCCGACCTCGGCGACGACCAGGGCGCGCCCCCGGCGCGGCGGCTCCAGCGCGGCCGCGAGCTGCGCCGCCAGGGCGTCGTCCGACACCGGCGGCGCCGCCGCGATCCGGGCCGCCTCCGCCCACTCCCGCTCGGTCGGCTCCCCGCCCCGCACGAACGGCGCCGCGGACCGCCCGGCGCGGACCGCCGCCCGCAGGTCCCGTTCGCGGCGCGCCGCGGCGAGGCGCGCCTCGAAGTCGCGGACGTCGCCGGCGCCGGGCGCCCCGAGCCGCCACCCGCCGTGCAGCGGCCACCGGCACTCGGCGCACAGCGTCTCCTCGTGCGCGATCGGGCACCCGCAGACCGGGCACCCCGGCCGCCCCCGCGCCTCCGCCGGCCGGTCAGCACGCATCGGGCACGTCCTCGGGGAGGAAGGTGTCCACGTCGGCGTCGTGCGCGTCGGCGGTGCGGGCCGCGAGCCGCGCCTCCATCGCGGGCAGCAGCCGCTCCCGGACGGCCCGCGCGTTGCCGAAGTCGCCCGGGCTGGCGCGGCGCTCCGCGGCGAGCCACGCCATCGCCCGCACCCGGGTCGCGGACGGGACGCGGTACCCCTCGTCCGACGCCATCGCGTCCAGGATCCGCACCAGCTCCTCCGGGGAGTAGTCGGGGAACTCGACCTCCTGCGTGAACCGGGACCGCAGACCGGTGTTCGCCGCCAGGAACCCCCGCATCTCGCCCGGGTACCCGGCGGCGATCACCGTGAGGCGGCCGCGCAGGTTCTCCATCTCCTGCGTCAGCGTGTCGAGCGCCTCGCGGCCGAAGTCGCGGCCGTCGTCGCCGCGCGCCAGCGCGTACGCCTCGTCGACGAACAGCACGCCGTCCAGCGCCTCCTGGACCTTCTCGCGCGTCCGCGGCGCGGTGTGCCCGATGTACTGCCCGACGAGGTCGGCGCGGCCCGTCTCCACCACGTGCCCCTTCGCGAGCAGCCCGAGGTCGCGGAAGATGCTCCCGATGAGCCGCGCCACGGTCGTCTTG
Source organism: Actinomadura rifamycini DSM 43936 (assembly GCF_000425065.1). Taxonomy (GTDB): domain Bacteria; phylum Actinomycetota; class Actinomycetes; order Streptosporangiales; family Streptosporangiaceae; genus Spirillospora; species Spirillospora rifamycini. The sequence continues at coordinate 11,109 of NZ_AULB01000021.1, forward strand.
CCCGTGCCCGGCGGGCCGAGGAACAGCAGGTGCGGCGCGACCACCTCGCCCTTCCCGCGCCGCTGCTTCAACCGGATCTGCTGGACCAGCGACCGGACCGTCCGCTTCACCGGGACGAGCCCCACCATCGCGTCCAGCTCGGCGAGCAGCGCCTCCAGGCGGGGGACGTCCGGGCGCAGGTGCGTCCGGAGCCGCTCGGGCAGGTCGGCGGACTCCAGCGGGCGGTCCACGGCGGCGCGCGTCCGGACCGCCCACCGGCGCTTCAGCTCGTCGGCCAGGTTGCGCATCTCGCCCGCGTTGCCGAATCCGGGGCCGCGCGTGCGGTGCATCCCCTCGACCGCGCGGCGGACGTCGGCGTCGAACCCGTCCGTCCAGTCCAGGCCCTGTTCGCGCAGCCGCCCGAGGACGATCCCGGCGAGCGTCGCCGCGTCGTAGTCGGGGAACGTGATGATGTTCGCCTCGGGGAAGCGGCGGCGCAGGCCGGGGTTCGCGTCGAGGAACTCCGCCATCCGGTCCGGGTAGCCGGCGGCGATCACGACGAGCCGGTCGCGGTCGTTCTCCATCCGGGTCAGCAGCGTGCCGATCGCCTCCCCGCCGAACCCGTCGCGCTGGTCGGCCAGCTCGTACGCCTCGTCGATGAACAGGACGCCGTCGAGCGCGCTGTCGATGACGGCGCCGGTCTTCTGCTTCGTCTCGCCCACGAACTGCCCGACGAGCGCCGCCGCGCTCGCCTCCACGAGCTGCCCGCGCCGCAGCACCCCCAGCTCCCGGTACATCTCGCCGACCAGCCGCGCCACCGTCGTCTTGCCCGTCCCCGGATTCCCCGCGAACACCAGGTGGTGCGCGGCGGGCTCGGCGGCGCCGCGGCCCTGCTCCCGCATCCGCGCCTCCGCCTCGATCAGCAGCCGCATCTCGGCGAGGCGCTCCTTGACGGCGTCCAGCCCAGCGAGCGCGTCGAGCCGCCGCCACACGTCGCCGCCGCGCCCGGCGGCGGACACGATCCAGCCGCGCTCGCGCAGCACCGCCGCGTCCAGCGGGACGCCGTCGGCGGCGAGCCGCCGCAGCCGCCGCTCCCACACCCGCACCGGCTCCCCGGCCGCCGCCATGGCCCGCACGACCTGCCCGAGCCCGGCCCAGTCCCCGATCCGCAGCCGGCCCCCGCCGCCGGTCAGGCGGACCGCGTGGACGAGGCGGGCGAGTTCCGTCTCGTCCGGTTCGCCGACCCGTCCGGGACGGTCGCCGCGGGCCGCGAGGCGCCGGATGTTCTCCTCCAGCGTCGGGAACCGCCGGAGGTCGCGGACGAACTCGCGCAGTTCGTCCAGCGACGCCCGCCCCGACACCAGCACGCACTTGTTCTGCGCGCTGCCCCGGTAGGCGACCCATTCGGCGAACACCGTGGCCAGGGCGCGGCCCGCGCCGGTGTGGCTCAGCACCTCCTCCGCGTGCAGCACCACGACCGCCGTGCGGACGGCGTCCTGCCGCATGAGGTGGTCGAGGGTCATGACGGCGTGCGCGTCCGTCATCCCGGACGGCGCGGACGGCGCGGACGGCGCGTCCGGTTCGGGCGCCGCGTCCGTGACCACGCGGTCGCCGAGCGGCCCGGCGAACCCGGGACGCATCCGGCGCTTCCCCCGCGCGCCCGCGGCACCGCCGTCCCCCGGACGGGCGAGGCGGCGCGACTCGGCGTCGCGGAAGTAGAGCTTGCGCTGCAGCGAGTAGAAGACGATCCGCTCGTATCCGGCCGCGTGCAGGGCCTCCCACAGGGCGATCTCGATGCCGTACGCGCGGTGGGCCTCGTCGACGAACGCGTCGTCCGCGCAGGGGCCGTGCACGATCGTCACCGGGTCGCCGTCCGCCGCCGTCCCGCGCAGCGCGGCGAGCCGTTCGCCGGGCGCCGCGCTCACCGCCGCCCGTCCGTGCGGGAACGCTCCGCCTCGGCGGCGCCGCCGGCGCGGGCGGTGAGGCCGTCGGCGCGGACGGCGTCGAAGTCGGCGAGGGCCGGGTCGGGGCGGGACGCGTCGGCCGCGGGGTCGCCGACCGGCAGCCCCCGCTCGCGCAGCCCCGTGGCGATCTCCCGCGCGCGCTCCGCCAGCTCCTCCTCCGAGGCGGTGTCGCGGTCGAACGACAGGATCCGGACCGACAGCTCCCCCGGCCCGCCGTCGTCGTCGGCGTGCGCGACCTCGATGACGATCTCGTTGTCGTTGAGGTGCCGCAGTTTGCTGTAGAACGCGGCGCGCTCGTCGTCGCCCGCGTACGTGTTCTCCGCCCAGGCGAACCCGGTGGCCTCCTCGACGGCGTCCACGACCTGCTCGGCGACGTTCACCCGGGCCTGCGACGCCAGCAGCGCGGCGGACGCGCGCACCACGACCGCGTCGAGGCGGCGCTCCAGCTCCGGCGCCTCCCGCCGGACGACCTCGCGCAGCTCGTCCGTCCCGGGCGGCTCGCCGGTGTCGCGCAGCGCCTCCGCGCGGGCCTCGATCTCCGCGCCGAGGCGGGACAGGTCGCCCTCCGACCAGTGGTCCACGTCGAACGTGACACCGTCGAGGAGTTCGCCGGCCGCGCCCGGCGCGGGAAGCGTCGCCGCGAACCTGACCCGTTCGGCGGCGATCGTCAGGGCGTCCAGCGCCGCCACCCGGGCCGCCTGCCACTCCTGCTCCAGCAGCACCAGCTCCGCGCGCAGGTCGGACAGGTCGAGGAACGTCTCCTGGAGCAGGCTCAGCGACTCGCCCGCGAGCCCGCCCGCGACGTTCGCCTCGGCCGTCGACAGCCGCCGGTCCAGCGCGTCGAGCCGGCCGGGCGCGAACCGCTCGTGGGGCAGCTCGGCGCGGATCACGTCCCGCATCAGCCGCGCGTCGTCGAGGACTTGCCGCGCGGCCGCCGCGGCGCGGTCGCGGTCGGCGCGCAGCTCCTCCAGGCCGCGGGCCAGCTCGGCGTTCTGCGCGCGCCGCTCCGCCCGCTCCGCCGCGACGGCCGCGCGGACGCTCTCGGCCTGCTCGGCGCGCAGGTCCGCGACGGCCTCGGCCATCCGGCCGCGCATCCGGTCGGCGTGCTCGCGGAGCCGCCGCGCCGTCCGCCGCTCGGCCTCCTTCGCCTGCTCGCTCAGCCCGCCGAGCGCCGCCTCCACCCGCTCCTGGCGGCCGGCGACCTCCCCGAACGCCCGGTCCAGCTCGGCCCGATGCTCCCGCCGGACGGCGTCCAGCAGTTGCGGCACGTCCCGCCGGACGGCGTTCAGCCGGGCCGCCGCCCGGTTCGCCTCGCGCCACGCCCGCTCGTCCACCGTGATCCGCTTCGCACCGCTCACCGCGCGCTCCTCTCCCCGCCGTCGCACCGCCCGGACGGCCCGGCCCACTCGGATGTGACGCCGGACGCGGCCGGGGTGTTCACCGCTCGTGCGGGCGGCGCGACGCCCGGTGGGTCCGGGTCCGGGTACGCCGCCGCGATCGCCCTGCTCGGCACCCCCACGTACAGGGCCGCGCGGTCGCGGACGCGCACCTCGACGCGGCGCGGGCCGTCCGCGAGCGCCGCCGCGTGCTCCCGCAGCCGCCCGGTCAGGTGGTGGACGCGCTGGTTCGCGCTGCCGCGCAGCCCCCGGTCGTCGTTGCGGCCCGCGACGTACAGGCCGTCGATCAGCACGTCGGCCGCCGCGAGCAGCTCCGCCACGCCCGGCCCGGGCGGGCGGTCGCGCAGCCGCTCCAGCCGGTACCCGGTGAAGCAGATCAGCGTCAGGTCCGGGCGGACGGCGCGGGCCGCCCGGACGGCCTCGGCCAGCCCGGCCGCCTGCGCCATCGGCTCGCCGCCGGAGAACGTCAGCCCGGTCACCGCCGGGTCGGCGAGCAGCTCCGCCGCCAGGTCCGCGGGGGACACCCGCCGGGCCGGACGGTCCGGGATCCACTCGGGGGCCAGGCAGCCCGGGCAGCGGAACGGGCAGCCCTGCACCCAGACCGCCGACCGCGTGCCGGGCCCGAGCGCGCGGGTGCCCACGCACGTCTCCGCGACGTTGAGCGGCTGGTGAGGGGGCATGGGCGACCGTCCGGTGAGGGGCGACCGGATGACGAGCAACCGGAAGGGGCCGTTCGGGGGAAAGACGCGGATCAGGACCTGTGGCCGGATTGTACGGGAGCGCCGGATGGCTTCTTCATGGCACAGGACACAGAACTCCGATCGCCGGTCGGATATTTTCAAGCCCGATGTCCGAATGCGGACACCTTAACGCAATGTGATCAACGCGGCACGGGCTTGTCGCGATTGGCACGCTATTCTGCCCCCCTGACCCTCTGGCCCCCGCAGCCGGTCGTCACCGACTCTCCTCGTCGCCCCCTCGTCCGAATGAAGAGGAACGGCCCCGACATGATCCCCGCCCCAGAGGATCCCCCGCGCCCGCCGACGCCCCGCGCCCCGCGCATCGCGGACGGACGCGCGCCGCGCGCCGCGCTCGGCCGGGCCGCGTTCGACCGCCGGGACACCGCCCTGCGGGGCGTCCTGCGCGCCCTGCGGGCCCGCGCCGGCCGCGTCACGGCCGGCCTGTCCGCGCGGCGGCCGCAGCCGCCGCGCGTCCCGTCCCCACCCGGCGGGCCCCGGCCGTCCCCGCCCGTCCCGGCGACGCCTTTCCTCCGTTCGGGCATCGCTCCGAACGTCTCCGAAAGGGCCGTGCATGACCGATAACCGGCAGAAAGCCCGTTTCAGCGTGCTGATCTGGCTGTCCGGCGCACAACCCGAAATCCTCCGGCAGTGCCCCACGGAACGCGCCAAGTACCAGGGCATCGGCGCCGCGGTGCTGATCACCGCCGGAATGGCCGCGGTGTCGATGGCGTTCGCGCTGTCCATGGCGGTCAAGGCGCCGCTGCCCGTCGCGCTCGTGTTCGCGGCGCTGTGGGGCGTCGCGATCATGCTGCTGGACCGCTGGCTCGTCACCACGATCCAGCGGCAGGAGCGCAAGCGCCACGCGTTCTACCTCGCCGCGCCGCGCGTCCTGTTCGCCCTGCTCATCGGCTTCGTGATCTCCACCCCGCTGGTCCTGCAGATCTTCAAGCCGGAGATCGACGTCGAGTTGCAGCGGATGAAGGCGTCCGCCGCCGACAGCAACGCCCGGGCGGCCGAGTCCGGCGACCTCGGCAAGCGCATCGCCGAACTCGACGCCGAGGCCAAGCGGCTGGAGGGCGTCATCGCCAGCGGCGGCGACGCCGGCACCGATGTGAACAGCGACCCCACCATCGCCGGCCTGCGCAAGCAGGAGGCGGCCGCGCTGAAGCGCGTCACCGAGGCCCGCGAGGAGCTCATGTGCGAGCTGAGCGGGCGCGGCGAGTGCCAGGCGGGCGACGGGCCGCTCGCGGAGCAGCGCAAACGGCAGCTCGCCGACGCGGAGGAGCAGCTCGCGACCGTCCGCCGGCAGATCACCGAACGGCAGGAGGCGCTGAAGCGGCAGGGCGCGACGGCCCGCGAGGAGAACGTCGCCGCCGCGAAGGAGCGGCTGCCGCGCGTCCGCGCGCAGCTCTCCGCCGCGCAGGAGCAGCGCGACGCCCTCGACAGGGGGTTCGCGTCCACCAACGCCGAGTCCGACGGGCTACTGCTGCGGCTCAAGGCCCTCAACCAGCTCACCGAGGACGACGGGACGCTCGCCGCCGCGCACCTCCTGCTGTTCCTGCTGTTCACGTCGATCGAATGCCTGCCGATCTTCGTGAAGCTGCTCCTCGTGCTCGTCCCCAAGCGGAGCCTGTACGAGGAGATCCTGGAGATCGAGGAGCGGCGGCGGATGCGGGTCGCGGCGGAGACGGCGCGCCGCGAGCAGAACGCGCAGATCCTCGCGGCGGAGGACATCATCTCCCAGGCCCGGCTGCTGCGCGAGGCCCGCGACGCCGCGATCCCCCGCATGGTGGAGCAGACCGTCCGCGTGGAGATGGAGGTCGCCGAGGCCGTCCTCACCGAGTGGCGGAACCGGGAGATGCGCAACGTCCCCGGCAACCTCGACACCTACATCGCCGCGGACGCGTTCCCGCACGCCGACGTCCGCCCCTACCCGGCGCAGAACGGCAACGGCCGGCCCCCGTCGGGCCCGCCCCCGGCAGGACGGGGCCCCGCCGGGCCTCCCCCTACCGGACCAGGGGGGTCTCAGGGGTGAATCAGGGCGAATCCCGGATGTCAGGCACGGCCTCGGCGGGCATGCTCAAGGTATGGACATGGAGAAGACCACCGCAAGCAAGTCGCTGAGACGCGTCCACGAGGGGCGCCTGGTCGCGGGCGTCTGCGCGGGCACCGGACGGTTCCTCGGCGTGGACCCCAACATCGTCAGGCTCGGCCTCGCCGTCTTCACGCTGTTCGGCGGCGCCGGCATCGCCCTCTACGTGATCGGCTGGCTGCTGATGCCCGACGAGGGCGCGCCGAAGTCGATCGCCGAGGACCTCGCGAAGAAGGCCGGCGACTCCCCGGCGTTCCAGGACGCCTTCCAGAAGGCGAAGGACGCCGTGAACAGCAAGCGGGACAAGACCTCCGTCTAGGAGGCGGGGGCCGATCTGCGGGCGTCGTCGCCCGCCTTGGCGACGACGACGGACGCGGCGTCCGTGAACGCCGTACCGCGGATCTGGTGCCACGACAGGGCGAGCGCCGCCGCGGCCGACAGGCCGAGGGCGCCCGCCAGCGCCACGACCGTCTCCGGGCCGAGCACCTCGGCGACGGCCCCGCCGACCAGGATGCCCAGGCCCTGGCCCGCCAGGATGCCCGACTGCGCGAGGCCGAACGCCTGGCCGCGTCCGCTCGGCGGCACCGCCGCGACGAACGCCGCGTTGGCCGCGAGCTGGTACGCGCTGCCCACGCCCGACAGCGCCCACAGCAGCAGCACCGCCCACAGCGGCGGCTGCAGCCCCGACCCGACGAGCGGCACGCACGCCAGCATCGCCATCCACCCCATCGACCGCAGCCGGTTCGCCGGACGGACGAACCGGCTGTACAGGAACGCGCCGACCACCATGCCCGTCGGCATCGCCGACATCAGCAGCCCGACCGTCACCGCGCTGTCGTCGAACGTCGCCGCGTACGGGGCGGCGAGCCCCTCCGGGATCGTGTAGAAGGCGCACAGCCACGCGAACGACACCAGGGACCGCAGGGTCGGGTCCCCGAACACGAGGCGGGCGCCGTCCCGCATGCCGCGCCACAGGCCGAGCGACTGGGCGTCCCGCTCCTTGGGCGCCGGGCGGCGCCGCAGCCCCCCGACCAGGATCACCGCGGACGCGCCGAACGTCAGCGCGTTCAGGGCGAGCGCCTCCCGGGCGCCGACCGCCGCGACGACCGCCCCGCCCGCCAGGAACCCCAGCATCTGCGTGACCTGGTGGGTGATGTTGTTGATCGCCGTCCCGGCGACGAACCGGTCGCCCTCCAGGACGTCCGGGAGCACCGCCGCGCGCGCCGCCGTGAACGGCGTCCCCAGCAGCACCGTGAGGAACACCAGGACGCACAGCGCCCCCAACGGCAGCGCCAGCACGGCCATCACCGCGACCAGCACCGCCCGGACGACGTCGCAGACGATCATCACGGTGCGGCGGGGGAACACGTCGGCGAGGCCCGACAGCAGGGGGCCGCCGACGATCGGCGGCAGGTACGTCAGCGCGTAGGTGGCGGCGGTGAGCAGGGCGTTGCCGGTGCGCTCGTACACCAGGACGGCCAGCGCCACCTGCGCGAGCTGGTCGCCGATGAACGACAGCGCCTGCGCCAGCCAGAGGGCGCGGAACTCCCGCACCGCGAACACCTCGCGGTAGGTCGCCTGCGCCTCCGGCGGGCGCCGGTGCCTGCCGGTCCGTCTCTGCCTACCCGCCACGCGCGCTCCAGGTCGGGCCGCCCCGGGTTGGGCGACACTCCTATTAACTCACGCTGCGTGGCAGTTATGTGACCTACAGTGCCCGATTGCCGTGACTTATTCGCGATCAGTAGCCCAGCTCGTGCAGTCTGTCATCGTCGATTCCGAAATGGTGGGCGATCTCATGGACCACGGTGATCCGCACTTCGTCCACCACGTCCTCCTCCGTCTCGCAGATCCGGAGGATCTCCCGACGGTAGATCGATATGTGATCGGGCAGGACACCGCCGTACCAGTCACCGCGTTCGGTTAGGGGTACGCCTTGGTAAAGACCGAGCAGGCCGTCCTCGGGCGCGTCATCCTCGACCACGATGACGACGTTGCGCATGTGGGCGGTCAGCTCGGGCGGGATGCTGTCGAGGGCCTCGCCCACCAGGTCCTCGAACGCCTCGCGCGTCAACTCGATCACACCGGCCATTCTGCTCGACAGGAAGGGGACCCGTGCCCAAGGTCCGCGCCTCGATGGCCCAGACCCGTTCCCGGCTCGGCACCGGCCTGCGCCGCCTCGGCGGCTCCCCCGCCGCCCGCCGCGCCCGCACCGCCCCCGCCCCCGCCGCCCGCCGCACCGCCGCGGGCGCCCGACGCACCGGCCGCGTGCTGCGCAGCCGCCCGTCCCGCGTCGTGTACGTCGTCCTCGCCGGCCTCGCCGCCGGCTACGTCGGCCTCCTCCTCGGCGGCCGCGTCGTCACCCCCGTCGGCCCCACCAACGTGCAGCTCAGCCTCCAGCCGTCCCTGCACGGCGGGACGGCCCTCGAACTGCCGCCCATCGGGGCGCTGCGCCTCGACACCCACTGGGGGCCGCTCGCGCTCGAGGCCAAGCTCACCGAGGTCCGCCCCGACGAGGCGCAGCGGCTCATCGAGGACGACGTCGAACTCGCCCGGGTCACCGACAGCATCGCCGGCGAACTCCGCGACGGCGTCAAGGACCTCCTCGTCCGCGCCGCCGCCCTCGCCCTCGCCGCGAGCTTCCTCGCCACGCTCGTCCTGTTCCGGTCGTGGCGGCGGGCCCTGCTCGGCATGGGCTCCGCGGCCGCCGGCGTCGCCGCCGTCCTCGTCCTGACGTGGACGACGTTCAACCCGCGCGCCATCAGCGAGCCCCGCTACACCGGCCTGCTCGCGAACGCGCCCCAGGTCGTCGGCGACGCGCAGAACCTCGTCGACCGGTTCTCCGCGTACCGCGAGCAGCTCGCCAAACTCGTCGGCAACGTCTCCGAGCTGTACGCGACGACCTCCACCCTGCCCGTGTACGAGCCCGACCCGTCCACGATCCGGGTCCTGCACGTGTCCGACGTCCACCTCAACCCGGCCGCCTGGAGCGTGATCGACTCCGTCGCGACGCAGTTCCAGGTCAAGTTCATCATCGACAGCGGCGACATGATGGACCACGGCAGCGAGGCCGAGAACGAGTTCGCGAACTCCATCGAGGACCTCGACGTCCCCTACGTCTACGTCCGCGGCAACCACGACTCCGAGGGGACCGCCGAAGCCGTCGCCGAGCAGGACAACGCGATCGTCCTCGACGACGAGACCCGCGAGATCGAGGGCCTGCGCGTCTACGGCGTCGGCGACCCCCGCTTCACCCCCGACAAGTCCACCCGCGACGACGGCGTCGGCGCCGAGCAGCTCTACGCGCAGGGCGCCGTCCTCGCCGAGAACCTGCGCGAGACCCGCGCCAACCCCGACATCGCCGTCGTCCACGACCCCACCGAGGGCAAGGCGTTCTCCGGGCTGACCCCGCTCGTCCTGTCCGGCCACACCCACACGCGCAAGACCGAACTCCTGCCGACCGGCACCCGCCTGTTCGTCCAGGGCTCCACCGGCGCCGCCGGCCTGCGCGGCCTCGAGCACGAGGAGCCGACGCCGTTCGAACTGTCCGTCCTGTACTTCAACCGCTCCAGCAAGCGCCTGCAGGGCTGGGACGACCTGCGCCTCGGCGGCCTCGGCCTCACCTCGGCCCACATCGAGCGCCAGCTCGAACCCGAACCCGACCGCGCGATCTCGCCGCGCCCGCCCGCGATCGCGCCGCCGTCCTCCCCGACCTCCCCGTTCCCGTCCGAGTGGCCGTCCGACTGGCCGTCCCGCACCCCGTCCCCGCCGCCCTCGCCGACCCCGTTCGGCGCCTCCCCCCGCGCGTCCGCGTCGGAAGGGGGATAACCGTTTGTGCGGGCGCCCACGTTGTCCCCTACACTTGTCACGGTCGAGTGGCGTGCACGCCACGGCACCGGGCCCCCTTCGTCTAGCGGCCTAGGACGCCGCCCTTTCAAGGCGGTAGCGCCGGTTCGAATCCGGTAGGGGGTACCACACACCTGGCTGCGGGCCGGGGAGCTCTCCTTCGCCGCTCAGGCTCACCTGCTGGTTGCAGCGGCGCCTTCCGTCCCTCTGGCCGCACGCATGCGCCCCGCCGGGGTCCTGCGGGCTGGAGGACTCCGGCGGGGCTCGGTTATGCGGAACTTCGCGCTCCGAACGGCACGGCGATTGGGGATGTCGCCGACCGCCCGTCCAGTCTCCCCGGACGGGTCACGCCGGCCAAGGGAGCATTGATCGGAATGCGCGGCGGATTGATCGGCGGCGCCGGATCAATCCGCCCGTCACCCCGCGCTCGCGCGTTTCGCTAGGCCGTCGAGGTAGCGCGTGAGGGAGTGCTCGAACAGGTCGTCCAGATCGTCCGCGACCACGATCTCCTCCACGGCCGAGAGGTAGGGGAAGCACCCGGACCGGAAGTGCCGCCGCGCCTCGACCTCCATCGCCGCCCACCAGTCGGTCGTGCGCATGCGCGTCTCGTGCGCCATGCGCAGCTCGTCCGCCGCGGTCAGGGCGAGGCCGCGCACGAGCGCGGGGAGGGCGACGGCGGCCCGCCACCGCTCGGCCCCCGCCAGCCCGAGCCGCGCGAGCGCCCGGAGGGTGCGTTCGCTGTGCTCCATCGCCTCGGGCACGTACGGCGGCCTCATCGGCGACAGGAACCCGGCCAGCCACGGGTGGCGGCGGTAGAGGCGCCACTGCAGCCGGTAGACCTCCTCCAGCTGCGCGCGCCACCCCTCGGGCGCGACGTTGGCCAGCGGTTCGGTGCGGAACACCGCGCGGATCATCAGCAGTTCGAGCTCGTCCCGGCCCGCGACGTGGTGGTACAGGGACATCGGCGTCACGCCGAGCCTGCCCGCGAGGCCGCGCATGGAGACCGCGTCCGTCCCCTCCCGGTCGGCGAGCGCGACGGCGGCCGCGACGATCCTCGCCCGCGTCAGGTCGCGCGGCGCGAGCCGCGGAGCGGGCGGCGGGCGCCGCTCGGCGGCCCTGACCACGCTGCCCGAACCGGGCGTCGTGACGATCAGCCCCTCCTCGCGCAGCCGGGCGAGCGCGCGGCTCGCGGTCGCCATCGCGACGCCGAAGTCGCGCACGATCCGGCGGGTCGAGGGCACGCGGTCGCCGGGGCGCAGCTCGCCGTCGGCGATCCGCCGGCGCAGCTCGTCCGCGACACGCCGCGCCGGTCGTCCGTCCTCCGCGTCCATGCCGCAGACTGTACTAGTACGGTCGGCGGCGCGGTGTAGGCACAGGGCGCCTTTTCCTGCCATGCGGGCAGTACGGCTGGGGAAGTGTACTCGCGTGACGGGCTCGCGGTTCAGCTCGTCCATACGGTGTACAAATGAGCTTCGACGACAGAGCCCTGGCGCTCACCGATGTCACCGTGATCGACGTCACCGGCGGACCGTCCCTGCCCGGCCGGACCGTCCTCGTGGCGAACCGGACGATCACGACGGTCGGTCCCGCGTCCGAGGTCGCGATCCCGCCCGGCGCCCGCGTCCACCACCTCCCCGGGCGGTACGTGATGCCGGGCCTGACCGACATGCATGTGCACAGCGACACCGACGCGTCCCTCGAACGGCTGTTCCCCGCGCTCTACATCGCCGGCGGGGTGACGACGGTCCGCGAGATGTGGGGGAAGCCGCAGCTGCACGAGTGGCGGAGACGGACGGCCGCCGGAAAGATGATCGGGCCGCGTTCGGTCATCGCAAGCCCGATCGTCGACGGCGCGCCGACCCTGTGGCAGGACATCCCCGTCGACTCGCCGATCGCCGCGGTCACCACCGGGCCGGACGCCAGGCGCGCGGTGGGCGAGGCGAAGGACGGCGGCGCGGACTTCGTCAAGGTGTACTCCCGGTTGGAGCGGGAGCCGTACTTCGCGCTGCTCGACGAGGCGGCCCGGCTCGACATGCCCGTGGTCGGGCACCGCTCCGACCGGGTGCCGTTCGGCGAGCAGATCGGCGCGGGCCAGCGCTCGTTCGAGCACGTCCACGGGCTGTGGCCGGCGACCTCCGCCGACGCGGACCGGCTGGAGGCCGCGATGGCGCGGATCTCCACGCGGGACGGGTCCCACTACGCCGACTGGTTCAGGCAGGTCACCGACGTGGAGTGGGAGTCGCTGAACCGCTACAGCCGCGCATCGGCCGCGTCGCTGTTCGAGCGCATGGCCGCCGCCGACGTCGCCTACTGCCCGACGCTCGTCATGCACGCGACGATCGAGCTGGCGGAGTGGATCCGCCTGGACGACGAGCGGTTCGCGTACATGCCCCCGGACACGCGGGACATGTGGGCGTTCGTCCGGGACGAGATCTTCCACGGCGGGGGGCGCAGCACCGAGGAGGCCGCGAGGCGGCGCACGATGTTCGACCACCGGCGGGCGGCGGTCGCCGCGATGGAGGAGGCGGGCGTGCGGCTGCTCGCCGGCACCGACACCGGAGGCCCCGGCCTGTTCCCCGGCTTCGCGCTGCACGAGGAGCTCGAGTTCCTCGCGAGCGCCGGGCTGACGCGGCTGCGCGCCCTCCAGGCGGCGACGATCGAGCCCGCCCGGTTCCTCGGCCGCGAGCGGACCTCCGGGTCGGTCGAGCCGGGCCGGCTGGCCGACCTGCTGGTCCTGGACGCGGACCCGCTGGCGGACATCCGGAACACGCGGCGCATCCACGCGGTCGTCGCCGACGGCCGCTACATCGGCCCGGACGAGCGCCGCCGCCTCTTCGACGACGCGGCCGCGGACGTGAAGGAGGCGCAGGGCGCGTGACGAACGACGCTTCGCCGCGGACCGACCGCGCCGTCCGCGTGCTCCTGGCCGCGTTCCGCGACGACGACGTCATGACGTGGCTCACGACCGACGTCTCGGCCCGGCTGTTCGAGTTCGTGGTGACCGAGTCGGCCGCGGCCGGGGGCCTCGACGTCCTGGACGACACCGCGGTCGCGGTCTGGTTCCCCTCCCCCGCACCGGACGCCGAGGAGCCGCCGCCGGGGCTGCCGGACAGGCTCCGGGCGTTCCTGGAGACCACGGCCGCGCGCCATCCGGTGGACCGCCCGCACTCCTACCTGCAGTTCCTCGGCGTGCACCCGGCCCACCAGGGCCGCGGCACCGGCTCCGCACTGCTCGCCCGCGGCCTCGCGCGTGCCGACGCCGCGGGCCTGCCCGCGTACCTGGAGGCGACGTCGCCGCAGAACCGCGGCCTGTACGAACGCCACGGTTTCGCGCCGTTCGGCGCCCCGATCGTCCTGCCCGACGGCCCCGCCATCTGGCCGATGTGGCGAGAGCCCCTGGCCCCGCCCTCGAACCCGGCGAACGAATGACTCGACGCCTTGCGGCTCCGAGGGTCAGCCCTGCGGGCTCTCGGAGCCCGACGTTGCGTCGGGCATCGGCAACGGCCATGACTCCGGAGCCGGGCCGAAGGCGCGACGGCTGGACCTGACGGTCAGAGAGCCGATGGCGGCGTTGGCTCCGCCACCGATCACGGCGCCGATACCGAACGGCGCCACCCGACCGAGAACGATGATCCCCTGCTTGGTCCCGTACTTCGTGATGAAGTTCTTGCCCAAGATCTTGTTGATCTGACGCAGTGTCTCGACGGGCACCTTGGCGACGATCTGACGTCCCCAGTGCTGCCCCGTACGCTCGGCGACCTTGGAGATGGTGGCGGAGCCGGACCCGCCGAGCATGATGCCCATCACGATCGTCCGGCGGCGCTCGATCTCGTCGATGGGGACTCCGTGGACTTCGGCGACCGAGAGCGCGAACAGCGCGCTCAGCTCGAGGGACGAGAAGGTCTCGCCCGCCGTCAGCGCCAGCGCGACACCCGTGCCGACGCCGGGCGCGGCCGCGGTGCCTCCGACCGCGGCACCCGTGCCGGTCAAGGCGCTGACGTACATGCGCTCCAGAGACCGGATCACCTGTGCCGGCGTCGCCTCCGGGTTCCGCTGGCGAGCCCGGGCGATGTTCTTGCGCACCAGGGCGCTCTGGGCGTCGATCGCCTTGTCGAGGAGGTCGAGGACCCGCTGCCCTTGTCCGCCTGACGCCGGAACCGGGTCGAGGGCGTCTGCGGTCATGCCTTGATCTCCTTCGGTCGTCACATCCCGGCCGAGTCTCCCACTCGACCGGCCGCCCGGACCTCGCGGCGAATGGAGGAGGCCACCTCCGGACAGGAGGTGAACCTCGTCTCCGCACCTCGGCCGAGCCGAGCCCGCTCAGGCGATCTGGAGCCGGCACTGACTTCCACAGCGTCGACCCCCGTCAGCCCGACTTCGTCGCTCGTTCGTCCCGGACTGCGGGACGTACGCCGAGCCGGGTGCCCGTAGCCGGTGGTCGGGCTGGCCGGTGGGGGCGAAGTCAGGCTTGGGGTTCTCGCTTGGGGAGGGGCTGTCGGCCTTGGGGGTTCGGCTGACCGCAATGCTGTCGGCGCTGGGGGAAGCGGGCCGGCGGGCGGAGCGGGAGCGCAAGGAGGACGTCGAGGCCGCGCGCCGGGAACTCGCACCGGTCTTCGAGGCCGTCGTCGCCGCCGGCGGCGGGGACCGGGAGGCGCGCGGCGCCCTTGAGGACATCTGCCCGCTCCTCAAGGAACTGCGCCCGCCCGGTCTGTCCCTCTGAGCGCGGCACGTGCGGTGGGCACGGTGGGTCAGCCGCAGTACCTCCACTGGGTGGTGGTCGTCCCGATGATCCCGCCGCCGTAGATCGCCTTGATGGAGCCCGTCCACCGGATGCAGGTGCCCGGGGCGTAGCCGCTGACCGCCGCGTAGTGCGCGTAGCTCCCCTCGTCCGTGAGCGTCGCCTTGCCCTGGCGCTCCAGGACGGCCTCCGTGTAAGTGGCGACGCCGTGCGCCCGTCCGACCCGCAGGGTGACCACGCAGTTCTCCTGGTACGTGCCGTTCCAGAGCACGTAGACCTCGCCCAGGGGCATGTTGTTGCGGTCGTCCCAGAGGTCTTCTCTGGTGAGGATGCGGTAGTCGCCGTTCGGCCAGCCGCATCCTTGCTCCGATACGACGGCCTGCCCGATGGTGTGGGCCGACGCGGGCGAGGCCGCGAACGTGAGTGCGGCGAGCACAAGGCCGAAGGCCGAAGCGATGCGCACGAGCATGCGCCGGTACGTCCGGGTCATGGCTGTTCCTCTCCGGTGCATCCGGCAGGAGCCGCCCGGCCACCCTTGCGGCGAGCCGAACCCCCGCCGGCTCGACTCCAGCAGGCTAGGACGCACGCGCGCGCGGCCCTTGATGCTGCGTGCACACGTGCTTGACGCCCCCTCCACATCCGGGACGGCGCCCTATCGGCCTGCTCGTGCCCGCCGCCGGGCAGGCCCGGGCGGGCGCCCCGCCCGGGCTCGGCCGCGGGTCAGGGGGCCGCGCCGGTGACGGTGACCGGGGTCGCGCGGGCGACGCCGTTGACCTCGACCGCGAGCGTCGCCGTGCCGGGACGCAGGCCCGTGAGCTTCCCGGTGGACGGGTCGAACGCGGCGACGTGCCACCGGCGGGCGTCGTCCGGGTCGCCGATGTGCAGGGACGGCGACCCGGTCCAGTCGGCGCTCATCGGGTAGGCCAGCGGCAGGTCCCGGTCGTTCTGCCGTACGGTGACCGCGACGCCGGCGGTCGAGCCGTCCGGGACGGTGCGGGGCGCCGCGAGCGTCAGCCCGTCCACGTGCGGGCGCACCTCGGCCCGGAGCCACTGCGGGCCGGCGGCGTACGGGTCGCGGCGGGTGCGGGCGATGTCGGGCCGGGACGGCGGGGTCGCGCCGAACATCGTCCAGCCGGTGAAGCCGCCGTCGGCGGGGGACGCCGCCGCGTTCTTGCCCGAGTTGCCGTTGATGAACGACGGGACGCCGTCCACCCGGGACGCGTGGAACACGCCGACGTGGGCGTTCACGACGGCCGCGCCCTTGCCCGTCCGGGCCCGGAACTCGGCGAGCCACTCTTCGAGCATCGCCGCCTCCTTCCGGTCGGAGAGCCGGCTGTTCTTGGCGGGCAGCGGGTCGCGGGACGGGTGGTGGCCGAACACGACGACGGAGCGGACGGACGGGTCGCGGCGGGCGTCGTCCAGGGCGGTCCGCAGCATGCGGATCTGGTCGAACGAGCTTGTGCGGTACGTGCCGGTGGACGAGTCCAGCAGGACGAACCGGGTGCCCTTGTGATCGAACGTGCGGGACGGCTCGCCGAACGCCTTCCGGAAGTTGCCGATGGTGCCGGGGCCGTAGATCTCGTGGTTGCCCGGGACGTAGTGGTACGGCAGCTTCCCGCCGAGTTCCTCGTCGAGGATCCGCCGGGCGAGCGCGAAGTCGGCCTCGGTGCCGGTGTCGACGAAGTCGCCGTTGATGACGAGGAAGTCCGGCTCGGCGGCGAGCACCTCGCGGAGGGTGCGGCGGGCGCGCCGCACGTGGGCGCTGTCGGGGTCCGCCGCGACGAACTGGGCGTCCGACAGCACCGCGAACCGGTACCGGGCGCCGTCGACGGTGCCGTCCCGGACCACCATCGGGTCGGGGGGCCGCCGCTGCGCGGGCGGCGTCTCCACCGACGGCGGCACCTTCGCGACGAAGTCGTCGATGAGCACCTCCCCCGTGTACTGACGGTCCGCGGACGTCTCGATGGTGTAGAAGCGGTTCACCTTGATCGGGTACGCGACGGAGGCGGGCACCTGCATCTCCAGGTAGCGCCACCCCTCCCAGGTGATGTACGGGCCGTACAGCGAGTACGTCTGGTCGTTGGCGTCGGTGATGGTGAACGCCGTCCACTCGCCCTTGCCCTGGCCGCGGACCCAGGCGCCGAGGGCCTGCGGCTGCCCCTCGATCTCGATGGGCCGCGGCGGGTACGCGTACGCGGTGCGGGTCGCGGTCGACCGGGTGAAGTCGTACGACAGCCGCAGCCCGGCGCCGGTGCGGCCCTCGGCGACCGGTTCGACGGCGCCGGACCCCCGCGCGGTGCCGAACCGCCAGTCGGCGGCGTCGTCGAACGCCGCGATCGTCCGCCGGTCGAGGCCGACGCCGACCGGCACGGTCGTCCGGTGGCCCCGCACCTCGACCGTGACGAGCGCGGACCCGGACGCCTTGCGCGGCGTGACCGTGAACGCGCCGCCCGCGCCGGGCGCGATGTCCAGCAGGGACGTGTCGTAGGTCAGCTTCGTGTCGGACGGTTCGATGGGCGCGGTGAAGCCCTGCCCGTCGAAGCCGACGACGCCGAAGGAACCGGTGCCGTCCGGGCCGGGGATCGTCACCCGGTCGGTGGTGGCGCCGACGCGGGCGAGGTCGCCGAGCACGGTGAGCGTGGCCTTGCCGCGGGCGCGCCCGTCGACGGCGTGCACCGTGACGGTGCCGGAGCGGCGGGCTCGGAACACGCCGTCGCGGGTCACCCGGCCCTGCGGCCCGGCCGCGATCCAGCGCGGGTCGCCGTCGGCGGGGCCCTGGGCCTCGTCGTGGCCGCGCGCGACGAGGCGGCGGGTCAGCCCGGGGAACACCCGGTCGGGACGGCCGCCGCGGGTCGGGCCCGTGCCGGGCGCGTCGGCGGGGTCGGCGGCGGGCTCCACCCGGAAGCCCCGCAGCTTCCCGCTGCCCTCGGCGAACAGCCCGATGCCGTTCGGGGTGGGGCGCTCCGCCCCGTCGGACGGCCGGTTCTCCACCTGGCCGCGGGCCTGGCCGGGCTCGCGGGCCAGCAGCGTGGAGGAGCCGCCGCCGTCGAGGTTGACGGCGTTGTGGGCGCCGGCCTCCTTCATCAGCGCGCCCATCTCCGCCAGCGTCACGCCGCGGCTGTCGATCTGGCGGCCGTCCACGGTCATGAGGATCATGCGGCGGCCGTCCGCGCTGAAGCCCACGGCGGTGCGGGGGTGGACCGCCGGGTCGCCGATCGCGGGGACCTTCCCGTCCCGGACGAGGACCTGGTTGCCGCCGACGGCGAACTCCGCGTCCGTCCCGGACGAGCGGGCCTTGGCGGCCATCGCCACCGGGTCGCCGGGCTTCAGCGTGCGCAGCAGGTCGCCGCCCGCCTCCCGGCCGAGCAGGACGAACCCGCCGTCCGGGATCGCGCCCTCGCCGGGGGTGTCGCCGACCGACACGACCCGGCCGTCCACGACCAGGACCTCGGCGACCCGCCGGGCGCCGTCGGCGAGGGACCGGCCGCGGGTGGCGGTGCCCCACGCCGGGGTGAACGCGCCGATGCCGTCCTTCTTCACCCGGTAGGCGTTGAACTGGTCGAGCGGCGCCGTGCGGCCGCCGGGCAGGGTGAGCTCGCCCTCCAGCAGCATGTCGGCGATCTGGCCGAGCCCGTCGGCGCCGACCCCGGCGGTCGCGGTGGACCAGCCCGGGACGGCCGACTTCACCAGCTTCCCGTCGTCCACGGCGGCGCCGTTGGCGGAGCCGGTGTTGTTGATGTCGAAGAAGTCGCCGTTCACCCCGGCGATGGCGCCCGCCCGTCCGGCCTGCTCGGACAGCGGCGCGGTGGCGGCGACCGGGCCCGGGGACAGGTAGTCCGCCCGGACGGGCGCGGCGAGGTCGACGTCGATCTGGTCGGCGCGCAGCCAGCCCTTGGCGTCCAGCCGGTCGAACGAGGTCAGGACGGTGCCGGGCGCGACCGGGCGCCGCATCCGCTCGGTCTCGAGCGCCTCCCCGGCGGGCGCGGCGCGGCCGTCCGGCAGGAGCAGCCGGTCCACCTCGCGGACGAGCGGCGAGGCCGGGTCGGGCGGCGCGCCGGTCCGGGGCGGCGGCCCCGGCGGCGCGGCGAGCGACGGCGCCGCCGTCCCCGCGACGAGCGCGGCGGCGGCCGCGAGCACGGCGACCGGCCGTCTGCGGTGATGGACCTTCAATGCTGTCTCCTGGCGGCGCGGGGCGGCTGGCCGCCCAAGCCAACCCGCCCCGCGCGGCGCCCCGCGGTGGAGCGGGTGACCGCCGGGCCAACTGCTCCCGAACGATCATGCCGCGCCGGCGGGGCGGCCGCTCACCCGTCCGGTCCGCGCAGTTCGCGGCGGAGGATCTTGCCGGAGACGCTCTTCGGCAGTTCGTTCTCGATGAGCACCCGCGCCGGTGCTTTGTAGACGGCCAGCCGCGCGCGGCAGTGCTCGCGCAGCTCGTCGCCCGTAACGGCGGCGCCCGGTCGGAGGCTGACGTGGGCGCGCACGGTTTCGCCGCGGTAGGGGTCGGGGACGCCGACGACGGCCGCCTCCCGCACGGCCGGATGCTCGTACAGGACGTCCTCGACCTCGCGCGGCCAGATCTTGTAACCCGCGGCGACGATCATGTCCTTCTTGCGGTCGACGAGGTAGACCCAGCCCGCGGCGTCCATGAAGCCGACGTCGCCGGTGAGGAGCGTGCCGCCGGGGAAGGATGCCCGCGTCTGCTCCGGGTTCCGCCAGTAGCCCGCGGCGACCTGCGGGCCCGCGATCGACAGTTCGCCCACCTCCCCCGGCGGCAGCGGCTCGCCCCGCTCGCCGCGGATCTCGACCCGGACGCTCGGCAGCGGCACACCGATCGAGAGGCTCCCGGACGCCTCGTCGACCGGCGCCCGCGCACCGAGCGGCACGGCCACGGCGGCCGACGTCGTCTCGGTGAGCCCGTAGGCGTTGTGCACGTAGACGCCGAAGGCGTCGGCGAAGCGGCGCACGGTCGCGGACGGGACGGGCGCGCCGCCGCTGAGCACCCTGGTCAGCGAGCCGAGGTCGTGCTCGCGGGTCGCGGGCTCGTCAAGGAGCGCGATGAACGCGGTGATGGACCCGATGGTGAACGTCGGCCGGTAGCGCTCGACCAGCGCGGCGGCCGTCACGGGCTCGAACCGGTAGGTCAGGACGAGCGGCAGGCCGGCGCCGAGGCCGAGCGCCAGGTGCATCGCGAGGCCGGTGATGTGGAACAGCGGCGCGATCGTGAGGATCGAGTCGCTCTCCCCCAGCCCGATCCAGGTGCGGCACGCGGCCACCTGGTAGGCGAGGTTGCGGTGGGTGTTGACCGCGCCCTTCGCCGGCCCGGTGGTGCCGGACGTGTAGCTGAGCAGGGCGGGCTCGTCCGGTCCGGGAGCGGCGGCGGCGCTGGGCGTGCCGCCCTCGTCGAGGATCGCCTGCACGTCGTCGGGCCGGTCGCCGTCCGGCCAGGGGCCGGAGGCGTCGGCCGCGAGGGCGCCGTCGCGGGAGTAGAGGACGTGCTCGGGGGCCTCCGGCAGCGCCGCGACCGCGGGGGCCGCGGCGGGGTGCGCGATCAGCACGCGGGCCCCGGAGTCGGCGAGCAGGTGGGCCAGCTCGCGCTCCTTGTACATCGGGTTTACCGGGACGACCGTCGCGCGCAGCTTCCACACCGCGAGGACGGCCAAGACGCAGACCGGCGTGTTCTGCAAGGCGATCGCGACGCGGTCGCCCGCCCCGACGCCGCGCCGTTCGAGCCCCGCCGCGAGGGCGTCGCTGAGCCGGTCGGTGGCCGCGCGGTCGAGGGTGGTCCCGAAGTAGTGCAACTGCGGGGCGTCCGGACGTTCGGCCGTGCGGATCCGGAACAGCTCGAGAACGCTTCCCGCGTCGGGGGCGATCTCGTCCGGCACACCGGCGCCGTACAGCTCGCGCCAGTTCACGTGCTCGCTCCCCTCCGGCCGCGGTCCTCGCCCGGCGCGGCGTCCCGCGCGGGTTCCCGTGCGGCGTCCCGTGCGGGCTCCTCGTCGATGCCGAGGTGCCGGGCGATCGTCGCGGGGTCCTTCTCCAGCTCGTCCGGTGTGCCCTCGGCGACGATGGCGCCGCGCTGGATCAGGCAGGCGTGGTCGGCGAGCGGGAAGGCGAGCGCGGCGTTCTGCTCGACGAGCAGCATCGTCATCCCGGCGGACCGGATCTCGGCGATCGCCCCGAAGACCGTGTCGACGAGCGCCGGGGACAGCCCCATCGACGGCTCGTCCAGCAGCAGCAGGGACGGGGCGGTCATCAGGGCGCGGCCGATGGCGAGCATCTGCTGCTCGCCGCCCGACATGAGCGCCGCCGTCTGCCGGCGGCGCTCGGCCAGCCGCGGGAACAGGTCGTAGACGTCGTCGGCGAGGGCCTTGCGGCGCCGCCCGCGCGCGTAGGCCGACAGGTCGAGGTTCTCCTGGACGGTCAGGCAGCCGACGACCATCCGCCCCTCCGGCACCAGGGCGAGGCCGTGCCGGGCGACGCGGTGCGCGGGCATGCCGGTGATGTCGGCGCCGTCGAACAGGACGCGCCCGCCGGACGGGCGGAGCAGCCCGCCGACGGCCTTCATCGTGCTCGACTTGCCCGCGCCGTTGGCGCCCAGCAGCGCGCCGACCCGGCCCCGGTCGAGGGCGAGGTCGAGCCGGGCCACGGCGCGGATCGACCCGTAGGCGACCTCGAGCGACTCGACGGTCAGCATGGTGGTTCTCCTTCCGTCCCCGGGCTCATTTGCCGAAGTACGCCTTGCGCACCTCGGGGCGGCGCAGGCACCGCGCCGGCACGTCGCAGGCGATGACCTCGCCGGACGCGAGCACGGCGACCTGGTCGCAGACCTCCTGGATCAGCCGCATGTTGTGCTCGACGACGACGACCGCGGTGCCGGACCGCCGGAGCCCGGCCACGAGTTCGCCGATCCCCGCCCAGTCGGCGGCGTTCATCCCGGCGGTCGGCTCGTCGAGCAGCAGCAGCCGGGGCCGCGACATCAGCGCCCGCGCGATCTCCAGCCGCCGCTGGTCGCCGTAGGGCAGCGTCTCGGCGAGCCGTCCGGCGGCGTCCGCCAGGCCGACCGACTCCAGCACCTCCATGGCCCGCTCCCGCAGGTCGCGCTGCTCGGCGCGGGCGCGCGGGGTACCGGCCAGGCCGCGGGCGGCGCCGACCCGCCGGAGCCGGTACCCGCCCGCCATGACCTGCTCGGCGACGGTGAGGCCGCGCAGCAGCCGGATGTTCTGGAAGGTGCGGGCCACGCCCATCCGGGCCAGCGCCGTGGCGCGGAGATGGTGGCAGGGCTCGCCGAACAGGGTGATCGTCCCGGCGTCGGCGGGCAGCAGCCCGCTGATGATGTTGAGCAGGGTCGTCTTCCCGGCCCCGTTCGGCCCGGCGACGCCGAAGACGGCGTCGCGCGGGACGGTCAGCGCGACCGAGCCGAGCACGCTCAGCCCGCCGAACCGCTTGGCCAGCCCGTCGATGACGAGCGCGTCGCCGCCGCTGTGTCCGCCGCTCTGTCCGCCGCTCTGTCCGCCGCTCTGTCCGCCGCTCATGACCGCACCTCCGCGACCTCGCGCGCGGCACCGGCCGGGGACGCGGCGGCCCGCCGCTCCCGCAGCCGCCGCCAGCGCAGCGGGTCGATCAGGCCGCCGGGCACCCAGATCATGATGACCAGCAGCAGGACGCCGTTGATGATGGACTGGCCCTGGCCGATGAACTGGTTCACGTACACCGGCAGCCCGGTGAACACGATCGCGCCGATGACGGACCCGAACCAGTGGTAGGCGCCGCCGAGCACGACGCACGCGATGACGGTGACGGCCAGGTCGATGTAGAAGCTGTCGGGGTCGATGTAGCGCAGCAGCCCGGCCTGGAGGACGCCGCCGATCCCGCCGATGACGCCGCTGATCGCGAACGCGGCCGTCTGGACGCGGCGGACCGGGACGCCCATCGTCGCGGCGGCCGTCGGGTCCTCGCGGGTGGCGACGGCCGCGGTGCCGAACCGGGACCGTGCGAGCCGCGCCAGGAACAGGCACACGAGCCCGAGCACCAGCACGAGCTGCCACAGCTCCACCTTGACCGGGACGATCCGGCCCTCCGAGCCGCCGGTGAGGTCGCCGAGGTTCACCACGACCACGCGGGTGACGAGGATGAGCGCGACGGTCGCGAGCGCCAGCCAGTGGCTGTCCAGCCGGATGAGCAGCAGCCCTGCGGCGGCGGCCAGCACGCCGCCGCCGAGACCGCCCGCCGCGAGCGCGGCCCACAGCCCGAACCCGGCCTCCGACATCAGGTGCGTCGCGGTGAACGCGCCGGTCGCCGCGAAGCTGACCGTGGCGAAGCTGAGCAGCCCGGCCCACAGCGTCACGTAGGTGCTGAGGGCGAGGATCGCGCCGACGAGCGCGAACTCGATCGCGCTGAACAGCAGGGCGAGTTGGGTCGCCGCCATCATGCTCTCCCTAGCTCGACGGTGCGGAACAGGCCGCGCGGGCGCGCGACGAGGACGGCGAGCAGGAGGCCGAACGTGATGGCGTCCTGGAAGGAGGCGGAGATGTACTGCGCCGACAGCACCTGGATCACGCCGATCAGGAAGCCGCCGAACGCGGCGCCCCGGACGTCGCCCATGCCGCCGATGACGACCGCCGCGAAGCCGTGCAGGAGCAGCCCGTCGCCGAGGCCGAACGTGAAGGTCTGCCCCGCGGCGAAGAACACGCCCGCCAGTCCGGTCGCGGCGCCCGCCAGCGCCGCGGCGGTGAGGATCGCGACGTGCGGGTCGACCCCGCCGAGCATCGCGGCGCCCCGGTCGTGCCCGACGGCCCGGATCGCCGCGCCGAGCCTCGTGCGGCGCAGGACGAGGTGGATCGCCGCGGTCACCGCGACCGCGCACACGATCGCGAGGAGCTGCGTCATCAGCACCCGGACGCCGCCCACGTGCAGCAGCCCGTCCGGCACGGTGCCGGGCGGGAACCCGAGCGGCGCGGCGCCGGTGGCGAGGCTCGCCGCCTCCCGGAGCGCGATCCACAGCGCGACGCTGGTGATGATGGTGCCGAGGAGCTGGTCGCCGCCGCGCGAGCGCAGCGGCTGGAAGGCGATCTGGTCGACCGCGACGGCGGTCACCGCGCCGGCCGCCGCGCCCGCGAGGACGGCCACCGCGAACGGCAGCCCCGCCTCGGTGACCGTCCAGTAGGCGAAGAGCGCGCCCCAGGTGGCGTAGACGCCCTGGGCCAGGTTCAGGATCCGCATGGTGGAGAACACGACGCCGAACCCGACCGCGAAGAGCGCGTACACGGCGCCGAGCGAGATCCCGTTGACTAGTTGCTGGAGGAACAGCATGGTCCGCTCACCCGCCCGTCACGCGGCGCCCGCGCCCGCGGGTGCCCACTCGCGCTGCCGCCCGTCCTTCGTCCACGTGACGTGGACGATGCTGTCCGGGGCGTACAGCTGGCCGTCGCGGAACTGGACGGTGCCGTAGATCGTGTCGTCGAGCCGCTCGATGTCCGACAGCGCCTTCGTGACGCTCTCGCGGGTGGGGTTCGCGCCCGCGTTCCGGACGGCGGTGGCCATCATGAACGCGGCCATGTACCCCTGGGCGGCGTAGGCGTCGGGGTCGGTGCCGTACTCGGCCCGGTAGCTGCGGGCGAACTCCTGTCCGGCGGGGCCCGCCTTCCCGGCGTAGAAGTACACCGGGAACGGGACGTCGGCCAGGGTGGCGCCCGCGGCCTTGAACGCGCCGGGGCTGCCGACCACCTCGGTGGTGACGAGCAGGCCCCGGTAGCCGCGGCTGCGCAGCGCCTTGACCAGGGAGATCGTGGACTGCTGGAGCGTCGAGATGACGATGGCCTCCGGGTTCTTCGCCATGAGCTGCCCGGCGGCGCCGCTGAAGTCGGTCTGCGCCGCGAGCGTGTCGACCGTCCCGAGGTCCCGGACGCCCGTCCCGGCGAAGCCCTCCTGGAAGGACTTCAGCTGGGACATCCACCCGGAGTTGTCCTGGGTGACCACGTAGGCCACCGAGGCGGGCCGGGCGTCCTCCGCCACCTTCCGCGCCAGCCGCTTGTTGGCCTCCTGCGGCAGGGTGGTGGTGCGGACGACGTACGGCGGGTCCTGGAGGCCGAGGTCGGTGGCGCCGTAGATGTTCAGCGGCAGTTCCGCGTCGGACGTGACGACCTTCACCGCGCCCGCCACCGGGGACAGGATGCAGCAGAGGGCGCCGACGACGCTCTGGTCGACGGAGAGCTGCCGCGCCTGGTCGACGGCCTGCGACGGCTTCTCGGCGCCCTCCTTCTTCACCAGCGTGATCCGGCGGCCGCCGCCGAGGTACCCCTCGCGGTTGACCTGGTCGACCGCCAGCTCGATGCCGTTGGCGAAGGTCTGCCCGGCGAAGGCCACCGGCCCGGTGAGCGCGGTGATGAAGCCGATTTTCACTTCGCCCTCCTTGGTCCCGCCGGTGCACGCGCCGGCCAGCGTGGCGGCGGCGATGGCCGCGGCGAGCGCGGCCAGTGACCGGCGGCGCAGTGTTGGTGGCATGGCGTCTCCTCGGACGGTGCGCGCGCCCTCAGCGGGCGGCGAGGAACTCGGTGTAGCGCCGGACGGTCGCGTGGACCGCGGCGGGATCCTGGTCGGGGTACCAGCAGGTCGCGGGGGTGGACTCGATGCGGACGCCGTCCGGTGCGGCGGCGCGCAGGGCCGGGAGGTTGTCGGCCAGCATGTCGTCCGGGCCCGCGCAGATCAGCGCGGGGACGGCGAGCTCGGGCAGCCGCTCCTTCGTGGGGTAGCGGAACGCGGCGGCGTAGCTGAGGTGGTAGGTCGTGCCGCTCTGCAGCAGCCCGACCGTCCAGTCGTGCAGTTCGCGGGGGCGCGGGACGCGCAGCGGGCGGGACGCGGCGACGCGGTCGCGGTACCACGGCCAGAACAGGAACATGTCGCGCCGCATCCCCCACGCCCGGACGAGGTGGGAGCCGAACCGGTCCGCGCGCAGCGGCGGCAGGTAGTGCTCCAGGATGTCGGAGGTGAGGTCGGGCGGCAGGAGCGGCGGCGCCTCCAGGACGGCGCGCCGCACCAGGTCGGGACGGCGCACGGCCAGTTCGAGCGCGATCACGGCCCCGGTGTGGGTGCCCCACAGGTGCACCGGCCCGGCGGCGCGCCGCTCGGCGACCTCCGCGACTGCGTCGGCGAGCCGCCCGATGTCGACGGCGTCGCGCCACGGCTTGTCCGACTCCCCGTTCCCGGGGTAGTCGGGCGCGATCACGTGGAAGTCGTCCGACAGGCCGCGCATCAGCGGTTCGAGCAGCCCGGCGGATCCGGGCGCCGAGTGCAGCGCGACCAGCGGCGGCGCCGCCGGGTCCCCGGCCACGCGCACGTGGACCTGCCCGAGCGAGGTCGTGACGAACTCCCGCCGCACCCCCGTGGCGCGCGCGGCCGGGCTTCCGGCCGGGGCGCCGGACGCGGCGTCCGCCAGCGGCAGCGCCCTGCGCGGCGCGGGCGGCGCGGGCGCGGCCGCCGGGGCGGCGGGGGCGGGCGGGCGGCCGTGGGCGCGGGACAGGCGGCCGAGCCACCGGGAGACCGGGGACGGGCCGGTGCCGTCGGACCCGACGACCGCGGTGGGCGGCATCGCCCCGGCGAAGGGGTCCTCCGCCGCCCGGCACCACGCCTGCCACAGGGCCGCGAAGCCCTCGGGGTGCTCGGCGAACGCGACGACCGTCCGGTCGAGCGCCGCCGGGGACGGCAGCTCCGCCCGTCCCGGGACGGCCGCGCGGGCCGCGCCGGGCGGGAACAGGTGCGCGTCCCGGACGAGCTGCCACAGCCGCGGCAGGTGGGAGCCGTCCGCGCGGGGGACGAGGTCGGGCGGCGGCGTCTCGCGGGCGGCCGCGAGGTAGCCGGGGTCGACCTGGACGAGTTCCCGGCAGCCCGGCACCCGGCCCGCCACGGCGGCGGCGAGGGCGCAGGCCATGTCCAGCCCGACGACGGTGTGCACGCCCAGCGCGGCCGCGACCTCGGCGAGCGCGTCGGCCGCCGGTCCGGGGCCGGCCGCGGCGCCGGGCGCCGATCCGCCGACGCCCGGGAGGTCCGCGACGGCGACGGGCCGGTCGGGCGCCTCCAGCACGATCTCCTCGGCCAGCGGACGTCCCGACCAGCGGATCCCCGGCAGCACGAGCACGCCCGGACGGTCGCCGGTGAGCCACGCCCGGACCTGCCCGCGGGCGGTGTCGAAGTGGTCGCCGCGCATGTCAGCCCGCCGCGGTCCGGCGCCCGTGCTCGCGCAGCAGCAGCTTCAGGCTGCCGCCCGCCTCCAGCACCTGGATCGTCCGGTCGCTCGGCGGGTCGCCCGCGAGCGTCCCGCCGTCCGGGAGCCGGACCGCCGCGCGGCGCCAGTCGACCTCCACCGGGTCGAAGCGCCGGACGGCCGACGCGATGCCCGGCACGGCCACCAGCGGCATCCCGTTGTAGGTCTCGCCGCGCCAGAAGCCGGGCGAGAACGACTCGGCGACGACGGCGCTGATCCCGAGGTTCCGCAGCGCGACGAGCGGCGGGTAGTGCGGGTGGCCGTAGCCGAAGTTGCGCCCGCCCACCACGACGTCGCCCGGCTCGACCCGGTCGGCGAAGTCGGGGTCGAAGGCTTTCATGCAGACCGCGCGCAGCTTGTCCGGGTCGTAGTACTTGATGTTCTCCACGCCGATGATCAGGTCGACGTCGAAGTCGTCGCCGAAGATCCACGCGACGCGGCCGCGCAGGACGTCCGGCAGCGCGGAGGTCCCGGGCCCGGTCTCGGTGCCGGTCACGACACCACCTCCCGCGGGTCGGCGATGCGCCCGGCGACGGCGCTGGCCGCGACGGTGTACGCCGACCCCATGTAGATGTCGGCGCCGGTGCTGCCCATCCGGCCGGAGATGTTGAGGACGCCGGTGGAGATGCAGTTCTCGCCGTCCCGCAGCGGGCGCGCGTAGCCGAAGCAGAAGTCGCAGCTGGAGATGGCGATGTCGGCGCCCGCCTCGCGCAGCACGTCCAGCAGCCCCTCCTCCTCGGCCTGCCGGTGGATCACCTGCGAGGTCGGGACGACGTTGAGCTGGACCCCGGGCGCGACCCGGCGGCCCCGCAGGATCTCGGCCGCGGCGCGGATGTCCTCGATGCGGCCGCTCGCGCACGAGCCGATGAACGCCCGCGTGATGGGCGTCCCGGCGGCCTCGTCCACGCCGAGCGTGTTGGCGGCGCGCGCCGACCCGGGCAGGACGACCCGGGGCCGCAGTTCGTCGAGGTCGATCGCGTGGGTCGCGGTGTAGCTCGCGTCGGCGTCGCTGTACAGCGGTTCGAACCCGCTGCGGGCGACCCGCCGGGCGTACTCCAGCGCGCGGTCGTCGGGGTTGAAGATCGCCGAGACGGCTCCCGTGAACATCGCCATGCCGCACAGTCCCTGGCGGCGTCCGATGCTCATCGCCTCGGCGCCGGGGCCGGTGAACTCCATGACCTGGTGCGCGCAGCCGTCCGCGCCGACGCGGGCGATGATCTCGTGGATGAGGTCGCGGTTGTCGACGCCCGGCGCGAACGTCCCGGTGAGGTGGAAGCGGGTCGACGCCGGCACGTCGAGGAAGATCCGCCCGCTGACCCACGCCTCCAGCAGGTCGCGCCGCACGCCCCAGCCGAGCGCGCCGAACGCGCCGAGGCCGCTGATGTGCCCGTCGAAGTGGATGAGGAACCTGCCGGGGAGCGCGTACCCGAGTTCGGCCGCCACCTGGTGCCCGATGCCGCGGCCCTCGTGCACGGTGATGCCGTAGAACTCGCCCCACTTCCGGGTGACGTCGTGGACCTCGCGCTCGCGGCCGTCGCCGTTGGAGAGCATGTGGTCGATGAAGACGAGGTAGCGCTCGGGGTCGTCGACCTCGGTGATGCCGAAGTCGTCGTGCATCTGCTTGAACATCAGGTCGGTGTAGCCGGGGAAGTCGTAGGCGACCATGTGGTCGGGGCGGAACGGGTGGTTCTGCCCGGCCCGCACGTCGTCGAGGCCGCCGGCGCGGGCCAGGATCTTCTCCGTGATCGTCCGGCCGCCGGTCGCGGCCGGGCCGGGGCCGGCGGGGCCGTGCGACGCAGCCGGCGCCAGGACCCGGTCGGCGATCGTCCCGTCGTCGCCGGACGCGGCCGGGCCGGGGCCGGTGCTGGTCGAAGTCATCCTCGAACCTCTTTCAGGCGGTGGCGGCGGGCAGGTAGGTCTCCTGCGCCTTCTCCACGTCGGCGAAGCCGATCAGGTCGACGAAGTCGTGGTGCGGCAGCGCGTCGGCGCTGACGTGGGCGGGGGGCTCGCCGGACCGCAGCCGCCGCAGGGTGTCCCGCATGGCGCCGGTCGCCGAGAGCAGGATCTGCGTGGGCAGCAGCGCCAGCCGGACGCCGACCTCGCGCAGCACCTCGGGGGTGAGGTCGCGCTCCACCCAGGTGGAGGCGGTGAGGGTGGCCATCAGGGGGACGCCGGTCCGCTCGCGGCACTCGCGCCACTCCGCCGCCGTGCCGAACGTCTTGGTCACCGGCATGATCATTTCGGCGCCGGCGGCGGCGTAGGTCTCCGCGCGCTCCAGGGCCTCCCGTCCGACGGTGTCGGTCCGGGCGATCACGACGAGGCGGTCGCCGACCGCGTCGCGGACCGCCCGGATCTTGCCGGCGGCCTCCTCGACGCCGATCACCGGGACGGGGTCGCCGACGCAGATCGGGCAGCGCTTGGGCGACTCCTGGTCCTCCATGAACACCGCGGCCACGCCCGCGTCGGCGAAGCGGCGCGCGGTGCGGGCGGCGTTGACCGCGTTGCCGTAGCCGGTGTCGATGTCGGCGATGACCGGCAGGTCGCTGGCCTCGAGGATGCGGCGGACCGCGTCGAGGTTCTCCGACATCGTGTAGAGCTCCGCGTCCGGGAGCCCGAGCGCCGCGGAGATCGCGAAGCCGGACGCGCAGAGGGCGGGGAAGCCGGCCTGCTGGGCCAGCCGGGCGGTCAGCCCGTCCCAGACGCCCGGGGCGTACACCACGTCGTCGGCCATGAGGTCGCGCAGACGGGTCGCTGTCATGGGAGCACCTTTCCGCATTCCGGAATAGATTCCGCCACGACAGTAGATTTGGTTCCTGCGACTGTCAACGGGTTCACATCCGCAAAATCTTCTGCAAGAGTTGCAGGTCAACGGATTGCGGACGGAACCGCCGCCGTGATTCGGGCCGTCCGCTCGCCCGCTCCGAACGGTCCGCGATACGGAACGCCTTTCACACGACCGTCGAGCCGGTGAGCGCGACGCCCGCGGCGGTGCCCGCACGGCGTCCCAGGGAGGGAACATGGACCGCGTCGTCGATCTGCTCTGCGTGGGAGGCGGCCTCGGCGGCCTCGCCGCCGCCGTCCGCGCGCACGACCTGGGCGCCGACGTCCTGGTCGCGGAACGGTCCGGCATGGTGGGCGGGGTGGCCGCCTACAGCGGCGGCTTCGTCTGGGTCGGGGCGTCCGGCCTGCCGGGCGGTGAGGCGGACGGCTCCCTGGCGGCGACCGAGTCCTACCTCGACCACGTGCAGGGCGAGGGCCGTCCGGTCGACCGCGACGCCCGCCGCGCCTACCTGCGCCGCGCGGTGGAGGCGACCCGCTGGTACCGCGAGGCCGGGATCCCGTTCGAGGTCATCCCCGGCTGCCCCGACCTCTACCACCCCGCGCCCGGCTCGACCGGGGAGGGCCGCCTGCTGGAGTGCGCCGTCCCCGGCGCGTCCCTCGGCGCCTGGCGGGACCGGCTCCGCCCCAGCCCGTACTACGAGACGGGCGTCGCCCGCCGCGACCTGTACTCGCCCCGCGCCCGCACGGAGCCGGACCGGCTCCGCCGCGACGGCGCCGAGCGCGACCTGCTCACCCACGGCCTCGGCCTCGCGGGCGCGTTCGTCCGGGCGGCGCTGACGGAGCGCGGCGTCGACTGCCTGCTGCACCACCGCGCCGTGGAGCTGCTGATGGACGGCGACGCCGTCGCGGGCGCCGTCCTGGAGGGGCCGGACGGACGGGTCGCGGTGCGGGCCCGGCGCGGCGTCCTGATCGCGGCGGGCGGGTACGGCGGCGCGCCGGACGCCGCCGAGCTGGAGGACGTGCCGGCGCTGGTCGAGTCGGCCCCGCCCGTGGTCGACGGCGACGGCCTGCTGCTGGCGCAGCGGGCCGGCGCGGCCACCGTGCGCGGCGCCGACCCGTTCTTCAGCGTCGGTTTCCGCTTCCCTGGCGAGACCCACCCGGGCGAGCCCGGACCGGACGGCGGCGTCCCGCTGCACCGGCCGCTGCTGGAGCACCTCGGGCTGCCGCACTCGATGATCGTCAACCGGGACGGGCAGCGCTTCGGCGACGAGAGCTACTACGGCGCGCTGATCGGCGCGCTGCGCCGCTACGACGGGCGCCGGAAGCGCTGGGCGAACCACCCGTGCTGGTTCGTCGCCGACGACGCGTTCCGCCGCCGCTACCGGCTCGGCCCGTACGGGCCCGGCGAGCCGTGGCCGGACGCGATCGTCCGGGCCGGTTCGCCGCGCGAGCTGGCCGAGGCCGCCGGGATCGACCCCGACGGGCTCGCGGCCACCGTCGCCGCCTTCAACGAGGGCGCCGAGCGCGGGACGGACGACGCGTTCGGCCGCGGCACGCTGCCGTTCATCCGCCGCGCCTACGGCGACCCGGACCGCGTCCCGAACCCGAACCTCGGGCCGGTGGCGACCCCGCCGTTCTACGCGCTTCCGCTGTCGATCGTCGGGTTCGGCATGGGCACCCTCGGCCTGTGGATCGACGGCGACGCGCGGGTGCTGCGCCGGGACGGCCGGGCGGTGGCGGGCCTGTACGCCACCGGCAACGCCGCCGCCACCAAGGAGCTGAAGGGCTACGTCACCGGTCTCGCCAACGCCCGCAACCACACCTACGCCTACGCGGCCGCGACGCATGCCCTGACCGAGCGATCCGCGACCGGTCGGTAGGATCCGGAACATGTACCGGATTACGGAACGGTGGGAGGGCCCATGATCCCTGACGACCAGGAGGGCGGCGAGAACAAGAACATCGTCGGCTCGGTCCTCAAGGCGTGCCAGCTCATGGAGTGCTTCACCCGGGAGACGCCCGCCCTCACGCTGAACGCCATGACGTCGGCCACCGGCATGAACAAGACGACCGTCCACCGGCTGGCCGCGACGCTGATCCGGGCGGGCTGGCTGACCCGGGGCGACGGCGGCACCTACCGGCTCACGATGAAGCCCTTCCGGGTCGGCGCCGTCGCGCTCGCGGACCTCAGCCTCCGCGACGAGGCCGAGCCGTTCCTGCGCCACCTGGCCGACCGGTTCGGCGACACCGCCTACCTGATGATCCCCGGCGCGGAGGGGGCCGTCTGCGTCGAGCGGGCGCAGGGCAACAACCCGGTCGTCGTCAACTCCGTGGGCGTCGGCACCGTCCTGCCGTACCACACCGCCGCCGGACCGGTCGTCCTGCTCGCCCACTCCGACGAGCTGCGCGAGCGCTGGCTCGGCCGCGACCTCGACCAGTACACGTCCCACACGCTGACCGACCGCACGTCGCTCGCCGCCCGGCTCGACGCCGTGCTCCGCGACGGCTACGCGATCAGCGAGGAGGACTACCTGTACGGCGTCGGCGCCGTCGCCGCCCCGGTCCGGGACGCGCAGGACGACGTCGTCGCCACGCTGAGCCTCGGCGGCGTGAACGCCGGATTCCGGGGCCGCCGGCTCCTGGAGATCATCGAGGAGGTCACCACCGCCGCCCGCGACCTGTCCACCCGCCTCGGGCACTGACCGCCCCCCACGGCACGCCCCCGCCCACCGGTTCCCCCGCAACGCAAGGAGCGCACCCATGGACGTCCGCTACACCGCAGTCGCCACCGCCAACGGCCGCGACGGCCGCGCCGTCACCTCCGACGGCCGCCTCGACGTGTCCCTCGCCCCGCCGCGCGAGATGGGCGGCAGCGGTGACGGCACCAACCCCGAGCAGCTGTTCGCCGCCGGCTACGCGGCGTGCTTCGCGAGCGCCCTCGGCGCCGTCGCGCGCAAGAACCGCCAGGACGTCCGCGACGTGTCGGTGACCGCCGAGGTCGGCCTCGGCGGGGACGCCGAGAAGGGCTTCGGCCTCACCGTCGTCCTGCGCGTCGAACTGCCCGACGACCTGGCGAACGGCCGCGACCTGGTCGAGCGCGCGCACCAGATCTGCCCCTACTCCAACGCCACCCGCGGCAACGTCCCGGTCGACCTGGTCATCGAGTAACCCCGCGCGGGTGCCCGCGGCGGCGCAGCCACAGCGACACGTACACGAGGGCGACGAGAACGGGCACCTCGATGAGCGGTCCGACGACGCCGGAGAGGGCCTGCCCGGACGTGACGCCGAACGTGCCGATCGCGACCGCGATGGCCAGCTCGAAGTTGTTGCCCGCGGCGGTGAAGGCGAGCGTGGCGGTGCGGTCGTAGGGCAGGCCGACGCCGCGCCCGAGGGCGTAGGAGCCGCCCCACATCAGCGCGAAGTACACCAGCAGCGGCAGCGCGATGCGCGCCACGTCGACGGGCCGCGAGGTGATCGTCTCGCCTTGGAGGGCGAACAGGACCACGATCGTGAACAGCAGCCCGTACAGCGCGACGGGACCGATGCGCGGCAGGAACCGGGCCTCGTACCAGTCGCGGCCCTTGGCCTTTTCCCCGAAGCGGCGGGTGAGGTAGCCCGCCAGGAGCGGGACGCCGAGGAAGACGAGCACGTTGACGATGATCTTGCCGGTGGAGAAGTGCGGGTCGTCCTCGGCGAGGCCGAGCCATCCGGGAAGGATCCGGAGGTAGAACCAGCCGAGAGCGCCGAAGGCGATCACCTGGAAGAGGGAGTTGAGGGCGACCAGGACGGCGGCGGCCTCGCGGTC
The DNA here is from genome assembly GCF_000425065.1 of Actinomadura rifamycini DSM 43936. Taxonomy (GTDB): domain Bacteria; phylum Actinomycetota; class Actinomycetes; order Streptosporangiales; family Streptosporangiaceae; genus Spirillospora; species Spirillospora rifamycini. The sequence goes on from NZ_AULB01000021.1 coordinate 44,704, forward strand.
GCCGCAGGCCAGGTCGTTCCAGATGACGACCATCGCGATGCAGCGGGCCAGCCCGACGATGATCAGCCCGGTGCGGTACTCGGGCAGGTCGGGCAGGAAGATCCACGCGAGCGCGAACATCACCGCCGGGCCGATGATCCAGTTGAGGACGATCGACGCGGCCATCAGCCGCCGGTCGCCGGTGACGGCGCCGAGGCGGTCGTAGCGGACCTTCGCCAGCACCGGGTACATCATGACCAGCAGGCCGAGAGCGATGGGCAGCGAGATGCCGCCGGTCTCGACCGCCGACAGTGCGTCGTCCATGCCGGGGACGGCGCGGCCGAGGAGGAGCCCGGCGGCCATCGCGGCGACGATCCACACCGGGAGGAGCCGGTCGAGGGTGGACAGCCGGCCGGGCGGGCCGGTCTCCGGCGCGGACGTGCGGGCGGCGGGGGTGCTCGTCACGGGCAGGGCCGCTTCCGGGTCTGAGCGCGGGCGGCCTCGGCGGCACCGGCCAGCTCGTCCAGCCGGGCGGACGCCGCCCGCAGCGGCTCGGGCCGGAGCCGGTAGTAGGTGAACCGGCCGCACGGCTCGGTCTCCACCAGTCCCGCCTCGCGCAGCGCCCGCAGGTGGTTGGAGACGTTGCTCTGCCGGGCGCCGGTCTCCTCGACCAGGTGGCACACGCACAGCGCCTCAACGGCCAGCAGCTCGACGATGCGGGCGCGCAGCGGATCGGCGAGCATCCGCGACACATCAGTCTTGGGTGATATCAGCATAGGCTGATACGTTACCGCGACCGGTCACCGGACCGGGCAGCGTGCCACGGGAAGGGAAGCCCGCATGACCGACACACCCGGCACCTCCGCGCGGCCGAGCGTCCTGTTCGTGTGCGTGCACAATGCCGGACGGTCGCAGATGGCGGCCGCCTACCTCGCCCACCTGGCCGGGGACGCCGTCGAGGTGCGCTCCGCCGGGTCCGAGCCGGCCGACCGGGTGAACCCGGCGGTGGTGGCGGCGATGGCCGAGGAGGGCATCGACGTCTCCGCCGCGACGCCCCAGGTTTTGACGGCCGACGCGGTGCGGGCGTCCGACGTGGTCATCACCATGGGCTGCGGCGACGCGTGCCCCGTGTTCCCCGGCAGGCGCTACCTCGACTGGACGCTCGACGACCCGGCCGGGCGGGGCGTCGAGGCGGTCCGGCCGATCCGCGACGAGATCCGGAGGCGCGTCGAGGCGCTGGTCGCCGAACTGACCGGCCGCTGACCGCGCCGCCGCCCGCGCCCCGCCCCGTCAGCCGGGCGGTCCGGGCTCCGGCGGCGGGCAGCAGGCGTGCAGGTACGTCCGCAACTCGGCGAGGGAAGCGTCGACGGCGGCGGAGTCGATGCGGTAGCGGACCTGCTTGCCGACCCGGCGGGAGGCGAGCAGCCCGCCCCGGCGCAGGACGGCGAGCTGCTGGGACGCCGTCGGCTGCGCGATGCCGAGCCGTTCGGCGACCGCGCCCACGGTGATCTCGACGCCGCCGGTGAACAGCTCGAGCATCTGCTGCCGCTGCTCGCTCGCGAGCGCCCTGAGGAACTCCCGCGCGCCGGGCCCGAGCCGGACCGGCTCCGCCCCGCACTCCGCCGCGTCCCCGGCGGGCACCGGCTCGACCACCGCTCCCCCTTCCGTCCCGCGTCACGCCGTCGCCGCGATCCTACGTCGAGTATTGTCGTATTGACATATAAGAAAATGACAATAAGTTTGGCCCATGAGCAGCGACACCGCATCCGTCGTCATCATCGGTGCCGGCCAGGCCGGACTGGCCGCCGCGCGGGCCGCCCGCGCGCTCGGGCTCGACCCGCTGGTGCTGGAGGCGTCCGGCAAGGCGGGCGGATCCTGGCGGCACTACTACGACAGCCTCACCCTGTTCTCCCCGGCCTCCCGCAGCGCCCTGCCCGGCGCCCCGTTCCCCGGCGACCCCGACGGCTACCCGACCCGCGACGAGGTCGTCGCCTACCTGGCCGACTACGCGGGGCGGCTCGACGCGGACGTCCGCACGGGCCGGCGGGTCGAGCGCGTGGCGGCGGACGGCCGCGGCCTGCGGGTCGCCACGGCGGGCGGTGCGGAGTTCGCGGCGCCGCTGGTGGTCGCGGCGTCCGGCGGGTTCGGCCGCCCCCACCGTCCGCCGCTGCCGGGCCTGGACGCCTTCCCGGGGACGGTGCTGCACTCGTCCGACTACCGGCGGCCCGAGCCGTTCGCGGGGAAGCGGATCGTGATCGCGGGCGGCGGGAACTCGGCGGTGCAGATCGGCGTCGAGCTGGCCGGGGTCGCGGACGTCACGCTGGCGACCCGGCACCCGCTGCGCTTCGTGCCGCAGCGCATCGCCGGGCGGGACGTGCACGTCTGGCTGCGGCGCACCGGCCTGGACACCGCCGGGTGGGCCAGGCCGCTGCTGACCGGCGGCAAGGGCACCCCGGTCATGGACACCGGCACCTACCGCGCCGCCATCGCGACCGGCAACCCCGACCGCCGCCCGATGTTCACGCGCCTGGACGGTGATCAGGTCGTCTGGGACGACGGCACGCGCGAGCACGTCGACGTGGTGCTCCTGGCGACGGGCTACCGGCCCGGCGTGGACTATCTGGCCGGCCTCGGCGCCCTGGACGATGACGGGCTGCCGCGCCATCGCGGCGGCGTCTCGACCACCCACCCGGGGCTGGGGTACGTCGGGCTGGAGTGGCAGCGGTCGTTCGCCTCGGCGACGCTGCGGGGCGTGGGCGCCGACGCCCGCCACGTCCTGGCCCGGCTCCTCGCCCGGACGCGCGGATGAGCGGGTGAGCGGTCAGGCGGCCCCGGCCCCGGACGGGACGGGCGCGGCGAACAGGCCGGACAGGCGGGTCAGCCGGTCCTCGACGACCCGGTAGTAGACCCATGTCCCGCGCCGCTCGCCGTCGATGAGACCGGCCGTGCGCAGCACCTTGAGATGGTGGGAGATCGTGGGCGCGGCCAGCGCGAACGCTCCGGTCAGGTCGCACACGCAGATCTCCCCGCCCGCGGCCGACGCGATCATGTTCAGCAGCCGGAGCCGGACCGGGTCGGCCAGCGCCTTGAACACCCCGGCCAGCTCCGCGGCGTCGGCCTCGCCCAAGGGCGGGCCGCCGAGCGGGGCGCAGCAGTCCCGGGCGGCGGTGTCCACGTCATCCCCCGATTTCGACATACATCTAATTTGACACCCATCGATCCAGCGAGGCAAACTCGACACTGTTTAGATGAGCGTCGAATCAACCTCGGGACGCGAAGGAGCGAGCCGATGAGCACCCAGGACGGCGGCTGCTGCGGAGTGAACGCCTGCTGTACCGACGCCGAGCGCCCCACCGACCCGGGCGTCACCGCCCGCGAGGCCAAGGCCGACGCCGGCTGCGGCTGCGTGGACAGCCGGACGGACGCGCCGGTCGTGGTGATCGGAGCCGGGCCGGTCGGGCTGGCCGCCGCCGCGCACCTGGCCGAACGCGGCCTCGACTTCCTCGTGCTCGAAGCGGGCGGCGAGGTCGGCGCGGCGGTCCGCGACTGGGGCCACGTCCGGCTGTTCTCGCCGTGGCGGTACGACACCGACGCCGCCGCCCGCCGCCTGCTGGAGCCCACCGGCTGGTCGCTCCCCGACCCCGACCACCTGCCCACCGGCGCCGAACTCGTCGACCGCTACCTCCTCCCCCTCTCCCGCGTGCCCGAGCTGGACGGACGCGTCCGCACCGGCGCCCGCGTCCTCGCCGTCTCCCGCCGCGGCGCGGACGCCACCCGGACGATCGGCCGCGACGAGCGCCCGCTGCTCGTGCGGGTCCGGGAGGCGGGCGGGACGGTCCGCGACATCAACGCCCGCGCCGTCATCGACGCGTCCGGCACCTGGGGCGGCCGCAACCCGCTCGGGCACTCCGGCCTGCCCGCGCCCGGCGAGGACGCGGCCGCCGCGCACATCACCGGGCCGCTCCCCGACGTCCTCGGCCGCGACCGCGACCGCTTCGCCGGACGGCGCGCCCTCGTCGTCGGCATGGGCCACTCGGCCGCCAACACGCTGCTGGCCCTCGCCGAACTCGCCGGCGCCGAACCGGGCACCCGCGTCACGTGGGCCGTCCGCGGCGACTCCGTCGCCCGCCTGTACGGGGGCGGCGACGCGGACGGTCTCCCCGCCCGGGGCGCGCTCGGCACCCGCCTCCGGGAGGCCGTCGAGGCCGGGAGGATCGAGCTGGTCCGCGGCTTCGCCGTCACCCGCCTGGACGGCGACGGCCCGGTCGCCGTGACCGGCACCGCCCCGGACGGCGAGCGCACCCTCACCGCCGACACGATCGTCGCCGCCACCGGGTTCCGCCCCGACCTGAACATGCTCCGCGAGGTCCGCGTCGAGCTCGACCCGGCGACCGAAGCCCCGGTCAAGCTCGCGCCGATGATCGACCCGAACGTCCACTCCTGCGGCACCGTCCCGCCGCACGGCGAGCGCGACCTCGCCCACCCCGAGACCGGCTTCTACCTGGCCGGGATGAAGAGCTACGGCCGCGCCCCGACGTTCCTCATGGCCACCGGGTACGAGCAGGTCCGCTCCATCGCCGCCGCGCTCGCCGGGGACCGCGAGGCCGCCGACGCCGTCCACCTCGACCTGCCCGAGACCGGCGTCTGCTCCACCGACCTCGCCCCGCCGGACGGCGCCGAACCCGCCTCGTCCTGCTGCGGCGCGCCCGGACCCGTCGCCGTCGGGATCGCCGCCCCCGGACCGGCGGGCGGCTGACGGCGCCGTCCGCGCGGGTTACGGCAGGAGGCCGGTGAAGCGCTCGTCGACCTCTTCCGGGGCGAGACCGAAGTCGGCGAGGGAGTAGCGGTGCGACGGGCGGGCGGCGCCGCCGGTGCTCTCGGCCTGGATCCGCTCCATCGCCGACCGCGCGTCGTCGCCGAACGGCAGGCCGAAGCGGGCGTAGACCGACTCGACCGTCCCGATCGGGTCGCGGACGAAGTCGTCGTAGTGGACGTCCGCGAACCGCGCGGGGTCGTGCCGGGCGCGCTCGGCGCGGAACGCGGCGAGGCCCCGGCTCCACAGGTCGAGCTGGTCGCGGCCGATCGTCGCGCCGGTGAAGGCGTCCGACCAGCCGGCGGTGGCGTGCGCGGCGAGGCTGCACATGGACGCCATCGCGGTGCGCGGCTCCCGGTGCGTCTGCACGATCAGCGCGTCCGGGTAGACCTCGAGGAGCGCGTCGAGGGCGAACAGGTGGCTCGGGTTCTTCAGCACCCAGCGCCGGTCCGGGTCGTTCATCCCGATCAGCCGCAGGTTGCGGCGGTGCCTGCGGTACGCGGGCGTCCAGTCCTGCCCGGCGAGCCAGGCGGAGTAGGACGGGACGTGCGCGAGGCACTCGAACGAGATCGACCGCATGCTCTGGCGGAGGAGCTGCCAGCACTCCTCGACGGTGTCCGCCGCGATGTAGTGGACGCCCATGAACTCGGGGTTGTCGACGTGGTGCCGCCGGTAGCTCTCGTCGATCGCCCGGTAGACCGGGTCGTCCGCCCACGCGCCGCGGGGCGGGCGCGGCTGCGCCACCCCCGCCAGCCACACCTCCAGGCCCTGGTGGGCGGGGTCGGCGGTGAGCAGCCGGTGCAGCGCGGTGGTGCCGGTGCGCGGCAGCCCGGTGACGAAGATCGGACGGTCGAGCGGGACGTCCGCGTGCCCGGGGTGCCGCCGCCACGCGGCCTCCGACCACAGCCGGGCCGCGAGGGCGCCGCGCAGGAGGGCGCGCTGCGCCTTGTTCCCGGCCGGGGTGAGCGCCGCCTCGCGGGCGCAGGAGTCGAGCAGCACGTCGAGGCCGTCGGAGTAGTCGTCGGCGCCGAAGTCGTCCAGGCCGGTGATCTTGCGGGCGGAGGCGTGCAGGTCCTCGGCGGTGCCGAGGGTCGCGCGTCCGGACGCCATCGGTGCTCCTCTCAGTGGTGCCACTCGCCGCAGTTGACGTCCAGGCACTGCCCGGTGACGGCGCGGGCGAGCGGGGACAGCAGGAACATCACGGTGTCGGCGATCTCGTCGGGTTCGGGCAGCCGGCCCAGGTCGGTGGTCGCCGCGGCCTCCTCGTAGACCGTCCGCGTCGGGACGTCCCGCGCGCGGGCGAGCTGCTTGAAGTACCACTTCAGGTTGGGCGCCCAGATGTAGCCGGGGGCGACGGTGTTGACGCGGACGCCCTGCGGCCCGAGTTCGGTGGCGAGGCTCTGCGCCATCGACAGCAGCGCCGACTTCGCCATCTTGTAGGCGCCGTAGGTGCGGCGGGAGTGCCGCAGCACCGCCGAGTTGATCATGACGACGGAGCCGTCCCGGTCGGCGAGCGCGGGCGCCAGCAGCCGGGTGAGCCGCAGCGCGGCCAGCACGTTCGTCTCGAAGCCCGCGCGGACGGCGTCCAGGTCGACCGTCGCGAGGTCCTCCAGCGGCGGCGTCGCGAACGCGTTGTTCACCAGCCCGTCGACCCGCCCGAACTCCTCCAGGGCGGTGTCGGCGAGCCGCGCGCACGCCGCCGCGTCGGTGATGTCGGTCGGGACGGCCAGCGCGCGGCGCCCGAGGCCCTCGACGTCCGCGGCGACCTCGGCGAGGCGGTCCCCGTTCCGCGCGGCGAGCACCAGGTCGGCGCCCGCCGCCGCGCAGCGGACGGCGAGGGCGCGGCCCAGGCCGGGGCCGACGCCCGACACCACGACGACCCGGTCCGCGAGCGGCGCGGCGAGCAGCGGGTCCGCCATCAGCCGAGCATCCGCCGCGCGACGGCGGTCTGCCGGGCCGCGATCCGGTCGCGCCACTCGTCCGGGCTGACGCGCTGGTGCCCGTGGTGCGGCAGCCGGTCGGGCAGCGCGTCGAACGGCATCACCTCGACGGACGGGCCGTCGGCCGGGGTGAGGTCGCGGGCGAGGCGCTGCCAGCGGAACTGCAGGTAGCCGCGCCGGTGGCCGGTGGTCTCGATCCAGTTCGCCAGGCCGGGATCGCGCTCGCCGACGACGTACCGGATCATGCCGTCGGGGTCGATGCGGGCCTGGTCGGCGGTGAGGCTCGTCTGGTGGTTGATGTAGTCGAGCGACACGTACCACATGCTCCCGAGCTGGAAGCCCTGGTAGGGCGCGACCGCCTTGTCGGCGGCCGGCACGGTGATCACCATGACCTCGTCGTCCGCCAGGTCGTAGTGCCCGACGGACGAGTACTGCGTGGCGAGCCCGCCCGGGGTGAGGCGCGGCTCGGTCAGCGTGTTGACGGGCAGCCGCAGGTAGTGCCACTCGGGGAACGCCAGGAACGTCCGGATCCGGGCCACGAGCATCCGCCCCGCCACGTCGAACCGGCGGGCCATCGCGGCGGCCGGCACCGGCGGCGGGGACGTCCCGAGCGTGTCGGCGCGGTGGATGCGGATCTCGCCGGGCCGCTCGGCCGCCCAGTCGCCGAACACCTCGCGGACGATCAGCATCGCCGAGCCGGGCGCGAGCGCGAAGTACCCCGGGCCCGCGTCCGGGCGCGGCGGCCCGAACCGCACCCGGTACCCGCCGTCCGGGCCGATGTCCAGCTCGCGGTCGTCGAAGGCGGTGAGGCTGTCGGGCGACGCGGTCGGCGAGTAGTCGCCGTTCATCACCTGGAAGCTGAGGTCGGCGGTGGTGCCGCGGCGGCCCGTCACCACGTACTCGGCGTCGTCGCGGATGTAGGCGTGGAAGTAGAGCGTGTCGGGGTTGTCGAGGCCCAGCTTGCTGTAGGGGCCGGTCGACGCGGCGAAGTACGGGAAGTCCTTCTGGTAGGCGCCCACCATGTGCAGGGACGCCTTGATGCTGCCGGCGAGGTAGTCGAGCCCCTCGGCGAGGTCCTGGTCGGTCCGGACGTGCGGGGCGGCGCGGATCACCCGTTCCGCCTCGGCGACCGCGGCGGCGAACCCGCGGGTGGCGGCGGTGTCCGGGTCGGGGTCCTTGGGGGCGGCGCCGCCCGGGGCGGGCGCGGGCGATTCGGCTGACTGGGGCGGTTCGGTGGTCACCGGGCTCCTCGGGTTGGCGGCACGGCCCGCGCCGGCGCACGGCGGATCATCGGCTGCAGGCCGGATACTAGAACGCGTTCTACCTGGGGTCAACGGGTCCGTGCGGCGCGGCCGCACGGCGGCGTCACGCGGCGCCCGGCACCGGGGTGGTGAACTTCAGGCTCGGCACGTCGTCCAGCGACACCGTGTACTCGTAGGTGCGCCGGTGCCCGGTGCGCTCGACCCGCCACCGGCCGTCCTCCCCGCGCACGTAGGCGTCGGTGTAGTGCGCCGCGCCCCGGATCAGCAGCCGCGCCTCGGGGATGAGGACCGAGTCGTCCAGCGCCCAGATGCCGGTGGCCCGATCGCCGTCCACATCGATCTCGGGCTGCCCCGCCGTGTGCGTGGTGATGCTCCCCGGCCCGAGGTTCTTCCGCATGTACGCGACGATGGCGTCCCGCCCCTCCAGCCGCAGCGTGCGGCCCAGCACCGGGGTGTCGTACTCGGCGACGGCGTCCGGGGTGAAGACCTCGGCGAACTCGTCCCACAGCTTGAGGTCGACGCAGCGCAGGTAGCGGTGCTTCAACCGGCGGATCTCTTCCAGCGCGACCAAATCCATGTGCACAGCCTGCTCGCCGCACGCGGATTAAGCAATAACAGGTTCTACTTCTCGGACGGCGCCGGCCCGCGGAGGGGGGTGGGGGACGGTCGGCCGGTCAGCCGAGGAGGGCGCTGATCGCCTGGTCGATCAGCAGGTCGATCGCGAGCCGGACGATCTCCTTGAAGATCGGGATCTCCGCCAGCGAGGCCCCGAACGTCACGACGGCCGTCGCGATCGCCTGCGCGATGGCGATCGCCAGCATGATCAGCTGGATGATGACGTTGATCTTCAACGCGAGCACGATGCCCGCGCACAGGAAGAACGCCGCGCCGACGAGCGTCGCGCCCGTCGCGGCGTCCTCCAGGACCGACTTCGGCGAGTCCTCCTCGCCCCACGCCTTGCGGAACGCCTCGATGTCGTCGCCCTTGTTCGCCGACATCACCTGCTGCGCCGCGCCGTCCGCCTCGGACACCACGCTCCGGACCTTCCCGGAGAAGTCCATCCAGGTGGACCCGAGGTCGAACAGCTTCGTCTCGTCCGCCTCGGGCCAGGTGTAGCCCAGCATGCCCAGCAGCGAGATCAGCTCGCCCGGAAGCTGCAGTCCCATGTCACCTCACCGGGTCGTGCCGCCGAACGGTCACTTGCGGCCGCCGCCGGCCTTGGAGATGGCGTCGTTGAACGCCTGGCTGATCATCGTCATCTGGCGCAGGCTCTCGTTCTGGATCTCCTCGACCTGCTGGTTCAGCCGGTCGATGTCCACCGCCGGGCCCGCCGCGTCGGCGGCGTTGCTCCGCAGGTCGTCCAGCGCGGCGTTCGCGGCCGTCACCAGGTGCTCGCCCAGCTCCTCCGCCGGCAGCCGCATCGCGCGCGGGTTGATCTCGACCTTCTTGAGCCGGCCGCCGGACACCGCGGTGACCTTGACCCGGCCGTCGTCGGCCTCACCGACGCCCTCGACGGTCTCGGCGCCGCCCGTCCCGGGCGCGGCCTTGCCCTGCCGCATCGACTCCAGCGCCTTGCGGGCCTCGGTCAGCATGCGGTCGAGGTCGTTGCTCGCAGAGTCCACGGAACCGCACCTTCCTTGATCAGCCCATCGAGCAGGATCCTAACCACCGAGGGCCCCGTGTGCGACATATGGCGGTCAATCACCGCAACGACCGGTCATGGCGTCGGTCACGGCATAGGTCACGGCCGGCGCGCCTTTCGGCGTCCCGCCCGGCCCCGGACGGTCGCGCCCGCCGGACGCCTCAGCCGTTCAGCGCCGCCGAGATCGACGTGACCTCGCCGACCATCTGCTGTTCGGCCTTCTCGTGGTTGTCGGCCATCGCGATCAGCTTCTCGCCGAATCCCGACAGTTCCTCGGCCGACCCGGCGAACGACTCGTCCGCCTGCGCCTCAATGGCGGTATAGGACTCCCCGATCAGCATGCCGATGTCGTCGGCGCCCCACGGCTGCCCCATGCCCTGCACCGTCGACTTCAGGCCCGACCACTCCTGGTCGAGCCGGTCGCCCGCCGCCGACAGGGCCTTCGCCGCGCTGCGCAGCGTCTCCGGACGGACCTCGTACCCGTTTACCGTCATCCTCTGCCCCGATCCCGTGATCCGGCACCGTTCCCGACGTCCGCAACAGAATACGCGGCCCGCCGAACACCGGAACAGTCCCGCGGGTCTCCGCGCGAAGCCGCACGCCCAGCGGCCCCGGGAGAACGCCTGTTTATACTCCCGGGCGAACAACTCAATCCTGAGGGGTGATCCCACTGAGCCGGCGGAAAACCCGTACCCCACCGCAACTGCGCACCGGCCCCCCGCACGCCGACCCCGGGCACCGCGAAGCCGTGCGCCCGCACCCTTCGCTCCCCCTGCGGACCACCCGCTTCCGTACGCGCACGGCCACACGGGGCGTCCGCGGATGAGCCCCCCGAGGAAAGGGAACGACAAGCTCGGAGTCGGCACCGGCAGAGCAGCCGGTGTGTTCGGCAACGTCGCCGGCAAATTGTTCATCGTCCCGAACCGCAAAGGGAAAGTCGCCGTCCTCGACCCCAAATCGATCGACAGCAACACCCGGGCCCGGTGGCGCCGCGAACGGAAAGGCGGAGGCGGCCAGACCGTCCAGAGCCGCAAGGTGGATCCGAACGACCCCAACCTGGACGCCCGCGACCGCGAAATGCTCGACGCCATCGCCAAGGCGCGCCTCAACGCCGGCGACGACAACCCCGGGGTGAACTACAATGCCATCCGATACATCGACGGAAACGGCGACGAGCGGATTCTCGTGTCCCGCAGCGACGGCGTACACTCCGAACGATTCGCCGCGAACTTTCTCCTCGACGACAATGTCCGCAAGGAGGATATTAAAGATCTGGTGACAGAAAGAGGCCCCTGCGTCAAGAATCCATCATGCTCGCAATGGGTCCTCCGAAATACCGCGGACCAGGACGGCAGCGGAGCCTACAATAATCCCGCGAGCGTCGCCCATGTGGCGGACTACCAGGCGGGCAGCAATCTCAACAACAATCGACAGGCCACGAAAGACGTGAAAGAGTGGGTGGACAGCGTCTTCGCCCCGAATTCACCGTGGCGGTTGTAGCACTGGACACCGAGGACCGGCATGGCACCCGAACTGACCTTTGAAACACTGCGCGACACCTTCGCGGAGACCGAGATCCTGCGACCCGCCGCGGAATCGATCCCCGGCGAGATCACGCACCCGGAGACCCGTGACTTCCTTTCCCGCACGGGCCTTCCCAGGACACTGCGGAACGGCGCGGTCGACATCGACGACATCGGCGACGGCGGCTGGCAGACCCTCGGCGCCCTGTGGGAGGAAATCCGCCCCCACGGCTGGACCTGGACCATGCCGGAACACCCCGAGCGCTGGTTCTCCCTGGGCGGCATCTTCGGTTTGGGACTCCTCGTCCTGAACGGGGAGACCGGGCAGGTCTGGATCATCCCGGAAAACGACGACGAAGACCTGACGCCCGTCCACAGCGGCGTCGACACGCTCGCCTACTACATGTACGCGATCGAACGGGACCGCGAACGCTACAGCCGGGAATTCGCCCTCTCGATCGAACGGGACGCCGACGACCCCCGCGACGAAGCGGACGCCTACCTCGCGGCCGCCCGCGCGCTGGCGGCCGAACTCCACGAAGTCGACCCCACCCCGTTCGTCAACGGGATCGACGAGGCGTGGGAGGACGACGGCGAGGGCCCCTGGGCGTGGATCTTCCGCGACATCTCCGAGGGAGGATGGTCCGCCTAGAAGAACCCCTACCGTGGTACCGAACCGGTCGGCGGCTGAGACCGCTCCCCATCTCGGAAGGAAAGCGTGACGAACCAGGCGCCTCTCAACGTGGGCGCGGGCCGGCTCCCGGCCATGGCGACCGTCCGCCGATGGGCGCAGGACCACCTGCGTCCCGCCCTGTGCATGGTGACGGGCTCCCCCTCCTCCGGGAAGAGCCGCCTGATCGCCGAGCTGATGGCGGACGACGCGTTCGCCGCGCGCTTCCACGCGTTCGTCCCGCTCCGCGGCATGACCCTCGCATCGGCCACCTGGGCGCTCGCCGAACAGCTCAGCCTCCCCGGCGAGACGCCCGAAGGGCTGCTCGCCGTCCTCGCCGCCGACGCCCGGCGCACGATGATCGTCGCCCCGTCCCTCGACGAGAGCGGCACCCTCTGCGACGGCGCGGAAGCGGCGAAGATCGTCGAACGGCTGCTGCGGCCGCTGACCGACCTGCACCACGTCCGCCTCCTCGTCGAAGGGCGTCCCGAGCACCTCGCGTTCACCGCGCACGCCGACGTGATCAGCCTGGACGACCCCCAGTACACCGACCGGACCGCGTTCACCGAATGGCTCGGGCGCACCGCCACCGCCATGCGGGCCGACCCCCGCCTCGCCGCGGCCGCCGCGCAGTACTACCCGAACGCCGGCCTCGCCGAACTGGCCCTCCGCGCCGGCCCCGGCGACGACGTCGTGGGCCGCTGGCTCCGCCTCGTCCACCCGCAGGCATGGCCGGCCGTGGAGGCCCTGGCGTCCGCCTACGAGGACCTCGACGCCGACACCTGGTACCGCTGGACGACCGCGCTCACCGGCGACCCGCAGCGCGCCCGCGCCGCCGTCACCGCCGTCGTGCCCCTCGTCCAGCGCGTCGGCGACGGCTACCTCCTCGGCTGCCGCCCCGTCGTCGAAGCCATCCGGCGCGCCCGCACCCCCCAGGTCACCGCGCACATCGACCGGGCCCTCGGCGCGAGCCTGTACGCGTCCGTCCCGCAGGCCGGCGGCAGGCCCGACTGGTCCCGCGCGTCCGGCTACGTCCTGCGGCACCTCGCCCGCCACGCCGTCGAGTCCGGCGTCGCCCGGCAGCTCCTCGCCGACGCGGGCTTCCTCGTCCACGCCGAACCCATCGGCGTGACCGGGGCGCTCGAAGCGGTCCCCGGCCCCGCCACCGACGCCTGGCTGTCGGTCGGCACCGGCCTGCTCTCCGCGAACTCCGCCGCCGAGCGCGCGTCCGTCCTCCGGCTCGGCGCCCTCTCCCTCGCCGACGGCACCCTCGCGTCCCACCTCGCCTACTACGCCCAGCACGCCACGTGGGTGCCCGCCTGGGGCAACGTCCGCCCCGGCGACACCTGGCCGGGCACCGTCTCCAGCCTCGCCCTCGGCACCGAACCCGGCGTCCTCCACGGCGCGAGCATCGACGGCCCCGTCCACACGTTCTCCACCGGCGACGGCACCGTCCTCGGCCGGACGCCCGCCAAGCCCGAGACCGCACGGGGCCTCGTCCCCCTCCCCGACGGCACGCTCCTGCGCCTCGACTCGTCCGGCGCCCTCACCCTGCTCGGCCCGGACCCGGACGACACGCTCCTCGCCCGCCTCACCGGCAACGCGCCCCTCAGCGCCCTCGGCGCCGACCCCGCCGCCTCCACGATCGTCCTCGGCGACCGCTCCGGCGCCCTGCACGCCGTCCGCCCCGGCACCGACGACACCGACCGGTGCGACACCCCCTTCGGCCCGATCCAGGCCGTCACCTGCCTGACCACCCCCGACGCCCGCCTCGCCGTGTTCGCCGGCTCGGACGGCGCCGTCCGCATGTGGAACATCGGCGCCGACCTCCTCGACCAGCCCGCCGCCCGGCGCCCCACCGCCGTCTCCGCCGTGGCCTCCGCCCTCCTCCCGGACGGCCCCGCCTTCGCCGCCGCCTGGGTCGACGGCTGGATCTGGTTCTGGCGCTCGTCCCAGCCGGACATGCTGCTGGCCCCCTTCGGGCGCCCCGTCCGCACCCTCGCCCTCGCCCCGGACGGAACGCTCTACACCGGCGGCGCCTTCGGCGTCGTCGCGCTCCGCCCCGGCCGTCCCGCCGCGACCGCCCCCGCGAACTGAAAGACTGGCGCCATGACGGAAGACCTCGGACCCCGCTTGCGGAAGCAGTTCGGCCCGAAGGGCCTGCGGCCCCTCACCCCCCAGGCGCTCGCCGGCACGGCGCTCCCGCCCGCCTCCGTCACGTCCCTCGCCGCGGGCGTCCCCCTCCAGGTCGGCCCGTACTTCACCGCGACCGACCGGGAGTCCCTCACCCTCGGCGACCACGCGACGGCCACCGACGCCCGCCGCCTCTCCCCGACGCTCTCCACCTGGTGCCGCCTCGGCACCGACCAGGGCGCCGAGATCTGCGTCGGCCCCTCCGGCGCCGTCCAGGCGGTCTTCATCGCCACCGACGCCGCCCCCCTGCACGTCAACGACACCGCCGAAGCCTTCCTCGACTCCCTCGCCGCCCTCGACCGCGCGCTCCCCGCCCTCCGCACCCCCGGCCGCCGGGACCCCCTCGACGTCTTCCGCGAGCTCCGCGCCCGGCTCCTCCAGATCGACGCCGCCGCCCTCGACGACGACGAGTCCTGGTGGTCGCGCGTCCTCGAGACCATCCGGCACGCGCTCAGCTTCCCCGCGTCCGTCGCCTTCGAGGTCGAAGGCATCGGCGGCCGCCGCCGCATCGAGACCGAACAGACCCGCGTCGGCGTCCAGCACCCCGAGCATCTCCTCTGGGACCGCCTGCAGGCCCAAGGCGTCCGTCCGGAGCAGGTCACCCGCGTCTACACCGAGCTCGAACCGTGCCTCATGCCGGGCAACTACTGCGCGATGTGGCTCACCCGCTTCCCGAACGCCGACTTCACCTACAGCCACGACTACGGCGCGACCGCCCAGGACCGCGAAGCCGGCCTCCTCGAACTGATGCAGCAGGCCGCCACCAAGTGACCCGTCACCAGTAGAGGTAGACCTCGACCAGGAAGTTCCACCCGGAACTGGTCACCTGCTGGAACCGCACAACGGCCTTGTGCCCGTCCCGATAGAAGACCCGCTCGCACCCGTCCCGGAAGCACTCCGCGGCCTCCGCCTCGGTCATGCTCCCGACCCCCCGCCCGAGCCACCGCACGATGTCCTCGACCGGCGACACCCTGCACCCGCCGTACCCGGGAGCACACGCCTGCTCCAGCCGAACGTACGCCTTCTCCCGGTCCGCGAACCCCTGCGTCCGGACGAGCGTGTCGGCGTACCCCATCTCCCAGCTCCAGTCCTCGAGGTACTGCCGAGGCCGGTACTCGCTGAAGTAGTACACACCCCCGACTCCACTCACCAACAGCACCACGAGCCCCACCAACACCAGCGGCACAACCAGCGCACTCTTCCGCCGCCGAGGCCGATAAGGCGGCAACCCCGCATAGGGCTGCGGCACCCCACCCCCATAAGGCGGCCCATACGGCGGCTGATTCATCCCGCGAGCGTACCGACCCACCCCGTCCGATTCACGGCCCTTGCCACTCCTGGCCGTCCGGCGGTACGCGCCCGATAGACGCGGTCACCGTGACTGCGCGAACGCACCGACCCACGTCGACGGCGCTCCGAAAGTCGACCGTCTCACTTCCCATTCCGGGCGCGAACCTCGTCGGCCACCCTTCGCGCGGCCTCCCCGGTGTCTTCGTGCGCCCAGATGCGGATGACGTGCCAGCCCGCATCGCGGAGAAGGGCGTCGGTCTCCCTATCTCGCTCCCGATTCTTCACGATCTTTTCGGCCCAGTAGTCGGCGTTGGTGACCGATTTGGTGTGGTGTTCGGGACAGCCGTGCCAGAAGCAACCGTCGAGGAACACGGCCACCTTGGCTCGCGTGAAGACCATGTCCGCGGTACGCCTGACCTTCGGCAACGGCAGCCGGGCGGACACCCGATAACGCAGTCCCATGGCATGAACCGCCCGCCGCAGCGCCAACTCGGGCTTGGTGTCCCGACTC
Source organism: Actinomadura rifamycini DSM 43936 (assembly GCF_000425065.1). Classification (GTDB taxonomy): domain Bacteria; phylum Actinomycetota; class Actinomycetes; order Streptosporangiales; family Streptosporangiaceae; genus Spirillospora; species Spirillospora rifamycini. Next base: position 60,527 of record NZ_AULB01000021.1, read on the forward strand.
TTGTTCGCCTGCATGCTCTTGCGCACGCCCTCACTCGACGCGCCCACCGGCCTGACCGCACCCATACCCCAACCGTATTGAACACCCCGGACACTCACCGGCCACTTGGAAGCATGCACAGGACGTTGACTCGCCGTCCGTGGCCGGTGTCGGACATTTGCGAGTGGCCGGAAAATCCCCATACGACGCTATGGACGAATCTCGCCGTTACCAGGTGGGCGATGACCAAGGGTGGGTGATGTCCGTGTCGGACGTTGAGGCGGAAGGCGTCGAGGGCCAGGGCGCGAGCGAGGGGTCGTGGTTGGGGCGGGGGGTTGCTCTGTTCACGCCGGTGTTCGCGGTGTTCGCGGGGTGGTCGGCCGGGGTCGTGGCTCAGCTGGTGCCGGGAGCTCAACTCGATGAGGCGCAGGTGACCACGTTCATGGTGGCGGCGACCACGGCGGCACTCGGATCCGGGTGGAAGTGGCTGCAGGGGTGGCAGCAGCATGAGCGGTTCGTGGCCGAGGGCAAGGCCGCTCCTGTTAAGCGGCCCCGCTCGTCGAAGTAACCCCAGGGGCCCGGCGTACTCGTTCGCCGTTCATGTCCAGCGGAAGGTTTTGGTGGCGGTGGCTACTGCGGCGAGGGTTGTGGTGGCTAGGGCTGCCAGGGAGGTTATGTCGGGGGTGGTGCCTTGCCAGGTTGCGGAGAGGGCGTCTAGGGCGGCGCCGTAGGGGAGGTGGGCGCCGGTGGTGGAGAGCCAGTCGGGGAGGTTTTGGCGGGGGCCGAAGCCGCCGCCGGTGGCCATGGTGGCGAAGAAGAGGAGGAGGCCGATCGCCACGGCGGAGTTGGGGGTCGGGGCCAGGGCCGCCACGAGGAGGCCCACCGCGAACATCGTGGCCGTGGCGAGGGCGAACACGGCGAGCGCGGCGAGGGGCGAGCGGGGCATGGTCGCGTCGAACGCGTAGCGGGCGAGGAGGAGGGCCAGGGTCACGCCCAGGAGGGTGTGGGCCAGGGCCACCGCGGCTTGGGCGGCCAGGACGGACAGGGGGTTCGCGGGGGTCACCGAGAGGCGGCGGAGGATGCCTGCTTTGCGGTAGGCCGCGAGGAAGGACGGCATGTTCACGATGCCGATCAGCGCCGTGATCATCGTGAGGGTGAGGGGCAGGACGTACGCGTCGAAGGCCGTGAGGCCGGCGAAGTCGGCGGTCGGGTCGGACGAGCCCAAGCCGTTCATCACCATGATGAGGGCCGGGAGGGCGAAGGGGACGACCAGGCCGGCGGTGTCGCGGGCGACGAGCTTGGCCTCGGTCCAGGTGAGCAGGGCGTACGCGCGGGGGGTCACTCGAACCTCCGGCCGGTGAGGGCGAGGAACGCGTCCTCGAGGGTGGCTTCTTCGAGGCGGGTCTCCGTGGCGGTGATGCCGTGGGCGAGGAGGGTCGCGGTGACCGTGTGGAGGAGGTTGCCGCCGCCGGTGATGGTGGTGCGGTCCCCGTTGCGGACGATGCCGGTGATGTCGGCGTCCGCGAAGACGGCGGGGTCGAGGGGTGTCGCGGTTTTCACGTGGACGCGCTGTGGTGCGTCCACGCGGGCGATGAGGTCGGCGGGGGTGTCGAGGGCGATGAGGCGGGCCCGGTCGATGACGGCGACGCGGTCGCAGAGGCGTTCGGCCTCGTCCATGAAGTGGGTGACGAGGAGGATCGTGACGCCGGTGTCGCGGATCTGGGCGATGAGGTCCCAGGTGTCGCGGCGGGACTGGGGGTCGAGGCCGGTGGTGAGCTCGTCCAGGATCGCGATGCGGGGCTTGCCGATGAGGGCGAGGGCGATGGAGAGGCGCTGGGCCTCGCCGCCCGAGAGCGTGCTGTACCGGCTGTTCTGGAGGTGGGTCAGGTTCAGGTCGGCCATGAGTTCGGCCGGGTCCGCGGATTCTGCGTAGAACGAGTGGTAGAGGGCCACGGCTTCGCCGACCTTGAGGGCGTCCGGGAGGTTGCCGTGCTGGAGCTGGACGCCGAGGACCCGGCGGAGGCGGGCGCGGTCGCGGACGGGGTCGAGGTCCAGGACGCGGACGCGGCCGGAGTCGGGACGGTGCAGTCCGGCGATGCACTCGACGGCGGTGGTCTTGCCCGCTCCGTTCGGGCCCAGGATGCCGAAGATCTCGCCGGGTTCGACGGTGAGGCTGAGGTCGTCGACGGCGAGCACGTCGCCGTGCCTCTTGGTCAGGGATTCGACTTCGATCACGGTGGGGACGGTAGGCGGCGCGGCGCGTCCTGTCGGGTGCCCGTGGTCACGTGACTTGTGGCACGGGCCGTCCCGCACGGACCGGCCGTACGCTCGGGGGATGAGCGATTCGCGGCTGGAGCGGTGGGGGACGGCGTGCCTGCTGGGCGTCTGCCTGGTGATCGCGTGCCCGGTCGCCCTCACGCAGCTGGCCGGGGAACGGCCCACCGTGGGGCCGGTGTGGCTGTGGTGGGGCTGCTACGCGCTGTTCCTCGCGTCGTTGTTCGTGATGTTCCTGTCGGCGCGGCCGCCGCGGCTGCTCGGCACGGTCGCAGTGACGGCCGCGGCGGCCGTGCTGCTCGCGCCGCATGTCGCGTGGACCGCGATCGTGCTCGTCTTCGTCACCGCGATCGCCGCCCACCTCGCCGGGCCCCGGACGGTCGCGGTGGCGCTGGTGGGCAACAGCGTGGTCGCGGGCCTCGCCGCGGTCCTGCGGGACGGCTCGGTGATGGACGTGGTGCTGTCCGCGGCCATCTACGGGATGCTGCAGGTGTCGGCCGTCTGGGCCGTGATGAGCGAGCGGCGGAACGCGGAGACGAGCGAGCGGCTGGCGGTCGCGAACACCGAGCTGCGCGCGGCGACGGAGCTGCTGGCGGAGTCGAGCCGGTCGGGCGAGCGGCTGCGGATCGCGCGGGAGCTGCACGATCTCGTGGGGCATCAGCTGACGGCGCTGGTGCTGGAGCTGGAGGTCGCGGCGCACAAGGCGGACGAGCCCGCGAAGGCGCACGTGGACCGGGCGCGGGGGCTCGCGCGCGACCTGCTGGGCGACGTCCGGACGGCGGTCGGCGAGCTGCGGGGACGGGCGGTGCCGCTCGATCGGGCGCTGCAGGAAATCGTGATGGATCTGCCGCGCCCGCGGGTGCACCTGCGCGTCGAGGAGGTGGAGCCGGACGAGGCGTCCGCGGCGGCGCTGATCCGGTGCGTGCAGGAGGTCGTGACGAACGCGATCCGGCACGCGCGCGCCGACAACCTGTGGCTGGAGGTCGTGCGGGAGGGGGACGGCGTGGTGCTGAACGCGCGGGACGACGGGTGCGGGACGAGCGTGCTGCGCCTGGGGAACGGGCTCGCGGGGATGCGGGAGCGGGTGGGGCAGCTCGGCGGCGACGTCGCGTTCGACACGCGCGAGGGGTTCGGCGTGCGGGTGCGGGTGCCGTCGTGACGGGGGCGATCCGGGTGTGCGTGGTCGACGACCAGACGCTCGTGCGGCAGGGCATCCGGCATCTGCTGGAGCTGTCGCCGCAGGTGACGGTCGCGGCGGAGGCGGCGGACGGGGACGAGGCCCTGCGGGTGGTCGCGGACGCGGCGCCGGACGTCCTGCTGCTGGACCTGCGGATGCCGGGACGGGACGGGATCGCGACGCTCGAGGCGCTGCGGGCGCGGGGCATGGGCGTGCCGACGCTGGTGCTGACGACGTTCGACGACGACGAGCTCGTCCTGCGGGCGCTGCGGGCGGGGGCGGACGGGTACCTGCTGAAGGACGTGACGCTGGAGGAGCTCGTCGGGGCGATCAGGACGCTCGCGGGCGGGGGGTCGCTGGTGCGGCCGGCGCTGACGGAGCGGCTGCTGCGGGCGGTGCCGCGGCTGCCGGAGCCGATCGACGACCTGCCGCCGCCGCAGCCGCTGACGGAGCGGGAGCTGGAGATCCTGCGGCTGCTGGCGGGCGGGTACGCGAACCGGGAGATCGCGGACGCGCTGCGGCTGGCGGAGGGCACGGTGAAGAACCACGTGTCGAGCCTGCTGGCGAAGCTGGGGGTCCGGGACCGGACGCGCGCGGTGCTGCGGGCGCTGCAGCACGGGCTGCTCACCAAGAATGGATCTTGAACGGGCGACGGAATGGCCACGCGGTCATTGTTGGACCACTCCTTTGAAGCGTCCGGATTTGCCCGGCGACGCGAAAGTCAGGTACCTCTGACCGGTGGTTCCCTGCGGTGCGGCCATTGCCTGTGAGAAGCTCCCAAGGTCGCCACGGGACAATGGAGATCTTGTGCTGGACAATTTGCACGCGGGTCCGACGGCGCTGCGCATGCAGATCGGCGCGCGGCTGCGGCGGTTGCGGGAGCGGAACGGGATCGGACGGGCGGAGGCCGGGCGGGCGATCCGCGGCTCGGCGTCCAAGATCAGCCGGCTGGAGCTGGGACGGCACGGGTTCAAGGAACGGGACGTGCTCGACCTGCTCGATCTCTACGGCGTGACGGACGCGGCGGAGCGGGGGACGCTGGTCGAGCTCGTCCGGGAGGCGAAGCGGCCCGGCTGGTGGACGGCGTACGGCGAGGTGGTGCCGAGCTGGTTCGAGCAGTTCCTCGGGCTGGAGCAGTCGGCGACGACGATCCGCAACTACGAGGTGCAGTACGTTCCCGGCCTGCTGCAGACGCGGGAGTACGCGCGGGCCGTGATCGGCCTGGAGCACCACGACGCGCACCCGGACGAGCTGGTCAAGCGGCTCACGGTCCGGATGAACCGGCAGGCGGTGCTGCACCGGCCGGTCGGCGCGGCGGCGCTGTGGGCGATCATCGACGAGGCGGCGCTGCGGCGCCCGATCGGCGGGCCGGCGACGATGCGCGGCCAGCTCCGGCACCTGATCGACGTGGCCGAGCACCTGCACAACGTGAACATCCAGGTGCTGCCGTTCGCGGCGGGCGGGCACCTGGCGCTCGGCGGCCCGATCACGATCATGCGGTTCGCGCAGTACGACCTGGACGACGCGGTGTACCTCGAGCAGCTCACCGGGGCGCGGTACCCGGAGGGGGCGGAGGCGTCCCGCTACCAGGAGATCATGGATCTGCTGGCGATCCGCGCGGCGCGCCCCGCCCGGACGATCGAGTTCCTCAAGGACCTGCTGGACGAGTCCTGAACCGGGCGGCGCTCCACCGCCCGGGGGGCGTCCCTCACCCGGAAGCGGGAGGGGCCGCGGTGGTGCCGCCGCTAAGGTCGCCCGCATGGATTCCGCCGTGACGGTCGCGGCGTTCGCCGCCGGGACGCTGCTCAACACGCTGGTGCTGGCGTTCGGCGCGCGGCGGCTGCTGAACATGCGGTTCTCGCTGTTCCGGACGGTCGTCGCGGGGGCGGCCGGGCAGGCGGTGGCGAGCCCGGTCGCGGGCGCGCTGTTCGCCGGGATCGACCCGCGGCGGCAGGTGCCGACGACGCTGTGGTTCATCGTGCTCGGGTTCGCGTGCGCGGTCCTGGTGTCGATGACCGTTCTGGTGCTGTGGGAGGCGTTCATCCCGACCGGGTCGATCCCGTCGCCGCTGTACTGGTTCGGCAGCGTCCGGTCGCGGATCTCGCGGACGCGGCGGTACTGGCAGATCTCGTTCATCTTCCTCCGCCACGGGTTCGGCCCGTACCTGCGGGGGCGCGCGCGGCGGGAGCCGAGCACCGAGAACGAGCGGGTGCGGCTCGCGCGGTCGCTGACGGAGGCGCTGGAGCAGGGCGGCGTCGCGTTCGTCAAGCTGGGGCAGGTGCTGTCGACGCGCCGGGACGTGCTGCCGCCGGAGTTCGTCGCCGCGCTGGGGCGGCTCCAGGACCGCGCGGCGCCCGTCCCGTGGGAGCGGATCGAGCAGGTGATCCGGGACGAACTGGGCGCGGCGCCCGAGGACGTGTTCGCCGAGTTCGACCGGACGCCGCTGGCGGCGGCGTCGGTGGCGCAGGTGCACACGGCGCGGCTGCGGTCCGGCGAGGACGTGGTGGTGAAGATCCAGCGGCCGGGGATCCGGACGGTCGTGGAGCGCGACCTCGACATCGTCGGGCGGCTCGCGCGGACGCTGCACCAGCGGGCGGGGTGGGCGCGGGCGTTCGGGGTCGTCGACCTCGCCGCCGGGTTCGCGGTCGCGCTGCGGGAGGAGCTCGACTTCCGGGTGGAGGCGCGGAACATGGCGTCGGTCGGGGCCGCGCGCGGCACGGACGTCCTGGTCCCGCGGCCGTTCGACGACCTGTGCACGGGCCGGATCCTGGTGATGGAGCGGCTGGCGGGGACGGCGCTGAGCAAGGCGGGCCCGCTGATCGACGAGCGGGGCATGGACCGGTCGAAGCTCGCGCAGGCGCTGCTGGACACGCTGCTGCGGCAGATCGTCGTGGACGGCACGTTCCACGCCGACCCGCACCCGGGCAACATCCTGCTGCTCGACGACGGACGGCTCGGCCTGATCGACTTCGGGTCGGTGGGGCGCCTCGACACCGAGCTGCGGGCCTGCCTGCAGCGGCTGCTGCTGGCGATGAACCGCGGCGACACGGTGGGCGTCACCGACGCGTTCCTGGAGATGGTGGCGCGTCCGGACGAGCTGGACGAGCAGGGCCTCGCGCGGGCGCTCGGCGCGTTCATGGCGCGGCACCTCGGCCCCGGCAGCGCGCCCGACATGACGATGTTCACCGAGCTGTTCCGGCTGGTCGCGCGGTACGAGCTGGCGGTGCCGCCGGAGATCGCGGCGGTGTTCCGGGCGCTGGCGACGCTGGAGGGCGGGCTGACGGAGCTGGCGCCGGGGTTCGGCATCGTGACGGAGGCGCAGTCGTTCGGCGAGACGTACCTGCGGGAGCGGCTGCGGCCGTCGTCGCTGCAGGAGGCGGTGACGGAGGAGGTCATGGGCATGCTCCCGATGCTGCGGCGGCTCCCGCGCCGCCTCGACCGCATCACCGCCGCGGCCGAGGCGGGCCGGCTCACGCTGAACGTGCGCCTGTTCGGCGACGAGCGCGACCGCCGCACCGTCACGGGCCTCCTGCAGCAGGTGCTGCTGACGATCCTGGCGTCCACGGCGGGGATCATGGCGGTGATGCTGCTCGGCCTCAAGGGCGGCCCGGCGATGGCCACGGACGTCTCCCTGTACCAGTTCCTCGGCTACTGCATGCTCGTGGTCTGCTCCGTCCTGGCGCTGCGCGTCCTGGTGGTGATCTTCCGCAGGTGACCGGGGCGCCGCGCGGCGGCCGTCCCGGCGCCGAGCAGCGCGGGCACGAGGAGGAACGCCGCACCGGCCGTCGCCATCGCCGCCCCCGTCGCCGCGACCAGCACGGGCACGGCGGGCTGCGCGACGCCCCAGGACGACCCGAAGAACGCGAACCAGCGCGGACGTTCGGGTTCCGGCGCGGTCTCGGCCACCACGGCCTGCCAGCGCCCTTGCAGGACGCTGTCGACCGCGGCCCACGCCACGTACGCCGCGACGAGCAGCGGGACCGCCCGTCCGGCGGCCATCACGAACGCGAGCACGCCGAGGACGGCGGTGCCCGCCGCGAGGACGCGCCCGTGCGCGAACGCGTCGAGCCCACGGCGGCCGAGGCGTCCGGTCAGCGGGGCCAGGAGGGCGGCGCAGGTCAGGGCCGCGCCGGGCAGCCACTCGGGCGCCCCGCGCTCCAGCAGGACGAGCGGCATGAACATGACCACGGCCAGGTAGCCGCACGCGAACGCCGTCCCGGCGAGGGTGAGCCGGACGAGCGCCGCGGACGGCCGCCAGCGCCCGCGTCCCGCGATGGCCCGGCGGACGGGTTCGCGCTCCAGGAACACGTACGCGACGCCCGCCGCGACCAGGCACGTCCCAGCGTCGACGACCGCGAGCCAGCGCGCGCCGATCGGGAGCAGGACCGCGGCGATCAGCCCGGCGACCGCCCCCGCCGCGACCAGGGACGTGCCGAGCAGCCCGTAGACGTCGCCGCGCCGCTCCTCCCCGGTGAGCCGGGCCAGGGCCTCCTGCGTGGCGGGCTCGTAGAGCTCGAACACGAGCCCCGCGAGCGCGACCGCGGCCAGCACCTGGACGGGCCCGCGCGCGGCGGCGAGCAGCAGGAGGGCCGCGCCCGTCGCCGCCAGGCCCGCGACGATCAGGGTGCGCGGCGGCAGCCGGTCGAGCAGCAGCCCGCCCAGCCAGCGGGACGCCAGCGCGGCCGCGCCGAAGACCGCGAGCGCCTCCGCGGCGAGGCCCGGCCCCGCGATGACCGCCAGGAACGGCATCACGTACGCGCCGAGCTGGTTCAGGACGCGCACGCCGACGAGCGCCCGCACCGGGCGCGGCAGTTCTCTCCACACCCGCGCACCCTACGGGGCGCCACCGACAGAATCCGGTGCGTCATCCCCACAGGTCGCACGGCAATCTTCGAACATGTGTTCGCCGACAGCGGGTACGGTGGGGAGCATGCTGCAAGGGTCGCTGCTGGACTTCACGGACGGGACGGGTCCGCGGCCGCTCGCCGACGCGCGGCGGACGCGGCTGTCGCACGGGGCGTGGATCGACGTGCTCCCCGGCTGGATCCCCGACGCCGACGCGCTGTTCGAACGGCTGCTGTCGTCCGTCCCGTGGCGGGGCGAGCGGCGCCGGATGTACGAGCGGGTCGTCGACGTGCCGCGCCTCCTCGCGTTCTACGACGAGCACGCGCCCCTCCCCGACCCCGTGCTGGCCGACGCGAAGGCCGCGCTCGACGCCCACTACGCGTCCGAACTGGGCGAACCGTTCCGGACGGCCGGGCTGTGCCTGTACCGGGACGGGCGCGACAGCGTCGCCTGGCACGGCGACACGATCGGGCGGGGCGCGACGCACGACACGATGGTCGCGATCCTGTCCGTCGGGGCGCCCCGCAGCCTGCTGCTGCGGCCCCGGGGCGGCGGGCCGACGATCCGGCGCGACCTCGGGCACGGCGACCTCATCGTCATGGGCGGGAGCTGCCAGCGGACCTGGGAGCACGCCGTCCCCAAGAGCGCCCGCGCGACCGGGCCGCGCATCAGCGTCCAGTTCCGCCCGCGCGGCGTCCGCTGACCCTCCGCGGCGCACCGAACCGGCGCGGTATCGCCCGGCATCTCACGGAATGGCACCATGGCGGTGGTCCAGGTTTTCCGTGAGGAGGGGCGTTGCTGCGTCTGGTCGTTTCACAGACCTCCCCCCGGGCGTTCCGAAGCGTCTTGGACGCGCTGCAGGCGACGACTCACCACGCCGCCGCGGGACGGCACATCCTCATCGAACCGGGGCAGTACCCCAACACGGGTTTCCGCAGCTCCAGCGACTTCGTGCTGACCGCCATGGACGGGCCCGGCACCGTCACCCTGGACGGCGCGACCAACGCGACGATGGAGCTCACCGGGCACGTCACCCTGCAGGGCGTCACCGTCCGGAACTGGAACGAGGACGGCTGCGCGCTGAACGTCAAGGACGGCAGCGTCCTCGCGGAGGACTGCGAGTTCGTCAGCCGCCGCGGGTCGGTCGCGGTGCGGGCGTGGGGCGGCGGCAGGCTCGCGCTGAAGAACTGCCGCGTCGAGGACGGCGTCGTCGTGTACGCGGCCGCGTCCGGGCTGCTGGAGGGCACGACCGTCACCGGCACCGGGCACAACGCCGTCGCGCTGCGGATGGGCAGCTCGGTGACGCTGCGGGCGTGCGTGATCGAGAAGGCCGGCGGCAACGGCGTCTGGGTCACCGAGGGCGCCCGGCCGCTGATCGAGCAGTGCACGATCAGCGACTCCGGGGTGTCCGGGATCCGGGTGGACGACCGCGCCGACATCGTCGTCCGCAACACCGCCGTGCGGGGGTCGAAGGAGTCGGCGCTGGTCGTCGCCGACAACGGGATCGCCCTCGTCGAGGACTGCCTGATCAAGGACGCGGGCCTGGAGGCGGTGTGGGCCGCGCGCGGCGGGACCGTCGTCGGGCGGCGCGTCCGGATGGAGACGCCGAAGCGGACCGGGATGCTCGTCGAGGGCTCCACCGGCACCTTCGAGGACTGCGCGATCATCGCGCCGCCGCAGAACGGCGTCGCGGTCGGCGAGGCCGGGCACGTCACGTTCGTCCGGGGGCGGGTCGAGGACGCGGGCGTCGTCGGGCTCAACGTCCTGGACGGCGGCAACGGCCTGTTCGACGGGACGGTCGTCACCGGCAGCGGCGAGGAGGGCGTGGGCGCCCACCCCGGCGCGGAGCTGACGCTGCGCGCCTGCACGGTCGCGGACGGGCGCGGCGCGGGCGTCGCGACGTCGCGGCGGGCGCGCGTCCGGATCGAGGGGCTGACGAGCGAGCGGAACGCCCGCCCCGACCTGATCGGCTTCGACGAGCCGCCCGCGGAGCTCCCGGCGGCGAACGACCCGCCGGACGGGCGGGAGAGCGAGGACGCCGTCCTCGCCGAGCTCGACGCGCTGATCGGCCTCGCCGCGGTCAAGGAGGAGATCCACAAAATAAGGAACCTGCAGCGGGTGTCCGAGCAGCGGCGGCGCGCGGGCCTGCCGCCCGGCCCCGCGATCGGGCGGCACATGGTGTTCGCGGGCCCGCCCGGCACCGGCAGGACCACCGTCGCGCGGCTGTACGGCCGCCTCCTCGCGGCGCTCGGCGTCGTCTCGACCGGCCACCTCGTCGAGGTGGGGCGGTCGCAGCTCGTCGCCGAGCACGTCGGCGGCACCGCGCCGAAGACCGCGCAGATGTTCAACGAGGCGCGCGGCGGCGTGCTGCTCATCGACGAGGCCCACACCCTCGCCCGTCCCGTGGGCGGCGTCGACGTCGGGCGGGAGGCCGTCGACACCCTGGTCAAGCTCATGGAGGACCACCGCGACGAGGTCGTCGTCATCGCCGCCGGCCCCCCGGCGGAGATGCGCGCGTTCCTAGACGCGAACCCCGGCCTCGCCACCCGGATCCCCCGCACCGTCGTCTTCGAGCCCTACGGCCCGTCCGAACTCCTCGGCATCGTCGAACTGCACGCCACCCGGGACGGCTACCGGCTGGCGGGCGAGGCCCGCGACGCGGTCCTCGCGCACTTCGCGGCCGTCGAGCGCGACGCGGCCTTCGCCAACGGCCGCGCGGCCCGGCGCGTCTTCGAGGCCGCGGTCGAACGGCAGGCGCAGCGGCTCGCCGAACGGGACGACCTGCCGTCCGGCGACGAACTGTCCGAGCTGCGCGCCGAGGACCTCGACGTCGACACCGGACTCGCCGTCCGGGCGGGCGACTCCGCGCAGGTCCGCGCCATCCTCGACCGGCTCGACGCGCTGACCGGGCTCGACGACGTCAAGCGCGGGATCCGCGACCTCGCCGACGTCCTCGGCGCGGGCCCGGAGGCCGGCCCCTTCACCGGCCACCTCGTCTTCGCGGGCCCGCCCGGCACCGGCAAGACCACCGTGGCCCGGCTGTACGGCGAACTCCTCGCCGCCCTCGGCGTCCTCGCCGGGGGCCAGGTCGTCGAGGCGTCCCCCGCGGACCTCGCCGGGCCGCACGCGGACGTCTTCGAGCGGGCGCGCGGCGGGGTCCTGTTCATCGACGAGGCCCACGACCTCGGGCAGGAGGCCGTCGACGCCCTCGTCAAGCTCATGGAGGACCACCGCGGCGAGGCGGTGGTCGTCGCCGCGGGCCGCACCGCCGAACTGGAGGGGCTCCTCGCCGCGCACCCCGGCCTGGCGTCCCGCTTCGCCCGCACCCTCGGGTTCCGCCCGTACGACGTCCCCGGCCTCATGTCGATCTTCCTGGGCAAGGCCGCCGCCGCGGGCCACCTCGTCCCGCAGGCCACCCGCAAGGCCCTGGCGGCGCACCTGAACGCCCACCGCGACCGCTACCGGGACGGCAACGGCCGCGAGATCGACGAACTGTTCCGCACGTCCGTCGCGGCCCACGCCCGCCGCACCGAGCAGCCCCCGACCACGGCCGCCGACCCGACCCGCGAGCAGCCCTCCCCCCTCGCCCCCGAGGACATCCCCACCTGAAGCCCGTCCCGCCCCATCGCCGCACCCGGGCGCGTTGACATGCAGCCAACCGGCTGCCTATCGTTAAGCAGCCAGAAGGTTGCCTAATTTGCGGAGGCGCGATGGACGCGGTGTTCAAGGCCCTGGCCGACCCCACCCGCCGCCGCCTGCTCGACAGCCTCAACGCCCGCAACGGGCAGACGCTGCGCGAACTGTGCGCCGGGCTCGACATGACCCGCCAGTCGGTCAGCAAGCACCTGGCCCTGCTGGAGGACGCCGAACTCGTCACGCCCGTCCGGCAGGGGCGGGAGAAGCTGCACTACCTCAACGCGGCGCCCATCAACGCGATCGCCGACCGCTGGATCCGCCGGTACGACCGCGACCGCGCCCAGACCCTCGCCGACCTGAAAACCGCACTGGAGGAAAGCCCGATGAGCAACGACTTCGTCTACACGACCTACATCAAGACCACGCCGGAGCGCCTCTGGCAGGCCCTCACCGACCCGGCCTTCACCGCCCGCTACTGGGGCGTGACCTTCGAAACCGACTGGTCCCCCGGATCCACCATGGTCTGGGAGGAGAACGGCCGGAAGATCGCCGACCCCGAACAGGTCGTCCTCGAATCCGACCCGCCCCGCCGCCTCTCCTACACCTGGCACACCCCGACGTCCGAATGGGCCGAGGCCGCCGGCATCGGCCCGGACGTCCTCGCGAAGCTCCGCGCCGAACGCCGCACCCGCGTCACGTTCGACCTCGAACCGCACGGCGACGACACGGTCAAGCTCACGGTCGTCCACGACGGCTTCGCCCCCGACAGCACCATGCGCACCATGGTCAGCCAGGGCTGGCCCGAACTCATCGCGGGCCTGAAGACCCTCCTGGAGACAGGCGAGCCCCTGCGGTGACGACGCCCGCGGTGGAACCGCTCGAGCGGATCACGGCGGCGACCGAGGACCTCGTCGCCACCGCCACCCGCCTCGACGACACGGACGTTCGCGCGCCGTCCCTGCTGCCCGGCTGGACACGCGCGCACGTCCTCACCCACGTGGCGCGCAACGCCGACGGCGGCACCCGGCTTCTGACGTGGGCGCGAACCGGCGAGGAGACCCGCGAGTACCCGAGCATGGACGCCCGCTCCGCCGAGATCGAGGCCGGCGCGGAGCGCGGCGCCGCCGCCCTGGTGGCCGATGTGCGGGAAAGCGCCGAGCGGTTCGCCGCCGCCTACGAGGCGATGCCCGCGGAGGCCTGGGGACGAGCCGTGGAGTGGACGTCCGGTGCCGCACACCCGGTGGCGCGTGCGACCGACGCGCGCCTCACCGAGGTGCTCGTCCACCACGTCGACCTCGACGCGGGGTTCACCCCGGACGACTGGCCTGCAACCTGGACGTCCCGCAGCCTGCAGGGCATTACGGCGTCCTTCATGCGCCGCACGGACGCGCCGACCTTACACCTGCAGGCGTCGAATTCGGGCCGCTGACTGTAGTCGATGAACGTCATCCGGTGAACAGTTCGTCGACCGAGGCGACCGTTCCGGCATCCAGCACCCACTCCTCGAGCTGTTCGAGGTCCGTGCACTCGGTGATGCGCCGGCGCGCATCATCAGAAACACACACTCCGCGCTTCTGCAGGATGCGCAGGACCAGCTTTGCCGCCTCCTCCGTCCTGCCCTCGACCTTGCCCTCGGCCTTGCCCTCGGCACGGTGGTGGATGGCGAACTCCGACTTCCACTCGTAACCGGCGGCCTGCATGCGTTCCTCCATGAGCTTGCGGGCTACAGCTGACAGCTGTGGCGTTGTGTGGTCATGATACTGCGTAGCGATAGCGACCCCCTGAACCTGGGCTACATGGTCGATCGCCGCGTTGTAGCTGTCCAGGACGGCGACCCGATGCGGACCATCGGCGTGTGCGGGGGTGCTGAGGATGACGAGTTCGGGGACCTTTCGCGCCCGTTCCGGGTCGGTGATCGGGCCCACGAGCCCGGGGTGGAAGGTCAGGGGCTTGAGGATCAGCTCGGGGTGCCCCATACGGATGGGCCTGGCGCAGGCCCGCGCTACGCGTTCGTCCGGGCAGAAGACGAGCAGGATCGTGTCGCACTTATGGCGCAGGCGGACGTTCGCCACGTACGCGGGCCAACTGAAGCCCTTGCCGGGATCGTCCCTCAGCTGGGACTCGACGATGATGCCCAATGAGGGCTTCTCCGGGTCGCCCACGAGGACGGTCGCGTCGCAGCGGAGTTCCTGCGGATGGAATGCGTTGTAGGTCTCGGATGTAAGGCTGGCGTCCCCCTCCGGGATCTCAGGGATGTCCTCATGGAACACGCTGCGGAGGAGTTCGGGGACGAGGTCCGGCTGGTTGCGCACCATCTCCAGCGGGAGCTCGTGGTCCTTCGATGGCATGTTCGAAGACTAATCGTTACCGGCAAGTCACGTAACGTGTTCACCAAGGAAAGCCAAAAGGCCCGCACCGGAGCGGTGCGGGCCTTTGTGGTCGGACGGGCGGTCAGTCCTTGTTGAAGTTGACCGCGCCCTCGATCGGGGGCGGGCTGTCGGGGACGGTGGTCGGCTTCGGGACGCCCTTGAAGGTGAACTTCGCGTCCTCGCCGGTGCCCTCGACACCCACGATCACGATCTGGCCGGCCTTGAGCTCGCTGTAGAGGATCTTCTCCGACAGCTGGTCCTCGATCTCGCGCTGGATCGTGCGGCGCAGCGGACGGGCGCCCAGGACGGGGTCGTAGCCGCGCTCGGCGAGCAGGTCCTTGGCCTCCTGGCGGAGCTCGATGCCCATGTCGCGGTCGCGGAGCCGCTCGTCCACCTTGGCGATCATCAGATCGACGATCTGGATGATCTCCTTCGGGGTGAGCTGGTGGAACACGACCGTGTCGTCGACACGGTTGAGGAACTCGGGCCGGAAGTGCTGCTTGAGCTCTTCGGAGACCTTGGCCTTCATCCGCTCGTACGAGCCCTGCTCGTCGTTCTGGCGGGCGAAGCCCATCGAGACGCCCTTGGAGATGTCCTTGGACCCCAGGTTCGTCGTCATGATGATGACGGTGTTCTTGAAGTCCACGACACGGCCCTGCGCGTCGGTGAGGCGGCCGTCCTCCAGGATCTGCAGGAGGCTGTTGAAGATGTCCTGGTGGGCCTTCTCGATCTCGTCGAACAGGACGACCGAGAACGGCTTGCGGCGCACCTTCTCGGTGAGCTGGCCGCCCTCCTCGTACCCGACGTAGCCGGGCGGGGAGCCGAACAGGCGGGAGACCGTGTGCTTCTCCATGAACTCGGACATGTCGAGCTGGATCAGCGCGTCCTCGTCGCCGAACAGGAACTCGGCGAGCGTCTTGGACAGCTCGGTCTTACCGACGCCGGACGGGCCGGCGAAGATGAACGAGCCGCCGGGGCGCTTCGGGTCCTTCAGGCCGGCGCGGGTGCGGCGGATCGACTGGGACAGCGCCTTGATGGCGTCCTCCTGGCCGATGACCCGCTTGTGGAGCTCGTCCTCCATGCGCAGGAGGCGGGAGCTCTCCTCCTCGGTCAGCTTGAACACCGGGATGCCGGTGGCGGTGGCGAGGACCTCGGCGATGAGCTCGTCGGTGACCTCGGCGACGACGTCCATGTCGCCGGCCTTCCACTCCTTCTCCCGCTGCGCCTTCTGGCCGAGGAGCTGCTTCTCCGAGTCGCGGAGCGCGGCGGCCTTCTCGAAGTCCTGCGCGTCGATCGCGGACTCCTTCTCGCGCCGGACGTCGGCGATCTTCTCGTCGTACTCGCGCAGGTCCGGCGGCGCGGTCATGCGGCGGATCCGCATCCGGGAGCCGGCCTCGTCGATGAGGTCGATCGCCTTGTCGGGCAGGAACCGGTCGCTGATGTAGCGGTCGGCGAGCTGCGCGGCCGAGACGAGCGCGCCGTCGGTGATGGACACGCGGTGGTGCGCCTCGTAGCGGTCCCGCAGGCCCTTGAGGATCTCGATGGTGTGCGCCAGCGACGGCTCGGCGACCTGGATCGGCTGGAACCGGCGCTCGAGCGCGGCGTCCTTCTCCAGGTGCTTGCGGTACTCGTCGAGGGTGGTGGCGCCGATGGTCTGGAGCTCGCCGCGGGCCAGCATCGGCTTGAGGATGCTGGCGGCGTCGATCGCGCCCTCGGCGGCGCCCGCGCCGACGAGCGTGTGCAGCTCGTCGATGAACAGGATGATGTCGCCCCGGGTGCGGATCTCCTTGAGGACCTTCTTCAGCCGTTCCTCGAAGTCGCCGCGGTAGCGGGACCCGGCGACCAGCGCGCCGAGGTCGAGGGTGTACAGCTGCTTGTCCTTCAGCGTCTCGGGCACCTCGCCCTTGACGATCTTCTGGGAGAGGCCCTCGACGACGGCGGTCTTGCCGACGCCGGGCTCGCCCACCAGGACGGGGTTGTTCTTGGTGCGGCGGGACAGCACCTGCATGACCCGCTCGATCTCCTTGTCCCGGCCGATGACCGGGTCGAGCTTGCCCTCGCGCGCCGCCTGCGTCAGGTTGCGGCCGAACTGGTCCAGCACGAGGGACGTGGAGGGGGCAGCCTCCGAGGGGCCGCCCGAGGCGGCCGGCTCCTTGCCCTGGTACCCGTGCAGCAGCTGGATGACCTGCTGCCGCACCCGGTTGAGGTCGGCGCCCAGCTTCACCAGGACCTGCGCGGCGACGCCCTCGCCCTCGCGGATCAGGCCGAGCAGGATGTGCTCGGTGCCGATGTAGTTGTGGCCCAGCTGCAGCGCCTCGCGCAGTGACAGCTCAAGGACCTTCTTGGCGCGCGGAGTGAACGGGATGTGGCCCGACGGCGCCTGCTGGCCCTGGCCGATGATCTCCTCGACCTGCTGGCGTACCGCCTCAAGGCTGATCCCCAGGCTCTCCAGAGCCTTTGCGGCGACACCCTCACCCTCGTGGATCAGACCCAGGAGGATGTGCTCGGTGCCGATGTAGTTGTGGTTGAGCATCCTGGCTTCTTCTTGTGCCAGGACGACAACCCGCCGCGCGCGGTCGGTGAACCTCTCGAACATCTCGTCGCTCCTCACAGAGCGGTTGGGCAGAGTCCGGAACGTCCGGAACTGTCCTTCCGCATGCTAGCCCGCCCCGAGGAGGCCACCCGGTGCACTCCCACCAGGAGACGTTCCCCAGCTAAGCGCTGTTCAGTCTCATCCAACTACCGCATCGGCGCGTCATGTTCCCGCTACGCCCCAAGCGAACGGGGGCTTTCCGCAGGTCGTCCGAGGCGCGGCCGAGTTCGGAGAAGGTGTGCCTTGACGGCCGGGTCTACCTCGTCGCGCGCCCCGCGAAACGTCCGGAACGCTACGCCACAAGCGAACGGACGCATTTGCCCGTCCAGCGCGGTTCCGGGGCCCGGCCGGGCGTCTCCGGGACGCCGGACGGACGTGCGCGTGCGGTCTCTCGTAGAACGCGCCGAAGCGTCCCCTTCTTCCGGCCGGACGGCTTCGCCTTCGGACCGGACGGGCCCGCCCGTTCGTCCCGGCCCCGGACGGGCGGCGCACGCGGCGCCGTCCGGGCGCGGGGCGCGGACGCGAACGGCCCGCCCCGCGGACGGAGGCGGGCCGTCGGCCGACCGGGTCAGTGCGCCGCCTCGTACTTTTCGATCACGTGGGCGGGGATGCGGCCGCGCTCATTGACCTTGATGCCATTGTTCTTGGCCCAGGTCCGGATCTCGGCGCTGCGCTCACGGCTGGAGGCGCCCCGCTGCCGCCGCTTGTTGCGGCTGACGGTGCCCGCCTTGCGCGCCTTCTCCACGAACGGCTGCAGGGAATCCCGCAGCTTCTTTGCGTTGGCGTCACTCAGGTCGATCTCGTAGGAGGCGCCGTCGAGCGAGAACGTCACGGTCTCGTCCGCCTCACCACCGTCGAGGTCGTCGAGGAGAAGCACCTGAACCTTCTGTGCCATGAGGACAGACCTTTCGCTGGAGCAAACTGCATTGCTTGCAAAGATATACCGCGATGTGCGTGGATGACAATTCAACACTCGCGATGAAGTCCCCTTCCCCCCTGGTAACTCATCGTCATCGTCCTTGCTGATTCCGGGAGGGCGCGCCTCGATGGGCCCGTCAGGAGGCGGGCCGGTCCGTATGAATTTGCGCGCGGTCGCCCCGGCTCGGCGGATTTCGGCGTGACCGACATCACTGCCCACCCGCGCCCGACCTGGGAGGTTAGCCGGAGCTTTGCGGACGACCCCCGCCCGGGACGCCGCGCCGGCGGGGACGGAAAAGGGTCCGCGGGGGACCTTAACAGGTACGGCGCACCAACATCGCCCAGCACCGATTAACCCTGGCGTAACGGCACTAACCGCACCGCACGAGGAAAGAGCGGAGCCCCGGGAGGCCCGGTGGCGCGGGGCTTACGGGCCGTCACCGGGGCATGTCGCTCGATAACGCGACGGGGCCCGCGGGCGAAAATCGGTTGCCTCGCCGGCGGCGCGAAGTCTCCGTGCCGCGGCACCGCCGAAGCACGGCGGCCGCCACCCCATCCCGAAATCGGTTGATAAGCGACACAAACCGCCCCGCCGCCCCACTTCCTTGGCCGGCCCGAGTGCCCCGGCGGGCCCATCCCAAACCGGAGGGCTCGTCCGGGAAGGGACAGATCCTCGCCGATTCGCGGCCGTAACCGGAACGAGCTGGGATTCGCCCGCTGAACGGGGGCGTCCGAAACACGGAGGGCCACTCCCCAAAACCCGCGGGACGGCCGCAGTTGTGCGGCGGGAGGTCCACGGAAGGGGGCCGGGAAGCGGGCGCTGGAGCGGTCCTATGGCGGGCGGGGAAGCCCTTCCGCGGGAAGAAGGACGGACGGGCCTCTCGGCGGCCCGCAGGCGCACCTGCGGGCCGCCGAGAGACCCGTCAGAACGTCGTGGAACGGGCGCCCGGGCTTTTGACCACGACGGTGCCCGCGAGCCTGTCGTGGAGCGCCTGACGGCTCCGGCCCTCGAACAGCAGGCCGGCGTTCGCCACCCAGAACACGCTCGCGAGGAGCCCGGCCACGGGAACGGGGCGCGCCACGATCGGGACCGCGTAGACCGCCGCGCGGAGCGCGCCGCGCAGGGCGCCGAGGCGCGCGGGATCATCGGCCCGGCCGCGTTCGCCGCGTTCGCCGCGTTCGCCGTGTTCGACGCCGGCGCGGGCGTCCGGGGGCGGCGCGTCCTCGTCGGGCCGGTCGAGGACGGCCTCGGCCCGCACGTCCTCGGCGCGGACGACCTCGATGCCGGCGAAGCGCTTGCCGGGCGTCCGCCCCCACAGCGCGAGCTGGACGGCCTCGTAGACGAGCAGGCACCCGGCGACGGCGGGCGGCGCGACGAGGTCGAGGGCGCCGTGCGGCAGCGCCTCCCGGAGGACGAGCATGACGGGCAGGCCGACGACCAGCGTGTCGACGATGCGGGCGAGGAGCCGCTGGCCCGGTTCGGCGAGCAGCCGCACGGCGGCCGTCCCGGACGGCTCCGCGGGAGCGGGCTGCGACGTCTCCATCGCCGTCCTCCCCGGCCTAGCGGACGAACTGGGTGGTCTCGCCGTTCCCGTGGTCGCCGTGCCCGTGCCCGTCGTCGTACAGGGCGCGCTCGTCGATGACCAGGGTGTTGGAGAAGCGGTCGTGCAGGGCCTGGTGCAGGGGCTGGTCCCAGATCGCCCAGAGGTGGGCCATGACCATGCCGATCCAGACGAGCAGCATGCCGTAAGCGGCGTAGCTCCACACCATCACGGCGAGGACGAGGAAGAAGAACACTCCGAGCTGGTACGCGATGTGCGTGATGCCCGCGCGCCAGACGCCCTGCGTCGTCGTCAGCGGCTCGCCCTCGGGCTGCGCCTGGACGACGCCGATGCCGAGGAGCCGCTTGCCCCACGTGCGTCCCCACATGGCGAGCTGCACGGCCTCGTAGATGAACGGCAGCACCGAGAGCACGAAGAACAGCGTGAAGATGATGGGCCAGTTCCAGATGCCGCCCTCGTCCTTGGCGCTGCTCCCGGCCTCGTCGAGGCCGACCGTGCCGACGACGACCGGCAGGACGAGCGCGAAGCCGAACACCGCGACGATCGAGTTGTCGATGAGGCGGGCCCCGGCGCGCCGCAGAATGGGGGCCAACGGCGTGCCGGCGTAGGGAGCGCCCTGGGACGGCGCCCCGTGCTGCCCGTAACCGGGGTCGTAACCGCCGCCCCCGTAGGCCGGGTCATAGGACGACGGCTGCTGCTGCCACTGCTGCTGGGCGGGCTGCTGCTGCCATTGCTGCCGCGCCGGGGGGCGCGCGGGCTGCTGCGGTTGCTGCGGTTGCTGCCACTGGGGACCCTGGTACGAGGGCGGGGGGCCGTAGGACCCCTGACCCTGCGGCGGCTGGTACGGGCCGCCGCGGTGGGGGGATTCGCTCATTCGGTCAGTCCTCCAGGCGAAGCAACATCCGGGTGTTGCCCAACGTATTCGGCTTCACCCTGTCGAGGTCCAGGAACTCGGCCACGCCTTCGTCGTACGAACGCAGAAGCTCCTCGTACACCTCTGGCGACACCGGAGTCCCCAGAAGCTGCCGGAAGCCGTGACGGGCGAAGAACTCCACTTCGAAGGTAAGGCAGAAAACCCTCCGGACGCCGAGTTCCCGGGCGGTTTCGAGGAGCCGCGCGACGATCCGGTGGCCGATTCCGCGCCCGCCGTACCCGGTGTCGACGGCGACCGAGCGCACTTCCGCGAGGTCCTCCCACATCACGTGCAGGGCGCCGCAGCCGATGACGCGGCCGCCCGCCTGCGCGTCCTCGGCGACCCAGAACTCCTGGACGTCCTCGTAGAGCGTCACCGCGGTCTTCTTCAGCAGGCGTCGTCCCGACCCGGCGTACATGTCGACCAGCCTGCGGATCTCCTTGACGTCGGCGGTGCGCGCACGCCGGATCACGACTTCCACAAACAGGCGACATTACCGAACCCCGCGAACCGGTACGGACGCCGAGCGCGGGACACGGGCGCTGACCTGCGTCTTCGCGCGTTCTTGTTGGAATCGCACACCGGTTCCGTTAGTGTCCTGCGCTGATGTCGGCCCGGCGCAGACCCGGGCCGGACCGCCGCGTCCGAGGCCCAGCGGCCGCTCCGGACGGCGGGATTCCCGTTTTCGGGAGCGCCCGGGGTCGTGTTCCCGGTGGCGCCGCACCGTCAGGGTGATCCGACAGACCGCACGGACCGATCCGCGCGCCGCGAGCCCGCGCGCCGCGGACGGCCGGTTCGGCCCGGCACGGTCCGCCGCGGCCGTCCCGAGACCGCCGCCCCGGCGGGCGACCAGGAGAGGAGAGCGCGTGGAGCCTTCGCGACCCGCGTCCCGACCGCGCCGTGCCCGCCTCCCCCGCCGGACTGCCGCGGTGGCCGCGGCGGCCGCCGTCGTGTCGGCCGCCCCGCACGTCGCCGCCCCGCAGCGGGGCCCGGCGGCGCTCGCCGACCCCGGGCCGGCCGCAGCCGGAGACCTCACCTCGGCGGCGTACCGGCTCGCCGACGACTTCGAGAAGCTCACCGAGCAGTACAACGGCCTCCGGGCGCAACTGGACCAGGCGCGGCGCGCCGCCGCGGCGGCCGAGGCGAACGCCGGCGGGCAGCGCGCGGCGTTCGACGCGCTGCGGAAGGAGATCGGACGCCTCGCCGCGACCCGGTACATGCACGGCGGGGACGACCCGGCCGTCACGTTCATCGCGGCGCAGGACCCGCAGGCCGTCCTCGACCGGGCCGCGACCCTCGACTACTTCTCCGACCAGGAAAGCACCAAGGTCATCGCGTACATGCGGGCGATGCAGTCCGCCGAGCGCGCGCGCCGGTCCGCCGAGCAGCGGGCCGCGCAGGCGACCGAGCTGAAGGAGAAGGTGGAGGAGCAGCGCGCGAAGGTCACGCGGGAGTACGAGAAGATCCGCGGAAAGGTGATCAAGCAGGCGCCCGAGAAGCTCGCCGCACTTCCGGTGGTCGGCACGGGCAAGGCGGCGCGCGCGCTGAAGTACGCGATGAGCAAGCTGGGACGTCCGTACGTGTGGGGCGCGGAGGGGCCCGGCAGTTTCGACTGCTCCGGCCTGACGATGTGGGCCTACAAGCAGGTCGGGGTCAACCTGCCGCACTACACCGGCAGCCAGTTCACGTCGGGCGTGCGCGTCTCGAGGAGCGAGCTGCAGCCGGGCGACCTCGTGTTCTTCCACTCCGACCTGCACCACATGGGCATGTACGTCGGCGACGGGAAGATGATCCACGCGCCGCACACCGGCGACGTCGTCCGGATCGCGCCCATGGCGGGACGGCCGTTCGCGGGCGGGGTGCGCGTCGCGTGACGCGCGCGCCGCGGGAACGGCGGGACGGCTCGGACGGCTCGGGCGGCGGACGTCCCGTGAACAACGTCCGCGGCGGCGCCTCCCGCAGGGACCTACCTGCCGGGAAGCCGGCGCCGCCGCCGCGGGGTCGGACGGAGTTCGCGTCGGGTGAGTGTGCCGCCTGGTCCTGCCGGTGAACGCCCGCCTTCCCCGGACGGGCGCCGTCGTGCGCGCGCTAGATGAGCTGCCTCCGGGCCGCCCACACCACGGCCTCGATAGGGGTGCCGACCTCCAGCCGGTCGCAGATCGTCCGCAACCGGCGGCGCAGGGTCCGCGCGCTCAGTTCCAGCTTTCGTGCCGCCACATCGGCGGTGACACCGCTCGCGATCTGGGCCAGCAGTCGGATCTCCTCCTCGCTCAGCCCGAACTCGTCGGTGCCACGACGTGCGAGTGTGGCCTGTTCCACTCCGTCCTCCCTCGTCCGTGGTGATGACCGCGGGGATGCAGCCGTCCGCTGCACAGGCACGGGTTCGGCCTCGTGTACGCGCGTTGGGTTGCCGGGTCCGGAGCCCTCCGGACTAGATCATCAGGTTCCCTTGCTGTCTCACGAGCTTGGCCGGAGGTGGCCGATCGGCCGATTGCGGGGATGCGCGGGGGAACTCCGGGTGACGATTCAGTCGTTGGCCTTCCGGACGACACGGGCTCTGGTCGCCAGCCATCCGCGCCCGTCCCTTCCTCGGATCCAGCGTGGTCCTCGCCGTAGGCGAAGATCATGAATCGTTTCAAGCTACGCTTCGGCTCGGAACGCTAGGCGGCCGGATCCGGCCCGTCAAGCGCTGGTCAAATGCCTTGTGTGCTCGTATGGTCGCCATGTGTGACGGGCCGTTCGAGCCCGCGCGATAGAGAATGCCGCTACCTGGGATAACGTCGCCGGGGGCGGATGAGGAGCGAGTTGCCACAGACCAGTATTCGTGAGGTGGCGAAGCGAGCCGGGGTCTCAGTTGGGACCGTTTCGAATGTCCTAAACCGGCCAGACCTCGTGGCCGAAGCCACCCGTGACCGTGTGCGCGCCGCGATCGACGAACTCGGGTTCGTCCGCAACGAGTCGGCCCGCCGGCTGCGCCAGGGCCCGCACCGGGCCCGGTCGGGCGGCGCGGAAGGCGGCGCGGACGGCGCCGACGGCGCGGTCGACCGGTCGGCCGACGGGGCCGGCGGGCGCGCGTCCGGGCGGGGCCGCCGCGAGACGCGGCTCGCCTTCGGCGTCATCGTCGAGGACCTGACGAACCCGTACGCGAGCGACGTCGCGCGCGGCGCCGAGCTCGCGCTGAACGAGGCGGGCCACGACGCGCTGTGGATCTCCAGCGACCACTCGTCGGCCAAGGAGCGGCGCTCGCTCGACCTGCTGGAGGAGCACCGGGTCGCCGGGGCGCTCATCATCCCGGTCGGGCTCGGCCCGCGCCGCATCGCCGAGCTGCGCGCGGCCGGGCTCAGCGTCGTGCTGATCGACCGGGACGCGCCGGACGCCTGCTCCGCCCGCGTCGACCACGTGGCGGGCGGCGAGATCGCGGCCGCGCACCTGCTCGGCGCGGGCTGCGCGCGGGTGGCGTTCGTGACCGGGCGGCCCGAGCCGGCACCGTGCGTCCACCGGCGGGACGGCGCTGCCCGCACGCTCGTCGAGGCGGGCCTCGACGCGCCGGAGGTCCTGGTGCAGGAGGCGCTCAGCATCACCGAGGGGCGCGCGGCGGCGGGGCGGGTCCTGGCGATGTCGCCGCGCCCGGACGGCGTGTTCTGCGCCAACGACCTCCTCGCGATCGGGTTGATCAACGAGCTGACGCGGCTGGGCGTCCGGGTGCCGGACGACATCGCGGTCATCGGCTACGACGACATCGAGCTCGCCGCCAGCGCCGCCGTGCCGATCACGACGGTCCGGCAGCCGCGCCGCGAGCTCGGCTGGGAGGCCGCCGAGCTGGCCCTCGCCGAGATCCGCGAGGGCCCCTCGCACCAGCACCGGCAGGTCGTGCTGCGGCCCGAGATCGTCGTCCGCGACTCCACCTGACGCGGGCCCGGCCCGGGGCGGCTCAGGCGGTCGCGCAGTAGATGCTGCGGGGCACGGCCGGGTCCCGGAACCGGGCCACCGCGTCGTCCCGGCGGTACTGCCAGCGGCACGCCTCGTCGAGCGGGACCGCGTACCGCTCGGAACCGCGCTTGCAGCGCCACGCGCCGTCCAGCCAGTAGGCGCCCTCGTACTCCTTGACCCGGCACCAGTCCCACAGCGAGACGCCGCCGAGGTCGGTGCTCCGGGGCGACGGCGCGGCCCCGGCGGTCCGCCGGGGCTTCGTCGGCGCCGGGGCGGGCGCCGCCGGGGCCGTGGTTCCGGACGGCCTTGCGGCGGGGGTTCCGGACGGCTCGGCGCTCGGCGTGGTGCTTGGCGCCGCCGGAACGGCGGTGACGGTCACGACGGTCTGCACGCCCGCGCCCGTCCGCGCGTCGGCGCCGCCGCCGTCCCCGCCGGTGCTCCGGTCGACGGCGAACGTCGCGAGCGCCGCCGATCCCGCCGCGACCAGCGCGACGAACGCGAGGTGCAGGCCGTTCCGCCGGACGCGCCGGAGCCGCCCGTCCCGCCGCGGCGGCACCGTGACCGCCGGATCGGACGGACGGGCGGGCGCGCCCCCGGCGTCCGCGACCGTCGCACCCGCGCCCGTACCCGCGCTTGTCCCTGCGCCCGCGTCCGGGGCGCCCACGCCCGCGTCCGGGGCGGCGGGGTCCGGCGGGAGGGCGGCGGACGGGACCGAGACGAGCGACGCCGCGGCGCCCGCGCCCTGCCCGAGCAGGTCGCCGGGCGGCCCGGCGGCGGGCACCGCGGTCTCGGCCTGCTCGACGAGCGCGAGCAGCAGCCCGCGGGCGGTGGGCCGCGCCGCCGGGTCCTTGGCGAGGCACTCGACGACGAGGCCGCGCAGCGGCCCGTCGAGGCGGCCGAGGCCGGGCTCGCCGGTCCGGATGCGCTCGACCGTCGCCGCCAGCGAGCCCGCGGCGAACGGGGCGCGGCCGTTCGCGGCGAACGCCAGCGTGGCGCCCCACGCCCACACGTCCCCGGCCGGGCTGGGAGGGTTCCGCTCGAACTGCTCGGGCGCCATGTAGGCCGGGGTCCCCGACACGCCCGTGCTCTGCGCGTCGTTGCGCACCCGCGCGACCCCGAAGTCGATCACGCGCGGCCCGTAGGCGCCGATCAGCACGTTGTGCGGCTTGAGGTCGCGGTGCACGAGGCCGGCCTGGTGGATGGCGGCCAGGGCCGTCGCCGTGCCGATGGCGAGCCGCTCCAGGTCGGCGCCGTCCAGCGGCCCGTCCCGGGAGACGCGGTCGTGCAGGGACGGGCCCTCCACGTACTCGCTGACGATGTAGGGGCGGTCGTCGAACATGCCGGCGTCCAGCACCTGCGCGGTGCAGAACCGGGCGACGCGGCGGGCGTTCGCCGCCTCCTCGAGGAAGCGCAGCCGGGCGTCCCGGTCGGCCTTGTGGAGCAGTTTGACGGCGACGGCCGCGCCGTCCGGGCCGCGCCCCAGGTAGACGGCCCCCTGCCCGCCCTCGCCGAGGCGCGCGGACAGCGCGTACTGGCCGAGGTTTCGGGGGTCTTCGGGCCGGAGGGGGGTACTCACCGGACGATCATGCCATCCCGGCCGGAACGCGCACGGGCGTTCGGCGCCCGCGGCGCCGCGCCTCCGCGCGCCCCCCGGCCGGGGCGGCGCGCGCTACTCCGGCTTGACCAGCGGGAACAGGATCGTCTCCCGGATGCCCTTGCCGGTGAACGCCATGATCATCCGGTCGATGCCGGCGCCCATCCCGCCGGTCGGCGGCATGGCGTACTCGAGCGCCCGCAGGAAGTCCTCGTCCAGCTGCATGGCCTCGGGGTCGCCGCCCGCGGCCAGCAGCGACTGCTCGGTGAGCCGGCGGCGCTGCTCGATCGGGTCGACCAGCTCCGAGTAGGCGGTGCCGAGCTCGGTGCCGAACCCGATGAGGTCCCACTTCTCGGTGAGCAGCGGCTCCTCGCGGTGCTGCCGGGTCAGCGGCGACGTCTCCAGCGGGAAGTCCATGACGAACGTCGGCTGGACGAGCGTGTGCTCGATCAGCTCCTCGAAGATCTCCTGGACGAGCTTGCCCTGGCCCCACTTGGGGTCCCAGCTCACGCCGCGCCCGTCCGCGAGCTTGCGGACGGCCTCGATCGGGGTGTGCGGGGTGATCTCCTCGCCGAGCGCCTCCGACACCGACCCGTACAGCGTGATCCGGGGCCACTCGGCCACGCCGAGGTCGATCTCCTGGCCGTCGTGGACGACGACCGTCGTGTCCAGCGCGGCGACGACCGCCTTCTGGTACATCCGCTGGGTGAGCTCGGCCATGTCGTTGTAGTCGAGGTACGTCCCGTACGCCTCGAGCATCGTGAACTCGGGGTTGTGGGTGGAGTCCGCGCCTTCGTTGCGGAAGTTCCGGTTGATCTCGAAGACCTTCTCGATCCCGCCGACGACGAGCCGCTTCAGGTACAGCTCGATCGCGATCCGCAGGTAGAGGTCCATGTTGTACGCGTTGATGTGCGTGGTGAACGGGCGCGCCGTCGCACCGCCGTGGACGGGCTGCAGCATCGGCGTCTCGACCTCGAGGTAGCCCTCGTCGTGCCAGAAGTCGCGGACGGCGCGCACGGTCGCGCTGCGGATCCGCGCCATCCGCCGGGCCTCGTCGTTGACGATCAGGTCGACGTACCGCTGCCGCACCCGCGCCTCGGGGTCGGTGAGGCCCGCGTGCTTCTCCGGCAGCGGGCGCAGGCACTTGGACGTGATCGCGAACCGGTCGGCCATGATCGACAGCTCGCCGCGCCGCGACGTGATGACCTCGCCCTCGACGCCGATGTGGTCGCCGAGGTCGACCTCGCGCTTCCAGAAGTCGAGCTGCTCCTGCCCGACGTTCGCGAGCGACAGCATCACCTGGATCTCGCCGCCGCCGTCGCGGATCGTCGCGAAGCACAGCTTGCCGCCGTTGCGGACGAGCATGACCCGCCCGGTGACGCCGACCCGCTCGCCCGTCTCCGTGCCCGGCTCCAGGTCGGGGTGTTTCTCGCGGACCTCGGTGATGGTCGCCGTGCGCGGGAACGTCACCGGGTAGGGGTCGATCCCGCTTTCGCGCAGCCGGTCGAGCTTCTCCCGCCGGACGCGCATCTGCTCCGGAAGGTCATCGAGGGTCTCGTCACTCACGCGTCAAGGTTATCGATCCCGCTCGGTGCCCCGTGAACCACTTGACCGGACGCGTCCGCGCCGGGCCCGTCCGGATGGCGCTGCTGCTGGCCGTCCTGTCCGGGCTCGCGGCGCTGTGCCTGCTACGAGCGACCCGTCACGCGGTGTTGCGCTCGTAGATCAGCCGGAGCCCGATCAGGGTGAGCCACGGCTCGAAGACGTCGATGCAGCGGGACTCCTCGAGGACGAGCGGGGCGAGCCCGCCGGTCGCGATGACGGTGACCTCGTCGGGGTCGGCGGCGAGCTCGTCGGCCATCCGCTCGACGATCCCGTCGACCTGGCCGGCGAACCCGAAGATGATCCCGGACTGGAGCGCCTCGACGGTGTTCTTGGCGATCACGTTGCGCGGCCGCACCAGTTCGATCTTGTGGAGCTGGGCGCCGCGCGACGACAGCGCGTCTATCGAGATCTCGATGCCGGGGGCGATGGCGCCGCCGACGTACTCGCCCTTCGCGGAGACGGCGTCGAAGGTGGTCGCGGTGCCGAAGTCGACGACGATCGCGGGGCCGCCGTGCGTGTGCACGGCGGCCAGCGCGTTCACGACCCGGTCGGCGCCGACCTCCTTGGGGTTGTCCATCCGGACGGGCACCCCGGTCTTGACGCCCGGTTCGACGATGACCGCGGGGACGTCGCCGTAGTAGCGGCGGCACATCTCCCGCATCTCGTGCAGCACGGACGGGACGGTCGAGCACAGGGCGATGCCGCTGATGTCGGTCTCGGCGAGCAGCGGGCTCTGCTGCACCAGACCCTGCAGCACCACGGCGATCTCGTCGGCGGTGCGCCGGGGGTCGGTGTTGATCCGCCAGTGCTCGATCACTTCCTCGCCCTCGAACAGGCCGAGCACGGTCTGGGTGTTACCGACGTCGATGGTGAGCAGCATCAGGTCCCCGCTGGTCAGGTGAAGTCAAGGCCGATGTCGAACACGCGCGCCGAGTGCGTCAGCGCGCCGACGGCAAGGTAGTCGACTCCGGTCACGGCGACGTCTCGGGCCCGCTCCAGGGTAAGGCCACCGCTCGCCTCCAGTTCCGCCCGCCCCGCCACAAGCCGGACGGCTTCTGACATTTCGGCGTCGGTCATGTTGTCCAGCAGGATCGCGCGCGCGCCCGCGGCCAGTGCCTCCTCCACCTGTGCGAGGGTGTCGCACTCCACCTGGACGTGCAACGCGGGGTACACGTTTCGGACGTCCCGGAAAGCCCGGGTGACGGACCCGGCCGCGGCGACGTGGTTGTCCTTGATGAGCGCCG
This sequence comes from Actinomadura rifamycini DSM 43936, assembly GCF_000425065.1. GTDB lineage: Bacteria > Actinomycetota > Actinomycetes > Streptosporangiales > Streptosporangiaceae > Spirillospora > Spirillospora rifamycini. The sequence goes on from NZ_AULB01000021.1 coordinate 89,166, forward strand.
CGTCGTGCAGGCCCATCCGGTGGTTGACGCCGCCGCCGCAGCGCACGGCGTACTTCTGCAGCACGCGCAGGCCGGGCAGGGTCTTGCGGGTGTCGCGGACCCGCGCCTTCGTCCCGTCGATCGCGTCGGCCCAGCGCCGCGTCGCCGTCGCGATTCCGGACAGATGCGTCAGCAGGTTGAGGGCCGTCCGTTCCGCGCGCAGCACCGCCCGGGTCGGTCCGCTCACCGAGAGGATCACCTGGCCGGGGACGACCCGGTCGCCGTCGGCGGCCTTCGCCTCGTGCACGACGCCGAGCAGGTCGAACACGGCCGCGGCGACCGGGACGCCCGCGACGACGCCCTCCTCGCGGGCGGTGAAGTCCCCGGCCGCGGTGTCGTCCGGTGCGAAGATCGGCTCGCTGGTGACGTCGGTGTCGCCGTCCTCGGCGAGCGCCGCCCGCACAAGGTTGTCCACAGCCTGTGGATCGAGCCCGGCGGCCCGCAGCGCCGCGTCCGTCTCGGGTGTCATGCGCGTGTCCCCTTCGCGGGTTCGTAGGTGGTGACCAGTTCGGTCCGATCGTTCCCCGTGCCCGTCCGGACGAGCCGCGTGACCAGGTGGCCGCGCCAGTCCGCGTCGGACCGTTCCGGGAAGTCCTCGCGCCAGTGGCTGCCGCGCGTCTCCTCGCGGCGCCGGGCGGCGGCGACGATCGCGGACGCGACCGTGTGCAGGTTCGCGGCCTCCCACGCGGCGACGCCGGGGGCGGCGCCCGCGCCGGGCAGGGCGGCGAGCTCGCGGGCGGCGGCCGCCAGGCCGTCCGCGCGGCGCAGCACGCCCGCGTGCCCGGTCATGATCCGCTGGACGTCCGCCCGCCGCGCCGGGTCGGGCAGGCCGCCCGCGCCCGGCCCGGACGGGACGGCCGCGGCCTCGCCGGGCCCGGGGGCGTCCGCGAGGTCGCCGGGGAGGGCATCGGCGATCCGGGCCGCGAACACCAGCCCTTCCAGCAGCGAGTTGGACGCGAGCCGGTTCGCGCCGTGCACGCCCGTGCAGGCGACCTCGCCGCACGCGTACAGGCCGGGGACGGACGTGCGCCCGCGCAGGTCCGTGCGGACGCCGCCGCTCGCGTAGTGCGCGGCGGGGACGACCGGGATCGGCTCGGTCACGGGGTCGATGCCGTGGTGCCGGCACGCGGCGAGGATCGTCGGGAAGCGCGCCTCCCACATGGCGGCGCCGAAGTGCCGGCCGTCCAGGAGCATGCAGGCGGCGCCGGTCTGCCGCATCCGGTTCGTGATCCCCTTGGCGACGATGTCGCGCGGGGCGAGCTCGGCGAGTTCGTGGCGTCCGACCATGAAGCGCTCGCCCGCGAGGTCGGTCAGGTGGGCGCCTTCTCCCCGCACGGCCTCCGAGATGAGGGGCTGTTGCCCGCGCGCGCCCTCCCCGAGCCAGAGCACGGTGGGGTGGAACTGGACGAACTCGAGATCGGTGACCTCGGCCCCCGCACGCAGCGCGAGCGCCACGCCGTCCCCCGTGGAGACCTCCGGGTTGGTGGTGGCGGAGAACACCTGGCCGAGCCCGCCGGTGGCGAGCACGACGGCGCGCGCGCGGACGGCGCCCACGCCCGCGGGCTGGCCCTCCCCCATCACGTGCAGGGTGATGCCGGCGGCGCGTCCGTCCGGGTCCTTGAGCAGGTCGAGGACGAGCGCGTGCTCGATCACCTCGACGCCGGAGTCCTTGAGCGCGGCGAGCAGCGCCCGGCTGATCTCCGCGCCGGTCGCGTCGCCGCCCGCGTGCGCGATGCGGCGGCGCCGGTGCCCGCCCTCGCGGGTCAGCGCGATGGTCCCGCCGTCGGCGCGGTCGAACGCCGCGCCGAGGTCGATGAGGTCGCGGACGGCGTCCGGGCCCTCGGTGACCAGGGCGCGGACGGCGTCCTCGTCGCACAGCCCCACGCCCGCGACGAGCGTGTCGGCCAGGTGCTCGCCGGGGGTGTCGTCGGGGGCGAGCGCGGCGGCGATGCCGCCCTGCGCCCAGCGCGTGGAGCCGGCGTCCAGCAGCGCCTTCGTGACGAGCAGGACGCGTCCGTGCGGGCGGCAGCGGAGCGCGGCGACGAGACCGGCGATGCCGGAGCCGACGACGACGATGTCGGTGCGGGCGGTCCAGCCGGGTTCGGGGGCGGTCAGCGCGGAAGGGATCATGTGCCCTCCTCCGGGGGCTCGGTTCTCGTCATTGTGACACTAACCCCGGAGCGGGCTTTTCCCCGACCCCCGAACAGAACGGGCGGACCGCCCGGGATCCCCCGGACGATCCGCCCGCCCCGACCAACCGACCCCCGACCAACCGACCGAGGCCGCACCGACCACCGCGCGCCCGGTGCGGGAAGGCCGCCTGGCCCTAGCGGCCCGACGCCGAGGGCGACGCGGACACGACGTCGCCGCGCCGGTCGTCCGTCCCGGGGACGGGCTCGGCGGGGTCGGAGCCCAGCGAGATGATCCGGTTCGACCGGTCGACGTGCACCACCTGCGGGACGAACTCGCGCGCCTCGGCGTCGCTGAGCTGCGCGTAGCTGATGATGATCACCAGGTCGCCGGGCTGCACCAGCCGCGCCGCCGCCCCGTTGATCCCGATCACGCCGGAGCCGCGCTCGCCCGCGATCAGGTACGTCTCCAGCCGGGCCCCGTTGTCGATGTCGACGATGTGGACCTGCTCGCCGGGCAGCAGGTCGGCGGCGTCCATCAGGTCCTGGTCGATGGTCAGCGACCCCACGTAGTGCAGGTCCGCCTGGGTCACCGTGGCGCGGTGGATCTTCGACTTGAACATCGTCCGGAACATCAGTGCTCCTTGGTGAGCTGGAGGGGAACGTTGTCGATCAGGTGGGTGGCGCCGACGCGGCCCGCGACGGCGAGCACGGCCGGTCCGGCGTGGCCGGCGGCGACCTCGGTGAACGTCGCGGGGTCGACGAGCACGAGGTAATCCGGGTCCAGCGGCGGCACGGCGGACGCCGCCGCGGCCAGCTCCGCGCGGGCCGCCCCGAGCACCGCGTCCGGCCCGCCCCCCGCCGCGGCGGCGTCCGCCCCGGCCCGCAGCGCCCGCGACAGCGCGAGCGCCGTGCGGCGCTCGTCCGGCGACAGGTAGCGGTTGCGGCTCGACAGCGCCAGCCCGTCCGGCTCCCGGACGGTCGGCGCGCCGACGATCTCGACGGGCACGTTCAGGTCGGCGACCATCCGGCGGATCAGGGCGAGCTGCTGCGCGTCCTTCTCCCCGAACACCGCCACATCGGGACGTACCAGGTTCAACAACTTCAGAACGACGGTGAGCATTCCATCGAAGTGGCCGGGACGGGACGCGCCCTCGACCACCTCGCCCATCGGCCCCGACTTCAGCGTCACCTGCGGCTCCGCCGGATACATCACGTCGCGGGACGGGGCGAACACCACGTCCGCGCCCTCGCGCGCGCACGCCGCGACGTCGTCCTCGAACGTCCGAGGGTACCGGTCGAAGTCCTCGCCGGGGCCGAACTGGAGCGGGTTCACGAAGATGCTGACGGCCACGCCGTCCGCACGCGCGCGCGCCTCCCGCATCAAGGACAGGTGTCCCTCGTGCAGCGCGCCCATGGTCGGGACGAGCGCCAGCGTGCCCGGCACGGACTTCCGTGCGGCGGCCAGCTCCTCCCGCGTCCTCGCGATGACGGGCGTCACGACGCTCCCCTCGACTCGTTCTCGTCCTGCCGCGACCCGTCCGGCCGCGGTCCGTACCGGTACAAGACGGTCAGTCCGCCAGCGCCTCGAGGAGCCGCTCGGCGTCCTCCGGCTTGAGCATCCCGGCGCCGAGCGCCCGGTCGGCGGTCAGCCGGGCCAGCGCGACGTACGCGCGGCGGCTCTCCGGCGACACCCGGCCCAGCTCCGCGACGTGATCGGCGACCGTCCCCGCGTCGCCGCGCGCGACCGGGCCGGTCAGCCCGTCGATGCCGAGCCGCAGCGCGTTGTCGAGCGCCGCGCCCAGCAGCGGCCCGAGCATCGCGCCCGGCTCGTCCACCCCGGCGGCGCGCAGCAGGTCCATCGCCTCGACGACCAGCGTGACCAGGTGGTTCGCGCCGCCCGCGAGCGCCGCGTGGTACAGCGGCCGCCGCTCCTCGGGGATCCACACCGGCTCGCCGCCCATCTCCACGACGAGCGCCTCGGCGACCGGCCGCAGCGGCTCCGGCGCGGTGACGCCGAACGAGATCCCGGCGAGCCGCGCGACGTCGTCCGGGCGTCCGGTGAACGTCATCACCGGGTGCAGCGCCAGCGGCAGCGCGCCCGCGCGGGTCAGCGGGTCCAGGACGGCCGTGCCGAACCGGCCGCTGGTGTGCACGACCAGCTTGCCCGCGACCGGGACGCCCGCCGTCGCGAACCCCGCGGCCAGCTCGGGGAGCTGGTCGTCGGGCACGGTCAGCAGCACCAGGTCGGCGGCGGTCACCGCGCCCTGCGGGTCGGTGACGGCCGCGCCGGGCAGCCGGTCGGCCGCCCGCTCCCGCGACCGCGCCGACACGGCCGTCGCGGCGACGACGCGGTGCCCGGCCAGTTCGAGCGCCGAGCCCAGCGCCGAACCGACGCGGCCCGCGCCCACGACGCCGACCGACAGCCGGGCGGGACGGTCCTCCGGGGCGCCGGGCTGCTCGTTTCCGGGCGCGGCGGAAGGCGTGCCGTGCTCATCCATCGTTCGTTCCAGTCCTCGTGACGTAGGTACCGGACGTTGCGCGGCCCAGAGTACCCACGAACGCGGTCCGCGTCCGCCGCCGGGGCCGCCCGTCCGGGACCGATCCGGAAGACGGCGGCGCGCCGCCCCGCCGACCGGGCGGTCGGGGAAGCGGCGCGCCGTCCGAGCGGGCCACGCTACTCGCTGGACCCGGCGACTCGCTGGACCCGGCGACTCGCTGGACCCGGCGACTCGGGGGACCTGCTACTCCGTGGACAGCGACTCCACGATGGACGCCTTCGCGGCGCGGCGCGCGGGCATGACGGCGGCGAGGACCCCCGCCACCGCGGCCAGCGCGATGAACCCGGCGATCTGCCCGTAGGGCAGCGCGAACACCGAGCTCTCGCCCATCGCCTCCGTCGCCGCCCAGCCGAACGCGATGCCGAGCACGACCCCGGTGAGCGCGCCGATCACCGCCATGACCAGCGCCTCGATCGACAGCATCCGGCGGAGCTGCCGCTTGGTGATGCCGAGGGCACGCAGCAGCGCCGACTCCCGGGTGCGCTCCACCACCGACAGCGTCAGCGTGTTCGCGATGCCGAACAGCGCGATGACGATCGCCAGGCCGAGCAGCCCGCCGAAGACCATCAGCATGCTGTTCACGGCGTCGCTCAGGGTGTCCTTGAACTCCGCGACCGACATCACCCGGACGGTCGGGTACGGCTGCGCGGCGGCGTCGATCGCCTTGCGCGCGGCGTTCGGGTCCGTGCCGTCCGCCGTCTTCACCATGATCGCCTTCGGGTCGCGCTCCGTGAAGTAGCGGTCGAAGTCCGCCTCGGGGACCAGGTACGCGCCGAACGCGGGCGTCTTGTGGAACCCGACGACCTCCACCTCGACGGTGCCCCGCTCCGTGGCGATCCGCGCGGTGTCGCCCACCGACAGCCCCGCGTCCTCGGCGGTGAACTCCTCCACCAGCGCCGTCCCCGGCCGCAGCGCCGACAGCGACCCCTCCGTGACGTTCGGCTTCAGCGTCGTCCCGAGCGCCGACGCGGTCGCCGTCGACACGACCAGGTCCGCGCCCTCGACCGTCGCCATCGTGTCCCGCAGCTCGATGACCTGCGCGAACTCCGGACGCTGCCGCAGTGCGCCGGCGAGCGCGTGCGGCACCCGGTCGTCCTCGCCGCCGAACTGGGTGTTCACCTGGAACTCGACGGGGAACTGCTCCTCGATCTGCGCGACCGACGTCGCCTTACCGCTCGCCGCGACCACCGCGAACAGGCTCATCAGCCCGACCCCGACGGTCAGCGCGATCGTCGTCGTCGCCGTCCGGCGCGGCGCGCGCCGCGCGTTCTCGACCGCCAGCCGCCCCGGCACGCCCCCGGCCCGGGCCGGGAGCGCGCCCGCGAACCGGCCCAGCGGCCGCACCAGCGCGGGCATCGCCGCGATCACCCCGGCGAAGAACACCGCCCCGCCGAAGGCGACCGCGAACATCGCCGTCTCGCCCTTCTCCATCACCAGCGACGCGTAACCGCCGACCGCCAGGCCCGCCCCCGCGAACAGGACGGCGAGCAGCGTCCGCACGACGCCCAGGCGGAACCGCCCGCTGCCCGGCTCCAGCTCCGCGCGCAGCGCCGTCACCGGCGAGACGCGCGTCGCGGCGCGGGCCGGCAGCAGCGCGGACGCCACCGTCACGACGACGCCGACCGCGAGGCCGACCACGACCGTCCGGACGGCCAGCGTCGGCGCCGCCACCGGGATCGATTCGTCGAACCGGTGCACCAGCGCGAGCAGCCCCCAGCCGAGCCCCAGCCCGGCGGCCAGGCCCAGCAGCGACCCGACGAAGCCCACGACCACCGACTCGGTCAGCACGCCGCCGAACACCTGCCGCCGCGTCGCGCCGACGCAGCGCAGCAGCGCCATCTCCCGCATCCGCTGCGCGATCAGGATCGAGAACGTGTTGTAGATGACGAGCGCCGAGACCAGCATCGCGACCATGCCGAACAGCAGCAACCCCGTCCGGATGATCTCGGTGTCGGCGCCCGCCTCCTCGGCCAGCCGCGCCCCCAGCTCCTCGCCGGTGAGCACCTCGTACCCGCCGCCGACGGCCGCCGCGACCGCGGCCTCGTCCGCGCCGAGGACGTCCAGCTCCTCGTACGCCTTCTCGCCCGTCATCCGCAGCGCCGTCGCGGTGTCGAACCCGACCGCGCCCCGGTAGCTCGCCTCCTGGTCGATGCCGAAGTCGACCAGGCCCACGACGGTGAACCGGTGCGGCCGGTTCCGCCCGTCCAGCACCGTCGCCGCCTCGCCGACCTCGAAGCCCTCCCGCTCGGCCAGGCCCGTGTGGACGACCACCTCGCCGCCGCCGCGCGGGGCGCGCCCCTCGTCGACCGTGTACCGCAGCAGGTTCCCGGACGGCACCGACAGCGCCACCGTCGGCATGTCGCCGACCGCCTTGCCGTCCTTGCCGACCAGCGCCGCGCCGCCCCGCACCAGCCCGTCGGCGTCCGTCACCCCCGGGACCGCCCGCACCTTCTCGAGCACGTCCCGCGGGATGCCGTCCGCGCCCTCGGCGCCCGCGCCGTCGCCCGGCAGGACCGCGACGTCGATCTTCCCGGCCGACTTCGCGAACGTCTGCCCGAACGCCTTGTCGACCGTGTCCGTCAGGACGAACGTCCCGGCGATGAACCCGACCCCGAGGGTGATCGCGACGGCCGTCAGCAGCAGCCGCAGCTTGTGGGCCCGCAGGCCCGCCAGCGTCGTCTTCAGCATCAGGCCCCCAGGTTCTTCAGCCGGTCCAGCACCGTCTCGGGCGTCGGGCCGTGGATCTCGCTCACGATCTCGCCGTCCCGCAGGAACACCACCCGGTCCGCGTACGAGGCCGCCACCGGGTCGTGCGTCACCATGACGATCGTCTGGCCCATCTCCCGGACGGACGAGCGCAGGAACTCCAGCACCTCCGCGCCCGCACGGGAGTCGAGGTTGCCCGTCGGCTCGTCCGCGAAGATGACCTCGGGACGGGCGACGAGGGCGCGCGCGCACGCCACCCGCTGCTGCTGGCCGCCCGACAGCTCGTTCGGGCGGTGCCCCAGCCGGTCCCGCAGGCCGACGACGTCCACGACCTGGTCGAACCACTGCCGGTCCGGCTTGCGGCCCGCGAGGTCCATCGGCAGCAGGATGTTCTGCTCGGCGGTGAGCGTCGGCAGCAGGTTGAACGCCTGGAAGACGAACCCGACGCGCTCCCGCCGCAGCATCGTCAGCTGCCGGTCGCTCATCCCGGTGATCTCCGCGTCCCCGAGGGTGATCCGCCCACCGCTCACCGTGTCGAGCCCCGCCAGGCAGTGCATCAGCGTCGACTTCCCGGACCCGGACGGGCCCATGATCGCGGTGAACGCGCCGCGCGCGAACCCGACGCTGACGCCGCGCAGCGCGTGGACGGCCGCGTCACCGGAGCCGTACACCTTCGACACCTCCGCGGCGACGACGGCCGGCGGTGCGGCGGCGGCGGGAGATCCTCCGGCGGGGCCGGTGAACGTGCTGGTCACGGTGACTCCTTCATGGACGGCTACGACCGTCCACCACGCTAGGAATCCGCGCCGCCCCTGCCATCGCCCGCACGGCCACGGTCCGCATCGGCATCGAGGCTGCCTCCGGGCGCCGCGTACGACTTGAGTCGTACGTCCGGGTCAGTCGTCCCGCCGACCCGCGGGCCCCGCCGGGGCAAGACGAACGCCGGCGGCCCCTCGCGGAGCCGCCGGCGTTCGGCGTTCGGTGGGTCGACGATCAGTCGAACTCGACCTCCGCGCCGCCCTCGCAGCCGGCGCCGGCGACGCCGATGACCGCGACCGCGTTGCCGCAGACGTTGACCGGGACCGAGATCGGGGCGATGACCTGGTTGCCCCCGAGGATGCTGAAGTTCCCGCTGGTCTTGTTGCCCGAGAACGGGCCGTCGTGCCCGTTGCCGTGGCCCCCCGCGAAGGCGGCGGGGGCGGTGGCGAGGGCCGAGGCGGTGATGGCGAAGCCGAGAACACCGGTGGCGGCGAGCTTCTTGAGCACGTGAGTCCTCCCGTACATGGGCTTTATGGGCCCGAGGTGACATTGCCCGACGCAGTCCGCGAAGACGACGTCGCGTACGGTAGTTACCCAGCTACTTTCAGGTAAGCCAACCGAAAGGGGCACGACGAAGGCAAAAAGTCACCTTAGGGTGATCAATCCGTTACAGCGCGTCGCCACTTTGGCCGCTTTTCACCAGACCTGTCTCATAGGCGAAGACCACCGCCTGGACGCGATCCCGCAGGTCGAGCTTTGTCAGAATGCGCCCCATATGCGTCTTCACCGTCGCCTCCGACACGTAGAGCCGCCCCGCGATCTCCGCGTTCGACATCCCGCGCGCGACGAGCCGCAGCACCTCCCCCTCCCGCTCGGTCAGGCTCTCCAGCGCCCCGCCCGCCGCCGCCCGCTCGGCGTCCGGCAGATGCACCGCGAACCGGTCCAGCAGCCGCTTCGTCGTGCTCGGCGCCACCACCGCGTCCCCCGAGTGCACCGCCTTGATCGCCTCGATCAGGTGCGCCGGCCCCGCGTCCTTCAGCAGGAACCCGCCCGCCCCCGCCTTGATCGCCGCGAACGCGTACTCGTCCAGGTCGAACGTGGTCAGGATGACGACCTTCGGCCGCTCCCCCGCCGCCACGATCCGGCGGGTCGCCTCGATCCCGTCCATCCGCGGCATCCGGACGTCCATCAGCACCACGTCCGCCCGCGTCGCCCGCAGCAGCTCCAGCGCCCGGAGGCCGTCACCGGCCTCCCCCACCACCTCGATGTCCGGCTGCGCGTCGAGCACCATCGCGAACCCCGTCCGCACCAGCTCCTGGTCGTCCACCAGCACGACCCGGATCGGCTCGTCCTCACCCATTCCGGATACTCCTCTCGGCCGCTTCGTCCTCGCCGGTGGGGATCCGGGCCAGCACCCCGAAACCGCCGCCCGCCCGGGGCTCCGCCCGGACCGTGCCGCCGTACACCGCCGCGCGCTCCCGCATCCCGACCAGGCCGTGCCCCCGGCCGTCGCCGCCGGACGCCGCCGCGCCGCGGCCGTCGTCCTCCACCCGGACCTCCACCGCGTCCCCGCCGAACCGCAACCGCACCGACGCCGACGCCCGCGGCCCACCGTGCTTGAGGGTATTGGTCAGCGCCTCCTGGACGATCCGGAAGACCGTCAGCTGCCGCCCCTGCGACAGCTCCGGCGGCGCCCCCTCCACCTCGAACGTCACCGGCAGCCCCGACGCGCGCACCTGCCCCACCAGGTCGTCGAGCTCCGCCACCCCCGGCTGCGGCGCGTACGCCCCCGCGTCGTCGTCCTCCCGCAGCACCCCCAGCAGCCGCCGCATCTCGCCCAGCGCGTACCGCCCGGTCGTGGAGATCGCCTCCAGCGCCTGCCGGGCCCGCCCCACGTCGTGCTCGATCGCGTAGGACGCGCCGTCCGCCTGCACCACGATCACGCTGACGTTGTGCGCCACGACGTCGTGCAGCTCCCGCGCGATGCTGGCCCGCTCCGCGGCCATCGCCATCCGCACCTCCGCGTCCCGCTCCCGCTCCAGCCGCTCCGCCCGCTCCTCCAGCGACCGCAGGTACGCCCGCCGCGTCCGCATGTGCAGCCCGAGCAGCCACACCCCCGCCGTCACCACCGTCAGCATCACGAACGAGTACCGGGCGTCGGCGCCGCCGCTCGGATACCGGTACGTCGCCATCACCGCGCCGACCTCCACGACCAGCGCCGCCGCCACCCCCCACCGCAGCGAGAACCCCGCCGTCACCGTGTACAGCCCCATCAGCACCGCGATGTCGGCGGGCAGCGGAGTGATGCCCACCGCGCACTGCAAGCCCGCCACCAGCGCGACCACGGCGAACACCGCCCGCGGGTGGGTCCGCCGCAGCACCAGCGGCACCAGCAGCGCGAACGTCACCGCGGCGTACTGGACGGGGGGCACGCCGTACGACCCGCTCAGCAGCCCCGGCAGCGCCAGGAACGCCACGGGCGCCGCCAGGAACGCGTCGACCAGCGGCGTCTTGCCCCGGAGCCAGTCCCACATCCTCCCGACCATGCGGACAGGCTACGTATCGCCTGGTACGCCCCGGATCAGCCGCAAGTCGGACGGCGCTCCGCCGCGAGGATGGTCCGCCCGGGGCCGCCGCCCACGGTAACGTCGCACACGTGTTGGTCACCGAGTGGCTGCCCTGGCGCACCGCGATGGAGCGGGCCCTGTACGGGGAGCGGGGCTTCTACCGGCGCGAGCGCCCCGCCGACCACTTCCGCACCTCCGTGCACGCCTCCCCCCGCTTCGCCGCCGCCGTCGCCCGGCTGCTCACCGACGTCGACGCGTCCCTCGGCCGCCCGTCCCGCCTCGACCTCGTCGACATCGGCGCGGGCTCCGGCGCCCTCCTCACGAACGTCCGCGACCACGCCGCCCCCGACCTCCGCGACCGCCTGCACCTCACCGCCGTCGAGATCGCCCCGCGGCCCCCGGACCTCCCCGGCGTGACGTGGCGCCCCGACCTCCCCGCGTCCTTCACCGGCCTCGCGATCGCCAACGAGTGGCTCGACAACGTCCCCCTCGACGTCGTCGAGCGCACCCCGGACGGCGTCCGCACGATGCTCGTCGACCCCGCCAGCGGCGCCGAACGCCCCGGGCCCGAGCCGTCCGCCGAGGACCGCGCATGGCTCGACCGCTGGTGGCCGCTGGCCGAACCGGGCGACCGCGCCGAGGTCGGCCGCCCCCGCTGCGCCGCCTGGGGCACCGTCGTCCGCCGCCTGTCCCGCGGCCTCGCGATCGCGGTCGACTACGCCCACACCCGCACCTCCCGGCCCCCGTACGGCACCCTCGCCGGGTACCGCGACGGGTCCACCGTCCCCGCCGTCCCCGACGGCTCCTGCGACGTCACCGCGCACGTCGCCCTCGACGCCTGCGCCGTCGAGGGCGAGCGCGCGGGCGCCACCGCGACCGTCCTCACCACCCAGCGCACCGCCCTGCGCGCCCTCGGCCTCACCGGCGCCCGCCCCCCGCTCGACCTCGCCCACCGCGACCCGCGCGCCTACGTCGCCGCCCTCTGCCACGCCGGCGAGGACGCCGAACTGACCGACCCGTCCGGCCTCGGCGGCTTCACCTGGCTGGCCCAGTCGAAGCACATCCCCGTCCCCACCCTCCTCACCACCCCACCCCGCTGACCCGCACGCTCCGCGCGAAACGGCAGCGACCGCGACCGCCAGCCCCGCACCACAAGCCCACACACACTGCCCAGCAGACGGCCGGGGGCGTCAGTTGTGGTGGAGAGGCGGCCGAGACGAGCGACCCGGCCAGTACCGACAGCCGAGGCCGAGTCGCGCACCACAAGAGCACACGCGATACGCAGCGAACAGCCGGGGCCGCCAGCCGCAGTCGAGGGTGTTGCGGCGAGCGGCCCGGCCGGCGCCGACGGCCGAGGGGTCAGTTCCGCACCACAAAGCACACACGATGCACAGCGGACAACCCCGAGCCGTCAGCCGTGGTCGAGCTGCTGAGGCGAGCCGCCCGGCCCATACCAACGGCCAGGGCCGCCAGTCGCGGTCGAGGGTGTTGCGGTGGGCGGCCCGGCCGGGGGCGTCAGTTGTGGTGGAGGGTGTTGAGGCGGGCGGCTTGGCGGGTCAGGTGGTCGCGTTCGGCCAGGTTGGGCGCCTTGCGGGCCGCCTCGGCGTACAGGCGGGCGGCCGTCGCCGGGTCGCCGTCGCGCTCGTGGAGGTACGCCGCCACGGCGGTGTGGCGGGGCAGAGAGTCGTCCAGCGCGGCGAGCGCCGCCAGCCCGGCGCGGGGACCGTCGGCCTCGCCGACCGCCACCGCGCGGTTGAGCCGGACGACCGGGCTGCCGGTCAGCCGCACCAGTTCGTCGTACCACTCGACGATCTGCACCCAGTCGGTCTCCTCCGCGGTGAGCGCGTCGGCGTGGAGCGCCGCGATCGCGGCCTGGGCCTGGAACTCGCCGAGCCGGTCGCGGGCCAGGGCGGCCTGCAAGATGTCGATGCCCTCGGCGATGGCGGCCGTGTCCCAGCGGCGGCGGTCCTGCTCGGCGAGCGGCACCAGCCCGCCGTCGGGCGCGGTCCGGGCGGCGCGGCGGGCGTGGTGGAGCAGCATCAGCGCGAGCAGCCCCGCCACCTCCGGATGGTCGATGGCGGCGGCGAGCTGCCGGGTCAGCCGGATGGCCTCGGCGGCCAGGTCGACGTCGCCGGAGTACCCCTCGTTGAAGACCAGGTAGAGGACGCGCAGCACGGTGGCGACGTCGCCGGGCCGGTCGAACCGGACGCCGGAGACGGTCCGCTTCGCCCGGCTGATGCGCTGCGCCATGGTCGCCTCGGGCACCAGGTACGCCCGGGCGATCTGGCGGGTGGTCAGCCCGCCGACGGCGCGCAGCGTGAGCGCGACCGCCGACGCGGGCGTCAGCGACGGGTGGGCGCACAGGAAGTAGAGCCGCAGCGTGTCGTCCACCTCGGACGCGGACCCCGGCGCCGGCTCCTCCTCGAGGAGGTCCTCGCGGCGGCGGCGGGCGGCGTCCGCCCGCGCCGCGTCGAGGAACCGGCGCCAGGCCACGGTGACCAGCCAGCCCTTCGGGTCGCGCGGCGGGTCGTCCGGCCAGACGCGCAGCGCCTCGACCAGCGCGTCCTGCACGGCGTCCTCGGCCGCCGCGAAGTCGGCTCCGCGGCGGACGAGGATCCCGAGGACGTTCGGCGTGAGGCCGCGGAGGAGGACCTCGTCGACCGGAGCGTTCATTCCGTGATCGTGGGCGCCTCGCCCAGGAACGGGCGCACCTCGAGCCACTCGTGGATCGGCTTCCCGCCCGCCCCGGGCGCCGCCGACAGCTCCCCGGCCAGCTCGACGGCGCGCTCGTACCCGTCGACGTCGATCACCATCCAGCCGGCGATGAGGTCCTTCGTCTCGGCGAACGGGCCGTCGGTGACCGGCGGGCGCCCCTCGCCGTCGTAGCGGACCCACGTCCCCTCGGGCGCGAGCGCCTGGCTGTCGACGTACTCGCCGGTCTCCTCGAGCCGGGCCGCGAAGTCGTTCATGTACTGCACGTGCGCCGAGATCTCCTCCGGCGTCCACCGGTCCATCGGCGCGTCGTTCACCGCGGCCGGGGCGCCTCGGTAGTGCTTCAGCAGCAGGTACTTGGCCATCGCTTCTCCTCGATGCTCGTACGACCCATCTTGGTCGCGCTCACCCCTGGGACGAAGCCGTCCCCTCGTTCTCGACATCACCACCGAAAGTTTTTTGTTCGCCGGGTGGGGCGGGTCAGCATTGGACGTGGAGGGCCTCCAGGCCGCGTAGGACGAAGCCGGGCTTCCACTTCGGGTCGGCGGTCGGGCGGAGTGCGGGGGCGGCTCTCAGGAGGGCGCCGAAGGACTCGGCGAGCTCGATGCGGCCGAGCGGTGCGCCGAGGCAGTAGTGGATGCCGAGGCCGAAGGTGATGTGCGGGTTCGGGTCGCGGCCCAGGTCAAGGCGGTCCGGGTCGGCGAAGACGGCGGGGTCGCGGTTGGCGGACGCGAACAGCAGCGCGACCTCGGCGCCGCGCGGGATGTCGACCCCGGCGACGGTGATGTCTTCGAGGACCCAGCGTTCGAACATCGGGGCCGGGGTGTCGTAGCGCAGGAGTTCCTCGACGGCGGTGGGCACGAGGGACGGGTCGGCGCGGAGCCGGTCGAGTTCGCCGGGGTTGCGGAACAGCGACCACCAGCCGTTGCCGGTGGCGTTCACCGTGGCCTCGTGCCCGGCGTTGAGGAGCAGGACGCAGGTGCCGATCAGTTCGTCCTCGGTGAGCCGGTCGCCGTCGTCGACGACCTGGGCGAGCGCGCTGATCAGGTCGTCGCAGGGTTCGTCCCGGCGGGAGCGGGCCAGGCCCCGCAGGTAGTCGGAGAACTCGACGGCGGCGCGGACGGCCGTCCGCTGGGTCTCCTCGGACGGGTTGAGCTCGTACATGCCGCAGATGTCGGCCGACCAGGGGCGCAGGAGCGGACGGTCCTCCGGCGGGACGCCCAGCATCTCGGCGATCACGTTCACCGGGAGCGGCTCGGCGACCTCGGCGAGCAGGTCGCCGCCGCCCTTGGCCGCGAGGGTGCCCGCCAGCTCCTCGGCGAGTCTCCGGATGGTGGGCCGCAGCCCCTCCACCATGCGTGCGGTGAACGCCTTGGAGACCAGCCGCCGCAGGCGGGTGTGGGTCGGTGGCTCGACGTCGAGCATTCCGGCGCGGACGAGGTCCCAGAAGGGTTTGAGGAACTCCGCCTCCGCCGGCCGGCCGAACTCCTCGTGCGTGGCCGTGTGCAGGTACGAGCGGCCGAGCCTGCGGTCGCGCAGGAGCGCGTCGACGTCCTCGTACCGGCTGATCACCCATTGGTCGGTCGGCTCGTGGAAGAACACCGGACGTTCGTCCCGGAGCCGCTCGAACACCGGATAAGGGTCGGCCACGAACTCGGGCGACCACGGGTCATAGGACATCATCCTCGAACGATATTTCGCGTTGGTGCGCGTCTGTCCAGGCTGTTTCATGGGACGCCTCCGTCTCGGGCGGTCGGGACCGGTCCGCCCATCCCCCACGCTGGGCGGACCGGCCACTTCATGCTCGGTCAGGGCCGGGAGGGGGTGAAGGAAAACCGCGGCCTGTGGATAACTTCGTCAGCCGTGCCGGCGGGCGAGCACCTCGCCGATGACGCGGGCGCCCTCGGGGAAGGCGCCGGGGTTCGGGCCCGCGTAGCCGAGCCGCAGGTAGGGGCCGGTCGGTTCGGCGGGGAACCACTCGTCGCCGGCCGCGACGACGACGCCCGCGGCCTCGCAGTCCCGGACGAGCCCGGGCAGGTCGGTGGCGTCCGGCAGCCGCACCCACAGGTTCAGCCCGCCCTGCGGCACGTCGAGGCGGGCGGACGGGACGTGCTCGCGGATCGCGCCGGCCAGCAGGTCGCGGCGGGCGGTGAGCTGGCGGCGGACGCCCCGCAGGTGCGTGCGCCACGCCGGCTGGGTGACGACGTCGAGCGCGACGGCCTGCAGCACGCCGCTGACGTACATCGACTCGGCCTGCGCGTCGGCGAGGATGCGCTCGCGGGCGGGGCCGCGCGCGACGACCCCGGCGACGCGCACCGCGGGCGAGACGCTCTTGGTCAGCGACCGCAGGTACACGACGTGCCCGGCGTCGTCGCGGGCCGCGACCGGGGACGCGTCCGCGGCGATGCCGAAGTCGTGCGCCCAGTCGTCCTCGATGAGGAACGCGCCGTGCCGCCGGACGAGGTCGAGGACGCGGTCGGCGACGTCCGGGGACCAGCGGGCGCCGGTCGGGTTGGCGAAGGTCGGCTGGGCGTAGAACGCGCGGGCCCCGGTGTGTTCGAAGGCGCGCGCCAGTTCGTCCGGGTCGGGTCCGTCGATCCCGCTGGGGACGGGCACGATCCGGACGCCGACCTGCGCGGCGGCGAGGATCGCGCCCCAGTACGTCGGGGACTCCGCGAGGAGCGGGCGGCCCGCGCCGACCAGGGCGCGGAAGGCGCCGCCGAGCCCGCTCTGGCTGCCGGGGACGACGATGACGTCGCTCGGCGCGGGGGGCGCGGCCCACGCGGGGGCGGCGGCGCCCAGCTCGGCCGCGAACCACGCCTGGAGGTCGGGCAGCCCGGCGGACGGGGGACGGCCGACGGCCGCGTCGCCGCGCGCCGCACGGGCGAACGCCGTCCTGACCAGGCGTTCGGGGAGCAGTTCGCGGTCCGGGTAGCCGGAGTGCAGCGCGATCACGTCGTTGGGGGCCTGCCGCAGTGCCGTGGACGTCCGGGGGATCGGGTTCTGGGGCGACCCGAGCGCGGCGGTCTGCCAGCCGTAGTCGTTGGGGCGCGGCAGGCGGACGGCCCGGACGAACGTGCCCACGCCCGGACGGCTTTCGACCAAGCCTTGGGACGCGAGGGTCCGCAGCGCCTTCTGCACTGTGACGGGACTCGCCCCGTACTGCGCGACCAAGGACCGCGTGGACGGCAGCCGCGCGCCGGGCGCGGCGGCGGCGATCCAGTCCCGGAGCCCGGCCACGATACGCGCGCTGCTATCGTCTTTCATGAAGGCTGATAGTAGCGCTACTCTTCCGAAGCCCGTTCCGCTATCGCAGGCGGGACTCTGGTGGGGGCTGCTCGGGGTCGCGGCGTTCTCGCTCACCGTCCCGTTCACCCGGATCGCCGTGCAGGGCGGCGGGATGTCCCCGCTGTTCGCCGGTGCCGGACGCGCGGTCGTCGCCGCGGCCCTCGCCGCGGCCGCCCTCGCGGTCACGAGGCAGCGCCCGCCGCGCGGCGTCCAGTGGGTCCGCGTCGCGGTCGTGGCGGGCGGGGTCGTCGCCGGTTTCCCGCTGCTGACCTCGTTCGCGCTCACCACCGCTCCGGCGAGCCACGGGGCCGTCGTGATCGCGCTGCTGCCCGCGGCGACGGCGGTGACGGCCGTGCTGCGCGCGCACGAGCGCCGGCCGGCCTCGTTCTGGCTCGCGGCGTCCGTCGGCGCGGTCGCCGCCGTCGGGTTCGCGTCGCTGCAGGGCGGCGGGCTCGGCAGGCCGCACGGGTCCGACCTGCTGCTGTTCGGGGCCGTCCTCGCGGCCGCGATCGGCTACGCGGAGGGCGGTCTCCTCGCCCGCGAACTCGGCGCGTGGCAGACCGTGTCGTGGGCGCTGGTGGTATCCGCGCCGCCGATGCTCTTGGCCGCCGCGGCGTCGCTCGTCCGGCACCCGCCGACCGGCGGCCCGGCCGAGTGGTCCGCGTTCGCCTACCTCGGGGTCGTGAGCATGTTCCTCGGCTTCTTCGCCTGGTACCGCGGGCTCGCGATCGGGCCGATGGCGCGGGTGGGGCAGGTCCAGCTCGTCCAGCCGGTGATGACCATCGGCTGGGCCGCGCTGCTCCTGGGCGAGCCGCTCACCTGGCCGACCGTCCTCGGCGGCGTCGCCGTCGTCGCCTGCGCCGCGAGCGCCGTCCACACCCGGCGGGGACGGCCGGCCGGCGCCGGAAAAACCAGGTGAGGACCGCTTTCCGCTCTGCGACGATCACGAGACAGGTGATCATCTTCCCGAGGAGCTTCCGTGCCCCGTGCCGTCACCCTGATCCGTTCCGCGTCCCTCTCGGACGTCGCCGAGTACGCCTACGCGGCCACCGCCCCCGCCGACGCCCGCCTGATCTTCCTCGCGGGGTCGTGCCCCCTCGCCGACGACGGCTCCACCGTCGCCGTCGGCGACTACGCGGGGCAGGCGGCGCGCTGCGTCGAGAACCTGCGGACCGCGCTCGCGGACGCCGGCGCCTCGCTCCAGGACGTCATCAGCACGCGGGTCCTCGTCGCGTCCGCCCGCCAGGAGGACCTGGTGGCGTCCTGGCAGGTCGTCCGGGACGCGTTCGGCGACCACGACGTGCCCAGCACCCTGATGGGCGTGACCGTGCTCGGCTACCACGACCAGCTCGTGGAGATCGAGGCCGTCGCGGCGGTCCTCGACTGACGGACCCGCCGCCCGGACGGGCGTCAGCGCGCGGCCCAGTGGGACGGGTCGCCCGCCGCGGCCTTGCGCGCCGCGCGCGCCCTCCGGGCCGTCGAATCGACGATCGCGCGCGCCTCGCCCAGGTCCCGGTCGGCCGCGGCGACCTGGACGGACCCCGGCGGCGCGTCCACATGGACGGTCGCCAACCCCAGAAGCCTCTGGAGCGGGTTCACGGTCAGACGGACGCTCTGCGCGCGCGCGTGCGCGATCACGTCCGTCCGTCGGCAGGGCCAGCCGTGGCGGGTCACGAACACGACGTCGTCGGTGCCCGCGCCGTCCGGACGGTCGATCGCCACCGACTTGCCGGACGCCGGGAGGAGCGGGACGGCGTCCACGTGCGTCCCCGGGAACACCTGCGACACCAGGTGCAGCGCGACGTGGCGCGGGGCGACCGGCAGGAGCGTCGAGGACAGGGCCTGCCGCTCGCCCGCGTACCCCGCCACCGTGATCTCGACCCGCACCCAGCCGAGGCTCCGCCAGATCGCCGGTTCGACGATGCCGACGGCCTGCACGCGGCCGGGAGGAAGCGTCTGCATGCGCGTCTCGAGGAGCCCGTACCGGAGTCGAATCCCGTCCGGCGACAGGGCGACCCGGAAGTTCGCGTACATCACCATGGGGGCGACCACCGCGCGGAGGAGGCCGAGCAGGATCGGCACGGTGACGGCCAGGATGCCGCCTTCCGTGTAGACCACCATGAACACCAGCGTGCCGAGGAAAAGCAGGATCGTCCCTATGACCGGCCAGCGCAGCAGCAGGGACGAGAACAGCGCGCCGAAGGGGACGCGCCACACGTGCCGTTCGGGTGCCTCCGGGGTGTGGCCCGGCAGCCCGGCGGCGAGGGCGAGCAGTTCCGCGCGCAACTGCTGCGCGGAGTTCCGCCCCACGTACCGCAGGACGATCTCGCTCTGCTCGCCGCCCGCCAGCTCCACCCGCACCTCCGCGAGCGCGAACACGCGGGTGACGAGCGGCCGGACGATGTCGACGGCCTGGATGCGCGACAGCGGGATGCGGCGCTTGCGCTTGCGCAGCAGCCCGGTCTCCACGACGAGGTCGTCCCCGTCGACCCGGAAGCGCAGCGCCAGCCACGTCCACAGGCCCGTGCCGACCGCGATCACGGTGACCGGCACCGACACGATCAGGAACCGCGCGATCACCTCGGGGGTGAGGGCGAGGACGATGCCCCCGTCCGTCTGGGTCAGCAGCAGCGGAAAGCCCAGCAGGACGAAGTAGACGATCAGGAACACGAACGCGCGGAGCGGCGCCGTGGCCCAGTGCAGCCTGTGGGTGCCCTCGGAGAACCGCACCGGCGGCCGCATCGGATACCCGTGCGGCGGCCCCGGGTACGGGTGCCCCTGGTACGGGCCAGGCGGACCGTAAGGAGGACGCGGCGGCCCGTAGGGGCCGGGCGGCCCCTGAGGCGGGCCGGGCGGACCGTACGGGCCCGGCCGTCCCTGCGGGCCGGGCCCACCGGGCGGCGGTCCGTGGGGGCCGGGCTGCGGACCGTACGGGCCGGGCGGGGGGCCGTAGGGGCCGTTCACAGGCCCATGCTCCTCTCCTCGCCCTTCTGCGCGAGCCGGTCGCGCAGCAGCGCGGCCTCCGCGGCGGGCAGGCCCGGGACGGTCGCGTCCGTGGCGGCCGCCGCGGTGTGCATCCGGACGGTCGCGATGCCCATCCAGCGCTCCAGCAGCCCCGCCGTGACGTCCACGAACTGCATCCGTCCGTACGGGACGACGATGAGGCGCTTGACGAACACGCCGTGCGTCAGGATGAGGTCGTCGGCGCGCTCGGCGTACCCGAAGGACCGTCGGTCGAGTTCCGCCACGATCCCGATGACAACGACCGCCAGGACCACCGCGGCGCCCCACATCGCCGACGCGGCGACGCCTCCGTCGCGTCCGAGCATGAAGACGCCCAGAGCCCCCACGGGGACGGCCCAGAGCACGGCCGTCAACGCCCGCTGCCAGGTGTGGCGCTTGGAGATCGGCCACCACTTCTGCCCGCCGCCGGGGGCGAACGCCTCGTCCGGACGGTACCGGGGCTGTGCGGCGACCGGCCCCGCGGCGTTCGGACCGTCTCCCGGCACGGGCCGTCCCGGCGCGCCTTGCACGGGCCCCTGCGGCACGGGCCCCTGCGGCATCGGGCCGGGCGGCGGCGGGTGCGCGGCGGGGTCGTACGGCTGTCCGCCGTGGTTCGGGTTCATCGGACCCTAGTCAACCGGAAACGGGCATCGGCCGCCATGGGAGCATGGCCCGGTGACCCGAGCGGCGGAGACGCGACCATGACCACCGAACGGATCGTCGGTATCGGCGCGGGCTCGAACTCCTTGGGCAAGGAGCTCGCGACCGAGGACATGACCCTGAACATCGGGCCGCAGCACCCGTCCACGCACGGCGTGCTCAGGCTCCGGCTGACCCTGGACGGGGAGCGCATCTCCGCCGCCGAACCCATCGTCGGGTACATGCACCGGGGCGCGGAGAAACTGTTCGAGGTCCGCGACTTCCGCCAGATCCTCGTGCTGGCCAACCGGCACGACTGGCTGTCGGCGTTCTCCAGCGAGCTCGGGGTCGTCATGGCCGTGGAGCGGATGCTGGGCATGGAGGTGCCCGTCCGGGCCGTCTGGGCCAGGACGCTGCTCGCCGAGCTGAACCGGATCCTCAACCACCTCATGTTCCTGGGGTCGTACCCCCTGGAAGTGGGTGCGATGACCCCGATCTTTTACGCGTTCCGTGAGCGTGAGGAACTGCAGCGGGTCATGGAGGAGATCTCCGGCGGCCGCATGCACTACATGTTCAACCGCGTGGGCGGCCTGAAGGACGACCTGCCCGCCGGCTGGACGGGACGTGCGCGCCACGCCGTCTCGGTCGTCCGGGGCCGGATGAGCGACATCGCCGACCTCATCCTGGACAACGAGATCTTCCGCGCGCGCACACGCGGCGTGGGTGTGCTCACCGAGGAGCAGATCCTGCAGTACGGGGTCTCGGGCCCGATCGCCCGCGCGTCCGGAGTGGGCTTCGACCTCCGCAGGGACGAACCGTACCTCGCCTACGACGAACTGGACGTCCGCGTGGTGACCCGGTCGGAGGGCGACGCGCTCGCCCGCTTCGAGTGCCTCCTCGACCAGGTGTACGCGTCCCTCGACCTCGCCGACGCCTGCCTCGACCGCCTCGCCGCGCTGCCGAAGGGCCCGATCAACCAGCGCCTGCCGAAGGTCCTGAAGGTCCCGGAGGGCCACACGTACGCGTGGACGGAGAACCCGCTCGGCATCAACGGCTACTACCTGGTGTCGCGCGGCGAGAAGACGCCGTGGCGGCTGAAGCTGCGCTCCGCGTCCTTCAACAACGTCCAGGTGCTCGCGGAACTGCTTCCCGGCAACCTCGTCGCCGACATGATCGCGATCCTGGGCTCCATGTTCTTCGTGGTGGGCGACATCGACAAATGACCCGCACGGACTCCGGGCGCAGAGCGCCCTACGTCCGCGCGTGACGAGCCGCCGCCCCCACCCGAACGCCATGCCCCCACGCACGGGCAGGACGCCGCACGCGGCCCGCGTCCACTCCACCCGAACGCCATGCCCCCCACGCACAGGCCGTACGCCGCACGCGGCCCGCGTCCACTCCACCCGAACGTCATGCCCCCACGCACGGGCTGGACGCCGCACGCGGCCCGCGTCCACTCCGCGCAGAGTCGTGCCCCCGCCCGCGGGCCGTACGCCGCCCGAGGCTTCCGCGCGGGGGTCAGGCTCGGGAGGCGCCGTTGCGGCGCTCTTCCTCGTCGTCGGGGCCGCCGGGGACGCGGCACGCGTACTCGAGGAAGAAGGCGGCGCCCACCAGGACGGCGGCGGCCAGGAAGGTCGCGCCGCTGGCGAAGAAGTCGTGCCGGGGCGTCGGCTTGTCGAGGGCGTTCACGACGCT
Organism: Actinomadura rifamycini DSM 43936; assembly: GCF_000425065.1. Lineage (GTDB taxonomy): Bacteria > Actinomycetota > Actinomycetes > Streptosporangiales > Streptosporangiaceae > Spirillospora > Spirillospora rifamycini. The sequence goes on from NZ_AULB01000021.1 coordinate 111,264, forward strand.
GATCGCGAACCCGCCGAACACGCCCGCGATCACCGCGGCGGCGTGCGCGCTGGCCTTGCCGAGGGCCGCGAGCCGCGCGACAGCGAGCGGCTCGACCGGGCGCGTGCCGGGCTTGCGGCGGATGCGGCGCATGACGTTGAAGCCGCTGACCCCCTCGGCAAGGGCCAGCAGCAGCAGCGTCGGCACCGTCGTCCACGGCAGCGGCGGCAGCGCCAGGTAGGCCGTGCGCAGCACCGCCCAGGTGATCACCGCGACGACGACCAGGAGGCCGACGAGGAAGAGCGGGCGCGACGGCTTCATGCAGGCTGCTGCAGGGTCAGGTCCGTCCGGCGGTGCACGGCCGACGGGCCGCCCTCCGCGAGTTTCGCTTCGGCGAGGTCGCCGACGCGGCCGTGCCCGGGCAGCAGCACGTCCGGTTCGATGTCGGCCCAGGGGACGAGGACGAACGCGCGCTCGTGCGCGCGCGGGTGCGGGAGCGTCAGGTCGGGGTCGTCGGAGGAGATGTCACCGAAGACCACGATGTCGATGTCGAGGGTGCGCGGCCCCCACCGGACCTCCCTGACCCGCTGCATGGAGTTCTCGATGTTGAGGACGCGCTCCAGCAGGTTCTCCGGGGGGAGCCGGGTGTCGGCCACGAGGATGACGTTGAGGTAGTCGTCCTGGGGCGGGATCGACTCGCCGGGGGGCGCGTACGGCGCCGTCTCGTAGACCGGGGAGCATGCCACGAAGTCGAGTCCGGGGGCGTCGAACAGCGCGTCGACGGCCTCCTGGAGGTTGTCCAGGCGGTCGCCGAGGTTGCTGCCGAGGGAGAACACGACCCGGTGGTGGACGAGCATGTGCCCGCCGGTGGCGGTGCGGTCGGGCATGCGGTCGTGCGCGGTCATGGGCGACTCCTCTGGATCTTCACGGCCACGTCCGTGAAGGGGTGCGGCACCGGGGCGTTCGGCTTGTGGACGGTGATCTCGACCTCCGAGACCGCCGCGTCTTCCAGACATATCTTCGCCAGCCGCTCGGCCAGCGTTTCGATCAGGTCGACGGGCTCGCCCCCGACCGCGGCGACCAGCCGGTCGGCCAGCGACCCGTAGTCGACGGTGAGCGACAGGTCGTCGTCCGCCGCCGCCGGGCGGGTGTCCAGGCCGAGGACGGCGTCCACGACGAACTCCTGGCCGAGTTCGCGCTCCGCCGGGAGGCAGCCGTGCCTGCCCCTGGCCCGCAGGCCGCGCAGTTCGATGCGGTCGAGACTCATTCTTCCTCTGTATCAGCGACGTTCAGCACGGGCGAACCGTGATGGAGCAGGAGCCGCCATTCTCCTTCGACCCGAACGAACACATTGGTGGCGACAATGCTTCCCCCTGCGAGGAATCCGGCCTCCGTGTCCTCGTCGGCGGTCAGGACGTTCTCCTTGCACGTGACCACCGCGTGGTCGCCGTACACGTCCGTCTCGACGTCGGTCAGCACGAACTGGATGTAGGTGGTGTTGGCCATGATGAGGGCCCACGACCGCAGCACCTCCTCGCGTCCGCGCAGCATGGTCCAGCCGGGGTGGACGCAGGAGACGCCCGCGGCGTGCGCGCCGTCCGCCCAGACGGCCGCCATGCGGTCGTAGTCGCCCGCCTCGAACGCGGCGTAGAACTCGGCGTGCACCTCGCCGACGTCCGCGCGGTTCACCGCTGGGTTCATGGCCGGTCGCTCCCGAGGTCGGTGCCAGGACGGTCGTCGCGGTCGGCGCCCGCGGCCCGCACGGCCGCCGCGACGCGCACGGCGTCGGCGTTCGGACGGACGCGGTGCACGCGCACGCACCAGCCGCCGGCGGCGGCGACGAGCGACGTGATCGCGACCGTGGCGTCGTCGCATTCGCCGAAGGGACGCGGCGTCCCGTCGGCGTCGGTAAGGAGCCTGCCGAGGAAGCTCTTGCGGGACGCCCCGACAAGAACCGGATAGCCCGTGCCCGTGAACGCGTCCAGATGGGCCAGCAGCGACCAGTTGTGCCCGGCCGTCGGGTTCTTCGCGAAACCGAGGCCCGGATCCAGGATCACCTTGGCGGGGTCCAAGCCTTCCTGCAGGACGACGTCCACGCGCTGCAGCAGCTCGTCGCGCACTTCGCGGACGACGTCCTCGTACACGGCGCGGGTCTGCATGTCGTGGCTGTGCCCGCGCCAGTGCATCACGACGTACGGGACGTCCGCGCGCGCGACGGCGCGGGGCATGTCGGGGTCGGCGAGGCCGCCGCTCACGTCGTTGACGAGCCGGGCGCCCGCCTCGATCGCGGCCTCCGCGACCTCGGCGCGCATGGTGTCCACGCTGACCGGGACGCCCTCGGCGGTGAGCGCCTCGATGACGGGCACGACGCGGCGCAGCTCCTCCTCGCGGGACACGCGCTGCGCGCCCGGACGCGTCGACTCGCCGCCCACGTCGACGATGTCGGCGCCCTCGGCGACCAGGTTCAGCCCGTGGTGGATCGCCTTCTCGCGGTCGAACCAGGCGCCGCCGTCCGAGAAGGAGTCGGGGGTCACGTTGACCACGCCCATGACGAGGCACCGCCCCGGCGCGGGCAGTCCTGGAACATCGGCAGCGGTCATGGCATCAACCCTATGTCGTGGTCTCGGTGTTTCGATCTCGCGCCCCGTCCGCCGTACCGCCCGCCGTCCCGCGCGGCGCGCCCGTCCCGCCCGTCCCGCCGGTGGACGGCCTCCACGCCTCCCCGAAAGCGCCGGAACGGGCCTCAGCTCGTCGCTGAGGCCCGTTCCGGCGTCGATGCGGACTCGGTATGGGATCGAGGTCAGGAGCGGCCCAGAATCAGGCTCATCGCCTCGGCGCGCGTCTCGGGGTGATCGCGGAAGTCGCCGCGGACGGCGGACGTCACGGTCCGCGCGCCCGGCTTGCGGACGCCGCGCATCGTCATGCACAGATGCTCGGCCTCGATCACCACGATGGCGCCGCGCGGCTCCAGGACGTTCATGAGCGCGTCCGCGACCTGGCTCGTCAGGCGCTCCTGCACCTGCGGGCGCCGCGCGTACACGTCCACGAGCCGGGCCAGCTTGGACAGACCGGTGATCTGCCCCTTCTGGTTCGGCGTGTAGCCCACGTGGGCCACGCCGTGGAACGGGACGAGGTGGTGCTCGCACACGCTGTACACCCCGATGTCCTTCACCAGGACCATTTCCTCATGGTCGGCGTCGAACACCGTGGTGAGCGCCTCTTCGGGACGCTGCCGCAGGCCGGCGAACTGCTCGGCGTACGCGCGCGCGACCCGCGCGGGGGTGTCGCGGAGCCCGTCGCGATCGGGGTCCTCCCCGATCGCGAACAGGATCTCGCGGACGGCCTTCTCGATCCTGCCCTGATCGAACCCGGGGGGCGCGTCGGGCAGGGGGGTGTCGTCGAAGGGATCGGTCAACGGGGTCAGCCTTCGCCCTTGAGCGGGTCGGTCGTCTCCGGGCTCGGCACGCTGCTCTGCCCGTTGCCCTGGCCGTTCCCCTTGGTGAGGTCGGTGACCTCCTGGGGGCCCATCAGGGCCAGCTCCTTGGCCGTCAGCACCGGCGGGCGGTCCGACGGGAGGCGCTTGCCGTACCCGGTGTAGGAGTTCTGGTGCGGCCGCTTCTGGATCGGCGCGAAGATCTCGAGGACCTGCTCCTTGGAGAGGGTCTCCTTCTCCATCAGGTTCACGACGAGCTCGTCCAGGACGTCCCGGTACTCGGTGAGGATCTCCCAGGCGGTGTCGTGCGCCGACTCGATGTAGCGGCGGACCTCGTCGTCGATCGCGGACGCGATGTCCTCGGAGTAGTCGCGCTCGTGGCCCATGTCGCGGCCAAGGAACACCTCGCCCTGGCCCGAGCCGAACTTGCGGGCGCCCAGGCGCTCGCTCATCCCGTACTCGGTCACCATGTTGCGCGCGATCGAGCTGGCCTTCTCGATGTCGTTCGCCGCGCCGGTCGTCGGCTCGTGGAACACGAGCTCCTCCGCCGTCCGGCCGCCCAGCAGCATCGCGAGCTGGTCGGTCATCTCCGAGCGCGTCGTGAGGAACTTGTCCTCCATCGGCAGGGTCATGGTGTAGCCCAGGGCCCGGCCGCGCGGCAGGATCGTCACCTTGTGCACGGGGTCGGAGTTCGGCAGCGCGTGCGCCACCAGCGCGTGCCCGCCCTCGTGGTAGGCGATGATCTTCTTTTCCTTCTCCGACATCACGCGGGTCTTGCGCTCCGGCCCGGCCATGACGCGGTCGATGGACTCCTCGAGGGTGTCCATGTCGATCAGCTTGCGGTCGAACCGCGCGGTCAGCAGCGCCGCCTCGTTGATCACGTTGGACAGGTCGGCGCCGGTGAACCCGGGCGTGCGCCGCGCGATGACGTCCAGGTCGACGTCCGGGGCGAACGGCTTGCCGCGCCCGTGCACGCGCAGGATGCCCTTGCGGCCCTCCAGGTCGGGGCGGTCCACGGTGACCTGGCGGTCGAACCGGCCGGGACGCAGCAGCGCCGGGTCGAGGATGTCGGGGCGGTTCGTGGCGGCGATCAGGATGACGCCACCCTTGACGTCGAAGCCGTCCATCTCGACGAGCAGCTGGTTGAGCGTCTGCTCCCGCTCGTCGTGGCCGCCGCCGAGGCCCGCGCCGCGGTGCCGTCCGACGGCGTCGATCTCGTCGATGAAGATGATGGACGGGGCGTTGGTCTTCGCCTGCTCGAACAGGTCGCGGACGCGCGAGGCGCCGACGCCGACGAACATCTCGACGAAGTCCGAACCGGAGATCGAGTAGAAGGGCACGCCCGCCTCGCCGGCCACGGCGCGCGCCAGCAGCGTCTTGCCGGTGCCGGGCGGGCCGTACAGGAGGACGCCCTTGGGGATCTTCGCGCCGATCGACTGGAACTTCGCCGGGTTCTGCAGGAAGTCTTTGATCTCCTCGAGTTCCTCGAGGGCCTCTTCGGCTCCCGCCACGTCGGCGAACGTGGTCTTCGGGGTGTCCTTGGTGATGAGCTTGGCCTTCGACTTGCCGAAGTTCATCACCCGCGAGCCGCCGCCCTGCATCTGGTTCATGATGAACAGGAAGATCAGCACGATGATGACGATCGGCAGGAGGCTGAACAGCAGGCTGACGAACATGCTCTGCTGCGGGACCTCGATGTCGTAGCCGCCGGGGAGGTTGTTCGACCCGGCCTGCTTCTGCAGCTGGTTCTGGAGCTCGAGCCCCTGGCCGCTGACCCAGGAAGCCTGCTGCTGCTCACCGCTCTTGAGCGTGACCTCGATCCGCTGATCCTTGTCGATGATCTTTGCGGACTTCACCTGGCCCTGGGCGATCTCCTGGACCACCTTGGAGGTGTCGACCTTCTCGTACGAGCGGCCGGGGTTGACGCCCCACATGACGAGGGCGACCAAGAGGCCGAACAGCAGGATCCACAGCAGCGGCCCGCGAAAATAGCGCTTCACGTCCATTTATCCGGTTACCCCTTCGGGGCCCGTCCCTCCTGACCAACGTCTGTGTGCGATCCTCGCCCGCCCCGGAGGACGGACGCCACTGCGACCAACGACGGTCCCGCCGTGGCTCCGGACCACCGTGGCGGTCCCCCTTCTACGGCTCCCCGGCCTTGGGGCCCGGGACATCGACGGTACACCGCTGGGAGCAGAAGACGCAGCCAGCGCTGTCTCCTGGCCCTTTCCCTATACCCGTCAACGACCCTTGCAACGATCCGTCACGGCCGCTTGTTCCCTGACGGGCCGTTCCTACCGGTTCTCCCGGTGCTTCCCACCTGCTCGCCGTTCAGGCCGCCGGGCCCCGCCGGGCCCCCTCCCAGGGACGTCAGGACCCGTCGCCGCCGTAGACGTGAGGCGCGAGCGTCCCCACGAACGGCAGGTTCCGGTACTTCTCCGCGAAGTCGAGCCCGTACCCGATGACGAACTCGTTGGGGATGTCGAAGCCGATGTACTTCACGTCCAGCTCCGCCTGGACCGCCTCCGGCTTGCGCAGCAGCGCGCAGATCTCCAGGGACGCGGGCTTGCGCGAGCGCAGGTTGCTGACCAGCCACGACAGCGTCAGCCCCGAGTCGACGATGTCCTCCACGATCAGGACGTGCCGGTCGAGGATGTCGGTGTCGAGGTCCTTCAGGATCCGCACGACGCCGGACGACTTGGTGCCCGACCCGTACGACGAGACGGCCATCCAGTCCATCGACGCCGGGGTGTGCAGCTCCCGCGCCAGGTCCGCCATGATCATGACGGCGCCCTTGAGGACGCCGACGAGGAGCAGGTCGCGGCCCGCGTAGTCGGCGTCGATCTGCCCGGCGAGCTCCCGTACCTTGGCCTGCAGATCGGCCTCCGGGATCAGCACCTTCGCCAGGTCGTCGCCCAGGTCCTTCTCGTCCACAACCCCACCCTCATCGTCGTGATCGCGTCCGCCCGGCGCACGGCCCGCGCCGCGGCGCACCGGGCGTCAGCCGGGTTCAGGCCGGGCCGAACAGCAGCTTCCCATACCGCCTGAAGGCCCTCAGACCCCCGGGCAGGTCCACGTGCCGCTGGCCGCGCCAGGCCGTGACCAGCCGATCCACCGCATCGACATGGACGGCCGCGAGCGTACCGGGTGGACTGCCCGCTTCGACCGCGGACGTCCGGAGTACGCGCGTCCGGACGGCTCTCGGCAGTTCCGCGAGCCCGTCCAGGCGCACGGCGACGGGGTACCCGTCCTCGGGGGCTCGCAAGTCCGCGTAGGCGCGTGCGGCGAGATCGTCCAGGACGTCCGCGTCTTCGCGCAGCATGCGCGCCGTGCGGGCGAGGGCCTCCGTTACCCCGGGGCCGAGCGCCTTCTCCAGGGAAGGCAAAGCGTCGTTGCGCACACGCACGCGCGTGTAGGCGGGGTCGTCGTTGTGGGGGTCGTCCCAGGGTTCAAGTTCCATCGCCAGGCAGGCCCGGCGCGTGGTCACCCGATCGAGGTCGAGGAGGGGGCGCAGGTAGCGCACGCCTGCGCGGCGGGTGAAGGCGGGCGGCATCCCGGAGAGCGAACGCGTGCCGGATCCGCGCGCCAGGCCGAGCAGGACGGTTTCGGCCTGGTCGTTCAGGGTGTGCCCGAGGAGAACCGCGGCGGCGTCCAGACGGCGTGCGGCATCGTCCAGCGCCGCGTACCGGGCGTCGCGGGCGGCGTTCTCCATCCCGCCCTGTGTCCCCACGGTGACGGCGACGGAACCCGCCGGGTCCAACCCCAAGTCGGCGAGCGTGCGCACCACCGCGTCAGCGCGCGCGCCCGATCCTTCTTGCAGCCCGTGGTCGATCGTCACGGCCCCCGCCGGGATGCCGAGCCTCGGGGCGACGAACGCGAGCGCCCCCGCGAGGGCGAGGGAGTCCGCGCCGCCGCTGCACGCGGCGAGCACCAGGCCCGCCGGACGTCCGGCGGCGCCGTCCGCCGCCCCTCCCGGCGGCGGCAGGTCGGCCAGCACGCGCCGCACCGCCAGGCGGACCGCCGCGACGGCCGGATCAGGACCCACTCAAGCCTCGTTCGCCTCCGGCGGGGCGGTGTCGATGGCGCGCGGGCCCACGACGCGGTCCATCCACAGTTCGGGTTCCTTGATCTCCAGGTGCGTGGGCAGGCTCTCCGGAGAATCCCACACCTTGTTGAAGCCGCTCATACCGGCCTCGGAGACGACCCGCCGGACGAACCGCGAGCCCTCCGCGTACTGCTTCATCTTCAGGTCGATGCCGAGGAGCCGCCGGATCGTCTTGTCCATGCGGCCGCCGCCCTCGCGGCGCCCCTGGAAGCGCGACCGGATCTGCTGCACGGACGGGACGACCTCGGGCCCGACGGCGTCCATCACGTAGTCGCCGTGCCCCTCGACGAGCGTCATCACGGCCGTCAGCCGGTCGAGGATCTCGCGCTGCTCCGGGCTCTGGATGGCGTCGATGAGGTTCGAGTCCCCGCCCCGGACGGCGTCCGCGACGGCCTCGGCCGCGTCCTTGATCCGGTCGAGCATGGCGCCCGGGTCGAGATCGGACGCCAGGAGGAACTGGGTCATCTGGCTCTGCACGTACTCGCGCAGCCACGGGACGCCCGTGAACTGCGCGCGGTGCGTCTCCTCGTGCAGGCACACCCACAGGCGGAAGTCGCGCGCGTCCACGCGCAGTTCCTGCTCCACGTGGACGATGTTGGGCGCGACCAGCGTGAGCCGCCCCGTCGGCGCGCGTCCGTCCGGGTCGGGCGGGAGGAACAGCTCGTACTGCCCCAGGACACGGCTCGCCATGTAGGCGAGGATCGCGCCGACCTGCGCTCCGGTGACGCGCGACCCGACCGCGTCCACGACCAGGTTCCCGGCGCCGCCGAGCGGCCCCGGGCCGCGCTTCTCGGTCATCTGCTCCATGAGCGGCTCGAGCACCACCCGGAAGCCGTCCACGTTCGCCCGGATCCAGCCGGGCCGGTCCACGATCGTCGCCGGGTCGGGATCGAGTTCGGAGGCCATGCCGGTGAACTCGCGCACGTGCCCGTGCGCCAGCTTGGACAGTTCGCGCAGTTCGGCGACGACCGCACGGGCCTCCGCGTGGCTGACCTGCGGTCCCGGACGGACGAGCCGGGTCCCCGCCTGGACCGCCACATTCCAGTCGATCATTGAGGCGCTCATGTACTCCACCGTACGTTTCGACGCGGCGCCGCAGCGCCTCTCCACGATCGTTCAACGAACAACCGTTCTGGTTATCTCCCGTGGCGCACTCCCCACACGCTCACGTCCGCGGAGACCGCCCGGACGGACGCACCGGAACGCCGCGAACCGACGCGGGCGGACACGGGCGGACACGGGCCGGCGCGGGGTTCAGCAGCCGCAGCGTGCGACCTCGGCGGCCAGCCGGTCGAGCGTCAGCGGGTTCACGTACCCTTTCCCGTCGCCCAGCATGAACGCGAACGCCAGCAGCCGGCCGTCCGCGTCCCGCACCATTCCCGCGAGCGTGCTGACGCCCGCGAGCGTCCCGGTCTTGGCCCGGACGACCCCGGCGCCCGCGCGGCTGGCCTGCCCGGAGTAGCGGGGCGGGCCGAGCGTGCCCGAGAAGCCGGCCACGGGCATGCCCGTGATCGTGGCGCGCAGGTCAGGGTGCTCCGCGTCGGCGGCCAGCGAGACGATCCGGGCGAGCGCGACCGGCGTGATGCGGTTCGCGGGCGACAGCCCGCTCCCGTCGTTGACCACGACGCCCTGCTCGACACCGAGCTCGGTCAAAACCTGCGTCACCGCCTGCGCGGCGCCCTGGAACGACGCAGGAAGGCCCTTGTTCATCGCCACCTGCCGTGCGACGGCCTCCGCCACATCGTTGTCGCTCTCCGTCAGCAGGTACTCCACGAGCACCGACATCGGAGGCGACTGCACGGCGCCCAACTGCTCCGCACCGCCCGTCCCGGTGACCTTGCGCCCGGGCTTGGCGGGAACCCCGTGCTTGGTGAGCAGCTGCGCGAACTTCGCCGCGGCCACGGCGGCCGGGTCGGCGACCCTGGTCCGCTTGGTCGGGTCCTGCGGCGCGGCCTTCCCCTTGTCCACGGCCAGGGCGGACACGGGAGCGACCTCGCCGTCGGGTATGTAGTTGGGCTTCCAGGTAGGCGCCGCTCCCGACCCCTGGTAAGCGGACGCGTCGAAGTCCACCCGTACCTGGCCGATCCCGGCCGTCTTCAGCGCCGCCGCGGTCTGCTTCGCGAGGTCGTCCAGTGACGCGAACGGCGGAGAGCCGCCCTCCCGGCCCGCCGGAAGCGCCGTCAGGGTAGGATCCCCGCCTCCGACCAGTACGATGCCGCCTCCGGCGCCCCGCACGACCCGCGTCGTGATCCGGTGCTCCGGGCCGACCGAGGCCAGCGCCGCCACCGACGTCGCCAGCTTCGTCGTCGAGGCGGGCGTGGCCGGCCGGTCGCCGCGGTGCCCGAACAGCGTCCGCCCGGTGGCGACGTCGACGACGACGGCGCTGAGGTCGGCCCCGGCGCCGCCGATCGCCCCGGACAGCCGTCCCGCCAGGACGGACGCGTCCGGCATCGGGCCCGTCCCCGGCTCGGCGGCGGAAACCCCGGCGGGGGACCCGGCCGAGACCCGGACGACGTCCCGCACCGCCACGCTCGGCGGCTGCGGGGACAGATGCCTGGCCGGTGTGAGTTTCACCACTGCGAACGCCGCGGAGACAGCGAAAACGTTAAGGAGGGACAGTGACAACAAGACGAGGGCACGACCCCGTCCGGACACGTCGCCGCCCCTCTCCCACTCAGCACTCACCAACGTGCGACATCCTTATATAAGGGAACACCCACACCGTGGGGGCCGGCCTCGCCCGCACAGACCCCCGAAAGACTATTCACTGCGACGCGCAGGGAGCGGAGGACACCTTGGATTTCGACGTCACCATTGAGATCCCGAAGGGTCAGCGGAACAAGTACGAGATCGACCACGAGACCGGTCGCATCCGCCTCGACCGCATGCTCTTCACCTCGACGCAGTACCCCGCCGACTACGGGTTCATCGACGACACCCTCGGCGAGGACGGCGACCCCCTGGACGCGCTCGTCCTGCTGCAGGAGCCGACCTTCCCGGGCTGCCTCATCCGCTGCCGCGCCGTCGGGATGTTCCGGATGACCGACGAGGCCGGTGGTGACGACAAGGTCCTGTGCGTCCCCGCCACCGACCCGCGCATGGAGCACCTGCGCGACATCCACCACGTCCCCGAGTTCGACCGCCTGGAGATCCAGCACTTCTTCGAGGTCTACAAGGACCTGGAGCCCGGCAAGTCCGTCGAGGGCGCGAGCTGGGTGGGCCGCGTCGAGGCCGAGGTCGAGATCGAGCGCTCCCGCAAGCGCGCGGTGGAGCAGGGCGGGCACTGAGCCCGCCGGGGGCCGGCCGCCCCGCCCGCGGTACCGCTCGTCGCAGGCGATCGAGGACCCTTCCGTACGGGACGCGCCCTACGGGAGGGTCCTCGGCCGTTCAGCCGGACGGACGGGTCGCGCCGATCAGGTCGCTCCGGTGCACGCCCGCCACGCGCACCCGCGCCCCCGTGTACGGCGCCTCCACCATGCGCCCCTCGCCGATGTAGATGCCGACGTGGTGGATGGTGTCCGGGTCGGACGTGTCGTGGGCGAAGAACACGAGGTCGCCGCGGCGCAGCTCGTCCAGGGGGACGTGCGGCCCGGACGTCCACTGCGTGCCCGTCCAGTGGTCGAGCCGTACACCGGCCTTGTCCCACGCGTACATCGCGAGCCCCGAGCAGTCGAACCCGCGGACGCCCGAACCGTGCTCGATGCCGTAGCTGGGGCCGTCCACGGTGCCGCCGCCCCAGGAGTAGGGCGTCCCGAGCCATCTGAGCGCCGCCCGCGCCACGATGTCGCCGCGTGCGGTAGTGGACGGGACGGCCCCACCCGAGTCGGCTGGCGCGGAGTTCGCCTTCTGTGCGGCCTGCTCCCCCAACGCGCGTTCCCGCGCGCGCTGTAGTTCGGCGGCGCGCGCTTCGGCGACCCCCAGACGACGTTCCAGTTCCCGTTTGCGGGCCTCGATGCGTTCGACGGACGCCCGCTGCCGTTCCACGGCGTCCTCTGCACGGCGCCTCGCCTCATCTGCACGGCGGGCCGCTTCGCTCTGCTTGGCCAGAGCGTCCTCCGCTTGGCGCCGGAACAGGTCCTCCACGTTCCTGGACGCCTCGACCCGGCGCAGCATCCCGGCCCGCTGCTCGGCCAGCATCCGGGCCATCACGGCCCGGTCCATGAACCCCTGCGGGCCGCCCTCTCCCGCCACCACCGACGCCAGCCGGTCCCGCCCGCCGCCGCCCCGGTACATCCGCGCCGCGTACGACGCGAGATCGGCGCGCGTCTCGCCGACCCGCCGCCCGGCGTCCGCCAGCCGCCGCCGCGCGTCCTGGTGGGCCGCGCGAGCGCGCTCCAGCATCACCCGTTCGCCGTGGTACCGCTCCACGGCGGCCTGCGCGTCCGCGACGAGCCGATGCAGGGCGCCGTCCGCCTCGGCCAGTTCGGCCTGCGTCCGGCCGACCTCCGCGGCGCGCTCCCGCACGTCCTGCCGGCTCTGCCGCACGTCCCGCGCCCCGGGCGGCGGCTCGGCCGGGGGCCGCGCGGCCGAGGCCGGGACCAGCCAGGTCAAGCCGATCGCGATGCCGGACGACAGAGCGGCCAGGCGCAGTCCGGTACCGCTGATCCGGAACGTGCCGCCGCGAAACTCCGTCGCGCTCATGATCACGTCCTCCCCCCGACGCGTGATGCGCAGCGCGAGCATTCGATCACGGATCGTAGTTCAGAAGATCGTCGGGAGGAACGTCCGGCGCCGCGTTGCGGCGGACCGTTACCCGGCCGGGGGCGGGCTTTGGTCGGACGGCGGCGGGGACGGCGGCTCGTCCGTCGGCGACGGCGGCGGCGACGCGGCGGGCGTGCCGCTCCCGGTCGGCGGCGGCTTCGGCGGCGCGGGCGCGGACGGGGACGTGCGCGGAAGCGGCCCGGCGGGACTCCCCGGAGGACGCGTCGACGCGCCCTGGACGGACCCCGAAGGCCCTGGAGTCCCTTCCTCGGCCAACGACCGGGGAACCGCCCCCGGCGTCTGCCCCTGGACGGAAGCGCCCGGCGACGTGCGCCCCGGGCCGGGCACCTTCCCGGACACGGCGTTCGGAGACGGCGAACCGTGCACGCGCCCCGGCCGGGGACTGGGGTTCGGACCGACGATCGTGTCCACCCTCTCCGCGTCACGCCCGTCCGTGTCCAACGACGCCCAGGCGAGGCCCCCGCCACCGAGCACGACGATCGTGGCGGCACCCAGAACGGCGCGCTTGCGCCACGCCCCCGCGGCGGCGACGCGCTTCCGGGCCGGACGCCCGTCCTGGAGCGGGAAACCCGCCGACGTGAAGCCCGAAAGGTTCGTGGCGACGAACAGCCGATACCCGACCAGTTCGGAATCCGTGAAGCAGCTCACCACGCGGAGACGGAGTTCGTCCGGCGGAAGGACGACCGGCAGCAGCCCGAACACCTTCGACGCCGACACCGCACGCGGACAGAACGGCTTGCAGTGCGCGCACGTCTCCGCATGCCTCAGCAATCGGCCGTCCACGTCCGCACCCGTACTTCTCTGCCTCAGCAGGGTGGCGCGTTCTGCGCATCCGTAGGGCCCTTGACCTTCGAGCATCTCGGCCGTCAGCGTCTGCTCAAGCTCCGCATGCGCGCGTTCGAGCGTCCCCTGCACGTCGCCCGGCGCGAGCCCCAGCACCGCGCCCAGTTCCGGGGCCGACAACCCGTGCCGCAGATGCAGATCCAGAACGTCCTGCGAGAGCGGCGAAAGCGCCTGCACGGCCTTCCAGGAGATGAGCCGCTCATCGACGTCCTCCTGGTCGTGGCTCGCGACCGGCGGATCGGGCGCACGGTCCTCCGAAGGCGGACGACGCGCGCACTGCATGCGCGCGATGGCGTACAGCCACGGGCCGAACAGTTCGGGGTCGCGGAGTTTGTCGATGTGCGCTTCCGCGGCGATGAAAGCGTCGCGCAAAGCGACCTGAGCGTCGTCCCGCGCCTGCGTCCGGAACCAGCAGTACGCGTACAGCCGGTCGCCGTAGGCGCGGTAGACCGAGGCCGGCGCGTCCGGCTCCCGCGCCCGCAGCGCCTCGACCAGTTCTCGGTCGTCCATGACAGAAAGGTAGGGGCTCCAAGACCGCTTTACCGGCAAATTCACATGATCGGACCCACTGCCGAACTCAATTCGATGACCATTATTCCTCCGCTTAACTTTTGCGGAGAAAGAAACAATCACCCCACTTTGTCCACTTGCTCGATTCCGATTTGACAGTGTCACGATGACAGTGTCATCATCGAGCCATGGACGACACCTGGACGATCGGCGAGCTGGCGGACCGCGCCGCGGCGGCCCTCGCGGCCGGCGGCGAGACGCCCGCCAACGGCCGGGTGCGCGACCTGCCGAACGAACGCCTGATCCGCTGGTACACCACGATCGGCCTCGTCGACCCGCCCCTGGGCCGCCGCGGCCGCACCGCCCTCTACGGCCGCCGGCACCTGCTCCAGCTCGTCGCGGTGAAACGCCGCCAGGCGGCGGGCCGCTCGATCGCCGAGATCCAGGTCGAGCTGGCCGCCGCCACCGACGAGTCGCTCGAACGCATCGCCGACCTGCCGGCCGCGACCGGCAACGAGCGGGAGCGCTTCTGGCGCGAACGCCCCGACATCTCCCACCGCCCCGCGACCGTCACCGGCTACGACACGCCCCGCCCGCCGGTCGTCCAGGGCGTCCGCCTCGGCCCCGACGTCACCCTCCTGCTGGAGGCGCACGACCTGACCGACGCCGACCTCGACGCCATCGCGTCGGCCGCCCGCCCGCTGCTGGAAGAACTGCAACGCCGAGGTCTCACCCGATCCGCCGCCCCTCCCCGGAGGTCCCAGTGACAGTGCGCATCCACGAACTGCCCGATCCCCCCGCGCCGGACCCCGAAGGCGGGCTCGGCGCGCTCACCACCGAGAAGGGCAACCTGCCGCTCGACACTGTCGGCGTCCACGCGACCATCACCGGCCACGTCGCCGGCATCGACCTCGTCCAGGGGTTCCGCAACCCGTTCGACGTGCCGCTCGAGGCGACGTACATCTTCCCCCTCCCCGACCGCGCGGCCGTCACCGCGCTCCGCATGGAGGCCGCCGACCGGGTCGTCGAGGGCACCCTCAAGGAGCGCGGCAGCGCCAGACGCGACTACGACACCGCGATCGCCTCCGGCCGGCGGGCCGCGATCGCCGAGGAGGACCGCCCCGACGTCTTCGCCATGCGCGTCGGCAACATCCAGCCGGGCGAGCGTGTCAAGGTCGAGCTCCGCCTGGCCCAGCCGCTCTCCCGCGACTCCGCCACCGAGGCGACCTTCCGCTTCCCCCTCGTCGTCGCGCCCCGCTACATCCCCGGCGCTCCCCTCGACGACGAGCGCGCCGGGCCCGGCACGTCCGACGACACCGACGCCGTCCCCGACGCGTCCCGGATCAGCCCGCCGGTCCTCCTGCCCGGCTTCCCCAACCCGGTCCGTCTGTCGATCGACGTCGACATCGACCCCGCCGGGCTGCCGCTCACTGACATCGCGTCGACCCTGCACGTCGTCGCCGAGGAGGGCGGCCGCGTCAGCCTGCGCCCCGGCGAGCGCCTCGACCGCGACTTCGTCCTCCGCCTCCGCCACGCCGAGCACGAGAGCGCGTCCCTCGCCCTCGCCCCGGACGAGACCGGCGACGAGGGCACCTTCACCCTCACCGTCCTCCCCTCCGGGGAGACGCGGCCCCGCCCCCGCGACCTCGCGCTCATCCTCGACCGGTCCGGCAGCATGCAGGGCTGGAAGATGGTCGCCGCCCGCCGCGCCGCCGCCCGCATCATCGACACCCTCCGCACCGAGGACAGGTTCGCCGTCCTCTCCTTCGACAACGTCATCGACACGCCCCGCGGCCTCGACCTCGCCCTCGCCCCGGGCACCGACCGCAACCGGTTCCGGGCCGTCGAGCACCTCGCCGGGCTCGAGGCCCGCGGCGGCACCGAGATGCTCACGCCGCTCCTTCAGGCGGGCGGCCTCCTCGACGACCCGTCCCGCGACCGGGTGCTCGTCCTCATCACCGACGGCCAGATCGGCAACGAGGACCAGATCCTCGCCCGCCTCGGCCCGCAACTCCAGGACGTCCGCGTCCACACCATCGGCATCGACCGCGCGGTCAACGCCGGCTTCCTCAACCGCCTCGCCGCCCTCGGCGGCGGCCACTGCGAGCTCGTCGAATCCGAAGACCGCCTGGACGAGGCGATGCGGGACCTCCACCACCGCATCGCCGCCCCCATCGCGACGAACCTCACCCTCGACGCCGACCTCGACATCGTCCCCGGCTCGGTGGCCCCCCGCCTCGGCTCCCTCTTCCCGGGCGTCCCCCTCGTGGTCTCGGGCCGCTACCGGGGCCGCCCCGGCGCCGTCACCCTCCACGGCACGAAACCCGACGGGACCGCTTGGACCCGGCACGCTCCCCCGGTCGAGACCACCGACCGCACCGCCACGGCCCTGTGGGCCCGCGCCCACCTCCGGGACCTCGAAGACCGCCACACCGTCGGCGAAGACCTCGAGCAACGCATCATCGACACGTCCCTGCGGTTCGGCGTCCTGTGCCGCTTCACCGCGTTCGTCGCCGTCGACTCCGAGGTCGCCGCCGACACCCGAGCCCCCCACCGGGTCGTCCAGCCGGTGGAGACCCCTTCAGGCTGGGCCGGCCAGGCGCCCCCGCAAACCGCCCGCCCGATGGCGGCCCGCTCCTACCGGCCCGCCGACTTCGACGACCACGACGACCTCGACCTCCCCGACTTCCTCCGCGCCGGCCCGTCCGGCGCCGCCCCCCCGGCCCCCAGACCCGCCGCCCCGCCCTACGGCGTCGAACGCGCCGTCTCCCGACGCGCCGCAGGCCGCCCCTCCGGCACCACCATCAAGGACGAGATCGCCCGCGCCCTGGAACGGCTCCGCGCCGTCCCCGACACCCCCCACGACCGCCGCACCCACCTCCTGAACGACCTGCTCCCCGCACTCGAATCGATCGTCCGGCGCATGGAGGCCCAGTCCCAGGACACCACCGCCCTCGCCGCCCTCCGCGACGACCTCCGCACCCTGGCGAGAACCCCCGACGCGGACGTCCAGGCCCTCTGGACCCGCGCCCTCGAAACCCTCACCGACTCCACCCCCCGCCGCCCCTTCTGGAAACGAGCGAAATAACCACCTGCGCCGCGCCGGTCGGCACCTCCCGACCGTCGCAACCCAACCGTCCACCTCACTCCGCCTCACTCCGCACACGGCCAGAACGACCGGAAAGACCGGACAGCCGGAGAGACCAGACAGCCGGAAAGACCGGATGCGGGTCCCTGCGGGACCCGCATCTCGTCCCTCTCCATCAAGGGCGGCTGGGGCGGGCGGCTCGGGGTCCGCGGGGCGTGCGGAACAGGGGGATCAGGTTGAGGGCGAGGCCGATGACGGCGACGCCGCTGACGAGGTTGACGCCCGGGTGGAAGCCGCCGAAGTCGCCGCCCTCGTGGGCGGCGCCGGCGACGAGGGCGGTGACGACGGCGAGGACCAGCGCCGCGCCGACCTGCCCGGACGTCTGCACGAGACCGGACGCGAGACCCTGTTCGGAGTCGTCGATGCCGTCCGTGGCCTGCGCCATGATCGAGCTGAAGCCGAACGCGAATCCGCCGCCCAGCAGAATCATCGTCGGCAGCACGGTGACGGTGTAGTGCGGGGCGGTTCCCGCGGTCGCGAGGAACCAGACGTAGCCGAGGCTCAGCGACGTCATCGAGCTGATGATCAGCGGCGGGGTGCCGTACCGGTCGATCAGCCGGCCGACGAACGGGGAGCCGAAGGCGACGATGAGGCCCCCCGGGAGAAGGCCGAGCGCCATCTCGAGAGGAGACCAGCCCAGGACGTCCTGCAGATACAGCGTCATCATGAACTGGAAGCTCAAGTACGACCCGAACAGCGCGACGATGCTGAGGTTCGCGCGGACAATCGTGCCGATGCGCAGGATCCCGAGGCGGACCAGCGGGTGCCGCACGCGGTTCTCGGTGACGACGAACCCGACGAGGAGCGCCGCGGCCGCGACGATGGACACGACGGTGAGCGGGTCCAGCCAGCCGCGTTCGGGCGCCGACACCACGGTGTAGACCGCGAGCAGCATCCCGCCGGTCAGCGTCACCGCGCCGACGAGGTCGTGGCCGCCGCCCGCGGCGGGACGGTCCCGGGGGATCAGCGCGATGCCCGCGACGAGGGCCAGCAGGGCCAGCGGCACGGGGGTCAGGAACGTCCAGCGCCAGCCGAAGCTGGTCAGCAGGCCGCCGAGGATCAGCCCGGACGAGTAGCCGCTGGCGCCGAACACGGAGAACACCGACAGCGCCCAATTGCGGGCGGGCCCCTCGTGGAACGTGGTGGTCAGGATCGAGAGGGCGGTCGGGGCGGTGAACGCCGCCGCGAGGCCCTTCACGAAACGGGTGACGATGAGCAGCGCGCCGTTGTCGACCAGGCCGCCCACCAGTGACGCGACGGCGAAGACGGCCAGCGCGATGAGGAAGACCCGGCGGCGGCCGAGGAGATCGGCGGTGCGGCCGCCGAGCAGCAGAAGACCGCCGTATCCGAGGACGTAGCCGTTCACGATCCACTGCAGCGACGTGGTCGACAGCCCGAGTTCGGCGCCGATCGACGGCAGCGCCACGCCCACCATGGACACGTCGAGCCCGTCGAGGAACAACACGGCGCACAGCACGGCGAGGACGCCCCACAGCCGGGGAGTCCAGGTCTGTTCGGCAGGAGCGCGCACGGCGGAGGCAGGTGAGGTCTCAGTGATGGTCACGCCGAGGGACAGTACATGCACACGCATCAAATGTCGACGCATAAAGTGCAGACGCATCTAATGCGTGTGCATGGTACGATCCGCGCCATGGAGTCGGAGGCCGCTCTCGTCAGCCGCTGGCGCACGCTGGCGACCTGCTACAACACCGTGGCGTGCAACCTCGACCGCGCCCTGCAGGACGCACACGGCCTCAGCATGAGCGAGTACGAGACGCTGGACCGGCTCGTCGAGGCGAACTGCGAGAAGCGCCGGATGCAGGACATCGCCGCCGACATGTACCTCAGCCAGAGCGCCCTCTCGCGGACGGTCGCCCGGCTCGAGAAGCACGGCCTGGTCGAGCGCACGATCTGCCCGGACGACCGCCGCGGCGTCTTCGTCCGCCTCACCGACGAGGGCCGCGAGCGGCACGCCGCCGCCCGCGGCACCCACCTGAAGATCCTCGGCGGTCATCTCGAACCGGCCCGCTGACCCGACGCCCCGGAGGCTCGCGACCATGGCGAACGAGATCGCCCGCTGGGACTGGCTGTACGAGTACGACGAGGAATCGTGCCGCGGCTTCGGGTTCGGACGGTTCGTCCTCCACGCCGACGGCTCGCTCCTACGCTCCCACGGCGAAAACAGCGAGACCTGGCGTGAGGTGTCCTGGTGGCCCGGCGAGACCGACCCCCACCGCGCCGCCCGCCTCCTGTGGCAGCGCGGCTACGAACTCAAGAACGGCCCGAAGCCCGCTTCCTGAACACCGCTCCCTGCGCGGCCCGACCCCTCGACCGCGACTCGCTTACCTGAATTCAGACCCGCCGCGACGCCTTCTGGAGCAGTTCCGCGGTGTACGTGGCGAGACGGGCGGCGTCGGCGGGGTCCAGGGTCTCGATGGACGGGTCGACGGTCTTACCGCGGTCGACGGCCGTGAGCGGGGCCGCGGGAGGCCGGTCGATCCATCCGTTGATCGGCCGGACCGAGTCGGCGACGGGACGGGCGAAGAAGCGCGCGAGCAGCTTGATCGCGTTCCGGACGACCGGGCTCGGGTGGCCGTCGGCCCCGCTCTTCGTGAATCCGGGGTGGTACAGCACGTATCGGACCTTGCTCTCCCCGCCGGCGAAGGCCGCGCCGAGCAGGTCGTTCGCGCGGCCGGCCTGTAGTTGCGCGCGCACCTGCCGGTAGCCGCGCGTCAACTGCGGATCGTCCCAGTGGATCCGTCCCGCGGTGTTGCCGACCCCCGCCACGTTGATGATCACGGGCTCCGGAGCGGCGTCGAGGAGCGGGCGGAGCCGTTCGCCCAGCAGGTAGCGGCTCAGGTAGTAGAGGGCGAACGTGGACTCCAGCCCGTCCGGGGTCTCTTTCCGTTTGGGGACAACGCGGTTGGCGAACAAGGCCAGCGCGTCGATCGACTGGTACTGCTCGGCAATGAGCGCGACGACCCTTTCGTTTTCGGCGATCGAGGAAAGGTCCGCCCGCAGGAACCGCATGTTCGGGTCGGCTGCCTCGTCCAGCAGGGCGCGTCCCCGCGCCTCGTTGCTGCCGATCACGGTGACGTGGCTGCCCCTGGCCGACTGCTCCAGGGCGACCGCGCGTCCCATTCCGGTGGTGCCGCCGCTGATGACGACGTTCTTGGACGGCTGGTCCGGCATGGAATCGCTCCTTAGGGTCGAAGGGGGCGGTTCCGATCATGGATCGCCCGGCCCGAGGACGAAAGAAGGCAGTTTCATGTCCGGTACGCACACCGGTGTTCCCTCGGTGCTGGCGCACGACCTGCCTCGGCCGGTGCCCGCCGCCGAGCTGGCCGCGTGCCCGGTCGGGGACGTGTTCCGGCGGATCGGCGACAAGTGGAGCATGCTCCTGGTGGTCCTGCTCGGCGGCCGCCCGCACCGCTTCAACGAGCTGCACCGCGCCGTCGAGGGCATCAGCCAGCGCATGCTGACCCGCACGCTGCGCGGCCTGGAGGCCGACGGGCTCGTCCGGCGCGACGTCCACCCGACGGTGCCGCCGAGCGTCGAGTACAGCCTGACGCCGCTCGGCCGCACGCTCCTGGAACCGCTGTCCTCGCTGGCCGACTGGGCCGTGCGCCACGAGGCGGAGATCAACGAGGCCCGCGCCCGCCACACGGACGCGGCTGCGCAAGAAGCCCCTCCCGAGTAATCGGAAGGGGCTCCGAGCCGGGGTCACCTGCCCTTCGGCGATACCCGGCTCCGAACTGCACTGCGGGCGTCGATGTCGTCGCCTTGCACCGAATCTCCGGTGCCCCGGTCGGGCCGGACGAAGCCGCAGACCGCGGCGGCGGTTACCGCGGGGGCGTCGCTTTGCCGAGCGCGCGTTCGGCGACGTCGGCGGGGGCGGCGGCGATGACGGTGTCGAGCGCGGTCCGGGAGATCTCCAGGTCGGTGATGGCCTGGGTAATCCGCTCGCGTTCCCTGCACAGGTCGGCGAGGAGGTCGGAGCAGGTCGGCACCAGGCGCTCGTCCTCGTCCCGCAGGCAGGGGAGGATCTTGGCGATGGTGGCGGTGCCCAGCCCGGCGGCGAGCAGGCAGCGGATGCGGCGCACGGTCTCCACGTCGGCCTCGCCGTATTCGCGGTAGCCGCTGGGGCGCCGCTCGGGCCGAAGCAGCTGCTGCTCCTCGTAGTAGCGCAGCAGCCGTTCATGGACGCCGGTCCTGCGGGACAGTTCACCGATCCGCACGTGGCCCTCCCCACCGATGCCTTGGCGACTTGACTCTCACATCGATGTGAGAGTTTAGCGTCCCGGCATGAGCAAGAGCTTCGCCACGCTCGCGGCCTTGTGCGCGAGCGTCTTCGTTGTCGGGACGGCCGAATACCTGATCGCGGGCTTGCTGCCCGAGGTGAGCGCGGACCTGGGGGTCTCGCAGGGCACCGCCGGGCAGGCGGTGACCGCCTACGCGCTGGGGGTGGTGATCGGCGGTCCCGTGGTGACCATCGCGACCGCGCGGCTGCCCCGCAGGGGCCTCGCGATCGGCCTGATGCTGCTGTTCGCCGCCGGCAGCGCGCTCAGCGCCCTGGCCCCGACGTTCACGATGCTGCTGGCCGGACGGGTGGTCTCGTCGCTCAGCCACGCCGCGTTCCTGGCGCTGGCGCTGGTGATGGCCACCAGCGTGGTGCCCGCCCACAAGACCGGTTCGACGATCGCCACCGTGGCCTCCGGCTTCACCGTGGCCACGTTCCTGGGGGTTCCGCTGGGGTCGCTGCTGGGACATGCCGCCGGGTGGCGCGCCCCGTTCGCGGTGCTCACCGCGATCACGCTGGCCGCCGTCGCGTTGCTGGCCCTGGTGCTCCCCCGGCAGCAGGCACCGGCCACGAGCCTGCGCGACGAGCTGCGCGTCGTGAGCCGCAAACCGGTGCTGCTGGCCATCGCCACCACCGCGGTCGGCCTCTCCGGTGTCGCCCTCGTGTTCACCTACATCGCGCCCCTGCTCATCCGCGTCACCGGCTTCTCCCCGGCCGCCGTCTCCGCGCTGCTGCTCGCCTACGGCGCCGGAAGCTTCCTTGGCAACCTGGCCGCCGGCAAGCTGACCGACAAGTCCATGACCGCGACCGTGCGGGGCGTGTTCGGCGGCCTGACCGGCGTGCTGGCGGCCATGCCGTTCGCCGCCGCCTGGCAGCCGACCGCCGTCCTCGCCGTCCTCGGCCTGGGTCTGCTCGCCACCGCCACCATCGCCCCGCTGCAGGGGCTGATCCTGCACCACGCCGGGACGGCGCCGAACCTGGCGGTCTCCGTCAACGTCGGCGCGTTCAACCTGGCCGCCGCCGTCGGCTCCGCCCTCGGCGGGTTCCTCGTGGCCGCGGACGCGCTGCGCTGGAACGGACTGGTCGGGGCCGTGCTGAGCCTCACCGGCCTCGGCCTGACCTACCTGCTCCTGCCCCGCGCCCGCACCACGTCACCCGCCGACAAGGCCGCGATCTCCACCGCCGCCTGAACGTCCGCCGTCGGCGACCCTGGCGGCGAACCGGCGGCAGAGACCATCAAGGCCGCGGTCGGACGAGCGCCTGGGCCACGATCACGCGATCCCCGTCGAACGTCAGCGACGGCGAGCCGTGCAGCTCGTAGCCGAGATCGAGTGCTTCGCTGACCCTTCGACAGAAACCCTCATCGTCGGGGCCAGTGAGAACGCGGTACCTGGGGAGGTCCTTCGTGTCTGGCATGCAGCAAGTGTAGGGAGCGGGACGGCCGTGGCCGGGCTACGAGACGGAACCGGACGCCCCGCACCGCGCGCCCCGGCGCCCATCCGCCGGAAGCCGCGGCCGGCCTCCCGCTCCTCTGACTCGGTCGTCCGAGGGAAGTAACCGAGTGCGCCCTGTCCAGGAGGTCCCCGGCACGGTCAGCTCAGGGCGGCATATCGTCCGCGTATCGAATATCGCGTACGTGCTGGCAACACGGCGCTGTCTTGACTTGAGACATGCCCTCCAGCGAATTGGGTTCGATCCACGGCGAAGCGACCACGGACCGTCGCGCCCGAACGATGGCCGAGCCGTCTTCCTCGTCCATCCCGACGACGGGAATCGCGGTCTTCGGATGCGGCCAGGACGAAGCCGACTTGTTCCAGCAGATGGGGGCACGCCTCGGATTGTCGCTCACCCTCATCGAGGCCGCCGTCTGCGAGACCAACGCTGAACTGGCACGCGGCAACCGGTGCGTCAGCGTGAACCACAAGACTCAGATCACCGATCCCGCACTTCTGGCGCTCAGCAAAACCGGTGTCGAATACATCTGCACCAGAAGCATCGGCTACGACCATATCGACCTGGAGTACGCCGAGCGCGTCGGCATCTCGGTCGGCAACGTCGCCTACTCACCGGACAGCGTGGCCGACTACACGTTGATGTTAATGCTCATGGCTTTGCGCCATGCGAAATCCACCATCCGCCGCACCGACGCTCATGACTATCGGCTGAGCAACGCTCGCGGCAAGGAGCTGCGCGACCTGACCGTCGGGGTGGTCGGGACCGGCCGCATCGGCACAGCGGTCGTCGACCGGCTGCGAGGCTTCGGCTGCCGCGTGCTGTCCCACGACAACCGATCTCGCGTCTCGACCGGCCACGTGCCGTTGGACGAGCTGATCGAACTGAGCGACGTCGTGACGCTCCACACCCCGCTCACGGCGGACACCCGCCATCTCCTCGATCGCCATCGCATCGAGCGGATGAAGCCCGGCGCGTACATCGTCAACACCGGTCGCGGACCGCTGCTCGATACCGAGGCCCTTCTCGCCGCGCTGGAAAGCGGCAGGTTGGGCGGCGCGGCACTGGACGTCCTCGAAGGCGAGGAAGGCATTTTCTATGCCGACTGCCGAAACAGGCATCTCGAGAACGAGGCCCTGGTGCGACTGCAGCGCATGCCTAATGTGCTGATCAGTCCGCACTCCGCCTACCACACCGACCACGCCCTGAAAGACATCGTCGAGAACACTCTCGCCAACTGCCTGAACTTCGAGAGCGGGGAAACAGCATGAGTAGATTGAAGGTCGGAGTCATCTTCGGAGGCGCGGGCGAGGAACACTTCGTCTCCATCAAGTCAGCGCGCGAGGTGGCAAGGAACCTCGACACCGAGAAGTACGAGCCTCTCTGGATCGGCATCACGGCCGACGGCGTATGGAAACTGTGCGACGGCCCCGCCGCGGACTGGGAGACCGGCGGCGCCCGTCCCGTCACGCTGTCACCTGACCGAAGCATGCACGGTCTGCTGGTCATGGGGCAGGAGGGGTACGAGACGGTGCGTCTCGACCTCGTCTTCCCCGTACTTCACGGCACGTTCGGCGAAGACGGCGCGATCCAGGGCTTGTTGGAGCTCTCCGGCATCCCCTACGTCGGCTGCGACATCCAGGGCTCGGCCGTGTGCATGGACAAGTCTCTGGCCTACACCGTTGCCAAGAGAGCGGGGATCGCCACGCCGAACTTCTGGGTCGTCGCGGAGGACGAGAAGGTCGATCCCGACCGTTTTCGGTATCCCGTCTTCGTGAAGCCGGCCCGTTCGGGCTCCTCGTTCGGCGTCAGCAAAGTCACCGACAAGAACGAGTTGACGAGCGCGCTGAGCGCGGCGCACCGGTACGACTCGAAAGCCTTGATCGAGGAGGCCGTGGCCGGGAGCGAGATCGGCTGCGCGGTCCTCGAAGAACCTTTCGGCCTGGTCACCGGCGAGGTGGACCGCGTCGACCTCTCGCACGGATTCTTCAGGATCCACCAAGAGGACTCGCCCGAGACCGGATCGGAGAACTCGACGTTCATCGTTCCCGCCGACATCTCCGACGACTCGCGGCGGCTCGTCCAAGAGACCGCCGAGACCATCTACCGCGCCCTGGGCTGCAAGGGACTTGCGCGCGTCGACATGTTCCTCACCGACGACGGCCGGGTGGTGCTCAACGAGGTCAACACCATGCCCGGCCTGACGTCCTACAGCCGCTACCCACGGATGATGGCCGCCGCGGGAATGCCGCTGTCCGACGTGATCGACCGGCTCGTCTCGATGGCACTGCACGGGAAGAAGCGGTGAACGACGACTTCGTCTACGTCGACGACCGGGTGCCGGGCGTCCGCTGGGACGCCAAGTACGCCACCTGGGACAACTTCACCGGCAAACCGGTGGACGGCTATCTCGCGAATCGCATCGTCGGCACTCGGTCCCTGTGCGCGGCCCTGGAGCGAGCACGCGAGAGGGCGGCCTCCCTCGGATTCGGGCTGCTTCTCTGGGACGGGTACCGCCCCCAACGCGCCGTCGACTGCTTCCTCCGCTGGTCGGCCCAGCCCGAGGATGGCCGGACCAAACCGCGGCACTACCCGAACATCGACCGGCACCAGATGTTCGAGCATGGATATGTGGCCGCGAAGTCGGGCCACAGCAGGGGCGGCGCCGTCGACCTGACCCTCTATCACCTTGCCACCGGTGAGCTTGCTCCCATGGGCGGCGGCCACGACCTCATGGACCCGATCTCACGTCATCGAGCCCGTGGAATCACGCCGACCGAGGCCCGAAACCGTGAGCACCTCCGTTCCATCATGGAGGACTGCGGATTCGATCGGTACGACTGCGAATGGTGGCACTACACGCTGAGAAACGAGCCTTATCCTGATGTCTACTTCGACTTCCCCATCACGTGATCGGAGTCTCCACTGCATCTCGCAGTGGGGACACTTGGAACGCAACGACGACGTCGTCATGCGGCGCACCGGCTTCTCGGGGCTCGAGGTCTTCTTGGGCGGAACCGCTCCATCGCGACTGCACGACTGGGCCTCCGACGGATACCGCTCAAGCGAGGAGTACCTGTTCTGGTCCCGCAAGGTCTGCGGTCTAGCGTGCCTGCAGTCGCTGCTCCAGGGGTGGACCGACATCCGGCTGTCGATGGGCGAACTCCTCTCGCTGGCCCTCGACTGGGGCTGCTACGTGGTGGACCCCTCCGGCAAGGTCCGCGGACTCATCTACCGGCCGTTCATGGCCTGGGTCAGCTCACAGTTCGGTTTCCACTGCGAACTGGTCGAACACACACCCATTCACGTATCGAGCAGAAAGGTACGACCCGGGCAGGCCATGATCGCGTCAGTATCACCCGAGATTCGGAACCCGGACACCCCCGCGCCCCAACGTGGAGGCCACCTCGTACTGGTCTATGCGACTGATGACGGTGTAGTGCGGTTCCATAATCCGTCGGGCTATTCACATAATTCAGACTCTGCATCATTGCCCATGCAGGTATTCGAGCGGTTTCACGCGAACCGCGGAATCTTGATCGGAGGGACATCGTGATGCCAGGCGAGCCGCCACCGCGCGTCGTTGTCGCCGGTGGCCACTCGGCAGGGCACATCGAGCCCGCGATGAACCTCGCCGACGCCCTGCGCCGTCTGGAGCCCACGGCCGAGATCACCGCCCTCGGCACCGTCCGCGGACTCGACACCACGCTCGTTCCCGCCCGCGGCTACCCGCTCGAACTCATCCCGCCGGCGCCGCTGCCGCGCAAACTGAACCGGGCTCTGCTGCGGACGCCAGGCTCGACCGGCCCGCCCTGCGCGACGCTGCCCGGCGGCGGTTCGGCCTGCGACCCGACGGGCCGGTACTGATGGTCACCGGCGGTTCGCAGGGCGCCCGGTCGATCAACACCGCGGTGTCCGGCGCGGCTGCGGCGTTCCGGGCGTCCGGCCTGCAGGTGCTGCACATCACCGGGCCGCAGCACATGGTCGAAGCGCCGGACCGCGGCCCCGCCGACCCGCCCTACGTCGTCATGCCCTACGTAGACGAGATGCAGTACGCCTACGCCGCGGCCGACTTCGTGATCTGCCGCTCGGGAGCGATGACGTGCGCCGAACTGGCCGCCGTCGGGCTGCCGGCCGCGTACGTCCCGCTACCGCTGCGCGGCGGCGAGCAGCGGCTGAACGCCGAGCCGGTCATCGCGGCCGGTGGGGCACTGCTCGTCGACGACGCCGACCTCGATCCGGCTTGGATCGAGACCACCCTGATTCCGGTCCTCACCGATCCCGAGCGGATCGCGAAGATGTCGGCCCACGCGCTGGCGGCCGGCGCACCGGACGCGGACGTCATCCTGGCCCGGCACGTGCTCACCGCGGTCGCGGAGCAACGGACTCTCGCCTCTCGAGGCTTGGATTGAACCATCCGGCTATGACCGACGGCCGGACTCGCACAGGTTCTACGAGCGACGCGGGTACCAAGCCGACCAAGCCGGAATCTCGTTTCGCTTCCTACGCGGCCAGCCGAGCTGTCGCGGGTAGGCGTACCGTGACGCGGAGCCCTCCGTCCGCGCGCGGGGTGAGCGAGAGCGTTCCCTCGTGCGCTTGGGTGATGCTCTCGGCGATCGCCAGACCGAGGCCGGCACCCACGTGGTCGCTGCGGACGCGTTCGGTGCCGCGCTGGAACGGCTCGGTGAAAGTGGAGACCACGTGCGGGCTGAGCTGCTCGCCGGTGTTCTCGACCGTGAGCACGGCAGCCTGGGAACCGACAGTGGTCCTGACCTGGACAGTGCCGTTTTCGGGCAGGTTATGCACGATCGCGTTGTGCACGAGATTCGTGGTCAACTGCAGCAGGAGCGCGTGGGACCCGATGGTCGGGGTGATGTCCCCGATGGTTTCGATGACGACGCCATGCTTCTCGGCGAGCGGGAGGAGCGTTTCGGTGGCTTCTTCCGCGATGAGCGATAGATCAACGTCTTCTCGGGCGAACGATCGCCGGTCGGTGCGGCTGAGCAGCAGAAGTGCTTCAGTCAGGTCGATCGCTCGGGCGTTGACGACGCGGAGGCGTTCGTCGAATTCATTGCCTTGCCGGCTCGGATCATTGCGAGCGACGTCGAGCATGGTCTGCATGATCGCGAGTGGAGTACGCAGCTCGTGGGAAGCGTTGGCTGCGAAGCGCTGCTGTTCGGCGACATGCGCTTCGAGCCGCGCGAGCATGCCGTCGAAGGCGTCGGCGAGCTCCCTGAACTCGTCCTTGCGCCCCTCCAACTCGATCCGGTGAGAGAGCGACCCCCTCGCAGCCATCCGCGTGGCATCAGTGATGCGGGTCAGCGGGACCAGCATCCGCCCAGCGAGAATCCACCCTCCGACGAGACCGAACACCAGCAGGAACCCCAGCACCAGTATCGCGGCCGGGACGAAGACGGTCGGGCCGAAATTGCTGGGGTCGAAGGCGCGCCGGAAGTCAGACAGATCGGGGACATGCAGGCCGTTCGACCTTCCTCGAAGGAGGAACGCCCAGACGGCGGCGAGCAGCAAGGCGCCCGCGATCATGAGGAATCCGACGTAGCTGAGAGTGAACTTGAGGCGGACGCTCACCCCGGGCGCCCTATCCACGTTCGCCTCCCTCGCTCCCGGCTTCCGGTCCCGTGTCGATGCGGTAGCCGACGCCGGGCACCGTGGCGATCAGCCAGGGTTCGCCGAGCCGCTTGCGCAGTGCGGATACCGTGATGCGCACGGCGTTCGTGAACGGGTCGGCGTTCTCATCCCAAGCCCGGTCCAGGAGCTCTTCGGAGCTGATCACACCGCCTTCGGCGGCCATGAGGACTTCGAGCACCGCGAACTGCTTCCGGGTGAGCGCGACGTACCGGCCGTCCCGATAGACCTCGCGGCGGAACGGGTCCAGCCGCACGCCGGCGAGCTCCCGCACCGGCGGCCTGTTGTGGGCACGCCTGCGGTCGAGAGCTCTGAGACGCAGTACGAGTTCTCGCAGCTCGAACGGCTTGGTGAGGTAGTCATCGGCGCCGAGCTCGAACCCGGAGGCCTTGTCGTCCAGCCGGTCCGCAGCGGTGAGCATCAGAATCGGCATGCCGCTGCCCGAAGCGACGATGCGTTCGGCGACCTCGTCGCCGGAGGGCCCGGGGATGTCGCGGTCGAGGACGGCGATGTCGTAGGGGTTGATGCTCAGCATCTCCAGGGCGGCGTCGCCGTCTCCGGCGATGTCGGCCGCGATGGCTTCCAGGCGCAGCCCATCGCGGATGGCCTCGGCCATGTAGGGCTCATCCTCGACAACCAGCACACGCATGCTCTCAATCGTAAGAGCGGGCGGATATCGCCGACGTATCGAAAACCGCGTTCAAGCCGGCAGCATGGCGCCGCCTCGGGCTGCCGTCACCGAACATGTCACCAGCGGCATAGGGCGGCGGCGAAGCGCCCGTCGCGGTCGGCGGCGTAGGTCCGGGACGGCAAAGCCCCCTTGCGATGATCGCAAGGGGGCTTTGAGGTGGAGCCGCCTATCGGAATCGAACCGATGACCTATTCATTACGAGTGAATCGCTCTGCCGACTGAGCTAAGGCGGCTTGCCGTGCGGGCACGGCGGGATGAAGTCTACCGGGTCTCGGGGGGTGCTTGCGCACCCGTTTTCAGCGGCACACGGTTCCGGTCTTCGGGGGCTCGGTGGTGACGAGGTAGCGGTCGGTGGCGCGGCTGATGCAGGGGTTCGCCTGGAGGTAGGCGGTGTGGCCGTCGCCGTCGAGGGTCAGCAGGACGCCCGACTGGAGCTGGTCGGCGAGGCGTTCGGCCCAGGCGTAGGGGGTGGCGGGGTCGCGGGTGGTGCCGATGACGACGATGGGTGCGGCGCCCTGGGCGGCGACGGGGGCGGGGGCCTTGTCGGTCTTGGCCGGCCAGTAGACGCAGGGGAGGCCGCCCCAGACGACGAACTCGCCGAAGAGGGGCGCGGAGCGCTCGGCTTTCGCGACGGCCTTCGCGTAGGCGTCGACGCTCGGGGGGTTGGGCTTGTCGACGCAGTTGACGGCCATGTTGGCGTCGGTCTGGTTGCTGTAGGAGCCGTCCTCGCGGTCGACCATCTGGTCGGCGAGGGAGAGAAGGACGGTGCCGTCGCGGTTCTGCACGGCCTGGGTGAGGCCCTGGCGGAGGGTGGGCCAGTACTCCTTGGCGTAGAGGGCGGTGGCGATGCCCATCGTGGCGAGGGACTCGGTGACCTCGCGGCCGTCGCCGCGGGCGGTGAGGGGTTCGCGGTCGGTTTCGGCGAGGAGCTTCTCGAGGTTCTTCGCGGCCGCGTCGGGCGTGTCGCCGAGGGGGCAGCCGGGGGTGGCGGTGCAGTTCTCGGCGAAGGCGCGGAACGCGGTCTCGAAGCCCTTCGCCTGCTCGACCAGGATGTCGGTCGCGGACAGGCGGGGGTCGACGGCGCCGTCGAGGACGAGCGCGCGGACGTTCTTCGGGAACTGCTCGGCGTAGAAGGCGCCGAGGTAGGTGCCGTAGGACGCGCCGTAGTAGGTGAGCTTGTCGTCGCCGAGGGCCCCGCGGAGGACGTCCATGTCGCGGGCGGCGTCGGCCGTGCCGACGTGCGGGAGGGTGGTCTTGGCCTTGGCGGCGCAGGCGTCCGCGAACTGCTCGCTGCGGGCGGCGAGGGTCGCGCGTTCGGCGGGGTCGTCGGGGGACGTGTCGGTGGCGAAGAACCGGTCGAGCTGGGCGGTGGTGTTGCAGCGGACGGGGCCGCTCTCGCCGACGCCGCGGGGGTCGAAGCCGACGATGTCGAAGCGGGCGCGCAGGTCGGCGCCGAACGCGGCGGCGGCCTGGCGGACGAAGCCGATGCCGGAGCCGCCGGGGCCGCCCGGGTTCGTCAGGAGCGACCCGATCCGCTCGGACTTGTTCCGGGCGGGCAGCCGGATCACCGAGATGCCGATCTTCTCGCCGTCGGGCTTGGCGTAGTCGAGGGGGACCTGGACGGTCGCGCACTGGAAGCCGCCGCCGCAGTCGCGCCAGTCGGGGCGCTGGTCGTAGTAGGAGCCGAGTCCCTCGGGGACGCGGCTCGCCATCGTCGCCTCGTCGGAGCCGCCGTCGCAGCCGGTGGCCAGCGCGAGGGTCAGGGCGATGGTCGCGCCGATGGTCTTCGCTGCCCGCACTCCGGCCCCCGTATCGTCGTCGCGGCTCGTATGCCGGTGCCTACGCTACGTCGACCGGAGGTCCGGGGCCACTTCTTCGCGCCCGGACATCGTCATTGCTCGATGGCACGGTTTCCGATGGTGTGATGCCCGTCGCTTTCGGCCGCCGGACCTTGAACGGCCGCGGACGGTTACGCGACCGTAGGTTACGCCTAAGTAGGTTCCGTTCGGGAGGCGACGTGACCAAGCTCTCGACGGCGGCGCGGTTGCTGACGACGCCGCTGCTGCCGGACGACTACCTGGGACTGATCAACCCCCTGTGGAGCACCGCCGAGCCGCGGGGGCGCGTGGAGGCGGTGCGGCACGAGGCCCCCGGGGCCGCGACGCTGGTGATCCGGCCCGGACGGGCGTGGCGCGGGCACCGGCCGGGGCAGTGGGTCCGGCTCGGGGTGGAGATCGGGGGCGTGCTGCACCGGCGGACGTTCTCGCTGTCGTCGCCGCCGCGCGCGGACGGCCGGATCACGGTGACGGTGAAGGCCGCGCGGGACGGGTTCGTCTCGAGCCACCTCGTGCACCGGGTCCGCCCGGGCGCGGTCGTCCGGCTGGGGGCGGCGGAGGGCGACTTCGTGCTGCCGGACAAGCTGCCGGAGCGGCTGCTGTTCGTGACCGCGGGCAGCGGGATCACGCCGGTGATGGCCATGCTGCGGCACCTCGCCGAGCGGGCGCCCGGCACGGACGCCGTGCTCCTGCATTCGGCGCGGACGGCCGACGACGTGATCTTCGGCGCGGAGCTGCGGCGGCTGGGGCACCGGCTGCCGGGGCTGCGGTTCCGCGAGCGGCACACGCAGGTCGAGGGCCGGTTCAGGCCGGACGACCTGCCCGCCGACTGGACCGGACGGGACGCCTGGGCCTGCGGCCCCGAGGGGCTGCTGGAGCGGCTCGCGGGGCTGTGGCGCGACGCCGGCGTCCCGGAGCGGCTGCGGGTGGAGCGGTTCCGTCCGGTGCTGGCCGCCGCGGGCGGCGCGGGCGGGGTCGTCCGGTTCACGCGGAGCGGCGTCGAGGTCGAGGCGGACGGCGGGACCCCGCTGCTGGACGCCGGGGAGGGCGCGGGCGCGCTGCTGCCGAGCGGCTGCCGGATGGGCATCTGCCACGGCTGCGTCGGGCGGCTCGCGGCGGGACGGGTGCGCGACCTGCGCACGGGACGGGTGCACGGGGACGAGGGCGACATCGTCCAGACGTGCGTGAACGCGGCCGCCGGGCCGGTGGAGATCGAACTGTGAGGAGCACGCCGATGACCACGAACGTGACGACCGCGGAGACCTCGTCCACCGGGCACCTGACGGACGCCGACCTGGAGGCGATCGCCCGGGAGCTGGACGCGCTCGGCGCGGAGATCACCGCGGACCTCGGGGAGCGCGACGCGGCCTACATCCGGCGGGTGATCCGCTGGCAGCGGGGCCTGGAGATCGGCGGGCGGGCGATGCTGCTGGCGTCGTCGCTGCCGCCCGCGTGGATCGCCGGGACCGCGACGCTCGCCGTCGCGAAGATCCTCGAGAACATGGAGATCGGGCACAACGTCATGCACGGCCAGTGGGACTGGATGCGCGACCCGAAGATCCATTCGACGACGTGGGAGTGGGACAACGTGTCCCCCGCCGAGCAGTGGAAGCACTCGCACAACTTCGTGCACCACACGTTCACGAACGTCGTGGGCAAGGACAACGACGTGGGCTACGGGATCCTGCGCGTGACCCCGGAGCAGAAGTGGCACTGGACGGCGGTCCCGCAGCCCGTCTACAACCTGCTGCTCGCGATGTTCTTCGAGTACGGGGTGGCGCTGCACGACCTGGAGATCGACAAGATCCGGGCGGGCCGGAACGATCCGGAGGAGACGCGGCGGAAGCTGCGCGAGATCGGCCGCAAGATCCGCCGCCAGTGGGGCAAGGACTACGTGGCGTTCCCCCTGCTCAGCGGCCCGCAGTTCCTGTCGACGCTGGCGGCGAACTTCACCGCGAACGTCGTCCGGAACGTGTGGGCGCACACGATCATCTTCTGCGGGCACTTCCCCGGGGACGTCGAGATGTTCGAGAAGGACCGGCTGGACGGCGAGTCGCGCGGCGAGTGGTACGTGCGGCAGCTCACGGGGTCGGCGAACATCACCGGCGGGCGGTTCTTCCACCTGATGACCGGCAATCTGAGCCACCAGATCGAGCACCACCTGTTCCCGGACATGCCGAGCAACCGGCTCGCGGAGATCGCGCCGCGGGTGCGGGAGCTGTGCGACAAGTACGGGCTGCCGTACCACGCCGGTCCGCTGTCGCGGCAGGTCACGAGCACGTGGAAGAAGATCTTCAAGTACGCGCTGCCGAACTCCTGACGGCTACTTCACGACGGCCGCGGCGTACGTCGGCGGGTCGCCCAGCATCCCGCGGTGCGAACGGGGGCGCGACCCGTCGACGTCGGTGACGCCGAGCTCCTCGCCGAGTTCGGCGCCGATGAGGACGCGTCCCGTCCACGCCATCGGGTCGGCCGAGCGGGCGAGGGCGTCGATCACCCGGCCGCTGAACTCGGGCGTCTCGGCGCCGGCGGCGAACGACTCGTACCGCTCGGGGACGCCGTCGAACATGGCGCGGTTGCGCTCGGTCTTCAGCAGGCCCATCCAGAGGGAGATGACGGCGACGCCGTAGGGCCGGAAGTCCTCGGCCATGTCGTGCGCCATCTTGTCCACGGCGGCCTTCCCGGCGCCGTAGGCGGGGCCGTGCATGTAGCAGCGGCCGCCGAACGAGGACGTGTTCACGACGAGGCCCCCGGCGTTCTTGATCAGCAGCGGGGCCGCGTAGTAGCTCGCGACGTACGCGGAGCGCATGCCGACGTCGAACATGCTCTGCAGGGCGAGGGGCTTCTCCCAGAACGGGCCGTCCCGGGTGAGGCCGTCGGGGATGGTGAACGCGTTGTTGACCAGGACGTGCAGCGCGCCGTGGTCCCGCTCGACCCGCTCGAACAGCGCCCGGACCTGCTCGTCGTCGGCGTGGTCGCAGATCACCGGGACGCCGGTGCCGCCGCGCCCGTCGATCTCCGCGGCGGTTCCGGCGACCGTGCCCGGCAGGTCGGCGTCGCCCTCGGCGCGCGTCCGTCCGGTCACGTACACGGTCATGCCGGCCGCGCCCAGGGCGAGCGCGATGCCCTTCCCGGCGCCGCGGCTGGCGCCGGTGACGACCGCCACCCGGTTCCCGGTCATGCGCCCCTCCTCGCGAGGAATTCCAGCATCGCCGCGGTGGTCTCCGCGGGCTTCTCCATCTGCATCATGTGCCCCGCCGCTTTGATCATCCGGACGTCCCGGACGTCCGCGTGGTGGTCGCCGAGCCGGTTCAGGGGGGCGTCGCCGTGCCAGCCCTCGAGGTCGGCGTCCTGCTCGCTGCCGATGAAGTAGTACGGCACGGTCGTCCGGGGCGCGTAGGACTTGCGCTCCTCCCACGCGATGTCCATGGCCCGGTACCAGTTGAGCCCGCCGGTGAAGCCGCTCCGGCTGTACTCGGCGACGTAGAACTCCAGTTCCGCCTCCGTCAGCCACGGCCACGGCAGCGGCGGCGTCTCGGGCAGGGCATCGATGTAGGACGTCCCCGGCGGTTTCTTCCACACGTCGAGGTAGTGGTAGTCGCTGGAGAGCGCGTAGAACACCTTGCGCAGGAACTCGCGGGGCGCGGCGGCGAGGTCGCGGTCGGCGGCGCCGGGCGCGGCGAAGTAGTGGATGTGGTTGAAGTGCCGTTCGGCCTGCCGCGCGGCGAGCGTCAGCGGCGACTCCCGCGACGGCGTGAAGAACGGGTTCTCGAGCGCGATGAGCGCCTCGACGCGCTCCGGGTGCCGGTGGGCGAGGTCGTACGCGGCGAACAGGCCGAAGTCGAGGCCGCTGAACACCGCCCTGTCCTCCCCGAGGTGGTCGAGGAGGCCGGCGACGTCGCCGACGATGCTCGCGGGCCCGTACGCGCGGTGGTCGGCGGGGCCGCTCGTCCCGCCCATCCCCCGCATGTCCGGGGCGACGACGCGGAACCCGGCGTCCGCGATCGGCCCGATCTGGTGCCGCCAGCTGTACCAGAGGTGCGGGAACCCGTGCAGGAGGACGACGAGCGGGCCGTCGCCCTGCTCCACGTAGTGGACGTCGAGGTCGTTGATGCGCGCGTACCGATGACTCCAGCCGGCCATGCCGTGGTCCCTCCGGTGCAGGTGCCGATCACCGGAATGTGCACGACGGCGCCGCCCCGCGGCAGTGCGGTGTCTCGCTCAGTGGGAACCCGCCCCCGGCCTCACCCTGCGGGCTCGCCGTCCTGGGGGTCGGCGTAGTGGGCGTCGTGTTGTTGGCGGGGGGAGCAGACGGAGGCGGAGGGGCAGGAGCAGCGGCGGGAGCCGACCTTCACGGTGACGCGGTCGCCGGGGACGTTGTAGCCGATGACCTGGCCCTCGCCCTCCGGGGTGCTGACGCGGGACCCGAGGCGCGGGGCCTTCTCCTTGAACTCCATGTAGAGCGGGTGCTCGTACTTGAGGCAGCACATGAGGCGGCCGCAGGCGCCGGCGATGCGGAGGGGGTTGACGGGGAGGTCCTGCTCCTTGGCCATGCGGACGGAGACGGGCTCGAAGTCCTTGAGGAACGTGGCGCAGCAGAGGTCGCGGCCGCAGGGGCCGATGCCGCCCTGGAGGCGGGCCTCGTCGCGGGGGCCGACCTGGCGGAGCTCGACGCGGGCCTTGAGGGTGCGGGCCAGGTCGCGGACGAGCGCGCGGAAGTCGACGCGGTGCGGGGCGGTGAAGTAGATCTTGACGACGTTGTCGGCGTCGAGGAAGTCGACGCCGATGACCTTCATCGGGAGGTCGTGGCGGCGGACGAGGCGCTTGGCGGCGGTGCGGGCCTCGGCGCGGCGGCGGCGGTTCGCGTCGTCGCGGGCGAGGTGCTCGTCGGTGGCGGGGCCGCCGCACTCGGGGAGGCCGTCGATGTCCTCGGAGACCCACTGCGGGGCCCACACGCACTCGGCGACCTCGTG
Organism: Actinomadura rifamycini DSM 43936; assembly: GCF_000425065.1. Classification (GTDB taxonomy): domain Bacteria; phylum Actinomycetota; class Actinomycetes; order Streptosporangiales; family Streptosporangiaceae; genus Spirillospora; species Spirillospora rifamycini. Next base: position 146,901 of record NZ_AULB01000021.1, read on the forward strand.
GCCGGAGTCGGTGGGGACGAGGACCTTGTCGCCGACCTTCGGACTGTGCGGACCGGGATCGAGGTAGTAGAGGCGGCCGTATCTGGTGAAACTGACTGCCATCACCATGCCCACGGTTGCGCTCCGTTCGCCCGGTTCCGTGCGTCCACTTTAGGCGTCACCAGGCGGCGTCGGCGAGGTCCTTCCCGGGGAGCGGGTCGCCGGCGGGGGTGTGGACGTCGTCGGCGAGGGCCAGCAGCGCGCCGTTCTCGGCGGGATCGAGGGCCTTCAGCTCCGGGTCGCCCTCGACCGGGTGCTTCCAGATGACCTGCCCGGGTTCGCCGGACGCCGTGAACGCCTGCAGCACGAGGTTCGCGTCCTGGACGCGGCCGGTGACGATCGTGGAGCCGTCCGGGCGCAGGAACGCGGCGGACGTCCCGGACGGCAGCGTCGCGACGGCCTTGCTGGACGTGAGGTCGCCCGCGGGGGCGGCGGTGTCGATCGTCCGGATCTGGGGAGCGCCGGACGCCGTCCAGGCGAACGCCAGCGTGTCGCCCGACCAGGACAGGCCGCCGATGCGGCCGCGCAGCGTCGTGGGCCACGCCTTGCGGGCGCCGGTGTCCGGGTCGAGGACGGCGACGGTGCCGCGGGTGCCCGCGTAGGTGACGTACGCGATCCGGCCGTCGGCGGCGACGGCGAGGTCGGACCAGCCGGCGGACTCGCCCGGGGCGACGGCCTTCGGGAGCGGGGCGAGCTCCTCGACGCGGCCGTCGTCGTCGAGGGCGAGGCGCTGGAACGTCACCGTCCCGCCGCCGGACGACGCGACGACGTAGCTGCCGTCGGGGCCGGACGCGACGCGGGTGAAGCGGCGGCCGGGCGGCGGCGCGACGGGCGGGCCGGTGTCGGCGCCCGTGCCGCTGTCGCGGACGACGAGCGCGGAGCCGTCCGCGGCGACGCCGACGACGAACCGGGGCACGGTCGGCTCGGCGTCCGACGCGGCCTTCGCGCTGCGCGACTTCTCGGCGCCCTGGTGCCGTTCGAGCACGTCGAAGCCGCCGCCGACGACCAGCACCACGCCCGTCGCGACCCCGATCGGGAGGAGCCCGCGCCACGCCTCGCGCAGCCATGAGCCGCGCGCCGGTTCCTGGTGCTTCCCGTGCCTGCCGTCCATGGGGGTGACCCGCACCTGCCTCTCGTTGCCGGAACCCCTCGTTTCTACCGCATGAACGGGAGGGGGATACGCCGGAAATGGCCGTTCAGCCGAGCGCGGCGCGGACGGCGTCCATGAGGGACGCCCGGTACGAGGCGCCGAACAGCGCGACGTGGACGAGCAGGGGGTGCAGCTGGTGCAGGGGGACGCGGGCGCGCCAGCCGGGCGCGAGCGGTGCGGCCTCGTCGTAGGCGGCGAGGATCCGGTCCAGGAGCGGGGCGCCGAACAGGGCGAGCATCGCGAGGTCGGTCTCGCGGTGCCCGCCGTGCGCCGCCGGGTCGATGAGCACCGCGCGCCCGCCCGTCCACCGCACGTTGCCCGACCACAGGTCGCCGTGGATCCGGGACGGCGGCTCCGGCGGCCCCGCGAGGGACTCGATCCCGTCGATGACGCGCTCCACGAGCCGGACGTCGGCGTCCGCCAGGTGCGGCGCCGCGAGCGGGACGAACGGGGCGAGGCGGCGCTCGGCGTACCAGCGGGCCCACGGCCGGCCGTCGGGCGCGTTGTCGAGCGGGAGGTCGGCGATGAACCCGCGCCAGGGCGCCCCGTAGGCGTCCGGACGGGCCGCGGTGTGCAGGGCGGCGAGCTCGCGGCCGAAACGTTCGGCGGCGGCCGGGGCGGGCGGCGCGGACGGCAGCCACGGCAGGACGAGCAGGTGCCCGTCCGCCGCGACGACCTCGGCGACCGGGGCATCCGGGCCGGTCCCGCCCAGCCAGCGGAGCCCGGCGGCCTCGGCCGCGAACACCCCGGCGGACGGGGCGTCCGCGGCCCGCGCGAGGGCCTTCACGAACACGTCGCGGCCGTCGCCGAGGGACGCGCGGTGCAGCGTCCACGCGTGGCTCGCCCCGAGGTCGTCCAGCCGCGCGACGTCCGTCCCGAGGAGGCGTTCGAGCCGGTCGCGGACGCCCGGCACTCAGGCCGCCTTGAGGCCCGCGCGGATCTCGTCGAGGAGGCCGGGCATCGCGGCCTCCACCATCTCGAGGACGAGGTCGAAGTCGGCGCGGCCCCCGTAGTAGGGGTCGGGGACGTCGAGGTCGCCGCCGGCGTCCGGGTCGAACTCGCGCAGCAGCCGGACCTTCGCGCGGGACGCCTCGTCGGGGGCCATCGACCGCAGGGCCCGCAGATGGCCCTCGTCGAGCGCGAGGATCAGGTCGTACCGGGCGAACCAGAGGGGCTCGAACTGGCGCGCGACGTGCGCCGACCGGTACCCGGCGCGCCGCAGCGCCGCGACCGTCCGGTCGTCGGCGGGGCCCCCGACGTGCCAGTTGCCGGTGCCGGAGCTGTCGACCTCGACGTCCAGCCCCGCCTCCTCGGCGCGGTGGCGCAGGACGGACTCCGCCATCGGGGACCTGCAGATGTTGCCGGTGCAGACGAAGGTCACTCGGTACGGCATGCCCCCATGATGCCCGATGTCACTCCCGGTCCCGCTGGACGACCTGCTCGACGCCGGGGAGGCCGCGCACGGCGTCCTGCACGATGCGGGCGTTCTGCTCCGTGCGCCGCTCGTCGCCGGGGTCGCGCAGCCAGACGCGGTACGAGGCGGGGATGTCCCCCTCCTCGGCGTTGCCCGCGAAGTCGGACGACTCGGCGAACCGCTTCTCGAACCGCTCGAACGCCTCCCTCAGCGACTCGTAGTCGATCCGGGCGACGACGTCCATGCGGGACAGGACCCGCCTCACCTCCCGCCTCTGCTCCGGCGTCGCGTCCCGGCCGCCGCAGCGGGGCTCGGGGGACGTGCGGACGCAGAGGAACACGGTGAGGTGCGGCTCCGCCGACGCCGCGGCGGACGGCCCCGACGCGGCGCCCGGACGCACCGTCCCGTCCGTCCCGCCGAGGGCGCCGCCCGCGAGGGCGCCGCCGCCGGCCGCGGCGGCGATCGCCGCGGCGGCCGCCATCGGGACGACGCGCCGGAACGTCCGGGCGCGGCGCCGCTCGGCGAACCGCGGCGGGGGGACGTCCCCGGGCCGCACGGTCTCGGCCACCGCGTCCAGCGCGTCCTTGAGGCGCTCCTCGGTCCCGTTCACTTGTCCCCCTCCAGGATCCGGCCGAGCGCCGCCAGCGCCCGGGACGTGGTCGACTTCACGGTGCCGACGGTGACCTTCATCGCCTCGGCGGCCTCCGCCTCGGACAGGTCGCCGTAGTAGCGCAGGACGAGCGCCTCGCGCTGGCGGCGGGGCAGCCGGTGCAGCGCGTCCAGCACCTCCCGGCGGTCCTCGCCGATCATCGCCTCGGACTCGGCGGACCACACCGGCGGCTGGTGCAGGGTGCGGAACGGGCGGCGGCGGCGCCGCAGCGCCGTCCGCGAGCGGTTGAGGACGGCCGACCGGACGTACGCCAGCGCCCGGTCGCGGTCGCGGAGCCGCGGCCAGGCCGCGTACAGGCCGGCGAAGGCGTCCTGGACGACGTCCTCGGCGGTGCCCCGGTCCCCGACCATGATCAGGGCGAGGCGGGTCAGCCCCAGCGCGTGCCCCCGGTACAGGTCCGTCACCGCGGCGGACGCGTCCTCGCCGGACGCGTCCGCCGTCGTGCCCGCCCGTGGTTCGGCGAGCGCCGTGTCAGCGTTCATGTCCCAGAGACACCGCGGGCCCCCTCGGGTTGCCTCCGCCGCCGGTGCGGTGGCGAAAAGGGGCGTCAGCCGGTGCGCAGGGCCATCGTGAGGGCCTCGACGGCGAGCAGCGGGTTGACGTTCGCGTCGAGCCGCTCCCGGCACTCCATGATCGCGTCGAGGCGGCGGAGGGTGTCCTCGGGGCGGGTACCGGCGGCGGCCGTCCGCAGCTCGGGCGCCAGCTCGGTGTTGACGAGCTCGCTGCCCGCGCCGAGCTGCAGGGTGAGGACGTCCCGGTAGTAGGACGCGAGGTCGAGCAGCGCGCGGTCCAGCGCGTCCCGCTTCACCCGGGTCGCCCGGGACTTCTGCCGGTCCTCCAGCTCCTTGAGGGCACCGGCCGTCCCGCGCGGCATCCGGCCCTTCGCGCTCTCCCCGAGGGCCTGCCGCAGCTCCGCGGTCTCCCGCTCGTTCAGCTCCTCGGTCGTCGCCTTCGCCTCGGCCTCGGCGGCCTTCACCAGCGCGTCCGCCGCCATCGCCGCCGGGCCGACGGACGTCAGGCGGCGCGGCACCGCGAGCACCTGCGCGCGCCGCGCGCGCGCCTCCGGGTCGGTGGCGAGCCGCCGCGCGCGGCTGATGTGCCCCTGCGCGGCCCGCGCGACGACGTCGGCGGTCTCCCGGTCGACGCCGTCCCGCTGGACGAGGACGTCCGCGACCGCGTCGATCGGCGGCGTCCGCAGCGTCACGAGCCGGCAGCGGGACCGGATCGTGATCAGCAGGTCGTCCGGGGAGGGCGTGCACAGCAGCCACAGCGTGCGCGGCGGCGGCTCCTCGATGGCCTTCAGCAGCGCGTTCGCTGCGCCCTCGGTGGCGCGGTCGGCGTCCTCGAACAGGACGATCTGCCAGCGGCCCACGCTCGGCGACGAGCCCGCCCGCAGCACCAGCGCCCGCGTCTCCTTGATCCCGTACGACAGGCCGGACGGGCGGACGACCTCCAGGTCGGCGTGCGTCCCCTGGAGGACCTGGTGGCACGCCGCGCAGTACCCGCAGCCGCGCGGGACCTCGGTGCACTGCAGCGCCGCCGCGAACGCCCGCGCCGCCGCCGACCGCCCGGACCCGGGCGGGCCGGTGAACAGCCACGCGTGCGCGACGCCGGCCCCGCCGCCGGCGCCGTCCGCGGCGGCGGACAGCTGCGCGACGACCGGGTCCTGGCCGACCAGGTCGTTCCAGACGCTCATGGCCCCAAGGCTACGGGCCCGCCGGGGCTCACACGTCCCTGATGGCGGGGAACGTGTGCGTCGCGTCCTCGGTGCCGAGCGGGATCGGGTCGGGCAGGATCTCCCGGATGCGGTACTGGATCTCGCGGCTCAGCTCGGCCTGCGGGCGGGACGCGTCGAGCACCAGGTAGCGGTCGGGGTCGGCGTCGGCGAGCGCCCGGAACCCGGCGCGGACCCGCTCGTGGAAGTCCTGCGGCTCGGACTCGATGCGGTCGGCGGGCGCCGACAACCGGGCGAGGCCGGTGCGCGGCGGCACCTCCAGCAGCACGGTCAGGTCCGGGACGAGCCCGCCGGTCGCCCACTCGTTGACGCGGGCGATCTCCTCGACCGGCTGCTCCCGGCCGAACCCCTGGTAGGCGAGGGACGAGTCGATGTACCGGTCGCTGACGACGATCGCGCCGCGGTCCAGGGCGGGGACGATCACGTTCGTGACGTGGTCGGCGCGGTCGGCGGCGTACAGCAGGCTCTCGGCGCGCAGCGACAGGCCGGTCGTCTCGCGGTCCAGCAGCATCGCGCGCAGCCGCATGCCGATCTTGGTGGCGCCGGGCTCCTGCGTGGTGATCACGTCGTAGCCGTGGTCGCGGAGCCAGATCGCGGCGAGCCGGGCCTGGGTGGTCTTGCCCGCGCCCTCGCCGCCCTCGAACGCGATGAACACGCCCCGGTTGCGGACGGCCGGGGCCTCCTCCGGCTCGGCGGGCTCCTCGCCCGGCGGGACGTACACCTCGCCGCGCAGCGCGGCCCGCAGGTCCGGGACGAGCGGGACGCCGCGGCGGTCGTCCGCGCGGCGGTACGCGAGCAGGCCCGCGAGCAGCGCGACGACGGCGGCGACCAGCAGCGCGGCGGCCGTCCCGGCGAGGTCGTAGACGCCGCCGCCGAGGTCGAAGCGGGTGTCGCCAATCGCCCCGGCCAGCTGCGGGACGGCCGTGACCGCGACGAACGCGGTGACGAGCGCCACGGCGCGCGGGTACGCGGGGCTCGGCGCCTCCGCCGCCTCCGGGGCTTCCGGGGCCTCCGGGTCGGCGGGGGCCGCCAGGACGGACGTCCCGCAGGCCCACGCGGCGCCCGCGGCGACGCCCGCGAACGCGGTCGCGAACACCGCGACCGGCAGGTTGGCGACCAGCGCGGCCACGGCCAGCGCGAGCCCGCCCGCGACGACCGCGAGGCCCAGCAGGCGGCGGCGGCTGAACGGGCCGAGGACGCGCGGGCCGAGGAAGATCCCGAAGCCGAGCCCGGCGGTCAGCGCGAGCAGCACGGCGCCGTACCCGGCGTCGCCGCCGCCGAGCCCGGCCGCGTGCAGCCGGGCCGCGCCGACGACGGCCCCCGACACGAGGGCCGCGCCGGTGACCGCGGCGCCCAGGCCGCGCGGCGCGCCCGCCCGTCCGCCCCGGGCGATCAGCGCGAGCGGGGACGGGACGCGCACCGGCGCGGCGCCCGCGGCCTCCTTGATCAGCGCGACGGCGGCGGCGCCGAGCAGGAACACGGCGGCGTTCGCGTACAGGACGAGGTCGGTGCGGTCCCCGGCGCCGTCGAACAGCCCGGCGCCGAGCAGCGCGAGGACGGTGAACAGCGCGGCGGCGGCCGGCGCGGCGGCCGACACGGCGCGCAGCGCCGACCGGCGGGCGGCGGCCCGCAGCCCGGCGGTCCCGCCGCCCGGCGCGTCGTCCGGCAGCCCGTCCGGGACGAGCGCGGGCGGGGCCGCGAGCGCGAGCGGCGTCCACAGCAGGCCCAGCAGGCCCAGCAGGAACGCGGCGGCGAGCGTCCACGGGAGCGCGTCGAGCAGCGGCACGGTCAGGACGAGCGCGAACCGCAGGGCGTCGGCGGCGAGCAGCACGACGCGGCGGTCCGCGCGGGCGGCGAGCAGGCCCGCCAGCGGCGCGAGGAGCACCGCCGGGAGCAGCAGCAGCCCCAGGACGCCGCCGACGGCCTGCGCGCGCGCGGCGACGTCCTCGTCCTGCGTCAGCATGACGGCCGACGCCGTCAGGGCGGGCACGGTCAGCCACTGCCCGACCGCGGACAGCGCCAGGGCGAGCCGGAGCCGCCGGAACGGCCCGATCTCCGAGAGCGACGAAACGCCCGGCTGCGGCGCGGCGGGGTACGGCCGGGTGGCGTCCGTTCTGGTCATGTCCGTCAGAGTATCGGCGCCCTTGTCGCTATGACCCCGACTTCGCCGAGGACTTCGCGGACGACTTCGCCGACGTCCGCTTCCGGGGCGCCGCCTTCTTCTTCCCGCCCCCCGCGGCGACCTTCTCACGGCGCTCCGCGAGCAGCTCGGCGGCGCGCTGGATCGTGATCGACTCGACCTCGTCGCCCTTGCGCAGGCTCGCGTTCGTCTCGCCGTCCGTCACGTACGGGCCGAACCGGCCCTCCTTGACGACCACCGGCTTCTCGCTCACCGGGTCCTTGCCGAGCTCGCGCAGCGGCGGCGCGGCGGCGGCCCGGCGGCCCCGCTGCTTCGGCTGCGCGAACAGCTCTTTCGCCTGCTCCAGCGTGACGGTGAAGAGCTCCTCCTCCGACCCCAGCGAGCGGCTGTCCGTCCCCCGCTTGATGTAGGGGCCGAACCGTCCGTTCTGGGCCGTGACGGGCTCGCCGTCCAGCTCCCCGACGGTCCTCGGCAGCGACAGCAGCTTCAGCGCGTCGTCCAGGGTGATCGTGTCGAGCGACATCGACTTGAACAGCGAACCCGTCCGCGGCTTCGGCGCGTCCGCCTTCTTGGTGCGCTTCTTCTTCTCGCCCTCCGCCGGCGCCGGCGGCTCCGGCAGGACCTCCGTGACGTACGGGCCGAACCGTCCGCTCTTGGCCACGATCGTGTGCCCGGTCTCCGGGTCGACGCCCAGCTCCCGGTCACCGCTCGGCTGCGCGAACAGCTCCTCGGCCTTCTCCGCCGTCAGCTCGTCCGGCGCGATGTCCTCGGGGATGTTGACCCGCTGGCCGTCCCTGTCCAGGTACGGCCCGTAACGCCCGACCCGCACCATGATGTCGGTGCCTTTGACCGGGAACGAGCTGATCCCCTTGGCGTCGATGTCGCCGCTCTCGCCGACCAGCTCCTTCAGCCCCTCGGCGCCGTTGTCGCCGAAGTAGAACCGGTTCAGCCACGGCACCCGCTCGGCGTTCCCCCGCGCGATCTCGTCGAGGCCGTCCTCCATGTGCGCGGTGAAGTCGTAGTCGACCAGGTTGCCGAAGTGCTGCTCCAGCAGGTTCACCACCGCGAACGCCAGGAACGACGGGACGAGCGCCGTGCCCTTCTTGAACACGTACCCGCGGTCGAGGATCGTCCCGATGATCGACGCGTACGTCGACGGGCGCCCGATCTCCCGCTCCTCCAGCTCCTTGACCAGGCTCGCCTCGGTGTACCGCGCCGGCGGGCGCGTCGAGTGCCCCTCGGCCCCGATCTCGTCCGCCGTCAGCCGGTCGCCCTCCGCCAGGTTCGGCAGCCGCCGCTCCTGGTCGTCCCGGTCCGTCGACGGGTCGTCGGCGCTCTCCACGTACGCCTTCAGGAAACCGTGGAACGTGATCGTCTTGCCGGTCGCGCCGAACTCGGCCGTCTCGCCCCGCGTCGACTCCCCGGTCACCCGGATCGACACCGACTGCCCGGCCGCGTCCTTCATCTGGCTCGCGATCGTCCGCTTCCAGATCAGCTCGTACAGCCGGAACTGGTCGCCCGACAGCCCCGTCTCCGCCGGCGTCCGGAACGTGTCGCCCGCCGGACGGATCGCCTCGTGCGCCTCCTGCGCGTTCTTCACCTTCGACGCGTACACGCGCGGCTTGTCCGGCACGTACTCCCCGCCGAACAGCGACGCCGCCTGCCGCCGCGCCGCCGTGATCGCCGTCTCCGACAGCGTGATCGAGTCGGTTCGCATGTACGTGATGAAGCCGTTCTCGTACAGCTTCTGCGCCACCGACATCGCGTACTTCGCCGAGAAGCCCAGCTTGCGGCTGGCCTCCTGCTGCATCGTCGTCGTCCGGAACGGCGGGTACGGCTTGCGCGTGTACGGCTTCCGCTCGACCGACTTGACCTCGTACGGACGTCCGCGCAGCCGTTCGGCCAGCGCGCGCGCGGCGTCCTCATCGAGGTGCAGGGCGTCCCGCGTCTTGAGCGTGCCGTCGGACGCGAAGTCGCGGCCCTGCGCGACCCGCTTGCCGTCCACCGACACCAGCCCGGCCTTGAACGAGGTGGGCTCCTCGTCCTTGCCCGTCCCGAACCGCGCCGCGATGTCCCAGTAGTGCGCCGGGACGAACGCGATGCGCTCCCGCTCGCGCTCCACCACCAGCCGCGTCGCCACCGACTGCACCCGGCCCGCCGACAGCTTCGGCATGACCTTCTTCCACAGCACGGGACTGACCTCGTACCCGTACAGCCGGTCCAGGATCCGCCGCGTCTCCTGCGCGTCCACCAGCCGCAGGTTCAGCGTGCGCGGGTTCGCCGCCGCCTGCCGGATCGCGTCCTTGGTGATCTCGTTGAAGACCATCCGGTGCACCGGCACCTTCGGCTTCAGCACCTCCTGGAGGTGCCAGGCGATCGCCTCGCCCTCCCGGTCCTCGTCCGTCGCGAGGAAGAGCTCGTCGGCCTCCGCCAGCAGCTTCTTGAGCTTCTGCACCTGCTGCTTCTTGTCGGTGTTCACGACGTACAGCGGCTCGAACTCCTGCTCGACGTTCACACCGAGCTTCGCCCACGGCTCGCCCTTGTACTTGGCCGGCACCTCCGAGGCGCTCCCGGGCAGGTCCCGGATATGGCCGATACTGGACTCCACGATGTAGCCACGGCCGAGGTAACCCGCGATCGTCTTCGCCTTCGCGGGCGACTCGACGATCACCAGGCGGGTCCCGGCCCCGTTCTGGCCACTCTTCGCAGTGCCGTTCTTGGCTGGCACAGTCGCTCCAACCTCGCTGTCCTGGACTCAGGGTTTTCCTACACAGGCTTCCTACAACGTCGCGTGACGGCGCGTTCATGCCCGCGGGTCCCCGCCACCGATCCGATGGGCCCGCCCCGCCCGTCCCGGACGGCGCAACTCCCACCACCGCGCCTCCGACAGGATGACATGCCGAAGCCGCCCTCGCGGACCGGGTCGCCACCGTACGACGGCGACCCCCGGCCGGACCAGGTAATAATGGGGGCAATGGCGGAGTACACCTACCTCGTCCTCTCACTGCCGCGCGGCACCACACGCGACACCGCCCGGCAGATCCTCACCGAGCACGCCGAACGCGGCGGCTGGGAAATCGATCGTCTCCGCCTCTACCCGGACGGGCGGCGCCGTATTCAACTGCGCCGCAAGGTCATCCGCGCGGTCCGCACCTTCTGAGGCCGCCGGAGGCGGGCAAGGCTCCGCCCGCCCCGGTCCGCGCCTCCGGGGCGGGCAAAGCACGCGCGGCCCACACGGGCCGCGCCTACACATGGTGACCGTACCACCACACTTCGCATGCGCGGCGGTAAAATCCGGGGAAAGTCAGGCCCGATCAAGAAACGTGTCGAGGACCCGGACCCCGAACTTCAGCCCGTCCACCGGCACCCGCTCGTCGATCCCGTGGAACATCCCCGAGAAGTCCAGCTCCGGCGGCAGCCGCAGCGGCGCGAACCCGAAGCACCGCATCCCCAGGCGCGCGAACGCCTTCGCGTCCGTCCCGCCGCTCAGGCAGTACGGCACCGGCAGCGCCCCCGCGTCCTCCTGCAGCAGCGCCGCCTCCATCGCCGCGACCAGCGCCCCCTCGTACTCCGTCTCCAGCGCCTGGTCGTGATGGACGAACGAGCGCTCCACCCCGGGCCCCAGCAGCTCGTCCACCGTGGCGAAGAACTCGTCCTCGTGCCCCGGCAGGAACCGCCCGTCCACCTGCGCCGTCGCGCTCTGCGGGATCACGTTCGTCTTGTACCCCGCGTCCAGCCGCGTCGGGTTCAGCGTGTTCCGCAGCGTCGCCCCGATCATCCGCGCGAGCGGCCCGATCTCCTCCAGGCACGCCTCCGGCCGCTCCGGGTCGAACTCCACCCCGTACGCCATGCACGCCCGCTCGAGGAACGCCCGCACCGTCTTCGTCAACCGCACCGGGAACTCGTGCGACCCCAGCCGCCCCACCGCCGCCGCCAGCGCCGTCACCGCGTTGTCCGGATGCACCATCGACCCGTGCCCCGCGGTCCCCGCCGCGGTCAGGTCCATCCACGCGATGCCCTTCTCCGCGGTCTCGATCAGGTACATCCGCCGGTCACCCGGGACCGTCAGGCTGAACCCGCCGACCTCCCCGATCGCCTCCGTGCACCCCTCGAACAGCTCCGGATGCTCGTCCACCAGCCACTGCGCGCCCCACTTCCCGCCGGCCTCCTCGTCCGCCAGGAACGCGAGCACCACGTCGCGCGGGGGCCTGCGCCCCTCCCGGAGCCGCTGCCGCACGACCGCGAGGATCATCGCGTCCATGTCCTTCATGTCGACGGCCCCGCGGCCCCACACGCACCCCTCGGCGATCTCCCCGCCGAACGGGTCCCGCGTCCAGTCCTCCTTGCGAGCGGGGACCACGTCCAGGTGTCCATGCAGCAGCAGCGCGTCCCGCGAGGGATCCTCCCCCTCGATCCGCGCCACGAGGCTCGCACGTCCCGGATGACTCTCGAAGATCCGCGACTCCAGCCCGACTTCCGCGAGCCGCTCCGCCACGTACTCCGCAGCCGCCCGCTCACCGGGCCCCGAATGGTCCCCGGGGTTGCTCGTGTCGATGCGGATCAGCTCCTGGCAGAGCCGAACCACCTCGTCCTCCGCAGTCGCCGCCGCCCCTCGGCCGCTCGCAGTCGCCTGCACGTCCCTCACCCCCGGGTGTCCGCACGTCCGCCGTCCATGGTGCCCCCTCCCTCCCCGTCCCCGCGACTCCCGAACGGCGTCGCCGCGAGTCCCCAACCTTTGGTATCGTGAACCCCGCCGCAGCCGCAGGGCTGCGTGCGAACCCGGGTCCGGGTGGCGGAATAGGCAGACGCGCTAGCTTGAGGTGCTAGTGCCCTTCACGGGGCATGGGGGTTCAAGTCCCCCCTCGGACACAACACACCGCAGTGGGACAGATGAACATCTGTCCCACTGTTTGCTTTCCGGCCACCTCCCGCCGTGCGATCCAGACCGGCACCCCGGCAGCGTCCGCGCCCGAATGCGCGACCAACTGGACGAGTTGCCCGGATATGAGGACTTCCTCTCGTCCGCGAAAATGATCATGCGGCGCTAACGCGGAATCGATGCAGCCCCAGAGGGGCACCGCCGGGCCTCGAGCCCGAGCTCGCACGGGTTTCGGCCCGGCCGATTCTGCACTATGACACCGACCGCGATACCTGGCCTTCCGGGGAAATGGGGGACGACCTGGCGCACCGGCGCGGCTTTGTGACTATCGGTGATACGTGCGGTGACGTTATGAAATGATGAGCGGATCTTGCGGGACCCTCATTTGCGGGCTCCGGATAGCGCGCCGCCGATCGGACTGCGAGGGGGACATCTGAATATGCGACTGCTACGCCCGTCCGACCCTCGGATTCTCGGCCAGTACTCCTTGTTCGGACGGCTTGGAAGCGGCGGCATGGGCCAGGTCTACCTGGGACGTTCTCCCGGCGGGCGCCCGGTCGCGGTCAAAGTGATCCATCCGTCGGTCGCGGACGAGCCCACCTTCCGCACCCGGTTCCGGCGGGAGGTGGAGGCGGCGCGCCGGGTCGGCGGGTTCCACACCGCCCAGGTGGTGGACGCGGACCCCGAGGCGGATCCGCCGTGGATCGTCAGCGCCTACATTCCGGGCCCGTCCTTGCGGGACGCCGTGAACGAGCACGGGCCGCTGCCTCCCGCGAGCGTGCTGACCCTCGGCGCCGGTCTCGCCGAGGGCCTGTCGGCGGTGCACGCGTGCGGGCTGGTGCATCGCGATCTCAAGCCGAGCAATGTCCTGATCGGCGCCGACGGACCGCGCATCCTCGACTTCGGCATCGCCCACCTGATGGATGCGTCCGCGCTGACGGCATCGGGCACGGTGATCGGCACGCCCGCGTTCATGTCTCCCGAACAGGCGCGCGGGGACGACGACGAACTCGGCCCGGCCAGCGACGTCTTCGCCCTGGGCACGGTACTGGCGTTCGCGGCCACCGGACGCAGCCCGTTCGCCGCACCTTCGCTCGCGGCGGCGGTTTACCAGGTCCTGGACAAGGAACCGGACCTGTCCAGCCTGCCGGACCCGCTGCGCGGCCTCGTCGCCGGATGCCTCGCCAAGGCCCCGGCGGACCGTCCAGACCTGACCGAACTGGTCGAACGCCTGGCCCCGCACGCCAGGCCAGAGGATTGGCTGCCCGCGTCCATCGTCAAGATGATCGGCGAACACTCGCGGACGGCACCCAACGCCGCGGCGGCACGGAATCCCGGGACACCGCCCGAACCCGAGACGGTACAACCGGCCGAAACGTCGCCGGGGAACGCCGACCCGACCGTTCCCGACGAGACCAACGCGGATGCCCCGGCACAGAAAGCCGACACGCCACCCCGCCCCGGAACGGCGCAAGCCACGGCGCCGCAGGGGGACGCCGGTCCGACCGTCCCGGACGAGGCCGACGGCGCAACGGGCGTGTCCCGGCAGGCCGTGGTGAACACCGCCGAGGACCGCCGGTCGCCCGTCCGTCACGCGGCCGGGGGGCCGCCGGCCACGGACCCGGGGGCGCCCTCGGCCGCGCCACGGCGTCCGGAGAGCGGCAAACCCTCTCGGCGCAAGTGGCTGATCGCGATCTCGGCCTCCGCCGCGGCGGTCCTGCTCGTGACGTCCGGTGTGGTGGTCGCCTGCGCCCCGTTCGGGTCGGGACCGGACGCGAAGCCGCCGGTCCCGGTGGTGACGGCGGCCGGACCGCCCAAGGCGGCGGCGACGAGCGCCGAACCGACCAAGGCGGAGACGACGAGGACCGAACCGTCCGAGACGGCGACGCCCACGGCCACGTCCACCGACCCCAAGCGCACGCCGACCACGTCCTCATCCACGTCCGGGGCCACGTCCAGGGCCGGGGCCGGGTCCGGGTCGTCGAGGCGGCCGGCAGGGCCGGCCGTCGCCCTCAGCCGCGGCCGGACCGGCGACTACAACGAGCACTGCCAGGCGCCGGAGTGCGCGAAGATGCGCATCGTGATGACCGGCTTCGAGCCGAACACCGATTACCACATCGAGCCCGTCTCTCCCACCGACGACTACTCCAACCCCGGTGCGACGGTGACCACGAACAGCAGCGGCTACGAGGCCACGGAACGCTTCGACTACAACGGCGTGGGCGAAAAGGTCTACATCGTGGTAAGGAAGAACGGAACCGAGGTGGCCAGGTCCAACACCATCGTCTGGCCAAGCGGCTAATGCGGGACGATGGCGAACAATGGCGATCCGGCAGCGGAGCACGCCACTCCGCCGACGTCGTTCGTGCGCTTCGAATACGGTGGACGTCCCTGCCGGACGAGCCGAAAACGGGAGGGGCCCCGGCGGAACAGGCCCTAGCTGGGCTCCTCCAGCAGGTCGAGGTCCTCCGGGGTCAGGACCCCGCGCACCAGCAACGCGGTGATGAGGTTGTGGTTCAGCGCGTTGCCGATCGGCGGGGGGATCTCCTTTTCCAGCAGGCCGGCCACCCGGGAACTGTGCCTCTCGCGCACGTTCTTGACGAGATGCGAGGCCACCTTCCTCGTCCAGCCTCGCTGCGGTTGGAGATGGTGAAGTTCCTCTGCGACCTGGGACCACGTCATCGGTTGCGGATGCGCTTCCTGCCGTAGATAGCGCTGAGCGAGGCACACCAGCACCAGGCGTTCTTCCACCGAAAGGTTCCATGCCTTGGGGCTGTCGGTCTCGTCCTCGTGCACCGTCGATCCGGTCGACCACATTCCCCCGGTGGCGATCCGTACTTCAAGAAGGTGCTGCCGCCCCTCGGTCACGATGAACAGAGGCGCGTAAGTGGAAGGCAACTCTGCATACTGACCGCCGAGAACAATCTGCGAGTCGGGGAACCGAATCGCTCGCTTGCCGACGTTGCGCAGCACCCATTTCGAGCCTTCGCGCGTAATGGATCCGTGCCGACGGCTGACCTGCCGGTCGTCGGCACCGACACAGACGTGGACGTCGCGTTCGCTGCGGCCGAACAGCAGCGTGAAACCGGCGTCGGGCGCCACCCGCATACCGCCGTTCGAACCCATGACGAACAGGGTTCCCGCCGCCGCGGCCTGCGGAACTCCGCCGGCGAGACTGCCGAGGTCCTTTGGCAGCAGACTGACCTTCGAGCGTTCCAGGAAGCGTCCATGCGGATCTGTTGGCATATATCGGCTCCGTTTCCTCTGATGGCCGTCACCCGACCGTCGCCATGCTGCCAGCCGGCGTTCGCTTCCACCGAGCAATCCGAAAGCCGCCCCGCCCCGGTCCAGGATGCAGGGAGACCTCGGGACCCCTCCCGGCACGCCGATGTCATGAGTACGGCCTCGTAGCCGAGGACGTCCGCCGGCACCGGCGGAAGCGCCGAACCGCCTCGTAGGGATCGTCGGCGGGCTCCGGGGATGCAGCGCCATCTCGTCTGGCAGGACGTGGTCATCGTCGATCAGGTAGGGGGCCGCCATGCCTAGCCGCCGACCCCGACACGGGAACGGCGCACCCCAGCCACGCGACCAGCGTCAAGGCAAAGCATCCTAAAGGGTGATAATCTTGCATTCTCTGCAATGGGTGAATGACGGGTGCTCTCAATGGACGCGACGGAGTTGATGGAAGCCTGCATCGACGGTGCGAGCAACATATTGGTCGCACCTTCGGCGTTGCACGATGACGACCTGGTCAGGGATTTCTTCGGGGCTGCGATAACGCCCGATAGCCTCGCTTCTGGTTCGTCCGATCTCGCCGGGAAGACCGTCTACCTGTGCGGCGACATCTCTGGAATCGACGGACGTCGCCTGCAAGCGGCGGGCCGGGTGTTCGTCATTCGGGAGTTGTCACCGGGGTACCGGGAGGGTGTCGACGCGCCTTGGGGCGTCGTCGACCTCGGGCGAGTACCCATTCGCGTGCACGGCGCCGGCGTTTTCTACCGCCGCTTTTTCGACCCCGACGGCGATCACTTCAACCGGATCCGTGCGGAGCACGAATTCCAGGCGCTGACGGAGTCCACCAAGCCGGGAACGGCTCATCGGAGTGGGATCTACCTGACGCCCGTCACGCGAGACGGCGACGAGTTGCACTTCCGGCTGCTTCGGTGCTCCACCAATCTCTCGGGGCCGACCGAAGGGTTCGGGCCGACCGACACGCGCATCGTCGAGGCTCTGAACCGCGAGGCCGCCGCGGTCTTCCGGAACCACGCGCCGCTGAACCACGTCCTCGCACAGACGTACCACAACACCCCCGCCACGGCCGCGCGCAAGCAGGCGAAGGCGAGGATCTCGTCGCATGCCGACAAGACCAAGGACATGCCCGTCAACGGCGTCATGGCGTTCTGCACTTTCTATGACGGGCTCGACAAGCTCCACCCCCTGGCCGAGGACGCCTTCGACCTCGGTGTGAAGAGCACCAGCGGCCTGACCAGTCTCCGCTTCCGGCTGAAGGAGCCGTCCGAGGCGGCTTTGCCGGCGCAGTTCTCCGTGACTCTGTATCCCGGCTCCGTGTTCTTCATGCCGCTGTCCACGAACCGCCTGTACACGCACGAGATCCGGCCCTCGTCGTTGGACGCCGCCTTGCTTCCGACCCGGCTGGGATACGTGGTGCGCTGTTCCGGCACCGAGGCTGTTCACAAGGGCGGCCAGACGTTTCTCAAGAGGGACGGGGGCCTGGTGGGGTTGGAGCCGCCCACGCAGGAGGGCATGGACGAGCTGCGCAGGCTGTACGCCGAGGAGAACAAGACGTCGGCCTTCATCGATTACGGCGGCAAGTTCCTGTTCAGCATGAACACGGGAGACTACGTTGCCCCCCGAGCCTGAGATCGCGAACGAGATTCGCTCGTTCACGCTGCCGAGTGAAGAGAACCCGTTCGAGGAGCTGTCCGCGTCGATTCGCTGGGAGGACGTCGGGAAAGGACGGCTGGGCGCGGTACTCAGCCGGGTCGACGAAGCGGGCGGTGCGGCTCTTGTGCGCACCACCACGCGATACGGCTCTCCGGCGCAGCGTTTCCGGGCGGTGCATGAGGGGCTGGTGCAGCGGATCCAAGAACGTGCGGGGCTGACGGTCGGGTTCAACAACGCTCTCGTCGAGCGCTACACGAACGCCTACAAGACCATGGGCGCCCATTCGGACCAGGCTCTCGATCTCGCCGAAGGGTCGGCCATCGCGGTCTTCTCCTGCTATGAACGCCCGGACGCGGAGCCGTCGAGGAAGCTTATCTTCAGTCGGAAGGGGGGCGGGGAGGAGCGGTTCGAGGTTTCGCTCGGCCACAGCAGTGTCGTCTTGTTTTCGGTCGAAGCGAATCGGCGGCTCAAGCACAAGATCGTCCTGGATAAGTCCGTTCCGGGGGAAAACCCGTGGCTGGGCGTGACCTTCCGGACGTCGAAGACCTTCGTCCGCTATCGCGACGGGCACGCGTTCCTGCCGCAGGGTGCACGCCTCACGCCGGCCGATGAGGAGCAGGCGCACGAGTTCTACCGGCTCCGGCGCCGAGAGAACAACGAGACGGACTTCACCTACCCCCTGCTGACCTACACCATCAGCGAAAGCGACCTGCTCCCGCCCGTCTGACGCTGATCGCTCACGTCCAGCCCGAGTCCGGATCTCAAGCGGACGCTCACCGCCCGCGCTCCGGTGTCTTCCCCTCAGGAAATGTCCAGCACGCGGGCAAGCGCTGTGACGACCGGGCCGGTGTGGTCGGGAACGTAACGCGCCGCCCACGCTGCGGCCAGCCGGTGGAAGGCGATCAGGTCACGTTCCGCTTCGGCCAGCAGTCGGCGCAGCTCGGGGACGGACAGCTCGATCGTCGGACCGGCGTCGCGCTCGGCATCGACGGTCAGCCGGACGGTGTCGCCCTGCCGCTCGGCGTGCGGGGAGGGATCATGCCCCAGCCAACCGGTCGAAGCGCTTCCGTTGATGACCGTGAGCCATTCTCGCCATTCTTCTATGCCGCTGCAGCAGCCCGGCAACAGCGTCGTACCGGCCGCCGTGTCGGTGACCCGCATCCCGCCCGGTGCGAAGAGCGACTCCTCGGCGAGCATTCCGTGCAGGAAGACCCCGATCGGGTCACCGGTTCGCGGTTCGCCTTCCACGTCGTCGCTGTTCGTCTCGACGATCCGCATCACGGCTGTGCCGACCTCTACCGAGTCGAGCGCCCCATGGAGCGGCATGTAGCCGAAGGGCTCCGACCAGGCGACGGGCCAGAGGGTGAACTCCGTCGGCCCGTACATTTCCAGGACCGGCTGCATTGTGATCACCTGCGAAGTCTGCACGTGTCCGGGCGTCGGCGCTTCTCCATTTCGCGCGGAGGGGAGCTCATGCGGCCCCGGGCGCCTCGCACCCGGAGCACGGCCACTCCGCGGGGAACGCCAGCGGCCGCGGCGGACGGGTGCCCGTCCGCCGCGGCCCCGGCGACGTGTCCGGATGGAGCGCCCGGACTACACAAACCACGGATCCTTCGGAAAAGTCTGGGTGAGGCGGTCGCGGACGACATCGCGGACGTCCGCTTTGGCGTGCCGGACGATCGGGTCCCAGCAGTGTTCCCTGACCGCACGATGATTCGCCGCGTCCGGACACATCAGGACGGCGATGACCCGCACGGGCCACAGGAGCCGCTGCACGTCACCGCCTGCCAGCAGCGCCGCCAGGCTCCCGCCGCCCGATGCCGCGACGATGCTCGCGAGCACGTGGCGCCAGGCCCAGCCGACCGCTGACTCGACCACTCCCGCCCTCAGCAGCTCGGACGGCAGAGGCTCTTCGTATCGCTTCTGGAGCAGCGCAGCCTCCACTGCGCGGAAGATACGCCCCCGCATCTCCTCGTAGCGCGCGAGGGCGGCGGCGATCTGCGCCAGCAGTTCGCACCAGAAGTGCGTTTTTTCTCGCCCATGTTTGGAACTCGTCCATTCGGCGCGGGCCGAGGTGCGCGGCGACCTCGCGCAGCACCCTGCCGTGTGCTGGGGTGTCGGGGGCGTCCTCGAACGCCATCGCTTGGGCTTTCCCGGCGCACGCGAGCAGTTCGTGGTCTCGGTGCAGCCAGTGGACGACGTCCGCTTGGGCGCAGCCGATGGCGGCTTGGGCGATCGTCAGTGAAGCTTTTTCAACATGCGTTGAGCTCGCGGTTCTGGAGGACGTGGATGGCCTTGGCGAGGTGACCGGCCCGGTGGGGGCAACAACGTAGCTTCGTGAGGATCTTCCAGGTCTTGAGCTGGGCGTTGGCTCGTTCGCCCGGTCCGCGGAGCTTGGCGTGGGAGCGGTTGGCGTCCTTGAGTGGCTCGGGCTTGTTCTTGCCTCTGTAGGGCGTCTGGATGTGCGGATCGGCGCCGACGTAGCCCTTGTCGGCCAGGACCAGCAGCCCGGA
>NZ_AULB01000022.1 GCF_000425065.1 Actinomadura rifamycini DSM 43936
GGCCGCCGTGGGGACGCGTTCCCGCAGGACGGCGGCGGCCGGGACGGCGACGGCGAGGGCGGCGAGCACGGCGACGGCGACCGCGGACGCGTCCTGCGGCGGGCCCGCGTCCAGCAGGCGCCCGGCCGCGTACCCGAGGGCGGCGGCGGGCAGCACGGCGGCGGCGGTGACGGCGCAGGCGGGCGCGGCGAGCTGCGGCAGCGACGCGCCGCGCGCCCGCATGGCGGCGAGCGCGGGGCGGAGCCGGTCGCCGAGCAGCCCGGCGGCCAGCAGCACCGCCCCGGCGGCGACGGCGGCGAGCCCGCCGAAGGCGAGGCCGAGGACGGACCGGGCGGCGTGCAGCCGGCCGGCGTAGCCGGCGAGGTCGTCGCCGAGGGACGACTCGACGGCGCACGGGAAGATCTCGACGCGGCTCTTGACGGCCGTGCGGTACGCCTCCAGCGCGGCGGCGAGCCCGGCGGCGCCGGCCGCGTCGACGGCGTCCGCCCGGACGGGGAACCGCCACGTGTAGGTGAGCCGCCGGGCGGGCTCGGCGGTCAGCAGCCGGTAGCCCGGGCCGTCGGCGAGCAGGGTGCCCGCGTCCGCCCGGGTGCCGTCGGAGCCGACCGTCACCGTCTCCGGCCGGAGCAGGAACCCGCGCTCCGCCCAGTAGGGGTCGCCGGGGTCCTCCGGCTCGTACAGCCCGGAGACGCGCACCCGCAGCGGCCCGGCGTCCTTGTCGGGAAGGACGAGTTCGTCGCCGACGCGGTGGCCGAGCCGTTCGGCGAACGGCCGGGCCATGGCGACGTGCAGCGCGGCGCCGTCGCGGTCGTTCGGCCCGTTGCGGGGCGGGACGCCGTCGACGAAGCGGACGCGTTCGAGCGCGCCGGCGTCCCAGCCGACGGCGAGCAGCTGCGGCCCGCGGTCCCCGGCGACGGACATCCGGTCGGTCGTGACGGACGGCTCCGGCTGCCCGGCGGCGCCGTGCAGCGCGGGCGGCAGCAGGGCCTCCCAGGCGCGCCCGTGGTGCATCATCGCGGCGTTGGTGGGGACGGCCGTGCGCGCCTCGCCCGCCTGCACCTTGCCTTCGACGACGACGGCGGGGGTGCGGCCGACCGCCGCCCGCGCCGCCCGGTCGTACCCGGCGGCCGTCGAGGCGGGCACGGCCACCGCGAGCAGCGCGGTCACCAGCGTCAGGACGCCGAGCGCGGCGAGCGGCGCCCACTGTGCGCGCGCGAGCCGGCTCCAGGGCCCGTTCGGCGGACGCGCCATCATTCCTCCCCCGTGCCGGGTCCGGTGCCGGGTCCGCCGCGGCCGAGCGCCCGCAGCACCGGCGGGAGGACGAGGCCGAGGACCGCGACGACGCCCGCGAGCATGGCGAGCACGAGGGGCCAGCGGACGACGAGTTCGGCGGGCGGGTACGGATCCGCGGCCTGCACGCCGAGGACGATGTGCGGGACGACGAGCCGTGCGACGGCGAACCCGAGGACGGTGCCGCCGGCGAGGCCGAGCGCGATGAGGAACGCCTGCTCGACCGCCAGCGTCCCGGCGATCTGCCGGGGGTGGACGCCGAGGGCGCGCAGGACGGCGAACTCGCGGGCGCGCTCCCCGGCGGTGACGGCGGCGTTGACGGCGAACGCGAGGGCGGCGAACGCGACGGCGGCGCCGAACCCGAGGACGAGCGTCCCTTGCAGGGCGGCGCCGAGCGGGGCGTCGGCGAGACCGGCGCGCAGCCGC
This sequence comes from Actinomadura rifamycini DSM 43936, assembly GCF_000425065.1. Lineage (GTDB taxonomy): Bacteria > Actinomycetota > Actinomycetes > Streptosporangiales > Streptosporangiaceae > Spirillospora > Spirillospora rifamycini. The sequence continues at coordinate 1,717 of NZ_AULB01000022.1, forward strand.
GACCGGTCTGCGGCGACCGTCCCCCAGGCGGGCCGCTTCGCGAGCGCGGCGGCCGCGGGGCCGGTGTCGCCGCCGCGCACCGCCGCCCACCACTCGCCGGGCGCGGCGTCGGCGGTGTCCGCACCGGCGGCGAGCCGGGCGCTCTGGAGCGCGGGCAGGTCGACCAGGACGCCCGGCAGGCCGGGGTCGGTCGCGGGCAGCGCGGGCACGATCCCGACCACCGTGACCGGCTGGTCGCCTTCGGGTGTGGCGAGGGTGACGGTGTCGCCGGCGCCGGCCTTCGCGCGGTCGGCCGCCGCGCGCGTCACGACGCCGGGCACGGCGGGCAGCGGGGCGTCCGCCCCGGACGCGGCGGGGGCGGGCGCGCCCGGCGCGGTGAGGACGGCGTGGACGCTCCGCGACCGGGTGGACGCGTCGGGCGGTGCGGCGGCGGGGATCGGGAGGTCGGCGATCTCGCCGCCGGCCCGCTCGTTCGGCACGGGCCGCACCCCGGGCGCGGCCAGGTCGTCGGTGATCCGCCAGCGGGCCCCGTCCGGGAGCGCGGCGGGCCGCCCGTCCCCGCGCACGCCGAGCACCTCCAGGCGCATCGGCCCGGTGGGCGGGCCGTCCTCGTAGGAGTAGTGGAACGCGCGGACCGCCAGCGGGAACGCCGGGCGGCCGTCCGGCCCGGCGAGGTCGGCGACGCGGACGGCGACGGTGCGGGCGCGGCCGTCCGCGCGGACGGTCGGCAGGTCGACGCGGTGCAGCAGGCCGCGCGCGTCGGCGATCGTCGCGGCGACGGTGTAGGGGGCGGCGGCCGGCGGTTCGGGGGTGTCGCCGTGCGGCGGGCCCTCGCGGGTGAGGCGCAGCTCGAACTCGAGCCGTCCGGGCGTCCCGGGGACGGCGACCGCGGGCGCGGGCAAGCGCCCCGCCGCCAGGTCGCCGAGCCGCAGGCCGTCCCGGAGGCCGGGCCGGACGCGCAGCAGCGGGGCGAGGGCGCCGGTGTCGGCGGCGAGCAGCGTCGCGTCGCCGGTCCCGAGGGAGCCGCCGGTGCGCAGCACCGCGGCGGTGCCGGTGACGCCGGGCAGCGCCGCGAACCGCCCGCCCGCGCCGAGGACGGTCGGGCCCCCGCCGCCGGTGGCGGCGGCGATCCGCAGGTCGGCGCCGCCGCGGAAGTCGGCCTGGTCGAGCTGCGAGCGCCGCCAGGTCGACATCGTCGTCACCGACAGGACGCCGACGGCCATCGCCATGACGAGCAGCAGCACGGGGCCCGCGTAGCGGAGCGGGCGGCGGCCGACCTGGCGGGCGGCCAGGACGGGCGCGAGCCCGCGGCGCCCGGCGGCGAACCGCTCGGCGGCGCGGGTCGCGGCGGGCAGCAGCCGGAGCAGCAGCACCGCGCCGGCGAGCAGGCCCAGCGCGGGACCGGCCACGATGAACGGGTCCACGCCCGCCCCCGCGCCGCCGGCGCCGTACCGGGTGAGCTGCCAGATCGCGAGCGCCGCGACGAGCAGCAGCGCGAGGTCGCCGCCCGAGCGCCGCAGCCGGCCCCGCTCCGTCCGGCCGATGCCCGCCCGCGCCTCGACGAACGTCCGGTTCGCGCCGCGCAGCGTCGGGACGGCCAGCACGATCGCGCACGCCGCCGCCGTGGCCACCGACACCGCGTACAGCGGGGCGAGGGGGCCGGTGCCGGGGGTGAGGCCGGCGGCGCGCACGGCGGGCGCCGTCCCGGCGAGCCGCAGCAGCGGCCCCGCGAGCAGCGGGCCGAGCAGCGCGGCGGGCGCCGCGATCAGCACGCCCTCGGCGAGCGCGAGCCCGGCGAGCTGCCGCATCCCGAGGCCGCGGGTGCGCAGCAGCGCGACCTCGCCGCGCCGGTGGTCGGCGACGAGCCGGGCCACCAGCAGCCAGGCGCAGCCCGCCAGCAGCACGAGTTGCAGCACCGGGATCAGCATCGTCGACCGCGCCGCCTGCAGCGCGCCCTGGAGCCGCCCGGTCAGCTCGGGCAGCTCCGTCACGACGGTGTAGCCGGCGCCCTGCCCGGCGAGGGCGTCCGAGCCGCGCGCGACCCGGTCGCCGAGCGCGCCGAGGTCGTCGGCGCCGACGCCGCGCAGGTCGGGCATGACGGTCCAGCGGGCCTCCGTGCCGGTGCCGCCCGCGAACCGCTCCGCGAACGCCTCGGGGCGGACGACGAACGGCCCGTACGTCGTGTAGTCGAGCCGCTCGGCGCCCGTCGTGATCAGCCGGTCGCCGCTCCACACGTGGTGGCGGGGGTCGCGGACCTCGAACAGCCCGACGACCGCGACCCGCGCGACCGCCGTCTCGTCCACGCGCCCCCGCAGCGTGAGGACGTCGCCGACGCGGACGTCCAGCGCCGCGGCGGCCGGGGCGGGCAGCACCGCCTCGACCTCGTCCGCCGGCTCGCCGCCCGCGCCGGGCCAGCGCCCGCCGGTCAGGCGCGCGTGCCGCTCGATCGCGGTGTGCGTCTCGAAGACCGTGAGGTCGGGGCGGCCGCCGCGCTCCCGGCCGGGCAGGGCGTAGGAGTCGCTGCGCGCGGACAGCGCGACCGCCGGGGGCGCGTCCGGGTAGATCCGCCGGATCTCGCCCTCGATCCGCCCGCGCGCCTCGGTGAGGCCGCCGCCGGGGACGTGCCCGGTGATCGTCGTCCCGGCCGTGGCGAACGTCGCGTCGCCGAGGGTGCGCTGCAGCCCCTGGCGGGTGACCGATCCGCCGTAGCCGACGAGCGCGGCGAGGACGGTCGTGGCGAACAGCGCGGTGGCGCAGGCGGCCAGGACCAGCGCCCGGTCCCCCGCCATCCGCCTGGCCACGAGCCCCGGATGCCACATGCTCGCCCATGCTCGGCGCGGGTGATCCACCGCACAAGGGCCGTCGAATACTCGACGACAAATCGCAACAATTACGAAAGTTAACTGTTAAAACGCCAGATAAACCGGTCGTTCTTACGGCCCGCGCCACGGCGAGGGACCCGCGGCGGCCTCGGCGCGCCGCAGGACGTCCTCGACCTCGCGGCCGGGACCGTCCGCGAAAGCCGCCGCGAACGCGTCCGTCCCGAGCGCCGACCGGGACCGCTCCGCCGCGCGGTCGATGTCCGTGCGCTCCGCCGGGCTCGCCGGCAACCCGACCTCGGCCCGGACGGCCGCGGCCCTCCCCAGCAGCGCGGCGGCCTCCGCGTGGTCGCCCGCCAGCCCGTACGCGCCCGCCAGCCCCTCCAGGGCCCCGGCGAGGTCGCGCGGCGACTCCTGGCGGATCGCGACGGCCAGCGCGTCCCGGTGGTGGCGGACGGCCGTGTCCGCGTCGCCCCGCAGCTCGGCCACGTACCCCAGGCCGAGCAGGTTCAGCGTCAGCGACAGCGGCGGGAACTCGTCCGGCGACGCGCCCTCCATCATGGCCGCGTGCCGCCGCGCCGCCTCGTCCAGCAGCCCGGCGTACCGCGCCGCGAGCGCCATCCCGGCCTCGGCGAACCGGACCGCCTGGAGGTGGCCACGCTCCGTCCCGAGCCGCATCGCCCGGTCGCACAGCCGCAGCGCCGCCTCCGGGTCGCCGCGCATGACGGCGATCCAGCCGCGCCAGGCGAGCCGCCCGGCGACGTCCGGCCACAGCCGCAGCTCCTCCGCCATCCGCTGCCCGTCGCGGTGCAGCCGCTCCGCCCCGTCGAAGTCGCCGGTCAGCTCCGCCAGCCCGCCCAGCCACTCGGTCGCCTGGAGCCGCCCCCACCGGTCGCCGAGGCCGCCGAACAGGACGGCCGCGCGCCCGGCGTCGCGCTCCAGCGCGGCGAGGTCGCTGCGCACGTGGGCGTGCTTGGCGCGCAGCAGCAGCGCCGCCGCCTCGCCCCACGCGTCGCCGGCGGCGCGGAACGCGGCGAGCGCCTCCGCCAGGACGGGCGCGACCGCCGTGACGTCGTCCACGTCCGAGCCCGCGAACGCCAGGAACCACCGCGCCCACGCGGCCAGGTGCGGGTCCCCGGTCGCGTCCGCGGCACGGAGCGCCGCGGCGCTGCGCGCCGGCCAGTCGCCCGCGTCGCCCTTGAGCATCGTGAGCCCGGCCCGCCACGTCACCGCGCGGGCGCGCGCGGCGGGCGAGCCGCCCTCCGGCGCCAGCGCCGCGTCGACCGAGCGCAGCGCCTCGCCCAGCCGGCCGCGCAGGAACCAGTACCAGGCGAGCGCGTCGACCAGCCGCAGCGCCCGCTCGGCGGCGCCGTCCGCGACGGCCGCGTCGAGCGCCGCGCGCAGGTTCGCGGTCTCGGCGTCGAGCGTCCGCAGCCAGGACGCCTGCCCGGCACCGCGCAGGTCGGCGCGCTCGGCGAGGCCGGTGTAGTACTCGCTGTGCAGCGTCCGGACGCGCGCGTACTCGCCCGCGTCCCGCAGCCGGTCGGCGCCGTAGGCGGCCACCGACTCCAGCAGCCGGTACCGCGGCTCCTCGCCCGGCCGCTCCACCAGCACGACCAGCGACCGGTCGACCAGCCGGACCAGCAGGTCCAGCACCTCCTCCGCCGGGACGTCCCCGCCCGCGCACACCGCCTCGGCCGACTCCACCGCGCAGCCGTCGGCGTGCACCGACAGCCGCCGCAGCACCGCCCGCTCCGGCTCCGCGAGCAGGTCCCAGCTCCAGTCGATCATCGCGGTGAGGGTGCGCTGCCGGGGCGGCGCGCCCCGGTGGCCGGTCGCGAGCAGCCGGAACCGGTCGTCCAGCCGCGCGACGAGCCCCGCGACGCCCAGCGTCCGGACGCGCGTCGCCGCGAGTTCCAGCGCGAGCGGCAGCCCGTCGAGCCGCCGGCACAGCACCGCGACCGCCGCGGCGGTGTCGCCGTCCAGCCGGAACCCGCGCGCCGCCGCCTCCGCCCGCGCCGCGAACAGCCGCACCGCGCCGGACCGCGCGAGCGCCGCGGGGTCGTCCGTCCCGTCCCGGCCGGGCACGTCCAGCGGCGGCACCGCCCACACCACCTCGCCGGGCGGGCCGAGCGGCTCCCGGCTCGTCGCCAGCACCCGCAGCCCCGGGACGCGGGCGAGCAGCCGCTCGGCCAGCTCGGCGGCCTGCTCGACGACGTGCTCGCAGTTGTCGAGGACGAGCAGCAGGCGGCGCCCGGCGAGCGCGGCGGCGAGCCGGTCGAGGGGCGCGTCCGGGCCGCCGGGCGCGTCGTGCACGTCCAGCACCGCCGTGACGACCTCGGCCAGGTCCGCGGCGGCGGCCCGGTCGACCGCCGCCAGCTCCACCAGCCACACCCCGTCGGGGAACCCGTCCGCGAGCCCGGCGGCGACCTCCACGGCCAGGCGGGTCTTGCCGACGCCGCCCGGCCCGGTCAGGGTGACCAGCCGGTCGGTGGCGAGCCGGGCGCGGACGTCCGCCACCGCGCCGTCCCGTCCGATCAGCTCGGTCGGCGGGAGCGGCAGGTTCGTGCGCGGCGCCGGGCGGGACTCCGCGGCCCGCGCGGGCGGCGCGTCCAGCGCGGGGTCCTGCCGCAGGATCGCGCCGTGCAGCTCCGCCAGCTCGACGCCCGGGTCCAGGCCCAGCTCGTCGGCCAGCAGGGCCCGGAACCGGTCGAAGCCCTCCAGCGCCTCGTGCTGCCGCCCCGCCCGGTACAGGGCCCGCATGTGCGCGGCGCGCAGCCGCTCCCGCAGCGGGTGCGCGGCGACGGCGGCGGCCAGCTCCCCGGCCAGCGCCCCGTGCTCGCCGAGGTCCAGCCGCACCTCCGCGTGCTCCTCCAGCGCGGTCAGCCGCAGCTCCTCCAGCCGCGCCGCCGCCGGACGGACGAACGGCTCGTCGGCGAAGTCGGCGAACGCCGCGCCGCGCCACGTCCCGAGGGCCTCGGCGAGCAGCGCGGCGCGCTCCTTCGGGTCCGCAGCCGCGCGCGCCGCGGCGACGAGGGCCTCGAAGCGGCGCGCGTCCACGCTCCGGTCGGCGGCGGCCAGCAGGTACCCGGCGGGACGCGACTCCACGAGGGCCCGCGCGCCCGGTTCGGCGTCCTCCAGGACCCGCCGCAGCTGCGACACCTTCGCCGACAGCGCGCCCGCCGGGTTGCCCGGGAGCGCCTCGCCCCACAGGTCGTCGACGAGCCGGTCGGCGGGGACGGGCCTGCCCTCGTGCACGAGCAGGTCGGCGAGGAGCGCCCGCACCTTGAGGCCGGGTACCGGGACGAGCCCGCCGTCGTCCGTCCACACGGCGAGCGCGCCGAGCACCCCGAATCGCATGCGTCGAACCCTAGCGACGCCCGTCCCCACCTGCGGCATATCGGGCGAATCGCCGGACGGGAAGGCGACCGTAAGGATCCCGTAAAGCACCCGCGCCACAGTGGGTCGTGTTCGAGAGGGACAGGGAGGACACGGTGAGGGAGGTGGGCATGGGCGAGGCGGGCACGATCCCGCCGGGCACGATCTCGGCGGGCACGGTTCCGGCGGGCGCGGTTCCGGCGGGCGCGGTTCCGGCGGGCGCGGTTCCGGCGGGCGCGGTTCCGGCGGGCGCGGTTCCGGCGGGCGCGGTTCCGGCGGGCGCCGGCGGGACGGGCGGCGGGCGGCTGCGGCTGGCGGTGATCATCGGCAGCACGCGGCGCGGGCGGTTCGGCCCGACCGTGGCGGAGTGGTTCGCCGGGCGGGCCCGCAGGCGCCCGGACCTGGACGTCGACCTCGTCGACCTCGCGGCGTGCGCGCTCCCGCAGGCGCTGCCGGACGAGGACGAGCCCGCTCCGCCGGCGGTCGCGGCGCTGGGGCGGCGGCTCGCGGCGGCGGACGGGTTCGCCGTCGTGACGCCCGAGTACAACCGGGGCTACCCGGGCGTGCTCAAGACCGCGATCGACTGGTACTACGACGAGTGGCGGGCCAAGCCCGTCGCCGTCGTGTCCTACGGCCGCGAGTCGGGCGGCCTGCAGGCGGCCGCGCAGCTCCGCGAGGTGTTCACCGAGCTGGAGGCCGTCCCGATCCGGGACGGGGTGGCGCTGCCCTGCTACTGGCGCGACTTCGCCGCCGACGGCTCCTGGCCCAAGACCGGCGCCGAGTGCAACACCACCGTGACCACGACCCTGGACCGTCTCTCGTGGTGGGCCCGCGCCCTCCGCGACGCACGTATCGCACACCCGTACGGCTGAAGCCGTTGATCCGGAGGACGACCATGCGCAAGATCATCAACTCCACCTACGTCACGCTCGACGGCGTCATCGCGGACCCGCAGATCTGGACCGCCCCGTACTTCGGGGAGGAGGCCGGCGCGTACGGCAGCGAGCTGCTGTTCTCCTGCGACGCCCTGCTGGCGGGCCGCGAGACCTACGTCGCGTTCGCCGAGACGTGGCCGGCCATGGAGGAGCAGACCGGCGAGTTCGGCGCCCGGATGAACTCCATCCACCACTACGCCGTGTCCGACTCGCTGGAGAAGGCCGAGTGGGGCGACAGCACGATCATCCGGCGGGACGACGCCCCCGCGACGATCGCCGAGCTGAAGGAGCGGGACGGGCAGAACATCCTGCAGTACGGCTTCGGCAAGGTGACGGAGACGCTGATCGAGCACGGGCTCCTGGACGAGCTGCGGCTGTGGATCCACCCGGTGATCGTGGGGCCGTCCGAGACGGCCGGGCTGCTGAGCAGCGCGGGGTTCGGCGCCTCGTTCGAGCTGGCCGACACCCGGACGTTCGCGAGCGGCGTCATCGTCGCGACCTACACCCCGGCGGCCGAGTGAGCCGGAGCCGGGCGCGCGCGGCCGCTCAGCGGCGCGCGTAGTCCAGGACGCGGGGGCCGAGCAGGCCCTCGGCGGCGTCCAGCAGATCGAGCATCGCGCCGGCCGTGGCGTCCACGTCATGGCCGGCTTCGGTGCGCCTGCCCAGCTCCATCAGCACCCGCGCGTGCAGCCAGCCGATCTGTCCCGCGACCAGCCCGGGGACCGGGTCGTCCGGGCCGGCGCCGGTCTCCCGGGCGAGCAGCGCGGCGAGGTCGGCCTCCATCCGGACGGCGATGTCGTCGAGCCGGGCGAGCAGGGTGGGGGCGGCGCGCATCATCGCGTGGAAGGCCGCGAAGCCGGGCGTGAGGCCGAGCACCGGGTCGCGCCGCCGCACCTCCTCGCGGAGCCGCCGCAGGACGGCCTCCGCGGCGGACTCGCCGGGCTCGCGCGCCGCGACGATCGCGGCGAGCCGGTTCCCCTGGTGGGGCGGCAGCACGAGGTCTTCCTTGGTCTCGAAGTAGTTGTAGACGGTGTTCACCGAGACGTCCGCGGCCGCCGCGACCTCGGCGATCGTCACCGCGTCGAACCCGCGCGCCGTGAACAGCCCCGCGGCCGCGTCCGCGATCCGCCGGCGCGTCTCCCGCTTCTTGCGCTCCCGCAGACCCTCCGCCATGCCGCCACTCTAACGCCCTCCAAACTTGGAGTCGATTGCAAGTTTGGAGTCCGCTGTGATTTTATGCGGGCATGCCCACGCCAGCCATCGACGTCCGGGGCCTGACCCGGACCTTCGACCTCAAGACCGGCCCGGTCCACGCCGTGCGCGGCATCGACCTCGCGGCCGAGCGCGGCGAGATCCTCGGCTTCCTCGGCCCGAACGGAGCCGGGAAGACCACGACGCTCCGCATGCTCACCACGCTGCTCCCGCCCACCGGCGGCGAGGCGACGATCGCCGGACGCGACCTGCGGCGGGACCCGGCGGGCGTGCGGCGCCGCATCGGCTACGTCGCGCAGGCGGGCGGCCTCGACCCGGCCTGCTCGGTGCGGGAGGAGCTGGTCACGCAGGGCCGCCTGCACCGGCTGCCGCGCCCGGAGGCCCGCGAGCGCGCGGCCGAACTCGCGTCCGACCTCGCCCTCGGCGACCTGCTGGAGCGGCCCACCGCCGCGCTGTCCGGCGGGCAGCGCCGCCGCCTGGAGATCGCGCTCGGCCTCGTCAACCGCCCGGAGGTGCTGTTCCTGGACGAGCCGACCACCGGCCTCGACCCCGGCGGCCGCGCGGAACTGTGGGAGCTGGTCCGCCGCATCCGCGCCGAGCACGGCACCACGATCGTCCTCACCACCCACTACCTCGACGAGGCCGACGCGCTCGCCGACCGGGTGGTCGTCGTCGACGCCGGGACGGTCGTCGCCGCGGGCTCCCCCGCCGACCTCAAGGCGCGGCACGCCGGCGACCCCGCCGCGAGCCTCCAGGACGCCTTCCTGGCCATCACCGGGCGCGCCCCGGCGGGCGAGAACGCCCCCATCGCCATCTAGACGGACCACCGAACGGAAACCGGAACCATGCGCCCCTTCCTCGCCGACACCGGCGTCGTCTTCGGCCGCTACCTGCGCGCCACGCTGCGCTCCAAGACGAACCTGTTCTTCGGCATGCTCCAGCCCCTGCTGTTCCTGGCCCTGTTCGGGCCGCTGCTCACCGGCCTCAGCCTCGGCGTGGGCGGCTCGTCCTGGCAGGCGCTCGTGCCGGGCGTGCTGGTGCAGCTCGCGCTGCTCGGCGGCTCCTTCGTGGGGCTCGGCGCGATCATCGAGAAGAGCACCGGGGTGCTCGACCGGATGCGCGCCACCCCCGTGAGCCCCGCCGCGCTGCTGCTCGGCCGGACGCTGCGCGACGTCGTCCAGCTCGTCGCGCAGTCGGCCCTCCTCGTGCTGCTGGGGCTGGCGTTCGGGCTGCGCGCCCCGGTCGCCGGGATCGTGCTCGGGCTGGTGTTCGTCGCCGTCCTGTCGGGCGCGCTGTCGGCCCTGTCGTACGGGCTGGCGATGCGGGTGCGGACGCCCTCGGAGTTCGCCGCCGTCACGAACACGGCCGTGCTGCCGCTGATGCTCGTGTCCGGGCTGCTGCTGCCCATGTCGCTGGCGCCCGCGTGGCTCGACGGGGTCTCGCACGCCGTCCCGTTCCGGTACACGGTCGACGCGGTGCGGCAGGCGTACCTCGGGAACTACGCGAACGGGACGGTCGCCGCCGGGGCCGCCGTCACGCTCGCGTTCGCCGTCCTCGCGTTCGCCGCCGGCGCCCGCCTGTTCCGCCGCGCCTGAGGCCGCCGGACGCCGCGCCCGGCGCGCCGGGTCACTCGTCGAGGACGGCCCGCAGGACCTCCGGCGTCCGCACCGGCGGCTCGGCCTGGACGCCGAGGCGGTTCAGGACGTCCTGGTAGCGGGCGATCTCCGACGGGCGGTCCGGGTAGAGGGCGCCGGTGAGCTGCTCCAGGTAGACGACGTCGGGCAGTTCGGGCTCGGCGAACCGCAGCAGCGTCACCGGGCCGCCCTCGGCCGCGTGGCCGCCCGCGGAGAACGGCAGCACCTGCACGGTGACGTTCGGCCGCTTCGCCATCTCGATGAGGTGCCGGAGCTGGCCGCGCATCGTGCCGGGCCCGCCGACCGCGCGCCGCAGCGCCGCCTCGTCGATCACCGCCCACAGCTTGAGCGGGTCGGGCCGGGCGAACACGCGGCGGCGCTCCATCCGCAGCTCGACCAGCTTGTCGATCTCCTCCTGCGGCGACTCGGGATGCCGCGCCCGCAGCAGGGCGCGCGCGTACTTCTCGGTCTGCAGCAGTTCGGGGATCGCCTGCACCTCGTACTGGCGGATCAGCACCGCGCCCTGCTCCAGCCCCAGGTAGGGCTCGAACCAGCCGGGCACGACGTCCCCGTACCGCTGCCACCAGCCGGGCTGGTTGGCGTGCTCGGCGAGGGCCAGCAGCGGCTCCCGGACGCCCGGGTCGGCCACGCCGTAGAGGGTCAGCAGGTCGGCGACGTCGCGCTCCTTGAACCCGACGCGCCCCAGCTCCATCCGGCTGATCTTGGAGTGGGAGCCGCGGATCTCGTAGCCGGCCGCCTCGGTGGAGATGCCGGCGGCCTCGCGGTGCCTGCGGAGCTGCGCGCCGACCAGCATCCGCAGCACGGTCGGGCCGGCGAGCTCCCGGCCGCGGACGGGCGGCCCGCCCCGGGCACCGCCGGGCGCGGACGGCGCGCCGGATGCGCGCGGTGGTTCTCCCACGGGGCGCCTCCCAGGACGCGCGGAACGTGCCGACGGAGAAAAGTTACCCGGCGCCCGTGGCTTTGCCCAATGTCCGGACGTGCCCGAGCGAGCGCTCGTCCTCGACCGATACCGGTGGCACGGGTACCTCGCGGCGCCGTGACCTGCCAGGATGCGAATCTGAAATTTTCTCGAAGAAAATCCGGCCCGGATGTCGATCCGGCCGCCCCCGCTTCGACGCGCCAGTGAAGGCCCGGGAGGCACCCGGGCCGCACGGAGGAGACGACATGCGCTACCTGATGATGACGACGGACAACGGCCCGGCCGAGCAGGCGCCGCCGGACGAGAAGATGATGGCCGAGATGGGCGCGTTCATCGAGGAGCTGACGAAGTCGGGCGCCCTGCTGGCCACCGGCGGCCTGGAGCCGGGCGGCACCCGCATCTCGGCGGCCGGCGGCAAGATCACCGTCACCGACGGCCCGTTCAGCGAGGCCAAGGAGACCGTCGTCGGGTTCGCGCTGATCGACGTCCGCACCCGCGAGGAGGCGATCGAGCTGGCCACCCGGTTCTGGAAGATCGCCGGGGACGGCCAGGGCGTGATCCAGCAGGTGTTCGGCCCCGAGGACATCCCGGGCTGACTTGCGCGGGTGCGCCGCCGGTGCTCTCATCGGCGGCGTGACGCTTCCCGAGAGCGGACGCTCCCGCGTCCACGCCCGCATCGACGCGGTCTGGCGGCTCGAGTCCGCCCGGATCATCGGCGGGCTCGCCCGCATGGTCAACGACGTCGGCCTCGCCGAGGAACTCGCGCAGGACGCGCTCGTCGCCGCGCTCGAACAGTGGCCCGAGTCGGGCGTCCCGGACAACCCGGGCGCCTGGCTCATGGCCGTCGGCAAGCGCCGCGCGATCGACCGCATCCGCCGCGACCGGAGCCTCGACGGCAAGCTGGCGGAGCTCGGGCACCGGCGGGAGGCGGAGGCGCACGACCCGCCGTCCGAGTTCGCGGCCGCCGAGGACCCCGAGCGCATCGAGGACGACGTCCTGCGGCTCATCTTCACCGCGTGCCACCCGGTGCTGTCCGCCCGGGCGCGCACCGCCCTCACCCTCCGCATGCTCGGCGGCCTCTCCACCGACGAGATCGCGCGGGCGTTCCTCGTCGGCGAGGCGACCGTCGCGCAGCGGATCGTCCGGGCGAAACGGACGCTGTCCGAGGCCGGGGTCCCGTTCGAGGTGCCCGAGGGGCCCGACCGTGCGGCGCGGCTGGCGTCCGTCCTGGAGGTCCTGTACCTGATCTTCAACGAGGGGTACGCGGCCACCGCCGGGGACGACTGGGTCCGCACCGACCTCTGCCAGGAGGCGCTGCGGCTCGGCCGGATCCTCGCCGGGCTCGCGCCCCGCGAACCCGAGGTCCACGGGCTCGTCGCGCTCATGGAGATCCAGGCGTCCCGCTCGCGCGCCCGCACCGGGCCGTCCGGCGAACCCGTCCCGCTGCTCGAGCAGAACCGCGGGCGGTGGGACCCGCTGCTCATCCGGCGCGGGTTCGCCGCGCTGCTGCGCGCGAAGGAACTCGGCGGGACGCCCGGCCCGTACGTCCTCCAGGCCGCCATCGCCGCCTGCCACGCCCGCGCCCGCACCGCCGCCGACACCGACTGGACGCAGATCGCCGCCCTGTACGAGGTCCTCGCGGGCACGGCGCCGTCCCCCGTCGTCGAACTCAACCGCGCCGTCGCCGTCGGGATGGCGCACGGCCCCGAGCGGGGCCTCGCCCTCCTCGACGCGGTCGCCGACGACCCCGCCCTGCGCGGCTACCACCTGCTTCCCGGCGTCCGCGGCGACCTCCTCTCCCGGCTCGGCCGCACCGCCGACGCCCGCGCCGAGTTCGAGCGCGCCGCCGGGCTCACCCGCAACGAGCCCGAACGCCGCGCGCTCCTCGACCGGGCCGCCCGCCTCGCCGCCGCTGGTATGCATGAGGGTCGGGGCACGGCGACCGACCGTGCGGAAGAGGAGAGCCGATGATCGCCCGTCCGGACGTCGAGGCCGCCGCCGCGCGCGTCGCGGGGCACGTGCGCAGGACGCCGCTGCTGGAGATCGAGCCGCTCGTCCCCGCCGGACGCATGTGGCTGAAGCTGGAGTACACCCAGCACACCGGTTCCTTCAAAGCCCGCGGCGCGTTCAACCGCATCCTGGCCGCCCGCGCCGACGGCCTGCTGCCGGACGCCGGCGTCGTCGCGGCGTCCGGCGGCAACGCCGGCCTCGCGTTCGCGTACGCGGCGGCCCGGGCCGGGGCGCCCGCCGAGGTGTTCGTCCCGGAGACCGCCCCGCAGGTGAAGGTCGACCGGCTGCGCGCGCTCGGCGCGGCCGTCGTCCGGTCCGGCACCCGCTACGCCCAGGCCGCCGAGGCCGCGCACAAGCGCGCCGCCGACACCGGCGCCCTGTTCTGCCACGCCTACGACCAGCCCGAGGTCTGCGCCGGGCAGGGCACCCTCGGCCTCGAACTGCTCGCCGAGGCCGACGTCGACACCGTCCTGCTGGCCGTCGGCGGCGGCGGGCTCATGGCCGGCGTCGCCGCCGCCCTCGAAGGGCGCGCCCGCGTCGTCGGCGTCGAACCGGAGACCATCCCCACGCTGGAGCGCGCGATGGCCGCCGGGCGCCCCGTCGACGTCGACGTCTCCGGCGTCGCCGCCGACTCCCTCGGCGCCACCCGCCTCGGCGGCATCGCGCACGCCGTCGCGTCCCGCACCGGCGTCCGTCCCGTCCTGGTCGACGACGACGCGATCGTCGACGCCCGCCGCGCGGTCTGGGACGAGTACCGCATCGCCGTCGAGCACGGCACGGCCGCCGCCGTCGCCGCGCTCCGCACCGGCGCGTACCGTCCCGAACCGGACGAACGCGTCGTCGTCGTCCTGTGCGGCGCGAACACCGACCCGTCGACGCTCTAGGACGCGGCCCGGAGCGCGACCGACTGCAGCGGCATCGGCCGCGCTCCGGACGACTTCACCGCCGGCGCGTCCCCGCACGCCGCCTTCAGCAGGAAGGACGACATCGCGTAGTCGATCGGGTGCGGCACGACCGCCCCGTTCTCGATCTTCTGGTACTTCGTGAGGTTCATCGCGAACGACACCTGCCGGCTCCCGTCGGCCGTCGACAGCGACTGCGTGCCCGCGCCCCACACGGCGCCGTCATGGCCCCAGAACGTCCCGCACGGCAGGTCCATCGAGTACAGGCCCAGGCCGTAGTTCACGATCAGGTTGCCGTTCTCGTCCGTCCACGGCCGGGTCCGCTTCATCTCCGCGAGCGCCGCCTCCCCGATCAGGTCGCCGGCCAGCAGCGAGCGGTAGAAGGCGTTCAGGTCGTCCATCGTGGACACCAGCGCGCCCGCCGTCCACGCCCAGCTCGCGTTGTAGACGCTGTAGTCGCGCGGCGGGTCGATGAACCCGAGCAGCGACTCGTACATCTTCGAGTGCGGCCCCTGGATCTTCGCCTTCTCCGGGAAGTACGTGTGCCGCAGCCCCGCCTTCCGGATGACGTTCCGCTCGATGTACCGCACCGCGTCCTCGCCGGTCGCCTTCTCCAGCAGCAGGCCCGCGATGACGTAGTTGGTGTTCGAGTACGACACCCGCTCGCCCGGCTCGTTCGTCGCCGGGGCCTCCAGGCCCCACCGCACGAGCCGCTCCGGCGCGACCTCCCGGAACCGGTGCTCGTCGAGGCTCCGCCCCGACGGCTCCTGCAGCGACGGGAACGCCGCCGGGACGTAGTCGGCGATGCCGCTCGTGTGGTTGAGCAGCATCCGCACCGTCACCCGCTCGCCCCGCTCCCCCGGCACGAGGTCCGGCAGGTACCGGCCGACCGGCGCGTCGAGCCCGATGCGCCCCGCCTCGACCTGCTGCAGGATCGCCGTCGCCACGAACGTCTTCGTGATGCTCCCGACCCGCTGCCGCATGTGCGCCCGCACCGGCCGGCCCGTCCGCACGTCCGCGTCCCCGGCCTCGCCGCGCCACGCGTCGCGGCCGTCCCGCACCTGCGAGAAGATCCCGTACATCCCCGCCTCGTGGACGTCCCCGAGCGCCGCGTCCAGCCCGGCCCGGTCGAGCCCCCGGCCGTTCCCGGTCCCCGCCGCCGCGGGCGCCTGCAGCAGCCCCGCCGCCAGCACCGCCGCCGCACCCGCGCCCACCGCGCGCCGCACCGTCATCTCGCTCCTTCCATCGGTGATCGTCGTCGCTGACGAGCATTTCGAAGGGGGCTTGCGGATGTCATCCGACGTGGGAACGAGATCGGCCTCCTGCTCGAGACCCAGCGCACCCCGTTCGAGCGGACGGCCCGCCCGGTGACAGACCGCCCGCCGACAAGGCGAACCGGCCGCGCCGCCGACCCGACGAGCCGTCAGGACGCGAGTCGCTCGGCCAGGACGCGCGCCGCGCGGACGTACGCGGCCGATCCCGGCCGTGCCGCCAGTGCCTCGACCTCGGGGATCGCGCCCCGCGCGCCGCACCAGCGCGCCGTCCGCGCGGCCAGGCCGAGGAGCCGGTCGAGGCCGTGCACGGGACGCTCGCCCGGCGCGGGGCACAGCGGCGGCAGCGCGGCCGCCAGCACCCGCCACACGTCGGCGAACGCCCCCGCCTCGGCGGCCCGCTCCAGCTCGCCGGTCACGCGGGACGGACGGACGTCCCCGTCGAGGAGGAGGCGGGCGACGGCGCGTCCCACGGCGGCGGCGGGAAGGTCGCCGCGGAGGCAGACGGCGAGGAACATGCGGTCGGGTCGCCGGTGCCGCTCAGCGAGCCGGCGGGCCAGGAAGCCGGCGATGTGGTCGGCGTACATCCCGTCCGCCGGCACCAGCTCGAGGAGTGCGGCGGCCGGACCGTCCCGCCTCGCGGAGTAGTACCCGCGGCCGCGCATCTCCGGCACCAGGTGGGCCGCGGCCGCCTCCGGATGGGACGGGATCACGCGCGTCCAGCCCACCCCGCGGTCGCCGTACTGCGACGGGTACTGCGACGGGGTGCTGAACACCGCGTCCACCAGCGGCAGCCCCGTCGGCCCGCCGTCCACCAGCCCGAGCCGCCCGCGCCGGGAGCGCCACATCGACCGGACGGACGCCCGGGCGACCACGCGTCCCTCGACCGGCCGCGTCACGCCCTCCGGCGGAGCGACCCCGCGCCCCGGGGCGCGGGGGTCCGACCGGTCCGCGAACGCGGGGCGGACGTCGGCGTCGGGGGCGTCCCCGGTCCGGTCTTCCGCGGAGCTCATCGCCGACAGGGCGGGGGACGACATGACGAAGCGGACCATGCCGGGCACCGAAACGCCCCCTCCCAGAGCGGGCGCGGCCTCTTCGCCGGTGACGGTCCAGACCCCGGGCGGAAGCTCGGTGGGGTCGTCCGCGTCGTCGGGGAACGGGAACGTCGTGTCGAGCCCGGGGTCGGCCAGGGGGCCGTCGAGGACGTCGAGGTCGATCGCCGCTTCGGGGAGGCGCCCTTCCTTCTCCCGCAGCGACATGCGCGGGACGGGCGGTGCGGCCAGCCAGCGCGCCGCGGTCCGCGCGGCGGGCGTGCCGACCGCGGCGGCGCGGCGGGACGCCTCGGGGTGCGGGCCGGGCGGCAGCCGGAGCAGGGCTTGCTGGAGGTCGGCCGGGCCGGGTTCGGCACCGGCGTCCGCGACGGTCCGCAGGCGGTCGGCGAGGACGTCCGGGGCGACGTGACCGGACGGTTCGGTGGGGGTCGCCAGCAGCAGCGGCGGCAGCGCGCCCGCCTCGACGGCGCCGAGGATCTCGGCGGCCCGGTGGAGTTCGAGGGCCCCGAGGGGGCCGTCCGGTGCGACCGCCATCCGGTCGCGCCAGTCGGCGGGGACGGACGCGGGATCGACCAGCATCCGGGCGGCGGCGTTGGTCCACTCGTGGGTGTAGCACCAGGTGCGGCGCTCCCGGAAGTGGGGCCAGGCGAGTCTCTCGAGGACGCCTTCGACGGCCGCGCGGACCCCGTCCGGGTCTGCGTGGGCGAGCCGCACGAACCCCTCCAGGAGCCTCTCGACGTTCCCGCCGGAGCCGGCGATGGCCGATGCGAGTTCGGACGGCGTCGCGATCGGGTCCGGCAGCGGCCGGGGCTCGCGGTGGGCGGTGGGCTCCGGGTCGAGAGCCGCGGCGGTGAGCACCGGCGGGGCGGGGTCGTCGTCGGCCTCCGCCTCGGCGGCGGCTTCGCCGCCGAAGCGGGCCGCGACCCGGGCGCCGAGGTCGGGCGGCAGCAGCGGCGCGGCGTCGGCGAGCGGGGCGCCGTCCGTCCCGCCGGGAAGGGCCAGCGCGAGCCGGACGGCCTTCTCCTGCACCGCGTACGACTCGTGCCCGAACACCTGCGCGAGCGCGCGGGCACCGGCGTCCGCCGTCTCGGGCCGGTTCCGGACGGTCTCGCGGAGCCACGCCAGCCCCGTCCGGACGAGCCCGGCCTCGGGGCGGAACAGCAGCCCGTCGAACGCCTCCGCCAGCCGGGCGGCGGGCAGGTCGGGCACCTCGCGGAGCAGGTCGAGGGCCAGGGCCGCCACCGGGCCCGGCGCGGCGGCGAGCAGCGCGGCGTAGTCGCGGACGCGCGCGGCCGTCTCGCGCCGCCGGGCGGACGGCTCGTCGTGCGTGAGCAGGTGGTGCAGGCGGACGAAGAAGCGCAGTTCGACCTCGGTGCCCCCGCGCAGGAACCGGCGGACGCAGCCGTCCAGCAGCGCGTCGCGGTCGGCGTCGCCGCGGGCGGCCATCGTGGCGAGGGTGCGCGGCCACGTGCGGCTCTCGCGCAGGGCCCGGCCGACGCCGTCGGCTTCGAAGACGCGCGGGAGGAGGGCGGGCAGCAGCGGGTCCTTCGGGCGCGGCGGGCCGGACAGGACCCAGCCGACGACGAGCGGTGCGTGGTCCGGCGGCTCGGCGCCGGTCTCCCGCAGGAGGGCGAGGGCGAGGCCGATGCCGGTGTGCCGGGGGCCGCGGACGCGGAGGGCGAGGCGGCGCGCGAGGTCGGCGCGCCACGCGTCGTCCCGCTCGGCCCAGAGGTCGAGGAGGCGGCCGTCGTCGTCGGGGTCGCCGAGCCACCGGTCGCGGAACTCGCGGCGGTTCAGCCAGGACGCGACGGCCGCGGCGCCGCCGAGCGTCCCGGCGCCCGCGGCCCGGAACGCCCAGAGCGCGTCGCCGATGCCCTCCCACGGCTCGCGGCGCGCCCGCACCTCCCGCAGGTGGCCGGGCAGTGCGGCGGCGACGGCGCGCCGGCCGCCGTCGTCGAGGTCGAGGACGGCGGCCGCGACGCCGTCGGCGTCCCGCGCGTCGATCAGGTCGGCGATCCGGCTCCACGCCGCCGCGGCGGCCGGGGGGTGCGCAACGCTCGTCATGCCGCGAACGGTAGGCGCGCCCCCCGACAGAACGGCGCACTGACAGAACGGCGGGCCGCTCAGCTCAGCAGGTCGGCGAGTGTCTCCCGGCGGGACGGGTGCCGCAGCTTGTGCATCCCCTTCGACTCGATCTGCCGGATCCGCTCCCGGGTCACCCCGTAGACGCGGCCGACCTCCTCGAGCGTCTTGGGTTCGCCGCCGGCGAGGCCGAACCGCATCGAGATGACGCCCGCCTCCCGTTCGGTGAGCGTCTCCAGCACCGCGTCGAGCTTGCCGCGCAGCATGGACGACGCGACGGCGTCGGCCGGGTCGCCGCCCTCCGGGTCCTCGATGACGTCGCCGAGCTCGCCGTCGCCGTCCTCGCCGAGCGGGGTGTGCAGCGACAGCGGCTCGCGGGCCTGCCGGCGCAGCCACTCGACCTTCTCGACCGTGACGTCCAGCTCGACGGCGAGTTCCGCGGACGTCGGCTCGCGGCCGAGGTCCTGCGACAGACGCCGCCGGACGCGCGTCATCCGGTTCATCACCTCGACGACGTGCACGGGGATGCGGATGGTGCGGCTCTGGTCGGCCAGCGCCCGGCTGATCGCCTGCTTGATCCACCAGACGGCGTAGGTGGAGAACTTGAGCCCGCGCCGGTACTCGAACTTCTCGACGGCGCGGATCAGCCCGAGGTTGCCCTCCTGGACGAGGTCGTTCAGCGGCAGTCCGTGGCCCACGTACCGCTTGGCCAGCGACACGACGAGGCGGAGGTTCGCCTCCACCATGTGCTCCTTGGCGCGGCGGCCGTCCTCGGCGATCCAGACGAGGTCCGCGCGGTCCTGCGGGTCGAGGGCGTCGCCGAGGTTCTCGAGGCGCTGCCGGGCGAACAGCCCCGCCTCGATGCGCTTGGCCAGGTCGACCTCCTGCTCCGCGGTGAGCAGCGGAGTGCGGCCGATGCGGGAGAGGTAGTCCTTCATCGGGTCGACGAGGTCGCGGTGCGTCGACGCGCGGCCGGGTGCGGCGGCGCGGGACGCGGTGGAACGGGGCGCGGTGGTGGCGCGGGGCGCCGCACTGGGGGCGTGGCTGGCGTTCAGGGCGGTGTCCTTTGCAAGTCCGGCCGGGAGGGAACGGGTCACGCGTTTCGGGTACCCGCCTCCGCCTCGTTCCAACCCCGCGCGTCCGGTATCGGGAACGCGCGTGCGCGGGTGCGGCGCGGCCGGTTCCGGCCGCCCGCACCCGCGCACGCCGACGCTTCCGCGGTCAGGTGATGACCAGCAGCAGGTCCCCCGCCTGGACGGGCGCCGCCGCGGGGACGGCGAGCCGCGCCACCGTCCCGGCGACCGGGGCGGTGATGGCGGCCTCCATCTTCATGGCCTCGATCGTCGCGACGACGTCGCCCGCCGCGACCTCGTCGCCCTTCGCGGCGCGCAGCGTCACCGAACCGTCGAACGGGGCGGCGACGTGCCCCGGCTCGTCCGGGTCCGCCCGCTCGACCGGCGGCGCGTCCGACACGACGGACTTGTCGCGCACCGAGAGGGTGCGGAGCTGGCCGTTCACCGAGCAGATCACCTGCCGGACGCCCGCCTCGTCGATCTCCCCGACGGCTTCGAGGCCCGCGAGGACGCGCACGCCCGGTTCGAGGTCGAACGCGACCTCGCGGCCGGTGCGCAGGCCGTACAGGAACGCCCCGGTCGGCAGCACCGACAGGTCGCCGTACGCGGCGCGGGCCTCCCGGTAGTCCTTCGCCGGGCCGGGGAAAAGGAGGCGGTCCAGCGTGTCGCGCACCTGCGCGCCCGCGAGCGCCTTCTCCTCGTCGCGGCCGAGGTCCGCGCGCGCCGGCGTGAACTGGCGTCCGGCCAGGGCCTTCGTGCGGAACGGCTCGGGCCAGCCCCCCGGCGGGTCCCCCAGCTCGCCGTTGAGGAACCCGATGACGCTGTCGGGGACGTCGTACCGGTCGGGGTTCTCGAAGAAGTCGTCCGGGTCGGCGCCCGCCGCCACCAGGTGCAGCGCCAGGTCGCCGACGACCTTGCTGGACGGCGTCACCTTGACGAGGCGCCCGAGGATGCGGTCGGCCGCCTCGTAGCACCGCTCGATCTCCTCGAACCGGTCGCCGAGGCCGAGCGCGACGGCCTGCTGCCGCAGGTTCGACAGCTGCCCGCCCGGGATCTCGTGCCGGTACACGCGCCCGGTCGGCGACGGCAGGCCCATCTCGAACGGCGCGTACAGCTTCCGGACGGCCTCCCAGTACGGCTCCATCTCCGTGAGCGCGTCGAGGTCGATGCCGGTCGCGCGGTCGGTGAAGTCGGTCGCCGCCACGATCGCCTGCAGCGGCGGCTGGCTCGTCGTGCCCGACAGCGGCGCCGCCGCGCCGTCCACCGCGTCCACCCCGGCCTCGATCGCGGCGACGTACGTCCCGAGCTGCCCGCCGGCCGTGTCGTGGGTGTGCAGGTGGACCGGCAGGTCGAACCGCTCGCGCAGCGCCGCGACGAGCGTCCGCGCCGCGGGCGCCCGCAGCAGCCCCGCCATGTCCTTGACGCACAGCACGTGGACGCCCGCCTCCACCAGCTCCTCCGCGAGGCGCAGGTAGTAGTCGAGCGTGTAGAGGCGCTCGTCCGGCGACGACAGGTCACCGGTGTAGCAGAGCGTCCCCTCCACGAGCGCGTGCGTCTGGAGCGCCGCGTCGATCGCGGGCCGCATCCGCTCGACGTCGTTGAGCGCGTCGAACACGCGGAAGACGTCCACGCCCGTGCTCGCCGCCTCCTTGACGAACGCGCGCGCCACCGAATCGGGGTACGGCGTGTACCCGACGGTGTTGCGGCCGCGCAGCAGCATCTGGATGCACAGGTTCGGCGCCGCCTCCCGGATCGCCGCCAGCCGGTCCCACGGCGACTCGCCCAGGAACCGCAGCGCGACGTCGTACGTGGCCCCGCCCCACGCCTCCAGCGACAGGAGCTGCGGCGTCGTCCGCGCCAGGTGGGGCGCCGCCTTCACCAGGTCGTACGTCCGTACCCGCGTGGCGAGAAGCGACTGGTGCGCGTCCCGGAACGTCGTGTCGGTGACGGCCAGCGCGTCCTGCGCCCGGAGCTGCTCGGCGAACGCGCGCGGCCCGAGCGCCAGCAGCCTGTCCCGGGAGCCCTGCGGGAACGGGCCGTCCGAGGCGAGCGGCGGCAGCTTCGTCGCCGGGTCCAGGTCCGTGGGCTGCTCGCCGTGCGGCTTGTTCACCGTCACGTCCGCCAGGTACCGGACGAGCCGCGTCGCCCGGTCGCCGCTCGACCGGGCCGTCAGCAGCTCGGGGTGCTCGGCGATGTAGGCCGTCGTGACGCCGCCCGCGCGGAAGTCCGGCTCGTCCAGCAGCGCCTGCAGGAACGGGATGTTGCTCGCCACGCCCCGGATACGGAACTCCGCGACCGCTCTGCGCGCGCGCCCGACCGCATCGGCGAACGTCCGTCCCCTACAGGTCAGCTTCACCAGCAGGGAGTCGAAGTGGGGGCTGACGATGGCGCCCCCGTACGCCGTGCCCGTGTCGAGCCGGACGCCCGCGCCGCCCGGCGACCGGTACGCCGAGATCTTCCCGGTGTCGGGCCGGAAGTCGTTCGCCGGGTCCTCCGTCGTGATGCGGCACTGCACCGCGAACCCGGACACCGTCACGTTCTCCTGCGAGACGCCCAGGTCCGGCAGGGTCTCGCCGCCCGCGATGCGCAGCTGGCTCTGCACCAGGTCGATCCCCGTGACCTCCTCGGTCACCGTGTGCTCGACCTGGATGCGCGGGTTCATCTCGATGAACACGTGCCGGCCCCGGTCGTCCACGAGGAACTCCACCGTGCCCGCGTTCTCGTACCCGATCTCGCGGGCGAACGCGACGGCGTCCCGGCACAGCCGCTCCGCGACCTGCGCGTCCAGGTTCGGCGCCGGCGCGATCTCCACGACCTTCTGGTGCCGCCGCTGCACCGAGCAGTCGCGCTCCCGCAGGTGCACCGCCCGCCCCTCGCCGTCGGCGAGGACCTGCACCTCGATGTGGCGCGGCCGGTCGACGGCCTGCTCGAGGAACACCGTCGGGTCCCCGAACGCGCTCTGCGCCTCCCGCCGCGCCGTCTGGACGGCCGCCTCCAGGTCCTCGCGGTGGTCCACCCGCCGCAGCCCGCGCCCGCCGCCGCCCGCCGCGGCCTTCACGAACAGCGGGAACCCCACCTCGTCCGCGGCCTCCAGCTCCCGCCCCTCCGCGGGCGTCGCCGACCGCAGCACCGGCAGCCCCGCCCGCCGCGCCGCCGCCACCGCCTCGATCTTGTTCCCCGCGAGGTTCAGCACCGCCGACGGCGGCCCCACGAACTTGATCCCGTTCCGCTCGCACGCCTCCGCCAGCTCCGGGCTCTCCGACAGGAACCCGTACCCGGGGTAGACGGCGTCCGCACCGACCCGCAGCGCGGTCTCCACGATCGCGTCCACGTCCAGGTAAGCCCGGACCGGATGCCCCCGCTCCCCGATCTCGTACGCCTCGTCCGCCTTCTGCCGGTGCAGCGACAGCCGGTCCTCGTGCGCGTACACCGCGACGCTGGCGATCCCCAGCTCGTAGGCCGCGCGGAACGCGCGCACGGCGATCTCGCCCCGGTTCGCGACGAGCAACTTCGAAATCACGTGTTCTCCCAGGAGTCGGCCGGCCCGTCCACCCGCACCGACGGCCTCCCGGGCTCGACGACGAACCGCGACACGCGCCTGGCCGACCCGGCGGGCGAACCGAATTTCCTGGTATCTACCCTCACAAACGAAACACTCGGCCGAATATCTCGGGCGAACATCCCGATAGATGATCGATCGTAGAAAAACCGCCAACCTTTCCCCGCGGCCCGCCCGGCCCCCCGACTCGCCCCGACCTCCCGGGTCGGTCCCGCGATCTACACTCGTTCCGATCCCCGAAGGCACGCCGTGAAAGGGGCTCGGTGACCGACCGCGACTGGCAGCGCACCGTCCTGCACGACCTGGGCACCCCCGGCACCACCCTCGTCCCCCCGGCCCCCGCCCCGGCCGAAGCGCTCCCGGCCCCGGCTCCCCGGCCCCCAGCGGCGCCACCCGTCGCCCCCGTCTCGACGCCCCCGGCCGCCCCGCACCCGCAGCCCGATGCCGTCCGGCCGGCCGTCGACCCAGCGGAGGCCGCTTCCCCCACACCGGCCGCCACGGCCGCTTCAGAAGGCGCAGTCCCGACCCCGGCCGACCCACCCGACCTCCACGTCCCGGCCCCGGCTCCCCGGCTCCCGGCGGCTCCACCCGTCGAACCCATCCCGACGCCCCCGGCCGCCCCACACCCGCAGCCCGATGCCGACCGCCCGGCCCTCGGCCCAGCGGAGCCTGCTCCTCCAGTCCCGGCCACCGAACCCCGCGCCCCGGCCGACTCACCGGTCGCCGCACCCGGCCTCCGCGCCCCGGCCGCAGTTCCCCAACCCTCAGCGGCTCCCCTCGTCCAGCCCGTCTCAACGCCCTCGGCCGTCCCGCACCCGGAGCCCGGTGCCGTCCGGCCGGCCGTCGGCTTTTCAGAGGCTGCTTCCCCCGTGCCGGAAGGCGTGGCGGCGGGGAGTGGGCCTCAGGGGGCGAGCGGGGCGGACGGTCCGGCGGGGCGGCCGTCGCCGGTGCGGCCGGCGCCCGAGACCGCGCCGGACTTCGCGCCGCCGCTCCCCCGCGCGGCGCCGCAGGCGGACCGGCACGCGGCGGCGCCGTTCGGCGGTGCGGACGTGTCGGGGCGGCGGGCGCCGCACGGGGACGGGGCCGCACGGCGGATCGGGCGGACGGTGCGGCGGGTGGTCGGCGCGGCCGGGGACGGACGGGCGCCGGAGGGCGTCGCGGCGCGGCTCGGGGCGCCGGTGCCGTCGTGCCGCCGGATCGCGGTGACGAGCATCCGGGGCGGCGCGGGCAAGTCGACGGTCGCGGCGCTCGTCGCGGAGATCGTCCGGCGGCATCGGGACGACCGGGTGGTCGCGATCGATGCGGACCCGGGGCTCGGGTCGCTGCCCGTGCGGCTCGGCGTCGAGGGGCGCGGGTCGGTCCGGCATCTGGCGGCGGCGCGTCCGGGGTCGTGGCGGGAGCTCGCGACGCACCTCGCGCGGACGCCCGGCGGGTTGTTCGTCGTCCCGGCGAGCCACGGGTCGGTCGCGGACGAGCTGGAGCACGAGACGTTCCAGCGCGGGGCGGGACGGCTCGGCGAGTTCTTCTCCGCGGCGATCGTCGACTGCGGCGGGGGGCTCGACACGGAACTGCACCGCGGGATCATCGCGGGCGCGCACGCGCAGGTCTTCGTCGCTCCGGCCACCGTGGACGGCGCGCTCAGCGCGCGCACCGGTCTGCAGTGGTTCGGCGACAACGGGTTCGGTCGGCTGCTGTCGCGCACGGTGGTGGTCCTGGTCGCGCACACGCCGAAGCCGGACACCGATCTGGAGCGGGTGCGGGAGTCGCTGGCCCCGTTCGGGCTTCCGGTGGCGCACGTCCCGTTCGACCGCCATCTCGCGGCTGGCGGCGCGATGAACCCGGACCGCGTCGGCGCGGCCGCGTTCGGGGCGGTCACGGACATCGCGTGCGACGTCTTCACCCGTTCCCTGGACGCCGCATGAGCCGCGAACTCATCGTGCTGTCCCCGCGCAGGCCCGACGTGGACGCGCTCCGGGTGCCGGGCCTCGACATCAGGAACGCCTACGTGTTCGACGAGCGCGAACAGTTGCTCGTCCGCATCGACGTCCCGGTGCTAGTGCCCGTCGCCGGGGAAGTGGAGCGCCTCCTCGGCGTTCCGGTCACCGGGCCCGTCTGGTGGGTGGAACTCCGAGCCGCCGCCGGTTCGACCCACGCGGCGGAGGTCCTGCGGCGGTGCGCGGACGAACTCGCGGCCCGGCACGACGGCACCGTGTGGAGCGCGCGGTGATGCGTACGGTGGGCGGGGCCGACGTCCTCACGGACGCGGCGATGGTCGTGCTGTGCGATCGTCCGCTCGTCCCGTTGAGCCCGGCCTTCGACGCGTACCTGGACGAGTGCGCGTCCACGAACCGCACCCTTCAGTTCGTCACCCCACCGGACAGCCGGGTCACGTTTCCTCTCGCGCAGTCCGAAGCGCATTGGATCGTGCATGACGACGGCTACTACGAGGGCTTGACGGGACGTCCGATGCACTGGGACGGCGCCATGTTCGTCCCGGATCCGGACGCCCGCGACTACGCCCCCGCCTACACGACGCCGCTCGCCGCGCCGATCAGCCCGCGGCTCGTGCTGACCGTGCGGGCGTCGCACGCAGCCGACGAGCCGCTCGGCGCGCACGTCCACCACCTGATGCGCCTGTTCACGGGAAGTCCCCCGGCAGGCTGGGGGACGACCGAACCCCTGCGGCACGCGTGGGACGCGACGGATCTGACGGCGCACGTCCACGGCGTCGGGGAGGCGCGCCTCGTCGCGGTCGGCGCCGGCGAACGCCCGTGCATCGCGGCGCTGCGGTTCGCGCCGCTCGACCCGCCCGCGTCCGGTGTGGCGGAGACGACGACGCTCACGGTCGGGTACGGCCCTGACGAGACCGTGCCCGTCGGCGACGTCCCGGCCCTCATCGGCGACCTCCCGGGAACGCCGCCCGCGTCGGTTCTGGCCCAGATCGACCCCGGACGCCCGGACCTCACGCTCGAACCCCGCTGGGCCGGCCCGTCCGCCCCGATCGGCCTGGCCGCCCACGGCACCTTCACCGGCCCGCCTGGCTTCAGCCGCCGCCCGCTGGGCGGCCTCACCTGGTTCCCCCTGGGCGAAGGCCGCTCCCCCGACTACTGGCGGCGCCACGACGCGCTGCTCGCCTTCCTCGAGACGGCCGGCGCCGACTGATCCCGGCACCGCTCGGGAGACGCCGCGCCCAAGTGAGCGGTCAGGGGCGGCGGTTGCGGAGGAGGATGGAGGTCAGGGCGAAGAGTGCGGCGAGGGCGGCGCCGATGAGGGCGCCGCGGGTGAAGCCGCCCGTGAAGCCGTCGCCGCCCGGGTCGCCGAGGAGGAACCAGGCAGCCGCGGCGCCGGCGCCGAGGAGCACGTAGCCGGCGAGGAACGCGTAGAAGCGGCGGCTCCAGAACAGGTGGCGGGCCGGGGTCTCGGGGGCGGCGGGGAGTTCGGCGCCGGGGCCGAGGGAGGCGGCCTTCGGGCGCTTGAAGTACTCGAAGTAGACCCAGGTGCCGCACGGCTCCCAGCCGTCCGGGGCGAGGCGGGCGGCGAGGGCGGCGCGGCGGCCGGGCAGGACGGTCTCGCGGCGGTACTCCCAGCGCTGCGGGCGCTCGGGGTCGCGGCGGCTGATGAAGCGGCCGGCGTTGTCGATGCGCTCGACCTCCCAGCCCTCGTCGCCGAAGCGGTTCAGCAGCCGCCGGTCCTGGAAGGCGTCGGCCGTCCAGCGCCAGGTGTCGTCGGACGGGCCCGGCTCGGCGGCGGGCGCGGACGGGTGCAGGACGGCGGCGAACTCGGCGGCGGGGCCGAACTCGTCCTCGGGGTCGGTGCCGGACTCGGCGACGTGCGCGGCGAGGTCGTCGACCGTGGCCGCGGCCTCGTCGTCGGGGACGCCGGCCGCCCGGAGGCGGGCGGCCAGGTCGGCGAAGTAGGCGGCGCTCATCGTTCTCCCCGGGCGAGGACGTCGCGGACCGACTCGTCGAACGCGAGCCACAGCCGCGACTGCTCGGCGAGCGTCGCGCGTCCCTCGTCGGTCAGGTGGTAGTAGCGGCGGCCGGGACCGCGGTCGGCGACGCGGAACTCGGCGGAGACGAGTCCCGCCTCCTCGAGGCGGTTCAGCACCGGGTACAGGGTGCCTCCCTTGATCTGCCCGAACCCCGCGTCGGCGAGGCGCTTGGCGATCTCGTAGCCGTAGCTCTCGCCGTCGGTGAGGGTCGCGAGCACGAGCAGGTCGAGGACGCCCTTGAGCCAGCTCGCGCGGCGGTCAGCGGCCATGGTGGTCATCTTCTCCGCGATCCAGGTAGTGGTGCAACCTAGCCGGCCGCGGGCGCGGTGCGGCGGGTGGCGACGGCGGGCAGGACGACCATGGCCATCACGTCGATGAGGACGTGCACGGCGATCGGGAGGACGAGGCTGCCGCTGGACAGGTAGAGGTACGTGAGGGAGTAGCCGGCGACCGCGACGAGGAGCATGCCGCGCCAGCCCTGGTAGGCGTGGCCGGCGACGAACAGGGCGAGGGCGAGGGCGGCGGCGGTCTTCGGGCCGAGGCCGAGGACGCCGACGCCGAGGGCGATGAGCAGGCCGCGGTAGACGATCTCCTCGCAGACGCCGGCCGTCACGGCCATGGCGAGCGCCCAGCCGCGCTCGGCGGGGGTGCGGGGGTGCATGCCGGTCAGGGCGGGCTGTGCGGGGACGTCCTTGCGGAAGCGGGTGGCGAAGGCGATGAGCGTCACCGCGAGGGCCGCCCCGGCGATCATCCCGAGGGTCGTCGAGGGGTCGGCGGGGAGGCGCAGGCCCAGGTCGGACGTGGCGGCGCCGGGCGAGACGGCGAGGACGGCCAGGGCCGCGGCGGCGGAGGCCCAGGCGCAGGCGACCCAGAGGCGGAACATGCGCGTGAGGGCCTTCGGGTCCGTGTCGCGGCGCCGCAGCATGCGGTCGTAGGACCGCTTCCCGACCAGGCCCTCGGCGAGCACGTACCCGAGGAGCGGGACGGACAGGGCGAGGCCCAGGGTCGAGAAGTCAGGCGAGATGTGCATGGCGCCCTCCATTCGGATCGGTTCAACGATCTAAACTGTACGGCAATCTAGTTAGGAATACAATCTAGGTAGCCGAACCGGTGGCCCGGCGGGCGTCGCGGACGGGAGGCGGGCTCCGGAATAGCTCGCAAGTTCTTGCAGTTAGAAGTAATGACGGAACGCCCGTAAAACGGGTATCAGGCCACATAACCGACACCATGGAGGTCTCCGTGCCCAGCAGCATCCCCAGGCGCCGGCCCGGCGCCGAACGCCGCCAGGTCAAGACCACGTCCCTGCGCGCCCTCGCGGTCGCCGCCCGCCTCGAACGACACCACGAGCAGGAGGGCCCACCGGGCGAGGCGTCCGGCCGGGCGGAGTCCCGCCCCGCGCGGCGGACGCCCGACCCGGCCTGACCTCGGCTTCCCGATGCCCCCGCGGTTCGCCCGCGGGGGCATCGGCGTTCCCGCGCGCCCGCCGCGGGCCGTCCGCCCGGGGGCTCGATCATCCGCTTCCGGGGCGGCGTACCATCATCTGCTCGTAGTCTTTCCGACATGACCGGAACGACGGGGGAGCGAGTGGCGTGACGGACAGGACGATGCCGGACGCCCATCCGCTGCACACGGGGGACCCGCGGCGGCTGGGCGGGTACGAGGTCCTCGGCCGGCTCGGCGAGGGCGGCCAGGGCGCCGTCTTCCTGGGACGACCGGAGGGCGCGACCGCCGCCGCCGACCACGTCGCCATCAAACTCCTGCACGGGGGCCTCACCGGGGACGACTCGGCGCGCGCGCGGTTCGTCCGCGAACTCGAGGTCGCGAAACGGGTGGCCCGTTTCTGCACCGCGCAGGTCCTGGACGCGGACGTCCTGGGCGACCAGCCGTACATCATCAGCGAGTACGTGCCGGGTCTGTCGCTGCACCGGGTGGTGCGCGAGGAGGGGCCGCGCCGGGGCGGCGCCCTGGAGCGGCTCGCCATCAGCACGCTGACCGCGCTCACCGCGATCCACCAGGCCGGCATCGTCCACCGCGACTTCAAGCCGCACAACGTGATGATGGGACCGGACGGCCCCCGCGTCATCGACTTCGGGGTGGCGCGCGCGCTGAGCACGGCCGGTGAGACCCAGAACGTCGGGACACCCGCCTACATGGCGCCGGAGAACTTCACCGGCGCCCCGATCGGCCCGCCCGTGGACATGTTCGCGTGGGGCACCACGATGGTGTTCGCCGCGACCGGGCGTCCCGCGTTCGGCAACGACGAGCTGGCCACGGTCATGCACCGCATCCTGACCGGCGAGCCGGACCTCGGCGAGCTGCCGAGCCCGCTCCGCGAGCTGGTCGTGGCGTGCCTCGACAAGGACCCGGCGCGGCGGCCCACCGCCCGGACGGCGCAGGAGAGCCTCGTCGGCGCGGCCAGCGGGGCGGCGCCGGGGGCGGCGCCCCCGCCGCTCCCGGCCTTCCCCGGTCCCGCCGCGCCCGGCCCGCAGGCGTCCGGTCCGCAGGCCGCGCCGCAGGCCGCGGGGCCGTACTCGACGAACCCGCACCCCACGAGCCCCCATCCGTCCGGCCCGTACGCCGCGGGGGCGGCGGGTCGGCCGTCCGACCACGCCACCGACCCCCGGTACTCCGGGACGGCGCCGCAGCCGGACCCGTTCGGCGGCATGACCCCGCCGCCCGGCACCGTGCACCCGCACGCCGTTCCGGGCGCGCACCAGGCCCCGCACGGCGCGCCGGGCCCGGACGGCCGGCGCCGCGGCGGGCTCGCGCTGCCGATCGCCGCGGCCGTCGCCGTGGCGCTGGTCGTCGGCGCGGGCGGCGCGTGGGCGGCGATGCGCTCGGGCGGCGACGACGGCGGCGACCGGCCGGTCGCGTCGGACGACCGCGCCGCGGCGCAGGACGGCACGGCGGGCGACATCCGGCCCGGCCCGGAGGAGGCGGACGGCAAGGCGTCGAAGCCGTCCCCGACGAAGAGCGGGAGCGCGAAGCCGACGCAGAGCACGAACACGCGGAAACCGGGCGGCGGAGCGCAGCCGACCCCGGGCCGGAGCACGGGCACCGGCGGCGGTGGCGGCGGTGGCGGCGGCTCGGCTCCCCAGCCGGAACCGGCCAACAAGTACACGCCGCAGCAGGCGTGCGGCGGCGGCTACTCCGTACTCCGCTCGATGACGGTGCCGGGCGGCCGCGCCTACCTGCTCTACAGCAGCGCAACGCGGAAGAACTGCGCGGTGACGATGAAGACGCAGAACGTGGGGACGAAGTCGTCCGTCTCGACGTTCGTCCAGGCGAAAGGCAAGGGGCAGGTCTCCGACGGCGGCTCGTTCGAGTGGTACGCGGGCCCGGTGTACGTGCAGGCGCCGGGCGTGTGCGTCCGGTTCGGCGGCAACGGCAGCGCCTCGTCCTACGGCAACTGCGGCTGAGCGGCGCTGAGCCGCCCGGTGCGGTCCGGAGCCGCTCGGACGCGATCAGGGGGGCCGGATACGAGAAAAGGCCGCCTCCAGGGCGGCCTTCGCCGTCTGCCACGGGAACCGCACGCGATGCGGACGGGTCGACGTTCGACACTCCGTTGCCGACCCGCCTGCGTTTCGACGAACCGCATTGGGGCGATCCCGCGGGCGGGATCATGCGGGGTTGGGTTGCGGTCTCGAGAGGTTCCGGTAGCGGGTTTTTCTGTCCTGGACGGACTAGTTGCGGGACGCGATCAGATGATCGAAGTCGCCGTCTTTCGCGCCCAGGATGAGAGCTTCGATCTCGGGGCGCGTGTAGATGAGGGCCGGGCCCTCGGGGTGGCGGGAGTTGCGCATCGCGACGCGGTCGCCGGGAAGTTCGGCGATCTCGACGCAGTTCCCCTGGGAGTTGCTTCGCCGGGACTTCAGCCAGCGCGCCCCCTCGAGGGCCGTCGCGGGCATCCCGTTGTCGTAGTCGTTCTGACCGGCCGGAAAGCGGCCGTGATCGGTCTGGAGCATCATGTCTCTCTGAGAAGATCACCAAGAAGCTCGACGGTGCGTTCCGGGGTGGCACTGTCGACGCACAGGCGTTCCATCGCCTGCAGATAGGTGTCGACGTCGTCGCGCTTGTCCAGGTACATCGCGCCGGTGAGGTTCTCGACGTAAACCACGTCCGGCAGATCCTGCTCGGGAAACCGCAGGATCGAGAAGGCCCCTCCCTCGGCGGCGTGGCCACCGAACCTGAACGGCATGATCTGGATGGTGACGTTGGGCAGCTTCGACATCTCGATGAGGTGCTCGAACTGGCCGCGCATCACTTCCGGACCGCCGATGGGTCGCCGCAGCGCCCCCTCGTCCAGGACGGCCCACAGGCGCGGCGCTTCCGGGCCCGTGAGGCGCTCCTGGCGCTGCAGGCGCAGCTCCACGCGCTGGTCGATCTCTTGTTCCGAGGCACCGGCGTTCCCCAGGCGGATCACCGCACGCGCATACCCCTCCGACTGCAGCAGTCCCGGGACGAACTGCAGTTCATACGTGCGGATCAGCGCCGCCGACTCCTCCAGACCCACGTAGGTCTGGAACCAGCCGGGCAGGACGTCGTTGTACCGGTGCCACCAACCGGGGGTGTTGGCCTCCCGCGCCAGCTGCAGCAGGGCGTCGCGTTCGGACTTCGCCGTGACGCCGTACAGCGAGAGCAGGTCGTCCACGTCTCGTTCTTTGAAGCTGACCCGCCCGAGCTCGAGGCGGCTGATCTTCGACTCCGACGCGCGGATGACGTACCCGGCGTCCTGACGGGTGACGCCCTTCGCCTCCCGCAGGCGACGAAGCTGCGACCCGAGCAGGATCCGACGCACGGTCGATCCGCTTCCCGGCGTCTCTGAAGTCACGCCCAACCTCCCGGCTTCACTGGCGGACAGCGAACCTAGTGTGCCACTGACCTCCGTGTCCTGCGGTTACCTCCGATCGACCGAGCCCCTCCAAGCCGTCTCACTCCCCCCACGACCCGGATGCACGTGCATTGGGCCTTGCATTCGCACGCTACGATGCGCAGGATAACGCACGAGACTTCCGAGCCACGGCTGCACAACGAGAACACTCTGCGGGGTCCCGGGAATGACGTCACGCCACGCGCACGACGACACGCGGTGGGAGCTCGGCCCCGTCGTGGGGCCGGCCGACCCACAGGACCATGCCGTGCATTCGACACCCGTACCGGAATCGTCCGACCTGCCCCCTCGCCTCGACCGGGGCCTGGCCGCGCTGAGCGAGCTGACCGGGCCGACGGTCTCCTTCACCGTCGCGCCCGACCCCGAGTCCGTCACCGAGGCGCGGCACTTCACGCTGTCCCGGCTCGACGAGTGGGGCCTGTCCGATCTCGCCGACGACGTCGGGCTGGTCGTCTCCGAACTCGTCACCAACGCCCTGCGGCACAGCGGCGGCGCCCTGGCCGGCGGGCGCCGCACGGGCGACGCCGTCCACCGCGAGGACGCCCACGGCCCCGCGCCCCACGAGGAGAGCCCGTACGGCGCGGCGCAGTACGGCGAGGCGCGGTTCGGGCCGGACGCCCGCGGCGCGAACGCCTTCGGGACGGGCGCGTTCAGCGACCCCGCGGACCCGCTGGGCTCCGCGCCGTCCGCGATCCGCCTGCGGCTCGTCCACGAGGGCCCCTGGCTGCTGTGCGGAATCCTCGACGCCAGCCGCTCCGCGCCGCGCCGCAAGGAGCCCGACTACATCGCCGAGACGGGCCGGGGCCTGCACCTCGTCGAGTCGTTCAGCGTCCGCTGGGGGTGGCGCACCCTCGCCCGGGGCAAGGTGGTCTGGGCGCTGTTCCGCTCGGACCCGCCCCGATCCTGACGGCACCGGACGCCGGAGCGGCACCCGACACCGACTCACGGCGACGACACCTGCACACGACGACGACACCGATATACGACGACGACACCGGCATCCGGCGACGCGGAGCGGCCCTCGGCGGCAGGCGCGACAAACCAGACGATCCGGGTATGACACGCTTCAAAGGGAATGACCCGGCAAAGACCGGCGGCCAGGACCGGCCGGGACGACCGCAGGGAGGAGCACCGGTGGAGTTCGCCGTCGAGCACCGCGAGGAGAAGGGCCTCACCGTCGTCGAGATCAGCGGCGAGATCGACGTCTTCACCAGCCCCCGGCTGCGGGAGGAACTGCTCGACGTCATCGAGGGCGGCGGCCTGCACCTGGTGATCGACCTGAGCGAGGTCACCTTCCTCGACTCGACGGGCCTCGGCGTCCTCGTCGGGGTCTACCACCGGCTCCGCGCCCGCGACGGCTCGATGTCGTTCACCGGCGTCGGCGACCGCGTCCGCCGCGTCTTCCACGTCACCCAGCTGACGAAGATCTTCGTGCTGCACCCGTCGCTGGAGGACGCCGTCGCGGCGCACGAGTCGCAGGCGTCCTAGAAGTTATCCACAGGTTCCCGCGAGGGTTCGGCGGGGCCGTGCAGCCGGTACGGTGGCACAGAGATCAAGCCCGCCGCTGGGCCGTGTTCCGAAGGGCCCGTCCCGCCGACGCGCGCGGTGCTGTCCGCAAACCGATACGGACGGGAGCGCTCCGTGGCAGAACAGCCGCTGCATGAGCACACGCTCGGCAATGGCCTGCGCGTGGTGGTCTGCGAGGACCATGTCGTACCGCTGGCCGCAGTGAACCTCTGGTACGGCGTGGGGTCGCGGCACGAGCGCGCCGGCCGGACGGGGCTCGCGCACCTGTTCGAGCACCTCATGTTCCAGGGATCCGCGAACGTCGCCGAGGGCGAGCACGCCGCGCTGCTGGAGAGCGCGGGCGCGTCCTTCAACGCCAGCACGTCCTTCGAGCGCACGAACTACTACGAGACCGTCCCGGTCAGCCACCTGGAGCTCGCGCTCTGGCTGGAGGCCGACCGGATGGGGACGCTGCCCGCCGCGCTCACCCAGGCCAACCTGGACAACCAGCGCGACGTGGTGAAGAACGAGCGCCGCCAGCGGTACGACAACCAGCCCTACGGGACGGCGTTCGAGCGCCTGTGCGCGCTCACGTTCCCCGAGGGCCACCCGTACGCGCACACGCCCATCGGCTCCATGGAAGACCTCGACGCCACCACCCTCGAGGACTGCGCCGACTTCTTCGCCACCTGGTACGCCCCCGGCAACGCCGTCCTGTCCGTCGTCGGCGACGTCGACCCGGAGAAGACGATCGCGGCCGTCGAGCGCTACTTCGGCGGCATCCCGTCGGGCCCGGCGAAGCCGCCCGCCCGCGCCGGCGACCTCGGCCCGCTCGGCGAGATCCGGGGCGAGACCCTCGACGAGGAGGTCCCCTCCCCCGCCTACTTCGCGATGTTCCCCCTCCCGACGGACGGCGGCGACGACGTCGAGGCCGCCGAACTCGCCGTGGAGATCCTCGGCGGCGGGTCCGGCTCGCGGCTGTACGACCGGATGGTCCGCCGCGACGAGATCGCCACCGAGGTGTGGGCGGGCGTGACGCGGCTGGCGTCCGGCCCGTCCCTGGCCATCGTCGACGCGATCGGCCCCGACCCGGAGAAGATCGCCGCGGTGCTGGACGAGGAGCTCGCCCGGTTCGCCGCCGAGGGCCCCGACGCCGACGAGACCGCCCGCGCCACCGCGCAGGCCGAGCGCGGGTTCCTCGAGCAGACCGAGACGGTCACCGGGCTGGCGAACGCGCTGTCGCAGAACGCCACCCAGTTCGGCGACCCCGCCCGGGTCTTCACCGCTCCCGGCCGCGCCGCCGCCGTCACCGGCGACGCCATCAAGGAGATGGCCGCCCGCTGGCTCGCGCCCGGCGCCCGCACCGCCCTGACCTACGGAGGCACGCAGTCGTGACGCAGACCCCGGGCCTGAACCTCGCGCCCCGTCCCGTCCCCGGGCCCGTCCCGGCGTGGGCCTTCCCCGCCGCCGACGCGGGCCGCGTCCCGGCCGGTCCCGCGACGCTCCGCTGCGACCTGCCCGGCCGCCGCCTCGCCGCCGTCCGGCTGGTGCTGCACGCCGGCGCGGGCCGCGAGCCCGCCGGGGCGGACGGCGTCGCGGCGCTCACCGCGCGCGCCCTCCAGGAGGGCACCGAACCCGGCGGCGGCACCGCGCTGACCGCCGCGTTCGAGCGGCTCGGCGCCAGCCTCTACACCTTCGCCGACCTCGCCGCCCTGCGGATCGGGCTCGACGTCCCCGCCACCCGGCTCGCCCCGGCGATGGAGCTGCTGTCCGCGGTGGTCCGGCGTCCCGCGCTGGACGACGCCGACGTGCGGCGGCTCGTCCGCGAGCGCCTGGAGGACATCGCGCAGGAGGACGCCACCCCGGCGTCCCGCGCGATGCGCGAGCTGCGCGCCGTGATGTTCCCCGCCGAGGCCCGCGCGTCCCGCCCGACCGGCGGCGGCCGCGCCTCCGTCGAGGCCCTGACCGGCGCCGACGTCCGCTCCTTCTACGGGTCGATCGTTCCCGCCGAGGCCACCGCCGTCGTCGCCGGCGACCTCACCGGCCTCGACGCCGACGCCGCCCTCGCCGCCGCCCTCGAAGGCTGGGCCGGCACCGGCGGCCCGCTGCCCGCCGCCGACACGATCCTGCCCGAGTCCGCCCCGCGGATCGTCATCGTCGACCGCCCCGGCTCCGTGCAGACCTACCTCAGCTTCGGGCACGGCGTCCCCGACCGCTCGCACCACGACTGGCCGTCCCTCACGGTCGCGGCGCACGTCCTCGGCGGCGGGCTCACCTCCCGGCTGAACACCGTCCTGCGCGAGGAGAAGGGCTACACCTACGGGATGCGCGCCGGGCTGCTCCGGATGCGGTACTGCGGGCTGTTCGTCGCGCAGGGCGCCGTGCACACCGAGGTCACCGCCGACGCCGTCGCCGACGCCCTCACCGAGCTGCGCGGCATCGTGTCCCGCGGCATCGAGGCCGACGAGCACGGCGCGTCCGTCCGGGCCCTGGCCGACCGGGCGCCCGCCGAGTACGAGACGCCGTTCGCCATCGCCACCGAACTCGCCGACGCGTCCGCCAGCGGCCTCGGCGCCGACTACCCCACCCGGTACCTGGAGGCCGTCCGGGCGTCCACCCCGGACGGCGTCGCGCGCACCTACCGCAAGCACGTCGACCCCGACGCGCTGACCGTGATCGCCGTCGGCGACGCCGAGCAGATCCGCGGCCCGCTCGAAAAACTCGGTTACGCCTCTGTCACCGTCACCTCGAAGGAATGACCCATTTCCCCTAGGGTTTCGGTTGTCGGCATGAACCGTCGCACGGCGGCTTCCGTCTGACCTCTGCGGGGAATCCGCGCCGACGTCACAGAGAGGAACGGCCGGTGTCCTACGGGCAGCCCCACGGGGGCATGGCGGGCGGACCGTCCGTCGACACGATCCTGTCGGAGCCGAACTGCAAGCCGGGCGGCGTGATCGCGGGCACGGTGCACCTGCGCGGCGGGGGCCGGCCGGTCGACGTCCGGCACGTCACCCTCGCGCTGATGCCGCGCATGCAGAACGGCTACGGCGGCGAGACCGCGGGCCCGGAGGTCTACCGGGGCGCGCTCACCCGCTCGTTCCGGCTGGAGACCGGGCAGCAGCGCGACCTGGCGTTCTCCATCCCGCTGCCCTACGAGCTGCCGTTCACGACCGTGCTCGGCCGGACGCTGCCCGGCTTCACGATCGGGATGTGCACCGAGGTCGACGCGGTCGGCCAGCCCGACCCGGGCGACATCGACCCGATCTCCGTGGAGCCCCTCGAGTCGCAGCAGTGGGTGCTCGCCGCGATCGCGCAGCTCGGCTTCAAGATCGGCAAGGTGACGTTCGAGGAGTCGAAGCTGCGCGGCGTCTCGCAGCAGCTCCCGTTCCACCAGGAGATCCACCTGTCGCCGCCGTCCCAGTACCGGGGACGGCTCGGCAAGGTGGGCCTGAGCTTCGTCGCCAGCCCGCGCACGATGGCGTTCGTCCTCCGCGCCGAGGACCGCGAGGCCCCGCCCGACGACGCGTTCGGCGTCTTCCAGGTCCCGCACGCCGAGGCCGCCGAGGCCGACTGGCAGCGCAAGATCACGCAGTGGCTCGACGCCGCGGCGGCCCTGCGGCCCAAGGCGTCCCCGCACGGGCCCGCGCCGTCCCCGCACGGTCCGGCGCAGTCCCCCTCGGGCGGCGCGCCGCTGCCGCCGCCCGGCGGCGCCTACCCGCCGCCGCCGTCGCCGTCGCCGTCGCAGGGCTACGGCCCGCCCGGCAACGCGAACTACCCGCCGCCCGCGCCCGCGCCCGGCCAGGCCCCCGCGCCCGCCGCCGCGCACGCGTCCGGCCCGCAGCCGTACCCGCCGCCCGGCCAGGGCGGCGCCCCCGGCTTTCCCGGCACCCCGCCGCCGCCCGGCCCGGGCTACCCGGCCGGAGCACCGCACGGGCGGCCCGCCCCCGCCGGCCCTCCGCCGCACGGGCAGCCCGCCCCCGCCGGGCCCCCGCCGCACCAGCAGCCCCCGCCCGCCTACCCGCAACCCGGCGGCCCGTACGCCGCGCCGCCGCCGTACCCCCCGGCCGCCCCCGGCCATCCGGCGCCCCCGCCCCCGCACGTCCACCACGGGCATCCCGGGCACTCCGGGCACCGGCACGGCCGCGGCGCCGGCATCGCCGCGGCCGGTCTCGCGGCGGGCGGCGTGGCCGCCGCGGGCGGTGCGGCCGCCGCGGGCGTCGGCGGCGCCATGGCGGTCGGCGCGATGGGCGACGCCGCGGTGAACGCCGCCGGCTACGCCGCGAACGCCGCCGCGTACCCGGCCGTCGACCAGTTCGGCAACGCCATCGGGCAGGCCGGGCAGGAGGCGTTCGCGCAGGCCGGGCAGTACGCGTTCGACCAGGCGGGCCAGTACGCCGGGCAGATGGCGCAGGACTTCGCCGGGCAGGCCGCCGGCGAGGTCGCGAACGCCGCGTTCGGCGAGGCGGCCAACGCGATCGGCGGGGAGGTCGCCGGCGCCATCGGCGGCGAGATCGCCGGCGGCGTCGGCGAGGTCCTCGGCGGCCTGCTGGGCGGCCTGTTCGGCTGAGGAAAATGCCGGGCCATTCGGACGACATCGGCCGCCCCCTCGGCGGGGGCGGCTCCGGGTGGTTATCGTCGAGAGCGCAGCCGCCTCTCGAGGAGTGACATGACCACCGTGATCCTGGTCCTGCTCTGCCTTGCGATCGCCGGACGCGAGCTCTACCTGGCCTCCGACAAGCGGCTCCCCCGCGCCCAGGTCGAACTGCGCGAACTCCGCGCCCAGCTCGCCGAACTCACCCGCCGCCACGAATCCCTGCAGGCCGACGTCGCCGAGGTCGCGGCGCCCGGCATCCCGATCCCGCAGCCCGACCGGTCCCCGGACGTCCTCGACCGGTTCGACGCCCTGCACGACCGCGTCGTCGTCCTCGAGAAGACCGTCGGCGAACTCACCGAGGACCTCGCCGGCCTCGACGCCGACCGCGACGCGCAGCGCGCCCTCGCCCGCTCCCTCGACACCGTGGAGCGCGACGTCCTCGAACTGCACCGCGAGATGCTCGACCGGCTCGACCGCGACGAGGGCGTCGTCGGCGGGCTCCTCCTCTCCGAGGAGGGCGAGGCGGAAGCGCTGCTCTCCGACGCCTTCGAGGGCTGCGCGTCCGAGTACGGGCTGCGCGTCCGCGTCCGCGCGCCCCGCACCGACGGCGGCTGGCTCGGCACCGCCTACCACCTGTCGGGCATGCGCCCCGACGCGCTCGCCGAGGAGCTGTTCTCCTACGCGCGCGGCCTCTACGCCCCCGACGACCCGTCCGCGCTCGGCGCCCTCCTCGCCGAACTCGCGCAGCTGCGCGGCGGCGGCGTCGCGCGCTTCGGCCCGTTCACCGCCGTCCGCACCCAGAGTTCGCTGCTCTGCGGGCTGCTCCCCGACGACGACGCGGCCGAGCCGTGGGAGCTCGCGGGACGCGTCCGCGAACTCCCCGAGGACCGCCGCTGCGACCTCACCTGGCTCCGCGCCGACGACTGATCACGCGCGCACGAACCGCGGCGTCTCGTCCCGCACCGTCAGCGCCAGCAGGCACCGCGGCACGCGCGCCTCGTCCACGCCCAGGCACAGCGCCAGCCGCAGGTCCGGGTCGACCACCACGGCCCGCCGCAGCGCCCGGAGCGTCCGCCGCGCCCGCGCCCGCGTTTCCGCGCGCCCCGGCTCGTGCAGCGTTTCCGTCACCACCCGCCCCGCATACCGCCACAACTCCGCCGAATCCAGGACGCGCGTCCCGGCCGCCGCGAGACTCGCGACGATCACGACGCCGCTGTCCTCGTCCTCGGCCCGCGGCGCCGCGAGCGTCCCCTCGCCCGGCGCCACCGGCCCCCCGACCGGCCGGTGGTAGCGCAGCGGATCCAGCGTGTCGATGACGAACGCCCCCGGGTACGGGCGCGACGCGCGCCCCTGCCGCACGTCCGGCCGCGCCCGTCCGGTGTGCGCGCTGAGGTCGAGCACCATCCCCGCGTGATCGACCCACGCGGGAACCCCCAGCCCCGGCGCGCGCCGATCCAGCTCGACCATCGCGCCCCACAGTTCGTCCGCCCGCCGGGACAGCGTCACCGCCATCCCCGACCCCGGGAACGCGCCCTCCAGCACCGCGAGCGTCGCGGCCCACGTCGCGCTCCCGACGAACTCCCCGACGAACGCGTCCACGAGCGCCGCACGCCGCCCCGGCTCGACCTCCGGCCGACGCACCGACTCCGACGGCTTGCGAAGCCGAACCGACTCGGGCGCTGGAGCCGGTGTGCTCCCCGGTCCCCGTGCGCCTGTCGCTCCCGGGGCCGGCCCCGGGGCCGGTCCCGGAGCGCCCGCCGGTTCCCGAGCCGACCCCCGAGCACTCGCCGGTTCCGGGGCACGCGCCGGGTTCGATCCCGAAGCCGGTCCCGAAGTGCTCGCCGTTTCCCGGACGCTCGCCGTTTCCCGAGCCGCCCTCCGAGCGCTCGCCGTTTCCCGGACGCTCGCTGGTTCCGGTTCCGAAGTGCTCGCTGGGTACGGTTCCTGAGCCGGTCCCAAATCGCTTGCCGATTCCGCTCCTGGAGCGCTCGCTGGTTCCGAAGCGCTCACCGATTCCCGGCCGCCGATCGGTTCCCAGCCGCTCTCCGATTCCCGGGCGCTCATCGGTTCTCGGGGGGCCACCGGTTCTCGGGGGGCCACCGGTTCCCGGCCGCTCACCGGGTCCCGGCCACTCATCGGTTCCCGGGGGTCAACCGGCTCCCGGCCACTCGTCGGTTCCGTCGAACTCGTCGGCCCTGAGGATGGGGCCGTGCCGAGTGCCCCGCGCCGCACCCACGCGGCCGAGTCCTCCCGCTCTTCTCCCAAGTGCCCACCGGACGGTTTCCCGGTCTCGCTGGACGGGTCGTCCGGTGCGGGTGCCGAATCGGACGGCCCGTCGACCGTCCCGACGACGCTCCACAGGTCGTCCGCCGATCCCTTCCCCGGCGGCAGCCCTCGCGGCGCGGACGACGCACGTCCCGGCGGGAGCCCGCGCCCGGCCGCCCGATCGGGCTCGTCTCCGGCGCCCGGCGGCGGTTCCGGCGCGGCGCCCTGGACGGGCGGCGCCGGTTCGTCCTCGGGCACGCGCGGACCGCGAGGCGTCCAGTCGAGGGACGTCGCCGAGGGCTCCTCCCGCGGCTCCTCCCGCGGCTCCTCCCGCGGCACCTCCTGGGGCACCTCCTGGGGCACCTCCTGGGGTGCTGCGGGCCGCTTCGCGGCGTCCGTCCGACCCCGCGTCTTCCACAGCCACGACATGCGCCGCCCGCGCCCCTTCCGCGCCGGGGGCTCGGGTCGCCACTCGTCCTGCCCTGGTGGCGTCTCCGCGGACGCCGCCGCCCCTTCGGGCGCGGCCGCCCCGGCCGACGACGCGGCACCCCACGAGGCTCCGGTGACCCACCCACCGTCCGGCTCACCGGACGGCGGCTCACTCCCCCCGGCCGACGCCGAGCCTGCTCCCCCACCCGCAGGCGGGGGCCCGGAGCCCCACTCGGCCGGAGTCGGCGCCACATGTCCAGAAGCATTGCCCAGCGCGGATTCACCTTCGGGCGGCCCAGCGACCGACGACCACTCCGCGCCGCCCGCATCCGCAGGCGACACCGGCGACGGCTGCCCACCATGCGCGACCGAAGCCGACGCCGCATCCTCATATCCCGCACCGGGAGTGTCCTCCGACGAGGAAGCACCCCACGACGCCGGGCTTCCGGGCGCGGAACCGCCTCCGTCAGAGCCTGGAGCCCAATCCCGACCGCCCGCCACTACGGTCGGCGGGCCGGCCGCGCCCGTAGACCCCGACTCGGCCCACGAAGCCCACTGAGGCACCTCCGGCGCCGCACCGCCCGGACCGTCCTCCGTAGGCGACACCGAGCCGCCAGGCACGGAACCGCCCCCGGACGAACCGGACACCGGCGACCAATCCGCGCCGCCCGAACCCGGTGACGGTGCGCCACCCTGCGACGGCCCTGACAAGTCCGAAGACACCGATTCAGTTTTCGAGACCCGCTGAGGCAACCCCGATGCCGCACCGCCCGCACCCCCGGACGCCTCCCCGTCCTGGGACGGGCCGGACGCGCCCACAGACGCACGATCGTCCCCCGACGACCACAGAGGCGACACCGAACCCGCACCACCCCCACCGGCCCCCGGTGCAGCAGCACCCCACGACGCGCCGCCCCCACCGCCGGGCGGCTGGGCCTGTGACGGGGCGGACGTGCCCGCGGGCGGGCCCTCGGCTTCCGGCGACCACTGAGGCGACAGCGAACCCCCGCCACCCGCAGCGGCGTCCGGTGCAGCAGCACCCCACGACGCGCCGCCTCCACTACCGGGCGGCGGGGCCTGTGACGGGGCGGACGTGCCCGCAGGCGGGCCCTCGGCTCCCGGTGACCACTGAGGCGACAGCGAACCCGCACCACCCCCAGCGGCCCCCGGTGCAGCAGCACCCCACGACGCGCCGCCCCCACCGCCGGGCGGCTGGGCCTGTGACGGGGTGGACGAGCCCGCAGGCCGGTCCTCGGGTCTCGGTGACCACTGGGGCGATGTCGGGGCCGCGCCGCCCGGGGGGGCCGCGCGGCCGGGGGTGGGCGTTCCCCACGACGGGGTCGGCGAGGTGCCCGGGGTCCACTGCGGGGCCGTCGGGGACGGGCCGGGCGGGGGGAGGGAGGGTGAGGCAGATGTCTCCGGACGGTAAGGGCGCGGTGGTGCGGCGCCTGC
This sequence comes from Actinomadura rifamycini DSM 43936, assembly GCF_000425065.1. GTDB lineage: Bacteria > Actinomycetota > Actinomycetes > Streptosporangiales > Streptosporangiaceae > Spirillospora > Spirillospora rifamycini. The sequence continues at coordinate 43,712 of NZ_AULB01000022.1, forward strand.
AGGCGGCTTGGATCTGCCCGCCACGTGGACGTCTCCCGGGTGCGGGAGCGCGGGTTCGGGTGCTGGACGTTCGTGCGGGCCGGATGTCACGCTTCCGATCCTGCGTCCCACGAAGATCATCGGCAAGGTCGGCCGAAGAGTGCGGCGCACAGGGATTCGAGGCGGGCGGGGCCGTCCTTGACGGGGTGGACGGTGAGGGCGTCGCCGTCGTGGTGGAGGCGGACGGCGATCTCGCGGCCGACGGGTTCGGTGAGGCCCTGGGCGGCGGCGACGTCGCCGAGGCCGACGGAGACGACGGCGGGGAGGCGGGCGGTGTCGGCGGCGGTGCGGAGCGCGTCGTGCCAGAGGTCGAGGAGCCGGTGGGTGAGGCCGTTGAGGACGCGGGCCCACGGTTCGACGAGGGGGGCGGGGACGTCCTCGGTCTGGAGTTCGGGGAGGCCGAAGCGGGCCAGGCCGCGGGTGGTGAACCAGTAGCCGTCGCCGGACGGGGTGTGCGGCAGCAGCACCCAGTCGGTGAGCCGGACGGTGCCGTCGGGGGACGGGAGGGAGCGTTCCAGGCGTTCGGGGGTGAGGATCTGCGGGGTGAAGACGTCGATGACGGTGCCGGGGACGGCGTGCGCGATGGTGCGGGCGGCCCATTCGTGGGCGGGCGGGCGGCCGGGACGGTACGCGGCGCGGACGACGAGGAGGTGCGTCGCGCGGGCGAGGTCGGCGAGGTCGGCGGGGGCGGCGCCGTAGGCGGTGAGGAGGTCGGTGGGGAGCGGGGGCCAGTCGGCGGCGGGGCGCTGGTCGAGGGTGACCATGGGACTGTCGAGCATGCCGAGGGTGAGGTCGCGCAGGGGCGGTTCGATGCGGCGGGCGATCTCGGTGCGGGCGAGGTCGGCGGTGACCGGTGCGGTGGAGGCGACGGCGTAGACGGCTTCGAGGGTCTCCGGGACCGGCAGCGTCAGTTGTTCGCCCACCTTTCGATCTGAACGGAGCGGGCGCCGGAAATGATCTGGCGCGGGGGTGACGGTTCCCTATAGGTCGTGCTCGAACCAGACGACCTTGCCGTGCGCGGTGCGGTGGGTGCCCCAGCGGCCGGCGAGGTGGCTGACGAGCTGGAGGCCGCGGCCGGTCTCGTCGGTGGCGGCGGCCGTGCGCAGGTGCGGGAGGTCGGCGCCGTCGTCGTAGACCTCGCAGACGAGGGCGCGCCCCCGGACGAGGCGGAGGCGGACGGCTCCGGCGCCGTGCAGGAGCGCGTTGGTGGCGAGTTCGCTGGCGAGGAGCTGGATCGTGGGGGTGAGGGCGTCGAGCTTCCAGGCGGCGAGCCGGTCGGCGACCTGCGCGCGCGCCCAGCGGACCATGGACGGTTCGGGTTCGAGGTCCCACGCGGCGACGTCGGCGGGCGGGATCCCGTCGAAGCCGACGGCGACGAGGGCGACGTCGTCGACGGGGTTGTCGCTGCCGAGGCCGGCGAGGACGGCGTCGCAGGCGGCGTCGAGGTCGGGGGGCGCGGCGGCGAGGTGGCGGCGGAGCTCGCGGAGGCCCTGGTCGAGGTCGCGGTCGCGGCGTTCGAGCAGCCCGTCGGTGCAGAGGACGAGGCGGGAGCCGTCCTCGACGGGGATCTGGACGGCTTCGAAGGAGGCGCCGCCGACGCCGATGGGGACGCCTTCGGGGAGGTCGAGGACGCGGCTCTCGCCGTCGGGGCCGACGAGGACGGGCGGGACGTGCCCGGCGTTCGCGAGGGTGCAGGTGCGGGCGACGGGGTCGTAGATGGCGTAGAGGCAGGTGGCGAGGTAGTCCTCGCCGAGGCGGCGGGCGAGGCCGTCGAGCTGGCGGAGGAGGCGGCCGGGGCGGGTGTCCTCGCCGGCGAGGGTGCGGACGGCGGTGCGGAGCTGGCCCATGATCGCGGCGGAGGTGAGGCCGTGCCCCATGACGTCGCCGACGACGATGCCGAGCCGGCAGCCGGGGAGCGGGATGGCGTCGAACCAGTCGCCGCCGACCTGGGCGGCCTGCCCGGCGGGCCGGTACCGGTAGCGGACGCGCGCGCCGGCGACGTCGGGCGGGTCGTCGGGGAGCATGCTGCGCTGGAGTTCCTGGGCGACGTGGACCTCGCGGCGGTAGAGGCGCCCGTTGTCGATGCAGAGCGCGCCGCGGCGGGCGAGTTCGCCGAGGAGGGCGAGGTCGACGTCGTCGAAGCCGGGGCGGTCGGGTTTGCGGAGCAGCTTGATGTTGCCGAGGGCGCGGCCGCGGGCGATCAGCGGGACGATCACCAGCGCGCGTCCGGTGTAGAGGGGGCGCAGGTCGCGGTCGGTGAAGGGCGCGGCGAGCCGGTCGGCGCACGCCTTGTCGACGCGGGGCAGGTGGACGGTGCGGCCGGTGCGCATGGCCTGGAGGCAGGCCGTGCCGGGCGGCAGCCGGAGGATCTCGCCTTCGGGGGCGATCTCGTCCCACCGGCCGGGGTCGTCGTTGTGGACGACGCCGACGCGGCGGACGCGGACGGTGTCGGCGATGTCGGCGGCGGGGCCGGCGGAGTCGGCGACGACGTCGAGGAGTTCGACGGCGGCGAAGTCGGCGAGCCGGGGGACGACGGCGGCGGCGAGGGCGCGGGCGGCCTGGAGGTGGTCGAGGGAGCCGCCGACCTGGTCGCCGGCTTCGCCGAGGAACGCGAGGTGCTGCCGGACGGCGTCGGGGCGGGCGGGCGCGACGGGGCGGGCGGTGCCGGCGGCGGCGGCGAGGGGGCGGACGCGCGGTTCGTCGGGCGGGCCGCCGCGGTAGGGGACGATCGGCAGCCGGATGGTGAGGCTGAGGGTGACGGCGGGGCAGCCGAGGCCGAGGACGCGGCGGGTGATGGCCGGGGTGGCGGGGTCGGCGGGCAGGAGGGCGGCGAGGGCGCGGGCGGCGGCGTCGCTCGCGGCGGTGACGAGGGCGGGTTCGACGCGCAGCAGGCTGGCGCCGGAGTCGCGGCGGGCGGCGCCGTCGGGTCCGGCGACGAGGACGCCGCCCATGGACAGGCCGGGGCCCTGCTCGCGGAGGTGCCGCAGGTCGGCGGCCAGGGCGAGGACGGCGGCGCCGGGCGCGTCCTCCAGGGGGTAGACCCACCAGGCGGTCTCGACGAGTTCGCCGTGGTCGGCGCGGGGCACGGTGCAGGCGCCGCACCAGACGTGCCCGAACGCGCCGGGCTGGAAGGCGGCGCGGTGCTCGCCGGGGAGCCGCAGGAGGGCGGCGGGGGCGCGCCCGACGGCGTCGTCGGGCGGGACGCCGAACAGGTCGGCGGCGGCGGCGTTCCAGTGCACGATGCGGCCGTCGCGGTCGAGGGTGAAGGCGGCGATGCGGGCGACGCCGAGCAGCTGCTGGTGCAGGAACCTGGGCGTGTACGCCTCGGGCGGCGCCCCGTCGGCGATGTCCGGCGGGCGGCTCTGCGGGACGGTCATGCGGACCCCCTGGACGAACGGCGCGCGCGCCTGATCGGCAGGCGCCTGACGAGCACTGGCGACCCTTGGTGAAGGTGACGCTACATCGTGTGACGGCGGCGTGTCCGCGCTACGCGGAAAGCGGCCGGGGTTTCTCGCGCCGGGCGGACGCACCAGTCGGACGTCCGGTGCACGCCCGCCCCAAAATGACCAGAAGCGGCAAATGGCGCCAATAGTGCGTTGACACCCCTCTCACCCCGGATGACGATCACGCAACCCCCAGTTGTGATCAATGCCAGGGAGGGCGCGATGACGCGCACGCTGTTCCGGCACAGACGACTCACACCCATCCTGGCCGCCGGGGCGCTCCTGCTCGGAGCGCTCACGGCGGCCCCCGCGAGCGCCGCCCCCGCGCCGCCCGCCGCGAGCGGCGCCGTGGACGTGTACACCGCCGAGCTGTCGCCGGCGCAGATGAAGATCCTCGACCGGGCCGGACTCGGCCACGAGGACGTCGAGATCGCGAAGGCGGACGGCGACCGCGTCCGCGTCGAGGCCGTGATGAACGGCGCGATGGCCGCCGAGCTGAACCGGCAAGGGCTCGGCCTGAAGGTCAAAAAGGTGGACGGCAGGGACGCCCGCGCGCGCCAAGGCGGCCCCCGACAACGTGTTCCGCCCCTACAGCGGCCCCGGCAACCTCCGCGAGGAGCTGCTGAAGGTCGCCGCCGACAACCCCTCGATCGCGAAGACCGTCGACATCGGCGAGACCCACCAGGGCAAGCCGATCACGGCCGTCCGGGTGAGCAAGGACGTCGCGAACCTGCGGGACGGGCAGCGCCCGGTGGTCGTCTACCAGGGGACGCAGCACGCGCGCGAGTGGATCACGCCCGAGATGGTGCGGCGGCTCCTGCACCACTTCGTGGACGGCTACGGCTCCGACGCCGAGCTCACGAAGATCGTCGACACCACCGACCTGTGGTTCATCCCCGTGGTCAACGTGGACGGCTACGACCTGACGTTCGAGGACGGGTTCCGGCTCTGGCGCAAGAACGTCCGGGACAACGACGGCGACGGGCGGCTGACCGGGCAGGACGGCGTCGACCTGAACCGGAACTTCCCGTACAAGTGGGGGTACGACAACGAGGGGTCGTCGCCGCTGCGGACGAACGCGACCTACCGCGGCCCGTCGCCCGGCTCGGAGCCGGAGACGCAGGCGCAGATGCGGCTGTTCGAGCGGCTGCGGCCGACGTACCTGGTCAACTACCACTCGGCGGCGGAGCTGCTGCTGTACGGCAACGGCTGGCAGACGCTCACCCGCAGCCCGGACGACCCGATCTACGAGGCGCTGCTCGGCGACGCCGAGGACCCGGCCGTCCCCGAGTACGTCCCGCAGCTCAGCGCGCAGCTGTACACGACCAACGGCGACACCAACGACCACACCGACAACCTGTACGGCACGCTCTCGTACACCCCGGAGATGGCGACCTGCGAGACGGCCGCCGGATACGACCCGGACGACGAGTGGGAGCCGAACGGGTGCGGCAGCGGCTTCGAGTTCCCGGACGACGAGGCGCTGGTCGAGAAGGAGTTCCGGAACAACCTGCCGCTGGCGGTCGCCACCGCGCGGTCGGCGCAGGACCCCGACCACCCCGTCTCGGTCGTCGACCGGACGACGCCGGACTTCGAGACCGACCCGTTCGAGGTGTCGTACGGGTCCGAGCAGGAGGTCTCGGCGTACATCCGCCGGTCGCTGGCGAACCGCGACCTGCTCTACCGGATCAACGGCGGCCCCGTGCGGCGGGACGGCGCCCGCGAGTGGCGCGGCGGCGACCGGTACGGCGACGGGAACGACCGCTACTACGGCGAGTTCCGCGGCAAGGTCTCGGGGCAGAAGCCCGGCGACGAGGTCGAGGTGTGGTTCGCGGGGACGAACGCGAAGGGCGAGCGCGTCGAGAGCGAGCGCTTCACCTACGAGGTCCGCGACCGGGCGAAGGCGGACGTGCTCGTCATCGCCGACGAGGACTACACCGGCGTCAACCCGAGCTACCCAGCCGGGACGGACGAGCCCAAGTACGCGGGGCAGTACGCGGACCTGGTGCGCGAGGCCGGGCACACGCCGCTCGTGTGGGACATCGACAAGGACGGCGCGCCGCACCACCTGGGCGTCCTGAAGCACTTCCGGGCCGTGGTCTGGTACCTGGGCGACAACCGCCTGACGCAGGACGAGGCCGACGAGCCGGTGCAGACGGCCATCGGGCCGATGCCGGACTCGCAGGTCGCGGACCGCGCGAAGGACACGCAGCTCAACGTCCGCGCGTACCTGAACGAGCGCGGGAAGCTGCTGCACGTCGGTGAGACGACCGGGTACGCGGGCGAGGCCAGCCGGTACAACGGCGGCGGGCTCTACTACGGCCTCAAGGGCGCCCCGGACGAGCCCTGCGTCATCACGACCAGCTTCCGGGACGACTGCGAGCTGCTGTCGGACGACTTCTTCCAGTACTACCTGGGCGCCTACGACCGGCAGCACATCGGGTCCCCGGCGACGTTCGCGGGGTCCCGGCGGCCGTTCCAGGGCGTCGAGGCGGGGCTGGCGGGCACGCCGTCCAACGAGCTGAACGAGGCGGGCGGCTTCCAGGTCACCTCGTCGGTCCTGCCCGAGGCGGACTTCCCGCAGTTCCGCAGCTGGAAGGCCGGCGACTACACGGGCGCCGCCGCGGGGACCGAGCCGATCCAGGGCCGGTTCTACGTCGCGGGGACGCACCAGGACGCCGTCTACCGGCGGCTCACGCGGACGATCGACCTGACCGGGGTCACGGCCGCGCAGGCGCCGAAGCTGCAGGCCCGGCTCTCGTTCAGCACCGAGGGCGGGTACGACAACGTGATCGTCGAGGCGCACACCGCCGGGGCGGACGACTGGACGACGCTGCCCGACGAGAACGGGCGCACGGACACGTCCGTCCCGACCCAGTGCGAGCAGGAGTACCTGCTCGACATGCACCCGTTCCTGGAGCACTACCTGACGCGCGGCAACCCGTGCGGCGGCACGGGGACGACCGGTGAGTGGAACGCGTTCACCGGCGACTCGGGCGGCTGGGTGCCGGCCTCGTTCGACCTGGCCGCGTACGCGGGCAAGAAGGTCGAGGTGTCGATCTCCTACGTGAGCGACCCGGCCACCGGCGGGTCCGGCCTGTTCGTCGACGACACGAAGGTGACGACGTCGGGCGGGGTGCTCGACGCCGAGGGCTTCGAGTCCGGTCTCGGGCCGTGGGCGGTCCAGGGCGCGCCCGCGGGCAGCCCGGGCAACCTGTCCGAGTTCGTCCGGGCGGAGGCCGTCGTCGACTCGGTGTCGGCCGTCGCGACCAAGGACACCGTGCTGCTCGGGTTCGGCCTCGAACAGGTCGAGGGCACGGCCCGGCAGGAGGCCCTGATGAAGGGAGCGCTGAACCTCCTGCTCCCCTGACCGTCCCGACCGCCGGTCCGGCCCGGCGACCCCGCCGGGCCGATCGGGCACGTTTTCCCTGATCAACGGGTAAACTACGCCCCCAGGAGCCACGCGCTTCTGGGGGCGTCCCACTTCTTGTGACGGACGCCACGCAACCTTTTGGGCCTTACACCGCGTCTTACGTAACGGGAACACCACCGGAGAGCAACAGCGCCGGTCCGGACACGACCCGCGACGTCCCGGCCAACGGGGTCGCCCTGGCATCGCCCGACTCGCGCGTCTCCTCTCGGCCCACCTTCCAAGCGCGGCCGAGCAAACCCGACACGCCGGGCCCCGGCAAAGCCGACGGGGACCGAACCGGCGTCCCGCCACGGCCCGATGACGAGCACGTCCTGACGGCGGGCCCGTCACGAACCCGGCCGAGAACCGTCGGGGACCGGTGGCACGAACCGAACCGAACGGGGGGCGGTCCTTCCGCCCGACACGCGCGCGCACGCCGCCGAGCGCGCGACTGCGGGTCCCGAGCCCGCAGGCAACGACCACGGGAGCGATGATGACCGCTGCTACCTTCACCACCGACCTTCGCACCGAGCGCGACCTGCCGAGCGCCCAGCGTTACGAGCGGGACGTCCTTCCCTTGGCCGACCCTCTGTACGCGCAGGCCGTCCGGATGACGCGCAACAGCGCGGACGCCGAGGACCTCGTGCAGGAGACCCTCGCCAAGGCTTACGTGAACTTCCACCAGTTCAAGGAAGGCACGAACCTCAAGGCGTGGCTGCACCGCATCCTGACCAACAACTTCATCAACACCTACCGCAAGAAGCAGCGCGAGCCCCAGCGCGCCGGCTCCGAGGAGCTGGAGGAGTGGCAGATCGCCCAGGGCGAGGCCCACGCCGAGGGGTTCCGGTCCGCCGAGCACGAGGCGCTCGACCGCATCCCGGACGCGCGGATCGTCGACGCCCTGCGCGCGCTGCCCAAGGAGTTCCGCGACGCCGTGTACCTGGCGGACGTCGAGGGCTACCCGTACAAGGAGATCGCCCAGATGATGGGCACCCCGATCGGCACGGTCATGTCGCGCCTGCACCGGGGCCGCAAGCAGCTCCGCGAGGCCCTCGCCGACCACCCGCGCGCGGGAGGCGCCCGCCCCGAGGAGCCGGCCGACCACACGCTCGCCGCCTGACCCGCCGATCCGCCGCACGGCCCCGGCCGGAACGTTCCACGCGGACGTCCCCGCACGTCCCCGGACCGTCCGGCGGGACGCCCCGGACCCGCCCCCGGCACCCCCCGTTCCTCCCGATCCGACCCCGCGGCCGCCCCGTGGCCGCGGGGTCGCCCCCTTTCCACCCCCGGGCGGCCGCACCCGATCGGACCGTTTCCATGCGCATTGGGTAGTCGGGCGAGTACAGTGAGCGATGTCCCCCCCCAGTACCTCTCGGTCACTCGACCCCGACCCTCGGGAGCCTCGATGCCGCACACGCTCGGCAGCGTCCTCGTGGGCGCCGCCTTGGCCCTGCTGCCCGTCGCCCACTCCGAATCCGCCACGTCCCTGCGCCTGACGCTGAAGCATCCCGGCCGGGAGGGCGCCGCACCGCGGACGGCGACGCTGCGCTGCGATCCGCCCGGCGGCCGGCACCCGGAGGCGGTGCGGGCGTGCGGCGATCTGGAGGAGTCGGGCGGCCGCATCGAGCACGAGCCGGACGGCCGGATGTGCACGGCGGTCCACTCCCCCGTGACCGTCCGGGCCGAAGGCACGTGGCGCGGGCGTCCCGTCCGGTTCCGCAAGAACTACCCCAACGACTGCGTGATGCGCTCGCGGACCGGCATGGTCTTCGCGTTCTGAACGGCGGTCCGCTCCGGTGACGGGAGCGGCGGTGACCGGCCGCGACCGCCCGCCGGCGGCGGGCGCGGGCCGGATCACAAGACGGTCGCATGGACGGGCCTTGCGCGGGTAAAGCGCGCACACGGCCAATGCGAGCGCCGGAGAACCAGGAGGAACCGCACGCGATGTCACGAATGATCAGCGACGTGATGACCGCGGCCCCGCAGGCGCTGCCGCTGGACTCGACCCTCGACGAGGCGGCCCGCGTCATGCGCGACGAAGGCATCGGCGACGTCCTCGTCACCTACGCGGGCCGCCTGTGCGGCGTCGTCACCGATCGCGACATCGTGGTGCGGGCCGTGGCGGAGCGCCGCGACACCTCGCGGACGCCGCTCGGCGACGTGTGCACCGCCGAGCTGACGACCGTCCGGCCCGACGACGACACGGGCACGGCCGTCCGGCTGATGTGCGAGCACGCCGTCCGGCGGCTGCCCGTCGTGGACGCCCTGCAGCGCCCCGTGGGAATCGTCACCCTGGGCGACCTCGCCGTGGCGGACGGCGCCGGGCCGGGCACGGCGCGCCCGCTGCACGAGATCAGCAAGGCGGCCCCGAACAGCTGATCCCGGACCGAGGGTCGGCGCACGGCGGACGGCGAGATACCGTCAATGGTGTGACGCCGACCGACACGGTCCTGACCGACCAGCTCGCGCTGGAGATCGCGCGGCTGGGCGTGGTCGGGGAATCCTCCGACGTGGGCACGCTGCACCGCGTGGCCGAGCTGGCCTCCCGGGCCGTGCCCGGCTGCGCCGGCGCGTCCGGCGTCCGCTGGGCGATGCCCCGGACGAACGGCGCCGCCCCCGCCGTGCCCGAGGACGCGCGTCCCGAACCGCTGGCCGCCGCGGCCAGCCACCCCGACATCGCCGAGATCACCGACCGCCAGCTCGCGCGCGGCGAAGGCCCCCTGTTCGACATGGTGCTGGAGCGGCGCCCGCTCGGGTCCGACGACATCCTGGTCGAGACCCGCTGGCCCGACACCATGGCGGACATGCTGCGGCGCGGCGTCCGCTGCTTCACCATGTCCCCGCACCTGAACGCGAACGTCATGGTCACCCTCACGCTGTACGGGGTGACGCCCAAGTCGCTCGGCTCCGGGCGCCACGCGCTGGCCGCGCTGCTGATGGCGCAGGGCAGCGCGTCGATGTCGAACACCCAGCAGTACGACGACGTCCACCGCACGGCCGTCCAGCTCCAGGAGGCGGTCGAGGCCCGCGCCGTCGTGGACCAGGCGAAGGGCATCCTGATGCACGCGCTCGGCTGCGATGCCGACGAGGCGTTCGCCGAGATGCGCCGCATCTCCCAGACACGGCACGTGAAGCTCACGGCGTTGGCCCAGCGTATCGTCGGTGACCAGGGGATCACCTAGCCGGGCGGGCGATGGCAAAGCGATCGTCAGGAGCAGGGCCCGGCCCGGTCAGGGCGTCGGCCCGTCCGGTTTCGCCGTGGCGAACGGACGAAAGGGAGATCGGATGCACGATCAGTTCGACCAGCTCGAGCCGGAAGCGATGCTGCGCGAGATCACCGAGCTCGAAGGGCGCATCGGAGAGCTCCGGCAGGCCGCGGGCCTGCCGGAGCCCGATCTGCGCGCGACGCTCGACGCGGCACTGGTCGAACTCGAACTCGCGCTGGCGGCGCTGCGCGCCATGGGCACCGAGCACGGCGCCGAGCAGGGCGGGTCGGCGGCGGCCGAGAACGAGCGGCGCGTGCTGCGCACGGTGTTCCAGGACGCGCCCGTGCCGCTGTTCCTGCTCGACCGGAGCAGCAGCGTGCGGCGGGCGAACCGGCAGGCCGCGTCGCTGCTCGGGGTGTCGGCGGGGTACGTGTCCGGCAAGCAGTTCGCGTCGTTCTGCGACCTGGCGACGCGGGCGGCGGTGCGGTCGCAGCTCGCGGCGGTCGTCCGGACGGGCCGGCGGCGGCGCGTGCAGGTCCGCTTCCTCGGCCGCGAACGCGGCATCGACGCCGTGGTGACGCTGGCGCGGGTGTGGATCCGCGGCGAGCCGGATCCGATGGTCGTGGTCGCCGCGGGCGCCGCCGGCCCGCCGCAGGGCGCGAACCCCCCGCAGGGCGGGGAGGGCGCGACGCGGGCGCGGCCGGCCGGCGAGGCCGGGAAGCGGGAGCCGCAGCAGCGGGCCGCGGGCGCGCGGCCGGCGGGGAGCGCGCCGCGCCCGGACCCGGCGCGGGCCGTCCCGCGCACGGCGGTCCCGCGGCGGCCGGACGCCGACGGGCCGGGGGCGCGGCGCGCCACGGCCGGGACGGACGACGCGCGGGCCGAGCGGGCGGCGCCGGTGCCGCAGGTCCCGGGCGTCCCGGCGGGCGACGACGAGACCGTCGCCACGCTCGTGCACCGCATGGACGTCCTCGCGACCGCCTGCGAGCTGCTGCTGGACGAGCCGGTGTTCAACGAGACGGTCGCGGTGCGGCGCTGCGCCCGGCTGCTGGCGGCCGAGCTGGCCGACTGGGCGTTCGTCGACCTCACCGGCCCCGGCGGCCCGGCGCTCCCCGGGGCGGGCGGCGCGACCGCCGCGGACGCCGTCCCGATGCTGCGCCGCCAGGTCGCGATGGGCCCCGACGACGAGCGGTCCGTGGAGGCGGCGCGGATGCTGGAGGAGCTGGAGCCCGTGCAGGGCACGCTCCCGCACACCGTGTTCCTCACCCGGCAGAGCACCGTGCGGCCGCACGTGGACGACCTCGAACTGCTGGGCGTCTGCCCGGACGGCCAGCCCGTCTGCGCGAAGATCGGCGCGACGTCGGTGCTGAGCGTCCCGATCGAGGACGGCGAGCGCTGCCTCGGCACGATCACGCTGACGGCCAGCGGCGACTACGGGCCGTTCGACCTCGTCGACCTCGGCGTCGTGCAGCGGCTCGGCCGGTACCTGGCGCTGGTGATCCGCGCGTCCCGGCTGTACCGGCGGCGCGCCGAGGTCGCCGACACGCTCCAGGCGGGGCTGCTGCCGAAGACGCTGCCGGAGATCCCGGGCGCGTCCGTCGCGGCCCGCTACCTGACGGCGACGCACGGCGCCGCCGAGGTGGGCGGCGACTTCTACGACGTGTTCCGCACCGAGGACGGCTGGGGGCTGATCCTCGGCGACGTGTGCGGGAAGGGCGAGGACGCGGCGGCCGTCACCGCCACCGCGCGGCACTGCGCGCGCCTCGCGGCCCGCTGGAAGCCGACGCCCGGGGACGTCCTCGGCGTCGTCAACGAGGCGCTGCTGGACGAGGACCGGTTCGTCACGGCGGTGATGGCGGGGCTCACGATGGAGACGGAGCGGGCGCTGGTGTCGCTGGGCGTGGCGGGGCACCCGCCGGCGATCGTGGTGCGGGCGGACGGGGTGATCCGGTCGGCGTCGCGGGGCGGGGTGCCGCTCGGGCTGTTCGAGGACTTCGAGCCGGGCCTGGACGGCGTCGAGCTGGCCGTCGGGGACACGCTCGTCCTCTATTCGGACGGCGTCCTGGAGGGGTGCAACCTCCAGCGGCAGGAGTTCGGGATGGAGCGGCTGCTGGAGACGCTCGCCGCGCACGCCAAGGACAAGCCGGAGGGGATGCTCGCGGCGGTGGAGCGGGCCCTGCTGGAGTTCTGCGACGGCGATCTGCGCGACGACGTGTCGATGCTGGCGCTGCGGGTGGAACCGCCGTCCCTGAATTGAGCGGCCGCCCGCGCTCGCGCACGGAATGCGAAATCAATCCGAGAGATTGCGAATTCCCCGAAGAAACTGGTGCGCCCGGCAGACTTGACCTGCCAAATCGACTGGTCAGCGCACTGCCTGGGTACCCAAACAGCATGAGCGTCGACCCGTCACTCAAGCCACGCAACGAAACCGATCATGAGCGACTCGACCGGCAACTCATCGAAATGCTGCAGGGCTTCCGTGTCGCCGTCACGGGCGTGCAGATGCTCTTCGCGTTCCTGCTGACCGTGCCGTACGCGGCGGGGTGGGGAAAGATCGACCAGACGGGCCGGATCCTCTTCTTCATCGCGCTGTACGGGGCGGCATTCGCGTCGATCTGTTTCAGCGCGCCGGTGTTCCAGCACCGGATCCTTTTTCGGATGGACCAAAAAGAGATGCTGGTGCGCCGGGCGAACCGGCTCGGAATCTGCGGCGGCATCGCCCTCGCCCTGTCGATCTCGGCGTCCACCACATTGATCATGGAAACGCTGACGGCGTGGTGGGCGGCGGCCAGCACCGCGCTCTGCGTCGTGGCGTTGTGCGGCTGGCTGTGGTTCCTGCAGCCGCTGGGCCAGCGACTCCGGCTGATCCGCCGCATGGCCCGCACCACGCTCGAAGACATCCCCGGCACGGAGTAGCTTCCGGACCCCGGCTTCCGGACGACGGCCCGCGACGGGGCGCTCGCAACAGATCCGACTATGACCGACTGTTCACTTCTTTACCGGGTAATAGCACGTTCATGAGCGTGGACCCGGCCATGAAGCCTCGCAACGAGACCGAGCACGAACGTCTCGACCGGCAGCTGATCGAACTGCTGCAGGGGTTCCGTGTCGCGGTGACCGGCGTGCAGGTGCTGTTCGCCTTCCTGCTGACCGTCCCCTTCGCGGCGCGGTTCGACAAGGTCGACGACACCGGCGAGATCCTGTTCTACATCGCGCTCTTCGGCGCGGCGGCCGCGTCGATCTGCTTCAGCACGCCGGTGTTCCAGCACCGCATCCTGTTCCGGATGAACAAGAAGGCGATGCTGATCCGCCGCGCCAACCGCCTCGGCATCTGCGGCGGCATCGCGCTCGCCGTGTCGATCTCGGCCGCCACCACGCTGATCGTCCAGACCCTCACCGAGGACTGGTGGGCGATCGTCACCGCCGCCGTCGTGGGGGTCGTGTGCGCGTGGCTGTGGTTCGTCCAGCCGTTCCGGGACCGGGTGCAGGCCACCCGCGCGCTCGAGGAGGACGGAGGCGGCAAGGGCGCCGGGGACGGCGGCTGACCGCCGCCTCCCCCGGCGCCCGCCGCGTCAGTACGACCTGCCGAAGATCACGCGCTTGCCGTACGCGGACGGCTCCCCGCACTTCACGCACGCGCCCGCCTCCTCCGGCGCGTCCGCCGGGATGACGCGCGGGGTCGCGGCGGTGTCGGCCTTGATCGCGTCCTCGCACTCGGTGCGGCCGCAGTGCAGGGCGCGCGCCCACCCCTGCGCGACCTGGCCGGCGAAAGCGTCCCAGGAGTCGACGACCGCGGTGCGCTCCTCGCGGAACGCCTCGGCGCGGGCCAGCAGGAACGCCTGGAACTCGGCGAGGATCCCCGGGATCAGCTCCGGCACCTTGTCGAGCGGGATCTGCTCCTTGCCCTGCCCCTCCGCCGTCGGCAGCCGCCGCACGACGGTGGCGACGCCGGCCTCCAGGTCGCGCTTGCCCAGCTCGATCCGGACCGGGACGCCGCGCATCTCCCACTCGTTGAACTTGAAGCCCGGCGAGAGCTGCGGCCGGTTGTCGTCGACGTGCACGCGGATGCCCATCGACCGGACCGCCGCGCCCAGCCGCCGCGCCTCGGCGGCCGTCTGCTCGCCCTGCTCCTTGCGCCCGATCGGCACGATCACGACCTGGTAGGGGGCGAGGCGCGGCGGCAGCACGAGCCCCTTGTCGTCCCCGTGCGTCATGATCACGCCGCCGATCATGCGGGTGCTCATGCCCCAGGACGTCGTGTGCGCGAGCGTCAGCTTGCCCGCCTCGTCCTGGTACTGGATCTCGAACGCCTTCGCGAAGTTCGTCCCGAGGTAGTGGGACGTGCCGGCCTGCAGGGCGCGGCCGTCCCGCATCATGCCCTCGATCGTGTACGTGCGCACCGCGCCGGCGAACCGCTCGCCGGGCGTCTTCTCGCCCGCCACGACCGGCATCGCGGCCAGCTCGCGCGCGACCGCCGCGTAGGCGTCCAGCGCCCACATCGTCTCCCGCATCGCGTCGCCCTCGTCGGCGTGCGCGGTGTGGCCCTCCTGCCAGAGGAACTCGGTCGTGCGCAGGAACATCCGGGGCCGCATCTCCCAGCGGACCACGTTCGCCCACTGGTTCAGCAGCAGCGGCAGGTCGCGGTGCGAGTCGATCCACTTCGCCATGTACTCGCCGATGACGGTCTCGGACGTGGGCCGCACGACCAGCGGCTCCTCCAGGTCCTTGCCGCCCGCGTGCGTCACGACCGCCAGCTCCGGCGAGAAGCCCTCGACGTGCTCGGCCTCGCGCTTGAGGTAGGACTCCGGGATGAGCATCGGGAAGCACGCGTTGTCGTGCCCCGCGTCCTTGATCCGCCGGTCCAGGTCGGCCTGGAGCAGCTCCCACACCCGGTACCCGTACGGTCGGATCACCATCGTGCCGCGGACCGGGCCCCGGTCCACGAGCTGCGCCTGCACGACCAGCTCGTTGTACCAGGCGGAGAAATCCTCGCTCTGCGGCGTCACACCTTCTCGACTCACGCAGGACAGGGTACTGACCTGCGCCGCCCTGCACCCCCACCGTGCCCTTACGGTGACCTCCGCGCCCCCACGCCCCGCGTGTCGGCCGCCCCCGCCCCACGCGCGGGCGGCTTGACGACCCGGGTGCGGGACGGAGCGAATTCCGCGGGCGGAGGCCGTGCCGAGCGGCCGGCACGGCCGTGGCTGCGGTGCGGGCGCCGGCGTGTTGGGTAACCTCGCGTGATGCGCTGGTCCCAGATGTTCGTGCCCACCCTCCGCGAGGACCCCGCCGACGCGGACGCGCCGAGCCACCGGCTGCTCCTGCGCGCGGGGTACGTCCGCCTGCTCGCGTCCGGCCACTACTCGCTGCTGCCGCTGGCGGTGCGCGTCCGCGCGAAGGTGATCGAGGTCGTGCGGCAGGAGATGAACGCCATCGGCGGGCAGGAGATGCTGCTGCCGGCCCTGCATCCGGCGGAGCCGTGGCGCCGGTCGGGCCGGTGGGAGCTGATGGGCGAGGAGATGTTCCGGCTCCGCGACCGGCGCGGCGCCGAGCTGGCGCTCGGCATGACCCACGAGGAGATCTTCGCGACGATCGCGCAGGAGCTGCACTCCTACAAGCGGCTCCCGCAGCAGTGGTACCAGTTCCAGACGAAGTTCCGGGACGAGCCGCGCCCCAAGGGCGGCCTCATGCGGACGCGCGAGTTCACCATGAAGGACGCCTACAGCTTCGACATCGACCGGGCGGGCCTGGACGCGTCGTTCGACGCCTACCACGGCGCCTACACGCGGATCTTCGAGCGGCTCGGGCTGCCCGCGCTGGCGTGCGAGGCGTCCAGCGGGACGATGGGCGGCGCGGGCTCCACCGAGTTCATGTGCCCCGCCGACGTCGGCGAGGACCTCGTCGCCCACTCCCCCGGTTGCGGGTACGCGGCGAACATCGAGCGGGCGACGTCCCGCCTGGACGCGGTGGAGGACGAGCCGGGCCCGGCGGCGCCCGAGCGGTTCGACACGCCCGGCGTCCGCACCATCGAGGACCTCCTCGCCTACGACGCGCCGGGCGACCGGCAGATCAAGACGCTGGTGTACCTGCTCGACGGCGTGCCGACGCTCGTCCTGCTGCGCGGCGACCACCCGCTCAACGAGCAGAAGCTCGTGGACGTCACGGGCGCGGCGTCGATCCGGGCGGCGGAACCGGAGGAGATCCGGGAGGCGCTCGGAGCGCTGCCCGGCAGCCTCGGCGCGGTCGGCGCCGGCCTGCCGGTGATCGCGGACGAGGCGCTGCGCGGCCGCCGGAACATGTTCACCGGCGCGAACACCGACGACGTCCACCTGCGCGGTGTGGACGTCGGGCGCGACATCGCCGTCGGCACGTGGGCGGACCTGCGGGAGGTCGCCGCCGGGGAGCCGTGCCCGCGGTGCGGGGAGCCGCTGCGGGTGGTCCGGGCCATCGAGATCGGGCACATCTTCAAGCTCGGCGACCGGTACTCCCGGGCGCTCGGCGCCGAGGTGCTGGACCCGGACGGCAAGCAGGTCCCGATCGTCATGGGCAGCTACGGGATCGGCGTCGAGCGGGCGATGGCCGCGATCGTCGAGACCCACCACGACGAGCGCGGCATCGTGTGGCCGCTCGCCGTCGCGCCGTTCCACGTGGCGGTCGTCCCCGCGCAGACCACCGAGGACGTGCTCGCGGCGGCCGAGGACGTCTACGCGGGCCTCGCGGCGGCGGGCGTCGAGGTCGTGATCGACGACCGGCCGGAGCGGGCGGGCGTCAAGTTCCGCGACGTCGAGCTGACCGGCATCCCGTACCGGGTGACGATCGGGCGCCGCGCCCTCGCCGAGGGCATGGCCGAGGTGACGGCGCGCTCGACCGGGGAGACCGAGAAGGTCGCGCTGGACGCGGTCGTGGCGCACGTGCGCTCCCTTGTTGCTGCCTGACGTTTTACCCTGGGTCCACCGGATGGGCGATGTCGGGAAACGGGGTCATGGCAGAAGTCACCGGAAATGAAGGCCGCTGGACGTTCGACGGCGCTCTCGTGCGGATCGTCCCCGGGAACGGGCGCGGCGTGCACCGGCTGCGGCGCATCCTCGGTGAGCTCGAGGTCCCGCTGGAGGCGGTCGCCGGGATCGCCTACGAGCCGGGCAAGAAGGGCGGCGTGCTGCGGGTCCGGCTGCGGCAGGGCGCGGACCCGCTCGTCCAGGCCGCGGGCAACGCGCTCGACGAGTCCTCCGACCCGTACCGGCTGAGCCTCGACAGGGACGCCGCGGCCCTCGCCGAGTACTTCGTCGACGAGGTGCGCAACACGCTGCAGATCGAGCAGATCGGCACCGGGCCGGTGGACCGGTACCTGCTGCCTGGGCCGAGCGTCCCGCTGCGGGCGTCCGGCGGGGAGGGGTCGGTGACGTTCGACGGGGAGACCGTCCGGCTGGACTGGAGCTGGATGGCCGAGGGCTCGAAGCAGAAGGCGGGCCCGAAGCAGTTCACTCTGGCGGACGTCCTGAAGGTCGAACTGCACCCGTCCGTCGGGCTGGACGAGGGGCACCTGCGGTTCCACATGAAGGACCAGGGCGCTCCTCCGAAGCCGAAGCACGACCCGTACTGCCTGACGCTGTGGGGCACCAAGAAGGAGGGCGCCTCCGCGATCGCCGTGGCCGCCGCGGTCGTGGCGCGGCTCCCGCACCCGAGCGCCCCGCCGTCCGACGACGTCCCGGCGCTGCCGGAGGCGGCCGCCCCCGAACCGGCGGCGGCCGACGACCACGACGTCCTCCTGCGGCGGCTGCGCGAACTCGGCGACCTGCACAAGGAGGGCATCCTCACCGACGAGGAGTTCGCCACCGCCAAGCAGGCCCTCCTCCGCCGCTTCTGACGCCGGGCCGCGCGGGCGTGGCGCGCGGGCGGGGCTCCCTGTAGAACAGGGGCATGGCCGATCGCCGTCCGACGCTCGAAGACGTCGCCGCCCGGGCCGGAGTGGGGCGCGGCACCGCGTCCCGGGCGATCAACGGTTCCGCGCGCGTGAGCGAGCGGGCGCGGACGGCGGTGCTGCGGGCGGCGCGGGACCTCGGGTACACGCCCGACGCGGCGGCCCGCGCGCTGGCGTCCGGACGTCCGGGCGCCCTCGCGGTGGTGCTGGCGGAGGAGCCGGGCCGCGGGTTCGAGCAGCCGTACCTCGGCCAGCTCCTGGACGGGATCACCGCGGCCGCCGACACGGCCGGGACGGCGGTGGCGCTGCACTGCGCGCGGACGCGCGGTGAGCGCGCGGCGGTGGCGCGGCGGCTCCGCGAGCACCGGACGGAGGGCGTCCTGCTGCTGTCCACGCTCCCTCGGGAACCGCTCGCCGGCCTGCTGCGGCGCGACGGGGTGCCCACCGTGTCGGCGGGGCGCCCCGGCGGCTCCGCAGGCCGCGCGGCGGACGGCGCGGGCTACGTCGACGCGGACAACCGCGGCGGGAGCCGGCGCGCCGTCGAGTACCTGGTCGGCTGCGGGCGGCGCCGGATCGCCGCGATCGCGGGGCCGCCGGAGCGGTCCGTCGGCGCCGACCGCCTCGCCGGCTACCGGCGGGCGCTGGACGGCCGTCCGGGGACGGTGGCGTTCGGCGACTTCACCGAGGCCGGCGGGCTGCTCGCGATGCGGCGCCTCCTGGCGCGGCGGCCGGACCTCGACGCGGTGTTCGCCGCGTCCGACGTGATGGCCGCCGGGGCGCTGCGCGAGCTGGAGCGGCAGGGGCGCCGCGTGCCCGACGACGTCGCGCTCGTCGGGTTCGAGGACACCGCGGCCCGCCGGCCGACGCTGCCGATGCTCACCACCGTCCACCAGCCCACCGAGTGCATGGGACGGGCGATGGTGCGGATGCTGCTCGGCTCCGCCGGGTCGGACGTCCGCGAACCGGTCGTCTGCGACACCGGCCTCGTCCTCCGCCGGACGGCCTGACCGCCGCGCGCTCCGAACCGCCCCGCGCACCCGAAAACCGTTTGACGTCGGCGGGAGCGGTACCGAGACTCGGCTCCGGACCGCGATCACGAGGGGGAGAACAGTGGGACACGTCGAAGTCGGGCATGTGCGGCATACCTTGCCCGACGGCCGGGTCCTGCTGGACGACGCGTCGTTCCGGGTCGGCGAAGGGGTGACGGCCGCGCTCGTCGGGCCGAACGGCGCCGGGAAGACGACCATGCTGCGGCTGATCGCGGGCGACCTGGCGCCGCAGGAGGGCACCGTCGCGCACAGCGGCGGGCTCGGCGTGATGCGGCAGTTCGTCGGCAACGTCCGGGACGACTCCTCGGTGCACGATCTGCTCCTGTCGGTCGCGCCGCCGCGCGTCCGGGAGGCCGCGGCGGCCGTGGAGGCCGCCGAGCTCGCGATGATGGAACGCGACGACGAGCCCACGCAGCTCCGCTACGCGAACGCGCTCGCGGGCTGGGGCGACGCGGGCGGCTACGAGATCGAGGTGCTCTGGGACGCCTGCTGCGTCGCGGCCCTCGGCGTCCCGTACGACTCGTGCCGGTGGCGCGAGGTCCGCACGCTCTCGGGCGGCGAGCAGAAACGGCTCGTCCTGGAGGCCCTGCTGCGCGGCCCCGACGAGGTGCTCCTCCTCGACGAGCCCGACAACTACCTCGACGTCCCCGGCAAGCAGTGGCTCGAGGAGCGGCTCCGCGAGACGCCGAAGACCGTCCTGATCGTCTCGCACGACCGGGAGCTCCTCGACGCCGCCGCCGACCGGATCGTCACCGTCGAGGCGGGGCGTGTGTGGGTGCACGGCGGCCGGTTCGCGACGTACGCCGAGGCGCGCCGCGACCGCAACGAGCGCCTGGAGGAGCTGCGGCGCCGGTGGGACGAGGAGCACGCGAAGCTCAAGCAGCTCGTCATGATGCTCAAGAACAAGGCGACGTTCAACGACTCGATGGCGTCCCGCTACCAGGCGGCGCAGACGCGGCTGCGGCGGTTCGAGGAGGCGGGCCCGCCCGAGGTCCCGCCCCGCGACCAGTCGATCAAGATGCGGCTGCGCGGCGGGCGCACCGGCAAGCGCGCGGTGATCTGCGAGGGCCTGGAGCTCACCGGGCTGATGAAGCCGTTCGACGCGGAGATCTGGTACGGCGAGCGGGTCGCGGTGCTCGGGTCGAACGGGTCCGGGAAGTCGCACTTCCTGCGGCTGCTCGCGTCCGTCGCCGAGACGGTCCCGCGCGGCACCGCGCCCGTCGCGCCGGTCGCGCACACCGGCGTCGGGCGG
Organism: Actinomadura rifamycini DSM 43936; assembly: GCF_000425065.1. Lineage (GTDB taxonomy): Bacteria > Actinomycetota > Actinomycetes > Streptosporangiales > Streptosporangiaceae > Spirillospora > Spirillospora rifamycini. Next base: position 64,028 of record NZ_AULB01000022.1, read on the forward strand.
CTCGGCGCCCGCGTCGTCCCCGGCCTGTTCGCGCAAACCCACGCCCGCCCCGACCTGGACGGGCGGACGCCGTGCGAGATCGTCATGACCGAGCACGCCCGGCTGCGCAACGACGCGATGTCGGCGCTCGCCCGGTACGAGCTGACGGTCTGCGCCGAGCAGCCGTTCGAGACGCTCTCGGGCGGCCAGCAGGCCCGGCTGCAGATCCTCCTGCTCGAACTCGGCGGCGCGACGCTCCTGCTCCTGGACGAGCCCACCGACAACCTCGACCTCGCGAGCGCCGAGGCGCTCCAGGAGGGCCTGGAGTCGTTCGAGGGGACGGTCCTCGCGGTCACGCACGACCGCTGGTTCGCCCGCTCCTTCGACCGCTTCCTCGTCTTCGGCGCCGACGGCTCGGTGTACGAGTCGTCCGAACCGGTGTGGGACGAGTCGCGCGTCGCCCGTCCGCGCTGAAGCCCGCCCGCACCGGAACGCCGGTGGCGCCCGCCCCAGCCCAGGAGGCGCCACCGGCGGGTCTCGCCCCGGTTACTTGCAGATGGCCGTCTCGACGAGGTCCATGACCTTGTCGTGCTTCTCCATGTACTCCTTGGTCATGGCCTCCATGGAGTCCTGCTTCTTGACGATCGCGCCCGGCAGGGCGTTCACGACCACGGTGACCTCGCGGCCGTCGGTGGTCACGCCGCCGCGGGACTCGTAGCCGTGGATGTCGCCGCCGTGGCCCCAGATCTCGGCGCACGACAGCGTGGTCTTGTCGAGGCCGAGCCCGAACTCGGTGTCGGGCATGTCGTCCGGCCCGCCCTTGACGGTCTTCCGCATCTCCTTCAGCTGGGCTTCGGGCAGCAGCCTGCCGCTGATCAGGGCGGTCTGGAACGCGTTGAGGTCGCGCGGGGTGGAGATCACCATGCCGGCGGCGCCCGAGATCGAGGGGTCCATCTCGGTGGCCTTCTTCAGCTCGCCTCCGGGCGGCGCGATGTAGCCCTCCATGCGCGGCTCCGGAACGCTCTTGTCCCCGGGCTTCGGCCACGTGGTGTCCTTCAGGCCGGCCCGCCGGATGACCCGCTCGGTGACCGCCTCGCCCACGGGCCTGCCGTCGAGCTTCTCGACCAGCATCCCCGCGATGATGTAGTTGGTGTTGCTGTACGACCGCATCTTCCCGACGGGGAAGTCGGCCTTGTGCTCCAGTGCGGGCTTGAGCAGCTCCTCGGCCGTGTAGGTCTTCGTCGGCGCCTTGCCGGTGTCGGCGTCCGCCCACTGGGTGTAGTCCGGGATGCCGCTGGTGTGCCCCAGCAGGTGCCGGACGGTGATCTTCTTGCCGCTGTAGTCCGGTCCCTCGACGACGCCGGGCAGGTAGGCGTCGACCGGTTCGTCGAGCTTCACCTTGCCCTCGCCGACCAGCTGGAGGACGGCCACGGCCGTGAACGTCTTGGTGTTGCTGCCGATGCGCACGTGCGCGTTCTTCGGCGGCTCCTCGCCCTTCTCGCGGTCGCCGACACCGGCCGAGTAGTCGCGGGTCTTGCCGTCCTCGCCCTTGACCGAGACGACCACGCCGGGGAACCCGGCCTTCACCACTTCCTGCATCGCCTTCCGGACGGCCATCTCGTTCTTGGCCGCGCCGATCTCGGCCTGCGCGTCGGCCTCGGTGCCGGTGGCGCAGCCCGTCAGGCCGCCCGCGAAGAGGGCGCCGGCCGCCGTCGCCGCGGCGAGCCGCCGGCGGCGCTTGGACGGGGCGGTCGGAAGGGCGGCGGGCTGGGGGTGCTGGGGCATGGGCTACTCCTCGAAAACCACCGGGCCGGTGGGAGCGGGGACGTCTCAGGAACACCTCCACGATCTCGGGCCGCGGCGTCCGAATCGATAACGCACACGGGAAGAAACGCGGTGTAGCCAGCACTACCGGCCATGGTGCAGCCACCACGGCGAACGCACCCTGACCTGCATGAACGCGAAGGAAAGGGCCGAGTAACGGACGGACGCGGCAGGACGTCCGGGCGACTCGCCCGCCACCGACTCCCCAAAACGTTTTTGCCCGCTTTTTCAGAACCCGTTCCGCCAGGACGAACGTTTGCCGATCTGTTGAACGCACTAGACGTCGCTCTCGCCGGAAAATCATACGCTCGATCCGAAATCACGCCTTTTTCGGCGTCGAGTCCGCATTGTTCCCGGCCGGGCGGGGCGTCGCCGCGCCCGCCGCCGGCGGCAGGCAGAAAGGTTCCCGTACATGACGACGCAGATCCCCGTGGAGCTGGAGTCCGCCATCATGCGGCAGGTCAGCGACGGCGCGATACTGACCGACCTGCGCGCACCGGCCCCGGAGACACGGGACGAATCGCGCCCGCTCCGCTGGTCCGAGAACATCCAGGGCAACGTGCTCGCGGCGTTCAACAAGGACCAGCAGACGTTCCTGCTGCTGCGCTTCACCGACGCCGCCAAGGCGCGGCAATGGCTCGGCCGGATGGAACCGATGATCTCCGACACGCGGGAGGTCGAGGATTTCAACGAGCGGTTCAGCGAGCGCCGCCGCCTCCTCGGCCACGACCCGGCCGACATGGCCGCGACCTGGGTCGGCATGGCGCTGACCGTCGAGGCCCTCCGCATGGTCGGCGACGAGACGATCAAGAAGGACCTGCGGGACCCGGGGAACCTCCCCCGCGAGTCCACCATGGCGGCGTTCCTCCAGGGCGCCGCGAAGCGGGCCGACATCCTCGGCGACACGGGCGCCGACGATCCGCGCCACTGGTACTTCGGCCACGAGGTCCCCGGGCAGGACGACTGGAACGTCCACGCGATCGTCACCGTCGCCGCCGACCGTCCCGAGGACCTGCGCAACCGGCTGTCGCGCATCCGCGACCTGTGCGCCCGGCACCAGGTCGCCGAGGTCTACGAGCAGGCCGCCACGACACTGCCCGGCAAGGCCGCCGGGCACGAGCACTTCGGGTTCAAGGACGGCGTCTCCCAGCCGGGCGTCAAGCAGTTCCACCGGCCCGAGCCGTCCAGCGCGGGCGAGCGGATGAACCGTCCCGGCACCGTCCTCGTCGACCCGGGCGAGTTCGTCCTCGGCGCCGCGCCCCACACGATCGAGAACGGCCTCATCAAGCGGCCCGCCGGGGACGGCCGCGCCCAACTCGACTGCCCCGAGTGGATGAAGGACGGCTCGTTCATGGTGCTGCGCAGGCTGCGGCAGGACGTCGCGGGCTGGTGGGCGCAGATCGAGCGGCTCGGCGGCGACCGGTCCGCCGAGCAGAAGGACCGGCTCGCGGCCCGCATGGTCGGCCGGTGGCGCAGCGGCGCCCCGCTCGCCCACCACCCCGACGTCGACCCGCACACGTCCGGCGTCCGCATGGACAACGACTTCGACTACCGCGACGACCCGGCGGGCTACGACACCCCGCGCTGCGCCCACATCCGGAAGATGCACCCGCGCAACGGCCTCGCCGAGCAGCCGCCCGACGAGGGGAAGGCCGCGGCGAAGCGGCGGCTCATCCGGCGCGGCATCCCCTTCGGCCCGAAGTTCGACCCGGCGACGGGCGAGGGCAACGGCGCCGACACCGAACGCGGGCTCGTGTTCGTCGCGTTCTGCTCCGACCTCGCCGAGCAGTTCGAGTTCCTCCAGCAGAGCTGGGCGAACAACGACGACTTCCCCAACAAGGTCGTCCCCGGCCTGCCGAACTCCGAGAAGCCGGACGGCGTCGACCCGGTCATCGGCTCGTCCCCGTCGATGACGTGCCGGTTCTACGAGCGTCCCGCGAAGGAGGACGGCGCGGACGTCCCGCAGGAGCTCAAGATCGAACGGTTCGTCCGGACCCAGGGCACGGAGTACGCCCTCACCCCGAGCAAGAAGCTGATCCGGCGCCTCGCGGCAGGCGCGTGACGCCCACCGCCGTGCGCGGCACCTCGCCCGTTCCGGGAGGTGCCGCGCACTTCCGCCGTCAGCCGCCCGCCCCGACCGCGTACGCCTCCGCGCGGTGGACGTCCAGGCCCGCCCGCCCCGGCGCCAGGTGCGGGCGCAGGACGAGGTCGCCGTCGTAGTCGCCGCCGCGCTCCGGCCGGTACGGGAGGGGCTCCTCGGTCCCGAGCCCGCGGAGCCGCTCGTCCAGCCGCGCCGCCGCGCCGCCGGCCGTCCGCACGCGGTCGGCCCCGCCGATGACCAGCGGCGGCAGGACGGCCATGCCGCTGTAGAACAGCGTGCCGTGCAGCAGCGGGAACAGCAGCTCCTCCGCGTCGCCGTGGATGCCGCGCGGCCCGAACCCGGTGGAGCGGGCGCCGGCGGTGGTCACCACGAGGGCCCGCCGTCCGGCCAGGCCGCCGTCGCCGTAGCGGCGGGCGCCGGGCAGGCCGAACGCGAACCCCTGCACGAACACCCGGTCGAACCAGCCCTTGAGGATGGCGGGCATCCCGTGCCACCAGAGCGGGAACTGCAGGACGAGCGCGTCCGCCCACCGGAGCTTGTCCTGTTCGGCACGGATGTCGGGACTGAGCGTCCCCGCGGCGTGGGCGCGTTCGGACGCGTCGCCGACCAGCAGGCGGTCGCGGGGGTCGTGGCCGAAGTCGGCGGGGCCGACCACGGGGTTCCAGCCCATCGCGTACAGGTCCGACTCGCGCACCTGATGCCCGAGGCCGCGCAGGGTCTCCAGGCCGTGCTCGCGCAGGACGCCGTTGAGGGACCGCGGCTCGGGATGCGCGGACGTCCACAGAATGTTCACGAAGCCTCCATCGGATCGGTTCCGGACACCCCCGATACTCCCCGCCGACCCTCCCCGCCCGTCAGTGGCCCGTAGGCCATCATCCGAAAGGATCCGGCCACCCGCCCGCGCGCGGGTCCGAACCCGCAGCGGGTGAGGTAGTCCCGCTCAGGCAGCGCACTTCGCCCGCGTCCTCCAGCAGACGGGCGCGGACCGCGAACCACCGATGGCGGCCGCCCATCTCCCCGGCCAGCCCCTCGCAGGCGGCCAGGCCGGAGCCCCCGACCATGGCAAGGGCGACCACCCAGCCGAGCCCCGCCGTCAGGCTCAGCTCCACCCACTCGAGGCACCGGCGCAGCGCCGGGCCAACGCCGGAGCAACACGGGGTGACACCGGGGCACTGGCAGGGCGGCGGAGCGGCCCTGAAGCGGCATCGCAGGTGCCGGAAAAGCATCAGAGCGCTGGCCGAGCGGCGGCGGGCCAACGCCGGAGCAGCACGGAGTGGCACCAGGGCGCTGACCGCGCAACGGCGGAGCGATGCCGAAACGACGGCCGAGCGGCGCCCGGCCAACGCCGGAACAGCGCGGGGCGGCACCAGGGCGCTGGCAGGGCGGCGGAGCGATGCCGCAACGACAGCGGAGCAGCGCCCGGCCAACGCCGGAACAGCGCGGGGCGTCGACGGGGCGCTGGCCGCGCAGCGGAGCATCGATGCCGGAACGGCGCCGGAGCAGCGCGGGGCGCGTCAACGGGGCGCTCGCGGCGCGGCGGCGGAGCGGGGCTGAAGCGGCGTTGCGGCGGTGCCGGGAAGGCCTCGGGGCGGGGCCACGCCGCGGCGGGGCGATGCCGGAAGGACGGCCGAGCGGCGACCGGCCAGCGCCGGAACGGCGCGGGGTGGCACGGGGGCGCTGGCAGGGCGGGGCGGGTGGCGCCAAGGTCTCGCGGGGCGGGGCCACGCCGCGGCGGGGCGATGCCGGGAGGACGGCCGAGCGGCGACCGGCCAGCGCCGGAGCAGCGCGGGGTGGGACGGGGGCGCTGGCGGCGCGGGGGCGGGTGGCGCCAAGGGCTGGCGGGGCGATACGGAACGGCGGGCGAGCGGTGGTGGGGTGGCGCATTGGTGTTGGCGGGCGAGGGTGGGGTGGCCGGGGGCGTGTCAGAATCCGGGGATGGTGTTCGGGGGCGGTGGGGGGCACCGGCTGGCGGTGCTGGTGCGCGAGGGTGTCCTGCCGATGGAGCTGGGGCTCGTGCACCAGCTCTTCGGGGCCGCTCGGTCGGCGGACGGCGCGGCGCTGTACGAGGTGGCCTCCTGCGGTGTCGAGGCGGGGGCGGTCCGGACGGACGCCGACTTCACGGTGACCGCACCGCACGGGCTCGAGGCGCTCGGGGAGGCCGACACGGTGCTCGTCCCCGCGTCCCACGCGCTGGACGAGACCCGTCCCGGGGACGGGGCCGTCCCGGCGGCGCTGCGGGACGCGCACGCGCGGGGCGCCCGGGTCGCGTCGGTTTGCACGGGGGCGTTCGTTTTGGCGGCGGCGGGTTTGCTGGACGGGCTCCGGGCGACGACGCACTGGCTGTCGTGCGATCGGCTGGCGGAGCGGTTCCCCGCCGTGCGCGTCGACCCGGCCGTCCTGTACGTCGACGAGGGCTCCGTCCTGACCTCGGCGGGCGAGGCGGCGGGCATCGACCTGGCGCTGCACATGATCCGGCGCGACCACGGGGCGGCGGTGGCGGCCGATGTGGCGCGCCGCACCGTGGTGCCGCCGCACCGGGAGGGCGGGCAGGCGCAGTTCATCGCACGTCCGGTGCCGTCCTCGCCGGGGCCTTCGACGGACGCCGCGCGCACGTGGGCGCTGGAGCGCCTCGACCGGCCGATCACGCTCGCGGAGATGGCGGCGCGGGCGTCGATGAGCGTCCGGACGTTCACCCGGCGCTTCCGGGACGAGACGGGCGTGTCGGCGGCGACGTGGTTGACGCTGCAGCGGGTCGAGCGGGCGCGCCAGCTGCTGGAGCGGACGGACCTGCCGGTGGACCGAGTCGCCGAACGGGCGGGCTTCGGAACGGGCGCCTCCCTCCGCGCGCACATGCGGGCCCGGCTGGGCGTCTCCCCGAGCGCCTATCGCGCCACCTTCCGCGGCCCGTCCGGCCCCTGATCCCCGCCCGCCGAGCGCGGTGAGCGCCGAGTTGGTGCCGGGTAGCAGGAGGTGCGACGGTGCCGGGATGAGCACTCGCACTGCCGATGAACTGGTGCCCGCGCGGCGGCCGCTGCTGGGGCGGACGGCCGTGGTGACGGGGGTGAGCCGCCGCCGGGGGATCGGGTACGCCATCGCCTGCCGGCTGGCCGCCTACGGGGCGAACGTCTTCCTGCACCACTTCGCCCCGCATGACCGGGAGCAGGAGTGGGGCGCCGATGATCTCGGGGCGGTGGTGGACGGTGTCCGGGCGCATCTGGGCGCGGACGGGACGCGCGTCGCCGACATGCACGCCGACCTGGCGGAGCCGGGGGCGCCGGAACGGGTCATCGACGCCGCGGCGGCCGAGTTCGGGCACGTCGACGTCCTGGTGTGCAACCACGCGCTGAGCGGGCGGGACGGTGCCCTCGGCGAGGTGTCGGCGGCGGACCTGGACCGGCACTGGGCGGTCGACGCACGGTCCTGCATCCTGCTCGCGCAGGCGTTCGCCGGACGGCACGACGGGCGGCCCGGCGGCTCGATCGTCTTCATGACGTCCGGACAGGGCCTCGGACCGATGCCCGGGGAGGTCGCCTACGCGGCGGCGAAGGCCGCGCTCGCGGGCGTCACCGTCACGCTCGCCGATCAGCTCGCGGACGAGGGGATCCGGCTCAACACCGTCAATCCCGGTCCCGTGGACACCGGATACATGACCGAGGACATGCGGCGCGCGGTCGCGCCGATGTTCCCGTTCGGCCGGTACGGGGAGCCCGACGACCCGGCACGGCTGATCGGCTGGCTGGTGACGGACGAGGCGCGCTGGATCACCGGGCAGGTCATCAGCACGGAGGGCGGCTTCGGGCGGTGGCGCCCGCACGGTGCGTGACCGTCCACGCGAACGTCATGGGTGGATTTCTCATGTGATCCCGTTGATTTCGTCAAGGAGTAGCAATCACGGCGAAAGTACGACGAACCCACATACAGTGGCTTGAGTGACCGACCCCGTAGGAGCCCTCACGAATCTCGCGCACGAGGTACCGAGCACCTCGCTCTTCGACGACGAATCGCTCATGCACATGGACCTCGACGCGGCGCTGGACGCCTTGCTGGAACGGGTCCGCGAGGTTCTGCGCGTCGATACCGCGGTCGTGCTCCTCCTGGACCGCCAGAACCGCTTCCTGGTGGCGACGGCCGCGCGGGGCATCGAGGAGGAGGTCAGCCAGGCGGCGCACGTCCCGCTGGGCGAAGGGTTCGCCGGACGCGTCGCCGCGGAGCGGCGCCCGGTCTACATCGCGGACGTCCCGAGCGCGAACGTCTTCAACCCGCTGCTGGTGCAGCGGGGTCTGCGCTCCCTGCTCGGCGTCCCGCTCGTCGTGGAGGGCTCGCTGCTGGGGGTGCTGCACGTCGGGACGCTCGCGCCGCGCCGGTTCACCGCCGAGGAGACCGAGTTCGTGCAGCTCGCGGCGGGGCGCGCGGCGATGGCGGTGCGCTACCAGGTGAGCCGGGCGGAACGCGAGGCCGCCCTGGAACTGCAGCGCGGCCTGGCGCCGACCGCGCTTCCGGCCCTGCCCGGTCTGGGACTGGCCGCGCGGTACCGGCCCGGCCGGGCCAGCGTCGGCGGCGACTGGTACGACGTGTTCGTCCTCCCGTCGGGTGAAATCGGCGTCGTGATGGGGGACGTGGCGGGGCACGGCCTCGGGGCCGCCGTCGTGATGGGGCGGCTGCGGAGCGCTCTGCGGGCCTACGCGCTGGAGACGAGCGACCCCGCCGAGGTGCTGCACAAGCTGAACCAGAAGGTCGTCCACTTCGAGCCCGACGCGACCGCGACCGTGCTGTACGGCGTCTGCGACGCCGGGCTGACCCGGATGCGGCTCGCCTCGGCCGGGCACTGGCCGCCGGTGATCGCGCTGCCGGGCCGTACGGCGCGTCCGGTCGAGATGAAGTCGGGCGTGCTGATCGGGCTCGGCGCCGACGTGCCCCGCACGGCGACGACCGTCGACCTGACGCCGGGCGCCGTGCTGTGCTTCTACACCGACGGGCTGGTCGAGCGGCGGGGCGAGTCGGTGACGGACGGGATCGCCGCGCTGTGCGGCGCCGCGTATGCGGGTCCGCCCGAGGCGGTCGGCGCCGCGGTGATGGCGGCGATGATCGGCCGGCAGTTGCCGGAGGACGACGTCGCCCTGCTGGTGCTGCGCCGCTCCTCCGGCTGACCTCCGCCGGTCACGGCTCAGAGTTCGAGCCGTTCGACGGACTGCTGGTTCCGGAAGACGTTGAGTGGGTCCCAGCGGGCTTTGGCCTTTTGCAACCGCAGGTACTCCTCCTTGTAGTAGAGCTTTGACCAGGGTTGGCCCGAGGTGTTCCAGTTCTTGTCGCTCAGATCGACGTCGGGGTAGTTGATGTAGCAGCCGTCGGTGTTGTTTCCCACGATCGGGACGCCGCCGGTGTCGGCGAACGTGGCCCGGTAGGTCTCGCGGATCCACCTGAGGTTGTCGTCCTCGTCGCCGGTGTCGTGGTCGTTGGGACGCCGCCAGTACACCTGGTACTGCATCTTCATGATCGAGTCGCGCTGCGGTGCGGCCGTGTCGTACGGCGGGTGGTTGACCGCGGAGCCGTACGAGTCGATCTGGATGAGCGCCTCCTTGTTCTTGAACTCCTGGAAGTGCTCGTTGCCGAGATAGCCCCACATCGCCTCGATCTGCGAGCGGGTGAAGGGTCTGCGGACGTAGGCGGACTTGTACTTGCCGCACCGGTTCTGGCCGGAGCCGTTGAGGGCCTGCGTGGCGGTCAGCCAGGGCATCAGCCGCGGCGACCAGGCGTCGGGGACGGCCGCGTGCTCGGCCGCCGACCACACCATCGGCTTCGACTTGGGGACGGCCTCGGAGTCGACCGCCCGCAGGAAGCTGATCATGGCCTGGGTGCCCTCGTCGTCCTTGTCCTCGCTCTCGGCGTCGACCTGCACGGTGAGGTTGATCGTCCCGGCGGCGCGGTGGTTGAGGGCCAGCAGGGCGAACAGGCGGCCGGAGGCGGTGTTCGGGTCCTGGTGGTCGGCGAACCACTGGCCGTAGGCGTCCAGGAGGCTGATGAAGGACTCCTTGCTGAAGTGGTTCCAGTCCCAGGAGCGCGCGGTCAGCAGCACGGTGCGGGGCGGGACGGGCGGGTCGCGGAACCAGAACCGGGTGACGACGCCGAAGTTGCCGCCGCCCCCGCCGGTGTGGGCCCACCACAGGTCGCGGCGGTCGGGGTCGGGGTCGTCGCGGGTGGCCAGCACGAGTTCGACGGTGCGGCGCTCGGTGACGACGGCGACCTCGACGGCGTACAGGTAGTCGACGGTCAGGCCCGCCTGTCTGGACAGCAGCCCGTAGCCGCCTCCGGTGATGTGCCCGCCGAGCCCCACCGAGTAGCAGGAGCCGCCGGGCAGCGCCCGTCCGGACATGGGGTACAGGTGGCTGTAGACGTGCCAGTTGGTGGCCCCGGCCTCCACGCACCACGCCTCCAGGGCCGGGTCGTAGTACATGTCGCACATCGGGCTGACGTCCAGGATGACCCGGACGTCGTCGCCGCAGACGAAGTCTTCGTAGCAGTGGCCGCCGGAGCGGACGGTGATGCGGTCGCGGTAGCGCTCGCGGTCGCGGTCGTCGTCGTCGGCGGGTATCTGGTTGACCGCTTCCGACAGCGCGGTGACCACGCCCTGCGGGGACGTCACCATCCGCACGTACTCGGGGTCGGCGATCCACCGCTGGTTGAAGCCGCGGCTGAGGGCGGGATAGCGGACGTCGCCCGGGCGGACGGTGACGGTGGGCGGCACTGGAGGGTGACTCATGCGCGCTGCTCTCCCTGGGAAGCGGACCCGTTACTCAGAGTCCATTCTGTTCACCCAGAGTCAGCAATTGAATGCGCAGAGTAGTAAAGCGTTGGTAGATCATTAAGCCAGGTTCGGCGGCGACTCCAGGTCGGCCAGCTCGATCCCCGGCGCGTCCAGGACGACGTCGCCCGCCAGGTGCACCCGGGTGATCTCGCCCGTGGACAGGTCGGTGACGTCGTAGCCGGTGACGGGCAGCGGCTCCGTCCCGGTCTCGTGGACGGACGTGCCCGTGCGGCGCCAGCGCCACGGCGCGGTCAGCGGCGCCAGGGACGGGCTCGTGAAGGCGACCAGGCGGACGTCCCGCTCCGCGCCGTCGGCCAGGTCGAGAGCGCGCGCCACGGCGACGAGGAAACCGGGCGAGTCGGACAGGAACCCGGCGGCGCGCTCGGCGTGCTCGGTGCCGGTCCCCGTGCCTGTGCCGGTGTCGCCCGACGCGCGCACCCACGCGACGTCCGGGCCCGTGACGCCGCCGCGCACCCACCAGCCGGGCGTGACGAGCTCGACGCGGATCTGCCGCCACCGGGAGTCGACGACGATGTCGGTGCGCAGCCCGGGACGGGACGAGGTGTAGCGCCACCCGCCGGGGCCGGGCGCGCAGTGGAACCGCTCGTCGAGGCCGCCGTCGAGGTGGCGGTAGACGCCGGCGGGCATCAGGACCCGATCCGCCAGGAGTGCAGGTAGTCCTCCTGGTCGGGGGTCAGGACGTCGATGGACACCGACATCGAGGCCAGCTTGAGGCGCGCGACCTCGCCGTCGATCTCCGCGGGCACGTCGTGGACGGCCGGGGCGAGGCCCGCGTGGGCCGTGGCGAGCCACGCGCAGGTGAGGGCCTGGTCGGCGAACGACATGTCCATGACGGCGGCCGGATGCCCCTCGGCGGCGGCCAGGTTGACCAGCCGCCCCTCCGCGAGCAGGACGAGCCGCCGCCCGTCGGGCAGCACGTACTCGTCGGCCTGCGGGCGGACGCCCCGGTGCACCCGGACGGCCATCGCGTCCAGCGCCCGGACGTCGATCTCCACGTCGAAATGCCCCGAGTTCGCGAGGATCGCCCCGTCCTTCATCACCGCGAGGTGGTCGGCGTTCACCACGTCGCGGTTGCCGGTCACGGTGATGAACACGTCGCCGTGCGGCGCCGCCTCGGCCATCGGCTGGACGGTGAACCCCTGCAGGGCGGCGTCCAGGGCCTTCACCGGGTCGATCTCGGTGATGACGACCCGCGCGCCGAGCCCGCGGGCCCGCTCGGCGAGCCCGCGCCCGCAGTACCCGAACCCCGCGATCACGATCGTCTTGCCCGCGAGCAGCGTGTTCGTCGCGCGGACGATCCCGTCGAGCGTGGACTGCCCGGTCCCGTACCGGTTGTCGAACATGTGCTTGGTCGCGGTGTCGTTCACCGCCACCATCGGAAACTTCAGCGCGCCCTCCTGCACCATCTGGTGCAGCCGGATGACGCCCGTGGTGGTCTGCTCGCATCCCGCCTTCACGGTGCCGAGCAGGTCCTCCCGGTCGGTGTGCAGGGTGTTGACGAGGTCGCACCCGTCGTCCAGGACGAGGTCGGGCGCCGTCTCGAGGGCCCGGTGGATGTGCGCGTAGTAGCCCTCGCGGTCGATCCCCGCCCGCGCGAACACCTGCGCGCCGAACTCCTCGGCGAGCGCCGCCGCGACGTCGTCCTGCGTGGACAGCGGGTTGGACGACGCCAGCGCGACGCTCGCGCCGCCGGCCTGCAGGGTCCGGATGAGCCCGGCCGTCTCGGTCGTGACGTGCATGCACGCCGCGACGCGCACGCCGTCCAGCGGACGCTCGGCCGCGAACCGCTCCCGGATCTGCCGCAGCACCGGCATGCTGCGGTCCGCCCACTCGATCCGCTTCACGCCCTCATAGGCGAGCGAACCGTCCGCGATGTCGCTCATCCACTCCCCCTGGAGGCCGATGCCGGACGAGCAACCTACACCCGTCCGGCATGGCCCTATTCACCGTTCGCCCCAACCAAACCCATACCGGTTCCGAGCGCCCTCGCCACCGCGCGAGAAATACCGAGGCACGGGCCTCGGCCCATCTCCTCAGCCAGAGCGGACCCGGACCACTGCGATTGCGTGCGAAGCCAGGTTCGAGCTTGCGAGAACTCGATCGCGCAGCGAGCCCCCGGGCGAGTCGGAGCGATGCAGGAATCGCACGCGTTGCCCGTTGAAGGAGGGCGGTCTACCGCCCGACGCCGAGGGCGACGCAGACAACTCAGTAGCGGTAGTGGTCGGGCTTGTAGGGGCCCTCGACGTGGACGCCGATGTAGGCGGCCTGCTCCTTGGTCAGCTCGGTGAGCTTGACGCCGAGGGCGTCGAGGTGGAGGCGGGCGACCTTCTCGTCCAGGTGCTTCGGCAGGACGTACACGCCGACCGGGTACTCCTCGGTCTTGGTGAACAGCTCGATCTGCGCGATGACCTGGTTGGTGAAGGAGTTCGACATGACGAACGAGGGGTGGCCGGTGGCGCAGCCCAGGTTCATCAGCCGGCCCTCGGCGAGGACGATGATGGAGTGGCCGTCGGCGAAGCGCCACTCGTGGACCTGCGGCTTGATCTCGATCTTCTCGATGCCGGCGGTCTTGGCGAGGCCGGCCATGTCGATCTCGTTGTCGAAGTGGCCGATGTTGGACACGATGGCCTGGTGCTTCATCCGGCTCATGTGGTCGGCCGTGATGATGTTGAAGTTGCCGGTGGTCGTGACGAAGATGTCGGCGATGTCGACGACGTCCTCGAGGGTGGTGACCTGGAAGCCGTCCATGGCGGCCTGGAGCGCGCAGATCGGGTCGATCTCGGTGACGATCACGCGGGCGCCCTGGCCCTTGAGGGCCTCGGCGCAGCCCTTGCCGACGTCGCCGTAGCCGCAGACGACCGCGACCTTGCCGCCGATGAGGACGTCCGTGGCGCGGTTCAGGCCGTCGATGACGCTGTGCCGGCAGCCGTACTTGTTGTCGAACTTCGACTTGGTGACCGAGTCGTTGACGTTGATGGCCGGGAAGGCGAGGGTGCCGGCCTTGGCCATCTCGTAGAGCCGGTGGACGCCGGTGGTGGTCTCCTCGGTGACGCCCTTGATCGAGGCGGCCGCCTCGGTCCAGCGGCCGGGCTTCGCGGCGATGGTGCGGCGGAGGGTCTCGAGGATGACGCCCCACTCCTCGGGGTCGTCGTCGGTCGCGGTCGGGACGGCGCCCGCCTTCTCGTACTCGGCGCCCTTGTGGACGAGCAGGGTCGCGTCGCCGCCGTCGTCGAGGATCATGTTGGGGGCGGAGCCGTCGGGCCACTGCAGGGCCTGGTCGGTGCACCACCAGTACTCTTCGAGCGTCTCGCCCTTCCAGGCGAAGACCGGGACGCCCTTGGGGTCGTCCACCGTGCCGTCCTTGCCGACGACGACCGCGGCGGCGGCGTGGTCCTGGGTGGAGAAGATGTTGCAGGAGACCCAGCGGACGTCGGCGCCGAGCTCCACCAGCGTCTCGATGAGCACGGCCGTCTGGATGGTCATGTGCAGCGAGCCCATGATCTTCGCGCCGCGCAGCGGTTTGGCGTCCGCGTACTCCTTGCGCACCGCCATCAGGCCGGGCATCTCGTGCTCGGCGAGCCGGATCTCCCGGCGCCCGAAGTCCGCCAGCGACAGGTCGGCGACCTTGTAGTCCATGCTTTCGTTGCTCCTTGGTTTGCGCGTCCCGCGGGTGTCGACGCCCGCGAGTCTACGGGCGGAGTCCGCGCGGAGGCATGCTCCGGGGCGACTTTCTGACACAGATTTGTCAGAATCGGTGCCATGCGCATCACTGAGGCCGCCCGCAGGCTCGGCACGTCGCCCCGCATGCTCCGCTACCGGGAGACGCTCGGGCTGCTGCCCGCGACCCGGGAACGCGGAGGCCACCGCAAGTTCGGGGACGCCGAGCTGCGGGCCGTCGCGCTCGCGCTGGCGCTCGAGAAGCGCTACGACGTGGGCCCGGCCGAGCTGGCGTTCGGGCTGCGGGTGCTGGCCGAACCGGAGGTGCAGGCGCGCGTGCGCGAGCTGGGCGAGCGCATCGGGCGGCTGTCGGCGCCGCCCGCGCGGGCCCTCGACTTCGAGAAGGAGAAGGCGATGCGCCTCCTGCGCCGCCGCTGAGCCGGGGATTCGGACGGCGGCCCGGGTCCCGCGCCGCCGTCTGAAACGGCGTCCCGCCAGGCCCACCAGCGCGTTCTTTTCGGCCCCGCGCCGAGGTGGCACGCCTCACACTGCCCAGGAAACACTTTTGTCTGTTTGACTGCTTCCGACCTTGCTCCTCGCGGAAAGGGGAAAGCTCGGATGCCCCGTTTGCTCCTCAGACTCTGCGCCCTCGGCGCGCTGCTGGCCGCCGGCCTCACGGTGCCCGCGGCGGCCGCCCAGGCGCAGACGCAGGCGACGCACGCCATCGGCCCCGGCTCGGGCATCGTCCCGAGGCTCGTCCTGGACGAGCAAGGGCAGGTGGCGGGCTTCACCGTGTGCACGCTCACGGCGGTCGGCCACGACGCCGCCGGGAACCTGGTGGGCCTCACCAACGCGCACTGCTTCATCGACTCGGAGGGCAACAAGCTCGTGGGCCAGGAGGTCCACCTGGACACCACGCCCCCCGGGACCGCCCTGGCCCCCGCCCCGCTCGAACTCGCCCCGGAGACCGCGGAGATCGGGCCGATCGGCGAGGTCACCTACGTGAGCACGCCCAACAACTACGTCGCCGGCGGGCCCTACGGCCTCGACTACGCGGTCATCAAGCTCGACCCGGCGAAGGTCACGCCGACGCCGACGGTCACCAGCCCGTCCGGCACCACGACCGTCACGTCCGTCGGCGCGGTGCCGCCCGCCGGGACCCGCATGTGCAAGCAGGGGCACCGCACCGGCATGACCTGCGGCGCGACCGGCGGCCCCGACGGCCCGTGGTACTGGACCCTGATCTGGACGTGGGGCGGCGACTCCGGCGCCCCCGTCATCGACGGGAACGCCCTCGTCGGCAGCGCCTGGGGCGCCCAGCACTTCACCCCGATCACCAGCATCCTCGCCGACATGGACGAGCAGGGCGGCGTCGGCGCCGGGTTCACGCTCGGCTGACGCCCGGCGCGGCCGGGCCCGCTCCCCGGCCGCGTCCCGCTAGCCGGCGGTGCTCTCGCCGGGGACGACGACGCCGGACTCGTACGCGAGCATGACGGCCTGCGCGCGGTCGCGGAGGCCGAGCTTGGTGAAGACGCGGGCGACGTGCGTCTTGACGGTGTGCTCGCTGACGACGAGGCGCCGCGCGATCTCGGCGTTCGACAGGCCCCCGGCGATCAGTACCAGCACCTCGGTCTCCCGCGCGGTGAGGGTGGCCAGCGCCGCGGGAGCCTGCGGGCGGCTGCGGCGCTGCTTGGTGAACTCGCGGATCAGCCGGCCGGTGACCTGCGGCGCGAGCAGCGAGTCGCCGCGCGCCACGACGCGGACGGCCGAGACGAGCTCGTCGGCGGTCGCGTCCTTCAGCAGGAAGCCGCTGGCGCCGACGGCGAGCGCGTCGTAGACGTACTCGTCCACGTCGAACGTCGTCAGCACCAGGACCCGGACGTTCTCGGCGCCGGGCAGCGCGAGGATGCGGCGGGTGGCCTCGATGCCGTCCATGCCGGGCATCCGGATGTCCATGACGACGACGTCGGGCCGGTTCAGCTCGGCGAGCCGCACCGCTTCCCGTCCGTCGCCCGCCTCGCCGGTGACCGCGATGTCCTCCTGCGCGGCGAGCAGCGCGGCGAACCCGGCCCGCACGATGGTCTGGTCGTCGACGATCAGTACCTTGATCACCGTTGCCGCCCCGTGCTACCGCGGCCGTCCGCCTCCATCACCAGGCTCCTCCCTGTGCAGCGGAAGCTCGGCCTCCACCAGGAACCCGCCGTCGGCGGCGGGGCCGGCGGAGAACCGCCCGCCCAGCATCGTCGCACGTTCCCGCATCCCGACGAGACCGTGTCCGGCGGACGGGGCCCCCTCCATCCGCGTCCGCCCCGCGTCGCCGGGGTCGAGGACGGCCGTGCGGGACGGGTCGGCGGGGTTGAGCTCCATGGTCCGGTCGGACGCCCCGGGCGGCGGCGGCGCGGGGGCGGTCGGGCCGTCGTCGCGGACGCGGACGGCGACCCGGTCGGGCAGGAACACGAGGTCGACGTGCACCTCGGCGCCCGGGGCGTGCCGCCGCGCGTTCGTCAGGGCCTCCTGGACGATCCGGTACGCCGACAGCTCGACGGTCGCGGACAGGTCGCCGGGGTCGCCGTGGACGGCCAGACCGACGCGGCCGCCCGCGCCGCGGTGCTGCTCGATGAGGTCGGGGAGCCGGTCGAGGCGGGGCTGCGGCGAGTTCGCGGCGTCCGGCTCGGGCTTGGCGTCGGCGCGCAGCACGCTGAGCAGCCGCCGCATCTCGACGAGCGCCTCGCGGGCCGTCTTGGCGATCTCGGTGTACCCCTCGCGGGCCTCCGGGGAGAGGTTCCGCATCGTGTACGGGGCCGTCTCGGCCTGCACCGCGATCATCGACACGGAGTGCGCGACGACGTCGTGCAGCTCGCGGGCGATGCGGGCGCGCTCGCGCATGACCGCCTGCTCGCGCTGGACGGCGGTGAGCCGGGTGAGCGTCTCGTTGGCGCGCTCGGCCGCCGCGGACTCGGTGCGCCCGGCCGTCTCGACGACGGTGCGGGCGTCCCCGAGGCCGATCGCGGCGAGGACGGCGAGGACGGCGGCGGGCCACGGGATGTCGTCGAGGGTGAACGTCGTCAGGTACACGACCGCTACGGTCACGACGCTCCCGACGGCGAGCACCCCCGTGGACTGCCGGGGCAGCCCGCGGCCCAGCGCGTACAGCGTGTAGAGGGCGGCGAACCCGGTCGTGAACAGGATCGTCTGCCCGGTGAGGAGGCTCGCGGCGAACGCGCCGAGCACGACGGCGGCGACGGGCCGCAGGTACTCGCGGCGCCACACCAGCGGGAGCGTCGAGGCGACCGCGAAGCCGCCGGCGAGGCTGATCGGGGTCTCGGCGCGCGGCGCCAGCTCGGCGAGCGCGGCGACGGTGAGCGCGAGGCCGGTCAGCGGCGCGAAGTACCAGGACCGGACGGCCTCGGACCACGCGTCGACCCACCGCGGCAGCGGCGCCGTGCGCCCCGCAGCGGGGGCCGCGCCGGGCGGGCCGGGCGGGCCGCCGGGGCCGTACGGGCCGGGCGGCCGCTCGCGCCCGGCGCCGGTCAGCCGGTCGGCGACGCGGGTCGCGAGCGGGCGCAGCAGCCGTCCGAGGCCGGTGAGGATCCACAGCAGCAGCTGGCCCACGCCCGCCACGATCCGGCCCGACAGCCGCCACGCGTGGTGCGCGAGCGCGGGGCCGAACCGCGCGGGATCGGGACCGGTCCGGGTGTCGTCGTCGGGAGTCACCCTCCAATACTGACCGCTGGGGGCCGGTGCCGACTCACCGTCGGGTGGTATGCGGAGGAGCCGGGTCCCCCTGGAGGACGACCCGCGGTCCCTCCTTCCGGCGGACGCGTCGGCGAACGGCGCGAACGTAACGTGTAACCGTGACCGCGACGGCGGCCGGCGCCGACGTAGGGGGTTCGGCAACGGTCGCCGCGGTCACACCAGACCGTCCGGGTTCAGGGGTCCGGGCGGACGCAAGGGAAGCACCTCGCCGGACGGCGGCACCCTCCGCGGAGGAGCCCGCCGGTCTTACCTGGGCTGGGGTCGACCGGCACGCACGTGCCGCCGCCCGGTGAGGGAAGCGCGGACGCCGGGACGACCGGGCGTCAGGACGCGCCGGAAGCCTCGGCGGGCGCTGTGCGCTCGGACTCGTCCAGCGCGGGCTCGAGGTAGATCAGCCGGGCCTCGGGGAACTCGCCGCGGATCTTCGCCTCGGCGGCGTCGATGCCCCGCGCGACCTCGGCCGCCGTGTCGTCGTGGTCCACCGCGATCTTGGCGGCGATCAGCATCTCCTCGGGGCCCACGTACTGCGTCCGGATGTGGATGACGCGCGCGACCTCCTCGACGGACTCGAGCGCGGCGATGATCCGCTCCTCCTGCTCGGGGTCGGCGCCCTCGCCGATCAGCAGGCTCTTGGTCTCGATCGCGAGGATGGTGGCGACCAGGCCCAGCAGGACGCCGATCGCGACGGTGCCGATGCCGTCCCAGACGCCGTCGCCGGTGACGACCGCCATCGTGACGCCGAACAGGGCGAGGAACAGGCCGAGCAGGGCGGCGAGGTCCTCCAGCAGGACGACGGGGAGCTCCGGGGCCTTCGCGCGGCGGATGAACTCCCACCAGGACTTGTCGCCCCGGACCCGGTTCGACTCCACGATCGCCGTCCGGAACGAGAACAGCTCCATGATGATCGCGGCGGTCAGCACGCCGAACGCCCAGCCCGCGGACTTGACCTCCTCCGGGTGGGAGATCTTGTGGTAGCCCTCGTAGAGCGAGAACGCCGACCCGACCGTGAACAGCACGACCGCGACGACGAACGCGTAGAAGTACCGTTCGCGGCCGTAGCCGAACGGATGCTTGTGGGTGCGGCGGCGCTCGGAACGCTTCTTGCCGACCAGCAGCAGTCCCTGGTTCCCGGAGTCGGCGACCGAGTGGATCGACTCGGCCAGCATCGACGACGAGCCCGTGAACACGAAGGCCACGAACTTCGACACCGCGATTCCAAGGTTGGCGGCCAACGCGGCCACGATGGCCTTGGTCCCACCCTCAGCACTCATGTTGCAATCCTCGCCTTGAGCTCTTGAATGGCAGCCACGGGCGTGGGGTCCACGCCCAATGCGACAGCCAAGTAAACCGTGACGTAGTCCGCGAGCGCGATGAGTGTCGCGATTCTTTCCAGCGGATGTTCGCCTTCGGCCGTGAGCTCGGTGACCGCGACGCCGCGGTCGCGGGCGGTCTGGATGGACGCCTCGGCGCGCTTGCGCGCCTGCGGGTGCTCGTCGGTGTCGCGCAGGACGACCAGGTGGAGGCCGTGCTCGGCGTCGTCGGCCCGGTCGCGGAAGAAGTCGTCGGGGTCCGCGGAGGAGCCGCGGGCGAAGAAGCCGTCGAACGCCATCACCTGGTTGTGGTTCGCCTCCGGCAGCTCGCCGGGGACCGCCGGGTACTTGGCGTTCTCGTTGAGCTGGCAGCACATCCGGTACGCGGCGGTGCCCGCGAGCGGGGAGGTGCCCCACACCAGCGGCACGTCGCCCGCGAGGTCCAGCGCGGCGCGCTTCGCCGGGTTGACGAACGGCTCGCTGGACGGGCGGCAGCGGTGCGCGACGTCCTCCAGCCGGGCCGCCGTCGCCTCCAGGACGGCGTCGGGCGCGTCCGCGAGGCCCAGCGTGCGCGCGGCGAGGACCAGCGGGACCGTCAGCCCCCACAGCGTCGACCGCGGCTGCCCCACGGACCGGACCGGGACGAACGGCGCGCGCGTCCGCTCGGCCAGGCCGGCGAGCGGCGAGCCGGCGCCGCCGACGAACAGCAGCCGGCAGCCGCGGCGGGCCGCCTCCGCCGCGACGGCGAGGGTCTCCTCCGTCCCGCCGGAGCAGGACACGGCGATGACCAGGTCGGCGGCGCCGACCCAGCCGGGCAGCCGGTAGCCGCGGACGGTCGTGACCGGCACCGGGCAGCCGGTGCCGCAGACCGCGGCGAGGACGTCCCCGGAGATGCCGGAGCCGCCCATGCCGGTGACGACGACGGCGCGGGGGCGCCCGTCCTCGGCGAGCGAGGCGATGCCCGCCTCGGCCGCGGCGCGGCGCGCCTCCCGGATCTGCGCGGCCGACGAGGCGACCTGGCGGAGCATCCCGCCGGGGTCGGCAGCCTCGATCGCGGAGACCTCGTCGAGGCGCGCCGGGTCCAGGCCGACGCTCACGAAGCCGGGGTCCGGGCCTCGTCGACCAGCAGCACCGGGATGTCGTCGCGGACCGGGTAGGCGTAGCCGCACGACCCGGTGCACACGAGCTCGCCCGCGCCGTCGTCGGCGCGCAGGTCGCCGCCGCAGTTCGGGCAGGCGAGGATTTCCAGCAGCCAGGAGTCGAGCTTCATCGTCACTTCTCCCTCACGATCGCCAGGACCTCGTCGCGGAGCGCCGCCATCGTCTTCTCGTCGCCGGCCTCGGCGTTGAGGCGCAGCAGCGGCTCCGTGTTGGACGGGCGCAGGTTGAACCACCAGCCCTCGTCCTCGTTCGCCACGGTGAGCCCGTCGAGCTCGTCGAGCGTCACGCCGGGGCGTCCGGCGAAGGCGTCCTTGACCCGGGCGGCCGCGGCGGCCTGGTCGTCGACCTCGCTGTTGATCTCACCGGACGCGACGTACCGGGTGTACTCGCCGAGCAGCTCCGACAGCGGCCCGTCCTGCTGCCCGAGGGCGGCGAGGACGTGCAGGGCGGCGAGCATGCCGGAGTCGGCGAACCAGAAGTCGCGGAAGTAGAAGTGGGCCGAGTGCTCGCCGCCGAACACCGCGCCCGTCTCGGCCATCGTCTGCTTGATGAACGAGTGCCCGACCCGGGTGCGGACGGGCGTGCCGCCGTGCTCGGCGACGATCTCCGGGACGGCCGCGGACGTGATCAGGTTGTGCACGATCGACGAGCCGGGGTGCTTCGCGAGTTCGCGGGTCGCGACGAGGGCGGTGACCGCGGACGGGGAGACGATCTCGCCGCGCTCGTCCACGACGAAGCAGCGGTCGGCGTCGCCGTCGAACGCGAGCCCGATGTCGGCGCCGGTCTCGCGGACCTTCGCCTGCAGGTCGCGCAGGTTCGCGGGCTCGATCGGGTTCGCCTCGTGGTTCGGGAACGTGCCGTCCAGCTCGAAGTACAGGGGGACGAGGTCGAGCGGGAGGCCCTCGAACACCGACGGGACCGTGTGGCCGCCCATGCCGTTGCCGGCGTCCACGACGACCTTGAGGCGGCGGATGCCGGACAGGTCGACGAGCGTCTTCAGGTGGTCGGCGTACCCCTTGAGCACGTCGCGCCGCGATACCGTGCCGGGCTCGCCGTCGTAGGCGGGGACGCCCCGCTCGATCAGCTCGCGGATCTCGGTGAGGCCGGTGTCGCGGCCGACCGGGCGGGCGCCGGCGCGGCACAGCTTCAGGCCGTTGTACTTCGCCGGGTTGTGGCTCGCGGTGAACATCGCGCCGGGCAGGTCGAGGCTGCCGCTGGCGTAGTAGAGCAGGTCGGTGGAGCCGAGCCCCGCCTCGATGACGTCCGCGCCCTGCGCGGTCGCGCCGCGCGCGAACGCCTCGGCCAGCGGGGCCGACGACTCCCGCATGTCGTGCGCGGTGACGATCGCGCTCGCCCCGGTCACCCGGACGAACGCCGCGCCGGCCGCCTCGGCGATCGCGGGATCCAGTTCGTCCGGCACGACGCCGCGGATGTCGTACGCCTTGAAGATCTTGGCGAGGTCGCCCACTCCTGCTCCCTGTCCGAGCCGTCCGAAAGATGCCGTGCGAAAAACGAAAATGGCGAGACACCGAGCCTACCGGGAAGCGGCGGGGCGGACGGTTCCGGTGCGGCCCGCGCGGGGCCGGCTACTCCTGCGGCTGCGTGCCCGCGGGCTCCGACCGCAGGACGCGCAGGTGGCCGCGGCGGCCGACCTCGGTGCCCTGGCCGACCGGCTCCTGGCCGGGGCCGGGCGCGGGGCGGGCGGCCTCGCGGACCGCGTCGGCGAGCGCCTCCAGGTCGTCCTCGCCGAGCGAGGTCTCCTCTTCGACGGGCAGCCGGACCAGCTCCCAGCCCATCGGCGCGGTGAGCCGCTCGGAGTGCTCCGCGCACAGGTCGTAGCAGTGCGGCTCCGCGTACGCGGCGAGGGGACCCAAGACCGCGGTGGAGTCGCGGTAGACGTACGTGAGCGTGAAGACTGCTGGCGCCTTGCAGGCGGTGCGGGAGCAAGTGCGGACGGGGCTCACGATGGCCGACCGTACCTCGCTCCCGCCGCGTCCGCCACCACCCGGGCGCACGTGTCGCCGCTATCGGCCGATTTCCGGGGTAAGAACTACATACCGCATGGGAACGCCCACGTACCGTGCGGTTTCTTGTCACGGCGGCACGGAAGGGCGCGGGGGCGTCCCGAGGTTGCGCGGGGGCGCTGCGGGTACGCTGGGGGGGTGCGATCCCGTGTGGCAGGCGTGCGGCGCCGCGATCGGCGCGGTCGCGGTCTCCGCGGCCCTCTGGCGCCCCCGCAGTCCCCGATCTCGCGGACGCGCGCGGAGCGGTTCGACGACCTCGTCGAGGACGAGGTCCGCCGGCTCGGCGCGCGCTGGGAGCGGGAGCTGGCGCGGGTGGAGTTCACGGTCGCCGAGGTCCCGGACGTCGAGCCGTGGTTCGACGGGCCGGTGCCGCTCGGCCAGACCGTCCCCGGCGAGGGCGGGCGCCCGGTGCGCATCGTCGTGTTCCGCCGCCCCGTCGAGGCGCGCGCGACCGGCGAGCGGGAGCTGGGGCGGCTGATCCGCGACCTGCTGGTGGAGGAGGTCGCCGACCTGCTCGGCCTGTCCCCCGAGTCGGTCGACCCGAGCTACGACTCCCCCGACGACTGACGGCGTCCCGGACATGGCGGAGCCGTGCCGGCCCGAGGGTCGACACGGCTCTTCCGTATTCCGGCGTCTTCGGGCGCCCGTCCGCGCGCACGCGTCCGGCGGGCGCCGATCCCGGTCCTCGCGGCGCCGCTCCCCCACGGCGCCGGCCGGACCGGCCCGGTTCCGCTTCCCGCCTTCCCGGCCGGGCGCCGCCGCCGGTTCGCACCGGCGGCGGCCCCGTCCGCTGGACGCGCGTCCCGCGGGCCGCCGCTAGACGGCCTGGCGCTTCAGCTTCCGGCGTTCCCGCTCGGACAGCCCGCCCCAAATACCGAAACGTTCATCGTGCTGCAGCGCGTACTCCAAGCACTCAGTACGCACCTCGCATGCTCGGCACACCTTCTTGGCCTCGCGAGTGGAGCCGCCCTTCTCCGGAAAAAACGCCTCCGGATCCGTCTGCGCGCACAGTGCGCGCTCCTGCCAGCCCATCTCTTCGCCGTCTGTGCCGTGCGCCAGCGGGATGACCACCTCGCTCACAGCGCACCTCCCTGCCCGTGGAGCCCCCTGGATCAATGCCTTCCCTCAGGCTCCTTCCCCCGAGAAGGCATAGAAACTACACCCACGAAATTACACGTGTGTAGTGCCCGCTCCGTCAAGCGGAACGAGTTCGCGCGGGGACATAGCGGGTTATGTAGGGATACCCCTGATGACCTTTGGCTGAAGATCGGTTAATCGGCCGGTCACCGGGGGGAAGTCCGGGCGCCGCGGGCACCGCCCGCGGCGCTCCTTCCGCCGATCACGAGACCGATCACGATGCCGATCTCGGCGCCGATCATGACGCCGATCACGTTCGGGTCACGGGCCCGGCTTCCGGTTCGGCCGGGGAGGGCCGGTACCGCCGGTCCGCTACTGGGGCGGCCGGTTGTCGCGGTACCAGTCGCCGCCGTCCTCGGGGCGCTGCTCGCCCGGCTGCGGCGGGGCGGGCTGGGTGCCCTGCGGGCCCTGTTCCGGGGCGGGCTGGGAGCCGCCGCCGTAGGCGCGGGTCCACTCGCCCATCTCGTCCTCGTTCTGGGCGCCCGGGCCGGTCTGCCCCGGCTGGCCCGGCTGCTGGTAGCCCGGCTGCTGGCCGTACTGCGGCTGCCCCGGCTGGCCGGGCTGCTGGCCGTACTGCTGCGGCTGCCCGTACTGCTGCTGCGGCTGGCCGAACTGCTGCTGGGGCTGCTCGCCCTGCGGAGCGGGCTGGCCGGTCTGCCCCGGCTGGCCGAACTGCTGGTACTGCTGCGGCTGGCCCTGCTGCGGGTAGCCGCCGGGCTGGCCGGGCTGGCCGAACTGGCCGGGCTGCGGCTGTCCGGGCGGGCCCTGCTGGTAGCCGAAGTCGGGGTAGCCCTGCTGCATCTGCGGCTGCGCCTTCGGACGCGCGGGCTGCATGCCCTGGAACACGGTCAGGACGAACCAGATGCCGACGCCCATCACGGCGACCTTCGCGGCGCCGATGAGGAAGGTCGTCAGCTTGTAGATCGAGTCGGGCCCCTCGGCGAGCATTCCGCCGAGCCAGCTGATGACGCCGAACAGCAGGATGCCGCCGAGGACGCCGAGCGCGCCCATCGTGATGTTGCGGGCCTGCCGCGTCGCCGTGCCCCAGGTCGTGAGCAGCACCGCGAGGACCACCATCGCGACGATGTAGACCTCGGTGAACACTCCGCCGACGCTCTCGTCGTAGGCGCGGGAGGTGAAATTCCCGTTACCGCCCAACAACCGGATGATGCCCGCCAGCAGGTGTACGCCCGCAGCGGCGAGCAGGACCCAGGCGGCCGGTTCGCGCAGGCGCTGGACGGCTTCCTTGTTCACTGCGACTTCTCCAGACCGAGGCATTCCGATGACACGGCAAAGCTTTGCACATCTCGCCCGCCGACGTCTCCGTACCCCGCCGGGCGCGAAATCGTCACGGCCCGGACGAGCGAGACCATTCGGCGGTCGTCCGGCGGCGATACCGGGGCGTCGGCGGGGCGCCGCGCGCCGCGCCGGAAGCGGGCGCGCGGGCACCGTTCCGGGCGTTCGCGGGTGTCGAACGTCACCGCCTCCGGTGTCACCGCCCGTCCATTCTCGCGCGTCCGCGCCCGGATGCCGTGAGGCGCACCGGAGCGGCCCCGCGGGGTCCGTTGAGCAGGCCGTAGGGTGATCGGCATGAACATCGTGGCGCTGGCGGGCGGCATCGGCGGGGCCCGCTTCCTGCGCGGGCTCCGCGCGGCGGTCCCGGACGCGGAGATCACCGTGATCGGCAACACCGGCGACGACATCTCCCTGTTCGGACTGCGGGTCTGCCCGGATCTCGACACCGTCATGTACACGCTCGGCGGGGGGATCAACGAGGAGCAGGGCTGGGGGCGCACCGACGAGACGTTCACCGTCAAGGAGGAGCTCGCCGCGTACGGGGTCGGGCCGGGCTGGTTCGGGCTGGGCGACCGCGACTTCGCCACCCACATCGTGCGGACGCAGATGCTGGAGGCCGGGTACAAGCTGTCGGCGGTCACCGAGGCGCTGTGCGACCGGTGGCGGCCGGGCGTCCGGCTGATCCCGATGACCGACGACCAGGTCGAGACGCACGTGGTGGTCGACGACCCCGAGCACGGGCGGCGCGCCATCCACTTCCAGGAGTGGTGGGTGCGGCTGCGCGCGTCCCTCCCGGCCCTGTCCATCGCGCCGGTCGGGGCGGAGGACGCCAAGCCCGCGCCGGGGGTGCTCGCGGCGATCCGGGACGCGGACGTGGTGCTGTTCCCGCCGTCGAACCCGGTGGTCAGCATCGGGACGATCCTGTCGGTGCCGGGCATCCGGGACGCGGTCGCGGCGAAGACGGTCGTGGGCGTCTCCCCCATCATCGGGGACGCGCCGGTGCGGGGCATGGCGGACGCCTGCCTGACGGCGATCGGGGTGGAGACGACGGCGCAGGCGGTCGGCGAGCTGTACGGGCCCGGGCTGATCGACGGCTGGCTCGTGGCCGAGGCTGACGCGGACGTCCGGGTGGAGGGCGTCGAGGTGCGGCCGCGGCCGCTGCTGATGAGCGACGCGGCGGCGACGGCCGACCTCGCGCGCGCGGCGCTGGACCTGGCGCTGGAGCTGCGGCGGGAAGACGAGGAGGCGCGGTGAACCTGCGGGTGTTCGGGGTGCCTGGGCTGCCCGAGGTGGCCGAGGGCGACGACGTCGCGGCGCTCGTCCCCGGCGAGCTGGTCGAGGACGGCGACGTGCTGGTCGTCACGTCGAAGATCGTCAGCAAGGCGGAGGGCCGGGTCCTGGTCGCGGACGACCGGGAGAAGGCGATCGACGCGGAGACGGTGCGGGTCGTGGCGCGGCGGGCGCACGCGCGCGGCGAGACGCGGATCGTGGAGACGCGGCAGGGGCTCGTGCTCGCCGCGGCGGGCGTGGACGCGTCGAACACGGCGCCCGGCACGGTGCTGCTGCTGCCCGAGGACCCTGACGCGTCCGCACGCGCCATCCGGGCCGGGGTGCGCGCGCACACGGGCAAGGACGTGGCGGTCATCGTGTCGGACACCCTCGGACGGCCGTGGCGCAACGGGCTGACGGACGCGGCGATCGGCGTCGCGGGCCTCGCCCCCCTGGACGACCTGCGGGGCCGCGACGACGCGCACGGCAACCGGCTGGAGGCGACGGTCACGGCGGTCGCGGACGAGATCGCGGCGGCGGCCGAACTGGTGAAGGGCAAGCTGTCCGGGGTGCCGATCGCGGTGGTGCGGGGGCTCGGCGCCCTCGTGACGCCCGACGACGGCCCGGGGGCGCGCGCGCTCGTCCGTCCCCCTGCGGAGGACATGTTCCGGTACGGGTCGGCGGACGTGCTGCGCGCGCGCCGCACGATCCGGGAGTTCACGGACGAGCCGGTGGACGGCGCCGCCGTGCGGCGCGCGGTGGACGCCGCGATCCTCGCGCCCGCGCCGCACCACACGACGCCGTGGCGGTTCGTCCTGCTGGAGTCGGCGGAGTCGCGCACCCGGCTGCTCGACGCGATGCGCGACGCGTGGGAGGCCGACCTGCGCCGCGACGGCTTCTCCGACGAGTCGGTCGCCAAGCGGCTGCGGCGCGGCGACGTGCTGCGCCGCGCCCCGTACCTCGTCGTCCCGTGCCTGGTGATGGACGGGTCGCACGACTACCCGGACGAGCGCCGCGCGGCCGCCGAGCGGGAGATGTTCGTGGTCGCGACGGGCGCGGGCGTCCAGAACCTGCTGGTCGCCCTCGCCGTCGAGGGCCTCGGGTCCTGCTGGGTGTCGAGCACGATGTTCTGCCGGGACGTCGTCCGCCGCGCGCTCGACCTGCCGGACGACTGGGACCCGATGGGCGCCGTCGGCGTCGGGCACCCGGCGGCGCCGCCGCGCGAGCGCCCGCCCCGGTCCGCCGAGGCGTTCGTGACGGTGCGCTGACCGCGCCGGCGCGCGGGGCCGGGCGGTGCGCCCGGCCCCGCGCCCGTCAGGTGGTCGGCTGGAGGGGCAGGGTCCGGCGGCCGAACGCGCCGATGCCGTCGGTGCGGCGCGCCGCCTCGACGCGCTCCGCCGGGACGTCCCCGTAGAGGGTGGTGCGCTGCCGGGCCGGGCGGCCCGCGCGGGCGGCGATGGCCTCCAGCTCGCTGATGGGCTTGAACGAGCCGTTCTCCGAGCCCGCCATGCGGCTGATGGTCTCCTCCATCAGCGTGCCCCCCAGGTCGTTGACGCCGCCTTGCAGGACGCGCGTGCACAGTTCGTCCCCGAGCTTGACCCAGGACGTCTGGATGTTGGAGATCGCGCCGTGCAGCAGGATCCGGGCCAGCGCGTGCACGGCGACGTTCTCCCGGACCGTCGGCCCCGGACGGGCGAGCCCCGCCAGGTAGATCGGCGAGTTGTGGTGCACGAACGGCAGCAGGACGAACTCGCTGAACCCGCCCGTCCGCTCCTGGAGCGACCGCAGCAGCTTGATGTGCGCGACCCAGTGGGCGGGGGTGTCGACGTGCCCGTACATCATCGTGGACGTCGTGGGGATGCCGACCTCGTGCGCGGTGGTGACGACCTCGATCCACTGGTCCGTCGGGAGCTTGCCCTTGGTGAGCACCCAGCGGACGTCGTCGTCCAGGATCTCCGCGGCCGTGCCGGGCAGCGAGTCGACGCCGGCCTCCTTCGCGGCCTGCAGCCACTCCCGGACGGACATGTCGGTGCGGCTGGCGCCGTTCACGACCTCCATCGGGCTGTAGGAGTGCAGGTGGATGCCGGGCGCGCGGCGCTTCACCTCCCGCGCGAGGTCGAAGTAGGCGGTGCCGGGCAGGTCGGGGTGGATGCCGCCCTGCATGCAGACCTCGGTGGCCCCGGCGGCCCACGCCTCGTCCACCCGGTCGCCGACCTGCTCCAGCGAGAGCGTGTAGGCGTCGGCGTCGGTCCGGCGCTGGGCGAACGCGCAGAACCGGCAGCCGGTGTAGCAGACGTTCGTGAAGTTGATGTTGCGCGTCACCACGTACGTGACGTCGTCGCCGACGGTGTCCTTGCGGAGGTCATCGGCCAGCTTGGCGAGCGCGTCGAGTTCGGGGCCGTCCGCGTGCAGGAGGGCGAGGGCCTCGTCGTCGGTGAGGCCGCCCGGGTTCCGCTCGGCGCGCGAGAGAGCGTCCTTGACGTCGGCGTCGAACCGCTGGGGCGCGGACATGCGTTCCTTGAGGGCGTCCCAGTCGCCGTACACCTCGTCGAAGTCGTCCCGCCGGTCCGTGGTGCGCCCGGTGGTGTCGATCTCGGTGTGCAGGTCGGTGCGTCCGGACGCCGCGAAGCCGCCGTCGGGCTCCTGCCAGGGGCGCCCCTCCGGCACGGCGCCCTCGCGGGCGAGGCCGGTCGCGGGGTCGGCGAGCGCGGCGACGTGCCCGCGCAGCCTCGGGTCCAGCCACGGCTCGCCGCGCCGGACGTACTCGGGGTAGATCGTCAGCCGCTCGCGGAGCTCGAACCCGGACGCCGCCGTCCGCTCGGCCAGCTCGTCGATCTGCGGCCACGGCCGCTCGGGGTTCACGTGGTCGGGCGTCAGCGGGGACACGCCGCCCCAGTCGTCGATCCCGGCCCGCAGCATCAGCGCGTACTGGTCGGCCACCAGGTTCGGGGGCGCCTGCACGCGCGCCTTCGGGCCGAGGACGAGCCGGGTCACGGCGATCGTCGCGGCCAGTTCGTCCAGTTCCGCGTCGGGCGTGTCCCGCATCTTGGTGTCGGGCTTCGCGCGGAAGTTCTGCACGATGACTTCCTGGATCGCGCCGTACTCCCGCATCGTCCGGCGGAGCTCGAAGATCGCGTCGGCGCGCTCCTCGACGGTCTCGCCGATGCCGATCAGGATGCCGGTGGTGAACGGCACGTTCGTCCGTCCGGCGTCCTCCAGCACCCGCAGCCGCACCGCCGGGTCCTTGTCCGGGGAGCCGAAGTGGGGGCCGCCCCGCTCGCTGAACAGCCGCGTCGCCGTCGTCTCGAGCATCATGCCCATCGACGGCGCGACGGGCTTGAGGCGCTGGAAGTCGCGCCAGGTCAGCACGCCCGGGTTGAGGTGGGGCAGCAGCCCGGTCTCCTCCAGCACCCGGATCGCCATCGCCCGCACGTACGACAGGGTGTCGTCGTAGCCGTGGGCGTCGAGCCACTCGCGGGCCTGCTTCCACCGGTCCTCGGGGCGGTCGCCGAGCGTGAACAGGGCCTCCTTGCAGCCCATTTCGGCGCCGCGCCGGGCGATCTCCAGCACCTCGTCGGGGCTCAGGTACGGCGCGTCCAGCCGGTGCGGGACGGTCGCGAACGTGCAGTAGCCGCAGCGGTCGCGGCACAGCCGGGTCAGCGGGATGAACACCTTGCGGCTGTAGGTCACGACGCCGGGGCGGCCGGCCGCCGCGAGCCCGGCGTCGCGGGTCCGCGCCGCGTACGTCAGCAGGTCGTCGAGCTGCTCGCCGCGGGCGTGCAGCAGAATCGTGGCCTCGGATCGGTCGAGCGTCTTGCCGTCACGCGCGCGGGCCAGGGCCCGGCGCACCGCGGTGCTGGTGACCTCCATGCGGGCACTCTATGCCAATCGTCATATTCTCTCGCGAGGCGGGGGCCGATCACGGCCTTCTGACACAGCCCTGATCAGCGGTTCCCTATTCCCGACCCGCCATAGTGAAGTGTTTCTAACACGATCACTCCAGGAACATTAGCTAGACCTGAACAATGATCGGGGTCAGAATCGAGGCAACCGCGCGGGAACGTCCGAACCACCAGAAGGACAGACCCATGATCGTCATGCTCGCCCTCGTCCTCGCCCTCGCCGTCCTCGGCCCCCTGGCCGGCGCCGACAGCCGCGACGGCCTCGACCACGCGCCCGACCACTTCTGGCGGCGCCGCCCTTTCCGCCTCAGAAGGACCGGTAGTCGCGCATCGGCAGCCGGGGCCCCCGCCGCGGCGGGCGCGCACCGGACGCTTCCAGCAGCCGGGTGACCCGGTACCGGTGCCCCGCGTACGGCTCCAGCAGTTCGAGCATCCCGGCGTCGTCGACCTTCCGGCCGGCCAGCGCCCAGCCCACCACCCCGGGCAGGTTGTAGTCGCCGACCGAGACGGCGTCGGGATCGCCCACCGCCCGCTGCCGCACCTCCGCGGCCGTCCACACCCCGATCCCCGGCAGCGACGTGAGCCGCGCCGCGCCCGGGTCGTCCTCCAGCCGTGCCGCGACCCGGGCCGCACCGATGATCGTCCGCGCGCGCACCGCCTCCAGCCCCGCCCGGTGCCACTCCCACGAGGGGATGCGCGCCCACACCGCGGGCGGCGGCGGCACCCGCAGCCACGGCGCCCCCGGCGCCGGGCGCCCGAACCGCCGCACCAGGTAGCCCCAGGCCCGCCACGCCTCCTGCCCGAGGACCTTCTGCTCCATCACCGCGGGCACGAGCGCCTCGAACACCCGGCGCGTCCGGCCGATCCGGAACCCCGGACGCCGCCGCACCTGGTCGCGCAGGACGTCGTGCAGCGGGACGAACTCCTCCGCCGGGTCGTCGGCCCCCAGCAGCGCGGGCACCCCCTCCAGCAGCCACCCGGCGCCCGGGCCCCACGCCGCCGCGTCCACGACGTCCCCGGCCTTGCGGAGCCGCAGCGTCCCCGGGCCGTCCGGCGTGAACGACGCCCGCCAGACGAAGCCGTCCCGCACCTGGAACGCGGGATCGTACGGCCCGCGGGCATGCGGCGCCAGCGTGCGCCCGAGCTCCAGCGGCCAGGGCGCCCGCCACTCCAAGCCGATGGCCGCGCTCTCCCCGAACATGTGTTCCCAGTCTGCCAGCCGCCCCGCGCCGCCGGGACGCGCCGCCGGGACGCGTCACGGCGGCGGGCCCGGCCGGTCGTGCGCCGGGCCGCGGTTCGCCTCGCGGAAGGCCGCCCAGATGTCCGCCACCGGACCCACGTGCCCGAGCTTGTCCGGGTTGCTCACCGTGCGGATCGTCTGGATCCGCCCGTCGAGGACGTCGAGCGACCAGATGTTGAGCACCGCGCCGTCCCGGTCGCGGAAGACCGCGCCCGGGCGGCCGTTCACCTGGTGCGGCTCCACCGTCGCGCCGATCCGCGGGAAGAGCTCCAGCAGCCGGGCGAGCGCCCGCGCGACGTCGCGGTGCCCGGCGAAGCGGTCGTCCCAGCGGGGCGCCTTGCCGCCGGCGTCGGCGACCAGCTGGACGTCCGCGGCCAGCAGTGCGGTGAGCGCCTCGACGTCCCCGTCCCGGAAGGCGTCGAGGAACCGGACGGCGAGCCGCTCGCGGTCCGCGCGGTCGGCCTCGAAGCGGGGGCGGCCCGCGTCCATGTGGCGGCGCGCCCGGACGGCGAGCTGCCGGCACGCCGCCTCCGAGCGGCCCACGGCGGCGGCCACCTCGGGGAACCCGAACCCGAACACCTCCCGCAGCACGAACACGGCGCGTTCGAGCGGGCTGAGCCGCTCCAGCAGGAGCAGCGCCGCCATCGACACGGAGTCCGCCAGCTCCGCCGCCCGCTCGGGTTCGCTGTACGGGTCGTCCAGCAGCGGCTCCGGGAACCAGGGGCCGACGTACTGCTCGCGCCGGACGCGCGCCGAGCGCAGCACGTCGATCGCGATGCGGGTGACCGTCGCCGACAGGAACGCCTTGGCCGAGACCGGTTCGGCCTGGGCGGCCTCGTAGCGCAGCCACGTCTCCTGCACCGCGTCCTCGGCCTCGCTCACGCTGCCGAGGATCCGGTAGGCGATCGAGAACAGCAGCGACCGCAGGTCCTGGAACTCCTCGGCCCGCCCCGCTCCGGTCGCTCCGCCGGTCCCCTCGCCGTCCCGCCGGTCGGCCCGCATCGCCGCCCCCTCCTGATCGAATCCGCTGATCGCACCCGCTGATGTCGTCCGCCCTCACCAGGGCAGCGGGCCCTCCTCGCCGAAGAACCCGGCGGTCGGCCCGTCCGCGCCGACCGTGGCCAGCCGCACCACCACCGCGGCGCCCTGCGCGGGCGTCAGCACCCCGGTGTTGTTGTTGCTGTCGGTGGCGACGTATCCGGGCGCGACGGCGTTGACCAGGACGCCGTCCTTGCGCAGCTCGTTGGCGTACTGCACGGTCAGCGCGCTCAGCGCGGACTTGGACGGCGTGTACGCCGCCGACGGCACCAGGGCCGCGAACGGCCCGTCCGGATCGCTCGTGAGGGTCAGCGACGCGGCGTGGCTGCTGACGTTGACGACGCGCGGCGCGGGCGACCGCCGCAGCAGCGGCAGCACGGCGTTGGTCACCGCGATCACCCCGAACACGTTCGTCTCGAACACCGCCCGGACCATGTCCAGGTCGACGGTGCTGGGGATCTGGTCGGCGGCGTCCGCGGGCGACACCCCGGGCGGGGTGCCGGTGATGCCGGCGTTGTTGACCAGCACGTCGAGCCGGCCGAAGTCCTCCTCGATCCGGGCCGCCGCCCGCCGGACGGCGGCCCGGTCGGTGACGTCCAGGGCGACGGCGTGCGCGTCGCCGCCGCCCGCCCGCAGCGCCGCGGCGGCCTCCTCGCCGCGGCGCGCGTCCCGGGCGCCGACCAGGACGGTCATGCCCAGCTCGGCGAGCCGTCCGGCGACCGCCCGGCCGATCCCCTTGTTCGCCCCGGTGACCAGCGCGACCTTCTTCTCGTGCGTGCCCTGCCCGCTCATGCTCGCCCCTTGCGGTCGGAGGGTGCGCTCCGTGCGGCACCCGTCTTCACCACCCGAGACGAGACGGCGCCGCCGCCTGTGACATGCGAGCCGGAAAAAGGCCGTTCACCGTTCGGCGGGCGCGTGCTCCCGTTCCGGCCGTCCGGCGACGTCGTCGAGGCCGTTCACCCGGGTGTTGTGGACCGCGCGGATCTTCCAGGCGCCGTCGCGCCTGACGAGCACCATCGTGATGAGGCCCGCGCGGTCCTCGGGGGCGCCGGCGCCGGGCGGCGTGTGGTCGGGCCAGCTCCACCGGGTGTGGACGAGCGCCACGTCCGGTGCGATCGCCGCGATATCGACGACCTCCTGGGTGTAGTTCCGTTTCTGCTCGACCACCGGGGCGGGCACGTCCTTGTGCCCCTCGACGTTGTCGCGCCGCGTCCGCCACCAGACGCCGCGGTGGGTGATGAAGTCGCAGTCGTCGGTGAAGTAGGCGCCCCAGGGGTCCATCTCGTGCCGGATCCAGTGGTCCGTCTGCGCGTCGAGCGCGCGCCGGATCTCGTCCTCGTCCATGCACCGATCATCGAACCTCAAGTTTGGTCGAGGTCAAGACCCCCGGGCGGCCGGGCTCAGCGCGGGGCGAGGGTGCGGGTGTAGAGGACGGCGCCGTCGATGTCGCGGAGCCGCACGGTCAGCTCCCCCGACCCGCCGTCGAGGTCGACCTCGCCGAAGTGCTGGAAGCCCTCGGCCGGGGACGTGTTCGGGGTCCGCGGCGCCCGGTGGAAGTCGAGCTGCGGACCGAAGGTGCCCTCCAGGGTGTTCGGGCCGAACGCGCCCGCGTTCAGGGGGCCGGAGACGAACTCCCAGAACGGGTCGAAGTCCTGGAACGCCGCCTTCGCCGGGTCGTAGTAGTGCGCCGCCGTGTAGTGGACGTCCGCCGTCAGCCACACCATGTTCCGGACGCCCCGGCGCTTCGCGTACGACAGCAGGTCGGCGATCTCGCGCTCGCGGCCCAGCGGCGCGCCGCCGTCACCCTGCGCGATGCCCTCCTGGGCGGAGCCGTCCGGGACGATGAGCCCGATCGGCAGGTCCGCCGCGATCACCTTCCAGGTCGCCCGGGACCGGCGCAGCTCCCGCTTCAGCCACCCGAGCTGCTCGGCCCCCAGCACGCCCCCGGCGGCGGTGGGCGAGTCGTTCGCCCCGTTGGCGTCCTTGTGGGTGCGCATGTCGAGGACGAAGACGTCCAGCAGCGGCCCGTAGGAGACGCGGCGGTACAGGCGGCCGTTCCTGTGGGGGCGGACGGCGGTCGGGGTGTACTCGAACATCGCCCGCCGAGCGCGCGCCGCCAGGACGTCCACGCGCTTCTCGGTGTACTGGGGCAGGTCGAGGATCTCCCCCGGGTACCAGTTGTTCACGACCTCGTGGTCGTCCCACTGGTAGACCATCGGGACCCGGGCGTTGAACGCGCGCATGGCCGCGTCCTCCAGGTTGTACCGGAACTGCCCGCGGTACTCGGCGAGCGTCTCGGCGACCTTGCTCTTCTCCGGGGTGACGAGGTTGCGCCACGTCCGTCCGTCCGGCAGCCGGACCGTCTCCTGCAGCGGGCCGTCGGCGTACACGAGGTCGCCGCTGCACAGGAAGAAGTCCGGGTCGAGCGCGCCCATCGCGTCGAAGATGCGGTAGCCGCCGAGGGCGCCGTCGATGCCCCACCCCTGGCCCGCCAGGTCGCCCGACCAGACGAACCGGATGTCGGACCGGTCGCGGGGCGCGGTGCGCAGGCGTCCGGTCACCGGCTCGGACAGGACGGACCGGCGGTCCGGGTCGGCCAGCACCACCCGGTAGTGGATCTCCTCCCCGGCGGGCAGGCCCCGCAGGAACGCCTTGCCGGTCAGGTCGGTGCCCGGGGTGAGCAGCGGCCCCGGGATCCGCCGCGCGCGGGCGAAGTCGGGGCGGCGGCTCACCTCGACCAGCATCCGCGCGGGCCGGTCCGAGCGGGCCCAGACGACCGCCTCGTGCGCGGTGGCGTCGCCGCTCTGCACACCGTGGGTCAGCCGCGGGCGGCGCCGCACCAGCGCGGGCGACGCGGGCCCGGCCAGGGCCGTCCCGCCGCCGAGCAGGGCCCCCGCGGCGGCTCCGGCCCCCGTCGCCAGTCCCCCGCGCAGGAAGGTCCGTCGGTTCGGCGTCATTCGGCGCTCCGTTCTCCGTTCGTCGTACTCCGCGCCGGAATGATCGTCCACGCCGGTGACCGGCACCTGAACACCGGACATCCGGGAAGAATCGGCTGGTCGGCCCGCACGGCGCCGGACGGACCGCCCGCGGGCGCCCGCCGCCGAACGCGCGCCGGAGGCGGCACGGCCTCCGGCGCGCGACCCGTCCCTCAGGCCCGCGTTTCAATCTTCATGTCGCCCTTGGTCACGGTGCGGATGTGGTCACCCGCGAGCAGGTCGTGGGGGTACCCGAGCTTGATCGAACTGGTCTCGTCCAGACGGGCCAGCTGGGCGTCCGTGAAGTCGACCTCCAGGGCCCCCAGGTTGCCGTTCAACTGCTCCAGGGTCCGGGCGCCGACGATCGACGCCGTCACGCCCGGATTCTGCAGCGTCCAGGCGAGCGCGACCTGCGCGGGAGTGCGGCCCAGCTCCGCGGCGACCTCCTTCACCGCGTCGGCGATGGCGAGGTTGCGTTCGGTGACCAGCCCGAGCCCGGCGTTGAAGCTCTTGCGGGAGCTCTCCCCGGGCCCGGCGGCCGCCGCGCCCGCCGCGTCGGCGCGGC
Organism: Actinomadura rifamycini DSM 43936; assembly: GCF_000425065.1. Taxonomy (GTDB): domain Bacteria; phylum Actinomycetota; class Actinomycetes; order Streptosporangiales; family Streptosporangiaceae; genus Spirillospora; species Spirillospora rifamycini. The sequence continues at coordinate 100,084 of NZ_AULB01000022.1, forward strand.
CGTACTTCCCGGTGAGCACGCCGCCCGCCAGCGGCGAGTACGGGGTCACCCCGAGCCCCATCGCGCGGGCCATGGGGATGAGGTCGCGTTCCGCGTCGCGGCTCGCGAGGTTGTACTCGACCTGCAGCCCGACCAGCGGCGACCAGCCGCGCAGGTCGGCGATCGCCTGCATCCGCGAGACCTCCCACGCCGGGACGTTGGACATCGCCACGTACAGGACCTTGCCCTGCCGGACCAGGTCGTCCATACCGCGCAGGATCTCCTCGACCGGCGTCGCGAAATCCCACACGTGCAGGTAGAGCAGATCGAGGTAGTCCGTGTTCAACCGCCGGAGGCTGGTCTCCACCGAAGCGAACATGTTCTTGCGGTGGCTCCCCGCGGCATTGGGGTCTCCGGGGCGGCGCAGCGTCGTGTACTTCGTCGCCAGCACCAGGCTCTCGCGGGCGCCGCGGGTGAATTCGCCCAGCTGGCGCTCGGAGCTGCCGTCGGCGTAGGTGTCGGCGGTGTCGATGAAGTTGCCGCCGCGCTCGACGTAGGCGTCGAACAGCCTGCGCGCCTCTTCCTTCTCGGCACCCCAGCCGGATTCGGTTCCGAAGGTCGCCGTACCGAGCGCGAGCGGTGAGACCCGCAGCCCGGAGCGGCCCAGCAGCCGGTAGCTGTCGAGGGTGAGCGCCATCCTGTCCTCCTGCACGTGTCGTCCGTCCTCGACAGCCACTCTCGGATCACGGCGAGCCGGAGGTAAGGGAAGGAGCATCCTGGGAAGAGCGGTCCCACCCTGCCTGTTGCACCGATCATGACGACGACCACGGTGGACCGGACCCGAGAGCTGGCGGCGTTCCTGCGGACCCGGCGGGAGCGCCTGGACCCGCGGGACGTCGGCCTGCCGACGCGCCTGCGGGCCCGGCGGACCCCGGGACTGCGCCGCGAAGAGGTCGCCGAACTGGCCGGGGTCAGCGTCGACTACGTCGTACGGCTGGAGCAGGCCCGCGGGCTGCGGCCCTCCGCGGAGGTCGTGGAGGGCCTGTGCAGGGCACTGCGTCTGGACCCGCACGAGCGCGCCTACCTCTACGACCTGGCCCGGCAGCGCCCCCGCGACGACGACAAGCTCGTCACCGCCGCGGCGCCGTCGCTGGCCCGGCTCGTCGCCGACCTGGCGCCGCTGCCCGCCATGCTCCTGAACCACCGCTACGACATCCTGGCCTGGAACACCGAAATGACCAGGCTGCTGCTGGATTTCGGCGACCTGCCGCCAGAGCAGCGCAATTCGATGTGGCTGTGCCTGATGCACCCGCGGTTGCGCGGCTATTACCTCGACCGCGAACGCATGGTGCGGGAAGGGATCGCCCACCTGCGCGCCGCGTGGGCCGCGCACCCGGACGATCCGGCGCTGACCGGCCTCATCGCCGAGTTCACCGCCGGCCACGAGGACTTCGCGCGCCTGTGGGCCGAGCAGGACGTCAAGGTCGCCGCCCGCGGGACCAAGATGCTGCGGCACCCCGAGGCCGGTGTGCTCTCCGTGCAGTACGAGACGCTCAGACCGCTCCAGGACCCCGACCAGCTGCTGGTGATCTACCGCGCCGCGGACGCGGAAAGCCAGGCGGCCCTGGACCGGTTGTCCGCCCGGTGACGGGTCAGGCGTCGGTGGAGAACCGGACGGCCGTCGGGGGCAGCTCGATGCCGGGCCAGATGCGCAGGCCGCCGCGGAGCTCGTTGCCGGGGCCGACGACGGCGCCGTCGCCGAGGATGACGCCGTCGAGGACGGCGCCGGGGCCGACCCGCGCGCCCCGGGACAGGACGGAGTCGCGGACGGTCGCGCCCTCGGCGACGAACGCGTCGTCGAGCAGGACGCTGCCGACGACGGTGCTGCCGGCCTCGACGACCGCGCCGCGCCCGACGGTGGTGCCGCCGCGGACGATCGCGCCCGGCGCGACGGTCGCGCCGGGGAGGGTGAGGCGCTCACCGGGCTCGCCGGGCATCGCGGGCGAGGCGAGGCGGCCGAGGACGAGGTCGCAGGAGCCGCGGACGAACGCCTCGGGGGTGCCGACGTCGAGCCAGTACTCGGCCTCGACGTGGCCCATGACGCGGGCGCCCGAGGAGATCAGGGCGGGGAACGTCTCGCGCTCGACGGAGACGACCTCGTCCTCGGGGATCGTGTCGATCGCGGAGCGGCGGAACACGTAGCAGCCCGCGTTGATCTGGTCGGTGACCGGGTGCGAGGTCTTCTCGAGGAACGCGGTGACGCGGCCCGTCCCGTCCGTGGGGACGCACCCGAAGCGGGACGGGTCGTCGACGCGGGTCAGGTGCAGGGTCGCGGCGGCGCCGGTGTCCTCGTGCAGGGCGACCTGGGCCCGGACGTCGTGGCCGGAGAGGATGTCGCCGTTGAGGATCAGGACCGGGTCGTCCGGGCCGGAGCGGAGGGCGCGGGCGGCGTTGCGGATGGCGCCGCCGGTGCCGAGCGGCTGGTCCTCGCTGACGTAGACGAGTTCGAGCCCGTGGGCCTTGGAGCCGAAGGCGGCCTCGAACATCTCGGCCCGGTACGACGTGGCGAACACGATGCGCTCGACGCCCGCCGCGTGCGCGCGCGCGAGCTGGTGCGAGAGGAACGACACACCGGCCGTGGGCAGCAGCGGCTTCGGGGTGGAGATGGTGAGCGGGCGCAGGCGCGTGCCCCTGCCTCCGACCAGGAGGATCGCTTCCACTGGGCTCCTTTCTCCACCGCCGTGTGGAGGCCGAGCCTAGTGGACCGTCAGTCGGTGCGCTTCCGGGCCTCGACGAGCACGATGCTGCCGCGCTCGTTGGGGGCCTTGCGGTCGGCGAGGGCGACGAGCGGCGTGAGCGGGGCGGCGGCGTTGAAGCCGACCTTGCCGCCGTAGGTGGACAGCGACAGGTAGAGGCGCTCGGTGGCGGCGGTGCGGAACTGGTAGCTGTGCCGCACGAGGTCGAGGCCGCGCTCGTCCATGAGCTTGCGGAGGCTCTCGTGGGTGTAGGTGTGCTGGACGTGGTACTTCGCCTTGTGGGCGTCGCGCAGCTTCGGCCAGGCGTCCGCGCGGCTGAGGACGTCGGCGGACATGAAGATCGCGCCGCCGGGCTTCAGCACCCGGGCCATCTCGTCGAGGGAGCGGCCGCCGTCGTCGAAGTGCTCGATGGCGCAGACGGAGAGGATCGCGTCGAAGGACGCGTCGCCGAACGGGAGGCGCAGCGCGTCGCACTCGATCAGCGCGGGCGCGTGCGCGAGCGTCCGGCCGTACACCATCTTGCCGCGGTGCAGGTCGATGGACACCGCGTCGGCGCCGCGCCGGCGGGCCTGCCCGGCCCAGTAGCCGTCGCCGCCCGCGACGTCGAGGACCCGGCGGCCGCGCAGGTCGCGCCCCATCCAGCCGAGCAGCGTCCCGGCTTCGCGGTACCGGCAGACGTGCACCTGGTGGCCCATGAAGGCGATCGCATCCGAGAGTTTCATCGCGCCCACTTTACGGGGGACGGACGGTCGGAGTGCCGCGTTCGGTGCCCGTGTCCGCCTCCCGCGCCCCGGGGGTTCGCCTACTCTGGGGCGCGTGAACAAGAAGGTCGTCGCCGTGCGGGTCCTGCGGGTGCTGCTGGTTCTGCTCGCCCTGGCCTTCTGCGCCTACAGCGTGGCATCGCAGTGGGACGCGACCGTGCGGGCGCTGCGGGACATGTCGTGGTACGCGCTCGCGGGCTCCCTCGCGGCGGGCCTCGCGGGGCTGTTCGTGTGGATGCTCGGGTGGCGGGCGCTGCTGGGCGGGCTCGGGTCGCCGCTGCCGGTCGGCGCGGCGTTCCGGATCTCGGGGATCTCGCAGCTCGGCAAGTACGTGCCGGGCAAGGTGTGGGCGCTGGTCACGCAGATCGAGATGACGCGGGAGCACAAGGTGCCCGCGGAGCGGAGCTTCGGCTCGACGCTGCTGGCGGTGGCGACGTCCACGGCGTGCGGGCTCGCGGTCGCGGCGGTGACGCTGCCGCTGACGTCGGCGACCGCGCGGGACCGGTTCTGGTGGCTGTTCCTGCTGGCGCCGGTGCTGCTCGCGGCCCTGCACCCGAAGATCGTCACGTGGGCGCTGGGGCTGATGCTGAAGGTGCTGCGGCGGCCGCCGCTGGAGCGTCCGGTGAGCCTGGCGGTGACGCTGCGGGCGATCGGCTGGACGGTCCTCGGGTGGGCGCTGTTCGGCGTCCACACGTGGCTGCTGTGCGCGGCGGTCGGGGGCGACGGCCCGGGGCTGCCGTTCCTGGCGGCGGGCGCGTACGCGCTGGCGTTCGTGGTGGGCTTCCTGGTGTTCATCGCGCCGGGCGGGATCGGGGCGCGGGAGGCCGCGCTGACCGTGGTGCTCAGCCCGGCGCTGCCGGCGGGCGCGGCGGTCGTGGTGGCGATCGCGAGCCGCGTCCTGCTGACGGCCGCGGACCTGATCATCGCGGGCGCCGCGTTCGTGCTGACCAAGCCGCCGAAGGGGGCGGTGCCGGACGGCGGCGGGAATGATCGGCAGACGGCGGGACTTGTGAACGGTACGTCCCCGACGAAGGAGTCCCCGTGACAAGTCCGGTCACCGTGACCGACGCGACGTACGACGCCGAGGTGCTGAAGAGCGACGTCCCCGTCCTGGTCGATTTCTGGGCGGACTGGTGCGGCCCGTGCAAGATGATCGCGCCGGTGCTGGACCAGATCGCCGCCGAGCTGGACGGCCGGCTGAAGATCGCGAAGATGAACTACGACGAGAACCCGGTGACCCCCGGCAAGTACGGGGTGCTGGGGCTGCCGACCCTGCTGCTCGTCAAGGACGGCGAGGTCGTGGAGCAGGTCACCGGCGCGAAGCCGAAGCGGGCCTTCCTGAAGATCATCGAGCCGCACCTGTGAGCGCCGCCAGGTAGGCGTCCCACAGCGGGCCGTGGTCGGCCGGGCGGACGCCGGAGCGCAGGCGCTCCGGCTCGCCCGGCGCGTAGAACCGGTCGAGCGCCGCGGCCAGGGACGCGACGTCGCCGGGCGCGCAGATCAGCCCGTCCTCGCCGTCGCGGACCTGCCCGGCGAACCCGCCGACGTCGGTCGCGATCACCGGGACGCCGTACTCGTGGGCCATCCACACGTTCTGCGAGGCGGTGGCGGTCCGGTAGGGCAGGACGAGCGCGTCCGCGTCCGCGAACAGGCCGGGGACGTCGGCGGCGGGCACGTACCCGGGCCGCAGCTCGACGCGGGAGGCGAGGCCGAGTTCGCCGATCAGCTTCTCGGTGTCCTCCAGCCCGCCCCAGAACTCGCCCGCGACGGTCAGCGCGACGTCGTCCGGGCCCTGCGCGAGCGCGCGCAGCAGGACGTCCAGCCCCTTGTACGGCCGGACGATCCCGAAGAACAGCAGCCGGCGCCGCACCCCGCCGGCGCGCGGGGCGGTCGCCCCCGGCGCGGCCGGGAGGTGCGCGGGCATCTCCGCCACCCGGACGGGACGCGCCGTCAGCCCCCGCGCCAGTTCGGCCTGCGCCTCCGAGTGGACGAGCACGCCGTCCACTCGGCGCAGCAGGCGCCGCATCAGCGGGACGTCGTAGGGCTTGCGCTCGTGGGGCAGCACGTTGTGGCACAGCGCGACCGCCGGGGCGCGGCGGCCGAGCCCGGCGAGGATGCCGAGGTAGGACGGCACCTGCACCGGGCTCAGGACGGCCAGCACGGTGAGGTCGCGGGAGCGCAGGGTCCGGCCGGTGCGCCACCAGCCGTCCGGGCGGCGCCAGTCGAGCCGGTGCCGGGTGCCGGGGAACGGCTCGCCCTCCGGCGCGTCGATCGTCTGCTGCCCCGGGTACAGGAACGACGGGTACTGGGCGCGCCACGACTCGATGGCGACGTCGTGCCCGGCGGCGGCGAGGCGGTGCGCCAGCTCGGTGGTGTGGTGGGCGCCGCCCCCCTTGTACGGGAACGCGGGCCCGACGATCGCGATCTGCATGCCCGTGGTGTCCATCCGCCCCACGCTAGACGTCGCCGCGTGATCGGACGATCAGGTCGGCGAGCAGCGCCAGCGACGCGATGATCAACCCGGTGACGAAAATCATGATCGTGTTGTTCGCGAAGTACCCGAAGTGGACGATCATGTCGAAGACGCCCTTGCCGAGGCCGATGAGGATCAGCCAGAGCGCCGGGGGCATCAGCACCTTGAGCGGGTTGAAGTACATGACCATCCGCAGCACCTGGAGGATGTAGCGGTAGGCGTCCTTGGTGAAGTGGAACTTCGACTTGCCGGCCCGCTTGGCGTACTCGATCGGCTCGTAGTGCACCGGGTGCTGGTTCGACAGGAACGCGATGGTGATCGTGGTCACGCAGGAGAACCCGGGGGGCAGCAGCCGCAGGTAGGGCAGCGACACCTCGCGGCGGAACGCCCGCAGCCCGGAGTTCAGGTCGGGGATCTTCGAGTTCGTGAGCCGCTCGGCGACCTTGCGGATGAACCACTTGGCGGGCACCCGCAGCGCCTTGTGGGTGCCCTCCTCGCTGGTGCGGGCGCCCACGACCTGGTCGATCGCCGGGTTCTCGTCGAGGATCCCGACGAGCTCGGGGATGCGGTCGTTCGGATACGACATGTCGGCGTCCGTCCACACGACGATGTCGCCGCGGGCCTGCTGCGAACCGATGCGGCGGACCGTCCCCGACCCGCTGTTGTGCTGGAACGCCATGATCCGCATGTTCGGGAAGCGGGGCTCGGCCTCGCGCAGCCGGGCCAGCGTGTCATCGGTCGAGCAGTCGTCCACGGCCAGCAGCTCGTAGGTCTTGCCGCTGTTGTCCATCGCCTTGCAGATGCGCTCGACCTCGTCGATCACATGGTCCTGCTCGTTGTAGCACGGCAGGACGATCGTGACGTGGACGTCTTCGGGCGCGGACTCGGCAGGCTGGGTGCTCACGCAGGGCGAGGATACTCGCCTCAGCCGCCCGACCCGCCGCCATCGGGAACGCCGGGGCCGGCGGGGCGGGACGTCCACACGTCGACGCCGAGGCCCCAGGTGCCGCGCGGGGGCTCGTCGAGCGTCCGCCCGTCCTGCTCGGTCCGCAGCCGGACGACCTGCTCGGCCGGGCCGTACGGGGCGACGTCGGCGCGCCGCGCGCCGAGCAGCACGGGGGTGCGCCCGGCCGCGCGCACCTTCCCGATGACGCGCCGGACGTCCTCGGGCGTGGCGTCCGGCGCGGTCCGGGCCGTCGGCACGCCGCACATCCCCCGCACGACCTGGGAGAAGCGGTCGGCGGTGGCGCGCTCGACGGCGATCACGGACGCGTCGCCGCCGATCCGCCCGCACAGCGTCCGGACGGCCGCGACCTCGCCCTGCTCGGTCCGCGACACCAGGTAGGGGGCGCTGACCAGGACGATCGGGACGAGCATCACCACGTAGCCGGTCCCCACGCCCCAGCGCAGGACGCGCGGCGAGTAGCCGAGGCGCCGCACCCGCCGGGCCGTCCAGGCCGCGCCGAACACCGCGAGCAGCAGCAGGCCCGGGATGACGAGGCCGATCAGCCGCCGCGACGCCCACGGGTGGTCGGGGGTGATGCCGGGGCGGAGCAGCACCTGCGCCGTCGTCCACACGATCACCGCGTACGCGGGGAGCCACCGCGCGGACCGGCCGCGCAGCAGCCGCCGCCCGAGGACGGCCGCGCCGACGACGGCGAACAGCAGCGCGGGCACGCCGATGTACCAGGCGACCCAGTGCAGCGACAGCTCGGTGTACTGCCGGGTGCCGTCCGGCGCCATCCCGTTGATCTTCTGGACGGCCTCGATGAACTGGGCGTTCAGCCGGTCGTCGGGGTTGTCGGGGACGCGGGTGGCGGTCTGGACGAGCGGCCGGGCGGCGAACGCCAGGAACGCGGCGACGGTCAGCCCGGCGAGGACGTCCGGCAGCCGCCCGCCCCGCACCGCGCCCGCGAGCGCCCGCAGCCGCGCGTTCGTCCGGTCGGCGCGCAGGAGGACCGCCAGCAGGACGGTCGCGGCCGCGACGCCCGCCGCGATGGCCAGCAGCGGGACGACCGAGCCCCGCAGGTACTCCAGGTACGGGCGGGACAGGACGACGCCCTCGGTGAGCCCGGCGGCGACACCGAGGAGCAGCCCGCCGGCCAGCCAGTAGCCCTCGCGGCGGCGCAGTCCGACGAGGAGGCCGGCGAGCGCCAAGAGGGGCAGCACGTCGCGGAGGCCGTCGATGCGGACGAGCACGATCAGGCCGAGCGCGAGGCCCGCGAGGAGGTGCTTCGCGCGGGCGGTGCGCGGGTCGTCGCCGCGCGCGTCGTACAGCAGCGACAGCCCGCCGAGCAGCAGGACGATCGCGGGCAGCTCGCTCAGGGTGTTGCGGGACGCCCACAGCATCGGCAGCGTCGCGGCGAGCAGCAGCGCCCCGGCGGGCGCCCAGCGGGGCCCGACGAGCCGCGCGACGAGCCCGGCGAAGGCGAGCACGCAGCAGGCGCCGAGCAGCGGCGCGGTCAGCAGGATCCCGTGCGCCCCGGCGAGCCAGCCGCCGGGCGTCAGCACGATCGGGAACCCGGCCATGAACTGCGGGACGATCGCGCCGCCCTCGGCGTAGAAGGCGGGGCTCTCGAAGGCGAGGGCGGGGTCGGCGCCGCCGAACGCCCAGCGGTCCTGCGGGATCGGCAGCGACCCGTGCTCGGCGAGCCACACCGCGAACTGGACGTACGAGGCGGGGTCGCGCCGGACGATGATCTGCTCCGAGCACATGGCGACCTGGTAGGCGGTGAACGCGCCGACGACCGCCAGGACGCCCGCGACGGACCGCCGCGTCGTCCCGTCCAGCACGGGCGGCGCGCCCTCGCGCGTCCCGGTCCGCAGCCCGTACCGGAGCATGAGCGCGGCGGCGGGGGCGAACAGCGCGAGGGCGGGGGCGGGGTGGAACACGCCCGCGAGCAGCAGCGGCAGCGACACCGCGAGCCAGGCCGCGACGATCAGCGCGGGGGCGATGGTGACCAGGGCGAGCACGCGGCCCGCCGACGTACTCGTCCGCTCGTTCATCGCAGCGGAGCGTAGCGGCACCGGACCCCCGCCGAGGCCGTCGAGACGGTGCCTTGACCCCTGACCGCCCCCGGAACGTTCTACGCTCGGCTCATGAGCGAGAGCAACGCCGGGCCGGTGGAGCTGCTGCGGCGGCGGGTGGCGGACGATCCGTCCCGGCCGCTGGTGACCTTCTACGACGACCGGACGGGCGAGCGCGTGGAGCTGTCGGCGCGCACGTTCGACAACTGGGTCGCGAAGACGGCGAACTTCCTGGTGGACGGCCTGGGCGTCGAGCCCGGGACCCGCGCGGTGCTCGCGCTGCCGCCGCACTGGCAGACGTCGGTGTGGCTGATGGCCTGCTGGGCGGCGGGGCTGGTCGCCGAGCCGGTGTCGCCGGGCTCGCTGGCGGCCCGTTCGGAGGACGGCGCGGCCGAGCCGTTCGGGGCGGCGGCGCCGTACGTCCTGGCGACGTCGGAGGAGGCGCTCGACGAGGTGCTCGCCGACGCGGACGCCGAGGAGATCGTCGGGCTGTCGCTGCACGCGCTGGGCGCGCCGCTCGGGCACTGCCCGCCGGGCGTCGTGGACTACGCGGCGGAGGTCCGCTCGTACGGGGACCGGTTCACGCCGGGTCCGGGGGTGTCGACGCGCTCGCCCGCGCTGGCTGTGACAAACGCCACACTCAGCGGCGAGGATCTGGGCGGCGCCGCGCGTGCCGCGGCCGAGAAATGGGAGCTCGACGCACGGGACCGGCTTCTGGTTGACATGTCGTTCGCCACACTCGACGGGGTTCTGGCCGGGCTGCTCGCACCACTAGCCTCAGGGGCTTCCGTCATAATCCAACGAAACTTCGACAAAGCCGCCGTAAATCGGCGAGTGTCAGTAGAGCATGTGACGGCGGTGGCCGGGCTCCCGGGGTGGAATGACGCATCCGGGTCCGTACGCCGACTCGCCTGACTACGCTTCCCTTGCGTCCGCTCTGCCCCCTGCCCGCTCGCCGCCTCGCCCCTGCCCCACCGACCGACCCATCGACCGCGTCCCGACCTGTGAAAGCGGGCCCACCGGAACCACGGAGCCGATGAACAGCAACCCGATGTACATGGAGTACGTCGACGACGCCGATCCCGAGGAGCCGGCGCCGCCTCGGCGCGGCTGGCGCATCCTCGGCTGGGTGTGCATCGGCCTGTCGGCGGTCATGGTGGTCGGCTCCCTCACCGCCTACGGCCTGTACCGGCAGGCGTTCGGCAACATCGCGCACGAGGACGTCAACGCCAAGCTCGGGCCCGACCGGCCGGAGAAGCTGAACGAGGCGATGAACATCCTGCTCCTCGGGTCCGACACCCGCGCGGGCGCGAACGCCGAGTACGGCCGGCAGATGAAGGACGACCCGCCGCGCTCGGACACGATGATCCTGCTGCACCTGTCCCCCGGCGGCGAGCAGGCGATGGCGATCAGCTTCCCCCGCGACCTGATGGTGCAGCGCCCCGAGTGCGAGGACCGCGAGGGCAAGCCGGTCCCGGGCGCCGGCCGGGCGCAGATCAACACGGCGTTCACCGTCGGCGGCGCCACCTGCGTCATCAAGACGCTGGAGGCGATGACCGACATCCGCATCGACCACTTCGTGCAGGTCGACTTCGCGGGCTTCAAGAACATCACCACCGCCGTCGGCGGCGTCCCGGTGTGCCTCAACCAGAACGTCAACGACCCCAAGTCCGGGCTGAAGCTGACCAAGGGCGAGCACGAGATCCAGGGCGAGCAGGCGCTGGCGTACGTCCGCGCCCGCTACACCCTCGGCGACGGCACCGACACCAGCCGGATCAAGCGGCAGCAGAAGTTCCTGGGCGCGCTCGCCGCCAAGGTGATGAGCCGCGGCGTGCTCACCAACCCCAAGGCGCTGTTCGAGCTGCTCAACGCGACGACGAAGTCCCTCACCACCGACAGCGAGCTGTCGGTGACCGCGATGATGGACATCGCGCAGGGCATGCAGGGCCTCTCGTCCGGGAAGCTGCGCTTCGTGACCGTCCCGAATGGCCAGGACCCCCTCGACAAGAACCGGCTCGCCCTCGCCCCCGGCGCCGACGCGTTCTTCAAGTCCGTCCGCGAGGACAAGAAGCCTCCGGAGGAGGAGAAGAAGGACGGGGCCCAGCCGAAGACGCCCGCGCCGACGATCCCGCCGAACCAGATCCGGGTGCGGGTCTTCAACGGCAGCGGCACGGACGGCCAGGCCGGGCGCGTCGCCGACTCCCTCGAGGCGCAGGGCTTCCAGGTCACGGTCGGTGGAAACGCCGAGCGGACAACGGCCACCAAGGTGCTGTACGGTTCCGGTGCGGAGAACCAGGCGAAGAGCCTGGCGGCGCTCATCCCGAGCAAGCCGGCGCCCGCGGCGCAGACCGGCGGTGCGGAGCCCGGGGTCGTCGACCTCGTCATCGGCGCCGACTGGACCGACCTCAAGGGCGGCCAGCGGGGCATCCCGAAGCAGCAGGGCGAGATCCGCGCCAGCGACAACATCTGCAGCGAAACCTGATCCAGGGGTCGATCGATCGGGGCAGGCGCATGACCCACAGCACGTCCACATCGCAGACGGAGGCACGGGCGGCGGGAACGGTCCCGTCCCCCGGGCCCGCGGCGCCGGACGGGCCCGCCCGGAGCGCGCCCGTCCAGGGCCCGCCCGTACCGGACGGGACGGCCCCCGCGGCGGCCGTCCCGGCGCCCGCCGGGCCCCCGCCCGCGGCGGCGCGGCCGCGCAAGCAGCGGGACCCGTTCTTCGACAACGCGAAGTACTTCGCCATCGTGCTGGTCGCCATCGGGCACTCCATCGCGTACCTGCAGAACGTGCCGATGGCCAAGGGCCTGTACCTGTTCATCTACATGTTCCACATGCCGGTGTTCATCGTGCTCACCGGCTACATGTCGCGGAACTGGACGTTCTCGGGCGGCAAGGCGCGGCGGCTCATCACGGCCGTCGGCGTGCCCTACGTCGTGTTCGAGATCGCCTACTCGCTCTACGACTGGGCGGGCACCGGCCGCGGGCGGCTGGAGATCAGCCTCCTCGAGCCCTACTACCTGACCTGGTTCCTGCTCGCGCTGTTCATGTGGCGGCTGTCGACCCCGGTGTGGCAGCAGGTCCGCTGGCCGGTGGCGCTGTCGCTGGTGATCGCGCTGCTGTCCTACACGGGCGAGCTCGGCTCGACGCTCAGCCTGCACCGGGTGCTCGGGCTGCTGCCCTTCTACGTCTTCGGGCTGGTGCTGCGGCCGGAGCACTTCGAGGTGCTGAAGCGGCCGATCGCGCGGCCGATCGGCGCGGTCGTCCTGGCCGGCGGGCTCGGCGTCGCCTACCTGGCGATGGACCGGATGAACATCGACTGGATCTTCTGGCGGCACACGCACGAGGAGCTGGGCGTCGCCAACGTCACCGGCACGCTGATGCGGGTCGCGATGTTCGGCGCCGCGGCCGTCCTCGTCGCGGCGTTCCTGGCCGTGGTCCCGCGCGGGCGGCACTGGTTCACCGGGCTCGGCGCCGCCACCCTGTACGGCTACCTGCTGCACGGCTTCCTGACCCGTGCGATGAACTTCACCGACGGCTGGGACATCGGCTGGCTCAACACCGAGACCGGCGTGCTCGCCGCGGTCGCGACGGCGGCCGTGGTCGTGACGCTGCTGTGCACGCCGCCGGTCGTCCGGGCGATGCGGTGGGCGCTGGAGCCGAAGCTGACCAGGATGTTCGTCCCGCTCCGCCGCCCGGCGAAGAAGTAACCCGCCGCCCGGCGAAGAAGTGACCTGCCGCCGGGCGGAGAAGTAGCCGAACGCGCGCGCGTCCGGGGCGCGGTCCCGGGCGCGGCACCGGGACGGCCCCGGGAAGCCGCTACGAACCAGGCGCACCCCGGCGAAAGACCCGAATCGTCCGCCGAAGGGCCGAAGCACCAGTACAGTGACCGTGCCGTTACCTCCACGGCGCCGTGACGTCTCCCCTCGGAAATATGGTTGTTACCTCCCCTTCGTCGAGTCCTCCGCCGAGCGGCCGGACGCCGTCCTCCGGGACGGACGCCCCGCACGGTCCCGCCGACCCCCCGGGCCGGCCGTCCGCACGGCGCGACGCCTTCTTCGACAACGCCAAGTTCTGCGCGGCGGTCCTCGTCGTGGTCGGCCACGTCTGGGCCAACTTCGGCGACAGCCACGCCGTAACGGCCGCCTACACCGTGCTGTACGCGTTCCACATGCCGGTGTTCGTCTTCATCTCCGGCTTCTTCTCGCGCGGCTTCATGCGGTCGACGGACAAGTTCCGCAGCATCCTGCCGACGCTCGTGGTCCCGTACCTGATCTTCATCGTCCCGTACCGGCTGCAGCTGGTCTTCATCAACGGGGCGGACTTCGATCTGCACGAGCTGTTCCGGCCGCACTACCTGATGTGGTTCCTGGTCGCCATGGTGTTCTGGCGGCTGAGCGCGCCGCTGTGGAGCCACCTGCGGTACCCCACGACGGTGTCGGTGGTGCTGTGCCTGATCGCCGGGAGCTGGGCGTTCAACGCCGACGGGACGGTCGCCCGGACGGTCGGGCTGCTGCCGTTCTTCGTGCTCGGCCTGACGGTCGACCCCGCGCTCGTCCAGCGGCTCAAGGCCCGCTGGGCGCGCTGGGCGGGCGCGGCCGTGCTGGTCGCGGCGCTGCCGATCGCCTACGTGTGGCAGCTCGGCACGGTCGTCCCGGAGATCAACTCGGACCTGCTGTGGTGGAACCGGGGCTATGAGGCCATGGAGTACTCCGCCCTGGAGGGCATGGGCCTGCGGTTCGCGGCCATGCTCGCCGCGCTGCTGCTCGGGGCGGCGTTCCTCGCCGTCATCCCGCGCAACACGACGTGGTTCACCGCCATGGGCGCCCGCACGATGTTCATCTACCTGCTGCACGGGCTCGTCGTGAAGGTGTTCGACTACGGCGGCTACTTCGAGACCGAGGCCCTGCACACCCCCGCCGGGATCGTCGCGGTGACGCTGGGCGCCGTGGCGCTGGGCGTCCTGCTCGGCACCGCTCCGGTGCGGCGGCTGTTCCGCTGGGCCGTCGAACCCCGCGCCGACCGGCTTCTCAAGCCACGGCAAAGCAGGACGTAGTATCGATCTACGCTAGCGGCTACCGTTCCCCTCGTCTCCCCGTTAACCGATTGGCCAGCGCGTGAGCAGTGACAACAACGACGTCTCGTTGAGCATCATCGTCCCGGTGCACAAGGTGCAGGGCTACCTCCGCCAGTGCATGGAGTCGATCCTCGAGCCGGGCATCCCGAACCTCGAAGTGATCGCCATCGACGACTGCTCGCCGGACGCCTGCGGGCTCATCCTCGACGAGTTCGCCGAGCGGGACTCGCGGGTGCGGGTCCGGCACCTCACCGAGAACGTGGGCCTCGGCCAGGCCCGCAACGTCGGGCTCGACATGGCGACGGGCGACTACATCTGGTTCTTCGACAGCGACGACTACGCCACCGAGGGCGCCGTCCGCGCGATCCTCGACCGGCTCTCCGAGACGCGCCCGGACGTCCTGATGTTCGACTACGCGCGGTCGTACTGGAACGGGCGGGTCAAGCGCAGCATCATCAACCACCTGTTCCGGGAGCCGCCGGCGCCGGACGTGTTCTCGCTCGCCGAGCGCCCGCAGTGCCTGGAGATGTTCACCTCGGTCTGGAACCGGGCGATCCGCCGCGAGTTCCTGATCGAGACGGGGCTGCGGTCCAACAGCGGCTACTACGAGGACGTCAGCATCACCTACCCGATCCTCATGGCCGCCGAGCGGATCAGCCTGCTGGACCGGGTCTGCTACATCTACCGGCAGCGCCGCCGCGGCGCGATCACCAAGACGGCGAGCGCCAAGCACTTCGACGCGTTCGACCAGTACGACCGCATCTTCGCGTTCATGGACCAGCTCGGCCCGTCGGCGGACCAGTTCCGCCCCACGATGTTCAACCGGGCGATCTGGCACCTGCTCGTCATCATCGAGCGGCCCGACCGCATCGTCGCGTCGGAGAAGCAGCGCTTCTTCACCGAGATGTCGAAGTGGTACAACCGGTACCGGCCGCCGGGGCACGTCCCGCCGGAGGACGAGCCGCGCCTCGCCGACAAGCACCGCGCGATCGAGCGGAACGACTTCCGCGCCTGGGAGCGGCTCAGCTCGCCGAAACTGGCGGCGAAGGCGAAGAAGGGCACGAAGAAGGTCCGCAAGCTGCAGAAGCGCGGCGTCGTCCGCTCCAAGCAGGTCGCGAAGGAGCGGTACTTCTACCAGATGCGGCTGCGGATGCCGATCGAGGAGAACCTCGCCGTCTTCGCCGCCTACTGGTACCGCGGGTACGCCTGCAACCCGGCCGCGATCTACGAGAAGGTGCGGGAGCTCGCCCCCCACATCCGCTGCGTGTGGGTCGTGAAGCCGGGCGGCCGCAAGGACATGCCCGAGGGCGTCGAGTACGTGGTGTCGGGGTCGGCGGACTACTACCGGACGATCGCCGCCGCGAAGTACTTCGTGAACAACGTCAACTTCCCCGACCACCTCGTCAAGCGGCCGGGGCAGGTGCACCTCCAGACGCAGCACGGCACGCCGCTGAAGAAGATGGGCCTCGACCAGATGGAGTACCCGGTCGGCGCCGCCGACATGGACTTCAAGGCCCTCATCGAGCGGTGCGACCGCTGGGACTACCTCGTCTCGTCCAACCCGCTGTCGAGCGAGGCGTGGGAGCGGGCGTACCCGTGCCGCTACGAGATGCTGGAGATCGGGTACCCGCGCAACGACCGCCTGGTCCGCGCCACCGGGAAGGACCGGGTGCGGGCGCGCGCCGACCTCGGCATCCCCGAGGGCAAGACGGCGATCCTGTACGCGCCGACCCACCGCGACTACCAGCGCCGCTACAGCCCGATGTTCGACATCGGGCGGGTCGTCGAGCAGCTCGGCGACGACCACGTCCTGCTGCTGCGGGCGCACTACTTCTACAAGCTCAAGGACATGGCGGCCGACATGGGCTGGCCCGAGGACCGCGTGATCGACGTGTCCAAGCACCCGTCGGTCGAGGACCTGTCCATCGCGTCGGACGCGCTGCTCACCGACTACTCGTCCGTCATGTTCGACTACGCCAACCTCGGCAAGCCGATCGTGATCTACGCCAACGACTGGGAGACCTACCGCCTCACCCGGGGCGTGAACTTCGACCTCACCGAGTTCCCGCCCGGCGTCGTCGCCCGCACGGAGGCCGAGCTCGTCGACGCGTTCGTCTCCCGGTCGGCGTGGGGCGACGCGGCCGCGAAGAACCTCGAGGCGTTCCGCGCGCGCTTCTGCCCGTGGGACGACGGGGACGCGGCCGAGCGGGCCGTGCGCCGCGTCTTCCTCGGCGAGAAGCTCCCGGCGGTCGCCGCGCCCCGCGAGTCGGGGAGCGTCGAGGCGGCGGGCGCCGGGCCGGCCGCGTCCGGCGCGTCCTGACCGCCGCACCGCAGGACCGTCACATCCCCCAATGACCGTCCCGCGACCGGACCCCCGTCCGGCTCGCCGGCTCACGAAGGAGTGGGCATGACCGCCCGCATCAGCGTCATCGTGCTCTCCCACGGCGCCGGGGACGACCTCGGCGACGTCCTCGGGTCGCTCGCCGCCCAGACGTTCCGCGACCTGGAGGTCCTGGTCGTGGACGACGGGACCGGCACGGCCGCGCGCGCGCCGCTGCCCGACGACCGGTTCCGGCTGCTCCGGCGGGGGGCGCCCAGCCGGGGCGCGGCCCGCAACCTGGGCGTGGCCGAGAGCGGCGGCGAGTTCCTGCTGTTCGCCGACTCCGGCGACCCGCTGCCGGAGGGCGCGGTCGCCGCGCTGCTCGGCGCCCTCGAGGCGTCCGGCGCCGAGCTGGCGAAGGGCCCCGACGCGTCCCGCAAGTGGACCGGCCAGGTGTCGCAGTGGAAGGCGCGCGGCGACACGGCCGCGCCGGCGACGGGCACCGACCTGCGGCGCAGCCCCGACCTGCTGTCCGACCGCAAGATCGTCGGGACGCTGCTGCGCCGCTCGTTCTGGGACGCGCACGGCCTGGAGTTCCCCGACCTGTCCCGCGACGACGACCTGCCGGTCATGGTGCGGGCGCTGCACCTGGCGAAGTCCGTCGACGTCGTCCCGGACGTCGTCCTGCACCGGCGGTCGCGGCGGTACGCGCCGACGACCGAGCTGCAGGAGATCGCGGACGGCTTCGCCGCGGCGAACCTCGCCACCACCTTCGTCGCCGAGCAGGGCGACGCCCGGGAGCTGCGGCGCCTGCAGCTCGCCCTCGTCGGCAACGAGCTGAAGGCGTTCCTGGACGTCCTGCCCGACCTGTCCGGGGACGAGCGGGAGCAGGTCATCGCGCTGGCCGCGGCGTACGGGAAGGGCGTGTCGGCGAAGGTGTTCGCCGAGGCGCCCGCGCTGACCCGGCTGAAGTGGCACCTCGCCGCGAGCGGGCACACGATGGAGCTGGTGAAGGTCGTCCGGTACGAGCGCGGCAAGTCGTCGCCGTCGATCGTCCGGGACCCGCTGCGCCGCTACGTCGTCTACCCGTACTGGAAGGACGCCAAGGTCGACGTCCCCCGCGACGTGTACCGGGCGCGCGACGAGGTGAAGATGCGCGGCCGGGCGCACAGCGTGGCATGGGACGGCGACCGGCTCGTCGTCACCGGCGAGGCGTACATCAACTCGGTCAGCTCCCGCCGCCGCTGGACGGCGATCAAGACGGTGACGCTGCGCAGCGGCGGCCGCAAGATCACCGTGCGGGCGCGGCAGACGCCGAAGCCGGGCAAGTCGTCCGGCGGCTGGACCGGTTTCGAGTTCGCGCTGGAGGCCGGGAAGCTGAAGGGCCGCGGCGGCTGGGCCGAGGGCACCTGGGAGGTGCACGCCTCCGTGCTGAACGCGGGCGTGTTCCGGCAGGGCCCGGTCCGCGGCGGCGGCTCGGGGACGGGCGCGAACCCGCCCTACCGGTACGTCGCCGACGACGTCCGCGTCGTCCCGAAGGTCGTGGAAGGCAACCTGGTCGTGCAGGTGGAGCGCGTCCGGGAGAAGGCGACGGCGCTGCGCTGGGACGACCGGACGCTCGTCGTCGAGGTCGAGTCGGCGGGCGGCGCGCCCGCCGAGGCGGTGCTGACGCTCGGCGACTCGCGGGTCCCCGTCCCGGTGGCGGCGCGGCCCGGCGGCTGGACGGCCCGCATCGACCCGGACGCCCTCGACGTCGACATCGACCCCGACTCGATCGACGACACCCGCGACTGGTCGCTGTCGGTGCCGTCGGACGGCGGGGACGACCGCCCGCTCGTCCTCGCGGAGGGCGTCGCGGAGGCGCCGCGCACGTTCGGCGCGCTGGAGGTGAGCGCGGGCCGCGGCCCCAGCGGGTACGTGCGGGTGCGGCGCGCGACGATCCGGCTGTCGGTGGACGAGTGCGGGTGGCGTCCCGACGGGACCCTGACGCTCGCCGCGACGCACCCCGCGCACGCGTCCGGGCAGATCGTCGTGCGCAGCCGCGGGCGCCGCAAGGAATTCGCGTTCGACCTGGTCGGGGACGGCTCGGGCGTGCTGCGCGCGGAGGTCCCGACGGCGGCGGTGCCGAGCGTCGCGGGCGTGCTGCCGCTGCGGCCCGGCCGCTGGGACGTGCTGTTCCGGCCGCCCGGCGAGCGGGCGCTGACCGTCCGGCTGACGGAGGACGCGCAGCGGTCCCTGCCGGAGCCGGTGGAGGTGGCGCGGCGCGGCTACGAGTTGGAGACCAAGAACGGGCGGCTCGTCGTGGCCGTCACCGGCGACGTGTCGGGCGAGGAGAAGAGCGCGGGCGCGAAGTACCGCGAGGAGGCGCGCAAGCGGGTCGCCCGCGACGGGCTCCGCGACGCGGTGCTGTTCTCGTGCTTCAACGGCCGCCAGTTCTCCGACAGCCCGAAGGCGATCCACGAGGAGCTGCTGCGGCGCGGCGCCGACCTGGAGCAGCTCTGGGTCGTCAACGACGCCCAGTGCGAGCTGCCCGACACGCTGAACGCCGTCCGGCTGAACGGCAAGGAGTGGCAGGAGGCGGTGACGACGTCCCGGTACATCGTCACCAACCACCGGCTCGGCGACTGGTTCCAGCGGCACCCCGACCAGATCGTCCTGCAGACCTGGCACGGCACCCCGCTGAAGAAGATCGGCCGGGACGTCAAGGAGGTCCACTTCGCGTACGCGCCGGGGATGAAGTCCGCGCTGCAGAGCAAGGACAAGGGGCCGTCCGGCCCGTCCGTCCCCGAGTGGAGCCACCTGCTGTCGCCGAACCCGTTCAGCACCGAGATCTTCAAGCGCGCGTTCGCGTTCAAGGGCGAGATGCTGGAGGTCGGGTACCCGCGCAACGACCTGCTGCACAGCCCCGACGCGGACGCCGTCGCCAAGCAGGTCCGGTCCCGGCTCGGCATCCCCGAGGGCAAGCGGGTGGTGCTGTACGCGCCGACGTGGCGCGACGACCAGTACTACAGCCGCGGCCGGTACAAGCACGACATGCGCCTCGACCTCGACCGGGCGCGCGACGCGCTCGGCGAGGACCACGTCCTGCTCGTCCGCCTGCACAGCAACGTGGTGGACGGCGTCCAGGAGGACCCGGACGGCTTCGTGCGGGACGTGTCGCTGTACCCCGACATCACCGAGCTGTACCTGATCTCCGACATGATGATCAGCGACTACTCGTCGGTGATGTTCGACTACGCCAACACCCGGCGGCCCATGCTGTTCTTCACCTACGACCTGGCCGACTACCGGGACCGGCTCCGCGGCTTCTACTTCGACTTCGAGGCGGAGGCGCCGGGCCCGCTGGTGGAGACGTCCGACGACCTGATCGACGCGATCCGGGACGTCGAGTCCGCCACCGCGGGGCACGCCGGCCGGTACGACGACTTCGTCGCGCGGTTCTGCCCGCTCGACGACGGCCACGCGGCGGCCCGCACGGTCGACCGCGTCTTCGGGTCGTCCGGCTGACGCCGGGCGACGACCTAGAGAGAACAACCGCACGTGACAACCATCAAGGTCAGCGTCGTCGTGCCCGTCTACGACTGCGTCGGGACGGTCGCGACGGCGCTGCGGAGCGCCCTGGAGCAGTCGATCGCCCCGGAACTCGTCGAGGTGATCGCGGTCGACGACGGCTCCACCGACGGCAGCGCCGAGGAGCTGGACCGGCTCGCGGCGCTGCATCCGCGGCTGACCGTGCTGAAGCGCCCCAACTCCGGCGGGCCCGGCGGGCCGCGCAACACCGGTATCGCGGCGGCCCGCGGCGAGTACCTGTTCTTCCTCGACGCCGACGACCGGCTCGGTCACGAGGCGCTGGAGCGGATGTGCGCCGCCGCGGACGCCCACGGCACCGACGTCGTCATCGGCCGGTACGTCGGGGTGGGGCGGCCCGTCGCGAACTTCACCGAGAACATCGCGCACGTCTCCGTGGACGACCCGGACTTCGACATCTACGCGAAGTCGCTGACCGCGCAGAAGCTGTTCCGCCGGTCGCTGGTCGAGGAGCACCGGATCCGGTTCCCCGAGGACGCGCCGACCGGCGAGGACAAGGTCTTCACCGCCCACGCGCTGCTGCACGCGTCCGGCGGCGTGTCCGTCGTCGCCGACCACGACTGCTACTACCTGGTCGAGCGCGACGACGGCAGCAGCCTCATGCAGAACGGGCTCGCGGCGCGGCCGGGCTACTACGCGAAGGCGGCGCGGCCGCTGCTGGAGAACGTCGTCACGCACCGCGAGCCCGGCCCGATCCGGGACCGGATGCTGCTGCGCCACTTCCACCGGGACGTCCTGCACGCGTTCAACCCCGACTACCCGGGGTCGTCCGAGGAGCGGCGCCGCCGCCTCTGGGAGGAGGCGCGCGCGCTCTGCGACGAGTTCCTCACCGAGCCGGTGCTGATGCGGATGCCGCCGAAGTTCCGGCTGGTCGCGCACTGCCTGCGGCACGGCAACGAGGACCTGCTGGTGCGGGTCATCGAGGCCGCGGACGCCGGGCCGGTCCCGGTCGTCGTCGACAAGGACCGCGCGCACGCCCGCTACCCGGGCTTCCGCGACCCGGCCGCCGGCGTCCCCGACGAGTACTACGACGTCACCGACCGGCTGCGGCTGCGGCGGTCGCTGACGTCGCTGGAGTGGGCCGGCGACCGGCTGCGGGTCGGCTGGACGGCGGAGATCCCCCGGCTGGACCCGGCGGACGGGGCCGTCGCGCTGCTGCTGCGGTCCCGGAAGGGGCGCGCCGAGCGGCGGCTCGCCGCCGAACCGGACGGCGACGGCCACCGGGCCGACCTCGACGCCGCCGCCGGCGGCGTCTGGGACCTGCACGTCGAGGCCCGGCACGGGCAGCTGGCGAAGGAGGCCCGGCTCGGCGCCGCGCGCGCCCCGGGCATCACCGTGCCCGCCGGACGGTTCGTCCGGTGCGCGGACGGGACCGGCGCGGCCGTCGAGCCGTTCTTCACCCGCGAGTACGGCAACCTGTCGTTCACCGTCACCCGCGGCACCGCCGGGGCGGTGCGGCTGCTGCGGTTCGAGGGCGCCGAGTGGGCGCCGGACGGGCGGCTGCGGGTGCGCGGCCGGCTCCCCGCGGCGCCCGCCGCGGCGGCGCTCGTCCGGCTCGGCGTCGCCATCGACCACCGCACCCAGGGCACGTCCCTGCCGGGCGAGGTCCGGTGGGACGAGCTCCCGGGCGGGCCGGCGGGCGACGGGGCCGGCGGCGGCACCGGCGGCGGGTACGGCTTCGCGGCGCTGCTGGACCTGCGCGGGCTCGCCGCCGGGCGCTGGGACGTCTGGCTGGAGGTCACGGTCGGCGGGGACCGGTCGCGGGTGCGGGTGCCGCTGGCGCCGGCGCCGGGCGCGGACCGGTCGGCGCCCGTCCCGTGCGCGCCGCTCGGGCTGCGCCACGCGTCGTTCTACCGCACCGAGGGCGGCAACCTGTCGGTCGAGGTGGTCCCCGGCAAGGTGCCCGCGCTCGCCCGGTCCGCCAAGCGGCGCCTCCGCGCGCCCTTCCCGAAGAAGGACGCCGGCGGCAAAGGGTGACTTCAGGGGCCCCAGCCGTCGTCTGACGTCCCATGGGCGTTGGTAAAATCTGCGTTTTCATCGGGGGAGGGCCGCACCTTGGCAACCGTGGCGAACCACGTCAGGGTCGATGCCGACGACGTCCTCACGATCGGCTGGGACGCGCCCCTGCCGGACGGCGAACGCGTCGTCCTGCGGCACGCGGCGTCCGGCGCCGTCCGGGCCGGACGCGCCGCCGGCGACGGCGCCCGCTGGACGCTGCCGGCCGGCGACCTCGGCACCGGCGCCTGGGAGGCGTGCATCGAGGCGGGCGGCATCGTCCGTCCGTTGCGCACCGACGACCCCGGGTTCTCCCTCGACGGCCTCCTTGTCTACGCCGACCGGCCCCGCGACCGCGCCGTCCGCGTCACCCGCACCCCGGACGGGCGCGCCGGGCTGCGGGTCCGCGCGGTCGCCCCGCACGCCGAGGTCCGCACCGTGCACCCGGGCGGCGGCGAGATCCGCATCGCGGGCCGCCTCGCCTACACCGGCCCGCGGCGCGGCGCCGCCCGCCTGGTCGCCGTCGCCCGCGGCACCGGCCGGCGGGCCGCCTGGCCCGCGCGCCTCGACGGCACCGCCTTCCGCGTCAGCGCGCCCGTCGACGTCCTGACCGCCGAGCCGCCCGCCATCTGGGACCTGTGGCTCGACGCGGACGACGTCCACGCGCGGCTCGCGACCCGCCTCGACGACGCCCCCGGCAAGCGCGGCATGGTCTCCTACCCGCGCCAGCTCGCCGGGGACCGCTCGGTCCGGCCGTACTACACGGTGCGCGACGAGCTCTCCGTCGCCTGCCACGCGCTCGACGGCGGGGACGGCGCCCGATGAGGATCGTCTTCATGCTGCTGGACGCGGCGGCGCTCGACGGCACCGTGCGCAGCACGTTCACGCTCGCGGGCGAGCTGGCCCGCCGCCACGACGTCGAGATCCTCAGCGTGCTGCGCACCACCGACGCCCCCGCGTTCCCGCTCCCCGACCGCGTCCGGCTCCAGCACCTCGTGGACGCCCGGGACGACGCGCGGCTCGCGCGGCTGCGGCCCGGCCGCGCCCGCCGCCTCCACGAGGAGCCCAGCGCGCTCGTCCATCCCGAGGAGCGCTCCTACCGCTTCTTCTCCGCGCTCACCGACGAGCGCATCCCCCGCGCCATGCGGCGGCTCCGCGCCGACGTGCTCGTCACCACCCGCGCGGGCCTGAACGTCGCCGCCGCCCGCTTCGCGCCGTCCCGCATCGCCCGCGTCGGGCAGGAGCACCTGCACCTCGGCATCCACGAGCCCGGCATCCTCGCCGAGATCGAACGCTGGTACCCGAAGCTGGACGCGGTCACCACGCTGACCGGCGCCGACCGCGAGAGCTACGAGCGGCTCATCCCCGGCACGACCGTCCGGACGCTCCGCAACGGCCTGCCCGACCGCGTGTACCCGCGCTCCCGGCAGGAGAACAAGATCGTCGTGGCGGCCGGCCGGCTCGCCTGGATCAAGGGCTACGACCTGCTGATCAAGGCGTTCGCCCGGGTCGCGGAGAAGCACCCCGAGTGGACGCTGCGGATCCACGGCAAGGGCGGCCGGTTCGAGCAGCTCCGCCGCCTCGTCACCCGCCTCGGGCTCTACAACAACGTCATGCTGATGGGCCCGTCGGACGACATCGAGGGCGAGTTCGCGAAGGCGTCGATCCTCGCCGTCCCGTCCCGCGCCGAGGCGTTCGGCATGACGATCGTCGAGGGCTTCGCGTGCGGCCTGCCCGCCGTCGCGTTCGACTGCCCCCGCGGCCCCCGCGAGATCATCACCGACGGGCACGACGGCCTGCTCGTCCCGCCCGAGGATCCGACCGCCCTCGGCGACGCGCTCGTCCGGCTCATCGACGACGGGCCCCTGCGCCGCCGGATGGCCGCGGCGGCGCCCGGCAGCGCCCGCCGCTACGCCGTCCGGTCCGTCGCCGCCGACTGGGAGGACCTCCTCACCGCGCTCCGGTAGCGGCCTCGCCCCGCGGCCCCCGGCAACGCCCATCGATACCGGACATGTCCGGAGGGTGAACGCGCGGTTCCGCTGATCTCACCCCGGCAGTCGGGGAGAATGCCGGAGGCCACTTCCGGACAGTCGCTAGCATCGGAACGGCCCTGACGACGAAAGGACACCCACCATGGCGAACTTCACGCTCGACGACGTTCGGCAACGGACGTACAAGGCGCGTGACGCGTGGTGGACGGTCCTGCTCGTCGACCCGCTCGCCGCGCGGCTGGTGAAGGTCACCGCCAACCGCACCCGCATCACCCCGAACCAGCTCACCGTCGCGGCGCTCGTCCTCGGCCTGGCGGCGGGCGCGTGCTTCGCGATGGCCGACTGGCAGTGGCTGCTCGCGGGCGCGCTGCTGTACCACCTGTCGTTCACGCTCGACTGCATGGACGGCAAGATCGCGCGGCTGAAGGGCACCGGTTCGGTGTTCGGCGCGTGGCTCGACTACATCTTCGACCGGCTGCGGGTCCTCGCCTGCGCGATCGCGCTGATGGCCGGGCAGTACGCCGCCACCGGCAACGTCGCCTACGTGTGGACGGCGCTCGCCGTCGTCTTCCTCGACATGCTCCGCTACATGGACTCCCTCGAGATCTTCAAGGTGCGGGCGCAGATGCGGTCGACGCTGGCGAAGACGCGGCGGGAGGCCGAGTCGCTGGAGCTGGCGGAGCTGCGCGCCGGGGGCGCCGCGCAGGACGAGGTCGGCGCGCGGCTCGCGTCGGCGGAGCGCACCCTGGACGAGGGCGACGCCGAGGACGAGAACCGGGTCGTCGGCGAGGAGGCCGCCGAGAAGGCCGCCGACGCGGTCATGCAGCGGGGCCTCTACACGCGGTTCCCCTGGTACATCCGGATCCGCGACGTGCTCATGCGCGGGCGCATCCGGCCGCACCTGTTCAGCGGCATCGAGTTCCAGATGGGCGTGTTCATCGTCGCGCCGGTCGCCGCCGCGGTCGTCTCGGGCGCGATCATCCCGGTCGTCGCGGTCAGCGCCGCCGGGATGCTGTTCTTCGAGCTCGTGGTCATCTACAAGTTCTGGATGGCGACCCACGCCTACAACCGGAACATGGCCGCGCTGGAGGAGAAGATCTCCGGACACCGGGACCGCCTGCCCGCCGAGGAGTTCGAGCGGATCCAGGCGGGCGCCGGCACCAGCGCCGGCTGACCCGCCCCTCCGGGCCGCCCGCCCGGTGCGCCCGTCCGGCACGCCCGTCCGCGCCGGGGGCCGGGGTCAGCGCTTGATGAACTCGAGCAGGTCGCGGTTGAAGCGCTCCTTGTCGCCCGGGACCATCGCGATGCCGTGGGACCCGCCCTCGTAGACCTTGAGCTCCGCGCCCGGGATGAGCTGCGCGGACTTGCGGCCGGTGGCGTCGATCGGGACGATCTGGTCGTCGTCGCCGTGGACGATCAGCGTCGGGACGTCGAACCGGCGCAGGTCGCCGGTGAAGTCGGTGCGCGCGAACGCGTCCACGCACTTCAGACCGGCCTGGATGTTCTCGTGCATCGCCATGAACCAGAACGCGTCCCGGTTGCCCTGGGTGGCCTTCGAGCCCGGGCGGTTCGCGGAGAAGAACGCCTCGGACGCGTCCTTCCAGTACTGCGAGCGCTCGGTGGCGATGCCCTTCTTGATGTCCTCGAAGACCTGCTCGGGGACGCCTTCCGGGTTGCCCGGCCCCTGGATCATCAGCGGCGGGATGGCCGACAGCAGGACCGCGCGGGAGACCCGGCCCGTGCCGTGGCGGCCGATGTAGCGGGCGAGTTCCCCGCCGCCCATGGAGTGCGCGACGAGCGTCGCGTCCCGCAGGTCGAGCCGCTCCATCAGGTCGTTGAGGTCGTCGGCGAAGGTGTCGAAGTCGTAGCCGGTGAAGGGCTGGCTGGAGCGACCGTGGCCGCGCCGGTCGTGCGCGACGCCCCGGAAGCCGTTGTCGGCGACCGTCCGCATCTGGTCCTCCCAGGCGTCGGCGTTCAGCGGCCACCCGTGGATGAACACCACCGGGTCGCCGTCGCCCCAGTCCTTGTAG
Organism: Actinomadura rifamycini DSM 43936; assembly: GCF_000425065.1. Lineage (GTDB taxonomy): Bacteria > Actinomycetota > Actinomycetes > Streptosporangiales > Streptosporangiaceae > Spirillospora > Spirillospora rifamycini. The sequence continues at coordinate 126,082 of NZ_AULB01000022.1, forward strand.
AAGATCTCCTCTCCGTCGCGCGTCTTCACGTACCCCATGCGGGTGCCCCCCCGGTTCGCGATGGTGTCGGCCCTTCCTCGGGCGTGACTGCCCGAGGAAGGGCGTCCGGTAAGCCACCGGCGGACCAAGAAACCTTTGCGGCGCCCCGGTGCCCGGCTACGGCGCGGCGGGCGCCTCGGTGCGCGCCGGGGGCCGCGCGAGGAGGTCCGTCCACCGGCGGCAGACCTCGTCGAGCCCGTACGCCGCGCGGACCTGCTCGCGGGCGTCCGCCGCGTCGCCCTCCCAGCGGCCGAGCGCGACGGTGTCGGCGATGGACGCCGCCATGGCGGCCGGGCCGTCGTGGATCCACCGCCGGTCGTAGATCGTGTCGGAGCCGGGCCACGGCAGCAGGGCCGGGACCGCGCCGGACGCCATGCCCTCGGCGGGCGCGAGGTGGAAGCTCTCGTCGTCGCTGGTGGACAGGACGAACCCGATGCGGCGCAGCCAGGACGCGACGTCGCGGCCGTAGGAGTCGAACACCACGCCGCCGGCGAGGAGCGGGGAGCGCCGGATCCGGCGGAACAGCTTCTCGTAGTGCTCCCGCTCCTCGTCCTTCTGCCAGATCCACCAGTACTCCCACGGGAGCTTGGACTTGACGAAGAGCGTGAAGCGCGGGTCGTCGCGGCGCAGCTCCTCCAGCACGTCGACGGCGAGGTCGAGGCGCTTGCGGGACGGCGCGATGCCGATGATCCCGAGGTGGTGCTCCGCCCCGGCGAGCTTCGGCCGGTCGAGCTGCCGGTCGTCCACCCAGTTCGGGACGGTGACGACCTTCTCGGCGGGCCAGCCGGTCATCTCGCGGGTCAGGTCCGTGTAGTGCGGGCTGACGCAGACGACCTGGTCGACGGCGTCGATGTCGAGTTGCTTGGGCCAGGGCGCGTACAGCTCGAACCGGTGGAGCCGGACGACGAGGCGCTGCCCCGCGCGCTTGTTCTTCGCGTACCAGAGCGCGTTCGGGCCGCACCATTCGCAGACGACGACGTCGGCCCACTCGACGAGTTCGCGGCTGCGGTCGGCGTCGTGGGCCTTCAGCGCCGCCCAGTGGTCGACCCGGATCTCCATGTCGGGGCGCGACCGCAGGTAGTCGAGGAGGCGGGTGAAGAACTTCAGGTCGTGCCCCGCGACGCCGACGCGCAGCTTCCGCGCCCCCGGACGGTACGCGGCCGCGGCCGCCGCGACCTGTTCGGCGGGCTCGGGGAACGTCTCGGCGAGGTACCCGCGGAGCCGCGCGGCGGCGGCGTCGAGGCCGAAGCCGGCGGCGGCCGCGCGGCAGCGGTCGACGGCGAGGGTGAACACCTCGGGGTTCTTGCCGATGAGCGCGAGCGCGTCGAGGACGTCGCTCTCGGACGCGGCGAACAGCGGGTAGTCGGCGCCGAACAGCCGCTCGTGCATGGGCGTCCGGTTGAGGACGACCGGGACGCCGAGCATGCCGCATTCGAGGAGCTTGGTCGACAGTTCGAGGCTCGCGTCCATCTCGGGGTGCCGCCACGACAGGCCGACGTCGCAGCCCGCGGTGAGCCGCATCGCCTCGGCGCGCGGGTGGCCGCCGTGCCAGACGACGCCCTCGCCGGTCTCGAGGGCGGTGCGCATCCGGTCGGCGTAGCCGGGGTCGTCCGGGTCGTCGTGGATCTTGTCGCCGACCATGTGCAGTTCGGCGTCCACCCCGCGCCGGCCGAGCAGGCGCGGCAGCGCGCACATCTCGTAGGTGTTCCAGCGCGGCGCGAACTTGCCCGTGTAGACGAGGCGGAGGGCGCGTCCGTCCGGGGTCCCGGCGGGGCGCGGCTCCAGGCCGTCGGGGAGCACGACGACGGGCGGGAACAGGACGCTCTTGCCCGCGGTGGCGGGGACGGCGGCCTCCAGGAAGCCGCGGAGCTCCTCGGTCTGGCAGAGCAGCAGCCGGGACGCGTCGGCGATGCGGCGCAGGTCGGCCTTGGCGGCGTTGTCGAACCGCCCGGCGGACTGCGGCACGTCGGTGAGGTACGTCCACAGCCGTCCGGCGAGGGCGGTGTGGCACAGCTTCCCGGCGAGCCGGCGGCCGCGCACGACGGCGAGGTCGAACGGCCGCTCCGCGTCGATGCGGGCGAGCGCCACCGCGGCCGTCCGCGGCTGCATCGGGGCGTCGCCGTCGATGAGGCGCTCGGCGTGCGGGCTGCGGACGGTGACGCCCGGCAGGCCGCGCAGCGGGTCGACGAGGCGCCCGGTGCGCACCGGCGCCTTCAGGACGAGCGTCACCTCGCAGCCCGCGCGGGCCAGCGCCTGCACCATGCCCTGGACCCAGATCGCCGACCCGTCGATCAGGTTCAGGTCGACGTCGCCGTAGACGAGTGCGCGCGGCTTCACGTGGTCTCCTTTCAACGGGCCGGCTCCAGCGGGGCCCCGAGCAGCTCGGCGAGCCGGCCGGGCGTCGCCGCGACGGCGTCCCAGTGCAGGGTGGCGAGGGTGGCGGGCACGGCCGCGGCGCCGTCGTCCCGGCCGTTCCACAGGACGAGCGGCAGGTCGCGGGACGCGGCGAGCGCGCGGACGTCGTCCAGCGCGCGGTCGCGGTCGTACATGCCCGGGACGCCCAGGTACGCCCACGCCTCGCCGGGGGCGCCCGCGGCGGCGTCGACGACGAGCAGGTCGGCGTCGGCGGATTCCAGCGCGATCATGGCGTCGTGCGGGTACAGCCGGATGACCTTGGCGTGCGCGGCGAGGGTCTCCGCCGCGCGCGCGCCGAGGATCCCCGCGACGACGATGCCGTCGTAGGGGGCGGCGACGAGGAGCCGGTCCTCGCTGCGGGCCACCGGGTCGAGCCGGACCTGCCCCGCGTCGGTGGTCTTCGGGGCCGCGACGGGGGCGCTGCGCTTGCGCCACAGCCGGTACAGCTCCTTGGGCAGCCGCGTGCCGCGCCGCGTCGGGTTGCGGGCGGCGCCGGCGACGAGCCGGCCGAACTGCACGGTCGTCGAGCCTTCGAGGGCGGCCAGCCGCCGCTCGAGCTCGTGGACGCGGGCCTCCCGCTCGCGCAGCGCCGCGCGCAGCCGCGCGGCCTGCTGCTTCGCCTTGGCGCCGTCCTTGGCGGCGCGGGCGGTCGCGGCGGCCCGCGGGTCGTCCCCGCCGCGCCGGATCGGATCAGTCACCGATGAACTCCATGATCACTTCTGCGATGCGGGGGCCGGCCGCGCCGTCCCAGAGCGGGGGCCTCCGCGCGTTCTCGTACCGGGCCGCGGCGTCCTCGCCCGCCGCGGTGTTCGCCTCCAGAACCTTCCGCACCTGCGGCACCAGCTCCTCGAACGTGACGAGGCGGTTCGTGCCGTGGGTGACGGTGATGGGGCGCTCGGTGTTCGGCCGGACCGTCAGGCACGGCACGCCGAGGATCGTGGTCTCCTCCTGCAGACCCCCCGAGTCGGTGACGACGGCGGCCGCGCCGCGCACGGCCCCGATGAAGTCGGTGTAGCCGAGCGGCTCCAGGACGTGGACGCCCGCGTGGTCGTCCAGCCCGGCGGCCAGCAGGTTGGCGCGGCCGCGCGGGTGCACCGGGATGACCAGGTCGGCGAGGTCGGCGATGCCGTGCAGCCGCCGGACGAGGTCGGCCGCGGTGTCCGGGGCGTCCACGTTGGTGGGCCGGTGCATCGTGGCCAGGACGTACCGGTCCGGCAGCCCGTGCTCCGCGCGGACCCGACCGGTGTCGAACGCGTCCAGGTTGGCCAGCAGCGTGTCGATCATCGGGTTGCCGACCAGGTGGGCGCGCTCCACCGGGACGCCCTCGTTCGCCAGGTGCCCGATCCCCTCCGGGCTCGTGACCAGGCAGATGTCGGAGAGCTGGTCGGTGAGCCGGCGGTTGACCTCCTCGGGCATCGTCATGTCGAAGCTGCGCAGCCCGGCCTCCACATGGGCGACCGGGATGCGCAGCTTGGCCGCGACGAGGGCGGCGGCGATGGTCGAGTTCACGTCGCCGTACACGATGACGACCGAGGGTGAACGGCTCGTGAACTCCTCCTCCAGCCCGGTCATCAACGCGGCGGTCTGCGCCGCGTGCGAGCCGGAGCCGACGCCGAGGTTGACGTCGGGCTCCGGAAGGCCGAGCTCCGCGAAGAAGACCTCGGACATGCGGGCGTCGTAGTGCTGCCCGGTGTGGACGACCGCCTGCTCGGCGCCGGCGGCCTCCAGCGCCCGGATGACCGGAGCCGCCTTGACGAAGTTCGGCCGCGCCCCGAGGACGTGCACGATGGGTGCCAACACAATTTCCCTTCTGTTCATCGGGTCTGCCTACGCTTCCCCGCCGTGCTGAAGAAATCGGTCTACCTGCCGGGACTCGCCGTGCGGCAGCTCCGCGACGACCCGGCGCGCGCGCCGCGGCTCGCCGTGCGGATGCTGGCCCGCGCGACCCCGGGACGGCCGGGGGCGCGGCTCGCGCGGTCCCGGCTCGCGGTCCCGCGCCCCCGCGTCGTCGCGCGGGAGAACGCCGAGCTGCGCGCCCTGCTGGCGCACGTGCCGCCCGCCCCGCAGACCCCGCCGGCCGGTGCGGGGGCCGCCGTGCCGGCCGGCGGGCCCGCCCAGGAGGTCTCCCCGGCGGACGGCGCCGTCCTGCAGTTCGTGACGAACGCCTTGCCGAACACGAACGCCGGCTATACCGTCCGCACGCACCGCATCGCGCTGGCGCTGCGGGCGCAGGGCCGGGACGTGCACGTCGCGACGCGGCTCGGCTACCCGCTCAGCCAGGGCTTCGGCGACGCCCGGCCGCGGGTGGACGTCGACGGCGTCGCCTACCACCGGCTGCTGCCGTGGCTGCCGCCCGCCGACCCGGTGCGGGCCGTCGAGCGCGGCGCCGACCTGGCCGAACGGATCGTGGACGCGGTGCGCCCGGCCGTCCTGCACGCGGTCAGCAACCACCTGAACGCGGCCGTCGCGCTGGAGCTGCGGCGCCGCCGCGGGCTGCCGGTCGTGTACGAGGTGCGGGGCTTCCTGGAGGACTCGTGGCTGTCGCGCGACCCGGCGCACCGCGAGACGGACGAGTTCTACCGGCTCACCCGGGAGCTGGAGACGCGCCGGATGGCCGAGGCGGACGCGGTCGTCACGCTCGGCGAGGCGATGCGCGCGGAGATCGCGTCCCGCGGGGTGCCCGCCGAGAAGGTCTTCACGGTGCCGAACGGGGTGGACGAGGCGTTCCTGGAGCCGCTGCCGGACGCGTCCGGCCTGCGGGCCGAGCTGGGCATCGCGCCGGACGCCTTCGTGGCGGGGCTGACGTCGTCGTTCTTCGGCTACGAGGGCATCGACACGCTGATCGACGCGGCGGCGCTGCTGCGCGACCGCGGGACGCCCGTCACGCTGCTGCTCGTCGGGGACGGGCCGGAGCGCGGCGCGCTGGAGCGGCGCGCGGCCGCGCACGGCGTGCACGCCGTGTTCACCGGCCGTGTCCCGATGCGGTCCGTACGCCGCCACCACGCACTCCTCGACGTCTTCGCGGTCCCCCGGCGGGCGGACCGGGTCTGCCAGCTGGTCACGCCCCTGAAACCGATCGAGGCGATGGCAGGGGGAATCCCCGTTATAGCCAGTGATGTCAAGGCTCTTCGCGAAATCGTCGAACCCGGCGTGACCGGGACGTTAACAGTTCCGGAAGACCCGGAAGCATGGGCCGATCACCTGGAGGAACTGGCTTACAGTCCAGAAAGAAGGCGAAAAATCGGTCAGGCGGCCCGTGAATGGGTCCGGGCCGAGCGCACATGGGGCGCCGTCGCGTCCGGATACCGCGCCGCATACGCGTACGGGGCGGACGACGACCGATGATCGCGATTCGCCGTGAAAGTCCGTGATTTCCGTGAATCCGTGAAGGGAGCCGAGTGATGGATCTGGTCGTCATCGGACTCGGCTATGTGGGGCTTCCCCTCGTCCGGGAGGCGTGCCGCGCCGGGCTGAAGGTCGGCGGGCTCGATCTGGACGAGCGCGTCGTCGAGGGCCTGCGGGCCGGGCGCTCGCACGTGGACGACGTCTCCGCGGAGGAGGTCGCGGAGCTGCTCGCGGCCGGGTTCGCGCCGAGCACGTCCGAGGACGTCCTGGACGGCGCGCCCACCGTGGTGATCTGCGTCCCGACGCCGCTGTCGCCCGAGGGCGGGCCCGACCTGACGGCCGTGCGCGGCGCGGCCGGGGCGGTGTCCCGGCACCTGGCGCCGGGGGCGCTGGTGGTGCTGGAGTCGACCACGTACCCGGGCACGACCGAGGAGGTCGTCCGGCCGATCCTGGAGGAGTCCGGCCGGACCGCCGGCGCGGACTTCCACCTGGCGTTCTCGCCGGAGCGGATCGACCCGGGCAACCCCGTGTACGGCGTCCGCAACACCCCGAAGATCGTCGGCGGGCTCACGCCGGCGTGCGCGTCGGCCGCCGCGGCGTTCTACGGCAAGTTCGTGGAGCGGGTCGTGGAGGCCAAGGGCACCCGCGAGGCCGAGATGGCCAAGCTGCTGGAGAACACCTACCGGCACGTGAACATCGCGCTGGTCAACGAGATGGCGGTGTTCTGCAACGAGCTGGGCATCGACCTGTGGGACGCGATCGACTGCGCGGCGACCAAGCCGTTCGGCTTCCAGGCGTTCCGGCCCGGCCCGGGCGTCGGCGGGCACTGCATCCCGATCGACCCGAACTACCTGTCGTACAAGGTCCGCTCGCTCGGCTACCCGTTCCGGTTCGTGGAGCTGGCGCAGGAGATCAACGACCGGATGCCGCGGTACGTGGCGGAGCGCGCCCAGCAGCTCCTCAACCGGGAGGGTCGGGCGCTGAAGGGCGCGAAGGTCCTGCTGCTCGGCGTCACCTACAAGGCCGACATCGCCGACCAGCGCGAGTCCCCGGCCCGCCCGGTGGCGCGGCGGCTGGCCCGGCTGGGCGCCGACCTCGCGTTCCACGACCCGTACGTGTCCGGCTGGGAGGTCGACGGCGCCGCGGTGCGGGACGCGGGCGACGACCTGCCGGCCGCGCTGGCGGACGCCGACCTGGCGATCGTCCTGGCCGACCACGCGGACTACGAGCCCGCCGTGCTGGCGCGGCACGCGCGGCTGCTGTTCGACACGCGGGGCCGCACGCGGGGCGCCCGGCAGGAGACGGTGGAGCTGCTCTGACCGGCCGGTCCGGACGGACGGACGGCCCCGGGCGGCCCCCCATACCAGAGATCGGCAATCGCCCGGTGCCGTCCACGCGGTGGTCGGCGGGAATTCATCCACCATTTCCATCGCGGCAGCAGACTCCCGAGGAGAAGCCGGTTCGGCGGCATTGGTTCGGCAGGGTTGCGGAGTGAGTGGAATGCGTGTCTGTGTTTGCACGATCGTGCACCATCCGGAAGATGCACGCATTCTGCACCGGCAAATCCGGGCACTATTGGATGCCGGTCATGAAGTCACATATATGGCCCCGTTCCGGGCATGCAATGTGGCGCCGTGGCGCGAGGTCAGCCCCGTGGACGTGCCCCGCGCCACCGGCCGCCGCCGCCTGAAGGCGATGCGGGCCGCCCGCCGCGCCCTCGCCGACCACGCGTCCTACGCGGACGTCATCCTCCTGCACGACCCCGAACTGCTGATGGCGCTGCCCCGCCGGGCGCGCGCCCGGACGGTCGTCTGGGACGTCCACGAGGACACCGCGGCCGCCCTCGGCATGAAGGGCTGGCTGCCCGCGCCGGTCCGGCCGCTCGTGCGCCCGGCCGTCCGCCGCCTGGAGAGGCGCGCCGAGCGGCGGCACCGGCTGCTGCTCGCCGAGGAGGGCTACCGGACCCGGTTCCGCCGGGACCACCCGGTCGTCCCCAACACCACCTACGTCGCGGACGACCCGCCCGGCGCGCCCGACGACAACCGCGCGGTCTACGTCGGGCACATCTCGGCGGCGCGCGGCGCCCACGAGATGATCGAGGCGGCCCGGCTGCTCGCCCCCGAAGGCGTCACCGTCGAGCTGATCGGCTCGGCGGACGAGGCGGTGAAGCCCGCGCTGCGCGACGCCCAGCGCGACGACGTCCTGCGCTGGTACGGGTTCGTCCCGAACGACCGGGCGCTGCGGATCGCCGAGGGCGCGATGGTCGGGCTCGCGCTGCTGCACGACGAGCCGAACTACCGGCACTCGGTCCCCACCAAGGTCATCGAGTACATGGCGCGGGGCGTGCCGGTCGTCACCACCCCGAACCCGCCCGCCGTCGAGATCGTCGGCCCCGCGGAGTGCGGCTTCGTCGTCCCGTTCAACGACCCCGCCGCCACGGCGGAGGCCGTCCTGCGGCTGCGCAAAGACCCGGACCTGCGCGCCGAGTTCGGCCGGCGCGGGCACAAGGCCGCCCGCGAGCAGTTCCACTGGCCGGTGCACGCCGCCCGGTTCGTCTCCCACCTCGAAGCCTGGGCGGGGCACGCCCGGCCGGCGGCCGTCATGGAGCCCGCGGCGGATCACTGACCGGTCCCCCGGCCCCGTCGCGCTTCTCGCGGTCCCGCTCCGCCGCCTTCTCCCGCTGCTCGGCCAGCCGCTTCGCCGCGGCCGCCCGCGCCTCCCGCTCGCGCTCCTCCAGCCTGGCCGCGACCGACTTCGCGAGCCGGGCGGCGGCCCCCGTCGGGCTCCCCGCCTCCACCACCGCGATGACCCGCCCCACCCGGACGGCGATCACCCCGGCGGTCGTCCCGATCTCGTACATCTCGTCGCCGCCGAGGTTCTCCCGCCGCCGCACCTGCGACTGGACGGACTGGAACGCGTCCAGCATCTGCGACGCGGCGTCGTCGGTCTCGGCCACCCACCGGACGCTCACCGTCAGGCCCCGGACGGCCGTCGCCCGCTCCCCGTCCGCCGCGGTCGGCTCCCCGGTCGGCGGCGGCGGGCTCGTCGGGTGCGCGCTCGGCCCGCCGGTCCCCGGCGACGGCGACCCCGCCCCGGACGCCGACGCCGACGCCGACGGCCCCGCACCGCCCCGATCCCCGCCACCGGCGGCGCCGGGCCCCTCGGAAGCCCCGGATCCCTCGCCCGACCCGGTTCCCTCGCCGCCTTCGGTACCTTCGCCGCCCGCGCCTTCGCCGCCTCCGGCGCCTTCGCCGCCCGCGCCCGTCCCGTCGCCGCCCGCGCCTTGGCCGCCGCCCGCGCCTTCGCCGGCAGCGCCCGTCCCGTCGCCTTCGGCGCCCGCGCCCGTCCCGTCGCCTTCGCCTTCGCCGCCCGCGCCCGTCCCGTCGCCTTCGGCGCCGGGGTCGTCCTCGCCGGGGTCGTCGTCCTTGCGGGGCTTCTTCTCGACCGGTTCGTAGGTGCAGGACACCGGGTCGGGCAGGCGGGCCTCCCCGACCTCCGCGTCGGCGGGTTCGGTGACGTAGTCCTCCAGCCCCGCCCGCGCGAGGTCTTCCTTCTCCAGCAGCGCGCAGGCGTCCGGCCAGTCGGCGACCGGGACGCCGCCGAGCTCGTCGGGCCCGGGTCCGGTGCGGCCGCCGCGCAGCGCGACCAGCCGGGACTCGCCCGCCGGGCGCGGCACCGCCTCGGCGACCGCGACGTACAGCAGGCCGCCCGCCGCGGCGATCCAGGGGCGCTTGCCGGGCAGGTCCGGGTCCATCGTGAACGGCGCGGGCGCGGTCGTGGCGGTGCCGTCGGCGGGCGAGACGACGTCGATCCCCGCGGGCAGCAGCAGCTCCGCAAGGCGCGGGCGCAGCGCGTAGACGGCGCCGCCCGCGCGCGCCAGCGCCGTGTAGGACGGCACCTCGCGCGCCCACCCGACGTTGCCGGACGACACGTCGACCGCCTCCATGAGCGTCGTGCCGCGCTTCGTCCCGGCCGGATGATAGACGACGATGAGCCGCCCGTCCGCGAGGACGCTCGGGCACATGCCGTCGCCGCACACCGCGTCGCCGTCCCAGGAGGCGAACTCCTCGCCCTCCTCGTCGAACGCCCGCAGCGCCGTCCCGTCCGAGACGAGCGCGACGCCGTCCAGCATCGTCACCTCGGGCGCCTCCTCGGCGCCGAGCGCCTCGTCCCAGCGGACGTCGCCGTTGTGCGGGTCGAGGGCGAGCAGCCGGCTCGGCCGGGACTGCCGCGCGCAGTCGAGGGCGATCGCGACGAGCGACTCGCGGTCGCCGGACGGCTGCGCGGCGCCGTCGAACAGCCGGCAGCCGTGCCGCACCTGCCGCTGCCACAGCGGCTCGCCGGTCGCGGCCGCCAGTCCGACCAGCGTGCGGCGCTCGTCGTCGGTGGTGAGCACGACCCCGGCCCCGGCCGGGAAGCGCAGCGTCGTGCGGGAGACCGCGGCGGGCCGCCGCGCCCCCTCGTTCTTCCACAGCAGCGAGCCCGACAGCAGGTCGAACCCGACGAGGACCCGGTCGGCGCGGTGCCCGTCCCGCTCGAAGTAGCCGACGAGCCGCGTCTCGGTGGACGTCCAGCCGAGCAGCGACCAGTCCGACCGGCTGTAGCTCCACCGCCGCGCACCGGTGCGGGCGTCCACGACCTGGACGCCCTGGCCGGACACGGTGACGATCTGGCCCTTGGCGACGTCGTAGGAGACGGTGTCGTACCCGGCGACGGACCCGCGGTGGACGCGGGTCGTCCGCTCCCAGCTCACGGCGAGGGGCCCGGGCGGCGGGCCGACGTCGCCGAGCGGCGCGACGGACTCGCCGGTCACCCTGTGCCGGACCTCCCACCACTCCGCGTGCAGGACGAACCGGTCGACGAGGACGACGCACAGCGCCACGGCCAGCCCACCGGCGATGAGCCCGAGCACGATGCGGACCCTGCCCGCGGGCTCCGGCCGGCCGCCGGGCCGCTGCCGGCTCCCGACCACGACCGCGCCGCCTCCTTCCGCTTAAGGTGAACCTCCACCATGCCCTGTCCCGGGGCGCCCGCGCGACACGACCGGAAAAAGAAACTCCGGCACGGAAGGGGAGGAATCCATGGAGGTGTTCGACCGCTGGCGTACCTGGGACGACGCCCGCGCGGACCTCGCCGGCACCGGCCTCGACGCCGATCGGGTCGGGCGGGCCGCGGCCGCGGCCGTCCGCTGGCACGGCGACCAGCGGCGCCCCACCGGCGCACCCTACCTGGAGCACCTGCTGGAGGCGCTCGAGGTGCTGGTGCGGGGCGCGGGCGAGACCGACCCGGACGTCCTGGCGGCCGTCCTGCTGCACGATGTGGTCGAGGACACGCCCGCCACTACCGCCGACGTCGAGGCCGAGTTCGGGCCGCGGGTCGCCGAACTGGTCGACTGGGTGACCAAGCCCCCCGCCGGCGGCGCCGGGCGGCAGGCGAAGCGGGCCGCGAAGTCGGCGTACCTGCGGCGGCTGCGGGACGCCCCGCGCGACGCCGTCCGGGTGAAGCTCGCCGACCGGGTGAGCAACGTGCAGACGCTCGACCGGATGCCGCCCGACTTCCAGCGCCGCTACTACGCCGAGACCGTCACCTACATCCTGCCGCTGACCCGGGACGAGCCGTGGTTCGCGTCCTGGTACGCGGGCTGGCGGGAGCGGTACGCGCACCTGCTCTAGCGTGCGGGATGATCGGGGCCATGGAACGCGAGTGGGTGGTCGAGGAGAGCGTGGCCATCGACGCCGGGCCGGACGCCGTGTACGCGGCGGTCGCCGACCTGCGCCGGATGGGCGAGTGGAGTCCCGAGGTCGTCGCGACGTGGATCCGCGGGCGGACGATCGCGCCCGGCACCCGGTTCGTCGGGTTCAACCGGCTCGGATGGCGGCTGTGGTTCACGAACTGCCGGGTGACGGTCGCGGAGCCGGGCCGCGCGTTCGCGTTCCGGGTGTCGAGCTTCGGCATGCCGGTGGCGCTGTGGGGCTACCGCGTCGAGGGCTTCGACGTCGACGGCACGTCCCGCACGCGGCTCACCGAGTACTGGGAGGACCTCCGCCGCGACACCCGCGGCGCCGCGTTCGTCTCCCTCCTCGGCCGGGTCTTCACCGGGGTCCCCGCCGAGCGCCGCGCCGCGGTGAACCGGCGCGGGATGCGCGCCACCCTCGACCGGATCCGGACGGGCGTCGAACGCGCACCCGGTACGTGACAGGAAAACGAGAACCTGTTCTACTAAGAAGGGTGAGCACCGACTACGCCGTGCAGGGCGAACGGGTCGCCATGCCCGTCCGGATCCGCGACGCCGCCGTGGCCTCGGCGATGTTCGCCGTCCGCGCGCCCGCCGCCCGCGCACTGATCGCCTACTCCGGACTCGACGTCTTCGAACCCGTCCGCGGCCGGGCGGTCTGCTCGCTCGCGTTCGTCCGGTACATCGACGGCGACCTCGGCCCCTACCACGAGTTCGCCGTCGCGTTCCTGGCCCGCCCGCCCGGCGGCGAGGTCGGCGCGTTCATCCACTGGCTGCCCGTCAACCAGGAGTTCACCCTGGAGGCGGGCCGCGGCATCTGGGGCTTCCCCAAGGAGCTCGCCGACATCCCGATGCACCTCGCCTCGCGCGTCAAGCGCTGCGCCGTCCGCTTCGGCGGCCGCACGGCGGTCGAACTGGCCGTGCGGCCCGGCGCGCCCGTCCCGTCCGGGTCCCGCAGCCCGCGCGTGACGGCCTACTCGCACCTCGACGGCGTCACCCGCCGCGTCCCGTGGGAGGTGTCGCCCGCGCGCGTCCGGATGCGCCCCGGCGGCGCGACCGTCCGCCTCGGCGACCACCCCGTCGCGGACGAGCTGCGCACCCTCGGCCTCGACGGCGCCCGCGCGCTCAGCACCAGCACCGTCGGGCACCTGCGGATGACGTTCGAGGCCGCCGAGGAGGTCCGCCCGTGAGGCCCACCGCCCTGGTCACCGGCGCCGCCCGCGGCGTCGGCGCCCGCGCCGCGCAGCGCCTCGCCGCCGACGCCTGGGACGTCGTCGCCGTCGACACCGACGAGCCCGGCCTGGCCCGCACGGCGCTGCGCTCGCCGAACACCCACACCCGCGTCTGCGACGCCGCCGACCCGAAGGCCGTCGCGGACGTCCTCGCGGTCACGGGCCCGGTGCACCGCCTCGTCTGCGCCCCCACCGCCCCGCCCACCGACCTAGAACACGTTCTACGAAACGTGGCGCTGGCCGCGTCCCGCTGCGTCGACGCCGCCCTCCCCGGCATGCTGGACCGCGGCCGCGGCGAGATCATCGTCATCACCGAGCACCCGTCCCGCTCCCCCGCGCACGCCGCCGCGACCACCGCCCTGATCACCTACCTGGAGGTCCTGGCCGCGGACCACCCCGCCCCGGGCGTCCGCCTCCGCGTCGCCACCGCGCACCCCGACGTCCCGCCCCGCGACGTCCTCGACGCCGTCGACCGCTCCCTGGCCCGACGCCGCCGCGCCCTCGTCCTCCACCCCGCCCCCCGGCCCGGCCGCCTCCGCCGCCTCCGCCGCTGAGCACCTCCCGCCCCCGCGGGCCGGGGCGTTCGCCGGGTCGTCGGGCGGCGGACGGGAGAATAAGCTTGCTGTTCCGGCCCCTTCGGGGGTGCCGGGGACACCCCCCGGTGCAGCGATGCGGAGGAGCAAGCCTGCATGTCGTCCCAGGTCACCGGGCGGCCGGCCGATCCCGGCGGTACGGTCAAGGACCGCGAGATCGCGGCCGAGCAGCGCTACGTCGACATCGCGTACGCGCGGCTGGAGGAGATGCGCGCCGAGGCGCAGGCCATGATCCGCGAGGGGTTCCGGCAGTCGCAGGCGGGCACCAAGGCGTCGCTGGTGGACCGGGACGCCTGGGTGCACCAGGCCGCGCGCCGCGCGCAGGCCCTCGACATCGCCGACGACGGGCTGGTGTTCGGGCGGCTCGACCTGGCGGCCGGCGAGGTGCGGTACATCGGCCGCGTCGGGGTGCGCACCCCCGACCACGACTCCCTCGTGATCGACTGGCGGGCCCCGGCCGCCGAGGACTTCTACCGCGCGACGCCCGAGGATCCGCGGGGCGTCGTCCGGCGGCGGGTCCTGCACTCGCGCGGGCACACCGTCGTCGACCTGGAGGACGACCTGCTCGACCCGTCCGCGTCCGACGGCATGACCGTGGTGGGCGACGGCGCGTTCCTCGCGTCGCTGGCCCGCACCCGCGAGGGCGCGATGCGCGACATCGTCGCGACCATCCAGCGGGAGCAGGACGAGGTGATCCGCGCGCCCGCCGACGGCACCGTCCTGGTGCGGGGCGCGCCCGGCACCGGGAAGACGGCCGTGGCGCTGCACCGCGTCGCGTACCTGCTGTTCCGGCACCGGCAGCGGTTCGGGTCGCGGGGCGTGCTGGTCGTCGGGCCGAACCCCCGGTTCACCTCGTACATCGAGCGTGTCCTGCCGTCCCTCGGCGAGGGCACGGCCGCGCTGCGCTCGCTGGGCGACCTCGTGGACGGCGTGACCGCGTCCGCGCACGACGCGCCGGCGCTCGCGCGGCTCAAGGGCGCCGAGCCGATGGCGACCGTGCTGCGCCGCGCCGTCACCGATCAGGCCCCCGGCGCGCCCGACGAGCTGCGCGTGGTGTTCAAAGGGGTCGTCGTCGCCCTCGACCGGGCGCGCCTCGACCGGGTCCGCGCCGACGTGCACCGGCGCAGCCGCGGCAGCGTCAACGCCGCCCGGGGCCGCGCCGCCGAGGCGCTGCTGGACGCCCTGTGGGACCGGTTCACCGGCATCGGCGGGCAGGAGGCGGCGGAGGCCGCCGAGGGCGCCGATACCGGGCTGTGGAACGCGATCCTCGCCGCCGACGGGCTCGCCTCCCTCGACGACGACACCGGACGGTCCGGGACGTCCGACGGCTCGCCGCGGGAGAAGTTCGACGCGCGCGTCCGGGAGCAGCGCGCGTTCACCGACTTCCTGGTCGCCTGGTGGCCGCTGCGCACCCCGCTGGACGTGCTGCGCTCGCTCGGCGACCCGGACCGGCTGCGCCGCGCCGCGGGCCGCGACCTCCCCCGCGAGGACCTGCCCGCCCTCGCCGCGTCCTGGGCGGAGGGCCCGCTCAGCTACCAGGACGTCGCCCTGCTCGACGAGCTCGACGCGCTGCTGGGCGCCCCGCCGCGCCCGTCCCGGCGCCGCCGCGCGCCCGCCGCGGACGACCCGTTCGTCGTGGACGGCGTGAACATCCTGACCGGCGAGGAGGCCGCCGACGAGACGTGGGAGCCGGAGATGGAGGAGCTGACGACCTCCATCGAGCGGCTCGAACGGTCCCGCCGCGTCGACGACGGCGTCGTGGAGGAGCGCCCCGAGTACGCCCACATCGTCGTGGACGAGGCGCAGGACCTCTCCCCCATGCAGTGGCGGATGCTGGGCCGCCGGGGCCGGCAGGCGAGCTGGACGATCGTCGAGGACCCCGCGCAGAGCGCCTGGGAGGACCTCGACGCCGCGCGCGCCGCGATGGACGCCGCCCTCGGCGGCGAGCGGAAGGGGCGCGGACGCCCCCGCAAGCGCGCCCCCCGCGCCCGCCACGAGTACGAGCTCACCACGAACTACCGCAACTCCACCGAGATCGCCGCGGTGTCGGCGCGGGTGCTCGCCGAGGCGCTCCCGGACGCCCGCCCGGCCCGCGCCGTCCGCGCGTCCGGGATCGACCCGGTCGTGGACGTCGTCCCCGAGCCGGACCTCGCCGCTGCGGCCCGCGCCGCGGCCGGAGAACTGCTGCACCAGGTCGAGGGGACGATCGGCGTGATCGTCCCGCTCGCCCTGGAACCCGGCGGTCAGGCGTCCCTGTTCGACACGACCGCCTGGGGCGAGGCAGAGCGCGCGCGGCTCGCGGAGGGCCTGCCGGAGCGCGTCCAGGTGCTGGACGTCCTGGAGGCGAAGGGCCTCGAATTCGACGCCGCCGTGATCGTCGCCCCGGAAACCGTCGCCGCCCAGTCGCCGCGCGGCCTCCGCGTGCTGTACGTCGCCGTATCCCGCGCGACCCAGCGCCTGACCGTCCTCACCACCGATCCCGACTGGCAAGCCAAGCTCCTAGGAACTTGACCCACCCCCCCCCCGAACCGGCCACAAGCATCTCCGACCGCCCCACAAAGCCTCGGCCCCAGCCGAGCACAACCCACCACCCCAGCCAAGCCCCAGCCAGAGCGCACGGGAACAACTGCGATTGCGAGCGAAGCCAGGTTCGAGCCCGCGAGAACCTGATCGCGCAGCGAGCCCCAAGGGCGAGTAGGAGCGATGCAGCAATCGCCCGTGGCGCCCGTTGAAGGAAGGCCCCCTGGGGCCTGACGCCGAGGGCGCCACTAGATAACAGGCGGACGTCCGGTACGGGTCATGCGCCAGGCGGTGCGCCAGGAGATGGGGCGGCGCGGACCGGCGGGCTTGCGCCAGCCCTCCGCGAAGCCCTTGAACCACGGCTTGAGGGCCTTCGGGCTGCGCTCCCGCAGGACGGTCATGGCGACCCACACCCCGAGGTACGCGAACGCGAGGAGCCACGGCAGGTTGCGGCGCGCGAGCCAGACGCGGTTGCGGGCGTTGTACCGGTAGAACATGTCGTGCCGCGTGGGCAGGACGGCCGGGTGGTACATCACCGCGGACGCGTCGTAGGCGATGTGGTAGCCCGCGTTGAGGACCTGCCAGGCGAGGTCGGTCTCCTCGTGGGCGTAGAAGAAGTCCTCGGGGAGGCCGCCGCCGAGGTCGAACGCGGCGCGGCGGATCGCGCAGGCGCCGCCGAGGAAGGTCGTCACGGCGGACGAGCGCTCGGGGTCGCCGGCGCGGAGCCGCGGCACGTGCCGCCGCTCGCCGGGGCCGCCCTCGGGGTCGCGGACGCGGAACGACACGACGCCGAGCTTCGGGTCGGCGGAGAAGCGGTCGCGCAGGTAGGTGCCGAGGCGGGTCGACCGGTACCAGCCGTCGTCGTCCAGGAACAGGACGATCTCGCCGCTGGACGCCTCGACGCCCCGGTTGCGCCCGGCGGGGATCCCGACGTTCTTCGGCAGCGCGATCGTCTTCACGCGCGCGTCGTCGAAGGGCGCCTCGCCGCCGCGGTCCCCCACGGGATCGACGCCGTTGCCGACCAGCACGACCTCGATGTCCACGTGCTCCTGCTCCAGGGCACTGCGGACGGCACGCGCCAACTCCTCGGGCCGGTTGCCCATAGTCAATACGACGACACTGAGTTTCACTTCAGTCTCCGGGAGGCGAGGATGCTCACCAGGTGCAGGAGGGTCTGCACGACGGCCACGGCGGCGACGGCGACGGTGAGGACGCGGATCGCGGCGGGGGTCTCGCTGCCGAGGACGGTGTCGAGCGCGGCGGCGGCGAGGA
Organism: Actinomadura rifamycini DSM 43936; assembly: GCF_000425065.1. Taxonomy (GTDB): domain Bacteria; phylum Actinomycetota; class Actinomycetes; order Streptosporangiales; family Streptosporangiaceae; genus Spirillospora; species Spirillospora rifamycini. The sequence goes on from NZ_AULB01000022.1 coordinate 143,232, forward strand.
TCAGCAGGGAGAGTTCGACGGCGCCGATGATCCGGTGGAAGCGGAGCATGGACGCGGCCTGCCGGGCGAGCGCGATGCGGGTGGAGCGGGGGCGCAGCGCGCGGTCGCCGCCGGACGGGTCGGCGGCCAGGCCCGACTTGGCGCGGGCGACGACGACGTTGTCGGTCTCGGCCTTGATGAGCGCGGCGCCGAGGGCGGCGAGCATGCCGAGCTCGACGTAGCCGCCGGTCTCCCAGCCGCCCTGGGCGGCGAAGCCGAGGCCGACGAGCAGCGACACCTCGGACAGGTAGTGGCCGATGCGGTCGAGGAACACCCCGGCGACGGACGTCTGCCGCAGGTAGCGGGCGACCTCGCCGTCCACGCAGTCGAGGAGCAGGTAGACCTGGATGAGGACGGCGCCGCCGACGGCCGTCCACAGCGGTGGGAGCGGCAGCGAGACGACGGCGCCCGCGGCGATGCCGCTGAGCATCATCAGGTAGGTCAGCTGGTTGGGGCTGAACCCGAGGCGGAGGGCGATCCACGCGAAGTACGGGGAGAGCGACCGCATGTAGAGGCGGCCCGCCCAGTGCTCCTCGTTGCGCCGCTCCTTGAGGCCGGGCGGCTGGCCGTGGGCGCGGACGTCCGCGACGCGGGCGCTGCGGCGGGACGGACGGTCGTCGCCGGGCCGCTCGGGCTCCGCGGCGGGCGCGGGCACGTCAGCCTCCGTGGGCCTGGACATAGTCTTCCACCGCCTTGCGGGTCTCGTCGGCGTCGAGACCCAGATGCTCCAGGATCGTGTAGCGGCCGGGGCGGGTCCGCGGGGCGTACTGGACCGCCTCGGTGAACTGGTCGACGGTCAGCCCGACGTCGCCGGGCAGCCGGGGCAGCTTGTGCCGGTCGAGGCAGGCGAGGATCTCCGCGAGCCGTTCGGCGCCCTCGCCGAGGTGCAGGACGCGCAGGTGGTAGGTGAACGCGGCGCCGATGCCGGCGAGCTCGCCGTGGTTGGCGGTGCCGGGGAAGAGCTGGTCGACGGCGTGCAGGATCTCGTGGTCGCCGCCGGACGCCGGGCGGGAGTCGCCGGCGAACGCCATCGCCATGCCGGACAGCACGAGGCTCTCGGCGAGGACGGTGAGGAACCGGTCGGACTCGATGGACTCCGGCTGGTGCAGGAGCGCCTCGGCGGCGGTGCGGGCGACGGTGAGCGCCATCCGGTCGACGCGCTCGCCGCACTCGGCGGAGGCGAGGAGCCAGTCGTCCACGGCGGAGAAGTTGCTGAGGACGTCGCCGATCCCGGCGCGGACGAGCCGTTCGGGCGCGGCGCGCACGTAGTCGAGGTCGACGACCATGGCGAGGGGCATCACGACGCCGAACGAGCCCTTGCCCTTGTCGTGGACGAGGGACGCGACGGGCGAGCAGATCCCGTCGTGGGACAGGTTCGTCGCGACCGACACCATCGGGATGCCCGACAGGGTCGCGGCGTACTTGGTCGCGTCGATCGTCCGGCCGCCGCCGATGCCGACGACGGCCTCGTAGGACCCGCCGCGCAGCTTCGCGGCGAGGTCGACGGCCGCGTCGACGGTGGCGCCCGCCACCTGGAACACCTCGCAGGCGGCGAGGGACGGCCGGACGTGCTCGGCGATCTGGTCGCCCTGGCCGGGGCCGACCGCGATCGCGACCCGTCCCTCGGTGGCGATGCGCCCGTCGGCCAGCAGCTCGCCCAGCGCGGCGACGGCTCCGCGCCGCACGTCGATGGACAGCGGCGCGTTCAGCATCCGCGTCAGCAGGGGCATGGGCCTCCTCGCTCGGTCGCCCGCGCCGCCCGGGACGCGGGCCCTTCGTGTCTCTGCCGTCGGCCGCCTGCCGTCAGGCGCGCCCGCTCAGTACGTCTTGGCGATCGTGCGGGCCTTCTCGAGGTCGTCGTGGTTGTCGACCTCGACCCACTGCACGTCGCCGATGGGGGCGATCGCGATGCTGCCGCCCCGGTCGACGAGCTCCTGGTAGCCGTCCTCGTAGTACTGGTCGGGGTCGCTCTCCCAGGTGGCCTTCAGCGCGTCGGCGAGCGCGTCGGCGGCGGCGGGCTCGATGAGGGTGGCGCCGATGTACTCGCCGTTGGCGGACGCCGGGTCCATCAGCTTCGTGATGGTCTTGAGGTGCCCCTCGCCGTCGAGGATGACCTTCATCTCCTCGTCACCGAGCGTTTTCACGTCGTCCACGGCGAGGAGGATGTCCGGTCCGCGGTGCGCGAGTAGGGTCTTCTCGACGCTCACCGGATGGACCGTGTCGCCGTTGACCATGAGGACGCCCTTGGAGAAGTGCTCCCGCGCCAGCCACATGGAGTAGGCGTTGTTCCACTCCTCGGCCTTGTCGTTGTGCACCAGGGTGATCGAGACGCCGTACCGCTCCTCCAGGGCGGCCTTGCGCTCCTCGACCGCGCCCGCGCAGTAGCCGACGACGATCACCACGTCGGTCAGCCCGACCTCGGCGAGGTTGCCGAGGGCGATGTCCAGGATGGTGGTCTCCCCGTCGACGGGGACCAGAGCCTTGGGCAGCGTGTCGGTGTAGGGCCGCAGCCTCCGGCCCGCGCCCGCCGCCAGCACCATGCCGATCATGCTTCCTCTTCCTTCAGGTCGACGTGCACGCGTCCGCCGGATCCGGCCCGCGCCCACGCGGCGACGCCCTCGCCGCCGAACAACACGCCAAGGTAGGCGGCCAGGGCAGCGTACGCGAACGGGAGGCTCCCGGAGAGGCCCCCGCAGGCCACGATGAGCATCCGCCCCTCCCAGCCGAGCCCGGCGCGAAGGAGCCGCTGCCGCCGCGGCCCCCTGCGGGTGCGGTGCACGGTGTCGTGGTGGTGGAGCGCGAGGAGGGCGACGAGCGCGAAGACGAGCGGCGCCGCCACAGCGTGCGCGAACCCCAACACGGTGAGGTAACCATACTCGATCCCGCGGATCATGGGCGGCGCCGTCCAGTCGAGCCTGCCGGTGTGCGGGTGCGCCGACGCGGGACCGATCAGCAGCACCGCGATGACCGGCGCGAACAGCGCCGGCGACGGGTTCCCGCCCTCGCCCGCCGCGAACAGGACGGTCGTCAGGACGGCCGCGCCGACGGCTCCGGGCACGGGCGGGAGCCCCCCGCGCGCCAGCACGCCCAGCGCGCGCGCCAGCGGCCCGTCGTCCCGGTAGACGCGCAGGATCGCGCCGTTCACGGGGTCACCGGCCACAGGGAGCGGAGGAGGCATCCGGCCAGGACGGCGGCGACCGCGACGGCGCCCCACGCGGTGAGGACCGTGAAGACGAGGACCGGGTCGCCGAGCGCGGCCGTGACGGAGACGAGCGCGAACCGTTCGGGGCGCGGCAGCACGACGAGCCTCGCGAGGCCGGTGGGGCGGCCGGGGACCGCGGCGGGGTGGCGGGCCGCGAAGGACGCGGCGATCGTCCGGCCGAGGGCGGGCAGGACGAGCGCGAGCGCGGCCGCCCCCCACACCCCGGCGGGCCCGCCGGGCGCGACCGTCCCGGCGGAGGCGAGCGGTCCGGCGCCGCCGGCGGCGGGACCGGCGGCGGCCCCGGCCGCGAGGCCCGCGTAGACGATCGCCTCCTCGGCCCGGCGCAGCAGCGCCGACCGCCACACCTGCCGCCGCGTCGCGGCGCCCGCGCGGGCGAGGGCGGCGTCGACGCGGGCCAGCACGACGGTCGCGGCGAGCAGCAGCGCGCCCGCGACGGCCCCGGTGCGGGCGGCGTCCGAGAACCAGACGGCGGCCAGCACGGCGAGGCCCAGGGAGATCGGCGCCGTCGTACCGGGGGTGAGGCCCCAGCGGGCTGCGCGGCGCACCGTCTGCTGCTCCACGGTCGCCTCTCGGTTCGGGCGGGCCGGAGGCCCGCGGGTCCGGTACGTTGAGCGTGAGCCGTACGGTCATGGCAGAGCGTAATGCTTCGGTGACCGGTTGTGTCGAGAACGGGGAGACATGGGTACGCGGACGGTCGCGGTGGTGCTCGCCGGAGGTGTCGGCGCGCGGCTGGGCGCGGGGCGCCCCAAGCAGCTCATCGAGGTCGGCGGCCGGCCGATCCTGGGCCGTGCCGTCGCCGCGTTCGACGGGCATCCGCGCATCGACGAGGTGCTGGTCGTCATGGCGTCCGGGCACCTGCGCGCGGCCGGGACGATCGTCGCGCCGTTCGGCAAGGTCACGGGCGTGATCGCGGGCGGCGACACGCGTACCGGGTCGACGGTGGCGGCGCTGGAGGCGCTGGCCGGGCGGCCGGACGACGCGCGGGTGCTGTTCCACGACGCGGCCCGCCCGTTCGTCGGCGCCGCCGTGATCGACCGCGTGCTGGACGCCCTGGAGGACGACGCGGCGGTCGCGGTGGGGGTGCCGAGCCCCGACACGGTCGTCGTGGTGGCGGACGGCCTGGTCGCGTCGATGCCGCCCCGGGAGACGATGAGCCGGTTCCAGACGCCGCAGGGGTTCGTGCTCGGCACGATCCGCAAGGCGTACGAGATCGCGCTGGCGGATCCGGAGCTGGCCGCGACCGACGACTGCGGGATCGTGCACCGCTACCTGCCGGAGGTGCCGATCCGCGTGGTGGCGGGCGACGACCGGAACCTGAAGGTCACGCGTCCGCTGGACATCGCGCTCGCCGAGCACATCGCCGCGGAGGAGAATCCGTGATCTTCGAGAGCACCCCCACGATCATCGGCCACCGCGGTTTCGGGTCGGGCGACCAGCCGGTCCCCGGGACGGGCCGGACGGTGGCGGAGAACACGCTGGAGTCGATGCTGGCCGCCGTGGACGCGGGCCTGTCGTGGGTGGAGCTCGACGTGACGCGGACGGGCGACGACCATCTCGTCCTGCGGCACGACCCGACGATCCCGGACGGGTCGCACGTCGTCGACCTGCCCGCGACCGACAGCGGCCTGCCGCGCCTCGCGGACGTCCTCGACGCGCTGCCGCCGCACGTCGCGGTGGACGTGGACGTGAAGACCGTCCTGGAGGACGCGCTGGACGACCCGGACCGGCGGACGGGCGCGCTGCTGGTCCCGCTGCTGCGGCGGGAGGCGCGGCGGCGGCCGCTGCTGGTGACGTCGTTCGACCCGGCGCTGCTGGCGTTCCTGCGGGACGAGGTGCCGGGCGTCCCGCTCGGGCTGCTGACGTGGCTGCGGTTCCCGCTGTGGCACGCCGTCCCGGCGGCGGCGGGGCTGGGGCTGCAGGCGGTGGCGGTTCACACGGGGTCGTGCGGGTTCGAGCACCCCGACACCCGGCTGCGTCCGCTGGACCACTGCGTGAACGCGGCGCACAAGGCGGGCCTGGAGGTCGTCGCCTGGTGCCCGACGGCCGAGCACGCGCCGCGCTACGCGGAGGCGGGCATCGACGCGATGGTCGTCAACGACGTCCCGGGCGTCCTCGCCGCGCTCTGACCGCCGAACCGGGCGCGTGGCCCGCCCCGGCGGGGCCGGTCTCCGTGGCCCGGTTTCCGGCTAGCGCCCGCGCAGGTCGTCGTCCCCGTACATGCGGGTCCACTCGCCGCCCTCGCCCTGCCCGCGGTACGGCTCGGGACGGTCGCCCTCGCGCCCGAAGGGGACGGCCCCGGACGGCGGCGTCTGCGGCTCCTGGGGCCGCGCCGGCCCCGGCGGCTGCGGCTGCCCCGGCGGCTGCGTGAACGACGGGGCGAACGGCTCCGGCCGCTCCTGCGGCCGCGGCGCCCCGGCGCCCGGCATCGGCGGCGGCCCGCCCACCGGCGCGGGCGGCGGCCCCAGCGGACGCGGCGCGGCGGCGCGGCCGGCCCACCGGCTCGGCATCACCGACGCCGCGAGGAGCACCAGCCCGAGCAGCAGCAGGACGCCGTACGGGCCGGCGATGCCGATGTAGGGCAGTTCGAGATCGCCGGGAAGGACGTCCCGCGTGAACTGCTGCCGCAGCATCCAGCCGGGGTCGACGATCCACACGCCGCCGACGGCCGTGAGCAGGAGGCCGGGGAGCAGCGAGGCGAGCGGCGACACGCGGGGCGCGACGGCGAGGGCGACCAGCACGGCCGTGCCCAGCAGCAGCGCCGCGCCGAGCCAGCGCTCCGAGCCCGCGTCCCCGCCGAACGTGGCCGCCACGCGTCCCACGGAACGGTGCATCTGGTAGACGCCGTACAGCAGGACCAAGGGGATCAGCGGGGCCAGGACCACGCCGATCAGGCCGCCGAGCGCGTGACGTGCTCCATTGGACATCGGGCCACCTCCAGGGCGCCGGGCCGGTGGCGGGGTCTCGCCACCGTAACCCTGAGACGGCCCCGGGCACACCCCCGGTTCCGCCCAAGATGTCCGAAAGATACCCCCATTCGCTCCCGCCCGGGCGGAAGCGGCCGCCGGCCGCCCGACCGTCGGCCGGCGCTCCGGTCCGGCCGTCGGCCGGGCCGATCGCCGTGGGAGGGACGCCCGCGCCCCGGCGGACGCGGTCGTCCGGCCGGCGGTCAGACGACGGGCTCGCCGGGCTTCGCCGGGGTCGGCTGGCCGAGCCGCGGCGGGCTCGTCAGGAAGCCGACGCCCCAGGTGACGTGCATGGTCGCGAAGACGAGCGGGAGCCGCACCCACGCGGCGGGCGGCAGCCCGCGGCCCTCGACGGCCGCGCCCGCGACCATCGCGAGCGCGTACCCGCCGGGCAGGATCCAGCCGGGCCAGAACCCGAACGCCCCGGCGACGGCGCCCGCCGTCATCGCCACCACGGCGATGGGCGGCGCGAGGTAGCGCAGGTTGAGGGTGCCGGCGTGCTCGCGGCCGACGACGCGGCGCCAGCGGCCGGTCTGGAAGTACTGCTTGGCGAGGGCGCGCAGGTCGGGCCGGGGCCGGTAGGTGACGCGCATCCGCGGGGTGAAGAAGATCCGCCCGCCGGTCTGCCGGATGCGGTGGTTCATCTCCCAGTCCTGCGCGCGGGTGAACGTCTCGTCGTAGCCGCCGACCCGGTCGAGGGCGCTGCGCCGGAACGTCCCGAGGTAGACGGTCTCGACCTCGCCGGCCTCGCCGCCGGTGTGGAAGCGGGCGTTGCCGACGCCGAGCTTGGACGTCATCGCGCGCGCGACGGCCTGCTCGAACGGGGTGGTGCCCTCGGCGGCCATGATGCCGCCGACGTTGTCGGCGCCCGTCTCCTCCATCGTCTCGACGGCGGCGCGGACGTAGTCGGGCGGCAGCAGCGAGTGCCCGTCCACCCGGACGATGATCGAGTACTGCGACGCCTTGATCGCGATGTTGAGGCCCTGCGGCGTCCGGCCGGTCGGGTTGGACACCACGACGATGCGCGGGTCCTCGGCGGCGAGCCGGTGGGCGATGTCGTCGGTGCGGTCGCGGGACGGCCCGAGGGCGAGCACGAGTTCGAGCTCGCCCGGGTAGTCCTGGGTCAGGATGCGGCGCACGGCGTCGGTGAGGTGCCGCTGCTCGTTGAGGACGGGCATCACCACCGACACCGCGGGCCAGGTGCGTCCGCCGGCGTCGGTGCTGGTCCGTGGCGCGTGCTGCGCGGCGCGCTGCGCATGGGGAGACGGGTTCATGGGCTCGCGGGCGCATCCGGCCGGAGCAGGCCGGAGGAGGCCCCCCTTCCTCTCTCTTGCTCGCTTGTCCGACGCAGCCCACGTCGCCCAGGTTCGCGTGCGGGGCCGCCGGGGTGTGGTCAGGACGGCGTTACGTTACCGCAAGGACACGCGGTCCAGATGGCGGTGAGTCGGGTGTTCCCCACTTTAAGGTGGTCGAGACTCACCCAGCACATCCGACGACGTTCTTCGGGAGGCGGCGGCGGCATGACGGACGGGCACGGCCCGGGTCGCGACGACCCGTTCGCCGACGGTGACGCCGACCCGCTGGAGCGCTACTTCCGGCCCCGGCCGGGCGCGGACGGGCGGGCGGACGGCGACGACGGCGACATCGACGGCGTGACGATCGACGGGATGCCCGCGCCGCGGGTGCCGGTGGAGGGCCCGCGGGGGCCGCGCCGACCGGGGCCGCGGCTGAGCCCGCGGGCCGCGTCGAGCGCGCGGCGGCAGCGGCGGCTGCTGGCGGTCACGGCGGGGATGTCGGCGTTCGTGCTGCTCACGTCCGGTGGGGCGTGGGCGTTCCAGAACTACGTGACGGGCGCGATCGACAAGATCTCGATCGACGGCCTGGACAAGGACGCCGGGGGCGTCGAGGGCCCGATGACGGTGCTGATCGCGGGGGTCGACCGGCGCGACGGGCTGTCGAAGGAGCAGATCAAGGCCGCGAAGCTGGGCAAGTTCCCGGGCGAGCGCTCGGACACGATGATGCTGCTGCACGTGTCGGGCGACCGGAAGCGGGTCTCGGTCGTGAGCCTGCCGCGGGACTCGTACGTGACGATCCCGGCGCACGAGTCGAACGGGTCGGAGGGCGCGAAGGGGCAGAAGGTGCCGGCGCGTCCGGGCAAGCTGACGTGGGCGTACCAGTTCGGCGGGGCGAGCCTCGCGGTGAAGACGGTGAAGCGCGCGACGGGCGTGTCGATCGACCACTACGTCGAGGTCAACTTCTACGGGTTCGTGAAGATGGTCGACGCGCTGGGCGGCGTGGACGTGTGCGTCGAGCAGCCCGTCGACGACCCGAAGAGCGGGCTGCGGCTGGCCGCCGGGAAGTCGCACCTGGACGGGATGAAGGCGCTCGCGTTCGCCCGCACCCGGTACTCGCTGACCGGGGGCAGCGACCTCGGCCGGATCGACCGGCAGCAGCAGTTCCTGGCGGCGCTGATGCGGCAGGCGATGTCGACGGAGACGCTGCGGAACCCGGTGAAGTCGACGAAGTTCCTGGACGCGGCGCTGGGCACGCTGACGGTGGACGACCAGCTCGCCGAGGACCTGCCGAAGATGGTCGACGAGATGCGCGAGCTGTCGACCGACGACCTGACGTTCGCGAAGGTGCCGCTGGAGAACCCGGACCACCAGGCCACGCTGTGGAACGCGGCGGCCCCGCAGTCGACGGTGAAGTGGGACGAGGAGCCGGCGCGGGAGCTGTTCCAGAAGATCGAGGGCGACCGGCGGCTGGAGGCGCCGAAGCCGGCGCCGTCCACGCCGTCCCCGACGCGGAAGCCCGAGGACCGGCTGACGGTGCCGCCGGAGGACATCTCGGTGCGGGTGCTGAACGCGATCGGGACGCAGGGCCTGGCGACGGAGGCCGGACGGCAGCTGGAGGAGGCGGGCTTCGAGGCGAGCGTCGTGCCGGGGCTGGCGCGGCGCGGCCTGCAGACGACGGAGATCCGGTACGGGCCGTCCCGGGCGGAGGCGGCGAAGACGCTGGCCAAGGCGCTGCCGGGCGCGAAGCTGAAGAAGCTGGACGAGCTCCAGGCGGAGATCCAGGTGTACGTGGGCGGCGACTGGGACGGCGTCGAGAAGGTGAAGGTCGAGTCGGCGGAGCCGACGCCGTCGCCGAGCGCGGACACGTCCGTCGAGACGGGGACCCAGAAGCTCTGCGGCTAGAATTCGGTTCTAGTCGAAAGGAGCCGTTGTGGACGGGTTCTACGAGCCGCTGGCCGACGGCGGGTTCGCCTCCACTCCCGCGACCGCGGGGCCGTGGTCGCCGGAGTTCCAGCACGCCGGGCCGGTCGCCGGGCTGGTCGGCCGGGCCTTCGAGCGGCACGAGCCGGTCCCGGGCACCCGGGTGGCGCGGATGACGATGGAGATCCTCGGCCCGGTGCCGGTCGCGCCGCTGGGCGTCGCGGTGCGGACCGTCCGCCCGGGGCGGCGCGTCACGCTGCTGGAGGCGGAGCTGGCCCACGAGGGGCGCCCGGTGGTGCGGGCGACCGCGTGGCGGACGCTGCGGGCGCCGGACGGCGTCGCGCCGATCGTCCGCACGCCGCCCCCGCCGCCGCTGCCCGCCGGGTCCGGCCCCCTGGAGGCGTGGGCGGGCGCCCACATGGACGGCTACCTCTCGGCGATGGAGTGGCGCCTCGTCGAGGGCTCGTTCTCCGCGCCCGGCCCCGCCACGACGTGGGCGCGGTCGCGGGTGCCGCTCGTCGCCGGGGAGGACGACACGCCGCTGGTGCGGGCGCTCGTCCTGTCCGACAGCGTGTCGGGCGTGGGCAGCGAGATCGACATGACGGCGTGGCAGGTGATCAACACGGACCTGACCGTGGCGCTGCACCGCGACCCCGCCGGCGAGTGGCTGTGCCTGGCCGGGTCGCTGCAGGTCTCGCCGGGCGGCGGCGCGCTGTGCGAGGGCACGCTGGCGGACGCGTCCGGCGACATCGGACGCGTGCTGCAGACGATGTTCGTGGACGCTCTCCCCCGCTGACCACACGCCGGAGCCACCCCCAGTCGATCATGATTCCGGGACGATCGCTTACTCTCTGTGATGAGAGGCATACAGAGTGATGCCGTAGTGCGACCGTCAGGAGTGCACACCATGTCGACCAGGAATCTCGGTCTGCTGACCTCGACCGCCGTCGCCGCGTTCGCGCTCGGCGGTTTCGCCGCCGCCGCGCTCGGCGATGCACCGGCCACGCTCGGGGCGGACACCGTCCCCGCGGCGGCCGTGGCGGCGCCCAACCCGCCCGTGGTGCCCGCGCCGCCCGCGCCGCCCGAGCCGCCTCCGGGGCCGAAGTCGGCCGCGAAACCGGCGAAGGCCGCCGCGGCGGACGGCAGGGACCTCGCCGCCTGCACCGACGGCAAGTGCGAGGTCATCGTGCAGGACGGCGATGTGATCAAGCTCGACGACCGGTTCCGGATGGGCCCGATCGGCGTCGGGATCGACGGCGGCCTCGTCACGTTCACGCGCCAGGACGACGGGACGCGGGCGACGACCACGATCATGACCGGGATCACGAGCACGCAGATCCACTGGAGCGGGCTCACGCTGCGGCCGCGCATGACGGAGGAGGGCGAGCTCGTCCTCAAGCTCCGCCACCGGGACGCGGGCAAGCTCGCGGAGAAGAAGCCCGCAGCGGACAAGCCCGCGGACGCCAAGCCCGCGGAGCAGAAGCCCGCGGAGGACAAGCCTGCGGACACCAAGCCCGCGGACACCGAGCCCGCGGAGGACAAGCCTGCGAACCGGCAGTGACGAACGCCGCGCCGCCCTCGTCCGTCCGGCGGACGAGGGCGGCGCGGCGTCCAGGGGCGGCGCTCAGGCGAGGGCGGGCGCCCCGAGGGCCGGGTAGTCGGTGTAGCCGGTCGCGCCGCCCGTGTACATCAGATGGCCCTCCCGCACCGCGTTGAGCGGCGCGCCGCGGCGGAGCCGCTCGACGAGGTCGGGGTTGGCGAGGAAGGGGCGGCCGAGCGCCACCAGGTCGGCGCCCGCGCCGGCGAGCCGCCCGGACTCGCGGACGACGTCGGCGGTGGTGAGGTCCGGCAGCCTGGGGTTCGCGATCAGCGTCCCGGGCCACAGGCCGCGGACGGTGCGGAACAGCGGGTCGGCGGGGTCGGCGTAGACGACGTGCAGATAGGCGGGGCCGATCTCGGCGAGGGCCCGGACGAGCGCGGGGTACACCCGGTCGGCGTCGTCCTCGCGGATGCCGTTCGCGGTGCCCCCCGGCGAGATCCGCACGCCGACGCGGTCCGCGCCGACGGCGTCCGCGACGGCCCGCGTCACCTCGGTCGTGAACCGGATCCGGCCCTCGACGGACCCGCCGTACGGGCCGGTGCGGCGGTTGGTGTTCGAGGCGAGGAACTGGTGCAGCAGGTAGCCGTTGGCCGAGTGCACCTCGACGCCCGCGAAGCCCGCGTCGATCGCGTTGCGCGCGGCGGCGGCGAAGTCCGCGACGGTCGCGCGGACGTCGTCGTCCGCCATCTCCCGGGGGACGACGGGCGGCCGCGGGCCGGACGGCGTGTGGATCGGCTCCGGGAGCGGGACGGGCGAGGGCGCGACCGGGTGCAGCCCGGAGTTGTCGGGGTGCCCGACGCGGCCGCCGTGCTGGAGCTGCAGGAACATGCGGCCGCCGTCCGGGTCGGGGGCCGCGCCGCGGACGGCGGCGGTGACGCGGCGCCAGCCCGCGACGTGCTCCGGCGCGTGGATCGCCGGGATGTTCGGGTACGTCTGGCCGACGGCGTTCGGGGTGGCGGCCTCGGCGACGATCAGCCCGGCGGCGGCGCGCTGCGCGTAGTACGTCGCCATGAGGTCGCCCGGGACGCCGTCGGCGCCCGCGCGGTTCCGGGTCATCGGGGCCATGACCAGCCGGTTCGGCAGGGCCAGGCCGGCGAGGCGGGTCGGGGCGAGGAGCTCGGGGTGCAGGGTCTCGTGCGTCATGCTCTCGTGCGTCATGGTCGTCTCCTTTTTCAGCGGTGGGCGGGGAATCCGTGGGCGCGGGCCGCCAGGACGGCGGCGAGCGCGGGGGCGAGGAGGGCGAGCGTCCCCCACGGGAACGAGCCGGCGCCGAAGGCGCCGAGGAGGAGGCCGCCGGCGATGCCGCCGCCCGCCATGGCGGCGTTCCAGAGGGTGACGAGCATGGCCTGGGCCGCGTCGGCGGCGTCGCCGCCCGCGTTCCCGGCGGCCGTCTGCAGCAGGGTCGGGGCGCCGCCCCAGCCGAGCCCCCACAGCGCGGCGGCGAGGTGGACGAGCGCGGGTTCGTCCGCCGCGAGGGCCAGGACGGCGGCGCCGGCGCCCACGAGCAGCGTCGCGGCGATGGTGAGCGCGCGGAGGCGGCGGTGGATGTGCGCGCCGACGATCCAGATCCCGGCGAGGGACGCGGCGCCGAACACCAGCAGGACGACGTCGGTCGAGCCGCCCATCCCGGCGCCGTCGAGGAACGTCGCGATATAGGTGTAGAGGATCGTGTGGGCGAGGACGAACACGAGCGTGACGAACAGGACGGGCGCGACCCCGGGGACGCGCAGCGGGTTCGCCTTCGGGCCCCGCTCGTCCGCGCGGCGTCCGGGGAAGTCGGGCACGGCCGCGGCGATCCAGCCGATCAGGACGAGCGTGAGCCCGGTCATCAGCAGGAACGCGGCCCGCCAGCCCGCGGCCGCACCGAGGAAGGTGCCCGCCGGGACGCCGAGCGACAGCGCGACCGGGATCCCCGCCATCGCGATCGCGATGGCCCGGCCTTCGAGGCCCGGCGGCGCGAGCCGCCGGGCGTAGCCCGCCAGCAGCGCCCAGGCGAGCCCGGCCGCGACCCCGGCGGCGAACCGCGCCGCCATCGTCAGCGGGTAGGAGGCGGACAGCGCCGTGACGGTGTTGGCGACGGCGAACCCGGCGGCGGTCGCCAGCAGCAGCGCCTTGCGCCGCCACGCCGCCGTCGCGGCGGTCAGCGGCACGGCGGTGAGCGCCGTGCCGATCGCGTAGACCGTCACGGTCTGCCCGGCGGCGGACTCGCCGACGCGCAGGTCGCCGCTCATCGCGGGCAGCAGTCCCGCGGGGAGCGTCTCGGTGAGGCTGGTGATGAAGACGGCCGTGGCCAGCGCCAGGAGCGCGCCCATCGGCAGCCGGGGGGAGCTTTCGGATCCGGCCGGCCCGGCGGCCCGTTCCGCAGTCCGCATGGTGATCGTTTCCTTCGTGGTCGGTACGGGGAACGACCATGCCGGGCCGGGCTTCGGATCCCCTGACGCTCCGCTGACGCCCCGCCCGAAGCCACCCGCCCCATCCATAACCCCAGCCAGAGCGGACGGACCAACGGCGATCGCGTCCGAAGGCAAGTTCGAGCGAAGCGAGAACCTGATCGCGCAGCGAGCCGCCAAGCCCGTTGAAGGAAGGCCCCCTGGGGCCTGACGCCGAGGGCGACGCGAACGAACACAGGGCCGCAATAAACTCCTCGGATGCGTTTCGGTGTGCTCGGTCCCGTGGCGGTGTGGGACGGTGCGGGGACGCAGGTGCACATCCGGGAGACGAAGGTGCGGGCGCTGCTCGCGGACCTGCTCGTCCACGAGGGGCGTCCCGTCCCGGCCGACCGGCTGATCGACGACCTGTGGGGCGGCGCGCTGCCCGGCGACCCGGCGAACGCGCTGCAGGCGAAGGTGTCGCAGCTGCGGCGGGCGCTCGGGCGCGACCGCGTGGTGCGGGAGGCGAACGGGTACCGGCTGGTCCTCGACCGGCCCGGCGACGAGGTGGACGCGGACCGGTTCCGGGCGCTCGCCGCCGGTGCCCGCGCCGTGGACGATCCGCGGCCGCGGGCCGCGCAGCTCACCGCGGCGCTCGACCTGTGGCGGGGGCCCGCGTTCGCCGACGTCGCGGACGCGCCGTTCGCGCGTCCGGCGGCGGAGCGGCTCGACGACCAGCGGCTCGCCGTGCTGGAGGAGCAGGCCGAGGCGCGGCTGGCGGCGGGCGAGCACACGCTGCTGGCCGGGGAGCTGGGCGGCCTGGTGGCGCGGCACCCGCTGCGGGAGCGGCTCCGGGCGGTCCAGATGCGGGCCCTGTACAGGGCGGGGCGGCAGAGCGAGGCGCTGGAGTCCTACACCGAGCTGCGGACGCTGATGGCAGACGAACTGGGCGTCGACCCGGGCCGCGAGCTGGCCGACCTGTACGAAGCGATCCTGCGGCAGGACGCGTCGCTCGCGCCGCCGGCCCCGGCGCGCCCGCGGCTGCCGGTGCCGCTCACCGCGCTCGTCGGCCGCGACGCGTGCGTCGACGACGTCGCCCGGCTCGCCGGCTCGTCCCGGCTGGTGACGCTGACGGGGCCGGGCGGGGTCGGGAAGACGCGGCTGGCGCTGGCGGCCGCGGACCGGCTGGCGGGCGGGTTCCCGGACGGCGTGTGGCTGGTGGAGCTCGCGGGGCGGCGCGGGGACGCGGCGGCGCTCGCGCAGGCGGTCGCGGACGTCCTCGGCGTGCGGGACGAGCCGTCCGGCGCGCCCGCCGGCCCGGCCGACCGGCTCGCGGCGGCGCTGCGGGACCGGCGGCTGCTGCTGGTCCTCGACAACGTCGAGCACGTCGTCGAACCGGCCGCCGAACTCGCCGCGTTCCTGCTGCGCGGCGCCCCCGGGCCCGCGATCCTGGCGACCGGGCGGGAGCCGCTCGGGCTCACCGGCGAGACGGTGTACGCGGTCGGGCCCCTCGGGGAGGCCGACGCCGTGCGGCTGTTCACCGAGCGCGCCGCCGCGGCCGCGCCCGGGTTCGCGCCGGACGGCGCCGACCGCGCGGCCGTCGCGGAGATCTGCGCGCGGCTCGACGGGGTGCCGCTCGCGCTGGAACTCGCGGCGACGCGCGTCCGGTCCCTCGGGGTGCGGGAGCTGGCGGCGCGGCTCGGGGACCGGTTCGGGCTGCTCACCGGCGGGTCGCGGGACGCGCCCGCCCGGCAGCGCACGCTGCGCGCGGTGATCGACTGGAGCTGGGACCTGCTCGGCGCGGACGAGCGCGCCGTGCTGCGGCGGCTCGCGGTGCACGCGGGCGGCTGCGACCTGGACGCGGCGGAGGCGGTCTGCGCGGCCGGGGGCGTGCGGCGCGCGGACGTCCTGGACGTGCTGGGCCGCCTGGTCGACCGGTCGCTCGTCGTGATGGCGGAGGGCGCGGCCGGGCCCCGGTACCGGCTGCTGGAGTCGGTCTCCGCGTACGCGGCGGACCGGCTGGCGGAGGCGGGCGAGACCGCCGCGGCCCGGGACCGGCACCTGCGCCACTACCTGGGCCTCGCCGAGCGCGCCGAGCGGCACCTGCGGGGCGCCGGGCAGCGGGCGTGGCTGGACCGGCTGGACGCCGAGTCGGCGAACACGCGGGCCGCGCTGGACGAGGCGCTGCGGCGGCCGGCCCCGGCCGAGGCGGTGCGGCTGGCGACGGCGCTGGCGTGGTGGTGGCTGCTGCGCGGACGGCTGCACGAGGCGCGGCGCACGCTGGACGCGGTGCTGGGCGTCGCGCCGGACGACGCGGAGGCGCGCGTCCTGCGGGACGCGTTCGGGCTGCTGACCCGCGACCGCGCCGCCGGGCCCCCCGGGGACGGCATCGCGGACCCGGCGCGGCGCGCCCGCGCCGGGTGGCTCCGCGCGTACGCCCTGTTCCAGGCGGGCGACCGCGCCGAGGCGGCGGCGGCGAACGCCCGCGCGCTCGCCCTGTTCGAGGAGCTCGGCGACCCGTGGGGCGTCGCGGCGGCGCACGGGCTGGAGGCGACGCTCGCGTTCGTCCGGGGCGACCTGGCGACCGTCGGACGGGCGGGCCCGCGGGCCGCGGAGCTGTTCGGCGGGCTGGGGGACCGGTGGGGCCGGTTGCAGACCGTGTCGCCGCTCGCCGACCTCGCCGAGATCAGGGGCGACTACGCCGCGGCCGGACGGCTCCAGCGGGAGGGGCTCGCGATCGCCGAGGAGCTGGGGCTGCGGGCGGAGATCTCCGCCCGGCTGTCCGGCCTCGGCCGGCTCGCGCTGCTCGCCGGGGACCACGACCGGGCCCGCGACCTGCACGAGCGGTCGCTGCGGCTGGCCGCGGAGCAGGGGTTCCGGTACAGCGAGGTGCACGCTCTGATGGGGCTCGCGCTGGGAGCGCGCCGCGCGGGCGACCTCGGCGCCGCCGAACGGCACCTGCACCGGATCCGGGACGGGTACGAGTCGTCCGACATCGGGGAGCATCTGCTGTTCGCGGAGCTCGGGTTCGTCGCCGAGCTGCGCGGGGACGCGGCGCGGGCCTTCGCGCACCACCGCCGCGGCCTGGAGGTCGCGCGGGCCGTCGGGGAGCCGCGCATGCTCGCGCTGTCCCTGGAGGGCCTGGCGGGCGCGTGCGTCCTGGACGGCGACGCCGAGCGGGCGGCCGAGCTGCTGGGCGCGGCGGACGCGGCGCGGCGGGGCGCGGGCGCGCCGCTGCCGCTCGCCGAGCGCGGCGACGTGGGCCGGATCGAGGCGGCGGCGGCGTCCGTCCTGGGGGCGGAGAGGTTCGCGTCCGCGTTCCGCCGGGGCTCTTCGCTCGCCCCGGCGGACGCGGCGCGTCCGGTCGCCTGAGGGACCCGCTACTTGAGGAGCTGGCGGGCCATGACCATCCGCTGGATCTGGTTGGTCCCCTCGTAGATCTGCGTGATCTTGGCGTCGCGCATCATCCGCTCCACCGGGAAGTCCCGCGTGTACCCGTACCCGCCCAGCAACTGCACCGCATCGGTCGTGACGTCCATCGCCACATCCGACGCCAGCGCCTTGCACGCCGACGACACGAACGTCAGATCCGCGACCTTCTCACCCCGCATCGCACGCTCGGACTTCACCGCCGCGTGATACGTCAGCTGACGCGCACCCTCCAGCCGCATCGCCATGTCCGCCAGCATGAACTGCACACCCTGGAAATC
>NZ_AULB01000023.1 GCF_000425065.1 Actinomadura rifamycini DSM 43936
CCGGCGGCGGCGCCGGTGACGAGGGCGTTCGACCCGCCGGCGGCGCCGAGCTGGAGGTTCACGCCGGACCAGGAGGTGGGTTGCGGGGTGCCGCGCTCGAACGCGCCGGACGTGGCGGTGTCGGTGCCGTCCGGGTCGACGGTCCAACCGCGGTCGGCTTCGAGGTCGTCGGCGAAGACGGCGCCGCCGGGCCCGCCCCCGCCGACCGTGAGCGTGAACGCGGCGGTGCGCTCGATCGACGCGCCCTGCCCGAGGACGGTGATGCGGTACGTCCCGTCCGGGGTGTTCGCGGGGATCGACACGGTCATGGTGGACGACTGCCCGGACGTCACCGCGGCCGGTGCGAACGTCGCGGTCGGGCCGGCGGGGGCGCTCGTCGCCGACAGCGCGACCCGCTGGGCGCTCCCGCCGGTGGTGGCGGTGGTGACGGTCGCGGTGACGGTGCCGCCGGGCTCGCCGCCGGCGCTGCCGGGGGCGACCGCCAGCGAGAAGTCGTTCTGCTGCGTGCCGCAGGACGCCTCACCGGACTGCTGCGGCACGTTCACCGCGCTCCACGCCGCCTTCACCGCGTTGCACTCGGTGGCGGAGCCGGGGAAGAGCTCCAGGGCGGCGTTGACGGTCTCGACCCGCGCGCGGGCGTGCGTCCACGAGAAGGTCTTGCGGTTGAGGCCGCCCATGAAGATCTGGCCGGCCTTCTCGATGCCGATCCCGGTGACGGACGAGCCGTTGCACGTCGGGCTGTTCGGTCCGTCCGAGGGGTTCGAGCCTTCGGCCAGCAGGTAGAACCAGTGGTTCTGCGGGCCCGCCGCCGCGTGCACCTCGGTGTTCGGGATGGACGACGAGTAGCAGTTCGGGTGCCCCTTGGCCTGCGGGTCGTACATGTTCCGGATGGGGCCGGACCCGACGAGGTCGACTTCCTCGCCGACGAGGTAGTCGGGCGGGTCGTAGGTCGCGGACTCGGCGGCGTAGTGCTCGGTCAGCGCGCCGAAGATGTCGCCCGCCGACTCGTTCATGCCGCCCTTCTCGTTGCCGCCGCCGCCGGAGCCGCCGGGCGTCTCCTGGAAGATCGCGTGCCCGAACTCGTGGGCGACGACGTCGAACGGGGTGGCCTGCCGGCTGCCGGACTGGTTGCGGCCGAAGTTGGTGTAGGAGCCGTTCCAGTAGGCGTTGGCCTGGTTGAGGCCGACCCGGATCGGGAATCCGCCGCCGGAGCCGTTGATGCCGTCGCGCCCGAGCCAGGAGCCGAGCATGTCCCATTCCTTCTGGACGGCGTACATGGCGTCGACGCACGCGGTCTCGAGGTCGGTGCCGCTCCCGTTGCCCCAGGCGCTGTCGGTGCCGGTGTAGGTGCCGCCGTTCTGCCCGCCGCACCGGATGCCGGGCCGCTGCGGGTCGGTCATCTGCTGCGCGGCGGTGGAGACGTCGACGGTGCCGTGGTAGTGGCTGCGGTCGTCGGCGGCGGCGCGGACGTCGTCCCACGAGCCCGCGACCTTCCCGGTGCGGGCGTCCACCAGCACGTGGAGCCGGGTGGGCGCGCCGCCGTCGTTGCCGGTGACGACGGTCTCGTAGACGAGCCGTCCCGTGCCGTCGGCGAGGACCAGCAGGCGCGGTTCGGACGTCTGCGCGGCGTCGTCCACGCGCGCCCGCGAGACGGCCGCGGCCCGCTCGGCGGGGACGTCCGGTTTCGTGGCGAGGTCGAGGCTCCGCTCCTGCCCGACGGACGTGCTGAGCACGCCGCCGGACCGGTTCGTGGTGACGACGAAGTCGCCGCCCAGGACGGGCAGGCCCTTGTAGACCCGCTCGTACGCGACGTGCTGCAGGCCGTTCTGCCCGGTCGTGATGCCGCGCCGGACGACGCGCTCGTCCGGCGACGTGCGGAACTCCGCGGGTTTCGCGGCGACGAGGCGGTCGGCGGACGCGGCGGCGAGCGCGCGGGGGTCGGGCTGCGGCGCCGCCGGCGCGGTGCGCGCGGCACCGGCGGCGGGGGCGGACATCGCCACGGCGAGGCCGGCGGCGAGCGCCGCCGCCCCGATCGCGGTCTGGTGTCTCACGGGTGCTCCTTCCAGGGGCCGTCGAGGAGTCGCCCGGTCCTTGTGGGACGGGCGGCGCCGCGGCGGCGAGGGGGATGGGGGTCTCATCCGGATGAGCTGTCCGAAGTGCACTCCGAAAGATGAAAGGTGTCAATGAATCCACATGTTGTTGGATTTCAATGTGTATCGAGTTCGACCATGAATGTCTGGAAAGCCGCTGGTCGATCGGCGCCGCGGAAGTGGCGGCGGGAAACCCCGTGCGTTCCGACCGTGCCGCGCGATAGAACGGTGAAGGCCGAATCCATCCCCGACCGAATGTGCGGCGCGAACCACGACGAAGGCGGTGCGGATGCGCGCGACCCTGCGCAGGGTGGCCCGGGACGTCCGGTGGCTGCGGCGGCTCGACGCGTACGCGATCTCGGCGCTCGCCCTGGTGCTGGCGGTGCTGACCGTGATCGGCGACGTCGTCTCCGACGACGTGCGGTGGGCGGTGGCGCTCGCCGCGCTGGCGGCGCTCGTCTACCGCGGCACGCTGCCCGACCCGTCCGAGAGCGCCGCCGACACGATGCTCGGCGACCGCGGCTCCCTGAGCGACCTGGACGTCGCGGGGCGGCTGCGGCGGGCCCGCACGGTGTGGCTGTACGCGCCGTCCGGCGTCAACTTCCTCACCCCCGAGCGCTGCGAGGCGCTCCGCACCGGGGTGCTCGCCCGCCGGGACGGACGGGTCCGCATCGTCGTGCTCGACCCCGAGCGGGCGGAGGCCGTCGCGATGGCCACCTGGCAGCTCGACGACTCGCGGTTCTTCCCGCTCCAGTACATGGGGCCGTCGCTGCGCGCCGTCCTCGACCGGCTGCGCGCCATGCGCGGCTGGAACGTCGCGGGCGCCTTCCGGTACCGGCTGCTGGCCTACAACCCCGGGTTCAGCCTGCTGATCATCGACCCGGAGGCCGGCGACGGCCTCGTCATCGCCGAGCTGCACGGCTTCGGCGGCGAGTCGACGGCGACCCGCATGCACGTCCGCATCACCCGCGACGAGTCCGAACGCTGGTTCACGTTCTGGGTCGACCAGTTCCGGTCCGTGTGGCGGGCGGCCCGCACCGAGACGCCCGAGGACGGCGCCCCCGGCGGCGGCGCGGAGCGCGCGGACGGCGCCGCCGGCGGCGGCTCCAGGGACGCGGACGGGCCGGGGGAAGCGGCCGGGGTCGGGGGCCCGGCCTCATGACCGGACGGGCCGGCAGGGGCCGAACGGGGCGGGGTCAGCCGCGGGAGGAGATGCGGCGTTCGAGGTCGTCGGCGGCGCCGCTCTGGTACGGGAGCAGGCCCGGATCGCTCACCCGGCGCGTCTCGCGCAGCAGCTCCAGGGCCTCCTCCGCGCGCGCCCGCAGCAGCTCGGTCTCGCCGCCGCGCAGGTACGTCCGCGCGTTGCGCGGGTTGGCCTCGATGGCGGCGCGCAGCTCATCGGCCGCCTCGTCGGTGCGGCCGAGCTGCGCCAGCGCCAGCGCCCGCGCGGACCGCAGGTCCTCCAGGCGGGCCGGATCGGGCCCGAGCGCGATGACCCGCTCCAGGTCGCTCATCGCCTCGCGCGGCTGCCGCAGCTCCGCCAGCAGCTCCCCGCGCGCCGCGAGCGCCGACACGTTGCCCGGGTCGTGCTGCAGGATCCGCTCGTAGGCGGTGCGGGCGTCGGAGAGGCGGCCGAGATGCCACAGCGCCCGGGCGTACCCCTCCAGCGAGTCGAGGTCGGACGGCTGCCGCCGCACCGCCTGCTCGTACTCGATGAACGCGTCCTCCACCCGGCCCCGGGCCAGCAGCACGTCGCCGAGGCCGGTCAGCACCCGGGCGACCGCCGCGCCGTCCCGCAGCGCCTCGTACACCCCGATCGCCGCGCCGAAGTGCGTCCGCGCCTCGTCCACGTCCCCGCGCAGCCCGGCGACCTGCCCGAGCAGGTACCGGCCCTCCGCCTCGGTGCGCCGGTCGGCGCTGCGCGCCGCGGCCTCGATCGTCTGCCGCGCCCAGTTCGCGGCGTCGCCGGTCGCGCCGACGACCAGCGCCCGGTGCGCGGCGCGCAGCCGCAGCCGCGCGTCCGGTTCCCGCTCCGCCGCGTCGGCGGGCTCGTCCGCCGCCCGCTCCGCCTGCCGGATCGCCGCGATCAGCCGGTCGTGCTGCAGCTCGTACCAGCGGGCGTTCAGCCGGTGCTCGGCGCGCAGCAGGTGCCGGGACGCCAGCGCCCGGACGACCTCGTTGCGCAGGCCCGCGGTCTCCCCGGCGCCCTCGCACACCATCCCCCGGGTGCCCATGTCGGTGATGAGGTTCCGCTCGATCCACCAGCGCAGCCCGTTCTCCGGCATGCCGTGCTCGGCGGCGACCTCCGCGACCGTCCGGGTGTAGAAGCGGGCGAGGGACCGGTCGGGGTCGCCGTGCGCGCGGACGTCCTCCGCGGTGATCGTCCGGACGGACTCGGGCAGCGCCGCCCACAGCGTCGAGCAGACGATCTGGAGCTGCACGGGCTCGACGAGCTCGTCCAGGGCCGCGGCGCCGTCGTGCCCGTCCGCGCCGGACCGGTCCGGCCCGTCGGGTCCGTCGGGGCCGCCGCCGGGGCCGGGGCGCCGCGCGGCGCGCAGGTCGTTCACGAGGTACTCGGCGGCGCCGGGCGCGAACGTCCGGGACGTCCGCCGCAGCGGCCCCGTGACGGCCTTCAGCGCCGCGTCGGCGGTGAGGGCGCGGACGGCGAGGCGGCGCCGCGGCGGCGGCGACAGCCGGCGCTCGAACGGCAGCAGCGCGGCGACCGCGTCCTCCCGGATGGAGACCAGCAGCCGCAGCTCGACCTGGTCGGCGAGCGCGGCGGACAGGTCGTCGACGAAGTGGTCGCGGTGCCGCCACAGCTGCGGCGGCGCCATGAACAGCTCCTCGAACTGGTCGATGGCGACGAGGAACGGCAGCGGGTCGTCGAACTGGTCGACGCGGCCCGCGCGGTCGCGGAAGAAGTCGCGGACCGTGAGGTCCCGCAGCGCCTCGGGGCTCGCGCTCGGGTTCCAGGACGACAGCAGCGTGAACGTGAACGGGTTCCCGCCGGCGGACGGCTCGGCGAACGGGGCGGGGAACACCCGCCCGACGGGCAGCCGGTCGACCTCGTCGCCGAGCCCGCCGAGCACCCCGGCGTTCAGCAGCGACGATTTCCCGACGCCGGACGGACCGAAAAGGATCGTCATCCGGTTCGCGAGCCACAGCGAGCGCAGATCGCGGATCTCGCGGTCGCGGCCGAAGAACAGCGGGCCGTCGGACTGGCCGAAGGCGCGGAGCCCCGGATAGGGCCCTTCGCCGGGGGGAAGGCGGTCGGCGGCGGGAGAAGTCACGGTGTACCTCCGGCCCGCCGATTGAGCTCGCGGAAAAAGTCTCTCGCGCTTCCCCAATATACGGACACCTTGAGGTCGGCGAAATAGCGGTCGAGATACTCCTCCGCGCTGCGCCGCTGGTCGTCGGTGGCGCCGTCGGGAAGGGGCAGCATCTGCACGCTGATGTGGGAGCGCCGGTGCGTGGTGGGCAGGCCCTTCACGAGCCCCTGCAGCAGCACCTGGAACGTCCAGTCGCGGAGGCTGTAGCCGACGAACAGCAGCGGCCGCCGCGCCAGCGCCTCCTGGACGGCCGGGGGGACGAGGCTGACCCGCGCGGAGGTGTCCTCCTCCTTGTTGCGGTCCTCGATGAGGGCCACGAGGAACTGGATGTAGTCGTCCTCGGTCAGGACGAGCGACTCGGGGTGGCCGTCGTGGCCGTGCAGGTGGTAGACGACCGGCTCGTCGGCCGGGGACCCGCCGGGCGGCGGGACGAAGGCGTCCGGGTCGTAGGGCGCCCCGTCGTACCAGGGGCACAGGACGCGGCGCGGGTCGCGGCCGGCGGCGCGGAGCGACCGCGTCAGCAGGTCGTCGTAGTTCGTGGTCAGGTAGAGGGGGAGCGGGAAGCGGGCCAGCGCGACGTGCGGGTCGTCGGGGTCGTTCGGGGCGGTGATGCCGGTGAAGTGCCGCCGCAGGAACTCGCCCTTGACGTAGGTGAGGTCGTCCTCGAGGACGGCGACGTACCGCATGACGCGCGCCAGGTCGAAGCGGTCCTCGAAGGGGTAGTCGTACTCGTCGGCCCACCGGCCGGCCAGCGCGCCGGCCATCTCGAGGGTGCCGTGGCAGGCGCCGGCGCCGAGGAACGGGGCGACCTGGCCGGCCCTGAGCTGCCGGATGAGCCGATCCCAGTCTCTGTCTTCCAAACGTGTCTCCGCTGGTCGGCCGTGGGGGACGGACGAGCCCGGCGGGGGCCCGCCCGGCCGCGGGACGTCCGGGTGGGGGGCGTCCGGCTGGATCGTTCTGCGCATCATGACAGAGCCTTCCGGGGCGTCCTAGTCGATGACCGCGTTGAACCCGGCGGCCGCGTCGTCCGGCGACGCGGCCTCGGCGGCGATCCGGTTCAGGCAGTCGTGCAGCACCGAGCCGGGCCGCGCGTCGAGCCGGTCGAGGGGGAGCCGGCTGAGGTCGGGCAGCCCGTGCAGCACGCCCCCGGCTTCGTGGTCGTCCGTCGTCGTCACTCGTCGTCACTTCCTCGTTCGCTCCGGCGCCGTCCGGCACGTCCCGTCGTCGTCGGGAGGGGGGAGGTCGGTCGGGTCCGCGGGCCCGGGCGGCGCGTCGGCGGGCGCGGCGGGGACGGCGTCCGGGGCGGCGGCCCGGCCGCGGCCCCGGCGGACGCGGGCCCGCAGCGCCGCCAGCGCGTCCGCCGCCCCGGGTTCGTCGCGTTCCCGCTGGCTGCGGTACAGGGTGTGGTCGCCGACGACCACGTACGCCAGCGACATGGCGAGGACGATGGGCAGCGCGAGCTCGGGGGTGCGGGTGCTCTCCAGCACCAGCACCGCGCAGCCGAACGGCGCGTGCACGATCGCGCCCAGGCAGACCGCCATGCCGACGACCACGAACGGGGCGGGCCCGCCGGTGGACGCGCCGAGGGACTCGGCGACGCGCCAGACCGCGGCGCCCGCCGCGCCGCCGATCACCAGGCCGGGGCCGAACACCCCGCCGGAGCCGCCGGTGCCGATGGACAGCGACGTCGCGGCGATCTTTAGCAGGGGCAGCAGCAGGACCAGCCAGAACGACATGCCGAGCAGCGCGCCGCCGTCCAGTTCGCGCTGGACGACGCCGTAGCCGGGGCCGAGCACGGCGGGCACGGCGAGCCCGAGGAGGCCGACGGCGAGGCCGCCGGCGGCGGGCGGCAGCCAGGCGGGCACCGCGCGGCGCCGCGCGCCGTCGGCGGGCGCGGTGAGGCGCCGGGTGACGGCGCCGACGCCGTGCAGGGAGTACGCGTAGCCGCGGCCGAGCGCGCCGCAGAGGACGCCGAGCACCGCGAACGCGACGACGTCGCGGGCGGCGAACCCGGTGGCGGGCGACACGTCGCCGAACATCGGCCCGTAGCCGAGGAAGATCCCGAAGACGCCGAACGCGACGAACGACGCGGGCAGCGCCGGCGGCAGCGCCCGCCACCCGAACCCGCGCAGGAACAGCAGTTCGGCGGCCAGCAGCGCCCCGGCGAGCGGGGCCTGGAAGATGGCGCCGACGCCGGCGCCGAGCCCGGTCATGACGAGGATGCGGGCCTGCACGCCGGTCAGGCCCGCGCGGCGCGACAGGATCGAGCCGAGCGCGCCGCCGATCTGCGCGATCGGGCCCTCCGTCCCGCCGGAGCCGCCGGAGCCGAGGGTGAGCCCCGCGGTGATCGTCTTGATGGCGGGGACCCGGCCGCGCATCCCGTTCGGGTCGAGGTGCGCGGCGTCGATCGCGGCGTCGGTGCCGTGCCCGGCGGTCTCGGGGGCGGTGCGGGCGACGATGAGGCTGGCGAGCAGCGCGCCGCCGCAGGTGATGAGCGGCAGCGCCCACGGGCGGTCGATCCCGGTCCAGCCGTGGACGTCGCCCTCGGTGACGGTGGTGGCGGGCTCGAAGCCGGCGAGGCCGCCGAGCAGCCCGTGCGTCAGCAGCCGGAGCAGCGCGACGAAGACCGCGGCCGCCAGCCCGGCCGCGCACCC
This sequence comes from Actinomadura rifamycini DSM 43936, assembly GCF_000425065.1. Lineage (GTDB taxonomy): Bacteria > Actinomycetota > Actinomycetes > Streptosporangiales > Streptosporangiaceae > Spirillospora > Spirillospora rifamycini. The sequence continues at coordinate 8,074 of NZ_AULB01000023.1, forward strand.
GGTGGCCACCGCGAGGACGAGCCAGCGCAGCGCGGCGCGGGCGCGGCGGGCGCGCCGGCCGCGCGGGTCGGACGTCCGGGCGGGCGGCGGGGGCGCCGCGGGAGCCCCCGGCTCCGGCGTGGCGGGTTCGGTCAACGTTCCTCCGCACGGACGGGCGACGGAGCGCGGACGCTCGCGCCGTCGTTCGGCGGCCCGGGTCGGGAGCGGCGGAAACCCGCGGGCGAGCCCCCGGCCGTACGGTCCGCCGACCGGACCGCCCCCGCGGCGGGGCCGACTCCGTTTCCGTCGATGTCGAGTTGTGTCGCTCGTGCTGTCGTCGTCGACGTGGTCGAAGCCAAAATAACCGTCCTGTCCGGACCGGTGCCATATCTCTGGCGGACACCGGCCACTGCCTTGCGGAGCCGCGGTTTCATGACGAAAATGACAGGATCGCGGTAGGGGGCACGGCAATTACGGACATGCCATTAGTGCCCGTTATGCTCCCCGCCGTTCGCCGATCATGATCCGATCATAGTCGGGCGCGGAGATCATTGGCGCGGCACGGTCGATGGAACGTTCCTTCGCCCGATTCGTTCCCCTAATGTCGCTCACCGGACAGAAGCTCGGTGTCACCGGACACAGAAAATTTACGCAGCGGAAGATAGGCTGGACAAGAAAAGCAATGCTCACCGCCCTTTCGTTTCCGTCTCCCCGGAGGCCACATGTCTGCGACAGGCGGGCAGCCTGAGATCTGGGGATCCGTCCCCATGCGCAACCCCCACTTCACGGGGCGCGAGAGCACGCTCGACCGGCTGCACCGGGAGTTGTCCGGCTCCCCGGACGGGACGTTCGTCCTGCAGGCCCTCCAGGGGCTGGGCGGCATCGGCAAGACCCAGCTCGCCACCGAGTACGCCCACCGCTTCGCACCCGACTACGACGTCGTGTGGTGGGTGCCCGCCGAGAGCGAGCTCGTCGCCCGCGCGTCGCTGGCCGCGCTCGCCGAGGAGCTGGGCGTCGGCGGCGCCGACAGCGCCGTCGCGGTCCGCAACGTCCTCGACAGCCTGCGGCTCGGCCGCCCGTACCCGCGCTGGCTGCTGATCTACGACAACGCCGTCGGCCCGGACGAGATCGCCGACTTCCTGCCGTCCGGCGGCGGGCACGTCCTCATCACCTCCCGCAGCACCCAGTGGCGGCACGGGGCCCGCAACCTCGACGTCGACGTGTTCGACCGCGCCGAGAGCACCGCGTTCCTCACCCAGCGGGTCGCCGGGCTGGACGCGGGCGACGCCGACCAGATCGCCGAGGCGCTCGGCGACCTCCCGCTCGCCCTCGAACAGGCCGCCGCGTTCCAGGCGGAGACCGGCATCTCCGCCGAGACCCTGCTGCGCGAGCTGCGCGAGCGGGCGCGGGAGCTGTTCGACGTCTTCAACGAGAACCCGCCCGTCGGCTACCCGCTCACCCTCGCGACCGTCTGGGCGACGTCCGTCGTGCGGCTGCGCCGGCAGAGCCCGGACGCCATGGCGCTGCTCGACCGGCTGGCCCTGTTCGGCCCCGAGCCGATCCCGCTCGACACGTTCGCCGAGGCCCGGCACGTCCTCGGCGGCGACTTCGGCGCGATCCTCACCGACACGCTCCGCCTCCAGCGCGCGCTGCGCCACCTCGGCCGGTACTCGCTGGCCCGCGTCGACACCGTCCGCAACACCATCCAGGTGCACCGCCTCATCCAGGCCGTCACCCGCGCGGAACTCGGGGGCGAGGCGTGCGACGCGGCCCGGCTCGACGTGCACGTCCTGCTCAGCGCCCGCGCGCCGGTCGACGTCGACGACCCCGACAACTGGTCCCTCTACGAGGGGCTGCTCGGGCACGTCCTGGAGTCCCGGGTCGTCGAGTGCGCGCAGCCGGAGGTCCGCCGGTTCTGCGTGCGCTTCGCCCGGTACCTGTACGTCCGCGGCGACTACGAGGGCTCCCGCGCGTTCGCCGAGAGCGCCATCGGGCACTGGACGCGCCACCCGGCGCCCGGCGCGGGGCCCGACACCGACGAGCACGTCCTGTCGATGCGCATGGTCCTCGGCGTGGACCTGCGGCTGCTCGGCGAGCTGCGGGCCGCCTACGAGCTGGACGAGGCGACCCTCGCGCGGATGACCGAGGTGTTCGGGCCCGAGCACGAGGAGACGCTCCGGCTGATGAACAGCTACGCGGGCGACCTGCGGTCCCTCGGCCGGTTCGGGGAGGCCACCGAGTACGACGAGCGGTCGCTGGAGCTGCACCGCCGCGTGTTCGGCGGCGACGACCCGTGGACCCTGATGGCGGAGAACAACCTCGCCATCGACCACCGGCTGTCCGGCCGGTACGACCGCGCCCTCGAACTCGACGAGGACACGCTGGAGCGCCGGCTCCGCGTGTACGGCCGCCCGACCAACCACTGGGTGCTGTTCACCCGCAACCAGATCAGCCGCGACCTGCGCGAGCTCGGCGAGTACGAGCGGTCGGTGCGGCGGCAGCGGGAGGTCGTGGCCGACTACGAGCAGGCGCTCGGCCCCGAGCACCCGAACCTGCTGCGCGCCCGCAAGAACCTGTCGGTGTCGCTGCGCAAGTCGGGCCGGTTCGCCGAGGCCCGCGAGCTGGCCGAGCAGGTGAGCGAGCACTACGAGCGGCGGTTCAGCCCCACCCACCTCGACACGCTCGCCGCCCGCTGCAACCTCGTCAACGACCTGCGCGTGACGGGCGAGCTGGAGGAGGCCCGCACGCTGGGCGAGGAGACCCGCAAGCGGTTCGCGGAGACGCTCGGCGCCGACCACCCGTTCACGCACGGCTGCGCGGTCAACCTCGCGGTCGTCCTGCGCCGGCTGGGCCGGCACACCGAGGCCGCCGAGCTGAACGAGCGGGCGTGGCGGACGCTGGCGGACGCGATCGGCGCCGAGAACGACTACACGCTCGCGGCGCTGGCGAACCTCGCGAGCGACCGCGCCGCCGCGGGCGACTTCGCGGGCGCCGCCGAGCTGGGCGGCCGGGCCCTCGCGGGGTTCCTCGCCGCGTTCGGGCCCGACCACCCGCTGACGCTCCAGTGCGCGGTCAACCTGGCCGCCGACACCGCCGCCGCCGGCCGGACCGGGGACGGCGACGCGGCGTCGCGGGCGCCGGTCCTGGACGGCGACCCGGTGCGGCGGCTCGCGGAGCGCCTCGGCGCCGACCACCCGGTCGCGCAGGCCGCCGCCCGCGGCGACCGCCTCGACTTCGACTTCGAACCCCCGCCCGTCTGACCCCCGCCCGTCCGACCGGGGCGCGGCGGGCCGGGGCGGGGGCCGGGGCGCGGGTCAGGGGGCGATGCGCCGGGCGAGCCAGGCGAGGGCCATCGGGTAGCGGTAGTCGATGCCGCCGTGCGCGGCGTCGAACAGCTCGAAGCGGACGGCGTCGTCGGCGACGCCCGCGTCCCGCAGCGCCGCCCGGAAAGCCTCGGCGCCGACGTCGAGGTACCACTCGTCGCGGGTGCCGCCGTCGATCCAGATGGCGCGCTGCGCGCGCAGCGCGTCCGCGTGGGCGGGGGCCATCCGCACCGGGTCCCAGGCGAGCCACCGCTCCCACACGTCCTGCCGGATCACGCCGGTGACCGGGTCGAACGGCAGCTCGGGGGTGCCGTCCTCGCGGGCGGAGTAGCAGACCGCCATGCCGAGGACGTTGAGCAGCGCCATGTCCTCGGGCTCGGTGAACGCGACCCGGGAGTTGAAGGCGTCCCACCAGCGCATGATGTCGCCGCCGTACTTGCGCAGGTGCCGGACGCACTTGGGGAACTCGGTGAGGTAGCAGTATTCGAACAGCGCGTCGCCCGCGTGGGTGGCGAGGGCGCCGAACAGGTCGGGCCGCAGCATCGGGGTGACCATCGCGCCGTAGCCGCCGCTCGACTTGCCGCTGATGGCGCGGTGCCCGGGCGCGTCGAGCGTCCGGTAGCGCGCGTCGACCCACGGGACGATCTCGTCGCAGATGTACGAGTGGTAGCGGCCGGTGCCGGGGGAGTCGATGAACTGGCTGCCGCCGTGCGCCGTCCAGGCGTCCACGAAGACGACGATGGCGGGCGGGGCCTCGCCGCCCGCGAACACCGCGTCGGCCGCCTCGGGGAACGTCCGCCGGTACGGGGTGCGGTTCCGCCAGATCCCGACGTGCCCGGTGAACCCGGTGATCACGTAGACGGACGGGTAGCGGCGTTCGGGCTCGTCGTCGTACCCGGGCGGGAGGTACACCAGGACGGGGCGTTCGTGCGGGTCCTTCAGCGGGTTGCCGCGCAGCAGCTCGCTGCTGACGACGTGCTCTTCCAGGCGTCCGGCGAGTTCCGCCGACCACGGCAGCATGCGCACTCCCTCGTGCAGACTGATGATCGTTCCCGAGGGTACGCGCCGGATGTCACAGATCACGGGGCCGCATCGTCCTACTTCGGACGATCACCCGCGGACCAGGGGGAGGACCTGATGACCGACACGGCGAACGGCAGTGCGAACGGCGAGGCGAAAAACAGGGCGGCGCGGCTGCGCGACCTGCACCGGCCGGGCGACCCGCTCGTCCTGCCGAACGTGTGGGACGCCGCGAGCGCGCGCGTCGTCCAGGAGGCGGGGTTCCCGGCGCTCGCCACGGCCAGCGCGGCGGTCGCCGCGATGCTCGGCCACCCGGACGGGGAGGGCGGGCCGGTGGACGAGATGCTCGCGGCGGCCGCACGGGTGGTGCGGGTCGCGGAGGTGCCGGTGACGGTGGACGCCGAGGCCGGGTACGGGCTGCCGCCCGCGGAGCTGGTGGAGCGGCTGCTGGCGATGGGCGCGGCGGGCTGCAACCTGGAGGACAGCCGCGGCGGGGCGCTGACGGACCCGGACGAGCAGGCCGCGTACCTCGCCGCGGTGCGGGACGCGGCCGGGGACGCGCTCGTCGTCAACGCGCGGGTCGACACGTTCATCCGGCAGGCGCCGGACCCGCTGGACGGCGCCCTGGACCGCGGCCGCCGCTACCTGGCGGCGGGCGCGGACTGCGTCTACCCGATCATGGCGCCGGCGGACGCGGTGCGGGCGCTGGCCGAGGGGCTGCCGGGGCCGGTCAACGTGAACCAGTTCCCGGGGACGGCGCTGCGCGAGCTGGCCGAGGCGGGCGCCGCCCGCGTCTCGTACGGGCCGTTCCCGCACCACCACGCGATGGAGGCGCTGAAAGGGTTCGCCGAGCGGCTCCGCGCGGGCGAGGACCCGGCCTAGGGGCGGCGGGGACGGCGGGGGCGGCCGGGACGCCCGCGGCGCGCGGGCGTCCCGGGGCTTGCAAGTGACCACTTACTGAGGCACAGTGGTACGCGCAACGCACTTTCGTTTCCCCCCGGGAAGTGAGGCCCCCCGAATGACCGTGACGCCGGAGCAGGCGCCGCCCAAGGTCGTCACCGACGCCATCAGCGGCCTGGCCCTCGCCGCCGCGGCCGCGAACGTCGTCATGCAGCTCGCCCGCCTCCCCGTGGGACACGGTGTCGCCAACAGCACGGTCGAGAGCGGCCGGATCGACAAGCACCCGATCAAGCGCGCCCGCACCACCCTCAGCTACATCTCCGTGGCCATGCTCGGCTCCGAGAAGGAGCGGGCCGCGATGCGCGACGAGGTCAACCGCTCCCACCGGCACGTCAACGCCCGGGAGCCCGTCAAGTACAACGCCTTCGACCGGGATCTCCAGCTCTGGGTCGCCGCGTGCCTCTACATGGGCACCGAGGACATCTACCGGATCCTCTACGGGGAGCCGACCGGCGAGCAGCGCGAGATCCTCTACCGGTACGGCGCCCGCTTCGGCACCACCCTGCAGATGACCGAGGACATGTGGCCCGCCGACCGCGAGGCGTTCCAGAAGTACTGGGACGCCTCGGTGGCCGAGATCGAGATGGACGACCTCACCCGCGGCTACCTGCGCGACCTCGCGGAACTGAAGTTCCTGCCCGCGCCGTTCCCGCAGCTGCTCGGCGCCTTCAACCGCTTCCAGACGGTCGGGTTCCTGCCGCAGCCGTTCCGCGACGAGCTCGGCTACCGCTGGACGGCCCGCGACCAGGCCCGCTTCGACCGCCTCATGCGCGTCCTCGGCCGGATCAACCGCGCCCTGCCGCGCCCCGCCCGCGAGTTCCCGTTCAACGTCTACCTGTGGGACGTGCGCCGCCGCATCCGGCGCGGCCTCGCGATCGTCTGACGCTCCCGCCCCGAGCCGAGGACCCGCGGCGTCCGGCATCCGCGCCCGCCGGACGCCGCGGGTCCTCTTCTTCACGCGCGCGTCAGCGCAGGGACGCGAAGAACGCGCGGACGTCGTCGACGAGCGCGTCCGGCTCCTCCATCGCGAGGAAGTGCCCGCCCTTCCCCAGCTCGGTCCAGCGGACGACGCGGTGGTCGCGCTCCGCCCACGGCCGGACCGTCACGTCGTGGGCCGAGACGAGCACGCCGGTCGGCACCGTCCCCCGCTCGGGCGCCCAGCCGCCGGACGCCCCGTCGCCCCCGCCGTCCGCACCGCCCCAGCCGCCCGCGTCCCCGTCCCCGTCCCCGTTCGAACCGGCGCCCCAGTCGCCGTCCGCGCCGCCGTCCGTCCACGCGTTGGCGGTCATCTCCTCGTAGTACACCTGCGCCGCCGACGCCGCCGTGCCCGTCAGCCAGTACAGCGACACGGTGGTCAGGACGCGGTCGAGGCCGAGCACGTCCTCGGGGAGCTTGTCCTCGGGCTCGGTCAGCTCCTTGAACTTCTCCACGATCCACGCGAGCTGCCCGGACGGCGAGTCGTGCAGGCCGTACGCGACCGTCTGCGGGCGCTTCGCGTTGCACCGCAGGTAGCCGTCGTTGAAGTCCTGCATCCGCCGCCACCGGTCGCGCTCGGCGTCCGACAGCCCGTCCATCTCGCCCTCGACCCCCGCCGGGAACGTGATCATCGCGTTGACGTGGACGCCGACCACCCGGTCGGGCGCCGCCTTGCCCAGCTCCGGCGCGACCCACGAGCCGGTGTCGTAGCCGTGGACGCCGTACCGTCCGTACCCGAGCCGGTCCATCAGCTCCGCGAGCACCGCGGCCATCCGCGCGGCGCCCATGCCGGGCCCGGCCAGCGGCGTCGAGAACCCGAAGCCCGGCAGCGACGGGATCACCAGGTGGAACGCGGCGGACGGGTCGCCGCCGTGCGCCCGCGGGTCCGACAGCGGCCCGATGACGTCGAGGAAGTCGGTGAACGCGCCCGGCCAGCCGTGCAGGAGCAGCAGCGGGACGGCGTCCGGCTCGGGCGACCGGACGTGCAGGAAGTGCACCTTCTGGCCGTCCACGACGGTCTCGAAGTTCGGCAGCGCGTTGAGCGCCGCCTCGTGGGCGCGCCAGTCGTAGCGGGTCCGCCAGTGCTCGGCCAGCTCCCGCAGGTACCCGGCGGGGACGCCGCGGCTCCAGCCGACGCCGGGCAGCTCGTCCGGCCAGCGGGTGCGCGCGAGCCGGTCGGCGAGGTCGTCCAGTGCCGCCCCGTCGATGTCGATGGCGAAGGGGCGGATCTCGTGTTCGGTCGTCATGCGGAGCACGCTAGGAACGGGTTAGGTCGGGAACGGTCCTAACCGTCCGGCAGACTCGGTGGCGTGCCGACGACCTCCTCCGCGCGGCTGCTGAGACTGCTGTCGCTGCTCCAGACCCACCGCGACCGGTCGGGCGCCGAACTCGCCGGGCGCCTGGGCGTGACGCCCCGCACCGTCCGCCGGGACGTCGACCGGCTGCGGGACCTCGGCTACCCGGTGCACGCGGCGCGCGGCACCGCCGGGTACCGGCTCGGCGCGGGCTCGTCCCTGCCGCCGCTGCTGCTCGACGACGACGAGGCCGTCGCCGTCGCCGTCGGGCTCCGCACGGCCGGCACGGTCGCCGGGATCGAGGAGACGGCGCTGCGGGCGCTCGCCAAGCTCGAACGGGTGCTGCCCGCGCGGCTGCGGTACCGGGTCGGCGCGCTGAACGCGGCGACCGTCCGGACCGGCGCCGCGCCCGGCCCCGCCGTCGACCCCGGCGCCCTCGTCGCGATCGCCGACGCCTGCCGCCGCCACGAGAGCCTCCGCATCGACTACCGCAGCCCGCGCGGCGGCGAGACCCGCCGGACCGTCGAGCCGCACCGCCTCGTCAGCTTCGGCCGCCACTGGTACCTCGTCGCGTGGGATCCGGGGCGCGACGGCTGGCGCACGTTCCGCGTCGACCGGCTCACCCCGCGCACCCCGCCGGGGCCCCGGTTCGTCCCGCGGCCCCCGCCGGACGGCGACGCCGCCGCGTACCTGGAGCGCACGCTGTCGTCCCGGGCCTGGCCGGTGCGGGCGACGGTCGTCCTGCACGTCCCGGCGGACGACGCCGCCGAGCGCGTCTGGCCCGGCATGGGCACCGTCGAACCCGTCGACGACCGCAGCTGCCGCCTGCACGTCGGCGCCGACACCCCCGCCGACCTCGTGTGGATGATCACCTCGGTGGGCGTCGGCTTCACCCTCGCCGACGGCCCGCCGGAGCTCGCCGACGCCCTGCGCGTCCAGGCCCGCCGCTGCCTGGACGCGCTCGGCTGACCGTCAGGACTTGCGGACGTCCGGGTCGGGCCGGTCCGCGGTGTACTCCTCCTCGGGGAACGCCTTCTTGGTGATGCCGCCCTCGGTGTCGTCCCCGTTGCCGGACGGGCGGAGCGCCAGCTCGAAGTCGCCCTGGTGCTCCCGGACGCCCGTGACGACCGCGTCCTCCAGCACCTCGACGCCCTTGCGCTGGCGCCGCATCATCGGGTCGTTCCGCAGGTCCTTCGCGAGGGCGGCGCACAGGACGATCAGCACGATCGTGAACGGCAGCGACCCGATGAACGTGATGTTCTGGATGCCGTTCAGCGCCTCGTCACCGCCGATCACCAGCATGATCGCCGCGACGGCGCCGGTCACCGCGCCCCAGAAGATCACGATCCAGCGGGCGGGGTGCACCGAGCCCCGCTGCGACAGCGTCCCCATGACGATGGACGACACGTCCGCGCCGGAGACGAAGAAGATCGCCACCAGGATCATCACCACGACGGCGGTGATGCCGGACCACGGCAGGTCGCCCAGCACGTTGAACGTGATCGCCTCCGGCGAGCCGTCGCCGTACGGGTCGTTGCCGTTCTGCTGGTCGCGGATCGCGGCCCCGCCGAACACGGAGAACCAGAGGAGGCTGACCACGCTCGGGACGACGATGACCCCGGCGACGAACTGCCGGATCGTCCGGCCGCGGCTGATGCGGGCCAGGAACATCCCGACGAACGGCGCCCACGAGATCCACCACGCCCAGTAGAAGATCGTCCAGTTGGAGAGGAAGTCCTCCATGTCGTCCCCGCCGGTGGCGCCCGACCGCGACGCCATCTGCCCGAAGTCCTGGATGTACACGCCGACGGACGTGGGGATCATCTGGAGCATGAAGACGGTCGGGCCGACGACGAAGATGAACAGCGCCAGGACGATGGCCAGCACCATGTTGATGTTGGACAGCCACTGGACGCCCCGGGCGACGCCCGACACCGCCGACAGGATGAAGCAGATCGTCAGCACGACGATGATGAGCACGAGCACGGACGTGCCGAGCGTCTCGATCCAGCCCGCCTCCTGCATGCCGGTGCGGATCTGCAGCGCGCCGATGCCCAGCGAGGCCGCGGAGCCGAACAGCGTCGCGAACAGCGCGAGGATGTCGATGATCTTGCCCGCCGGCCCCTCGCCGCGCCCCCTCGGGAACAGCGGCGCGAACGCCGAGCTGATCAGCTGCCTGCGCCCCCGCCGGTAGTGGCCGTACCCGATCGCGAGCCCCAGCACCGCGTAGATCGACCACGGGTGCAGCGTCCAGTGGAACAGGGTGGTCGCCATGGACGTCTCGACCGCCGCCTCGCTCTGCGGCGGGTCGGTGCGCGGCGGCGGGTTGACGAAGTGCTCCAGCGGCTCGGCCATGCCGAAGAACATCAGGCCGATCCCCATGCCCGCGCTGAACATCATCGCGATCCAGGAGACGGTGCGGAACTCCGGTTCGTCGCCCTCCTTGCCGAGCGGGATCCGGCCGTACTTGCTGACCGCGAGCCAGAGGGAGAACACCACGAACCCGGTGGCCGCGAGCACGAACATCCAGCCGACGTTCGTCAGCAGCCAGTCGAGCGTGCTCTGCGCGACCGAGCTGAGGTTGTCGGTCCAGAACGACCCCCAGACGATCAGCGCGAGGGCCAGCACCGCACTGATCCCGTAGACGATCCAGTCGGTGCGCGGGCGCCCCCTGGAGCCCGGCGGCGCGCCGTGGCCCGGCTCTCGGTCGGTCCCGTGATCGGTGATCCCCATGACCCAGGCTTTTCCCGAGAATCTACGTTCTCACTTGAACGCGTTGGTAAAACGTTCCCGGCCGCCGGGTCAGCCCGTTCCGGCCGCGCCGCTGCGCCGCTCCAGCAGCACCACGTCGCGCCACCGCCCGTGGTGCCGTCCGATCCGCTCTCGCACCCCCACGGTGCGGAAACCCACGCCGCGGTGCAGCCGCAGGCTCGCGGCGTTCTCGGGGAAGACGCCCGCCTGGAGCGTCCAGATCCCGGCCCGCTCGGCCGCGCCGACGAACGCGTCCAGCAGCACTGTGCCGACGCCGCGCCCGGCCGCGTCCGGCGCCACGTACAGGCTGTGCTCGACGACCCCCGCGTACACCGGCCGCGCGGACACCCGCGAGCCCGCCGCCCAGCCGAGCACCGCGCCGTCCGCGGCGTCCACGGCGACGAGCCGGGGCTCCTCCAGCTTCGCCGCGTCGAACTCCGCCCACGAGGGCGCCGCCACCTCGAAGCTCGCCTGCCCGGTGTCGAGCCCCGCCTGGTAGATCTCCAGCACCCGGGCGGCGTCCGCCCGCCGCATCTCCCGAACCGCGACCCGTCCCGCCTCCATGCGGCACGTATACCGCACCGCCGCCCCGGGCGGGACCGGCAGGATGGGGGGCGTGGTCGAGGTCGCGGTGCTGATCGGGTTGCAGGCGTCCGGGAAGACGACGTTCTACCGGGCGCGGCTCGCGGCGACGCACGTCCACGTGAGCAAGGACCTGTTTCCCAGGGCGCGGCGGAAGCAGGCGCGGCAGATGCGGCTCGTCGCGGCGGCGCTGGAGGCCGGGCGGGACGTCGCCGTCGACAACACGAACCCGTCGCCGGACGAGTGGGCGCCGCTGATCGGGGCCGCGCGCCGGTTCGGGGCGCGGGCCGTCGGCTACTGGTTCCCGCCGGACGTCGCCCTGTCGATGCGCCGCAACGCGCTGCGCCCGCCGGAAATCCGAGTGCCGGACGTCGGCGTCTATGCGACGCTCAAGCGGCTGCGCCGCCCGGGGCCCGGGGACGGGTTCGACGAGCTGTGGACGGTGCGGCCGGACGGGCGCGGGGTCGAGAAGCTGGTGTCGCTGTCGGCGGGCATCGCGTCGGCCGCGTTCACGCAGGCCGCCGGGGAGTACGCCGTGTTCGACTCCCGCGTCTGGACGGGGACGGGCCCGGACGACGTCGTCGACTACCTCTCGTGGCGGCAGGCGGACGCGGCGCGGTGCGCGCTCAACGGCTGGTCCTACTGGACGCTGCGGAAGGAGGGGCGCAGCCCGCGGCAGGCGTCGCGGGAGCTGTTCCGCGCGTCGGTGTCCGACAAGAACGAGCTGCTGTTCGCCCGCGGGATCAACTTCAACGACGTCCCCGCCTGGCAGCGCCGCGGGGTCGGGCTGTGGTGGGAGACGTTCGAGAAGGCCGGGCGCGACCCGGTCGCGGACGTCGCGGTCACGGCGACGCGGCGGCGGGTGCGCGTCGAGCGCGAACTGCCGATGCGGGACGAGTACCGCGCGTTCGTCCGGGACCTGCTGTCGCGGTGACGCGGGCCTGGCGGGACCGGCGCGGGTGCTCCAGGATGATCGACCATGGTGTTCGTTCGGCGTGACGTCCGGCTCTCCGCACTCCCCGACGGGCTGCCGGACGAGGTCGCGGGGCCCGTCCTGGACGCGGTGGAGGCGCTCGCGATCGGCGGCGACGGCCTCCACGCGGGCGGCGGCGTGGTCGCGGCGGCCCGGCTCGTCCAGGGGAGGCACCTCGCCGCCGGGTCCCGGTACGCGGTCGAGCTCCCGGACGGCGGCGCCGCGGAGATCACCGTCCGCTCGTGGGACCGGGCGCGGCGGATCCGGCTGGACGGGACGTTCGCGTGGGACGGGCACGAGGTGACGGCGGCCCTGGACGTCGGCCTGACCGCCCGCCGGATCCGGACGGTGCGGCTCACCGGCGGGTACCGGGCGACGCGGGGGCGGTTGCGCTCCCTGCGCCGCGCGGACTGGACGGGCGAGGCGCGGCTCGGGGACGGGACGGCGGCGCCGGAGCTCGCGCTCCGCGTCGCGCACCGGTTCGGCGCCGCGACCGCGCGGGTCGAGCCGAAGGGGGCGCGGCGCGGGGAGTGGCGCGTCCGGGTCGCCGCGGGCGGGCGCGGCCGGGGCGTCCTGCGCCCGTTCGCCGCGCTGGGCCTGCTCGTCGCCCGGCGGCGGATCCGCGCGGGGTTCGCCGAGGCCGTCGACGGGTTCGCGGACCGGTGGAACGCGGCCGTCCCGGGGCTCGCGCAACGCAACCTGGACGCGCCCGTCACGCTGCGGCACACGGTGACCGCGCGGGCGGTGCCCCGGGAGTGGGCCGGGGAGTTCGTCGCGGGCCTGCGCGCGGCGGTGGAGGGGCTCGACTTCCGGCGCGGCCGCCTGGTGCGCGGCGGCGGCACGACGGACGACGTCCGGCTCGACGGGAAGCACCTCGCGCGCGGCGCCCGCTACCGGCTGGCCGCCGTCCACCGGCACCCGGCCGAGGCGACCGTGGCCGCGTGGGACGACGACCGGGTCCGCGTCGAGTTCCGGACGGACGACGGCGCGACGACCGGCGCGTTCGAGGTCCGGACGGCCGGCCGTCCCGGCGCGGTGCACGCGGAGTGGCGCGGCGGGCGGCCGGGCCCGTGGGCGGCGCTCGACACGGCCACCGGCCGGATCGACGCGGACCTGGACGGCTGGTGGACGTCCGGCGCGCCGATCGTCCGCACGAGCGTCCACGTGCTCGGGACGGAGACTTTGGCGGTGGCGTGCGCCCCGGCCGGGGACGGGTGGGCGGTGACCTTCACGGAGACGCAGGAGCCGCGGGAGTGGGCGCGCCCGCTGGTCTCCGTCGTCGCCGCGCTCGCCCCGGCGGAGGACGCGTTCCGCGACCTGGCCGAGGGCGCCGCCGAACGCTGGAACGACGCCCTCGCCCGGGCGGGCGACGACCCGCGCGCGGCCGCGGCCGCGCTCGTGGACGCCGTCCTGGCGGGCGGCCTACTTGAGGACCTCCGCCTCGCGCGACCCGCCGGGGTGGACGACCAGGAGGTGCCGCCGGGCGGGGAGCGGCCATGAGTCGGGCTCGCCGCGTAGAGGACACCTACGACATGTCGTTCAGGGGGGCGGAGTGGCGCTCGGCATCGAGTTCGCGAACGTGGTCGGGCGGGTCGCGGAATGCGACCGCGCCGTTCCCGGCGGGCTGGACGGGTTCGCGGAGGCCCGGCACAACTACACCGAGGACGCGCACCTGTTCCGCGTCGGGTTCATGAGCACCGGGGAGGCTCGCGCCCTCGCCGCCGGGCTGCCCGGCGGCGCCGCCGCCGTCGTGGCGTCCGACGGCCCGCTGCCCGGCTGGCTGCGGCGCGGCGAGGTCGGCGGGTCGCGGGCGGTCTGGCTCGCCGGGCACGCGCCGGGGCCCGTCGTCCCGCCCCTGCAGGGCGTCCTCCTGCAAGGGCCGCCGGGCCTGCGGGACGCGCTCGCCCGGGACGGCGCCGCGACCGTCCGGCGGCGGGCGTCCGGCGGTGACGGGGAGTACGAGGTCGTCCGGGGCGGCGGGCTCGTGGACCTCGACGTCATCGGCGTCCCGGGCGGCGCGTGCGTCTACCGGGCGGCGCGGCGGCGGGAGCGGAACCGCCGCTGCGGGCCCGACATCGCGCTGCTGCGGTGGCTCGACGCGGCCCTGCGGGACGCGGGCGCCCGCGGGTGAGGACGGGGCGGCGGCTTACGAGGCCAGCCGCGCGCCCGGGCCGGGGCCCGAGCCCGCGAGTCCGGCGTCGCCGTCGGAGCGGTTGATCTCCGCCCACACCGCGTCGAGGGAGAGGCCGAGGACGGCGGCGACGGCGGCGATGGTCGGGAAGGCGGGGGTGGCCACGCGGCCGGACTCGATCTTCCGGAGGGTCTCCGGCGAGACGCCCGCGTCCAGCGCGGTGCGGAGCATCGACCTCTCCCCCCGGGCGCGCCGCAGGAGGGCGCCGAGGCGCTGCCCGCGTTCGATCTCTTCGGAAGTGAGCGGCAACCTGACCATGCCGCCGATTCTAGTACCGGGATAGTATGGCCGGGATAGTTATTGGCAAAGCCGAGGAAGGCGCCGGATGATCGAGATCCTGACCCCCACCGAACTGCCGCGCGCGCGGGCCGCGGGCGCGCTCGTCGCCGACATCCTGCAGGCGATGCGGAGCCGCAGCGAGGTCGGCACGAACCTCCTGGACATCGACCGGTGGACCCGGGAAATGATCGTCGAGGCCGGGGCGGAGTCCTGCTACGTCGACTACGAGCCGTCCTTCGGGCGCGGGCCGTTCGGCCACTACATCTGCACGTCGGTGAACGACGCCGTGCTGCACGGGAAGCCGCACGACTACGAGCTCGCCGACGGCGACCTGCTGTCGCTCGACCTGGCGGTGTCCCTGGACGGCGTCGTCGCGGACTCCGCCGTCAGCTTCATCGTGGGCGGCGCGCGGTCCGCGGAGAGCACCGCGATGATCGGCGCGACGGAACGCGCGCTGAGCGCGGGGATCGCCGCGGCCGGGCCGGGCGCCCGCATCGGCGACATCTCCCACGCCATCGGCTCGGTCCTCGCCGAGGCGGGCTACCCGATCTGCACCGAGTTCGGCGGGCACGGCGTCGGCTCGACCATGCACCAGGACCCGCACGTCCCGAACCAGGGGCGGCCCGGCCGCGGCTACAAGCTGCGCCCCGGCCTGCTGCTGGCCCTGGAGCCGTGGATCATGGCGGACACCGCCGAGCTCGTCACCGACGCCGACGGCTGGACGCTGCGGAGCGCGACGGGCTGCCGGACGGCGCACAGCGAGCACACGATCGCCATCACCGAGGACGGCGCCGAGATCCTCACCGTGCCGACGCGGCGCTGACGGCGGTCAGCCCGCGGGGGCCGCGTACAGGGCGGCGATGGAGCGTTCGACGCCGGCGCGCGCCGCGTCCGGGGCGGTGATGCCGATCAGGACGTAGTACGCGAGGCCCTCGGCGTGCGCGACCAGGCCGACGGCGGCGGCGTCGGGGTCGGTCCCGGCGGGCAGGGCGGCCGGGTCGCGGCGCAGCAGGTCGGCGACCCGCCCGTGGAACCGGGCGTACTCGTCGCGCATCCGGGCGGCGATGGCCTCGTCGGCGAGGGCCAGCGCGGTGAACGACTGGCGGACGCGCAGGTGCGCGCGGGTCTCGGCGTCGTGGGCGATCAGTTCGGTGAGGACGACCGTGAGGACGTCCCGGGGCGCGGCGTCGGCGAGTTCCCGGCCGACCTTCGCGCGGATGCGGGCGGCGCTCAGCGCGTTGCCGCGGTCGAACGCCGCCTCGATCAGCCGCTGCTTGGCGGGGAAGTAGTGCTGGACGCGTCCGGGCGAGACGCCCGCGCGCGCCGCGACCTCGGTCAGCGAGACCGCCGCCAGGCCCCGCTCGGCGACGATCGCGAGGACCGCGTCCGCGATCTCGTTCCGCCGCTCCTCGTGCCGGGCCCCGGGCCCGCGCGTCCGCCGCTCCATGCACTCTTTCCAATGTGACCGCATCGGATTGACCGCTCCCAGTGTAGCCGCCTAGCCTGCGAGGCAAAGCGATGCGATCACATCGATCCGGGGGTGCCGATGGCGCGGACCGTCCTCGCGCTCGCGTGCGCGGCGCAGTTCATGGTGGTCCTGGACGTCTCGGTGGTGAACGTCGCGCTGCCCGCCGTGCAGGACGACCTCGGCTTCACCGACGCCGGCCTGCCGTGGGTCGCGGGCGCCTACACCCTCGCGTTCGCCGGGTTCCTCCTGCTCGGCGGGCGGCTCGCCGACCTCGCGGGAGCCGGGCGGGTCCTCCTGCTCGGCCTCCTGCTGTTCTGCCTGCCCAGCCTCGTCGGCGGCCTCGCCGCGACGCCCGGCCTGCTGGTCGCCGCCCGCGCCGCGCAGGGGATCGGCGCCGCCGTGCTCGCCCCCGCCACCCTGACGGCCATCACCACGACGATCCCCGAGGGGCCCCGCCGGACCCGCGCCCTCGCCGTCTGGACGGCCGTCGGCCTGGTCGGCGGGGCGTCGGGCAACCTCGTCGGCGGGCTGCTCACCGAGGCGCTGTCGTGGCGGTGGATCCTGCTGGTCAACGTGCCGGTCGGGCTCGCCGCCGCCGTCCTGGCCCGGCGCGTCCCGGACGGGCGCCGCGCCCGCGCCCGCCGCCTCGACGTCCCGGGCGCGGCCGTCGCGACGGCCGGGCTGACGCTCCTCGCGTTCGGCATCATGCAAGCCGAGACCCGGGGCTGGACGGACGCCCGCACGGCCGGGGCGCTCGCCGCCGCGGCCGTCCTGCTGGCGGTGCTCGCCCGCGTCGAGGCGCGCGCCGCCGACCCGCTCGTCCCGCCGCGCCTGCTCCGGTCCCGCGCGATCGGGCTCGGCAACGTCCTGATGCTGCTCGCCGGGGCCTGCTTCGCGGTGCCGATGTGGTACTTCCTCACCCTCTACATGCAGGACGTCCTCGGCTTCTCCGCGCTGGAGACCGGGCTCGGCTTCCTCCCGCACACCCTGCTGACGATGCTCGTGGGGCTGCGCGTGACGCCGCGGCTGATGCGGCGCCTGGACGACCGGGTGCTCGTCGCCGCCGGTGCCGCGGCCGCCGCCGCGGGCTTCCTCTGGCAGGCCGCCGCGGCGGGCGGCGACCCCTCGTACGTCCGCGGCGTGCTCGGCCCGGCCGTCCTCGTCTCCGTCGGCGGCGGGCTGCTGAACACGCCGCTGACCGCGACGGTCACGGCGGGCGCCGCCGGGGGCGACGCGGGTGCCGCGTCCGGGCTGATGAACACCGCCAAGCAGGTCGGCGGCGCGGTCGGCCTCGCCGCGCTCGCCGCCGCGACCACCACGTACGGCGCGGCGTTCCTGGCCATGGCCGCGATGCTCGCGGTCGTCGCGGTCGCGTCGCTCGCCCTCCCCGCCCGCCGCGACACCCCGGCCGCCCCGGCGCCCGCCACCGTCCACCGCGAGACCCGGCGGTGAAGGAAGGACCGGGAGGCCGGAGTGCGACGCATCCTTCCGGGCCGTCGTCGGCGGGGACGTCGATACGTAGCGAGGTGCCGCACACGGCATCACGCATTGATCGGCGCCGGGGTGCTTCCGGGGCCGGAAACGCGGACGGGCCCCGGGTGGGTACCCGGGGCCCGTCGCGAGGTCGTGCGTCAGCCGATGGTGATGTTCTCGGCCTGCAGGCCCTTCTGGCCCTGGGTGACGTCGAAGGTCACCTTCTGGCCCTCCTGCAGCTCGCGGAAGCCCTGCGCCGCGATGTTGCTGTAGTGCGCGAACACGTCGGCGCCGCCGTCGTCCTGCGCGATGAAGCCGAAGCCCTTTTCGGCGTTGAACCACTTCACGGTACCGGTAGCCATGATCGTCTCCTTCATGGTTCTCTCCCGGCCCGCACCTTGCGGGCTCGGGTCGCCGCGTCGAACCCATCCGGAGAATCCAGATCAACAAAAAATGCGCCCGAGGTGGAAACCCTCAGGCGCATGCAAGAGTCTATGGGAACCGCAACTTTGAGTCAGCCTACCACACGCCTCCCGAGTGGTGGGTCAACACGCGTGTCACCCGGCGCGGCGGCGGAGATCCGCGGAGCCGACGCCGCCGCGAGGCCGCCGTGCGCGGCGCCCTACGTATCCTGGCGGGCAGTATGTACGAATTGTTCGCTGAGACCGTGGTCAGCCCCGGGCTCGGCGACCGTGCCTTCGCCCGCGACGCCTCCACCGCGTTCTTTCTGGCCGCGACCTGCCCCTCGCCACCGAAAGCCGTCGGGTCGCCGCGTGCGGCCCGCCCGGCCGCCCCCTCCGAGGAGACGCCATGACCACCACCGACCCGTTCACCCCGGACGTCGTCGCCGCCATCGCCCGCCACATGAACGACGACCACGCCGCCGACTCGGTGCTGATCGTCCGGACGCTCGGCGGCGAGCCCGACGCCGAGTCCGCCGCGATGACCGGGCTGGACGCCGACGGCGCCGACTTCGCCGTCCGGGCGGGCGGGCGCGACGTCGCCGTCCGGATCCCGTGGAGCCGCCGCCTCACCGAGCGCGCCGAGGTCCGCGCGGAGGTCGTCCGGATGTACCAGGAGGCGCGCCGCACCGCCGAGCCGTTCTCGGTCCGGCTGCGCACCGCGACCCGCGCCGACCACGGCGACACCGAGAGCACCCCCTACATGACGGCGCTCCTCGACGGCCGCCTCACCCCCGACCAGTACGGCGCCCTCATCGGGCAGCTCCACTTCGTCTACGACGTCCTGGAGCGGGCCGCCGACCACCTGCGGGACGACCCGGTCGCGGCGCGGTTCGACCTCGCTGGGCTCCGCCGCCTCCCCGGGCTCGAAGCCGACCTCGTCCACTTCCACGGCCCGGACTGGGCGTCCCGGATCGAGCCCGGCGACGCCACCGCCGCCTACTGCGCGCGGCTCCGCGAGGTCTGCTTCGACTGGCCGGGCGGTTTCGTCGCGCACCACTACACCCGCTACCTCGGCGACCTGTCCGGCGGCCAGGCCATCGGCGCCCGCGTCGCCCGCGCCTACGGCCTCGACCGCGACGGCGTCCGGTTCTACCACTTCGACGAGAAGCCGAAGGTGCTGAAGGAGCGCTACCGCGCCCTCCTGGACGCCGCGCCGTGGAGCCCCGCCGAGCAGGACCGCGTCATCGGCGAGGTCCGCACCGCGTACCGGCTGAACGCCGACCTGGCCGCCGCGCTCGACGCGACCCTGGGGTGACCGGGACCGGGCGCCCGCTTCGGGCGCCCGGTCCTCCGCCCGTCCCCCGTTCAGGCGTGCACCGCGACCGCGGGCGCGTCCTCGGGGGCGTCCTCCCGGCGGGGGCGCGGCGCGTTCATCAGCAGGCCGACGGCCAGCGCCCCGGCCAGCATGATCCCGGCGGCCCACGCGCCCGCCACCTGGAAGCCCTCGACCACGGCCTGCCCGGCGGCGGCCGGGCCGTGCTCGGCCAGGTGGTCGGCGGTCGCGCCGGTCGCGATGGTGTTGAGCAGCGCCGTGCCGATCGACGCGCCGATCTGCTGCGCGGTGTTGACCCCGGCCGACGCCACGCCGGTGTCGTCCGGGTGCACGCCGCGGGTGGCGTAGTTGAGGGCCGTCGGCAGGATCATCCCCGCCCCGAAGCCGAACAGCAGCAGCGACACCAGCACCCCGCCCGCGTAGCCGCCGCCGACCTCCAGCCTGAGCATCCACAGCATGCCGCAGGAGCCGATGAGCATGCCCGGCACGACCAGCGCCCGCGGCGGGACCCGCGGCAGCAGCCGGGTGGTCAGCCCGCCGGCCGACACCAGCACCGCCGTCACCATCGGCAGGAACGCGACGCCCGTCCGGACCGGCGAGTACCCCATGACGCCCTGCATGTAGTAGGTCAGGAACAGGAACGCCGCGAACATCCCGACCACGCTCAGGCCGACGGCCAGGTAGGCGGCGCCCCGCGTGCGGTCGGCGACGAGGCGCGGCGGCAGCAGCGGGTGCGGGACCCGACGCTCCACCAGTGCGAACACCGCCAGCAGCAGCGCCCCGCCCGCCAGCAGGCCGGTGACCGTCGGCGAACCCCATCCGCTGGACTCGGCGCGCCCCGCCGCGTACACGATCGCGACGAGCCCGCCGGTGACCAGCAGGACGCCCGGCACGTCGAACCGGGCCCCGCCCGCGCGCCGCGACTCCGCCAGGACCCCGATCCCGCCGACCGCCGCGACCAGCGCGAGCGGGACGTTGATGTACATGCACCAGCGCCAGTCCAGGTACTGGGTCAGCGCCCCGCCGGCCAGCAGCCCCACCGCGCCGCCCGCCGCGGAGATCGCGCCCCAGATGCCGAACGCCTTGGCGCGCTCGTCCGGCCGGGTGAACGTCACCGTCAGCAGCGACAGCGCGGACGGCCCGAGCAGCGCCCCGAACGTCCCTTGCAGGACGCGCGCGACCAGCAGCGTCTCGAACCCGGACGCCGCGCCGCCCAGCATCGACGCGCCCGCGAACCCGACCAGCGCGACCAGGAAGGTCCGCCGCCGGCCGACGTGGTCGGCGATCCGGCCGCCGAGCAGCAGCAGCCCGCCGAACGCGAGGGTGTACCCGGTGACGATCCACTGCCGGTCCCCGTCGGAGACCTCCAGGTCCCGCTGGATGGACGGCAGCGCGATGTTCACGACCGTGGCGTCCAGCACGATCATGAGTTGGGCCAGCCCGATGCAGAACAGCGCGGCCCAGCGGCGCGTGTCGCCCGCCGGTGCCTGCGCCTTCGTGGTTGCCATGACCTCGTCCTCGCTCGTGGTCCCGTGCGCCGCCCCCCGCCGGCGGCGCTCCGACGCACACGAGACGCCGCCGCCCCGCACCCTGTGACGAACCCCCTCTGTGACCTGCGCCACCCCGCCGCCGGGACCGGACGCGCGGGCGGGCGGGTCAGCCGGCGCGGCGGATCCGGGCGAGCGCCAGCCCGCCGAGGGCCGTCGCCGCCAGGCCGACCAGCAGCGCCACGTAGGCGCCGCCGAGGCCGTTGCCGGTGCCGACGCCGCCGTCGGCGGTCGCGGCGACCACCGCGCCGGCGGCCATGCAGGACGGTCCCGCGACGAGCGCCGCGAGGGCGCCGCGCCGCGGGTTCCCGGTTCCGGGGCGGCGGACCGCGCGAGCGAGGGCGAGCCCGCCGAGCACCGCGCCGGCGAGCCCGACGAGCCCCGCGACGCTGGACGCGAGCCGCCCGGCGGACAGGGTGTAGGCGTCGGCGGCGGCGGGCTGCGCCAGGACGCGCGCGAGCGGCGACGCGGTGAGAACGGTCAGGAGCGACATGGCTGCTTCCTCTCCCTCGAATGGACGTGTGCCGATCGTCCCCGCCGGGACGTGCGCCCGTCGTCCGGCGAGCGCGGACAATCCGGGCTGCCGTCCGTGCCGCATCCGGCTACCGCGCAGGGCGCGGAAGCCGCGCGGGTACCGCGGGCGCGGTAGCCGGACGATCGTCCCGGCGCAGGAGTCGCCCGCGCGGGGCGGCCGGTTAGTGTTCGCGCATGAGCGGGAGGCGGATCGGGGTCACCGACGGGGCGATCGCCGCGGGCACGGCCGCGATCCTGCTGGTGACCGGACTGGCGGAGCGGCCCGGCACGGGCCTCGACGCGCTCGGCGGCGCGCTGCTGGTCGCCGCCGGCGCGCTGCTCGCGGCGCGGCGGCGCCACCCGGTGCCGGTGCTGGCCCTCACCGGGCTGTGCTCGGCGGGGTACCAGGCGGCCGGTTTCGACGTGCCCGCCGTCGCGTTCCTCGTCGCGGTGTACGCGGCCGTCCGGGCCGGGCACCGCGCCGCCACGGCGGCGGCGAGCCTCGCGATGATGGCGGCGCTCCCCCTCGCGGCCCTGGCCTCCGGCCCGCCCGACGCGGCGGAGGTGCTCGCGCGGGCGCGCGGCGCGCTGGAGCTGGCCTGGCTGATCGCCGCGGCGGCCGCGGGGGAGGCGCTGCGGCAGGCCGAGCGGCGCGCCGACGAGGCGGAACGCACCCGCGAGGAGGTCGCGCGGCACCGCGCCGCCGACGAGCGGCTGCACATCGCCCGCGAGCTGCACGACTCGCTCACCCACCAGATCTCGATCGTCAAGGTGCAGGCCGAGGTCGCCGTGCATGTGGCCCGCAAGCGCGGCGAGCACGTGCCGGAGGCCCTGCTGGCGATCCAGGAGGCCGCCCGCGAGGCCACCCGGGAGCTGCGCGCGACGCTGGAGGCGCTGCGCGACGACGACACCGCCCCGCCGCGCGGGCTCGACCACGTCCCCGACCTGGTGGAGCGGGCCCGCGCCATCGGCCTGGACGCGACGCTGACGATCGAGGGGCGGCGCCGCGACGTGCCCGCCGCGGTGGAGCGCACCGTCTACCGGATCGTCCAGGAGTCGCTCACCAACGTCGCCCGGCACGCGGGCGCCGCCGCGGCGTCCGTCCGGATCGACTGCCGCCCGGACGGCCTCGCGGTGCGCGTCGCCGACGACGGCACCGCGGCGCCGGGCACGGTCGCGGCGCCCGGCATCGGGCTGCTGGGCATGCGGGAGCGGGTCGCCGCCCTCGGCGGTCGGCTGAGCGCGGGACCGCGGGGCGAGGGAGGATTCGTCGTGCACGCCGAACTGCCGGTGGACCCGTCGTGATCCGCGTCCTGCTGGTCGACGACCAGCCGCTGATCCGCAGCGGGTTCCGCGCGCTCCTCGACCTGGAGGACGACATCGCCGTGGTGGCCGAGGGCGGCGACGGCGCCGAGGGGCTCGCGCTGGCCCGGGAGCACCGGCCGGACGTCGCGCTCGTCGACGTCCGGATGCCGGTCGTCGACGGCATCGAGGCGACCCGGCGCATCGCCGCGGACCCGTCCCTCGCGGGGGTGCACGTCGTCATCCTGACCAACTACGGCATGGACGAGTACGTCTTCGACGCGCTGCGCGCCGGGGCCGCCGGGTTCCTCGTCAAGGACATCGTGCCGGAGGACCTGCTGCACGCCGTGCGGGTCGCCGCGCGCGGCGACGCGCTGCTCGCCCCGTCGATCACCCGCAAGCTCATCGACCGGTACGTCGCCCACCCGCTCGACGGCGGCACCGGCGCGGGCCTGGACGGGCTGACGGCGCGCGAGCGCGAGGCCGTCGCCCTGGTCGCGCGCGGCCTGTCGAACGACCAGATCGCCGAACGCATGGTGATCAGTCCGATGACCGCCAAGACGCACGTCAACCGGGCCATGAGCAAGCTGCACGCGCGCGACCGCGCGCAGCTCGTCATCCTCGCCTACGAGTCGGGACTGGTGACCCCGCGCGACCGCTGACGCCCGTCCGGCCGGCGCATTCGGGAAAAGGGGCGGGGCGGGGCGGTCGAGCAATTTACGGTTCGGCGACGAGCGAGCGAATGCACGGTTAAGGCCGGGCAGAATTCCGGCGACGCGACCGCGAAATGCAGGCGAATATCGGATGACGTTCGGACGGTTCGCAGAAGTAAGCGCCGAGGACGTTCCCGTTCGTGCGCGGCGAAGCCCGAGGGTAGCGCGGTCGGCGGGCGTCCAGCGCGCAGGTGGCGGGCGGACGAGCGCCGGGGCGCGCGGCCGCGCAGGCGATCGAAATGGCTCGGTCGCGAATTTTTCATGTGTCCGTACAGGCTCGGCCGTAAATGGGCAACAATGCTTTAAGGTGCGTGCTGCGCGCTCGGCGCTTTAGTTACAATCCGACCGTTAAGCGAGACTTTCCAGGTCCGCGCCGCCGCCGCGTGCTCTTTTCCGAGGGCCCCGCACGGCCGCCGCAATGAGGAGCTGCCCATGCCCGAGGAATCCGGGGAACCCGTTCCCGCGGCGCGACCGGTGATCGGCGACGCGGAGATCGACGCCGTGGTCCGGGTGCTGCGCGGCGGACGGGTCGTCCAGGGGCCGGAGGTCGCCGCGTTCGAGGAGGAGTTCTCCGCGCTGGTGGCCGGACGCCACTGCGTCGCGGTCAACTCGGGGACGTCGGCGCTGCACCTGGCGCTGCTGGCGCTGGGCATCGGGCCCGGCGACGAGGTGATCGTGCCGTCGTTCACGTTCGCGGCGACGGCGAACGCGGTGCGGCTGGCCGGCGCGGAGCCGGTGTTCGCCGACATCGAGCCGGGCTCGTTCTGCCTCGATCCGGACGCCGCCGCGGCGATGATCACGCACCGCACCGCGGCGGTCATGCCCGTGCACCTGTACGGGCATCCGGCGGCAATGGACCGGTTCGCGGCGCTCGCCGGGCGGCACGGCCTGGCGCTGGTCGAGGACGCGGCGCAGGCGCACGCGGCGAGCCTGGACGGCGTCCCGGCCGGGGCGCTCGGCACGGCGGGCTGCTTCAGCTTCTACCCGACGAAGAACATGCACACCCTGGAGGGCGGCATGGTCACGACGGCGGACGCCGGGACGGCGCGGACGCTGCGGCTGCTGCGCAACCAGGGCATGGCGGAGCGGTACGCCAACGAGATCGTCGGGGCGAACCTGCGGCTGACGGACGTCGCGGCGGCCGTCGGACGGGTGCAGCTCGGGCGGCTCGCGGAGTGGACCGAGCGGCGCCGGGCGAACGCGGCCTTCCTCGACGCGAAGCTCACCGGGGCGGTGCCGCCGCCGGTCGCCGCGGGGGCGCGGCACGTCTACCACCAGTACACGGTGCGGGTGCCGGAGGGGCGCGAGGCGATGCGCCGGCATCTGGACGGCCGCCGCATCGGCCACGCCGTCTACTACCCGACGCCCGTCCACCGGCTGCCGCCGTTCCTGCGGGACGGCGTCCCGGATCCCCGCTGGGACCTGCCGGAGACCGACCGGGCGGCGGCCGAGGCGCTGTCGCTGCCGGTGCACCCGGCCCTCACCGGGGCGGAGCTGGCGCGCGTGGCCGACGCCGTGAACGAGGGGGCCGCGGCGTGAGGGCGCTGCGGGCGGGCCTCGTGGGGTTCGGCGTGATGGGCCGCAACCACGCGCGGGTGCTGGGCTCGACGGACGGCGTCGAGCTCGCCGGGGTCGTCGACCCGCGCGGCGGGGCCGCGCCGAGCGGGGTGCCGCTGCTGGACTCGCTGGACGGGCTGCTGGCGCTCGGCGTCGACTACGCGGTGGTCGCGTGCCCGACGGCGCTGCACGAGGAGGTCGGGCTGCGGCTCGCGGAGGCGGGGGTCGCGGCGCTGATCGAGAAGCCGCTGGCCGACTCGGTGGAGGCGGCGGGACGGCTGGTGGCGGCGTTCGAGTCGCGGGGGCTGGTCGCGGGCGTCGGGCACATCGAGCGGTACAACCCGGCGCTGCAGAGCATGCGGGCGCGGCTGGAGGCGGGCGAGCTGGGCGAGGTGTTCCAGGTGGTGACGCGCCGCCAGGGACCGTTCCCGCACCGGATCTCCGACGTCGGCGTCGTGAAGGACCTCGCGACCCACGACATCGACCTGACCGCGTGGGTGACCGGCCAGGACTACGTGTCGGTGTCCGCGCACACGGTGGCGCGCAGCGGCCGCCCGCACGAGGACATGGTGGCCGCCGTGGGGCGCCTCGCGGACGGCTCGATGGTGAACCACCTCGTGAACTGGCTGAGCCCGCTGAAGGAGCGGACGGCGGTGGTGACGGGGGAGCGCGGCTGCTTCGTCGCCGACACGCTCACCGCCGACCTGACGTTCCACGCGAACGGCGAGGTCAGCAACGAGTGGGAGGCGCTGCGCAACTTCCGCGGCGTCTCGCAGGGCGACATGGTCCGCTACGCGATCCCGAAGCCGGAGCCGCTGCGGGTCGAGCACGAGCGGTTCCGGGACGCCGTCCGCGCCGGCGGCGGGACGGGCGGGATCGTCACGCTGCGGCAGGCGCTGCGGACGGTGGAGGTGTCGGCGGCGGTGCTGGAGTCGGCGGAGACGGGCGAGACGGTCGCGCTGAAGGCGCCGTCGGAGGTGCTGGGTGTCGGCTGAGACGGGACGCGGGACGGGACGCGGGACGGGAAGCGGGACGGGAAGGCGGAGCATGCGGATCTGCGTGGTCGCGCTCGGCAAGATCGGGCTCCCGCTGGCGGTGCAGTTCGCCCGCCGGGGCCACCGGGTGGTCGGCGCGGACGTGGACGCGCGGGTGGTGGCCGACGTGAACGCCGGCCGGGAGCCGTTCCCCGGCGAGGCCGGCCTGGGCCGGTACCTCGCCGAGACGGTCGGGGACGGGCGGCTGACCGCGACGACGGACACCGCGGCGGCGGTCGCCGGGTCCGAGGCGGTCGTGGTGGTGGTGCCGCTGTTCGTCGGCGCGGACGGCGCGCCCGACTTCGGCTGGATGGACGACGCGACGCGCGCCGTCGCGCGGGGGCTGCGCCCGGGGACGCTCGTCAGCTACGAGACGACGCTGCCCGTCGGGACGACGCGGACCCGGTGGGCGCCGATGCTCGCCGAGGGGTCGGGCCTGGCGGCGGGCACGGACTTCCACCTGGTGTTCAGCCCCGAGCGGGTGCTGACCGGCCGGGTGTTCGCGGACCTGCGGCGCTACCCGAAGCTCGTCGGCGGCATCGACGACGCGTCCGCCCGGCGCGGCGCGGAGTTCTACGAGCGGGTGCTGGAGTTCGACGAGCGGCCCGACCTCGACCGCCCGAACGGCGTGTGGGACCTGGGGTCGGCGGAGGCCGCCGAGCTGGCGAAGCTGGCGGAGACCACGTACCGGGACGTCAACATCGGGCTCGCGAACCAGTTCGCCCGGTACGCGGGCGAGATCGGCGTGGACGTCATGAAGGTGATCGACGCCTGCAACACGCAGCCCTACAGCCACATCCACCGGCCGGGCATCGCGGTCGGCGGGCACTGCATCCCGGTCTATCCGCGCATGTACCTGTGGAACGACCCGGACGCGACGGTCGTCCGGGCGGCCCGGAACGCCAACGCCGCGATGCCCGGGTACGCGGCGGGGCTGCTCGCCGGCGCGTACGGCGACCTGACGGGCGCGCCGGTGCTGGTGCTCGGCGCGGCGTACCGCGGCGGCGTCAAGGAGACCGCGTTCTCCGGCGTCTTCCCGACGGTCGAGGCGCTGCGCGCCCGCGGAGCCGTCCCGTACGTCTCCGACCCGATGTACACGGCGGACGAGCTGGACGCGCTGGGCCTGCCGCCGCACCGGGGCGAGCCCGTGACGGCCGCGATCGTCCAGGCCGACCACGCCGAGTACCGCACGCTCGGCTCGTCCGACTTCCCCGGGGTGAAGGTGCTGGTGGACGGCCGCCGCGTGACCGACGCGGCCCGCTGGGCGGGCGTGGCCCGCGTCGTCATCGGCGCCCCGGCCGCGGGGACCGACCGCGGGACGCCGCCCTAGGCGGCCCGCCCGTGCCGGGCACCGCCGGACCACTGGAGAACGGACCACTGGAGAACCGAATGCAACCCGAAGACCGGACGGCTCCCGCCGCGCCGCGCGGCCGCGTCGTCATGCTCGTCGACAACGACGTCGCGCGCGACTCCCGGGTGCAGAAGGCGGCGACGTCCGCCGCCGACGCGGGGTGGGACGTGCACCTCCTCGGCTGCACCGGCGGCCCGCCGCGGAGCTGGGAGCTGGGCGGCGCGCACGTGCGCCTCGTGCAGCTCCGGCACATGCTGGTGCCGGGGAAGCGGCCCGGCGTGCTGCGGGCGACGCTGCGCCGCCCGCTCGCCTACGGGCACCCGACCGCGGCCGACTACCGGCGCCGGCTCGTCCAGTCCCGGCGGGCCGACCTGGCGGCGAGCCGGCTGGAGCCGGGGGCGGGGCCGCCGCGGAAGGGCTGGCTGCTGGCGCGGCGGGCCGCGGCGAAGGCGCAGGCCCGGTGGGTCGCGGTGCGGGCCCGGCAGACCGACGCGCTCGCGGCGGCCCGCAAGAACCGCGACTCGCCGCTGGAGCGGCTGGCGATCCGGTACTGGCAGGCGCTGCTCGGCGACCGGGCCTGGCGCGTCCTCGACCGCAACCTGTGGGACTGGGACAGCGCGTACAAGAACGTCATCGACGAGCTCGACCCGGACATCATCCACGCGAACGACTTCCGGATGCTCGGCGTCGGGGCGCGGGCGGCGCGGCGGGCCCGCGCGCGGGGGCGGGCGACGAAGCTGGTCTGGGACGCGCACGAGTTCCTGCCCGGCATCCGGCCGTGGGGCACCGGGCCGCGCTGGCTCGCCGCGATGTGCGCGCACGAGCGCGAGTACGCGGGCGACGCCGACGCGGTGCTGACGGTGTCGGAGGCCCTCGCGGACCGGCTCGTCGAGGGGCACGGCCTGCGCGAGCGGCCGACCGTCGTGCTGAACGCCCCGGTCACCGAGGCGGCGCGGGCGGGCGGCGATCCGGTCCCGGACATGCGGGAGCTGTGCGGCGTCGGCCCGGACGTCCCGATCGCCGTCTACAGCGGCAGCGCGTCCGTGCAGCGCGGCCTCGGCATCATGATCGAGACGCTGCCGCGGCTGCCGGGCCTGCACGTCGCGCTGGTCGTCGCGACCGCGCGGTCCGAGTACGTCCGGGGGCTCGCCGCGCGCGCCGCCGCGCTCGGCGTGGACGACCGGGTGCACGTCCTGCCGTACGTGCCGTTCGACCAGGTCGTCCCGTTCCTGGCGGCGGCCGACTTCGGCGTCGTCCCGATCCACCACTGGCCGAACCACGAGATCGCGCTGATCACGAAGTTCTTCGAGTACTCGCACGCGCGGCTGCCGATCGTCGTCAGCGACGTCCGGGCGATGGGCGACATGGTGAAGAACACCGGGCAGGGCGAGGTGTTCCGCGCCGAGGACCCGGACGACTACGTGCGGGCCGTCGAGGCGGTGCTCGGCGACCCGGGGCGGTACCGGGCCGTGTACGACGAGCGTCCCGACCTGCTCCGCGACTGGACGTGGGAGGCGCAGGCCGGGGTCCTCGACGGCGTCTACACCCGCCTGGCGCCCCGCCCCGCCCGGACGGCTCCGCCGGGCGGGGCGGGCGAGGCGCCCGGCGCGCCGCTGATCGGCGCCCGGGACCGGGCGTGACGGCGCCCGGCGACCGCGACGTCGCGGTGGTCACCCCCTGGTACCCGAACCCCCAGCAGGAGTGGGCCGGGGCGTTCGTCGAGGCGATGGTCGGCGCGACCGCGCCGGGCTGCGGCGACGTCACCGTCTACCACACCGAGGCGTGGCTGATGCGGCAGCCGCCGGAGGAGGTCGAGGCGGCCCGCGCGGCGCACCGGCGCCTGCTGCCGCTCGCGCTGCACCCGCAGCCCGCCGCGGCGGGCGCCCGGCTGCTGCGCGTCCCCGTCCCGACGGTGCCCGGATACACGTTCGCGGACCTCGCCCGCGAGCACGCCGCGTGGCTGCGGGAGGCGCTCGGCGGCGCGCCGATCCCGGCGCCGGTCGTGCACGCGCACGTCGGGCTGCGCGGCGGCTGGACCGCGCTGGAGAACGCCCGCCCGGACGCGCGCGTGTTCGTCACCGAGCACGCGTCCTTCCTCGGCAAGGTGCTGGAGCAGCCCGACTCGCGGGAGCTGTACGAGCAGGTCCTCGACCGCTGCGACGGGTTCTTCGTCGTGACGGACGTGCTGCGGGACCTGCTCGCCGCCGCGTTCCCGGCGCTCGCCGGGAAGATCCGGCCGATCGCGAACCCGGTCTCGTTCGCGGCGCCGCGGCGCCGTCCCGTCACCGCGCTGCGCCGCTGGCTGTACGTCGGCACGCTCGTCGAGCGCAAGGGCGTCGGCCCGCTGCTGGAGGCGTTCGCCGCGTGCCGCGCCGAGGACCCCGGGCTGACGCTGACCGTGGCCGGGACGGGCGCGCTGGCGGGGCCCCTCGCGGAGCGCGCCGCCGAACTCGGCGTCGCCGGCGCGGTGTCGTTCCTCGGCGCCGTCGCCCCGGACCGGGCGGCGCGGCTGATGCGCGAGCACGACCTGCTCGTGCACGCGGCCCGCTACGAGACGTTCGGCGTGACGGTCGTCGAGGCGGTCGCGGCGGGCCTGCCGGTGCTCGTCACCCGCTGCGGCGGCCCCGAGCGGACGCTCGCGGGCGTGGCGGACGCGGCCGGGGAGATGATCGACGTCACCGACGACCCGGCGGTGATCGCCGCGGGCTACCGCCGGCTCCGCGACCGCTTCCCGGACGGGCTCGACCTGCCGCGGGCCCGGGCCGTCCTGGACGGCCGCTTCGGGTACCGCACCGTCGCGGAGGCGCACCACCGGCACTGGTTTCCCGGCGCGGAGGACGCGGACGGGGACGCGGAGGAGAGGGAGGTAGCGTGAACGTCCTGTTCGTCGCGCTCGGCGCGACCCGACGGCCCGCCGTCGTCCGGGAGTCGGCGCGGGTCGTCGCGGACGGCGGCGAGGCCGCGGTGCTCGTCGGCGCCGCGTCCGCGTGGGCGCGGGAGCCGCTGCCGGACGGCGTCGACGCCGTCGAGCTGCCCGCGCTCGAACGCCGCTACCGCCCCGCCGCGGTGCGGATCCCGCTGTACCGGCTGCCGCGGCTGCTGGTCCGCGCGTGCCTGCCCGGCCCGCTGCGCGGGCTCGGGAACCGGATCGACGCCGCGTACCGGCGGCGCGTCGCCCGCCCGGTCGACCGGCTGCTGGCCCGCGCCTACCGCCGCGACCCGGCCGCGGTCCGGCGCCGGGTGTTCGAGCGCGAGGTGCTGCGCCGCCGCGCGGTCGACCTCGTCGTCGTCGGCGACCCGCAGTCGCTGGTGACGGCGTCCGAACTGGCGGACGTCATCGCGGGCGCGGGCGCGCGGCTGGCCTACTCCATCGCCCCCGACCGGCCGCGGGCCGGGTACGCCGGAGGATGACCCCCGCATGACCGAACGCCGCCCCCGGCTGCTCTACCTCGCGTTCTACTTCCCCCCGTCCCGCGCCAGCGGCGTGTACCGGCCCCGCGCGACCGCGAACCGGCTGACCGAGCTGGGCTGGGACGTCACGGTGTTCGCGGCGCCCCTGCCGTTCCTGTACGACACGATCGGCTCGGTCGACGACGGGCTGCTGGCCACGATCGACCCGCGCGTCACGATCGTCCGCCCGGACCTGAACCGGTTCGTGTGGCAGACGGACGTGCGCGAGTACAGCCGGTTCCGGGGGGCGTTCCCGCACCTCGCGCAGTCGGTGTACGCGTGGGGGCAGGACCACGTGTTCCCCGAGCGGTACGCGTCGTGGGCGCGCGACAGCGTCCGGAGGGCGCTGCGGCTGCACCTGCGCCGCCGGTTCGACGTCGTCCTCGCGACCGGGAACCCGTTCGCGTCGTTCGGCGCCGCGTGGGCGTTCGGGAAGGCGACCCGGACGCCGTACGTCGTCGACTACCGCGACTCCTGGACGCTCGACCAGTTCACGGAGGAGCCGCGGTTCGGCGACGGCCATCCCGCGTGGCGGTGGGAGCGCCGGATCCTGCGGTCGGCGGCGAACTCGCTGTACGTCAACGACGCGCAGCGCGCGTGGCACGCCGAGCGCTACCCGGAGGCCGCCGGCCGGATGATGACCGTCCTGAACGGGTGGGACGCCGACACGCTCCCGGCGGCGGAGCCGCCGCCCGCCGCGCGGACCGCGCCGGGCGGGCACGCGCCCCGGTTCGCGTTCGTCGGCACGGTGACGAGCGAGCAGCCGATCGAGGCGCTGGCCGAGGGGTTCGCGCGGGCCCGCGAGCACGCCGGGATGGAACGGGCGACCCTCGACCTGTACGGGTACTTCGGGTTCTTCAAGGAGTCCGACGCCGCGCTCCGCCGCCGCTTCGGCGGCGAGCCCGGCGGCGAGGACCTCGCCCCGGGCGTCCGCTACCGCGGCCCCGTCCCGAAGACGGCGCTCGCGGGCGTCTACCGGGACTCCGACGTCCTCGTGTTCCTGAACGGCGGCGGACGGTACGTCACCTCGGGGAAGATCTTCGAGTACATGGCGGCGGGACGGCCGATCGTGTCGGTGCACGCGCCCGGCTCGGCCGCCGGGGAACTGCTGCGGGACTACCCGCTGTGGTTCGACCCCGGCGGGCTCGACCCGGCGGCCGTCGCCGCGTCGATGGCGGCGGCGGCGAAGGCGGCGGCCGGCCTGGACGCCCGGCAGGTCGCCGAGGCCCGCGCCTACGCGGACCGCTTCGAACGGACCGTGGCCCTCGAACCGCTCGTGCGGCGGCTCGGCGAGCTGGCCCGGAGAGGGGAGGCGCCGGCGTGACCGGAACGCCACGGGTGATCGTCCTGGCGATGGACCCGAACCTGACCATGGACCCGCTGCCGGGCGCGGACCCGCGCGTCCAGTACCGGCGCGTCATCGGGCTCGCCGGCCACTTCGCCGAGGAGGGCGCCGAGGTCCACGTGGTGACCGCCGAACCGGACGGCTGGGACGCCCTGGACGGCCGGGCGCGCCTGCACCGGCTGGACGGCGCCGAGGCGCGGCACCCGCTGCCGCGGCTGGAGCACGCGCTGGTGGTCCGGGTGCCGCGGCTCCTCGCGCGTCCGGTGCGGCGGCTCGGCCGCCCCGGCGCCCGCATGGACCGCGCGCGCAGCACGGCCTCCACCGCCGTCCACCGGCGCGCGTTCCTGCCGTTCTACCGGCACGCCCGGCCGCTCGTGCTGGCCCGCGCCGCGCGCCGCGGGTTCCTCCGCGAGGCCGCGGCGGCACCGGTCGCCCGCGTCATCGTGATGGACCGGACGTCCGTGCCGCTCGCCCGCCGGCTCGCCCGCCTGCACCCGGACGCCGTCGTCACGACCCGGCAGGACCGGAACCTGCACGCCAAGCCGTGACCCGCGTCAGCGCTTCTTCTCGGTCAGCGCGCCGGACGCCTCCACGTAGACCTCGCCCGTGCTCGGGCACTCCCACGCGCCCGGCTCGTCCGGCCGCTCCGCCAGCCGGACCCCGGCCCGCCCCACCCAGCCGATCCGGCGCGCCGGGACGCCCGCGACGAGCGCGAAGTCGGGGACGTCGCGGGTGACCACCGCGCCCGCCGCGACCATCGCCCACCGCCCGACCCGCACCGGCGCGACGCACACGCTGCGCGCGCCGAGCGACGCGCCCGCGGCGACGTGCACCCCGACGGCCTCCCAGTCCGCGGCGCGCTTCAGCCGGCCGTCCGGGTCCACCGCGCGCGGCGCCCGGTCGTTGGTGAGGACGACCGCGGGCCCGACGAACACGCCGTCCTCCAGCACGGCCGGCTCGTAGACGAGCGCGTGGTTCTGCAGCTTCACGCTGTCGCCGATCCGCACCCCCGCCCCGACGTACGCGCCGCGCCCCACGATGCAGCCCGCGCCGAGCCGGGCGCCCTCGCGGATCTGCGCGAGGTCCCACACGGTCGTCCCGTCCCCGATCTCGGCGGACGGGTCGACCTGGGCGCTCGGCAGGATGCGATGGTTCATGCGGCCAACCTAGGTCCGCGGCCTGAACGGGGCGTGTCCGGTGGATGGCGGTCCGTCGGTCAGGGCCAGGCGGAGTGGAGGCCGGTGCGGAAGAGGGTCGCCATCGGCTCCTCGCCGAGGGCGGCGGCGATGGACTTCTCGCAGTCGCGGCGGGCCTGCGCGAGCCGGGGCGCGGTGCAGCGGGCGCGGCCGCCGTCGGGCGCCCACAGCCGGGTGCTGACGCCGAGCAGGACGGCGGCGCGCTCGTGGGCTCCGTCGAGCTGGTCGGCGATCGCGATGACCTCCAGGTTGAGGGCCATGTTGGACGCGTCGTGGAGCAGCTTGAAGCTCTCGAAGGCGTGCCCGGCGCGGGTCGCGGCGGTGCCGTGGTCGCCGCTGAACAGGGCGACGAGCGCGTCGATGTAGTGGCCGTAGCCGCGGAACCGGTGCTCGCCGCGGCGCTCCCCGTCGCGCCGCAGGTCCTCGGCGACCGCGGACGCGGACGGGTAGTCGTCCAGGAGGACGTGCGCGAACGCGAGGGCGGCGCGCGCCGTCATCCAGGTCGCCTCCTGGAGGGGGTCGTCCCACGGTTCGGCGGCGAGGCGGCGCAGCCGCTCCACGCCCTCGGCCGGACGGCCGCTCATCGCCCGGTCGGCGGCCTCGATGCAGTCGGCGGCGCGGACGG
The DNA here is from genome assembly GCF_000425065.1 of Actinomadura rifamycini DSM 43936. Taxonomy (GTDB): domain Bacteria; phylum Actinomycetota; class Actinomycetes; order Streptosporangiales; family Streptosporangiaceae; genus Spirillospora; species Spirillospora rifamycini. The sequence goes on from NZ_AULB01000023.1 coordinate 41,713, forward strand.
CGGTGGGGTCGGGCGCGGCGGCGCGGCACTCGGCGACGCACCGGTCGACGCCGGCCGTGTCGCCCTGGAAGTTCATGACCGAGCCGAGGGCCCACGCGGCGCGGACCCGCAGCGGGCCGGGCGCGGTGTCGGCGTGCGCGAGGGCCCGGGCGAGGATGTCGCGGCCCGCGTGCTCGAAGGCGCACGACACCCAGACGAACCAGAGGGCGCCGGCGAACTCGAGCGCGAGCGGCCCCGGGTCGGCCAGGCACGTCTCGAGCGCCTTGCGGACCTCCGCGAACTCGCCCGAGAGCCGCCGGTGCCAGTCGACCTGCCCGGCGCGCGTCCACTCCGGGTACGCCTCGCGGGCCATGGCGAGGTAGCGGTCGCGGTGCCGCCGCTGCGTGTCCCGCTCCTCGCCGAGCGCGCCCAGCCACGACGCGCCGTACTCGCGCAGCGCCGCGGGCAGCCGGTGGCGCCCGTCCGCCCGCCGGATCATGACGGACTTCTCGACGAGCCCGTCGAGGGCGTCCGCGACGTCGGTGAGGGGGCCGCCCGCGCAGACGTCCTCGGCGGCCTCCGGCGTGAACGCCCCGGCGAACACGGCCGCGCGCGCCCACAGCAGCCGTTCGGCGGGCGTGCACAGCTCGTGGCTCCAGCCGATGGCCGTCCACAGGCCGCCGTGCGGGGCGAGGACGGGGGACCGGCCGGGCGCGGCGTCGTCCGGCGGGAGGCCGGGGTCCGCGGCGAGGTCCGCGGCGGACCGCCGGGCGAGCTGGGCCGCCGCGCGTTCGAGGGCGAGCGGCAGCCCGCCGAGGCGGCGGCACAGGGCGGTGACGGCGGCCGCGTTTCCGGGGGTGACGGCGAAGCCCGGGTCGTGCTCGCGGGCCCGTTCGGCGAGCAGCGCGGCGGACGGGCAGCGGGCCACGTCGGCGGCGTCCGCGCCGTCCGGCGGCACGGGGAGCGCCGCCAGGTCGACGACCTCCTCGCCGGGGAGGTGCAGCCGCCGCCGGCTGGTGGCGAGGACGCGGGTGCCGGGGGACGCGGCGATGATCACGGCGGCGAGCGCGGCGCAGCCCTCGACGAGGTGCTCGCAGGTGTCCAGGACGACGAGGCAGCGGCGCCCGGCGAGGTGCTCGCTGATCAGGCGGGTCTCGGGGCGGGCGGACCGGTCGCGGGCGGTCCGGTCGCGGGCGGTCCGGTCGCGGCCGCGCAGTGCGAGCGCGACGGCCCGCGGGACGTGCGCGGGGTCGACGACCTGGGCCAGCGGGACGACCCAGACGCCGTCGGGGAACCGGTCGGCGGCGTCGGCGGCGGCCCGCAGGGCGGCGTGGGACTTGCCGACGCCGGCGGTGCCGGTCACGGTGACGAGCCGGTGGAGGCGGAGCGACCGGTCGATCTCGGCGAGGTCGACGGCGCGGCCGACGAGGCTCGGGAGGTCCGGGGGAAGGTTCCCGGGGCGGCGGTCGGGCGCGATGTCCATGATCCCCCTGTGGCTGCGGAACGTGCCGGAAAGGACACAGATCGTATGGAGTGCGGCCGAGAGTGACGGGCCGATTCCGTAAAGTCATCGAACCGTAACCGTCCGGCGGGTGTGCGCGGGACCGGAACGTCGATTCCGGCATAGGGCCTTACCTGGGATGAACCGGGAGAGGGGAATAAGTTAGCCTGCCCTAACTCGCACGCGCGCGACGTGCGCGTGGACCGTTCCGTTCGAGCGTCGGGAGTGCGCACGTGGCCCCTCAAGCGACCGGCGACGTCCTGCTCGGCGTCCGCGGCCTCACGGTGGGCCACCAGGGCCGCGCCGTGCTCTCCGGCGTCGACCTGACGCTCCGGGCCGGCGCCGTCACCGTGCTCGTCGGCCCCAACGGCTGCGGCAAGTCGACGCTGCTGCGCACCGTCGCCGGACTCCAGGACGCCATCGCGGGGACGGTCGAGGTCGGCGCGGGCGCGGAGCGCGCCCCGCTGCGGTCGCTGTCGCGCCGCGACCTGTCGCGGCGGCTCGCGTTCCTCCCGCAGACGCCGCTGGTGCCCGCGGGCGTGACCGTCCGCGAGCTGGTCCGGCACGGCCGGTACGCGCACCGCGGCGCGTTCGCCCGGCACACCGCCGACGACGTCGCCGCGATCGAGTGGGCGCTCGGCGTCGGCGACGCGGCGCCGCTCGCGGACCGCCGCCTGGACGAGCTGTCGGGCGGCGAGCGGCAGCGCGCGTGGCTCGCGACCGTCCTCGCGCAGCGCGCCGGGATCCTGCTGCTCGACGAGCCCACGACGTACCTCGACCTCAAGCACCAGTTCGAGGTGCTGGACGTGGTGCGGCGGCTCGCCCGCGAGCACGGCATCGCGTGCGGCGTCGTCCTGCACGACCTGATGCAGGCCGCCGCGTACGCCGACGAGGTCGTGGTCGTCGCGGACGGCGGCGTCGCCGCGGCGGGGCCGCCCGCCGGCGTCCTGACGCCCGAGACGATCGCGCACGCGTTCGGCATCGAGGTCGACGTCGTCCGCGACCCGGCGAGCGGGCACCTCGCCTGCTTCCCCAAGCGGACCGAGCCGACCGAGCGGGCCGCCCCCTGAGCCTTCCCCCGGTAACGACCCTTTCACCTTGAGGAACCCCTGATGAAACGACTTCTGCGCGCCCTCGCGGGCGGCGCCGCCGCGACGGCGCTCGTCCTCGCCGCCGCCGGGTGCGGCGGCTCGGCCGGCGACACCGCGGGCGGCGACGCCCCCGGCGGCGCGGGCGCGATCACCGTCCAGACCGCGCGCGGCCCGGTGGCGCTGGACGCGCCCGCCACCCGCGTCGTGTCGCTGGAGTGGACGTACACCGAGAACCTCCTCGCGCTCGGCATCAACCCGATCGGCAACGCCGACCCCGCCGGATACGCCAAATGGGTCAGCGCGCCCGAGGCGAAGCTGCCCGAGGGCGTCGCCGACGTCGGCACCCGGCAGGAGCCGAGCCTGGAGAAGATCCGCGCGCTGAAGCCGGACCTGATCGTCTCCGACGAGAGCCGCATCGCCGCGAACCACGACCAGCTCGCCGACATCGCGCCCGTCCTCGCGTTCGACCCGCTCGCCGACCCGGCCCTCGGCACGATGAAGAAGAACTTCACCGAGCTGGCGAAGGCCGTCGGCAAGGAAGGCGAGGCCCCGGCCGTCCTCAAGAAGATCGACACCGCGGCGGCCGACCTCGAGTCGCGGCTGGAGAAGGCCGACAAGGCGGGCCTGGAGTACGCGGTCGCGCAGGCGTTCACCGCCAACGACGCCCCCCAGATCCGGATGCACACCGACCAGGCGCTCGTCGCGCAGGTGCTGAACCTCGCCGGGATGAAGAACACCTGGACCGGCAAGCCCGACGACTGGGGCATGACGACCGTCGGCGTCGAGGGCATCACGAGCGTCCCCGACGACGCGACGTTCCTGTACGTCGCGGCCGACGACGACAACCCGTTCAAGGAGCAGCTCGCCGACAACCCCGTCTGGACGGGCGCCGCGTTCGTCGAGGACGACCGCGCCCTCGCCCTCGACCCGGGCACCTGGTTCTACGGCGGCGTCCTGTCGAGCGTCCACATCCTCACCATGACCGGCAAGGCGCTCGGGGTCTGATGACCGTCCCGACCGGCGGGGCCGGGCTTCCGCCGCGGGCGCGCCCGACCGCCCTCGCGGCGGGCGGCGCGCTCGCGGCGGCGCTGTGCGCGGTGGCCGTCCTGCACCTGACCCTCGGCGCGTCCGGCGTCGGCCTCGGCGACCTGGCCGCGTTCGCGGCCGGCGGCGCCGACGCCGACGCGGAGGCCGTCCTGCTGGGCAGCCGCCTGCCGCGCACCCTCGCCGGTCTCGCCTCCGGCGTCGCCCTCGGCGTCGCCGGGGCCCTCATCCAGGGCTCCACCCGCAACCCGCTCGGCGCCCCCGACACCCTCGGCGTCAACGCGGGCGCCTACCTCGCCGTCGCCCTCGCCGCCTACCTCGGCCTGGAGACCGGCACCCTGCTGTCCGGCGGCGCCGCGTTCCTCGGCGGCCTCGCCGCCGCCGCGACCGTCTACCTGCTCACCGCGCGCGGCGTCCTCACCCCCGGGCGGCTGCTGCTCGCGGGCGCCTGCGTCACCCTCGGCGGCATGGCCGGCGCCGAGTTCCTGCAGCTCGTCGACGAGCCCGCCACCCGCGGCGTCTTCCTGTGGGGCAACGGGACGCTGCTGCAGTCCGGGCTGGACCGCCCGCTGACGATCGGCGCCGTCGTCCTCGCCGCCGCGCTGCTCGCCCCCGCCCTCGCCCGCCCGCTGGACGTCCTCGCGCTCGGCGACGACACCGCCGCGTCCCTCGGCGTCCGGGTGGCCCGCACCCGCGTGCTCGCCTGGCTGCTCGCCGTCCTGCTCGCGGCCGCCGCCGTCACCCTCACCGGCCCGATCGGCTACGTCGGCCTGATGGCCCCGGTCGCCGTCCGCCGCCTCGGCGTCCGCCGCCACCTCGCGCTGCTCCCGCTCGCCGGGCTCGGCGGCGCGCTGCTCGTCCTCGCCGGGGACGCCGCCGCCCGCGTCGCCCTCCCGCCGTCCGCCGGGTTCGGCGAACTGCCCGTCGGGGTCGTGACCGCGCTGATCGGCGGGCCCGTGTTCGTCCTGCTCGCCCGCCGCACCCAGACCGGGGACGCCGACGCGGGCGCGGCCGTCGCGGTCACCGCGCCGCCGGGCGGCCCCCGCTACGCGGCCGTCCTCGCGGGCGGGCTGCTCGCCCTCGCCGCCGCGGCGCTGGTCGGCCTGCGGATCGGCGACGTGGACGTCTCGTGGGGCCAGGTCGCCGCGTCCCTCACCGGCTCCGGCACCGACGAGACCGACGCCGTCGTGTTCTACCGGCTGCCCCGCATCCTGGTCGCCGCGCTGGCCGGGGCCGTCCTCGCGGTCGCGGGCGCGGCCGTCCAGTCGGTGGTGCGCAACCCGCTCGCCGAACCCGGGTTCCTCGGCGTCACCGCGGGCTCGTCCGCGGGCGCCGTCGCGCTGATCACCGTGCTGCCGGGCGCGCCCGCCGCGCTGATCCCGGTGTTCGCGGCGGCCGGCGGCGTCCTCGCGCTCGCCGTCGTCGTCGCGCTCGCCCGCGACCGGCACGGCCTCGACCCGACCCGCGTCGTCCTCGTCGGCCTCGGCGCCGCCGTCACGCTGAGCGCGGTGACGAACCTGATGGTCGTCGCCGAGCAGATGAACGTGTCGGCGGCGCTCACGTGGATGGCGGGCAGCACCTACGCCCGGGACGCGTCGACGCTCGGCTGGCTCGCCGTGCCCGCGCTCGCGGCCGTCCTGTTCGCGCTGTCGGCCCGTCCGGTGGACATGCTCGCGCTCGGCGACGACCTACCGCGCGCGCTCGGGCTGAACCTCGGCCGGGCCCGGCTGCTGGCGCTGCTCGCGGGCGCGGTGCTGGCGTCGGGCGCCGCGGCCGCCGTCGGGAACGTCGGGTTCGTCGCGCTCGTCGCGCCGCACCTGGCCCGCCGCCTCGCGGGCGGCGCCACCGCCCGCCTCGTCCCGGTCGCCGCGGTCCTCGGCGCCGTCCTCGTCGTCGCCGCCGACGCGCTCGGCCGCACCCTGCTCGCCCCGGTCGAGATCCCGGTCGGCATCATGACCGCCGTCCTCGGCACCCCGTACCTGATCTGGCTGATGCGCCGCACCGCCCCCTGACCGGCGGCCGGAACGGAGCGCAGCGGAGTGGAGGCCGCCGGGCAGGGGGCCGCTCTTGCCGGGGGGTGTGGGGGGTCGCCCCCCACAATGACGCGCCTGACCGGCGGCGCTCTTGCCGGGGATTTTGCTCCTTCGCGGATGTCATCACCGGCCGCGGGGGCATGTCCCGACCGACGCGAGGAGGGACGATGGCCGACACCGTGGTCGTGGTGGGGGCGGGGATCGCCGGGCTGGCCTGCGCCGTCCGGCTCCGCGAGAACGGGGTGCCGGTGCGGGTGCTGGAGGCGTCGGACGGCGTCGGCGGACGCATGCGCACCGACGTCGTCGAGGGGTTCCGGCTCGACCGGGGCTTCCAGGTGTTCAACACCGCGTACCCCGAGGTGCGGCGCCTGCTCGACCTGCGGTCGCTGCACCTGCGGCCGTTCGCGTCCGGGGTGGTCGTCTACGACGCGGGACGGCGGGAGCGGGTCATGCTCCCGTGGCGGCACCCCTCGTACACGCTCGGCACCCTCTTCGCGGGCATCGGGTCGCCGCGCGACAAGGCCGCGCTGGTGGCGATGACGGCCCGCGACATGGCCGCACCGCCGTCCCGGATCCGCACCGGCGCCGAGCGCACGACGCTGGACGAGCTGCGCCGCCGGGGCATCTCGGACACGATGATCGACCGGCTGCTGCGCCCGTTCCTGGCCGCCGTCCTCCTCGAACGCGACCTGGAGACCTCCAGCCGCTACTTCCACATGCTCTGGCGGTCGTTCGCGAGCGGCACCATCGGCGTGCCCGCGCTCGGCATGGGGCGGGTCCCGGCGCTGCTCGCCGACCGGCTGCCCGAGGGGACGGTCGAACTGGAGAGGCCCGTCCGGGAGATCACCGACGACGGCGTCCGGACGGCGTCCGGCGAGACGATCGCGGCGCGCGCGGTCGTGGTCGCGGCGGACCCGACGGCGGCCGCGGCGCTCGTCCCCGGCGTCGAGGCGCCCGCGATGCGGCCCGTCACGACCTTCTACCACACGGCCACGTCGTCGCCGATGCGCGAACCGGTGCAGATCATCGACGCGCAGGGGGTCGTCGCGGACACGATCGTCCTCACCGACGCCGCCCCCGAGTACTCGCCGGACGGGCGCGCGCTCATCTCCACGTCCGTCCTCGGGGTGCACGGCGACGCGGACGAGCCGCGGGTGCGGGACCGCCTCGCGGAGATCTACGGGCACACCAACGGGTGGCGGCACCTCGCGACGTACGCGGTGCCGGAGGCGCTGCCCGCGATGCCGCCGCCCCTGCGGTTCCGGCAGCCGGTGCGGCTCGGCCCCGGGCGGTACGTGTGCGGCGACCACCGCGACACCGGCTCCATCCAGGGCGCCCTGGTCTCCGGGCGGCGCGCCGCGCAGGCCGTCCTGGACGACCTGCGCGCCCTCGACGCCCGCCGCCGGATCGCCGCGGTGCCGGAGTCACAGCCGTGACGCGGCGGGCATCGCCTGCCCGCGCGGCTCGAACGCCCGGATCATCCCGTCCTGGGTGAAGGACGCGAGGAGCCGCCCGTCCCCGGTGACGATCTGGCCGCGCACGTGGCTCATGCCCGCGCCCGCGTACACGCTCTCGTGGTGGTACCGGACCCAGCCGTCCCACCGGACGGGCTCGTGGAAGTGCACGGCGATGCCCATGACCGCCGTCGACACCGTGTCGTGCGCCTGCGCCGTCCCGATGCCGGGGTGCGCCCGCATGGTCGCCGAGATGGCGAGGTGGCCGGTGAAGTGCGCGAGCAGCGCGCGCCGCAGATCGTCCCGCTCGGGGACGGCCTCGTAGCGCACCCACGCGTCGATGACCGGGGGGCCGACCTCGCCGGGGTCGCCGTAGTCCCGGACGTCCTCGATGCGGATCTCGCGGCCCCGCATCGGCATGTCGACGGGGTGCGCCGCGCCGGGGCCCGCGGGCGCCGGGCCCGTCCACGCGTCGTGCCGGACGACGTCGGGTCCCGGGCGGTCGAGGAGGACGGTGCAGGTCGCGCACGTCCGGCCGCCCTGCCCGACCGCGATCGTCGCGCTCGCGAACGAGCGGCCCTCCCGGACGGGCGCGACCGCGAACTCCAGCGGCTGCGCGGGGTCGGCGACCGCGACGAACAGCGCGTGCGCCGAACGCACGGTCCGTCCGGGGAACGTCTTCGACGCGGCGACGACGCACTGGGCGAGGAGCTGGCTGCCGTCGGCGACCCGGCGGCCGCCGCCGTCGCTGCCCCCGGTGAACGCGGACCGCCCGGCGCCGGCCGGGGCCACGTCGAACACGTCGAGCATCCGGGCGAGGGACGAACCGGTCACGGCCGCACCCCCGTGAAGACGCCCGCGCCGAGCGTCACGCCGACGGCGTCGAGGTCGAACGCGACGTGCCCGGCGAGCCGCGCGACCTGCGGGAACGGCTCCGGGTAGGCCCACGCGATCCCGGGGCCGCCGCCGCCGGACGCCCGCCAGTGCACGGCCTGCCCTTGAACGGGCAGACGGTGCGGCGGCCGGTCGGCTCCAGCCGCGCGAAGTCGACGGCCTCCTCGGGGAAGTAGACCGCGAGCCCGTGGTCCTGCTCGTCCACGAACAGGCACGCGCGGCTGCGGGCGAGGAGCGTCCCGCCCAGCCGCGCCGTCACGAGGTTCGTGCGGGCGAGCAGTTCGACGCGGTAGTCCGGGCGTTCGTGGTACATCGACCGTGCGGCTGCCAAGGCTGCGACCTCCCTCGGGCGGACGCCTCCATCCTCGCAGCGGGCACCCCCGAATGGAAGGGGCATTCTCTAATTCGAGATTACCGTTGCCGAGGTTGCGCGCCGCGGACCGGGTAGGCCGGTGACATGGGCGAACGCAAGGGGGAACCCTCGATCGGGGGCGAGGTCGAGTGGAGCAGCCACGGGTCCACGGCCGAGGGAAAGGTCGAGAAGAAGGTCACCGACCGGCGGAAGGAGGCCGGACGCACGGTCGCCGCGTCACCCGACGAACCCCAGTACGTCGTGCGCAGCGAGAAGAGCGGCAAGAAGGCCGTCCACAAGCCGTCCGCGCTGAAGCGGAAGAAGAAGTGAGCGGCGACGGCGCGGGCGTCGAGGCCGAGTTCGGCGAGGTCGTCAACATGACCCCGAAGGAGCTCGAACGCTGGCTCGACTCCGACGAGTCCCGCTCCGTCGGGCAGAAGGACGGCGGCGGCGAGTCGACCGGCCACGCGTCGGGCCGCAGGATCATCGAGCTGCTCCGCGCCAAGTCGTCCGACCTGACCGACGACGACCGGGCGCACATGAACAAGGTCGTGGGCTACGTCCACCGCCACCTCGCGCAGCGCCCGTCCGGCGACATCGAGCACACCAAGTGGCGCTACTCGCTGATGAACTGGGGCCACGACCCCCTCAAGTAGCGAACGCGCCCGCGGACGCCGCGAGGACGGCCGTCCGCGCCGCCTGGCCGGGCAGGTCGGGATCGGGCGGCGTGCCGAGCAGGACCAGGTGGTGGTAGAGCGGCGCGGTCGCCGCGATGAGCAGCCGCCGCGCGTCCACGCCCGGCGCCAGCTCGCCCCGCGCCACGGCCCGCTCCACGACGACCTCGCAGCGGGCGTACCGGTCCTCCCACAGCCGCCGCTGGGCTTCGGCGGCCTGCTCGGAGCGGAACGACGCCGCGATCAGCGCCGCCATGACCGGCGGCCGCGCGGCCATGCCGTCCTGGATCTCGCGGTTCAGCCCCGTCAGGTCGCCCTCCAGCGAACCGGTGTCCGGGGGCCGCCAGTCGTCGTCGCCCGCCGCGTCCAGCACGTCCGCCAGCAGGCCCCCGACGTCCTTCCAGCGCCGGTACACCGTCGCGCGGTGCACGCCCGCCCGCGCGGCGACGCCGTCCATGGTGAGCCCGTCGAAGCCGTGCTCGCCCAGCTCCGCCCGCACGGCGTCGAGCACCTGCGCGCGCACGCGCGCGGTCCGGCCGCCGGGGCGCCGGGCCCGTCGATCTTCCGGTTGCACCGGGGTGGTCGTCATGGCACCATCTTAAAGTAACAGTTGTCGCATTAGTGGAGTCGCCGATGCTCATCCGGAGCGTTCACCCGGTCCCGCGGTCCCCGGCCGCCCGCCCCTCGAATGCTTCGGAGTGCCCGCATGCCCACGCAGATCACCGCGCTCGCCGCGTCCAAGTCCTACAACGGCCGGGTCGTCCTCGACTCGGTGACGTGCTCGCTCACCGCGGGCGAGCGCACCGGGATCGTCGGTGAGAACGGTTCCGGCAAGACCACCCTCCTCCGCCTGCTCGCGGGCCGCGAGCACCCCGACGCGGGCGAGGTCGTCGTCCAGGCGGACGGCGGCGTCGGCTACCTCCCGCAGGACGAGCGGCTCCCGCCGGACGCGACCGTCCAGCAGGTCATCGACCGCGCCCTGAGCGACCTCCGCGCCATCGAGGAGCGGATGCGCCGCCTCGAGAAGGCGATGGCCGGCGGCGACGAGACCGCCATGGCCGAGTACGGCGAGCTGCTGACCGTGTTCGAGCTGCGCGGCGGCTACGACGCCGACGCCCGCGTCGAACGCGCCATGCACGGCCTCGGCCTCGGCCTCGTCGACCGCGCCCGCACCGTCGGCGGCCTGTCCGGCGGCGAGCAGGTCCGGCTCCGGCTCGCGGCCGTCCTCGCCGCCGCGCCCGAGGTGCTCCTGCTGGACGAGCCGACCAACCACCTCGACGCCGCCGCCGTGGCCTGGCTGGAGGACCACCTGCGCACCCGCGCGGGCACCACCGTCGCCGTCTCCCACGACCGCGCGTTCCTCGAACGCGTCGCCACGACCCTGCTGGAGGTCGACGCCGACCGGCGCACCGTCGTCCGGTACGGCAACGGCTACGCGGGGTACCTCGCCGAGAAGAAGGCGGCCCGCGAACGCTGGGTCCAGGCCCACGACCGGTGGCGGGCCGACGTGGAGCACCACCGCGAGTCCGCCGCGACCACCGCCCGCCGGGTGGCGCCCGGCCGCGCGATGAAGGACGGCAACAAGATGGCCTACGACCGGGCGGCCGGACGGGTGCAGCAGTCGCTCGCGAGCCGGGTGCGGAACGCGGAGGAGCGGCTGAAGCGGCTCCTCGCCGACCCGGTCCCGCCGCCGCCCGAACCGCTCCGCTTCACCCCGGTGCTCCGCGCCCGCCGCCTGGAAGGGAACGTCCTCGACGCCGCCGGCGTCGCCGTCGCGGACCGCCTGCGCCCCACCGACCTCGCCGTCCCCGCGGGCTCGCGGCTGCTGGTCACCGGGCCGAACGGCGCGGGCAAGAGCACCCTCCTGCGCGTCCTCGCGGGCGACGCCGCCCCCGACCGCGGCACCGTCGCCCGCCGCGGCCGCGTCGGGTACCTCCCGCAGGAGCCCCGGCCGGGCGCGCCCGGCGAGACGCTCCTCGCCGCCTTCGCCCGCGGCCGGACCGGCGACCCCGCCGAGCACGCCGACCGCCTCCAGGCCCTCGGCCTGTTCGACCCCGCCCAGTTCACGACACCCGTCGGCCGCCTCTCCACCGGCCAGCGCCAGCGGCTCGCCCTCGCGCGGCTGCTCACCGAACCCTGGGACGCCCTCCTGCTGGACGAGCCCACGAACCACCTGTCGCCCGCCCTCGTCGAGGACCTCGAAACGGCCCTCGCCGGGTACGGCGGCGCCCTCGTCGTCGTCAGCCACGACCGCCGCCTGCGCCGCCGCTGGCAGGGCGCCCACCTCGCCCTCTGACCCCGAAGGAACCCCGATGCCCGCTCCCGCCGACCCGACCGTCCTGCACCCGATGCCCGGCCAGCCCCGGCTCGTCCAGCTGAAACCCCTCGTCACCTCACCGCTCATCGAGGTGGGGGAGTACTCGTACTACGACGACCCGGACGATCCGACGGCCTTCGAGACCCGCAACGTCCTGTACCACTACGGCCCCGAGAAGCTGGTCATCGGGAAGTTCTGCGCACTCGGCGAAGGCGTCCGGTTCATCATGAACGGCGCGAACCACCGCATGGACGGCCCGTCCACCTTCCCCTTCCCGATCATGGGCGGGGCGTGGGCGGAGCACTTCGACCTCATCACGGACCTGCCCGGCCGCGGCGACACCGTCCTCGGCCACGACGTGTGGCTCGGCTACCGCACGACGGTGATGCCCGGCGTCCGCATCGGCCACGGCGCCGTCGTCGCGTCGGGCTCCGTCGTCGTCGACGACGTCCCCGACTACGGCATCGTCGGCGGCAACCCGGCCCGCCTCATCCGCCGCCGCCACGGCGACGCCGACGTCGAGCGCCTCCTCGCCGTCGCGTGGTGGGACTGGCCCGTCGAGCACATCACCGCCCACGTCCGCACCATCATGTCCGGCACCGTCGACGAACTGGAGCAAGCCGCCCCCTGAACGGCGTCAGCCGCGCCGCCCCGCCTTTACCGAGACTCGACCATGCCGGGTTCCAATGCCGGTAGCCCGGCGCGCGGACGGGTTGTGAGGATCGAAGCGCGAGCCGACTCCGGCATCCTCGACAGGGGGCACTCTGTGACATCGCAGCTCAATCCGTACATCAGCTTCGACGGCGACGCCCGGGAGGCGATGGAGTTCTACCGGTCCGTCTTCGGCGGCGAACTGGTGATGCACACCTTCGGCGAGTTCGGCGACCCGGACGCGCCCGGGGCCGACAAGATCATGCACGCCTTGCTGCGCTCCGAGCGCGGCTACGCGATCATGGGCGCCGACAGCCCGCCCGGCATGCCGTACAACCCCGGCGACAACATCACGATCAGTCTGAGCGGCGACGACGCCGACACGCTGCGCGGCTACTGGGCGAAGCTCTCCGAGAGCGGCACCGTGGTCGTCCCGCTGGAGATGCAGATGTGGGGCGACGAGTACGGCCAGTGCACCGACCGCTTCGGCATCGGCTGGATGGTCAACATCAGCGGCTCGGCCGCCTGACGGCGGCTACGCGCGCCGCACGGGCGTCCCGGCGTCGAGCGACTCCAGGTACCCGGCGACCTTCGGCGACCTGCGGCTCTCCGCCGGGACGGCGTCGGCGACCTTGCGGGCGAGGCTGTTCACCAGGGCGGTCCGGTGCTCGACCGGCTGGGCCTCGTAGACCGCCTGCGCGAGCCGGACCCCTTCGGTGACGTCCCCCGCACGGACATGCCCGGACGCATTCAGCAGCGAGAGCTGGGAGCGCGTGCGCGGATCGTCGGCGGGCAGGATCGCCAGCGCCTTGTCGACCGACTTGTCCACCAGCTCGCGATCACCCGCGTAAGCGTGCACCCAAGCCGCGGTGTAGTGCACGCGGTCCTCGGCCCAGTCGTTGACGGAACTCGGGTCCGCGGTCGAGGTGTTGGTTCTCTGAGTGATCTCCTCGCAGGACCGCAGAGCCGCCGCTGCTTCGGCGTCGCGCCCCTGCAACGCATATACCTGCGCGCGGACCGAGTGGAGGCCCGCCAGGCCGGGGCAGGGAGTGCCCGAGGACCGAGAGATCGCCTCGTCCGCCTTGCGCAGGAGCACTCCGGCGGGACGGTCTTCATATATTTCGCGGATGAGGCGGTTCTGGGTCACCCAAATGCTGAGGTGGATGTCGCCGGAGGCATCGGCCGCGTGTTGCGCGGTGGTCCACCACCGGCGTGCCAGACGAGGCTCGCCCAAATTGCACAGGGTCTTCGCCATGAGAAGGGACAAGGCGCTCGTCACTCGGCTCCAATCTTTCGAAAGCCGATCATCGGTGCGCCGCGCGGTGATCTGCTGAACGGCCACAAGATCGACCGCGAGGTCACGCATGAGTTGCTGAGGGGGAAGGAGAGTGTAGCTGTATCCGTACTCGGCGACCGTCTCTTCCCATTCGTCCAGTTGGCTGTCCTCACTGCGGCCCAGTGCGCGATCGACGCCGCCGTGAATGTGCTGGAGGGCTTCCATCGCCGGGGTCGTGGTGATGCCGAGGGCCGCCAGGGCCTGCAGAAGTCGACGTCGTTCCATGTCGTCGTCCTCCTCGTTCGGGACGCCGGGGTGTGGACTCGCCCGCTCCACGCTACGCCGCTCGCGGGTGCATGTCCGTGCCGCGGGCGCGAGGGCGGCCGCGGCACCCGCCGCGCCACCCCGCGCGGCCGGTTCAGGGGGTGGCGAGTGCGCCGAGGGTGGACCGCAGCCATCCGCGGCGGGCGCGGGCCGGGCGGCGCCTCGTTCCAGGACGTCCAGTACCAGAGGCGCCCCGAGTCCGGTGCGCGCCGCCGGTGCGGCCGGACGACCCGGCCGGACGGCCCGGTCGGCACCGTCTGACCGTCGGGGTTACTCGGCGGTGTGGTCGAGGATGGCGGCGGCGAGGGTCTCGTGGGTCTCGGGCGGCAGGGTGTGGCCGAGGCCGGACGGGGTGAGCAGGCGGGCGCCCGGGACGCGTTCGGCGATCGCGGCGCCGTGGCCCGGCTTGACCGGTTCGTGGGTGCCCTCGATGACGAGCGTGGGGGCCTTCACCCGGTGCAGGGCGTCCACCGGCTCGAAGGCGGGGTCGGCCGCGGCGGCGAGCCGGTGGTTGGCGGCGGCGGACAGGTCGCGGGCGCGGTCGTGGACGCGTTCCTGGAGGCGGCGGGCGGCGTCCTCGTCGAAGGGGAGGCCGGTGCCGTGCAGGACGCGCTGCTCGGCGATCATCGCGTCGATGCGGGCGCGGCGGTCGGCCGGGGGCGGCGCGGTCATGAGGGCGCGGAAGTGGTCGACGAACTCGGGCGTCGGCTCGGGCAGGCTCCCCGGCGGCTGCGGCTGCCCGGTGAGGGCCCGCAGCAGCACCTCGCCCTCGCCGCCGCCGAGCGGGGAGGACGCGATGACGGTCAGCGACCGCACCCGCTCCGGCCGTTCGACCGCGATGAGCTGGGCGAGGATGCCGCCCGCCGAGTGGCCGACCAGGTGCGCGCTCGCCAGGCCGTGGGCGTCCATCACGCGGTAGACGTCGTCCTTGATGTCGGCCCACGTGTAGGGGTTCGCGGCGAAGTCGACGGTGTCGGACATGCCGGTGTCGCGGTGGTCGTAGCGGACGACGCGGCGGCCGCCCGCGGTGAGCAGGCCGACGAACTCGTCCGGCCACAGGACGCCCTGCGACATCGAACCCATGATCAGCAGGATCGGCGCGTCCGTGTCGGCGCCGAACTCTTCGCTCCAGATGTTCACGTTTGGCATGCCTCAGAGCTTGCCGTGCGCGGCGGCGGGCGCCTTCTGTAGAACTACCAGTCGCGCCAGTTCGGTACGGGAGCCGATGCCCAGCTTCGGATAGATCTTGTACAGGTGGTACTCGACGGTGCGGGGGCTGAGGAACAGCCGGGCGGCGATCTCCTTGCTCGACAGCCCGTCGGCGACCAGGCCCGCGATGCGCAGCTCCTGCGGCGTCAGCGCGTCGAGGACGGCCGGGGGCGGGGCGTGCCCGCTCTCGCCCGCCGCGCGGAGCTCGTCCTGCGCGCGGCGGGCCCACGGCCGGGCGCCCGCCCGCTCGAAGGTCTCCCACGCCGCCCGCAGGTGCGCGCGGGCCTCGGCCGGACGGTGCGCGCGGCGGAGGCGCTCGCCGAGCAGCAGGGCCGTCCGGGCCGCCTCGAACGGGTTCGTGTGCAGGCGGAGCGCCTCGGCGAACGCGTCGTCGGACGCGTCCACCAGGCCCCGGCAGCGGGCGAGGAGGGCGCCGGACTCGGGCGTCGCGGCGTGCTCGGTCCAGCGCTCGTAGGCGGCGAAGGCCGCGCGTGCGGCGGCTACGTCGCCCGCGCCCGCGGCGGCCTCGATCCGGTCGGGCGCCGACCGCCACAGGACGGTCGGGTGCCCGGCGCCCGGCCCGGCGGCGGCGAGCGCGGTGAACCGGTCGTGGGCGGCGGCGTGGCGGCCGAGGCACAGGTCGAGCATCGCGCGCGCGTACGCGGCCACCCCGGCGTGCAGCCCGACCCGGTGCGGGATCGCGATGGCGAGGGCGTCGCGGGCGTGCCGCTCGCAGGTCTCCTCCTCGCCGCGCAGCGCCGCCACCACCGCGAGGTTCGCCAGGTGGGCGGCCACCGTGTTGGTGTATCCGGCTTCGCGGGCCAGCGCGAGGGCCTCCTCGGACACGGCGCGGCTGCGGGCGGGACGTCCGGCGATGCGCTCGGCCGTCGCGGCGAACTCCAGCACGACCGGCAGTTGCCCGGTCATGCCCGACACCCGGGCGACCCGCTCCGCCCTGGCGGCCAGGTCGGCGGCCAGGTCCCATTCGCGCAGGGCGCTGGCGGCGGCGGTCGCCCACAGGTACGCGGACGCGTCGTCGAGGCCGTCCGCGCGGGCCAGGGCCCGGCGCAGGAGGCCGGGACCGTCGGGGTCGCCGTCGAGCGTGCGGCCGATCCCGACGACCGCGTCCCGCAGGAAACCGGCGGGGTGCGCGGCGGCGCGCCGGGCGAGGCGGACGATCGCGGCGGTGTCGCCGACGTACGAGGCGGCCTCCACGGCGTCGGCGAGCGTGTCGAGGTCGTCGCCCGCGGACAGGATCCGCACGGCCTCGGCGGCGTTGCCCGAGGTCAGTTCGAACCGGCCGCGGAGCCGGGCGAGCCGCGGGGCGAGCGCGTCCCCGGCCTCCTCGCGCGCCTCGGCCAGCAGCGACTCCGCCCGCCCCGGACGGCCGCCGAGCCACGCGGCGACGGCGGCGTCCTTCAGCCGGACGGCGCGGGCGTGCGGCTCGGGGGTCAGTTCGGCGGCCCGGGCGAGGGCGGTGGCGGCGGTGCCGTAGCCGCCGCGCTCGCGGGCGCGGTCGGCGGCGGCCGTCAGCGCGGCGGCGACCCGTTCGTCCCGGCCGAGGGCGGCCCCGGCCAGGTGCCAGGCGCGGCGGTCGCCGCCGGTCAGCTCCGCCAGGACGGCGTGCACCCGGCGGACCTCCGCGCCGCCCGCCGCCTCGTGCACCGCGGACCGGACGAGCGGGTGCCGGAAGCGCACCCGCGTCCCCGCGACGTCGGCCAGTCCGGCGGCTTCGAGTTCGGCGAGCGCGGCCCGGCCGTCCGCGTCGAGCAGCCGGTCGGCGGCGGCCAGGACGTGGTCGAGTTCGGCTTCCACGGCGGCGGTCAGGGCGACGAGCCGGGCGGGCGGGGAGAGCGCGGCGACCCGGTCGCCGAAGAGCCGGGCGCCGCCGGGCGGCGGGTCGGGCAGCGGGTCGCGCCCGGCGCGCTGCGCGGGCGTCAGCAGGTCCGCGATCTCGCGGAGCGCGAGGGGGTTCGCGCGGGTCAGCGCGACGAGCTCGCGGGCGACGCCGGGGGCGAGCCCGCCGTGCCGGGACGCGAGCAGTTCGGCCGCCGCGGGCTCCGGCAGGCCGCGCACGTCCACCGTCCGGGGCACCCCGGCGACCGGGGCGTCGCCGCGCACGGCGAACAGCATCGCGATGCGTTCCGTCGCCAGCCTGCGGGCGGCGAACAGCAGCGCGTCGGCGGAGGCCCGGTCGACCCACTGGAGGTCGTCGACGGCGCAGAGCAGCCCGTCCGGCGCGGCGGCCTCGGCCAGCAGCGAGAACACTCCGGCGCCGACGAGGAAGCGGTCGCCGGCGCCGCCCGCGGCGAGCCCGAGGGCCGCGCGCACCGCGTCGCGCTGGGGGCCGGGCAGCGCGTCGAGCCCGTCGGCCACGGGCAGCAGCAGCCGGTGCAGCGCCGCGAACGCGAGGTCGGACTCGGGTTCGACGCCGGTGGTCCGCAGCACCCGCATCGCGCCGCCGCGCGCGGCGGCGGCGTCGAGCAGCGCGGTCTTGCCCGCGCCCGCCTCGCCGCGCAGCAGCACCGCGCCGCCGGACCCGTCGCGCGCCCGCGCGACCACCTCGTCGAGTTCGCCGATCTCCGCCGACCTGCCGTACAGCACGGACGTCACTGTAAGGAGGCGTCCGCGCGGCCCGGCCGCCGGGTCGGGTCGCGACGTCGGGACGGGCCCCGGCCGGCCCCCGCCCGACCTCGTGCTGACGTATCGCCAATAGTTATTGTCAATAAGCGGCCACTTATTGGCGGGGCGTCAGTAAGTCGCTAAGGTGGCGCCTGCTCCCAGAAGCGGCGGGACGAGCTGAGGAGGTGACGGCCTATGGTCACGGCACGGGTCACGGCGAGTCTCACGACCCGGCTCAGGGCGGGGATCACCGCGCGGATCCGGGGATTCCTCGGCGAGGTCGGGGAACTGTTCGTCATCGCGCTGGAGGGCCTGCGCCGCACGTGGGACGTGCGGACCTGGGGCTGGGAGTTCGCGGAGCAGTCGTGGTTCCTCGCCCGCGTCACCAGCGTGCCGGTCATGCTGGTGTCGCTGCCGCTCGGCGCGACGGTCGCGCTCCAGGTCGGGCAGCTCGCGTCCCAGCTCGGCGCGCAGTCGTCCACCGGCGGCGCGGTGATCGTCGGACTGGTCCGGGAGGTCGCCCCGATCGCCGCCGCGCTGATCATCGCGGGCGCGGGCGGCTCGGCGATGACCGCCGACATGGGCGCCCGCAAGATCCGCGACGAGCTGTCGGCGATGGAGTCGATGGCCGTCAACCCCGTGCACCGGCTCGTCACCCCCCGGCTGTGGGCGTCGAGCCTGGTGTCGATGCTGCTGGCCTCCCTGGTGATCGTCTCGGGGGCGGCGGGGGGCTTCGTGTTCAACGTGCTCCTCCAGGACGTCACGCCCGGCGCGTACTTCGCCGGCGCCGTGTCGCTCCTGCAGACCTCCGACCTGCTCGTCACGCTGCTGAAGTCGTGGCTGTTCGGCCTCATCGCAGCGGCCGTCGCCTGCTACATGGGAATGAACTGCGCGGGCAGCCCCGTCGGGGTCGGACGCGCCGTCAACCGGGCGATCGTGGTCGCCTTCATGCTCGTGTTCGCCCTCAACTACGTGATCTCGACGGTGTACTTCGTCGCGTTCCCGCCCACCCACTGATGGCCGCGCCGCTCCTGTCCCCCCGGACCGCCGACCGGATCACGTCGGCGGGGTCCGCCGCGCTGCGGCGCGGCGGGGACCTCGCGCAGTGGCCGGTGTTCATCTACCGGGTGCTGCTGTACTCGGTCCGCGACCTGATCCTGCGCCGCAAGTACGCCAAGACGGTCGCCCGGCACGTCAGCGACATCGTGGTCGGCGCCGGCGCCACCGTCGTCGGCGGCGGCATGATCTTCGTGATCTTCACGATGGCGTTCTTCGTCGGCACCGAGGTCGGCCTCCAGGGCTACACCGGCCTGGAGTCGATCGGCGCGGAGTCGTTCATGGGGCTTGTCGGGTCGTTCGCGAACGTCCGCGAGATCACCCCGGTGATCGCCGCGACGGCGCTCGCGGCGCAGTGCGGGTCGGCGTTCACCGCCGAGCTCGGCGCCATGCGGATCTCCGAGGAGATCGACGCGCTCGAGGTGATGGGCATCGGCTCGTTCGCCTACCTCGTCTGCACCCGCGTGGTCGCCGCGCTGATCGCGCTCGTCCCGCTCTACCTCATCGCCCTGTTCGCGAGCTTCTTCTCCACCCGGTGGATCAGCACCGAGTTCTTCGACCTCGCGCCGGGCGTCTACGACTACTACTTCACGCTGTACCTGCCGACGATCGACCTCGTCTACAGCGCGATCAAGGTCGGGGTGTTCGCCTTCGCGGTGATCACGATCCACTGCTACTACGGCTACTACGCCAGCGGCGGCCCGGCGGGCGTGGGCCGGGCGTCCGGCCGCGCGATCCGGCTGTCGATCATCACGATCGTCACGCTGAACCTGCTGCTCTCCTACGTCTTCTGGGGCAACGGAGCGACCGTGAGGTTGACCGGATGAACCATGACATTCCCCTCCGGCGGGCGCTGCTCATCTCGCTGCTGACCGTCCTGCTGACCGCGCTCGGCGTGTACCTGCTGGTGACCCGCCCGTTCCAGGCCGAGGGCACCCGGCTGACCGCCGTGTTCGGCACGGCCGGGCAGGGCCTCGGCGACGGCGCGCCCGTCAAGATCCGCGGCGTGACGGTCGGGACGGTCGAGCGGATGGAGCTCACCGGCGCCGGACGCGCACGGCTCACCCTGCGGCTGGACCCGGGCGTCCGGGTGCCGGCGTCCGCGGCGGCGTCGATCGAGCCCGCGTCCGCGTTCGGGCCGAAGTTCGTCGAGCTGACCCCCGGCCCCGGCGAGCGCGGCGGCCCGTTCCTGGCGTCCGGCGCGACGATCGAGCGGACGTCCGACCCGCAGGACCTGTCGAACCTGCTCGCCCAGGCCGACGCCACCCTCAGCGCCGTCGACCCCACCGAGGTCGCCACGATCGTCCACACCCTCGCGCGGGGACTGAACGGGCAGGGCGCGCGGCTCGGCGACACGATCGACCACGCGGCCGTCCTGACGGACGTCGCGCACCGCCGCCGCGCCGAGGCCCGCCGGTTCCTCACCGACGCCGCCGGGCTCACCGGGACGCTCGCCGCGTCCGGCACCGGCGACGACCTCGTCGCCGTCAACGGCGACGCCAACACGCTCATCGAGCAGACCGCCGCGGGCGGCACCGGCCGGCTCGGGGAGTTCGCCGACGAGATCTCCGACCTGTCCGGGGTCGTCGCGCACGGGTTCGGCAAGCGCGGCGGGCAGCTCGGCGAGGCGTTCCGCTCCGGGGAGCGCGCCGCCGCCGTCGTGTACGCCCAGCTCGGCCTGGCCGGCGACGCCGTCCGCACCGGCAACCGGCTCCTCCCGCTCTACGGGGAGCTGGTGTCGCTGGCCGGCCCCGAGGGCAAGAACTACATCCGCACCCGGGGGCTCCTGCCGACCGACCCGTGCCGGCTGATCGTCGGGGTCTGCCCGGCGCAGGGAGGCCACTGACATGGCGGTGCGACTCTCCCGCGCCCGCATCGGGCTGCTCGTCCGGCTCGTCGCGTTCGTGGCGGTGACCGGCCTGCTCACCGCGTTCATCGGCGCGCAGATCGCCCGGCTGAGCTTCACCGACGGCTGGACGGTGACCGCCACCTTCGACGACGCCAGCGGCCTCGCCGCCGGCGACGAGGTGAAGATCGCGGGCGCCCCGGTGGGCCGGGTCGACGAACTGAAGATCGTCGACGGCCGCGCCCGGGTCCGGATGCACGTGAACGAGACGGTGACCGTCCCGTCCGACAGCGAGGCCGCGATCCGCTGGCGCGACGCGATGGGCAGCCGCGTCGTCTACCTCATCCCCGGGACGAGCCCCGAGCCGATGCGGCCCGGCGCGCACATCACCCGCACCCGGTCCGTCGTCGACGCGGGCGCCCTCATCGACCAGCTCGCGCCGCTCACCGAGAGCATCGACCCGACGCAGGTCAACACCGTCCTGGTGTCGCTGGCGCAGGCCCTCAACGGCAACGCCGAGGAGATCGACCGGCTGATCGTGAACGTCGACCGGCTGTCGTCCACGATCGCCGCGCGCCGCGCCACGCTCAAGCAGATGCTGGACGACTACGCCGCCATCAGCGAGATCATCGCTCGCCGCGACAAGCAGATCGGGCAGGCCGTCGACGGGCTCGTCGACCTCAGCGGGGCGTTCGCCGACAACCGGCGCCTCGTGGACGAGGCCCTCGTCGAGCTCGCCGCGATGGCGCGGACGTCCGACCGGGTCCTCACCGGCAACAGCGCCGAACTGTCCGCCGTGGTGGCCCGGCTGGCGCAGCTCACCGGCGGCGTCCGGCGCAACGTCGGGACCCTCGCGCAGGTGATGGAGTCGGCGTCGCCCAAGCTGCGGCACATCTTCGCGGCCACCGACAACGGCACCTACATGGAGGCCGCCATCCCCTGCCTCAGCCTCGCCGCGCCGCCCTGCCCGTACCCGACGCGGCTGCCGGGCGCCCGCGAGCCCGGGACGGCCGGGGCGTCCGGGACGTCCGGGACGTCCGGGGGCACGCAGCCGGCGGCGACGACCGGACGGGTCCGCATCGACTCGGCGGGGGCGCTGCGCACCCTGCTGGTGGGAGGCGCCTGATGCCGCTCGGATCGCTCCGCGACCGCAACCGGATCACCGTCGGGCTCGTGTCGTCCGGCACCCTGCTCGCGCTCGTCGTCGCCGTCTACCTGATCGGCACCGAGGGCCTGCTCCTCAACCGCTACACCGTCACCGGGGTGTTCGCCGAGACCGGCGGGCTGAAGGCCGGCGACGAGGTGCGGGTCGCCGGGATCCGCGCGGGCGAGGTCACCGCCGTCGAACCGGACTGGGGCAAGGGCCGCGTCCTCGTCACCTGGGAGGTCGACGCCGAGGTCGACCTCGGGCCCGCGACCCGCGCGGACGTCGAGGTCGCCAGCGTCCTCGGCGGCCGCTACCTGCGGCTGTCCGGCCCGGTCACCACCCCCCACCTGGCCGACCTGCCGGACGGCCGGCGCCGCGTCCCCCTCGAACGCACCGGCACGCCCGCCACCATCAACGACGTCCTGAACCGCTCGACCGAGACGATCACCCGGCTCGACACCGAGTCCATCGACCGGATCCTCGGCGAGCTGAACGGGGTGTCCGCGGACGACCGGGGCCGGCTCAGCCGCACCCTCACCAACCTCGCCGACCTCGCCCGGACCGTCAACGAGTCCGAACCGCAGATCGAGAAGCTGCTGACCAACGGCGACCGCGTCCTCGACCTCGCCCGCACCAAGGAGAAGCAGCTCTCCGCCCTCCTCAGCAACGTGCGGCTCATGCTGGACGAACTGGAACGCCGCAAGACCGAGCTGTCGGCGTTCCTCGGCAGCGGCGGGCGGACGGTCGCGACGCTCACGCGGCTCATCGACAAGCAGCAGAAGCAGCTCGAGACCGTCATGGCCGACCTCCAGCGCACCCTCGGCACCCTGCGGCCCACCACCGGCGACTTCAACGAACTGCTCGCCTGGGCCGGGCCCACCCTCAGCGGGCTGTCCGCCACCGGCGGCCGCGGCCCCTGGCTGGACGTCCTCGCCAGCGGCATCGGCCCGCTCTCCCCGAAGGACCTCGCCGAACTGGCGAAATCGGCGCCCGAAGGAACCGGAGGACGGCGATGAGACGACTCGCCGCGGCCGCCGCCGCGCTCGCCCTGACCGCCGCCACCGGCGGCTGCACCCTCGCCCCCGACGACGGCACCTACCGCCTCACCGTCTACTTCGCCAAGACGACCTCCCTCTACGAGCAGTCCCGCGTCCGCATCATGGGCGCCGACGCCGGCAGCGTCGTCGGCATCCGCACCGAGGAGAACCGGGTCCGCGTCGACCTGGAGGTCGACGCGTCGGTCCCCGTCCGCCGCGACACCCGCGCCGCCATCGCGTCCGCGAACGCGCTCGGCGAACGCTTCGTCGTCCTGCACCCGCCCTGGCAGCCCGGCGCGCCCAAGGCGCCGTCCGGCATGGTGATCCCGCAGGAGCGCACGAAGCTGCCCGTCGAGATCGACGACGCGCTCGCCGCGTTCGCCCGGCTCAACAAGTCCATCGACCCGAAGCAGCTCGGCGACGCCGTCGGCCGCGGCGCCGACGACCTGCGCGGCCGCGGCGGCGACGTCAACGACGCCCTGCGCGGCACCGCCGACCTCACCGAGAACCTCGCCGCGCAGGACGAGCGCATCGTCTCCCTCGCCGACGGCCTGCGCACCCTCGCCACCGAACTCAACGCCCGCGACAAGCGCCTCGGCGAACTCATCGACTCGTTCTCCTCCGTCTCCCGGTCGCTCACCGAGGAGCGCGCCCGGCTCACCGCGTTCATCCAGGGCCTCGCCGCCGCGATCCGCGAGAGCCGCGTCATCGTCACCGCCTACAAGGAGACGCTGCCCGGCACCGTCTCCGACCTGTCGAACATCGTGCTGACCCTCAAGTCGAACGCGGGCTCCCTCAACCAGGCGATCGACGCCCTCGGCACGTTCGCCGACGTCGCCGTCGACGCCTGGGACCGGCAGAACCACGTCGCGACGATCCGCGTCGTCGTCCACGGCACCCTCCGCGCGTGGCTCCAGCCCCTGTTCGACGCGATGGGCTGGGGCACGGTCCCCTGCCTCGAAGGGCAGCCCGCCCTCGCGAACTGCACGGAGGGGCCGCGATGATCACACGGGCCGCACTGGCGCTCGTCCTGCTCCTCACCGCCTGCGGATGCACCCTGCAGACCATCGGCGCGCCGCAGGGCGACATGCGCCTCACCGCCGAGTTCGACGACGTGCAGAGCCTCGTCGTCGGGCACAGCGTCCAGATCTCCGACATCCGCGTCGGCACCGTCGTCGGCGTCGAACTCGCCGGCCGCCGGGCCGAGGTCACGATGTCGCTCAAGGACGACGTCCGGGTGCCCGTCGGGACCACCGCGGCGATCGCGAAGACGTCCCTGCTCGGCGAGAACTACGTGCGCCTGCAGCCGCCCCCGGGCGCGAGCGCCGGACCGTTCCTCGCGTCCGGCGCGTCCATCGGGCGGACGTCCGTCCAGCCGGACCTGGAGCAGATCAGCGCCCGCCTCGGCCCGCTCCTCGCCGCCCTCGGCGGCCAGGAGATCTCGACCATCAACCGCGAGACCGCGACCGCCCTCGGCGGCAAGGGGCAGCGCCTCAACACGCTCATCAAGAAGGCCGCCGGCGTGTCCGACTCCTACGCCGCCGCCAGCGCCGAACTCGGCCGCGCCATGGACGACCTCGCGAAACTCGGGCACTCGCTCCGCGCCGGCGGCGAGGACATCGACGACCTGCCCGGCAACATCCGGCTCGCCACCGAACGCCTCCAGAACGACCGGGCGCAGGTGAAGCGGGCCGTTCAGGAACTGACGAAGCTCGGGACGTCGTTCAACGCGAACGTCCAGAGCGAGCACGCCCAGCGCCTCGCGACCCTGCTCCGGCGCGCCGACGACCTCCTCGCCGCCGCCGTCCGGGGCGGCGAGGACCTCAAGGCCCTCGCGAACGCCGTCCTGGCGTTCCTCGACGGCCCGTCCGTGTCGCACAGCGGGCAGGCGCTCCTCTTCCTGTGGATCAAGGGCTTCCTGCCGCACCCCGGAACCGCCGCGAAGACGCAGGCGCGGCAGCCGTGGCACCTGATGGGACCCCGCCCGTGAAACAGCCCCGCATCGTCGTCAACCTGGTGTTCTTCGCCGTCCTCGGCGTCGTCCTCGCCGTCTGGGCGCTCCGCAGCATCATCAGCATCGACGCCCTCGAACGCCCGTACCACGTCACCGTCGAGTTCGCGACGTCCCCCGGCCTCCGCGCCGACCAGGAGGTCACGCACCTCGGCGTCCACGTCGGCACCGTCGGCGCCGTCGAACTCCGCGACGGCCACGTCGACGTCCGCCTCGACCTCGACCGCGGGGCGGACGTCCCCGCGGGCGCCGGCGCGCGCGTCCTGCGCAAGTCCGCGATCGGCGAACCGTACATCGAGCTCACGCCCCCGGCCCGTCCCGCCGGCCGGGACCTGCGGGACGGCGACCGGATCCCGGTGGCCCGCACCGAGTCGACCGTCGACTACCAGCAGCTCTTCCACGGGCTCGGCGAGACGCTCAAGGCCGTCGACCCCCGCGACGCGCAGACGCTCGTCCACGAGGCCGCCGCCGGCCTGGAGGGCCGCGGCGGCTCCATCAACGCGATCATCGGCGACACCCACCAGCTCACCGAGACCCTCGCCGCCGACGCCGGCACCCTCGACGCCCTCGCGGTCGAACTCACCCGCCTCACCTCGACCCTCGCGAGCCGCCGCGGCGCGATCGCCTCGGGCGTCAACGACCTCGCGACCGTCACCGCCACGCTCCGGCAGAACCGCGCGCACCTGGAGACCGCCCTCGACGAGGGCCCCGGCGCCCTCGCCCAGGTCAACGAGCTGCTGCGCAGGTCGCGCCCCGGCCTCGGCTGCCTGCTGACCGCCGCCGCCACCCCGTCCGAACCCCTCCTCACCGCGCAGAACTCCGCGAAGATCCGGCACGTCGTCGAGATGGTCCCGACCCTGAAGGCCCTGGTCACCGACATCACCGCCCGCGACGCCACCGGCCCGTACCTCCGCGTGGCCCCGGTCATCACCGTCGCCGGCCACGAGGCCCCCACCGAGTACGCCGACCCGCGGCCCAAGCCCCGGGCGCCCGACCTCACCCTGTGCGCCCCGCCCGCCGCCCAGTCCGGCGACTCCGGCGACGCCGGCGAACGCGACGGCTCCGCGCGCACCGCGCCCGGCGCCCGCTCCACGCCCGGCGCCGACCCCGCGATGTCGGCGCGCCCCGTGCACGCGCGGGACGAGCCGTCCTCGGACGGCGGCGGATTCCCGCTGTGGCCGCCGCTGGCCGCCGCGCTCGTCCTGGCCGCCGTCGCCGCCCGCACCCTGCGGGCCGTGCGGATCCGCAAGCAGAAATGACCGAGAGGGAGGCACCGATGTCGGACGACGTCGAGCCCGCCGAGGCGGACCGCGACCCCGCTGCGAACGACCCCGCGGAAACCCCCGCGACCGCCGAGACCACCAAACCCGCGAAGCCCGACGCCGCCCCGAACGCGGACGCCTCCGACACGGTCACGACGGGCGGAGAGCCCAGGGCCGGGGACGCCAAGGATTCGGACGCCAAGGATTCGGACGCCAAGGACTCGGAGTCGGAGTCGGAGGGCCTGGGCGAGGTCGGCAAGGCGGGCGGTGGTGCTGCTGCCAAGGGCGGGCGGAAGTGGGGCGTCCGGGGGGCGTGGGGGCGTGCGGGGGTCGGGCTCCTGCTGGTCGCGGCGGTCGCGACGGCGGGGCTCCAGTGGTACCGGGCGGACCGGGCCGCGCAGGAGGAGGCGGCGCGGCAGGCGGTGGAGCGGCAGGCCGGGGAGTTCGGGCAGGCGCTGCTCAGCTACGACCACGAGCACTTGCAGGACGCCCGGAACCGGGTGCTCTCGCTCGCGTCGGAGGACTTCGCGAAGACGTACGACGTGGCGTTCACCGGCGGGCTGGAGGGCGTGATCACGAAGCTCAAGGCGGACGCGTCGGCGACCGTGCGGGCCGTGTACCTGGGGGACGTCGACGAGTCCACGGCGCGCGCGATCGTGGTGATGGACTCGGAGGTGCGCAGTTCGGCGGGCACCCGGCGGGTGCTGGGCTCGCACCTGGACATGCGGCTGGTCCGCAAGGACGGGACGTGGCGGGTCACCGAGGTGACGTCGATCGGGGCCGCGCAGGAGACGATGACGGACCCGGACGGGCGGCAGCAGGGCGGCGAGGCCGTCGTGCCGACGCCGGGGGCGTCGCCGGCCGGGTGATCACGCGGCGGGGCGGCGGCGCCGTCCGTCCTCGCGCCCATAGGCCCCGGCGGGCGCCCGCCGGGGCCGTGGCGAAGGGGGACCCTGCGGTCCCGGGGATCAGGACTGGGCGAAGGTGTACGAGGCGGTGATCGTGGCGGACGACGGGCACAGCCAGCCGCTCGTCCGCTGGACGGTCTGCTCGGTGAACGCCGCGGTGACCGGGAAGGTCTCGCCGCCGGAGTAGGAGCCGGTGATGTCGCCGCCGAAGGTGCAGCCGATGGCGCTCATCTGGAAGCCGTCGAAGGACGCGACGCCGCCGCTGAGGCTGCCGCTCCAGGGCAGGCCGACGGGGGTGACGGTGACGCCGCAGCCGCTCACGGAGGCGCCGGTGACGGTGAGCGTGCCGTCCGCCGCGACGCTGCCGGTGAGGGTCGAGTCGGTGCACGTGGCGGGGATGCCCGCGTCGATCACCATGTCACCGTCGAGGGTGGCGGTGAAGCTGCCGGCCGGCCAGGCCAGCGCGGGGGTGGCGGTCATGGCGACGGTCAGGGCGGCCGCGGCGGTCGTGGAGAGGAACGCGGCCTTCTTGCTGATGCGGGACAAGGGGGGTCCTCATTTCGGGGATGTGGGCGTCGCGCCTGCACCCGAGGGGTGGGGTGGGAGTCCGCGGTCCGGCCTCGCCCGCCCGTGGCCGGCGGATCGGGGAAGGTGCGAACCGGGGACGGCCGGCCGGAGGACGCCGTCGCCGTCGACGCCGATCTTCCGACCGTCTTACTAGAACGCGTTCTATTGACACCATAGGCAAGGGTCGTTGAGCGGTCAACGCCCGAAAGGTGACTACATCCCCGACTTCTTTTGGCAGCTATGTCAGTGTCACTGGTTGGGGCTGCCGTGAAAGATGTGGCGTCCATTGCGGAAATGGTCGGTGTGACGACTCCGCTTATCCGCCGATCGCCGTCATTGCCGCAAATGGCACGGTGCGACCTTTCGCAAGAACATGTTTCAGGTAGGTCGCCCCCGGGACGACGACGGCCCCGGGACGGTCGTCCCGGGGCCGAGCGGATGTCGGTGCGCGGCTCGTCAGGTCTTGACCGCCTCGGACGGCTCCTGCTGCGGTCCCGACTTGAAGTAGGCGCGAGTCTCCCGCCAGACGAGCGGGCTCAGGATGAGCAGGCCCACGAGGTTCGGCAGCGCCATCAGGCCGTTCATCAGGTCGGAGAAGTTCCACACCACGGTGATCGTGGACACCGAGCCCACGTAGACCATCGCGATGAAGACCAGCCGGTAGGGCAGCACGGCCTTCCGGCCGAACAGGTACTCCATGCAGCGCTCGCCGTAGTACGACCAGCCGAGGATGGTGGACGAGGCGAAGAACAGCACGCCGAGCGTGACGATGACGCTGCCCCAGTCGCCCGGCAGGCCCTCGTCGAAGGCGCGGGCGGTGAACGTGGCCGCGTCGGCCTCGCCGCCGGTCTTCCAGGAGTCCGTCACGATGATCGTCAGTGCGGTGAAGCTGACGACGACGAGGGTGTCGATGAAGGTCTGGGTCATCGACACGAGCGCCTGCCGCACCGGGTGCGTCGTCTTGGCGGCCGCCGCGGCGATGCCGCCGGTGCCCAGCCCGGACTCGTTGGAGAAGATGCCGCGCGCGACACCGTACTGGATGGCGGCGGCGACGCCCGCGCCGACGAACCCGCCGGTGGCGGCGGTGCCCGAGAAGGCGTCGGTGATGATGAGGCCGAGCGCGCCCGGCAGCTCGCCGAGGTTGAACGCGAGGACGCCCAGCGCGCCCACGACGTACAGGACGATCATGATCGGCACGAACGCGGCGGTGATCCGGCCGATGCTCTTGATGCCGCCGACGATCACCACGGCGGCCAGGCCGGTGAGCAGCAGCCCGGTGACCCAGGTGTGCACGCCCCACTCGGCCTCGACGTTGCTGGAGACCGTGTTGGCCTGGACCATGTTGCCGATGCCGAACGCGGCGATGGCGCCCGCGATGGCGAAGAACCCGCCCAGGAACCAGCCGAGGCGGCCCTGGATGCCCTCGCGGAGGTAGTGCATCGGGCCGCCGCTCTGCTCCCCGGCGGCGTCCTTGCGCCGGAACCGCACCCCGAGGAACGCCTCGCTGTACTTGGTCGCCATCCCGACGAGGCCGGTGCACCACATCCAGAAGACCGCGCCCGGCCCGCCCAGCGCGATCGCGGTCGCGACACCGGCGATGTTGCCGACGCCGACGGTGGCCGCCAGCGCCGTGGTCAGCGCCTGGTAGTGCGCGATGTCGCCCTCGGTGTCCTCGCCGTCGCTGCGTTTGAAGAACGCCAGCCAGAAGGCGAGCTTGAAGTGCCGGAACTGCAGACCGCGCAGCAAGATCGTGAGATAGAGACCGGTCAGCAGCAGCAGGGGGATGAGCAACCACGGGCCCCAGACGAAGCTGCTGACATCGGCCAGGAAGGTCTCCAACGACTCCATTGCACCACCGCGCTCTATGAGACTGACGTTAACGTTGGGAACGTATCCCGCCATAGCGGCTTTGTGAAGATTAGCCGTGTGACGTCGTGAAACGCCGGATCGCGTACCAGGCGGCGCCCGCGGCGAGGACGGCCGCGCCGGCCGCGACGGACGCGCGCGGCAGCGCGAACGCCAGCGCGAGGCAGCCCGCGAGGCCCAGCAGCGGGACGGCGCGCGGCGGCCGGCCCTCGTCCGGTGCGAGCGTCCACGCCGAGGCGTTCGCGACCGCGTAGTACGCCAGCACCCCGAACGACGAGAACCCGATGACGTCGCGGAGGTCGGCGGTCGCGGCGGCCGCCGCGACGACGGCGCCGACCGCGAGCTCGGCCCGGTGCGGGACGCCGAAGCGGGGGTGGACGGCGGCGAGCGCGTGCGGCAGGTGGCGGTCGCGGGCCATCGCCAGCACGGTCCGCGAGACGCCGAGGACGAGCGCGAGCAGCGCGCCCAGCGCGGCGGCGGCGGCGCCCGCCCGGACGACCGGCGCCAGGCCGGGGGCCCCGGCGGCGTCGGCGGCCGCCGCCAGCGGCGCGGCCGTCCGCGCGAGGCCGTCGCCGTCGAGCACGGCCAGGGCCGCCGCCGCGACCGCCGCGTACACGGCGAGGACGATCCCGAGCGCGATCGGGACCGCGCGCGGGATGGTGCGGGCCGGGTCGCGGACCTCCTCGCCGAGGGTGGCGATGCGCGCGTACCCGGCGAACGCGAAGAACAGCAGCCCGGCCGCCTGGAGCACCCCGCCCGGGGCGGCGCCCGCGCCGGGGGCGAGCCGGGCGGCGTCCGCCGCGCCGGAGGCGAGGACGGCCGCGACCACGGCGGCCAGCACGGCCAGGACCACGGCGACGATCACGCGGGTGAGCAGCGCGGACTTGCGCACCCCCGCGTAGTTCACCGCCGTCAGCGCGACCACGGCGGCGACGGCCGCCGCGTGGGCGTGCTCCGGCCAGACGTAGCCGCCGGCGGTGAGGGCCATCGCCGCGCACGACGCGGTCTTGCCGACCACGAAGGCCCAGCCGGCGAGGTGGCCCCAGAAGTCGCCGAGCCGTTCGCGGCCGTAGACGTAGGCGCCGCCGGACGCCGGGTACCGTGCGGCCAGCCGCGCCGACGACGTCGCGTTGCAGTAGGCGACGGCCCCGGCCAGCGCGAGCCCGAGCAGCAGCCCGGACCCCGCGGCGCGGGCCGCCGGGGCGAGCGCCGCGAAGATCCCCGCGCCGATCATCGCGCCGAGCCCGACGACGACGGCGTCGAACGTCCCGAGCCCGCGCCGCAGCTCGTCCGGTGCTCCGCTCACGTCGTGGACCCTCCCCGGCGAACGTCCCGCACGGCCGGACGCCGCAACCTACCAACCCGCGGTGAACCGGCGGTGCGCGGACGTTAGGGGAGCGGGGCCGGGGAGTAACGCGCGGGTGCCCGGCCCGGGCGGACGACGAGTTCGGTGCCGGGCTCGCCGTCGCGGAGCGTGTCCACGATCGCGGCGGCGACCTCGTCGGCGGTGAGCATCGGGACGCCCGCGGCCCGGAAGCGGTCGCGCGCGCCCGCGGTGAGCGGGGTGTCGACGAGGCCGGGGCAGACGGCGGAGAGCCTGATCCCCTCCCGCGCCAGCGGGCCGGACAGGGCGCGCACCAGGCCGATGACCGCGTGCTTGGTCATCGTGTAGATCGGGTCCTGCTCGACGCCGTGCAGCGCGGCGAGCGACGCGGTGACCACGATCGAGCCGCCGCCGCGGCGCCGCAGCGCCGGCAGCGCGGCCCGCAGCCCGTAGGTGACCGAGTGCTGGTTCACGCCGACGACGGCGCGGTACCGGTCGAGGTCGAGCGCGGCCGGGTCCTTGTCGGGCGAGTTCGTCCCGGCGTTGAGGACGACCAGCGCCAGGCCGTCGCCCGCCTCGGCGGCGGCCCGCACCGACAGGTCGGGGTCGGTCAGGTCGCCCACCAGGGCGGTGCCGCCGATGGGCGCGGCGACGTCCGTCACCTGCGGGTCGCGGTCGACGAGCACGCAGCGGACGCCGGACGACGCGAGCCGCCGGGCCGTCGCCGCCCCGATGCCGCCCGCCGCCCCGGTGATGATCGCGGTTTCGCTCATGCCGCGCAGCGTACCTACTTACCTGTAGGTAGGTATAGGGGGCGATGTGCGGGCATGGGCCGATACGGTCGTTCCGTGGAGACCGCATGACGAGGAGCAGGCGCGAGGAGATCGTGGCCGCCGCGCTCGGGATGTTCGCCGCGCGCGGCTACCGCGGGACGTCCCTCGACGCGATCGCGGCCGAGGTCGGCCTGACCCGGCAGGGCGTCCTGCACTACTTCCCGAGCAAGAAGCGGCTGCTGGTCGAGATCCTGCGGCGCCGCGAGGAGCTCAACCGCGAGCACCTGCTCGCCGAGCACGCCGGCGCGGACTGGCCCGGCCAGATGGCCGAGGTCGTCGCGCACGACCACGCGCACCCCGGGCTGGCGCGGGTCTACAGCGTCCTCATGGCCGAGAGCGTCACCGACGGGCATCCGGCGCAGGAGTACTTCCGCGACCACTACGCGACGGTGCGCGAGCGGATGGTGCGGAGCTTCACCGAGCGGTGGGGCGAGCGGCTGCCGAGCGGGCTCACCCCGCGCGCGGCCGCGACGGCGCTGCTGGCGCTCCTGGACGGCATGCAGCAGCAGTGGCTCCTCGACCGCGGCCAGGACGACCACCCGGAGATCATCGAGGACGTCCTCACCGTCCTGTTCGGCCTCCGCGACGGCTGACCGCACCCGCCGGGCCGGGCCGCGCGCCGGACGTCCAGGCATGTCAGACGGGTGGAGACCGCCGTTTTCCTCCTTATTGATTCCTACTCTTGACTCGTTCAAGAAACTGGGACAGTCTTTCCGACGTGGCGACGGCCTTGGACTTCCAGCGGATGCTGCGCGGGGCCGCTCTGCG
Organism: Actinomadura rifamycini DSM 43936; assembly: GCF_000425065.1. Classification (GTDB taxonomy): domain Bacteria; phylum Actinomycetota; class Actinomycetes; order Streptosporangiales; family Streptosporangiaceae; genus Spirillospora; species Spirillospora rifamycini. The sequence continues at coordinate 73,759 of NZ_AULB01000023.1, forward strand.
CGTGACCCGTCCCCGGACGGCCGTGCTGAGCGCGGTGCAGGCGCACCCGCACGCGGACACGGACACGCTCATCGGCGCCGTGCGCAGCCGCCTCCCCAAGGTCTCCCACCAGGCCGTGTACGACTCGTTGCACACGCTGACCGCCGCGGGGCTCGTCCGGCGCATCCAGCCGTCCGGGTCCGTGGCGCGCTACGAGTTGCGGGTCGGGGACAACCACCACCACCTCGTGTGCCGGGCCTGCGGCGCGATCGCCGACGTCGACTGCGCCGTCGGCGAGGCGCCGTGCCTGACCGCCTCGGACGATCGCGGCTACGCGGTCCACGAGGTCGAGGTCGTCTACTGGGGGCTGTGTCCCGACTGCTCCACCGCCGAGAGTTCCTGATCGCCACCCCGCCTCAGCACCGGAAGGAATGACATGGCCGACAACGTTCACGACACCGGCACGACGAGCGAGGGCGGCTGCCCCGTCGCGCACGACCGCGCCCCGCACCCGACGCAGGGCGGCGGCAACCGCGGCTGGTGGCCGGACCGGCTCAACCTGAAGATGCTCGCCAAGAACCCCGCCGTGGCGAACCCGCTGGGCGAGGACTTCAACTACGCCGAGGCGTTCAACAGCCTCGACCTGCCCGCGGTGAAGGAGGACATCGCGCGCGTCCTCACCGACTCGCAGGACTGGTGGCCGGCCGACTTCGGGCACTACGGCCCGCTGATCATCCGGATGGCGTGGCACAGCGCCGGCACCTACCGGGTCAGCGACGGCCGCGGCGGCGCCGGCGCGGGCCAGCAGCGGTTCGCGCCGCTGAACAGCTGGCCGGACAACGCGAGCCTGGACAAGGCCCGCCGCGTCCTGTGGCCGGTCAAGCAGAAGTACGGCCGCAAGATCTCCTGGGCCGACCTGATGATCCTGGCCGGCAACGTCGCCCTCGAGACGATGGGCCTGAAGACGTACGGCTTCGGCGGCGGCCGCGAGGACGCCTGGGAGGCCGAGGAGGACGTCTTCTGGGGCCCCGAGACCGCCTGGCTGGACGACGAGCGCTACAGCGGCGACCGCGACCTGGAGAAGCCCCTCGCCGCGGTGCAGATGGGCCTCATCTACGTCAACCCCGAGGGCCCGAACGGCAACCCCGACCCGGTGGCCGCGGCCCGCGACATCCGCGAGACCTTCGGCCGCATGGGGATGAACGACGAGGAGACCGTCGCGCTGATCGCGGGCGGCCACACCTTCGGCAAGACGCACGGCGCGGCCCCCGGCGACGAGCACATCGGCCCCGAGCCGGAGAGCGCCCCGCTGGAGGACATGGGCCTCGGCTGGAAGAGCACCCACGGCTCCGGCAAGGGCCGCGACTCCCACACCAGCGGCCTCGAAGTCACCTGGACGCCCACCCCGACCACGTGGGACAACACCTTCTGGGACGTCCTCTTCGGCTACGAGTGGGAGCTGACGAAGAGCCCGGCGGGCGCGCACCAGTGGCGGCCGAAGGACGGCGCGGGCGCCGACACCGTGCCCGACCCCGAGGACGGCACGCTGAACCGCCAGCCGATGATGCTGACGACCGACCTGTCGCTGCGCTTCGACCCGATCTACGAGCCGATCTCGCGCCGCTTCAAGGACGACCCGGACGCGTTCGCGGACGCCTTCGCCCGCGCCTGGTTCAAGCTGACGCACCGCGACATGGGGCCGGTCGTCCGCTACCTCGGCCCCGAGGTCCCGACCGAGGAGCTCGTCTGGCAGGACCCGGTCCCGGCGGTGGACCACGAGCTCGTCGGCCCCGAGGACGTCGCCGCCCTCAAGGCGCGGCTGCTCGACTCGGGCCTGTCGGTGTCCCAGCTGGCCGCCACCGCGTGGGCGGCGGCCGCGTCGTTCCGCGGCACCGACAAGCGGGGCGGCGCCAACGGCGCCCGCATCCGGCTGGAGCCGCAGCGGAACTGGGAGGTCAACGACCCCGACCGGCTCGCGACGGCGCTGCGCACCCTGGAGCAGGTTCAGGAGGCGTTCAACGCCGAGCAGACGGGCGGCAAGCGGATCTCGCTGGCCGACCTCATCGTGCTCGGCGGGTGCGCGGCCGTCGAGAAGGCCGCGAAGGACGCCGGCCACGACATCGAGGTGCCGTTCACCCCGGGCCGCACCGACGCGTCGCAGGAGCAGACCGACGTGGAGTCGTTCGAGGTGATGGAGCCCATGCACGACGGGTTCCGCAACTTCCTGAAGAAGGGGCACCAGCTCCCGGGCGAGTTCCTGCTGGTCGACCGGGCGAACCTGCTCACCCTGAGCGCGCCCGAGATGACCGTCCTCGTCGGCGGCCTGCGCGTCCTCGGCGTGAACCACGGGCAGTCGTCCCTGGGCGTCCTCACCGACACCCCCGGGACGCTGACCAACGACTTCTTCGTGAACCTGCTCGACATGGGCACGGTGTGGAAGCCGGTGGACGAGAACTCCGAGACCTTCGAGGGCCGCGACGCCTCCGGGAACGTCCGGTGGACGGGCAGCCGCGCCGACCTCGTGTTCGGCGCGAACGCCGAGCTCCGCGCGGTCGCGGAGGTCTACGCGAGCGACGACGCGAAGGAGAAGTTCGTCGCCGACTTCGTCGCCGCGTGGGACAAGGTCATGAACCTCGACCGGTACGACCTCGCCGCGCTCGCCTGACCGACCGTTCCGGGCCGGCCCGCACGGGCCGGCCCGGCCGCCGGGCGCCCGGCGCCGCCGTCAGGCGGCCCGGCACCGGGGGCACAGGCCCCAGAACGTCACGTCCGCCTCGTCGACCAGGTACCCGGAGTCGTCGACCGGGTCGAGGCACGGCGGGTGCCCGACCGCGCAGTCGACGTCCTTGACGGCGCCGCACTGCCGGCACACGAGGTGGTGGTGGTTGTCGCCGACGCGCCCCTCGAACCGCGCCGGGCTCCCGGCGGGCTCGATGCGGCGCACGAGACCGGCCGCGGTGAGCGCGTGCAGCGCCTCGTACACCGCCTGGAGGCTGATGTGGCCCACGCGGTCGCGGATCCCGGACGCGATCGCCTCGACGCCGAGGTGGTCGCCGGCCCGGACGGTCTCGAGCAGCGCGACGCGCGCGGCCGTCACCCGCAGGCCGGCACCGCGCAGCTCCTGGGCGGCGTTCGGGGGCTGGGATGCGGTCATGGCGTCAACCTAACTTCATAAATGCGAACGGTTCAAGACAACGAATGATGCGGCCGGGGCGCGGTCAGCAGTTAAAATACCCGGCCGCGCCGACCGGCCGGGCACCCCCCTCCGCCCCCGCGGCCCGCGTCCCCGCACGAAGAGAGCCGGACCGCCCCCGTGGGGCGGTCCGGCCTCCGCGTCCCGGACGTGTCCGGAGTCACCCGGCGCGGACGCGCTCCCGGGGGTGCGGCTTCCGCGCCTCGTACCGCTTCGGCAGCCGCAGCCCGCGCCCGTCCATCACCGCGCGGAGCAGGTCGGGCCGGTCGGTGATGAGGCCGTCCACGCCGTCGTCCATCAGCGCGTTCATCGTGGCCGGGTCGTTGACCGTCCAGGGCACCACCTTCAGCCCCAGCCGGTGCGCCCGCCGCACCATGTCCCGGGTGACGTAGGGCCGGTAGCCGGGGTCGGTGACCTTCCCGTTCTGCGGGAAGCCGTGCACCGGCGAGAACGCGGACGCCCCGAACGACCGGACGGCCGCCAGCGGGTCGCCGCCGAAGTCGTCGATGTCGATGCCGCCCAGCCACGGCGACCGCCCGGGCCGCCCGGTCTGCAGGAAGTCGCGGTTGGTGAGCGCCACCAGCTCCAGCCGCGGCTCCACCTCCCGCATCCGCATCAGCGCGCCCCAGTCGAAGCTCTGGATCGTCACCTGCCGCAGCATCCGCGCCTTGCGCACCTCGTGCGCCGTGATCCGGACGAACTGCTCGCGCGGCGCCGTCTCGTGCGGCGCCCCGGCCTCGACCTTCGTCTCGACGTTGAGCTTCACGCCGTAGGCCCGGTACCGGTGCACGAGGTCGAACACCTCGCCGAGCAGCGGCATCCGCGCCCCCGGCACGGGCCGCTGCCCCGGATGCTCCGGCAGGGTCAGCGACCCGCAGTCCAGGGTCCGCACCTGCCGCAGCGTCAGGTCCTTGACGTACTTCCCGACGTACGGATACTCGGGGTCGCCGGGGAACGCGGGCCGGGTGTCCCGGCACTTCTTCGCGCTGACCTGCCGGTCGTGGGTGACGACCGCGCGCCGGTCCGCGGTGATCTGCACGTCCAGCTCCAGCGTGCTCACGCCGAGCTCCAGCGCGTTCGCGAACGCCGCCGTCGTGCTCTCCGCCACGAGCCCGAGCCCGCCCCGGTGCGCCTGCAGGTCGAACCGCGTCCCGCGCCGTTCCCCGGCCTCCGCCGGCACCGCGACCCCGACCGCCGGCACGGCCGCCGCGCACACCGCGGCGCACACCGCCGCGGCCCTCCGCCACATCCTCATGAACGCTCTTCCTTCCGCCGCGGCGCCGCGCCGGGGCGGCCCCACCCTCGCCGCCGGCCGCAGCGCCCGCCCGTGCACGGGGTGACCCCCGCATGATCACCACCTGAACAACGGATCGCGGGCCCGGGCCCGCGCGTTCCGGGCCCGCTACCGGCACAATGTGCGGGGTGTCCTCCTTGTGCCACGGAGCCGTCGACCAGGACAGACCGGGGTAAGAGGGTGCATGGATTCCACTCGTCGTGACCGGGGGCGTGAACGTGAACTCTCAGACGGAAGAGGCTTCGGCCGTGCCCGGAAGGCTCGTGAACCTCCGATCGCGGCTGCCCAAGGCGCCGGACCGGCCGCCGGCGTCGGTCTTCGTCCTCGGCACCCTGTTCTCGGGGTCGACGCTGATCGGCCGCGACATGACGACCCGGATCAAGAAGGCCCACTACGTGGGCGAGCTGAACAACTTCACCCAGGTCCCCGGGTTCAGCCACAAGGACGCCGGGATGGTCTGCGGCCCGTGCTCCCTGCTCGGCCGGGAGTGCCGACACTTCACCGACGCGCTCCGCGAGCGCGTGTCGTACGACGACATCCTCGGCATGCACGGGGAGCTCGCGCGGTCGCTGGGCGCCGCGGCGATCCTCGACGGGAGCAAGTACGTCGCCTGGCTCCGCCGGGCCGTCGAGCAGAAGCAGGCCGACCCGGCGAACCGGACCCCGCTCAGCGTCATCCTGACCGCGCGCAACCCGATCGCCTTCGCGATCAGCCACCGCAACCGGACGGGCGAGCCGCTGTGGCAGGGCGCGAACATCTGGCGGAACACCTACGTCGACGCGCTCCGGACGGTGAACACGCACGGGCTCCCGCACATGGTGGTGCGCTACGAGGGCTACATGGCGCGCCCGGAACGGCACCTCGACCGGCTGGCCGCCTTCCTGCACCTGCCGCTGCGGGACAAGGCGGACACCGGCCGCATCCACGACGCCGGCGGCAACTGGAGCTCCTTCGTGCCCTACGTCGGCAAGGAGCAGCTCGAGGAGCACATCGGACGGCTCGACGGGCCCGCGCGCGCCGAGGCGGAGCTGTTCGTGGAGAAGGCGCGCCCCTACTGGAACAACGAGAAGCCCAAGGCGGACACCCGCTGGCACCGCAGCCTCACCGCCGGTGAGGCCAACGCGATCATCGGCACTCCCGGGCTGGCCGACATCGCAGGCATCGTCGGCTACAACGTCGCCGACCTGGTCCACCGGGCCGTCCGGCCGAACCGGCCGCCCGCGGGCCGCGGCGCGGGCCGCGGCGCGGGGCTGGAGCCCGGCGCGGGGGCGGAGCCGGCCGCGCGGTGAACGGGTGGGGCGGCTCACTCCGGTAGGACGGTGATCTGCGGGACGCCCGTGCGGGGATGCGCGGTGACCTCGGCGTCGACGCGGTACACGGCGGCGAGCAGGTCCGCGGTGAGCACCTCGGCGGGCGTCCCGGCGGCGACCGTGCGGCCGCCGTCCAGCACGTGCACGCGGTCGCAGTACGCCGCCGCGAGGTTCAGGTCGTGCAGCGCGATGACGGCCGTGACGCCGAGGCGGCGGACGAGCCGGAGCGCGTCGATCTGGTGCCGCAGGTCGAGGTGGTTGGTCGGCTCGTCCAGCACCAGGGTGCCGGTGCGCTGGGCGAGCGCGCGGGCGATGAGGACGCGCTGCTTCTCGCCGCCCGACAGCCGGTCGAACGGCGCGTCCGCCAGGTCCGCGGCCTCCAGCTCGGCCAGCGCCCCGAAGATGATCGCGCGGTCGGCGTCGTCGTCGCCCTGGAACGCGCGCTTGTGCGGGGTGCGGCCCATCGCGACGACGTCGTACGCGGTCAGCTCGAAGTCCCCCGGGGCCTCCTGCAGGACGGCGGCGAGCCGCCGCGCGAGGAGCCGCCCGGGCATCCGGCGCACGTCGCCGCCGTCCAGCAGGACGCGCCCGGACGCCGGGCGCAGCGCCCGGTAGAACGTGCGCAGCAGCGTCGACTTGCCCGCCCCGTTCGGCCCGACGAGCCCGATGACCTGGGACGGCGCCGCGACCAGCGACACGCGGTCGACGAGCGTCCGGCCGCCGAGCACGACCGACACCGCCTCCGCCTCGAGCGTCCCGGGTCCGGTCCGCGGGGTCACCGGGCCGCCTTCCGCCGCATCAGGTACAGGAACACCGGGCCGCCGACCAGGGCGGTGAGGATGCCCACGGGGATCTCCTCCGGGCTGATCAGGGTCCGCGCGGCGAGGTCCGCGGCGGTCAGGAAGGACGCGCCGAGCAGCGCGACGACCGGGAGCGCGCGGCGGTGGTCGGCGCCGACCAGCAGCCGCACGGCGTGCGGCATGATCAGCCCGACGAACCCGATGGCGCCGCTCACCGCGACGATCGTCCCGGTCATCAGCGCGACCAGCACGAACAGCGCGGCGCGGAAGCGGTGCACGTCCATCCCGAGCGCCGTCGCGGCCTCCTCCCCGGCCAGCAGCAGGTTCAGCGGGCGGGACAGCCCGAGCAGGACCGCGGTCCCGGCCAGGACCGCCGCCGCCGGGATCCACAGCACCGCCCAGGTGGTGCCGCCGAGGCCGCCGAGCATCCAGCGCAGCGCCGACTCCGCGCCGTGCGGGTCGTCCGAGGTGATGACCAGGTAGCTCGCGACCGCCGACAGCACCTCCGCCGTCGCGACGCCCGCGAGGACGAGCCGCACCGTCGTCATCCGGCCGCCCGAGCGGGCGAGCGCGTACACCAGGACGAGCGCGAGGAGGGCGCCGCCGAACGCGGCCAGCGGCAGCGAGAACATCCCGAACCACGACACGTGGAACACCACGACCAGCACCGCCCCGACCGACGCGCCGGACGACACCCCGAGCAGCATCGGATCGGCGAGCGGGTTCCGGACGATCGCCTGCAGCGCCATGCCGCACACCGACAGGCCCGCGCCGACGACCCCGCACAGCAGGACGCGCGGGAGGCGCACGTCGAGCACGATCGTCTCGCGGGCGGGCGTCCAGTCCGCGGCCGGTGCGAGGTGCAGCCGGTGCAGCAGGATGCCCCACACCTGGTCGGGCGGGATGCCGACGGACCCGACGGCGATCGCGGCCGTCGCGGTCCCGAGCAGCAGCGCCCCGAGCAGGACCAGGACGAGCGGGTACGGGGCGCGCACGCGGGGGAGCGCGACCCGCCCCGCGGTCGCGGTCACGCGAAGCGGTCCGGGTGCAGCTGGCGGGCGAGCGCCTCCACCGCGCCCGCCGCCCGCACGCCGGTGACCGTCGACGACAGCGGCAGCACCGCGAACCGCTCGTCGCGGATCGCGGGCACGTCCCGCAGCGCCGGGTGCTCCAGCAGGAACTTCTTCTTGTCCTCGACGGGCCGGTCGCCGTAGTCGTAGATGAGGACGACCTCGGGCGCGCGTTCGGCGAACTGCTCGAACGAGACGTCCCCGTACGCGTCGTCGAGGTCGGCGAACAGGTTTTTGCCGCCCGCGAGCCGGATGATTTCGCTGCCGATCCCGGCGCCGCCCGAGGTGAACACGGTCCGGTCGCCGCTGTCGTACACGGCGACCGTCAGCGGGTCGGCGCCCGCGAGGGCGGCGGCGGTCCGCTCCAGGACGGCGCGCATGGACGCGATCCGCTCCTCGGCGCGCGCGGACACCCCGAAGATCTTCGCGACGGTGCGGACCTCCTCCTCGACCGTCGCCATCGTCACCGGGCCGCCGGGGCACTCCTCGATGTTGAGGTGCGTGTCGATGCCGGCCTCGCGGAGGGCCGCGCGGCTCCGCCCGTCCTGCTCGGCGAACGCGCTGGCCCAGCCGCCGTACACGAAGTCGGGTTCGGCGGCCAGCAGCACCTCGAACGACGGGTACTCGTCGGCCAGCACCTCGATCCCGCCGTAGGCCCGCTCGAACTCCGGCGGGACGGCGTCGTCCGGGAACGCGGTCCCGACCATCGACCGTTCGAGGCCGAGCGCGAGCATCACCTCGGTCGCGTGCTGGTTCAGCGACACCGCGCGGCGCGGGGGCCGCTCGTAGGTGGTCGTGACGCCGCAGTTCTCGACCGTCACCGGGAAGCCGGGCGGCGCGGCGCCGTCCCGTCCGTCCGCGGCGCGGCCGGACGCGCCGCAGCCCGACAGCAGGAGCACGAGTGCGAGGGCGGACCCGAGCGCCGAGCGCGCCCGCCGTCCGCCGCGGTCCCGGACCACCGGGAGTCCAACGGCCATGCCAGCCTCTCCTCTCTGGGGAGATCCGCCCCAGTTACCGTGAGGAGGCGACCGCGTGAGTCTCCTGGCTCTCGGGTCGTCGCTCGCCCCGGCCTTCCCGCCCCGAAAGGGGCGGTGGCGTGTTCGGGGTCCGCTCGCCGATCACAGTGGCGGGACCGCGCCGGATTCGCACCGGACTTCCTCGTTCCGCCGTCGCCTACGCGGGCCATTGTGGCACAGCGGGCATCCCGCGCCTCTGCGGCACACAAGACGAATGACGCGACCCGCGCGGCGCGTTCCGGGGGCCGGCCGATGAGTTCCGGGCCCCCGCCCGGTCGACCCCTTCGACCGTCACGAAAGGAAGAAGCGTGGCAAAGCTCCTGTACTCGGCGACGATGTCGCTCGACGGCTTCATCGCGGCACCGGGCGGGGACATGTCCTGGCTGACCGAGCACCTGGCCGCCCCCGACCCGGCGGCCGAGGGGCTCGTCGACCGGATCGGCGCCATCCTCGCCGGGAACGGCACCTACGGCGGCGGCGACCCGAACGAGGGCACCGACAAGGAGGGGGCGTTCGGCGGGCGGTACGACGGGCCGATGGTCGTCCTGACGCACCGGCCCCCGGCGGAGCCCGTCCCGGGGGTCGTCTTCGCCGGCGACCTGCGCACCGCCGTCGCCGAGGCCCGCGCCGCCGCCGGCGACCGCTACGTCAACGTCCTCGGCGCGAACGTCGCCCGGCAGTGCGTCGAGGCCGGAATCCTCGACGAGGTGCTCGTCTTCATCGCCCCCGTCCTCCTCGGGGACGGCGTGCGCCTGTTCGACAGCCCCGGCGGCACGCGCGTCCGGCTGGAACCCCTCGAGGACGAGTCCGCGCACTGGTACCGCGTCGTGTACCCGTGACGCCTCAGACGGCCGACTTCCGGTGGAGGTCGAGGATGTCGGTGCCGTTCAGCCGCCACACCTCCATCAGGCCGGAGAAGCCCTCCTCCTCGTCGCGGACGAACAGGAACTCGGCGTCGGTCATCGGCACCACCGTCACGAACCGGAGCGCGGCCTCACCGGCGGCGTTGCGGAAGTAGGCGAACTCCTTCGGCAGGAGCGGGTGCAGGAAGTGGGCGAAGGCGGAGATCCGGGTGTCGGGGATCAGCGGCTCCGCGTTGCGGTACCCGCCCCCGTAGCCGTGCCCCCGGCCGCTCTTCACCGCGTTCGAGGCGGCGACGTGCGCCAGGTAGCCCGCCTCCGACTCCTGTCCCGGACGCGCCGAGCAGACGATCTCCTCGGGCAGTTCGAACTCCAGGTCCTGGAACCGGACCCCGGTGGTCGCGGCCGACACCATCTCGAACTCGGGGTGCCGGTGGTAGCCGATCGCGAACCCGCGGTTGAAGCCGAGGACGTCCGGCGGCTCGGCGTGCGTCACGGGGCCGAGGTACCGCTCGGCGTGCTCGAACAGACCTTCGTAGGGAGACGTCATACGAAAAACCTAGGGGTCGTTCGCGTTCCTTCATGCGCCTTTCCGTGGAAAAGGGCGACGCCCGCGCCGCCCATGGGGACGCCGCCCAGCGCGTGCCAGGTCGAAGGGTCCTGCGCGTCGCGGTCGATCATCACGCCGCCGCCGACCCGGGCGAACTCGTCCATCCGCGCGCGGATGAGGGCCTGCACTTCGGCGTCGCGATCCGGCGTTGAGGAACACCGCGTCGGCGGTGATCCGCAGGTGCTCCCGGACGGCGCCGCCGCCGGTCGATGCCGGGTGCGGGGCGGGCGAGATGTCGTTCACCGGCGCGCCTACCGCAGGGCGCTTCCGTCCAGCAGGTCGAGGGTGGAGCGGTGGTCGGTCTCGCGGGCCTCGCCGGCGCCGCCGCGCCGCGGTCCCATGCGGCGTCGCCTTCCTTCGGGGGTCAGAGGATGGCCAGGCCGAGGGCGTGGTCGAGCTGCCAGGCGGTCGACGCCAGGACGCCCGTGCACAGGCCCGCGCCGGTGAGGACGACGGGGCCGGTGACGGTGTTCTTGGCGGGGGCGGAGCGGAGCAGCGCCTGGACGCGCTGGACGACGCCGGAGTCGGTGAACGCGGAGAGCGGCGGCGGGGACGCGTCGCCGGACGGGCGGGCGAGGGCGACCCGCGCGATGGTGCGGGCGACGAGCTCGCGGTCGCCGACGGCCTCGGCGGCGTCCTCGTCCGCCCAGCGCTCCAGGTGGAAGCGGAGCCGCCCGTTGAGCCGCCGCAGGAACGGCAGGGTGCCCGCGGCGAGCGCGCCGGCGGCGAGGTAGTGGTGGTGGCGGTGCCGCAGGTGGGACGCCTCGTGGTGCAGCACCGCGCGCAGTTCGGCCGGGTCGAGGAGCGCCAGCAGCCCGCGGGAGACCAGGACGCCGCGGCCGGGGACGGCCAGCGCCAGCGGCACGTCGGAGTCGGCGATCGAGCGGGCGCCGCGCGCGGCGCGGCGGACCTCGGCGGCCCAGCGGGACGCGAGCCGGGCGGCGGCGAGGACGCACAGGCAGGTGAGCGCGCAGGCGGGGGCGCCGAGGGCGGCGTGCACCGGGCGGTCGTCGCCGAACAGCGCCCACTCGGGCAGCCGGTCGGCGGCGTGCGGGAACAGGGTGGCCGCGTAGTTGAGGCTGATGAACAGCAGCGTCCCGATGACGGTCGTCACGGCCATGCCCGCGACCGTGGCGAGCAGCCGCGCCGTCCAGGACGGGTGGAGCGGCAGCGGGACGGCGCTCAGCGCGGCGCCGAGCGCGAGCACCAGCGTGGCGGGCAGGAGCGTCAGCCAGATCACGCGGATTCTCCGGGGGAGCGGCGGGGGTCGGCGAGGACGGCGCGCAGGGCGCGCTCCTCGTCGGCGGTGAGGTCCTGCACGAACCGGCTGAGGACGCTGGACGGGTCGCTGGCGAGGCGCAGGTGGTCGCGCATCCGGTCGGCGACGAGCCGGGACTCGTCGACCGCCAGCCGGTACCGGTAGTGGCGGCCCTGCCGCGCACGGGTGACGAGGTGCTTGGCGTGCAGCCGGAACAGGATGGTGTTGATCGTGGTGTAGGCGGGGTCGCCGGGGATGCGGTCGCGCAGTTCGGCCGTGCTGACCGGGCCGTCCGCGGCGGCGAGCGCGGCCAGCACCTCGGCCTCCAGATGTCCCAGCGCGCGTCGCGCCACCGGCCGCACCTCCCTCGTCCCGCGGGCGCTGCGCCCGTTCCGGAAGCTTAATCGTGCCCGTTGCCCGCGGGGATTCACGAGACTGGAAACTACACGTGTAATAACGTTGTCCCGGGAGACGCCGGCGGCGGAGCCGGCGTCGCGCGGCGCGAAGGAAGGCGTTGTGGGGTTCAAGAAGATGCTGGGCGCGTTCGGGGTGGGCGGCCCGAAGGTCGACACCGTGCTCACCGAACCGCGCCGCCGTCCCGGCGAGACCCTGGCGGGCGAGGTGCGCATCACCGCCGCCGACTACGCCGTGGACGTCCAGCGGGTGTCGCTGGGCCTGGTCGCGCGGGTCGAGGTCGAGCACGGGGACGGCGAGTCGGCGGGCGCCCTGGAGTTCGGCCGCGCGGACGCGGCGGGGGCGTTCCGGCTGGAGGCCGGGGAGGACCGCGTCCTCCCGTTCGAGCTGGCGCTGCCGTGGGAGGCGCCGATCACCGAGGTGCACGGGCATCCGCTGCACGGCATGGCGCTGGGGGTGCGCACCGAGCTGGCGCTGGCGAAGGCCGTCGACAAGGGCGACCTGGACCCGGTCGCGGTGGTCCCGCTGCCGTCGCAGGAGCGCGTGCTGGACGCCTTCGACCGGCTCGGCTTCGGGTTCAAGGGCGCCGACCTCGAGTACGGCCGCCTCCACGGCGTGGACCAGGAGCTGCCGTTCTACCAGGAGATCGAGTTCTCCGCGCCGCCCGCGTACGCGGGCCGGATCGGCGAGGTGGAGCTGACGTTCGTCGCCGACCCGGTCGGCATGGCGGTGGTGCTGGAGGCCGACCGGCGCGGCGGCCTGTTCGGCTCGTCCGACCAGGTCTTCCGGCTGCGCGTCGGCCACGAGGAGGCGGTGTCCCTCGACTGGACGGCCGAGCTGGCCCGCTGGCTGGACGACCTGGCCGGCGGGCCGTCCGGCCACCGCGCCGGGTACGCGGACCACCACGGCCACGGCGGGGACAAGGGGCACGGGCACGGCGGCGGTCCGGGCTGGGCGGGCGTCGCGGCCGGGGCGGCGGTGGGCGTCGCCGCCGGGGTCGCCGGCGGCATGATCGCCGGCGAGGTGCTGGAGGAGGTCTTCGAGGACGACGAGGGCGACGAGGAGGACTGAGCGCCCGCGCCGGGACCCCATCGGCTACACGTGTAGTTTGTCTGGGTCGGCGTAGGCGGGTGAACGGGAAGTCATGGGCGATTACTGGGTGAACATCGCGCTGGTCGCGGTCCTCGTGCTGCTGAACGCGGTGTTCGCCGGGAGCGAGATCGCGCTGATCTCCCTGCGCGAGGGCCAGCTCCGGCAGCTCGACCGCCGCGGCGGCGCCGCCGCGCGCACCCTGGTGCGGCTGGCCCGCGACCCCAACCGGTTCCTCGCCACCATCCAGGTCGGCATCACGCTGGCGGGCTTCCTGGCCTCGGCCGCCGCGGCGGTGTCGCTGGCCGAGCCGCTCGTGGCGCCGCTGGGGTTCCTCGGCGGCGCGGCCGAACCGGTCGCGATCGCCCTGGTCACGGTGGTGCTGTCGTTCGTCACCCTGGTCTTCGGGGAGCTGGCGCCCAAGCGGCTCGCGATGCAGTTCGCCGAGCGCTGGGCGATGCTCGTCGCCCGCCCGCTGGACGTCCTGTCGCTGGTCTCCCGCCCGGCCATCTGGGCCCTCGGGGCGTCCACCGACCTGGTGGTGCGGACGCTCGGCGGCGACCCGCGCGCCGACAAGGAGCAGCTCAGCCCGGAGGAGCTGCGGGACCTGGTGGCGGGGCACCGCGGGCTCACCGCCGAGCAGCGGCAGATCATCTCCGGCGCGCTGGAGATCCACGAGCGGACGCTCCGCGAGGTGCTGCGCCCGCGCCGCGAGGTGTTCACCCTGCCGGACGACCAGCCGACCGGGCGGGCGCGCACCGCGCTGGCCGAGTCGGGGCACTCGCGGGCCCCGGTCATCGCGGCGGGGGAGCTGGACGACGTCGTCGGCATCGCGAACCTGCGCGACCTGACGACCGGCGACCCGGCGGCCCCCGTCGCGGCGCTGGCCCGCCCGGCGGTCGTCTTCCCCGACTCGGTGCGGGTGTCGGAGGCGCTGCGCCGGTTCAAGGCCGAGCACCAGCAGCTCGCGCTCGTCGTGGACGAGCACGGCGGCGTCGAGGGCATCGTCACCCTGGAGGACCTGCTGGAGGAGATCGTCGGGGAGATCTACGACGAGACCGACCGCGACGTGCTGGCCGTGCGGACCGAGCCCGACGGGGCGCTGCTGCTCCCGGGCACGTTCCCGATCCACGACCTCCCCGACCTCGGCGTGGAGGTGGCCGACCCGCCCGCCGGGGACTACACCACCGTCGCCGGGCTCGTCCTCGCGAAGCTGCGCCGCGTCCCCGAACGGCCCGGGGACCGCGTCGGCGTCTCCGGCTGGACGATCGAGGTCACCGACGTCGACCGGCACGCGATCACGGGCGTGCGGATGCGTCCCGTCCGGAAGTCCGCCGGACGGCGCGACGCCGCCGACACGGCCGACCCGGCGGACCGGGGCGACCGGTAGGGCGTGCGGCAGGCGGCGTCACCAGTTCTTGTACCGGACGTCGCCCAGGCCGCAGAACGTGCAGGCCCCGCTCAGGAAGTCCTCCGTGCGGCGGAACTCCTCGTCCGCCAGATGCCACCGCAGCCACGCCGTGATGATGTGCTGCCCGTTGCGCGTGGCGAGGATGTGGTCGGTGTCGTCCAGGATGTTGAACCAGACCGGGACGTCCGTGTTCGCGTAGTCCCGCTCGATGTTGCCGGTGGCGAAGTCGCTGTCGCCGCCGATGTAGAGCGCGGGCTTCCGCAGGTTGTCCGGGCCGTTCCCGTCGAAGGACCCGCCGGCCACGTGGACCGTCGTCGCCGGCCGCGGGTCGTCCGCCGCGTCGAACGTCCCGATCGACCCGCGCGAATGCCCGCCGAACGCGATCTCCGACGTGTCGAGGTCCTGGTAGAGCGGGCTGAGCGGGCTCGAGTTCTGCCGCTCCAGCCAGTCGAGGGCCTCGACCATGTAGGCGCCGCTGCTGGACGACACCTCGCTGTAGACGACGAACCCGTGCGAGGCCCACTGGCGCAGCATGTCCGCGTAGTCGGACGGGTCGGACCCCGCGCCCGGACCCCACACGAGGACCGGGTGGTCCACGCCGTCCGCGCCCGCGTTCGCCGGGTACACGAGCCACCCGTCGTTCCCGGGGCCCGCGGACTCGTCGACCGCCACCGCGTACGGGCCGGGCGCGGTCACGTCGTCCACCGGGGGCAGCGAGCCCGCCGGGGGCTCCGCGCCGCCGTCCCCGGCCTCGACGCGCACGTCGTCCACGGTGAGCGTGGCGGTGCCCGCGGCGCCGATGGCGGCGGCGCCGTACGTGCGCAGGCGCCCGCTGGTGCGCGACATGGGGTGATCCCTTCTGGCCGGGAACCGGACGCCGCCAAGTCAAACCGCGATCCCGCCGCCGGGAATCGGGGAAATCGCCGGTGCGCGCCCCGGCCGTTCAGCGGTGGGCGGAAGGGATGGGTCCGGCGCCGCCGCCGACTTACGATGTGCGCATGGCCGAGAGCATCCGACCGGACGAGACGCCGCACGAGCGGACCGCGACGCGACCGGCGGCGGAGCCGCTGTGGCGCGCCGCGCTCGGCTCGTGCCTGCGGAGCCTGCGCCTGGAGCGCGGAGAGATCCTGGTGGAGACCGCGCGCCGCGCCGGGGTCTCGCCGCAGTACCTCTCCGAGATCGAGCGCGGTGTCAAGGAGCCGTCGAGCGAGATGATCGCCGCGGTCGCCGGCGCCCTGGACACCACCCTCGCCGACCTGACCCTCGCCGTCGCGACGAGCCTGCTGGCCGTCCCGGCCGGCACCGCCCTCCCGGGAGCGGCGCGGGCCGGATCCGCCCCGGCGGGCCCGACCTGCAGCGCCGCCTACGCGCTGGCCGCCTGACCGGCCCGCGCGGTCCCTACACCGGGAGGGGCCTGCGCTCCTCGAGCACGTGGTCGAGGAGGCCGTAGCCCAGCGCGGCCTCCGCGGTGAACACGCGGTCGCGGTCGGTGTCGGCCCGCAGCGTCGCGGTGTCCTGGCCGGTGTGCCGGGACAGGATGCGCTCGATCTCCGCGCGCACCCGCACCACCTCGTCCGCCTGGAGGATGAGGTCCGGGATCGCCCCGCGCCCCTGCCCCATCGGCTGGTGCAGGACGACCCGGGTGTGCGGCAGCGCGGCGCGCTTGCCGGGGGCGCCCGCGGCGAGGAGCACGGCGCCGACGGCGACCGCCTGCCCCACGCACGTCGTCGCCACCTGCGGGCGGATGTAGCGGAGCGTGTCGTACACGGCGAGCATCGCGCTCGGGTCGCCGCCCTCGCAGTTGATGTAGAGCTGGATGTCGCTTTCGGGGCTGTCGGCCTCCAGGTACAGCAGCTGCGCGACGAGCGCGTTCGCGACGCCCGCGTCGATGGCGGTGCCGAGATAGATGATCCGCTCCGTCAGCAGGTGCGAGTAGACGTCCATGATGCGCTCGCCGCGGGAGTCCCGCGCGATGACGTTCGGGATCGTGTAGGTGCTCATCGGGCGCCTCCTTCCGGGCGGAGCCCGGCGGGCCGGCGGCCGGCCGGCGCGATCTCCTCGAAGTCGCCGACGACGGCGTCGACGAACCCGTACGCCAGCGCCTCCCGCGCCGTGTACCAGCGGTCGTGCAGCGAGTCCTCGAAGACCCGCTCGATGGGCTGGCCGGTGTCCTCGGCGATGAGCCCGAGGACCGTGTCGCGGGTGTGGCGCAGGTCGCCGGCCTGCAACTCGATGTCGACGGCGGCGCCGGCGATCCCGGCGGAGCCCTGGTGCATCAGCACGCGGGCGTGCGGCATCGCGCGGCGCTTGCCGCGGGTTCCGGACGACAGCAGGAACTGGCCCGCGCTGTAGGCGATGCCGAGCACCAGCGTGGACACGTCGCACGGGACGAGCCGCATCACGTCGCGGATCGCGAGCATCGACGGCACCGACCCGCCGGGGGAGTGGATCCACAGCGCGATGTCGGACTTCGCGTCCTCCCGCGCCAGCGTGATCAGCTGGGTGGCCAGCAGCGTGCCGTTGTCGTCGTCCAGGGGGCCGTCGAGGACGAGGACGCGCTGCCCGTAGAGCTCGTTGCGGACGCGTTCGTTGAACAACGGGATTTTCTGTTCCTCGCTCATGCCCTTCACTGTGCGGCGGCGCGGGCACCGCGCCCACCCCGATCCGCCCACGGCGGATCTGCTCTCAGCAGCGCGGCCGCGGCTCCGCTCCACTCGGTCTCATTTCCGTCCCATTTCGACAGACCCCTTCCCTTTCGCCGACAATGCCGGTCGGGTGCCGGCGTCTCGCCGCCGGGACGTCCATGACCTGCGCGTTCTTTCCGGCCACCGATCCTTCACGCGCGGGAAACCGTTCTGCCTTGTCCCGGACCCCGCAGTTACCGATCCGGGCTTGAGTGATCACCATGGGCGCTGTTAGCTTCACCCGGTGGACGACAAGCGTGCACAGGCGGCGATCGCGGATTTCGCGAGGGCTCTGCGCGAGTTGCGCAACTCGGTCGGCAATCCGCCTTTCCGGGAGATGTCGGGCCGGTCAGGGGCCATCTCCCATACGACGTTGCACGAAGCCACGAAGGGGAACAAACTCCCGAGCTGGGGCACCACCGCCGAGTTCGTCAAGGCGTGCGGCGGCGACCCGGCCGAGTACCGCGACCGCTGGGAGACCGCGAACCGGACGGTCCGGTCCGCGCCCGCGAAGGGCGCCGCGGCCTCCGCGGACGCCCCGGCCGCCGAAGCCGTCCGGGACGCGGACACCGCCCGAGAGGCGGACGTCCCGCACGACGCCCAAGCGGTGCGGGACGCGGACGCCGTGCGGGGCGCGGACGCCGTGCGGGACGCGGACGCGCCGCGAACGCCCCCGCCGCCGCCCGGCGAGACCGCGGGCGGGGCGGGCGACGGCGTGCGGGCCGTCCCGGTGGCCGGGCGGCGGGGACGCCTCCGGCCGAGCCGCGCCGCCGCCGCGGCGCTCGCCACCGCGGCCGTCGGGATGGGCACGGTGGCGCTCGTCGTGGTCGTCGTCAACCGCGGTTCCGCCGCGGACGGGAACGGTCCGGGGGCGTCCGGCGCCCGGCCGGCGAAGGCCGCGCCGTCCCCGACCGACTGCCCGGTGCGCACCACCAACCCGCCGCCGGCCCCGCCCCTGCGCACGGGGGACGCGGCCACGTTCATCACGGACGTCACGCTGCCCGACTGCACGCGCGTCGGCGCCCGCAGGACCGTGGCGAAGGTGTGGCGGATCAAGAACAGCGGGAGCGTGCCGTGGGAGGGGTATTCGCTGCGCCGCCTCGACCTGCCGCAGCGCGCCGACCAATGCCAGACCATCTCCGACGTGCCGATCGACGACACGGGGCCCGGTGAAATGGTCGACATCCGGGTCGACATCACGACCCCCAAGAAGCCGGGTTTATGTTACGTGCGCTTCAAGATGGTGGACTCCGCCGGAAAAGTGGTGTTTCCCGGGAGTCGGCCGGTCAACTTCCAGGTCATCGTCCAGGGGCCCCGGTTCCCCGTCGTGGACGACACGACGGGGAACCGGGGCCCGTGATCGGCGGATCAGGGAATCGGGGGATCAGGAAAGAACGATCCCGCTGTAGTAGGCCTTGAGGATCCTGGAGTGGCTCCAGCCCGCGTTGGCCTTGTCACGGGAGCCGTACTGCGACATCCAGTCGCCGGTGACCCAGGCGCCGCAGGCCGTCGTCGTGGAGCAGTAGTGCGCCTGGAGGATCTTCCCGCTCCGGGTCATCCGGGTGTTCCACGTCGCGTCCACCGCGGCGCTCGTCGACGCCTTCGCCGAGCCCGGCTTGTACACCTGGCTGGACGTGCTGTCGTAGACGTCGAAGCACTGGCCGCTCGGCGTCTTGCGCGTCGAGTGCAGCGCCCAGTACCAGCCGAAGTGCTTGACCGCCATCGCCCCGGCCCGCAGGGACTCCGTCGGCCAGCTCGTGATCCACTCGTTGGGCAGGACGTTCTTGACGTACGTCTTGAAGTCGACCCGGTCCACCCGGTTCAGCGACACCCGGTACACCAGGATCGTCGTGGGCAGTTTGGTGTGCGTCCCGTCGGTCTTGCATCCGGTCGGCGGGGTCGAGCCCAGGAACGCGTGCGAGGCGTTCTGGTTCTTGAGGGTGGCGTTCAGGTTGCCCTTGGTTCCGGGCTTGAAGTCCTGGTAGGCGCCGCCGTAGTTGCTGTTGTAGTAGACCCGGACCGTCTTGCCGCTGCGGTTCCAGGCGGACGCGGCCTCGTTCTTGATGCACTGGCCCTTGCCGTTGCCCGTGCCCTTGAAGTCGTAGCAGGAGGGCTGCTCGGTGCCGTAGTCGGCGAGCGAGCCGGTGAAGTCCGACACCGATCCCGCGTTGTTGCTGTTGAAGTAGTAGCAGAACTCGCCGCTCTCGCAGACGCCGTTGCGGGCCGCCGCCGACGCGGTGGTCGCCGGGACGAGGACCGCCCCGCCGAGCAGCACCGCGGCGGCCGCCGCGACGAGCCTCGGGACGAGCCGTCCGGTTCGTGTCGACACAGTCGTCATCCTCTTCCGCCGGGCCGCGTTATCGGACGTTGTAGCCCTGCGAGCGCCAGAACGAGTTCGGGTTCGGGTTGTCGAGGACCGGGTCGCCGACGCTCTTCGCCGCGTGCGTCTGCCGTCCCGGACGCATCTCGACGTGCGTGTGGGCGCCCGAGCTGGACGACACCCCGCGCCACGCCTCGTCCGCGATGACCTGGCCGCGGCTGATCGAGTCGCCCACGCTCACCCCGGACCGCGGCGCCGTGTGCAGGTAGATCACCGTTTTGTTGAGCGAGGAGTTGTAGACGGAGACGGTGGAGAGCCCGCCGCTGCCGTTGGCCCCGCGCGCGACGTAGATGACCTTGCCGCTCGTCAGGGCGTATACGTTCGAGCCGATGCCGCGGGCGAAGTCGATGCCCTCGTGCCGGCCGGGCGTGCTCTCGTAGCCGTCGAAGGCGGCGGTGATCCGGCCGCCGCTCGCCTTGTACAGCGCGTACGACATGTTCGTCCGCGCCGACGGCGAGAACTCGTGCGAGGCGTTGTTGTTCTTGAGGGTGGCGTTCAGGTTGCCCTTGGCGCCCGCCTTGAAGTCCTGGTAGGCGCCCCCGTAGTTGCTGTTGTAGTAGACCCGGACGGTCTTGGTGCTGCGGTTCCACACCGAGGCGGCCTCGTTCTTGATGCACAGGCCCTTGCCGTTGCCGGCGCCCTTGAAGTCGTAGCAGGAGGGCTGCTCGGTGCCGTAGTTGGCGAGCGAGCCGGTGAAGTCCGACACCGACCCCGCGTTGTTGCTGTTGTAGTAGTAACAGAACTCGCCGCTCTCGCACACGCCGTTGCGGGCGGCCGCCGAGGCGGGCGCCGCGAGGGCGGACGCCGCGCCGCCGAGCGCGATCGCGGCGGTGGACAGGGTGAGGATCCTGGTGAACGTGCTCATGCTGGTCTCCTTCTGTTCGCGGAACTGCGACTGCGGAACGGGTGGGCGGGGTCAGCGGCGGCGGTACTCCTCCCAGGTGCGGATGGTCACCTTCGGGCCGTCGTCGGGGCCGCGGGCGGCGAGCCCGTCCAGGCCGAGGTAGTAGTCGCCCACCTGGTGCTGGGCCTGGCTGGAGAGGTCGGTGTCGCTGATGGCGGCGGCGTGGATGTGCCACGGCCAGTCGCCCTGCCGCGGGCTGCGCACCCAGGCCGCGAAGCCGACCCGGCGCAGCGCGCGGGCGGCCGCGGTGCGGTCGGCGGGCGTCATCCCCGCGACCGAGAGGTCGACGACGCCGCCGCCGTCGTGCGTGCCCGCGGACGTGGGGTCGCCGCCGGGGTTGTAGGAGCCCTGCTCGATGACGAACGCGCGGCCGAACAGCCGCTCCGCCTCGGCGAGCATGCTCCGCGTCCGCGTGTTGAGGACGACGCCGCCGTCGGACACCCGGTCGCCCGGCGTGAGGGTGCGGGTGACCCGGAAGCGGTCGGTGCCGAGCTTGGTGAGCGACGTCTTCCCCGGCAGGCCGTTGGCGTCGAGGCCGGTGTAGCCGAGCGACTTCTGGTACTTCGCGTACGCGGCGATCGTCGTGGTGCCGAAGTACCCGTCGACCCAGCGCGGGTCGAGCAGGTCCCGGTCTTGCAGCGCCTGCTCGACGAGCAGCACGCTCGCCTCGGCGCCGGGCGTCCGGGTGTCGTCGGCCCTGCGCGGGTCGATCTGGGCCGCCTTGACGGTGGCCTCCATGTCGACGCTCGGCAGGGCGGCGGCCCGCGCGGCGGGCGTCCCGTGCGTCGCGAGCGGAAGGGCGAGCAGCCCGGCCGCGGCGAGCGCGGCGGCGGCGATGGCGGACGGTGTGAAGGGCAGCTTCATCGGTTCCCCTGGATGCGGGAGCTGGGGGCGAAGCCCATGGCGGAACCACCGTCACCGACCGCTCGCCGATCCACAAGAAGATCGTTGTTGTCAGCTTGTCCGCATTGCCCTTCCGTACAGCCGCGCGCGCCGTCTGACAGCGGAAACCCCTGTCAGGGCGGGGATCGACGCCGCGGCGCGGACGCTGTCAGAGGTCGCGCAGGCCGCGGTCGGCGAAGTCGATCAGCCATTCGAAGCTCTCGTCGACGTCGGCGCTCCACTGGAAGCCGCCTCCCGACTGGAGCGTGGCGAAGCCGTGGAAGAGGCTGCGGAGCAGCCGCAGGGCGTGGTCCACGTCGGCCTCCCGGACCTCGTAGCCGCGCAGGACCGCCATGAACGCGCCGAGCAGCTTCGCGCCCGCGGCGGCCAGCGGGTCGTCCGGGCCGGACGGCTCCACGCCGATCGTCGCCGCGTACCGGCCGGGGTGCTCGACGACGAACGCGCGGAACGCGCGCGCGGCGGCGGCGAGGGCGTCGCGGCCCGCGTAGCCCCGGACCGCGTCGCCGACGGCGTCGGCCGCCTCGGTCAGCGCCAGCGCCGCGATGCGCCGGTTGAGGTCCTCCTGGCCGTCCACGTGCTTGTACAGGGACGGCGTCCGCACGCCGACCCGCGCGGCGACCAGGCTCATCGTCAGGCCGCCGAAGCCGACCTCGTCGGCGAGGGCCGCGCCCGCCGCGACGACGGCCGCCGCGTCCAGCCCGGCCCTAGGCACGGGCGTCCGCCTCGCGGAGGAAGTCGAGCACCAGCGCGGCCGTCTGGTCGGGGAACTGGTCGTGGGGGTAGTGCCCGGCGCCCTCGATCATCTCGAGCCGGCCGAGGCCGGACGGGAGGGCCGCCACGATCGCCTCTCCTTCGGCGCGCGGGTCCGCCCAGTCGGGGTCGAGGGTGCCCATCACCACGAGGACCGGGCCGCGGACGCCGCCGAGGTGCTCGCCCGCGTCGGTCGGGGCGCTGCGTCCCATGCGCTGCATGGCCTTCATCCGGCCCGGCTCGCGCATCAGGGCGTCGATGCGGCGGATCCGCTCGTCCCAGTCGTCCGGCTTGGTGCCCGGGTAGGCGACGTCGAGGTAGGAGCGCCACAGCGGCAGGCTGCCGAGGGCGCCGGCGCCGAGCAGCCGCAGCATGCCGCGCCGGAACCGCTTGACCCGCAGGTCGCCGGGCCGGACGGACTGCTTGCGGGTGAACGGCGCCAGCTCGACGACGGCGGTCATCAGCTCGGGCTCCAGCGCGGCGGCGATGGTGGCGGCGCCGCCGGAGACCGAGTGGCCGACGAGGACGGCCGGGCCGCCCAGGTGGCGGATCAGGGCGAGCAGGTCGCCGGCGATGGCGGTGCGGCTCCAGTCGGACCAGTCGACGCTGGACTCGCCGCAGCCGCGCAGGTCGACCGCGGCGACCCGGTGGCCGGCCGCCACCAGGGCCGGGATCATCGCGCGGTACGCGGCGCGGCTGTCGCCCATGCCGTGGGCGAGGACGATCAGCGGGCCGGAACCCGTCACGTCGTAGGCGATCGTGCCGCCGCCGACGGCGAGGTACTCGGTCATGGCGCCTCCTTGGCTAAGAGCGTTAGCTAAAAGCTAATGTCATTCGCCAACGGTGTCAACATCCGGCGGGTCATGTTCGGCGGGTCATGTTCGGCGGGGATGCGGGAAGGGGTCCACGCGGTGATCGCCGCGGGGACCCGGCGGCGGACGGACGGGCGCGGCGGCGCCCGGAAGGGGGACATGCTCATGGCGGACCGTGCGCCGAGCGGCGGTTGAGCGTCCGGCCATGGCGCGCGGATCCGGCGACTACACGGGGCGGACGCAGTGCGGCGGCGCCGCCCGCACCCCGCTGCGCGACTTCCTGCGCACGGAGACCGGGAGCGCGGCCGTCCTGGTCGCGGCGGCCGCCGCCGCGCTCGTGTGGGCCAACGCGGCGCCCGCGGCGTACGAGGCGTTCTGGGGGACGCACCTGTCCGTCCGGCTCGGCGCGTACGGGATCTCGCTCGACCTGACCGAATGGGTCAACAGCGGGCTCATGACCCTGTTCTTCTTCGTGGTCGGGCTGGAGGCCCGCCGCGAGTTCGACCTGGGGGAGCTGCGCGAGCGCAGAAGGCTGACCCTGCCGCTCGCCGCCGGGCTCACCAGCATGGCCGTGCCGATCGCCCTCTACCTCGCGATCAACGCGGGGCACGGCACGGAGGGCGGGTGGGGCGTGGCGATGTCCACCGACACCGCGTTCGCCCTCGGCCTGCTGGCCGTCGTCGGCCGCCGCCTGCCGCCGGGCCTGCGGGTGTTCATCCTCACGATGAGCGTCGTCGACGACTTCCTGGCCCTCGGCGTCATCGCCGTCGCCTACGGCGACCGCCTCTCCGTGCCCGCGCTCGCCGCCGCCGCCGTCACGTTCGCCGTCATCCTGGGCGTGCGGCGCCTCGGCGTGCGGCGGGGCACGGTCTACGCGCCGCTGGGCGTGGTCATGTGGGCGGCGCTCCTCGAGTCGGGCATCGACCCGATCGTGACCGGGCTGGTCATGGGGCTGCTCACCTACGCCTACCCGGCGCAGCGCGCCGACCTGGAGCGGGCCAGCGGGCTGTTCCGGCTGTTCCGCGAGCAGCCCACCCCCGAACTCGAACGGGACGTGCGCGCCCGCATCGCGTCGGCGATCTCCCCGAACGACCGCCTCCAGCGCCTGTACCACCCGTGGACGAGCTACGTGATCGTCCCGGTGTTCGCGCTGGCCAACGCCGGGATCCACGTCGGCGGCGGCGAGCTCGCGCGGGCCTTCACGTCGCCGGTGACCCTCGGCGTCCTCATCGGGTACGCCGTCGGCAAGCCGCTCGGCGTCGTCGCCGCGGCCGCGCTGACCACCGCCGCGTCCCGCGGGCGGGTCCGGATCCCGGTCGGCTGGGGGGCGCTGACCGCCGGCGGCACGCTGTCCGCGGCAGGGTTCACGGTCTCCCTCCTCATCGCGACGCACGCCTTCGAGGGCGAGGTGCTGGACGACGCGAAGATCGGCGTCCTGAGCACCCTCGCGGCCGCGTTCCTGACGTCCCGGCTCGTCACCGCCGTCCTCGCCGCCCTGCCGCCCGGGCTGCGGCTCCGGGCGCTGCTGGGGCGGGCGGAGGCGATCGTCGACCTGGCCGTGCCCGTCGACCCCGACCGCGACCACGTGCGCGGGCCGCGGCACGCCCCGGTGACGATCGTCGAGTACGGCGACTACGAGTGCCCGTACTGCGGCCGCGCCGAACCGGTCGTCCGCGGGCTCCTCGCGGACTTCGGGGACGAGGTCCGGTACGTCTGGCGGCACCTGCCGCTGACCGACGTCCACCTCCACGCCCAGCTCGCCGCCGAGGCCGCGGAGGCCGCCGCGCGCCAGGGCCGCTTCTGGGAGATGCACGACGCGCTGCTCGCCGACCAGGGCGACCTGCAAGCCGACGACCTGCGCGGGCACGCGACCCGCGTCGGCCTGGACCTCGCGCGTTTCGCCCGGGACATGGACGCCCGCGCCGGGGCCGCGCACGTCGCCGCGGACATCGAGTCGGCCGACCTCAGCACCGTCGCGGGCACGCCCACCTTCTTCGTCAACGGGCGGCGGCACCACGGCGCCTACGACATCGCGAGCCTGTCCGCCGCGATCCGCGCCGCCCGCGAGCGCGCCGCCCTTGCGGACTGACGGGCAAAGATCGGGAAGAACATCCCGCGGGTGGGTGTTGGTAAGTCCTTGGAAGGCACTTGACCAGGGAAAAGATCGCTTTTGATTTGGTTTGCTTTCCCGGGGATGGTTGGTACCTTCGACCTGAACCACGCGGCACTTCGAGTGCCGCGGTCGGCCGTGCCAGGGATGCGGCCGTCGTCGCGGAGCGGATCACGCACGCGACGCGCGCCAGGAACGCGCGCCCTCCGGGAGCGGTCGCTCACCGGAGCCCGAGAGCAGTCGCTCAGCGAAATCCGACAATCCAGCGCCGCATCGCGGCGCGCAGGCCGAGTCCGCACGAGGCCCTGAGGGCCGAGCGGAGCCGGGGACCCGAGTACCAGGGGTGAATCGGCGCGTCCCGAGCGCGCCGTAGGGCTCTTCCATGCCCGAATCCGTCAGCTAACCCGGTAGGCGCCATGGGAGACAAGGAGATTCCCTGCATGACCGGTCGTTTCGATCGACTTAGCGAGTCCGTGAAGCGCTTCAACCCGCAGGCCGCCGTGAAGCGGCTGAGCCCGGAGGAGCGGGCCGTCGGCGTCGCCGTCGGCGCGGTGCTGGCCGGGACCGTCGGGCTGACGGCCCTCCACCCCCTCGGCGGGGCCGACGCGGCCACCGAGGCGCACGGCGCGGCCGGCGGCGGTGCCGTCGCGGCGGCGCAGAACTCCGGGAAGACGGAGGCGTCGGGCGCGATGACCGCGGCCGAGGCGAAGGCCGAGGGCTGGAAGGTCCCGCCGCGCGCCGTCGCGGCGTCCGAGGTGATCGACCTGGCCCAGGAGCAGGTCGGCATCGAGGAGGAGGGGCCCGGCGACATGACCAAGTTCCACGACTGGTACGTCTCGACGCCGCACGCCGAGGCGACCGCGGCCCGCGACGGCGGCTTCTCGGTCGACGCCTACAAGGGCGCCCAGTGGTGCGACATGTTCGTGTCCTGGCTCGGCTCGCAGACCGGCGTCAAGAACATGGGCTGGGACGCCTACACCGTCCAGCACGCGAGCTGGTTCAAGGACCAGGACCGCTGGGGCCAGGAGGCCAAGCCCGGCGCGGTCGTCTTCTACGACTGGGGCGCGGGTTCGGGCGGCTCCATCGGCGCCATCGACCACGTCGGCATCGTCGAGAAGGACAACGGCGACGGCACCATCGACACCATCGAGGGCAACGTCGACAACTCCGTCCAGGAGAAGACCCGCGACAAGGGCCAGGTCGTCGGCTACGGCTACCCCGACTACGCCTGATCCCCTTACGCGCCTGATCCAACACGCGCCCGATCCAACGCGCGCCCGATCCAACGCGCGTCCCGAAGGCGCCCGGCATCCCCGCCGGGCGCCTTCGGCGTCTCCGGACGGGCGCCCGGGCGCCGGGCCGCCGGACCGCCCGCGGGTACGCTGGCGGGCATGCCGACCCTGCACGAGGAGGTCCTCGCCAAGCTCGGACCGCTGATCGTCTCGGGGGCGCTGGAGCCGGGGGCGAAGGTCAACCTGGAGTGGGTGCAGCAGGAGTTCGGCGTCTCCCGGACGGTCGCCCGGGAGGCCGTGCAGGTGCTCGCGTCGATGCGGCTCGTAGCCAGCCGCCGCCGGACCGGCGTCACGGTACTGCCGGCGGACGAGTGGGACTCCTACGACCGCGCCGTGATCAGGTGGCGGCTCGGCGGGCCGGACCGGGACGTCCACCTGCACCAGCTCTCGGAGCTGCGCACCGCGATCGAGCCGCCCGCCGCCGCGCTGGCCGCCCGGCACGCGGACGTCCGGCAGCGCGGCCGGATCACCGAGCTGGGGGCGGCGCTGGAGACGGCGGGCGCGGCCGGCGACCTGGCCGCGTTCCTCGAGCACGACATCGCCTACCACCGGCTGCTGCTGGAGGCGTCGGGGAACGTGATGTTCGCCGGTCTCGCGCACGTCGTGGAGGAAGTGCTGCGCGGCCGCACGCTGCACCGGCTGATGCCGCCGCGGCCCAAGCCGGAGGCGCTCCGCCTCCACCTGGTGGTGGCCGAGGCCGTCGCGGGCCGCGAGTCCGAGGTCGCGCGGGCCGCGATGACGGCGATCTGCGTCGAGGTCGCCGACGAGATGGGCCGGCTGGGCGGGAACGGCGCCCGCTCCTGACCGGGCGCCGTCCTGACCGGCGCCGGCCCCGCCGACCCTAGACGACCAGCCAGAGGACCGAGGCGATCGCGAACACCGACAGGCCGAGCGTCGTCTCCAGGACGGTCCAGGTCTTGAGCGTGGTCTTCTCGTCCATCCCGAACAGGCGGCTGACCAGCCAGAAGCCCGAGTCGTTCACGTGCGACAGGACGGTGGCGCCCGCCGCGATGGCGGCCACGAGCAGGACCAGCTTGACGTCGCCGAGATCGGCGTCGGCGACCGCGCCCGCGATCAGCCCGCCGGTCGTGGTCAGCGCGACGGTCGCCGAGCCCTGCGCGACGCGCAGCAGCGCCGCGATGACGAACGCCTGCAGGATCAGCGAGATGCCGAGGTCGGACAGGCTCTCGCTCAGCGCGTCGCCGATGCCGCTGAGCTCCAGCACCCCGCCGAACATGCCGCCCGCGCCGGTGATCAGGATGATGGCGCACACCGGCCCGAGCGCCTGGTCGACGATCCCGCTGACGGTGGCCATCGACGCGTTGGGGCGGCCGAGCAGCAGGATCGCGGCGAGCACCGTGGTCAGCAGGGCCACCGGGGTGATGCCGAGCAGGCTGAGATAGCCGACCCACGCCTGGTCCCCGTCGAGGACGTCGGTGTCGACCAGCGTCGTGAGCACCGTGTTGAAGGAGATCAGCACCAGCGGGATGAGCAGCAGGGCGAGGACCGTGCCGAAGGACGGCGCCCGCCACCCGGCCCCCTCGGCCTTGTCGCCGTCCCGCACCTCGCCGAAGATGACGTCCGGCAACGGTACGTGCACCCTGGCGCCGAGGAAGCGGGACACCAGCATCACGCCGACGTACCACGCGGTCACCGCGATGGGGATGCCGATGAGCAGCGTGAGCCCGACGTTGGCGCCGATCAGGTTCGCCGCCGCGACGGGACCCGGATGGGGCGGGACGACCGCGTGCATCGCGGCGAACGCGCCCGCCGCGGGCAGCGCGTAGTACAGCACGGACCCGCCGAAGCGCCGCGCCACGGTGAGGATGATCGGGACGAAGACGACGAGCCCGGCGTCGAAGAAGATCGGGAACCCGAACAGCAGCGACGCGACGCCCAGCGCGAGCGGGGCGCGCTTCTCGCCGAACCGGCCGATGAGCGTGTCGGCGAGCGTCTGCGCGCCGCCGGTGACCTCCAGCAGCCGGCCGAGCATGACGCCGAACGCCACCAGCAGGGCGACGCCGCCGATCGTGTCGGCGAACCCGAACATCAGCACGTCCGGGATGTCGCCGGGCTCGAATCCGACGGCGACGGCCGTCAGCACGCTCACCAGCACCAGGGCCACGAAGGCGTGCAGCTTCACCTTCATGATCAGGAAGAGCAGCACCGCCACGGCGCCCGCCGCGATCAGCAGCAGCGTGACGGTGCCGTACTGCGGCTCGATCGCTTCCACGGCGCCTCCGTCCGTCCGGCCCGTCGGTCATCGGGTGCGTACGCTCACGATGCCGCAAAGGTATGACCTTTACAAGGCTCTGGTCCGCCCCGCGTTCGGGCCGGGCTACCGGCCCTTTTACCCACGAAAGCGCGAGGGATCGCCGCGTTCAGCCCGCTTCCGGGGCGAGGGTCCGGGCGACGGACCGGCGGGCCGCGAGGCGGGCGGGGACGGCGGTGAGCGCCGCCGTCACGGGCAGGGCGGCGAGCGCGGCGGCGAGCAGCAGCCACGCGGGCGGCCACACCGTGTTCCCCGCGCTGAACGGCAGGCACAGGGCGAGGCCCAGGGGGATGCCCGCGAGGGCGCCGGGCAGCGTCGGCAGCAGTTGCGCGGCGGACAGCCCGGCGGTGACCTGCGCGGGGGTGGCGCCGAAGGCGCGCGCGACGGCCATCGTCGGCCGGGCGTCCTGCGCCGTCGTCCAGGTGACCGCGACGGTGTTGACGGCGGCGAGGACGATCAGCGCGAGGGTGACGGCCAGGATGACGTGGCGCTCCTGGGCGTCCCGCAGCGCGGTCGCCATCGCCGAGCCCGGGTAGCCCTTCGTCGGCTGGGCGTAGATCACCAGCAGGCCGATGACCGTGGTCATCGTGCAGGCGGTGTTGCAGGCGTGCAGGAAGGCGCGGCCGGGGCGGCGGGCGACCAGCCGCAGCCCGAGCAGCAGCGGGGTCGGCAGCAGCGCCGACACCCGCGTCAGGCGGGCCCGGTGCGCGGGCGGCCGGGGGCCGTCGGCGAGGGCGGCGGCGGTGCCGGCGCGCAGCGCCCGCACGGTCGGGCCGAGCGTGGTCAGCACGGCCACCGCCAGGGCGAGGACGGTCGTGACCGCCGCGGTGTCCGCGGACGGCCCGACGGCGGTGGTGATCAGGCTGCCGCTGGGGTTCACCACGGCGCGCCCGGCCAGCCGCGCGGCGAGCAGGCCGAGGACGTTCGCGACGAGCGCCAGGGCGAGGTACTCGGCGAACAGGACGGCGGCGACGAGGCCGGGCGTGCCGCCGACCGCCTTGAGCAGCCCGACCCGGCGGGTCTGCCGCACGGCGCGTCCCGCGGCGAGCGTGGCGACGCCGCCGACGGCGAGGAAGGCGAGCAGCCAGCTCCCGACGGCCAGGATCGGCTTGCTGCCCCGCAGGATGACCTCGTCCTGCTCGGCGATCATCTGCCAGGGCGTGAAGTTCACCCAGGTGTCCGCGAACGCCGGGGCGAGCGCGGGGTCGTCCCGGGTCAGCTCCGCGGCCGCGCCGGGATCCTTCAGCTTCAGGTAGGTGAAGGAGGTGACCGGGACGTCGCCGGACGACGCCAGCGCGCGGGTGTCCGGTTCGGCCAGCCAGACCAGGCCGCCGCCGTCGCTCGGGCCGCCGTTCGGGCCGATCCCCGGTGCCCACGGGTAGACCGAGCGGGCCGCGGTCACCGCGATGCCGACGACGGGCAGCGTGCGCCCGGCGACCGTGACGTCGTCGCCGACGCGGACGTCCAGCGCGGCGGCGAAACCGCGTTCGAGCACGGCCCCGCCGGGCCGTACCCAGCCGCCCGAGGTCACCAGCGGGCGGTCGACCGGGCCCGGCGCCCCCGCGACGGCCTGCACCACCGCCGCGCCCGTGGCGCCGCCCGCCGTGAGCGACGTGTGGTACTGGCGGTGCGGGCCGCTGTGCGCGACGACCCCGGGCGCGTCCGCCAGGGACTCCAGCGCCCGGACGGTCTCCGGGTCGGTGCCGGGCGAGTACGCGGCGACGTCCGGTCCGGCCGTGGCGGCCCGGGTGTGCTCGTAGAGCCGCTCGGTCGCGCCCTGCATCGACATGCCGAGGCTCAGCATCGCGGTGGCGGCGGTGATCGAGACGACCAGGACGGCGGCCTGGGCGGGGTGCCGGCGCACGTCGGCCAGGACGAGGCGGAAGACGAGCAGGAAGCGGCCCACGGCGTTCGATCTCCTATGCCTAACGGTTAGCTAATTGATAGCGGTCCGCCGAGACGAGTGTCAAAGCCGGAGGCCCACCAGGCGCACGCCGGGCGCAGCCGCCGCACCGGCCCGACCGCCTCGGCCCCGGCGGCGGGACGTGAGCACCGCCACGCATGGAACGCCCGGTATCGGGGACATTGTCGCCCGTACGGCGTGGAGGGAGACGAACGTGGCACTGCTGGACGGCCTGCGGCGAAGGATGGCGAAACGGTCCGGGGCGGGGCCCCGCGCGGAGCGCAGGGTGCCGACCTTCCGGGAGATGGACGCGCGGATGCGGACCGAGCGCGCGGAGGCCCGGCTCATGGCGACCGAAGCCAGGATCCACCACGAGGCGGAGCTGTTCCGCCGCGGCGGGCGGCGCCGCACCGGCTGACGGCCGGCCGCGGACGGCCCCGACCGTCCACCCGTACCGGCCGACGACGGACCCCCGGAGAGGACAGTCCCATGGGCATGCTCGACAAGCTCAAGAACCGGACCCAGCGCGCCAAGGGCCGCGCGAAGGAGAACGCGGGACGCGGGTCGCGCGACCCCTACTTGGAGGCGGAGGGCCGCAAGGACCGCACCGCGGGCGGCGCCAAGCAGGTCGCCGAGAAGGCGAAGGACGCGGTCCGCGAGGTCGGCCGCACCACCCGCCGCTGACCGCGCCCGCGCACACCGACGCCCCCGCCGCGCGGCGGGGGCGTCGGCGCGCCGGTCAGCGGGCGACCGGGGAGCGTTCCGTGCGCCACGCCGCCAGCAGCTCGCGGAGGCGCTCCTCGTAGCGGGCGATGTTCGCCGTCTTGACGTCCTCGTAGCCGCGGACCATGTCGGGCAGCTCCGCGATCTCGGCGGCGAGGTCGCGCCGCTCCGGGGACGCGCCGTCGCGGAGGCCCGCGACCAGCTCGTTGACGACGGCCACGTAGCCGGTGACGAGGCGGCGCTCCGCGCGGCGCTGCGCGGCGGCGCCGAACGGGTCGAGCGGGGTGCCGCGCAGCCGCCGCATCGCGCGCAGCGCGCGGAACGCCGGGCGCGCCGACCGGCCGAGCGCGATCTTCCGGTCCAGCCCCACCGCCCGCAGCAGCGGCGGGTGCAGCATGTACCGGACCTCGGCGCCCGCGCCGAACCGCTCCTCGACCTGCCGGGCCAGCTCCGGGTCGAGGTGCAGGCGCGCCACCTCGTACTCGTCCTTGTAGGCCATCAGCTTGTACAGGTTCCGCGCGACGGCGACCGCGAGCCGCTGCCCGTCCGCGCCGGAGGCCCGCTCGGCGGCGGCGACGCGCAGCACGGCGGCCAGGTACCGCTCGGCGAGCGCGAGGTCCTGGTAGGCGGCGAGGTCCGGCACCCGGATCCGCAGGACGCGGGCCAGCTCGCCGTCCGCCCCGGACGCGTCGACCAGGCGCTCGGCGGCGGGCGCGGTGCGGTCCAGCGGGCGCCGCACCGGCGCGGGGGACGGCGCCGCGGGCGCGTCCGCCCAGCCCGGTTCGAGGACGAGCCGCCGCCCCGCGCGGAACGCCTGCACGTTCGCGTCCACCTGGACGCCGTTGAGCGCGAGCGCCCGCTCGATCGCGTCCGCCGACAGCGGCAGCAGTCCCGCCTGGTAGGCGGCGCCGACCACGACGAAGTTCGCGGTGGTCGTCGCGCCGAACCAGCGCTCGGCGAGCGCGAGCGCGTCGAACGCGACCAGGCGGCCGGCGTCCGTGCGGTCCGCGATCCGCCGGACGAGCGCGGCGCTCGGCGGCAGCGCCGCCGACGTGTCGGTGATCATCCGGCCGGTCGGGACCTCGCTGGTCGACACGACCGCGGCGGTGCGGTCCGGCGCGCAGCGGCGCAGGTTCGCGTCGGACGTCCCGGCCAGCGCGTCGAACACCAGGTAGGCGTCCGCGCCGCCCGCGCCGACCATGCCGGGGCGGTCGCGCCCGCCGTCCCCGATCCGCAGGTGCGACACGACCGCGCCGGCCTTCTGGCTGAGCCCGGTCTGGTCGAGCGCGCGGGCGTGCCGCCCGTCGAGCAGCGCGGCCGTCGCGAGGACCTGGTTGACGGTCACGACGCCGGTCCCGCCGATGCCGACCAGCAGGACGTCCGCCGCCGCAGGGCGCGACTCCGGCTCGGCGAGCGCCCCGATCTCCGGCAGCCGGGGCCGCGCGGCCTTCGCCTCGCCCGGGACGACCGCCAGGAACGACGGGCAGTCCCCGTCGACGCACGAGTAGTCCTTGTTGCAGGACGTCTGGTCGATCTGCGTCTTGCGCCCGAACTCGGTCTCGACGGGCGCGACGCTCAGGCAGTTCGACTTCACGCCGCAGTCGCCGCAGCCCTCGCAGACCGACTCGTTGATCAGCACGCGGGTCCGCGGGTCGGGCACGAGGCCCCGCTTGCGCTTGCGCCGCGTCTCCGCCGCGCACGCCTGGTCGTACAGCAGCACGGTCACGCCGGGCGTCGCGCGCAGCTCGCGCTGGACGGCGTCCAGGTCGTCGCGGTGCCGGACGCGGACGCCCGGCGCCCAGTCCGTCCCGCGCGGGTACCGGGACGGGTCGTCCGCCACCACGACGATCTTCGCGACGCCCTCGGCGTGCAGCATCCGGGTGATCGCCGCCGGGTCGGCGCCGCCGTCGGCGTCCTGCCCGCCGGTCATCGCCACGGCCGCGTTGTAGAGGATCTTGTAGGTGATGTTCGTGCCCGCCGCGACCGCCTGCCGGATCGCGAGGCCGCCCGAGTGGAAGAACGTCCCGTCGCCGAGGTTCTGGAACAGGTGCTCGGTGTCGCTGAACGGCGCCGCGCCGACCCACATCGCGCCCTCGCCGCCCATCTGCGTCGTCCCGATGCTGCGGTCGGTGAACACCGTCATCACGTGGCAGCCGATGCCGCTCGCGGCGATCGACCCGTCCGGGACGACCGTCGACCGGTTGTGCGGGCAGCCCGAGCAGAAGTACGGCGTCCGCGCGGCCCCGAGCAGGGTGATCGCGGGCTTGCCGGGCCGCAGCACGGGGTCGCGCAGGTCGACGTGCTCCGCGCCGATCCGGTCGGCGAGGTACCGGGCCAGCGCCTTGACGATCCGGTCCGCGTCGAGCCCGCCGTCGACCGGGACGAGCGTCCCGTCCGGCCCGGACCCGGGGACGCGCGGCGCCGACTCGCCGTACGCGGACGGCCCGCGCTTGCCGTACACGGCGGGGCGGTCCGCCGCGTCGTACAGGACGTCCCGGATCTGCGTCTCGATGAACGCCCGCTTCTCCTCCACCACGACGATCTCGCGGAGCCCCCGCGCGAACTCCCGCACCCGGTCGGCGTCCAGCGGGTGGACCAGGGCGAGCCGCAGCAGCCGGACGCCGCGCCGCTCCAGCGCCGCGTCGTCCAGCCCGAGCCGGTCGAGGGCCTCCCGCAGCTCCAGGTAGGTGCGTCCGGCGGCCACCAGCCCGATCGCCGCGTCGCCGGTCGCGCCCTCGATCCGGTCGAGGCCGTTCGCCGCGGCGTACGCGGTCGCGGCCCGCAGCCGCCCCTCCAGCACCTCCGGCTCCAGGGCGACGGTGTCCTTCAGGTCGACGCCGGGCCGCCGCGTCGGCCGCCACGGGCGCCCCCGCCACGCGAACTCGGGCAGCACCGGGTCGGGCAGCGGCGCGACGTCCACCACCTCGTGCGAGTCGGCGACGTCCGTGACGACCTTGAACCCCGTCCAGGCGCCGCTGAACCGCGACATCTCGAACCCGTGCCGGCCGAGCCGCAGCACGTCCCCGACCGACGCCGGGACGAGCACCGGCATGAACGCCTCGGCGAGCGCGCCCTCCGTCGCCGACGGCAGCGTGGACGACTTGCACGACGGGTCGTCGCCCACCACCGCGAGCACCCCGCCGCGCGCGGACGTCCCGAGCCAGTTCGCGTGCTTGAAGGCGTCCAGCGACCGGTCCACGCCCGGCGCCTTGCCGTACCAGAGGCCGAAGACGCCCTCGTAGCGCGGGCCGGGCAGGTGCTCGGCGAGCTGCGAGCCGTAGACGGCCGTCGCCGCCAGCTCCTCGTTCACGCCGGGCACGAACCGGATGCCGTCCGCCTCCAGCAGCGCCGCGTCCCGCACGAGCTGCTGGTCGAGCCCGCCGAGCGGCGAGCCGCGGTACCCGGAGACGAACCCCGCGGTCGTCCAGCCGCGCCGGGCGTCCGCGCGGCGCTGGTCGAGCAGCAGCCGGACGAGCGCGTGGACCCCGCCGATCGCGATCCGGCCCCGGTCGAGTTCCAGCCGGTCGCGGAGCGGGGAAGCGATGGTGTTCATGCCTGCATTAGCGCTCTGCGGTGAGCGTATTGCAATATGGCCGGACGATAGTTGAGCAGATTGCTCAAACATGGGCCGGACGAACCGTGGAGGCTGAGCGCTGTGACCCGTACCACCCTGCTCGACCTGCAGATCCTGCGGCGGCTCGTCGAGCAGCCGCGGATCGGGGTCACCGAGCTGGCCGCGAAGCTCGGCATCGCCCGCAACACCGCGCACGCCCGCGTCGAGCGCCTCGAACGGGAGGGCGTCATCGGGCACCGCGGCCGGGAGGTCGACCTCGGCGCGCTCGGCTTCGAGCTGACCGCGTTCGTCACCCTGGAGGTCGCGCAGGGGCGGCTGCGCGAGGCGGCGGCGGGGCTGGCGGCGATCCCGCGCGTCCTGGAGGTCCTCGGCATCACCGGCCAGGGCGACCTGCTGGTGCGCGCGGTCGCCCCGAACGGCAAGCAGCTCCACGAGGTGATCGACGCGATCCTCGCCTGCCCGGGCGTCCGGCGCAGCACCACCTCGATCGTCCTCACCGACCAGGTCCCGTTCCGCGTCGGCCCCCTGCTGGAGGACGAGGAGAAGCGGGCCCGCGCCGCGGACCGGAAGCCGCGCGCGTAGCGGCCGCCGCGCCGACCGGTCCCGGACGGGCGGCGCGGGGAATTTCCCAGTAAACACTGGCATCTTTTTGGCGGGCGCCGCATGATGGCCGCATGAGAGCACTCCCCGTCCGGCTCGCCGTCGCCGCCGCCGCAGTCGTCGCCCTGACCCCCGCCGCCGCCGTCCACGCGGAGCCCGCACCGGCCGCGCTGCGCGACGTCCCGCTTCCGTTCCTGTGGCCCCGGGCGGGGGTGACCGGCGTCGCCGCCGTCTCCGACACCGAGGCGTGGATCTCCGGCCGGCAGGGGCGGACGGGCGACGGCACCGGCAATCCGGTGGTGCGCCGCCGCGCGGGCGCGCAGTGGAAGGAGTACCCGCTCGAAGGCTGGTCCGGGAGCGGCGCCGTCTGGCAGGTCGTCGCGCACGGCGGCGAGGTCTGGGCCTGGGGCGTCCAGGACGACGAGGACCTCTACCTCGCGCGGTTCGACGGCACCGCGTTCCGGCCGGTCGCCCCGCCACCCGGCGTCGCCTACGCCCACG
The DNA here is from genome assembly GCF_000425065.1 of Actinomadura rifamycini DSM 43936. GTDB lineage: Bacteria > Actinomycetota > Actinomycetes > Streptosporangiales > Streptosporangiaceae > Spirillospora > Spirillospora rifamycini. The sequence continues at coordinate 109,471 of NZ_AULB01000023.1, forward strand.
GCACCCGCATGTGGGCGGGACCGGCCGGGGTGTGGATCCAGGTCGACGTGTCCGGCGGCCCGGACGGCGGGCAGCTCGTCCCCGCGCTGTTCCGCCGCGTCGGCGGCGCCTGGGCGGCCGACCCCGTCGCCCGCCCCCTGCAGGACGGGCTGGCGGACGTCCAGGCCCGCGGCGCCACCGAGGCGTGGGGCGGCGGCTGCCGCTACGACGCCGCCGCCGGACGGCCCGAACCGGTCGTCCTGCGCTGGGACGGCGCCGCCTGGACCGCGCTGCCCCCGCTCCCCACCGACCGGTGCGTTGAGAGCGTCGCGCCCGCCGCCGGCGGCACGGTGTGGGCGCTCACCTGGGACGCCCTGTACCGCTGGGACGGCGCGGCGTGGACCGCGGCCCCCGCCGCCGACGCCTTCGACGGTTACGGCGAGAAGGTGCGGCTGGACGGCGACGGCAACCCCCTCGTGGTCCTCTCTCGCGCGAGCATCTACGGCCCCGCGCCGCTCCTGCGCTACGCGGACGGCACCTGGCAGACGTTCACCACCCCGGTCGAGACGTGGGTGGACGACGTCTCCGTCGCGCCGAGCGGACGGATCTGGGCGACGGGAAGCACGGTCATCAACTCGCCGCTGGTGCTCACCGCGCCATGAGAGGCGCCCCGCCCGCCGCGCGAAAGTACCTAAGCACGTCAGATTCCCCGCACGCCCCGCCTCCCTAGCGTGGTCATCACCAAGAGAGAGCACGCCCCAGGGAGAAGCACATGAGCGACATCACCGAGCTGGTCGAGCGCTACCTCGCCGCGTGGAACGAGACCGACGCCGCCGCGCGGCGCGCGATCCTGGCGGAGGTCTTCGCCGACGACGCCGTCTACACCGACCCGCTGGCGTCCGTCGAGGGCCCGGACGGGCTCGACGCCACCATCGCGGCCGTCCAGGCGCAGTTCGGCGGGCTGATCTTCAGCCTCGGCGGCGCGGTGGACGCCCACCACGACATCGCCCGGTTCACCTGGCACCTGGGCCCCGCGGGCGGCGAGCCCGTCGTCATCGGCTTCGACGTCGCGGTGCTCGGCGCCGACGGGCGGATCCGCCAGGTGCTCGGCTTCCTCGACCGGGTCCCGGCCGGAGCCTGACCGCCCCCGGGGCGGGCCGCGCCGCGGCCCGCCCCGCCCCGCCGCCCGCACCATCCGCCCGCACCATCCGAGGAGGAACCGTGACCGCCTACGTCATCGCCCACCTGCAGGACGCCCCTCCGCACCCGGACGTCGCCGACTACATCGAGCGCCTGCCCGGAACGTTCGCGCCGTACGGCGGCCGCTACCTCGTGCACATGACCGCCCACCGGGTGCTGGAGGGCGGCTGGCCCGGAGCCGTCGTGATGATCGGCTTCCCCGGGGCCGCCGAAGCGCGGGCCTGGTGGGACTCGCCCGCGTACCGGGCGATCGCGCCGCTGCGCTCGCGGCACATCGAGGGCGACATCGTCCTGGTCGAGGGCGTCCCCGACGGCTACGACCCGGCCCCCGCCGCGCGGGCCATGCGGGACGCGCTCGCCGCCGGATAGCCCGCGGGCCGCCGCCCGTCCCGCCGGGACTCCTCAGGCGTCGTAGTTGAAACCGAACGCGCGCACACCGGTCTCGGTGCGGGGCCGGTGGCTCGTCCCCGGACCGAACGCGACATAGGTGCCCGGCCCGTGGACCAGGTCCCCCTCGATGAGTTCGCCGCGCACGACGAAGTACGCCTCGCCGTAGGTCTCGTGCACGTCGAGCCCCGGCCATTCCGCGCCCGGGTCCAGGTCGATCACCCACGTCCGGACGCCCGGCATGCCCGGGAGCGTCCGGGCGCGGACGCCGGGCCCGAGCTCGACCGCCGGGACCTCGTCGACGTCCACGGGAAGCACCTGTCCGGGAAGCACCTGCGGGGGGAGCGCCTGCTCGGGAGCCGTCACCGGGGCAGCCTCTCACAGCCCGAGCCGGTCGGCGACGTCCCTCAGCTCGCCCCGGGAGGCGACGCCGAGCTTGGGATACGCCTTGTAGAGGTGGTAGCCGACCGTCCGGTGGCTGAGGAACAGCCGCGCCGCGATGTCGCGGTTGGACAGGCCCCGCGCGGCGAGCCGCGCGATCTGGAGCTCCTGCGGGGTGAGGCCGGCCGCCGCCCCGCCGGCCCGCGCGCCCCGGTCCGGGACGCCGGTCGCGGTGAGCTCGCCGCGGGCGCGGTCGGCCCACGGGCGCATGCCGAGCCGGTCGAAGACGTCCAGCGCGTCCTGCAGCCGCCCGCGCGCCTCGGCCTTGCGCCGGGCCCGGCGCAGCCACTCGCCGTACAGCAGCGCGGTCCGGGCGTACTCCAGCGCGCGGTCGTCCCGGTCGTGCAGCCGCAGGGCCCCGGTGTAGCACTCCTCGGCCCGGTCGTCGGCGGCCAGCAGCCCGCGGCAGCGCAGCACCAGCGCGTCCGCCCACGGCAGCCGGACCGCCCCGGCCCACCGCTCGAAGCGCTCCAGCGGCTCCGCGGCGCGCTCCGGCGCCCCCACCCGGACGGCCGACTCCACCAGGTCGGGGATGGAGCGGGTCGCGCAGATGTGGTGGCGCATCGGCTCGCGGGCCAGCCGCTCGAAGCGGGCGAGCGCCGCCTCGGCGCGGCCGAGCCCGAGGTCCAGCAGCCCGAGCGACCAGTGCGCCCACGGCGCGCCGGGCGAGACGCCGCCGACGGCCGCGCCGGCGAGCCCGTCCTCGGCGTTCCGGCGGCAGTCCGCCTCCCGCCCCCGCACCGCGTCGAGGTAGGCGAGCACGCTCGCGAACTGGCCGACCCACTGCCGCTGCCCGGTGGCGCGGGCGAGCCCCAGGGCCTCGGACGCCGTGGCGAGCGCGTCCAGATGCCGCCCCGTGAACACCTCGCCCTCCGCCACGAAGAACAGCACGGTCGGCAGCCGCCCGGCGCCGCCCCGGGCGCGCTGCCCGTCGGCGAGCCCGGCCGCCAGCGCGTGCGCGTCGGCGTCCTGCCCCAGCGCGAGCGCGGCACCGCACAGGATCATCAGCGCCTGGTCGGGGACACCGCCGCGCCGCCGCACCTCGGCGACGGTGCCGCCCAGGCCCGGCGGCGGGCCGGCGCGGTCCCGGCCGAGGCGGGCGAGGAAGGGGCCGATCGGCGCGAACGGGCTCGCGCCGTCGTCCGGCAGCGCGGTCAGCCGGTCCAGCGTCGCCGCGAGCGCCCGCTCGCCCAGGTACCAGGACGGGTGGACGGCCTGGACCAGCAGGGCGGCGGCCCGGTCCGGGTCGGTGCCGCGGACGAGCGCGGCGCCGTCCAGCAGCGTCCGGTGGGCGGCGGCGTAGGAGCCCTGCCAGAAGTCCGCGTGCGCCCGCACCGCGGCGATCCGCGCGTGCCCGGCCGGGTCCCGGCCGGCCTGCCGCCGGGACGCGCGCGTCCCGAGGGCCCTGGCACGTTCCAGGTCGCCCGCCTCCAGGGCCGCCTCCGCCGCCAGGACCTCGCGCCGCGCGCGGTCTCCGGGCCCGGCGCTCAGCCGCGCGGCCTGCTCGTACGCGGCGGCCGCCGCCTGGTGGCCGCTGCGCTCCCGCGCGCGGACGGCGGTGCGTTCGAGCGCCGCGGCGACCCCGTCGTCGGCTCCGGTCGCGGCGGCCGCCAGGTGCCAGGCCCGGCGGTCGGCGTGCTCGGGCGCGTCGAGGGCGGCGGCGAGCGCGCGGTGCACGGCGAGCCGCTGCGCGAGCGGCGCACGCTGGTAGACGGCGGCGCGGACCAGCGGATGGCGGAAGCGGAGCGCGCCCTCGGTGCCCCCGCGCAGCACCAGCCCGGCCCGCTCGGCCGGGGCCAGGTCCTCGACGGCCGCGCCCAGCGCGGCGGCGGCGCGCAGGATCACCGCCACCTCGCCGGACTCCTCGGCCGCCGCCGCCAGCAGCACCCGCTGGCACGCCTCCGGCATCCGGCCGACCTGCCCGTGGAAGGCCAGCCGCAGGCGGTCGGTCAGCGGGAGCGCGCGCGGCGCGAACGCCCCGCCGCCCTCGGCGGCCAGGGCCACCGGCAGCTCCAGCAGCGCCAGCGGGTTCCCGCCCGCCTCCGCCAGCAGGCGGTACCGCAGGTCGGGAGCCAGCGGCGCCCGGTCGAGCAGCGCGGCGGCCGCCGCCGGGGCCAGCCCGGCCAGCCGCAGCTCCGGAAGGCCCGCCGCCGGGAAGTCGCCCTCGCCGTCCCGGACGGCGAAGAGCATGACGACGCCCTCGGCCTGCAGGCGCCGCGCGGCGAACAGCAGCGCGTCCCGCGAGGCCCGGTCGAGCCACTGCGCGTCGTCGACCAGGCACAGCGCCCCGTCCGCGCCCGCGTGGTCGGTGAGCAGCGACAGCACCGCGAGCCCCACCAGCATCGGGTCGGCGCCGCCGCCCGCGCCGAGCCCGCACGCCGCCTCCAGGGCCGCGCGCTGCGGGGCGGGCAGCGCGGCGCGGCGGCCCAGCGCCGGACGCAGCAGCAGCTGGAGGCCCGAGTACGGCAGTTCCGCCTCGAACTCGACGCCCGCGCCGCGGAGCGTCCGCAGGTCCCCGGCCGCCGCGGCGGCGTGGTCGAGGAGCGCCGTCTTGCCGATGCCCGGTTCCCCGCGCAGCACCAGCACCGCGCTCTCGCCGCGGCGCGCCCCGGCGAGCAGGTCCGCGACCGCCGCGGCCTCCGGCTCTCTGCCGCACAGTTCGACCGGCCCCGCCATGATGCGCATCGCCCCCTTGTGTCCCCTCTAGAGATACAGGCTTCGCCTGACCTCCGCGGGCGGCGGGCGACCGCGACGGCCGGTCACGGCACGGTGTCGCAGGTCTCGCCGGGCCAGCCGGAGATCGTGTAGCTCAAGCAGACCTCGTCCCCGCTGACCAGCGGCACGGTGGGCCGGTACTCGCCGCGCAGGTACGTGGGGCCGCTCTCGTAGTACACGCTCCCGGGCGCGTACGCGTCGTTGACGGTGAACGTCAGGACGCCGGTCGGCTGCGGCTGGAAGCGGAACGCATAGGAGTAGTCCCCCGGCTCGCCGGTGATGCCCGCGCACACCGGCGCTTCCGGAATGCACACCGGGAACCCGGCGGGAGCGGACGCCAGCGCGGGGGAGGCGGTCAAGGCCGCGGCGGCACCGGCGGCGGCGAGGGTGAGGACACGGATCAGGGAGCGCATGGCCTCACCATCCATGAACATCCCGACCGGTGAAACGGCCGTGTCCGAAGGCGGACACGGCCGGCGGCGCGGCACCCGCGCCCTTCGCCGATCAGTACTTGGGCCTCGGCAGGTCGAGCTTCGCCAGCAGCTCCGCCAGGCCCCGCGTGCGCTCCGCGTCGCGGCCGTCCTCGACGAAGGTGTAGAGCGTGAGCACCAGCCTGCGGGCGCGCTCGTACCGTTCGTCGCTCCATTCCTTCAGACGGTCCAGACCCGCGTGCACGGGTTCGAACGTGGCCGGGAACAGGAACAGGCCGATGTCGGCGAGCGCGGGTGCGCTGACCTCTTTCTGGTACTGGGCGGACTCGAACGGCTCCCGGATCACCGAGCCCTCGCTCACCCCGCTCTGCTCGACCTGGTCGTACACGATGTCCATCCACGGTTCGCTCGCCAGCAGCTCGCCGAACCTGACCGCGACCCACGGGTGCAGCCCCGCGTCGCCGCCTCTGGCCGGGTGGGACGCGCGGTGCGCGTACGACAGCGCCGTGCTCGCACGCTCCTTCTTGCCCTGCCCGATGAGGACGTGCGCCTCGAGATGGCCGGCGAAGGCCGCCAGTGTGCCGTCGCACATCTTCCGCGTGTAGCGGAGCGGTTCGAGGGCGGCCTCCGGCTCCCCGCCCTGGACGAGGAGGGCGCCGAGCAGCAGGCCCGCGACGTCTCCGGCGGCCGTGCCCTTGCGGGCCTCGAAGGTGCGCCCGAAGCCGTCCCGCGCGGCGTCCGGGTCACCGGTGAGCCAGGCCGCGAGGCCCGGGAGGAGCCGCCCGTCCGGGTCCGCCGAGGCGCCCGACCGGAAGTCCGGGGTGAGCAGCACCGCGGCCAGCGGCCCCAGCCACGGGTCCTCGCCCGAGGCCGCCTGCTCCAGCCGCGCCCGGTGCGGGTCGTCGAGCCCGTCCTCGCCGATCCCGATGCCCGCCAGCGCCATCGCCGCGTGCCCGGACGCGCTCGTCCGTCCCGCGTCGGCGGCCGCGGCCAGCAGCTCCCGCGCCCGCCCGGCGTCGCCCGCCCGGAACGCCGCCAGCCCGCGCCCGACCTCGTCCGGCACCGGGCTCGGCGGGTCGGGAGGCAGCGGGAGGGCCCGTCCGTTGGAGTCGAGCAGCGTCATGGCGTCACCTTTCTCGGGAGCGTTTCCGCGCAACCCTGCCAGCCGCCCCCGACAGGCATCCCCGCCCGCGCGCCGATCCGGGCATGATGGGCATCGTGGAACATCGCGGACGCGGCCGGTTCACCCTGGTCGCCGCCGAAGACGACCACGTCCTCGGCGTGTGCGCCGCGGTGGACGGCCTCTTCGGCGAGCCCGAGCGCGGGACGTACGAGCTGCTCGGCTGGGTCCCGGACGGCGCCGGAGTCCACGGGTGGGTCGGCGACCGGGTCTGGCTCGTCCCCGACGGCGGCGACGCCTGGCTGCTGGAGGACGCCCGCGCCCCCGGGCTCCACCCGGCGTCGGGCAGCCTCGTGCTGACCGGCCTGGACGACGACGAAGGCCCGCCCGAGGGGCACCGGGGCCGCGTCCGGGTGCACGACGAGCGCCGGTGGCTGGGCTCCTGCCGGGAGTTCGCCCGCGTCCTGCCGCCCGAGCGGGAGCGGCCCGCGCTCGTCCTGCGCGGCCTCGCCCCCGGAGACCGGCTGCGGGCGGCCCTGGCGAAGGGCACCCGCCGCGCGCTGAACCTCGACGAGACCGTCCTGGAGATACGGGACGACCGGGGCGAACCCCTCACCGACCGGACGCTCTGGGTCGAGGTCCGCGCCTGGCGCCCGTCCGCGCACGGCACGGACCTGATCGACCTGGAGCTCGACGGGGTGTACTTCCCGCCCGTCCCCGAGCACGTCCGACCGGTCTGGGAGCGCTGGTTCGCCGGGCCGCCGGACGTCCCGAACGCCTGGACGGGCCTCGGCACCCGGCTCCGCAAGGCGGGCCTGACCCCGGCGACGCCGGGAAAACGGCCGGCGGCGGTGTCGGATCGGGGGAGGGCCCGTTCGTCTTGGGGGTGAGGAGCGCTTCCCGGCGAAAGACGTCGGGCGGCCGTTCCGGGGAAGGAGACACACGTGAAGTACGTGCTGATGTTCGTCGAGACCGAGGAGTTCGCCCGCGAGCTGGAGGCGATGGGCGAGGACGAGCGGCAGGCGGCGTTCGAGGCGGTGGGGCGCTGGTTCACCGAGCACGCGGCCGTGATCACCCACCACGCGCACCTGCGGCCCGCCGAGACCGCCACCACGATGCGGCTGGCGGGCGGGGACGCGATCGTCACCGACGGGCCGTTCGTGGAAGGCAAGGAGGTCGTGTCCGGGTACGCCGAGATCGAGGTCGCCGACCTGGACGCGGCGATGGCGGTGGCCCGCTCGTGGCCGGCGTGCCCGCTCGTCGAGATCCGCCCGATCACCTGATGGCGTCCGCCCACCCGGACCCGCGGGTGCACGCCGAGCTGGCCCGCACCGTGCGCGAGCACGCGGGCCGGCTCACCGCGTGCCTGGTGCGGGTGCTGGACGACTTCGCCGCCGCCGAGGACGTCGTCCAGGACGCGGTCGAGACCGCGCTGCGGCGCTGGCCGGTCGACGGGATCCCCGAGCATCCGGACGCCTGGCTGCTCACCACCGCGCGCCGCCGCGGCATCGACGTGCTGCGCCGCCGCGCCGTCCAGCGCGACAAGCTGGCGCGGCTGCGGTGGCCGGTGCCGTCCGAACCCGACGACCGGCTCAAGCTGCTGTTCACCTGCTGCCACCCCGCGCTGCCGCCGGCCGCGCGGATCGCGCTCACCCTGCGGGCCGTGTGCGGGCTCACCACCGCGCAGATCGCCGCCGCGCTCCTGGCCTCGGAACCGGCGGTCTCCCGGCGCATCACCCGTGCCAAACGCAAGATCGCCGACGCGCGCATCCCCTACCGCGTCCCCGCCGGCGACGACCTTCCCGACCGGCTGCGCGAGGTCCTGACCGTCATCTACCTGCTGTTCAACGAGGGGTACCTGGCCAGCACGGGCGGACGGACGCACGCGCCCGACCTGGCGGCCGACGCCGAATGGCTCGCCGCGCAGCTCGCGTGGCTGATGCCGCGGCAGCCCGAGGTCCTCGGCCTGCTCGCCCTCATCCGCCTGCACCGGGCCCGCGCCGCCGCCCGCTTCGACGGCGGCGGCGACCTGGTGCCGCTGCGCGACCAGGACCGCGCCCGCTGGGACCGCGACGCCATCGCCGAGGGGGTCCGGCTGCTCGAACGCGCCGCGGCGCTCCGCGGCCCCGGCCCGTACCAGGTGCAGGCCGCGATCGTCGCCTGCCACGCCGAAGCACCGGCCTGGGACGACACCGACTGGCCGCAGATCGTCGTGCTGTACGACATGCTGCTGGCGATGGCGCCGTCCCCCGTGCACCGGCTCCAGCGCGCCATCGCCCTGCACCACCACCCCGGTTCCCGCGGCGGCGCCCGCAACGCCCTGGCCGACCTGGACGCCCTCCCGGAAAACGACCGCGCGACCCTGGAGCGCTACCCGCCGTACCACGCCACCCGGGCCGAACTGCTGCGCGCCCTCGGCCGTCCCGCCGAGGCCCGCGCCGCCGACGGGCGGGCCCTGCGGCTCACCGCCAACCCCGCCCAGCGGGCGCTCATAGAGGAACGCCTCACCCTCGGCTGACCGCCCCGCGTGCCGTTCCGCGGGCTGTACTCTTCGGAGAACAGCAGTGTTTATTAGCGGTCGGACCGGCGCGCGGCCGGGCCCCTGCGGCGCTTCGGTCCCCGGGGGAGCCCGGACGGCCGGGTCCGGTCGGTGGCCGGCGCGGCGGGAGGGCGGGCGGAGTGTCCAACGCGAAGACGGAGCCGCTGCAGGCGGGCGACCCGAAGCGGGTCGGCACGTACCGGCTGGTGGCGCGGCTCGGCGCGGGCGGGATGGGCCGGGTCTACCTGGGCCGGTCGCCGGGCGGGAAACCGGTCGCGGTCAAGGTGATCCACCCGCACCTCGCCGGGGACCCGCAGTTCCGGCGGCGCTTCGACCAGGAGATCGCGGCGGCGCGGCGCGTCGGGGGCGTGCACACCGCGCAGGTGGTGGACGCCGGCACCGACGCCGACCCGCCGTGGCTCGTGACCGAGTACATCGCCGGGCCGTCGCTGCAGGAGGCCGTCGGCGAGCACGGCCCGCTCTCCGCGGAAGCGGTGGCGGGCCTCGGCGCGGGGCTCGCCGAAGGGCTGCAGGCCGTCCACGAGCGCGGCGTGGTCCACCGGGACCTCAAGCCCGGCAACGTCCTGCTCGCCCAGGACGGGCCCCGCATCATCGACTTCGGCATCGCCCGGGCGCTGGACGCCACCTCGCAGACCACCCGCACGAGCATCGTCGGCACCCCCGGGTTCATGTCGCCCGAGCAGTTCCGGGGACGCGAGGTCGGGCGGGCGAGCGACGTGTTCTGCCTGGCCGCCGTGCTCGCGTTCGCCGCCACCGGCAGGCGGCCGTTCGGCGAGGGGCCGATGGAGGCCCTCGGCTACCGCGTCGTCAACGAGGACCCCGACCTGGCCGGCGTCCCGGAGTCCCTGCTCCCGCTGATCACGGCCGGCCTGGCGAAGGACCCGGACGACCGGCCCGGCCTCGGCGCCTTCCTCGAACGCTGCTCCGCGCTGGTCGAGGGCGGGGAGCCGCCGCTGCCGGACGCCGTCACCACGATGATCGCGACCCGGGTCGCCGAGACCGCGGCGCTCGTCCCCGCGCCGGGCGGCACGCGGCGCCTCCGCCTCCCGGCGGCCCGGGGGCACGCGCCGGCCCTCGCCGCGGCCGCGGCGGGCGTCCTGGTGATCGCGTCCGCCCTCTGGGCCATCGCCGACGGGCGGGACGAGCCGGACACATCGGGCACCGCCGCCGTGCAGACGACCCCCACCCGGACGCCCGCCCCCACCTGGACGCCCACCCCCAGCGCGTCCGAGAGCCGCAGCTCCACGCCGTCCCCGACGCCCGACCCCGTCCGCAAGGCGTTCGAGAAGATCTCCAAGGGCGACTGCCTGAACGTGTCCCAATCCCCGGACGACGGCGAGTGGACCAAGGAGAAGCCGAAAGCGGTCAGCTGCTCGCGGGACGACGCCTACCTCAAGGTGCTCAAGGTGGGGGACGGCTCCGCGAACTGCGGCGCCGAGCGCGGCGAGATCGACGGGGCCCTGTGGTGGAGGCACGGCGAGGACGACGAGGAGATCGCGCTGTGCGTCGAGCGGCGGCTCCACGTGGGCGACTGCTTCCTGGCCAACGACGGCCCGGAGGAGAACACCGTCTCCATCAGCAACGGCGACCTCATGACGACGTGGCCGTGCGGGAGCAACTCCGTCCCGGGGACCTACGAGCACATCCTCAAGGTCACCGCGCTCACCAGGGGCGACTGCCCGCCCGCCGACCGGTCCGTCGACTGGGACTTCCGCGGCGGCAAACTCTGCACCCGCATCGTCTGACCTGCCCCTACCGCCCGGCATCGGCGCCGCGGCGGGCGCGCGGTCACGGGTCGGTCTTGCTGCGCTCGTAGTGGCGTGCGGCCTTGGCGCGGTTGCCGCAGCCGGCCATGGAGCACCAGCGGCGGGTGCCGTTCTTCGTGGTGTCGTGGAAGTACAGGACGCAGTCGGGGTGCGCGCACGGTTTGATGCGGCGGGGGTCGTCGTCCAGGAGCCGCAGGTAGTCGGCGGCGGCGAGCCAGGACGGCAGCCACGCGGGGTCGTCGGTCCGGGGGCGGCGCTCGGGGCCGCCGGGACCGAGCCGGGGGTGCAGCGCGCCGCGCTCGAGGATCCGGTTGAGGGCCTCCGCCGCGCCGGTGGACGGGCGCCGCTCCACCAGGTCGAGCAGGACGCCGCGGGTCTCGGCGAGGGCGTCGCGCGTCGCCCGGTCGGCCGTCGCCCGGCCGTCCAGTCCGGCGGAGCGCAGCCAGACGGCCAGCCCGTCGGTGGTGTCGAGCAGGTCGCGGCGGGCGCCGTTCGCGATCCATCGCGTGTTGATCAGGTCGAGGCACAGCGGTTCGCCGGTGAGCGGGCGCGGGTCCGCTGCGACCTGCGGCTGGGGACGGGGTTCCGACTGCACGGTCCGAGTCTACCCGGCTATCGCGACTTAGCCGGTTGACGATCTCGCTCTAACTATCTATCTTGCGATAGCAGGTTAGATCGAGCCGGGCGGGGCTGCCCGGGTTAGCGAGGTATGTGTCATGGAGACGGTCGCCATCAGGGCTCTGCAGACCGGGCACGTGGGCTTGAACGTCACCGACGTCGATCGGTCGCTGCCCTTCTACGAGCGCGTCTTCGGGCTCGAAGTCCAGGCCGAGGGCAGGGACGACGGGCGCCGCTGGGCCTTCCTCGGACGGGACGGGCGCCTGGTGCTGACCCTGTGGCAGCAGAGCGACACCGGCTTCCCGACCCGGTCGGCGGGCCTGCACCACCTGTCGTTCCAGGTCGAGTCGATCGACGAGGTGAAGGCCGCCGAACGGGTGCTGCGCGAGCTCGGCGCCGCGTTCGCGCACGACGGCGTCGTCCCGCACGGGGAGGGGGCCTCCTCCGGCGGGATCTTCTTCGCCGACCCCGACGGGATCCGGCTGGAGATCTACGCGCCCACCGGCGCCGACACCGCGCCCGCGCCGAGCGGGGCCGCCCCCACCTGCGGTTTCTTCTGACCCTCGGCAACCGGACGAAAGGAGGGCCGCTGTGGCGGCCGACGTCTACCACGAAGGCGAACGGGCCGCCCAGCGGCGCGCCGGCCTGCTGGACCAGGGCGCGTTCTCCGCCCGCGCCGTCCGCGCCGAACTCCCCGAGGTGGCCCGCACGTTCCTGGTCCGGCAGCCGATGGTCGTCCTCGGCGCCGCCGACGGCGCGGGCGCGATGTGGGCCACGCTGCTCACCGGCCCGCCCGGCTTCCTGCGCGCCGCCGACGCCCGCACCGTCGCGGTCGACGCCCGCACGGGACCGGACGACCCGCTGCACGACCGGCTCACCGGACCCGCACCGGTCGGGATGCTCGCCATCGAGCCGTCCCGGCACCGGCGGATGCGGATGAACGGCCGCGCCGTCCCGACCGCGCACGGCCTGCGCGTCGCGCTCGACCAGGTGTACTCCAACTGCCCGAAGTACATCCAGAAGCGCCGTCCGCACTGGGAGCCGGCCGCCCCCGGACGGCCGCGGCGTTCGAGCGCGCTGACCGGTGACCAGCGCCGGTGGATCGCCGCGGCCGACACCTTCTTCATCGCGACGTCCGACCGCGAGGGCGACGCGGACGCGTCCCACCGCGGCGGCGACCCGGGCTTCGTGGAGGCGGTGTCGCCGACCCTGCTGCGCTGGCCCGACTACGCGGGCAACGCCATGTTCAACACCCTGGGCAATCTGGAGGTGCAGCCCCGGGCGGGGCTGCTGTTCCCCGACTGGCGCACCGGCGCCGTCCTGCAGCTCACCGGGACGGCCCGCACCGACTGGGAGCCCGCGCGCGCCGCCGCGGTGCCGGGCGCCGAACGCCTCGTCGAGTTCACCGTGACCGGCGTCGTCGAGACCCCCGGCGCCGTCCCGCTGCGGTGGAGCGAACCGGGCCTGTCCCGCTTCAACCCGCCCGTCCGCCCCCGGCCTTGAGCCATCACTCCCGGAGACTGTCCTGCACGTGTGCGGACACGATCTCGCGAGCCTGCTCGGGCGTGAGGTTCTCGGTCATCACGAGGCCCGCCAGGCCGATCGCCAGCGCCACGATCCGGTAGGCACGGGGGCGGAGCGAGGCGAGGTCGCCGGACGGCCCGGGGGCGGCGATCTTGGAGAGCAGCAGGGCCACCAGCGAGGCGAGGTCGTCGTAGCCCCGGGCGACCTGCTCCTTGAGCGCGGGCCGCGGAAGCGCGAACGTCTCGAACGCCTGGGCGACCCGGAAGAGCCGGCGGTCCTCCTCGGTGCGCGGGAGGAGGCCGTCCAGGACCTCGGCCAGGACGGCTTCGGGGTCGCCGAGGCCGTCCCCGGCGGTGAGCCGCGCGCGCACCCGCTCGGACCCGCGCGCGTTGATCGCCGCGAACGCCTCGGCGAGCAGGGCGTCCTTGCTGGGGAAGTAGTGCTGGACGCGGCCGACGGACACCCCGGCGCGGTTCGCGACGTGCCGGATGCTGATCTGGTCGGTCCCCTCGGCGTCGACGATCGCGAACACCGCGTCGAGGATGCGCCGCCGACGCTCGGCGTGCGCCGCGCCGGGGCCCCGCACGCCGGGCCGTTGACTGGCCACGGCCACCTCTCTTTTTCAAGTCGAACGTACTGGTTTGACCGGCATAGCCGCCTCAGGTTATCGTCGCCCATCAAACCAATACGAACGTACTGACCTATTGTCTGCGGAGGCGCCGTGTCGGCAACGCTGGGGCTCGTCCTGCTCATCCAGGGCGGCGGAGGTCTGATCAACAACCTGTTCACCGACTCCGAGAGCTGGTTCCTGCTGAACCACCTGGACATGCCGGCGGGCGCCCGCCTCGCCGGGCACGCCGTGATGCTCGTCGTGGGGCTGCTCCTCGTCGCCCGGCGCGGCGGCTGGGCACGGCTGCTCCCGTGACCGGCGGCTCCGGGACGAGCGCGCGGCGCGGGTGGAGAGCGGCGCTCGGGCTCGCGATGGCGCCGGCCGTGCTCGCGGCCGTCGCGGCCTGCGCCGCGACGCCGTCCCGCACGTCCGCGTCAGGCGGGGACGGCGCCGTCGTGGCGACCGACAAGGGCAAGGTGCGCGGTGTCCAGCGGGACGGATACCGCGAGTTCCTGGGGGTCCCGTTCGCCGCGCCGCCGACGGGCGACCGGCGCTGGACGTCCCCGGCGCCGCACGCGCCCTGGCCGGGCGTGCGGGACGCGACCGCGCCCGGCGAGCGCTGCGCGCAGGAAGCCTCCTCCACGGGGACGCCCGCGTCCCGTGCCGAGGACTGCCTGTACCTCAACGTCACCGCACCCGACTCGGCGTCCTCCCGCGGCCCGAAACCCGTGATGGTCTGGTTGCACGGCGGCGGTTTCGTCGAGGGCTCGGGCGGCGAGTACGATCCGCACCGCCTCGCCGTCCAGGGCGACGTGGTGGTCGTGACGGTGAACTACCGGCTGGGCGTCTTCGGCAACTTCGGCCACCCGGGGCTGGACGGCTCGGGAAGCTTCGCCCTCCAGGACCAGCAGGCCGCGCTGCGCTGGGTGCGGCGGAACGCCCGCGCGTTCGGCGGCGACCCGGGCAATCTCACCCTCTTCGGGCAGTCGGCGGGCGGGCAGAGCGTCTGCGCCCACCTGGCGTCGCCGCAGGCGGCGGGCCTGTTCGACCGCGCCATCGTGCAGAGCTCCTTCTGCACCAGGGACATCCCGGCGAACCTGCTGGCACCCGGCCTGCCCAACGTCTCTCCGTGGGAGGCCCCCGAGAGCCTGGCCGCCCGCGGCCGGCAGGCCGCCGCCCAACTGGGCTGCGGCGTCCCGTCCGCCGCACTGGACTGCCTGCGCCGGCTTCCCGCCGACCGCCTCATGCAGGTCTTCGGGCAGTTCGCGGGCCTCTCCTACGGCAGCCGCACCCTCCCCGACGACCCCCGCGTCGCGTTCCGCACCGGGAGATTCGCCAAAGTGCCCGTGATGTCCGGGACGACGCGGGACGAGACGACCTACATCCAGGCGGTCATCGACCGGGCCATCGGGCCGCTGACCGCGGCGCAATACCGCCGGTACCTCGCCCAGGCGTTCGGCGGCCGGGCCGGTGAAGTCGCCGCCAGGTACCCCCTCCGCCGAGGGCGGCCGCCCAGCCGGACCTGGGCCGCCGTCACCACCGACAGCGGGCTGGCCTGCCCCACCCTGGAGCGCAACCGCCTCATGAGCCGGCACGTGCCGGTCTACGCCTACGAGTTCGCCGACCGCACCGCCCCGCCGACGCTCCCCGACGTCGGCTACCCCTACGGCGCCTACCACTCCGCGGACGCCTTCTACCTCTTCGACCTCAGGCCGCCCGCCGAACAGCCGGAACTCGGCCCCGCCCAGCGCCGCCTGGCCGACCGGATGGTCCGTTACTGGACGGCTTTCGCCCGCACCGGCGACCCCAACGGAAAGAACCTGCCGCATTGGAAGCGGCTCCGCCCCGGCGCCCCGAACGACAACCTGCGGACACTGACCACTGAACCGCTCACCCCAGAACCCGTCGACTTCTCGCGGCAGCACAAATGCGACTTCTGGCTGTGACCGCGACCGTCCGGTACGAGACCGTCCCGGTACGAGACGTCCCCAGCGGCCGCACCCCGTGAGCCGACCGAGCCGGTGACCGGCGGGGACGGCCGTCACGCCGGAGGCGCCGCCGCGGAGTGCAGGTACGGCGCGAGCAGTTCGTCGGCGAGGCGGCGGGCGGCGCGTTCGGCCAGGCCCTCCTCGATCATCCGGCTCAGGGTGTAGACGATCGACTGGACGAGTTCGGCCGTCCGGGCGGGGTCGGCCGCACCGTGGTCCGCGAGGGCCGCGCGGAGCGGCGTCTGGAGTTCGTCGTGCAGCAGGCGGCTGGAGTTGGCCAGCGTGTCGGTGCGGCCGGTGGCCGCGAGGGCGCGGGCCAGCGCGTGGTCCCCGCGGGCGACGATCCGGAGGTTGGCGCGGACGTAGGCCAGGACCCGGTCGCCGGGCGTCCCGGCCTTCTCCATCTGCGCCCGGACGTAGGCGGACCAGCGCGGGAACGTGTCGACGATGAGGGCGTCGAGCAGGTCGTCGCGGGACGTGAAGTAGGCGTACATGCTGGAGCGGGCGAGCCCGGCCCGGCGGGCGACGTCCGCCAGGCTGGGCGCCCGCTCGGGCTCCGCGGACAGCAGGTCGCGGGCGGCGTCGAGCAGGGCGGCCCGCCGCGCCGCCCGGTGCTCCGCCACGGTCGGCGCCTGGATCCTCGGCACGCGGCCCCCTTCCCCCGGTCCGCCGTACCCGCCGGACGGCCCGGCCCCCGGGGCGTCAGGCGAGTGCGGTGAGGCGCCCGTCGATCATCTCGTACACCGTGTCGCAGTGTTCGAGGACGTCATGGTCGTGGGTCACCATGATGGCCGCCACACCGTGCTGCCGCGACTCGCGGGCGAGCAGCCGGACGATGTCGTGGCTGCGCGCCCGGTCCAGGGCGGCGGTGGGCTCGTCGACGAGCAGCACGCTCGGCCCGGTCACCAGGGCCCGGGCGATGCCGACCCGCTGCCGCTCCCCGCCGGACAGCCGGTGCGGGTGCCGGTCGGCCTTGTCCGCCATTCCCACGTCCTCCAGCAGCGCGCGCGGGTCGCGCCCGGTGCGCGCGCCGCGCGGCCGGAACCGCAGCGGCAGCCGGAGCTGGTCCAGCGCGGTGAGCGCCGGGACCAGGTTGCCGGTCTGGAAGACGAACCCGATGTGCTCCCGCCGCAGCCGCGCCCTGGCCCGCGTCCCGGCCGCCGTGATGTCGACCCCCGCCACCGTGACCGTGCCCCGGTCCGGGCGGGCGAGCCCGCCGGCGACCGCGAGCAGGCTCGACTTGCCGGCGCCGGACGGGCCGACGACGGCGGCCAGCTCTCCGGCGCGCACCGTGAGATCGACGTCGTCGAGGGCCTGCACCGTCTCGGTGCCGTCGCCGTGCCGGAGGCAGACGCCGTCCAGGACCAGTCCCGGACGGCCGGGCGCGGTCGCGCCGTCCTCCTGCGGCCCGGCGGTCGGCGTGGTCTGGCCGGTCATCGGTTTCCTCCCAGGGCGGTGGCCGGGTCGATGGACGCGATCCGGGCGACGGCGATGCCCGCGCCGACGAGCCCGAGCAGCACGAGTCCCGCGGCGGCGCCGGTGATGCCGGGCGCGCTGAGCGCGAACGGAACTCCGCCGCCGGTGATGAGCGAGCCGAGGCCGACGCCGATCGCCGCGCCGGTCGCGACGGCGGCCAGCAGCAGGAGGAACGCCTGCGTGAGCGCGTCGCGCAGCAGCCAGCTTCTGGACGCGCCCATCGCGCGCAGCACGGCGACCTCGTGCCGGCGCTGGATCGCCCAGACGGCGAAGAACGCCCCGACGACCAGGGCGGAGATCGCGTACAGGAACCCCTGGATGAGCTGCAGCGTGGACGTCTCGGCCGTGTAGCCGGGGGAGGCGCCGTAGGACTCCTCCAGGGTCAGGCTCTCGGTGCCGGCGGCCGCGTCCGCCGCGGCGAGGTCGACCGACGCGCCGGGCTCCGCGCGCACCGCCACCGCGGTGATCTCTCGGGCGGCGTTCGCGGGCACCGCGTCGCCCGGCGCCGCCCCCGCCTTGATCGCCTGCCAGGTCGGCAGGGGCGCGTAGGCCACGTCGACGTGCCCGAAGGTGTGCTGCCCCGCCATGGCGCCGACGACGCGCAGCTTCGTCCCGAGGCGGTCGACGGTGATCGTGTCGCCGACGCGCAGGCCGGCGTCCAGGGCCGTGCCGCTGACGACGACGCCGTCCGGTGCGTCCAGCCGCGAGCCCTCGCTCACCTCGGGGGCGAGGAAGGAGTCCGGTGCCACCCCGAACAGCGCGAGGTCGATGTCGACGCCCCGGTCGCTCTTGGCGTTGATGAGCGTGTTGCCGTAGGGCGCGGCCTCCGCCACACCCGGCCGTCCGCGCCAGGCGTCCACGGCGGACGTCTCCACCACGCTCCGGGAGAAGGCGGAGTCGTGCTGGACGCCGCGCTCGAATGCGAAGGAGGTGACCGGCAGCTCCTGCAGCCCGGACACCCCGTCCCTGACCAGCCCCACCGACAGCCCGGACAGCATGACCATGAGGATCGCGATCAATGCGACCACGGCCCCCATCAGCCCGAACCGGACCTTGGCGAACCGCAGCTCGCGAACGGCGAGGAACATCAGCCCCACACCCGCGTCTTTGTCGACATCATGTCGGCAACATATCAACACGGTGTCGCTAACTTGCGCCGGGTCCCCGTTCTTCCCGAGCGCCGCGGCCGGCGTGGGCGCGTGAGCGCGCTCGGATCGGTGAAAGTTCGGCAGAGACGCGCCACGGGGCACCGGGGGCGGGGGGCGTCACGCGAGGACGTCGCTCGCGCCGCCGGGCGGGAGGTCGGTGGGCTCCGGCAGCGGCGACCGGACGGCGTCCCGCGCGCGTGCCAGCATGCCGACGGCGCGGGGGTGGTCGACGAGCCGCTCCGCCAGCAGGTCCAGGGCGGGCAGCAGGCTGTGGGCGGGCACGTCGCGCGCGACCAGGATGCTCGCGGTCCAGGCGGTGAATCCGCTGAACAGGTCCGGTTCGTCCACGTAGAGGGCGGCACCGAGGAAGTCGACGATGTGGGCGATGTCCTCGGCGGTGCGGCGCCGCTGCCGGTCGGTGTAGTCCGCCATCGCCGGGAAGCGGGACTCCAGCTCGGCCAGCACGCGGCGCACCAGCTCCGGCGCCGTCCGCGTGACGTGCGTGTACTCCTGATCGGTGAGATGCGGGAGATCGTCGACGGCCCGGTGGACGGGCGGCGGCTGGGGGAGCGGCCCCGCGGCCAGCCGGGCGGCGGCGGCGCGGGCGTCGGGGGCCCAGGCGTCCGCGCCGAGCCGGGACGCGTACCGGCCGCCCGGCCCGAACGCGGCACCGCCGACCATGACCGGGGTCCCGGTCACCTGGCAGGCGGTGATGGCGGCGTGCGCGGCCGGCAGCCGGGTGGCGATCGAGGACGACAGCGCCACCACCGCCGGGTTCGTGCGGTGCACGTGCGCGATCAGGTGCGGCGTCGGCACCTGGGCCCCGAGGTAGTCGACCTGCCAGCCGCGCAGCCGCAGCACCTCGGCCAGGATCCGGGCGGGCAGCGCGTGCCACTCGCCGTCGATGCACGCCACCGCCACCCGGCCGCGCGGTGCCCCGCGGTGCCGCTCCATGGCCCGGCGGACGGCCGGATGGTGCGCCAGCGTCCCGATCACCCGTTCGTTGATCGCGGTGGCGGTGTGCTCCTGCGCGACGGTGAGCCGGTTCGCCGCCCACTCGCGCCCCACGCGGGCCTGCACCGGTGCGATGACGTCCAGCAGCAGCGTCTCGGCGTCGGCGCCCTCGTCCAGGGCCGCCGCCACCGCGTCGGCGGCGGCGTACTCGTCGCCGCGGACGATCGCGTCCCAGAGCGCCCCCGCCCGGTCGTCGAACTCGGCGGACGGCTTGTCTGCGGTGCGGGTCACGTAGTGAACCTCCCAGGTTCCCGGTCTTCGGCCGCGCTGGTGCGGAAGCGCCGCGGGGCGGTGACGGCGACCACGGCCATGTCGTCGTGCACGCCGGAGCCGACCCACTCCGCGGCGAGCATGTGCACCCGCTCGACCAGGGCCTCCGGCGGCATCCCGCCGCAGCCCCGCAGTTCCTCGCGCAGCCGGTCGTCGCCGAACATCTCGTCGCCCAGCGGGCCGCCGACCGCCTCGGTGATGCCGTCGGTGTACAGCAGGCACGTGTCGCCCGGGTCCAGCAGCACCGTCGCGGTCGTGGACGTGATGTCGTCCAGCACCCCGATCAGCGAGCCGCGCGTGTCGGCGGATTCGATCTCGCCCCCGGCGCGCACGATCAGCGGAGCGGTATGGCCCGCGCTGGTCAGCCGCAGCCGCAGGCGCTCGCCCTCCCGGCGGAGCGAGGCCAGCACGAGGGTGACGAACAGGGTCGAGTGGCCGCTCAGCAGCGTCCCGTTCAGCAGTTCCAGGACACGCTGGTGGTCCCCGCTCAGCGGCACCAGAGCGTGCAGCGTGTTCCGGATCTTGCCGGTGAGGACCGCGGCCTCCAGCCCCTTGCCGCACACGTCCCCCAGCACCACCAGCGACTCCGGCGCCGCCGCGGGGTCGTCGGCCGCCGGATACAGGTCGTAGAAGTCGCCCCCGACCCGCTCGCCGTCGCCCGAGGGCCGGTACCGCGCCGCCAGTTCCGCGTCGGGCAGTTCGGCCCGCCGCGGCGGCAGCAGCTCGCGCATCAACGTGTCGGTGATGGACGCCTGCTCGGCGTACACGCGGGCGGCCGACATGGCCGCCCCGGCGCGCGCCGCGAACTGCCGCGTCACCATCTCCTCGCCTTCGGAGAACGCGCGCCGCCCGCCCCGCCGGAGCAGCACCAGCGCCCCGGCCGGGAACCCGTGCCCGGGCAGCGCGGTCACCACGACGGCGGTGAGCTCGCCCAGGTCCTCGCGGGCGACCCAGGCGGGCGCGGCGGCGGGGTCGATCCAGCGCGACGGCACCGGCGGGAACCCCCGCATCGCCTCCGCGAGCCCGGGGACCTCCGCCGGGTCCACGCGAAGCATCTGATGCTCCACCTCGCCGTCCGGGCCGCAGTACGCGACGGGATGGGAGCGCCCGGACCCCGGAGCGATCACCAAGGCCGCGTCGGCGAGGCGCCGCGCGGCCAGCCGCGCGGTCACCTCCATGCACCGCTCCAGGTTCAGCGACGCGAGCAACTGGCTCGACGCATCCGCCAGGAACGACGTCCGCTCGCGTTCGGCGGCCAGCTCCCGCGCCAGCCGGCGGCTCTCGGTGATGTCGGACAGCCACCAGACCGTCCCGGCCGAGTGGCCCCGGGACGCGTCGGCGGGGCTTGCGTCCGGCACCGCATGGGCCGCGAAGAACCGGTCGCCGATCGGCCCGTGCGCGACCGGCTCCGGCAGGGCGCGGTCCGCGCGGGCGGGGACGGGACCGGCGGCCGACACGTGGCGGGCCTCGGCCAGCCACTCCGGCGCCCGGCCCTTCAGCACCCCGCCGAGCACGGAGCGAGCCACCTTGTTGAGCCGCGTGACGGCCCCCGTCCCGTCCACGGCGAGCACCGGAAACGGGGCTGAGTTCAGCGCCGGGTCGAAAAAATCCAGGGGACCATCAAAATTTCGGGTGAGTTCCATCACTGTCGAGGCTGCGGCGGGACCGCTTCCCTTCCTGAGCAAGGCCGCCGAACGAGGACTTGGTCCTCTTACCCCACCATAACCACACAAAGACACTTGACGGAAGGCAAGGAAGCAACCGGCTCCGCTTTCAAGATCGGCGCCCCCGCCGGTTCGCCGATCAAGCTCACGGTTCGGCGAGGTCAGCGGCGTGCCGCCCGCGTGACCGAGGCCCCCTGCAGGCCGCCGACACCGCGATCTCTCACCGAAGAAGCCACCGAAATCGCCTCCCCTCCAGGGAAACGCACTCCGTGAAGACGCGATTTCCGATACACCGCAACTCGGCGGATCATCTTGAATTTACGGTTTCCTGTTTTCGCGCATAAACCGCCTTGCGGTGGGCGGCGAGATCGCGGGCCAGGTGCGCGCGGCGCAGGCCATGTGAGCGCAGGTAGCGCAGATCCTCGACGGTGTCGTACATCAGCTGCACGCGGAAGTAGTTCACATACTCCAGGACCGCGAACAGTCCGAAGCCCAGTCCCGGCCATGTCGCCGTTCCCGGATCGGCGACGACCTCCCGGGCGATGAACACCAGTCCGGCGGCGAGAAGCAGG
Source organism: Actinomadura rifamycini DSM 43936 (assembly GCF_000425065.1). Classification (GTDB taxonomy): domain Bacteria; phylum Actinomycetota; class Actinomycetes; order Streptosporangiales; family Streptosporangiaceae; genus Spirillospora; species Spirillospora rifamycini. The sequence goes on from NZ_AULB01000023.1 coordinate 130,954, forward strand.
ACGCAGGCTCCCCGGAAGGCGGCGAAGCCCCCGGCCCAGGGCAGGGGCGCGCCGGGCGCCGAGATCTGCCCGAGCTTGGCCGCCCAGTACCCGGCCCCCACCACGAGCAGGAGCGCGAACAGCGCGAAGCCCACCGTGTTCGCCGCCGTCACCGGCACGCCGACGACGCCGAACCAGACCCCGGCCTGCAGGGGGATGTTCAGCGACTCCAGCAAGGCCAGCGACCGCAGTCGACGACGAACCCGGAGGCCCGTCGGAGAGGTGAGCCGGCCCGCCCCATCGCTCACGGGGCGGTCCCCTCCCGGGTGAAGGCTCCGTGCCGGCCGGCGCCGGCGGCGAACCGGGCGGCGCCGGCCGCTCCCTCGCGGGCGACGACGGGGGCGCCCGCCGCGCCCTCGGCCCGCAGCGCCTCGGCCAGCGGCAGGTCGAGGGCGGCGTAGGTCGAGGCCCGGTCGGCCAGCACGCAGGCGAACGGGAAGGCCGCGATCTCCCCGGCCAGCTCCCGCGCCGCCTCGACCGCCCGGCCCGGCTCGACCACGCGGTTGGCCAGGCCCATGGCCAGCGCCTCATCGGCGTGCACGGGCCGTCCGGTGAGGATCATGTCCAGGGCCCGGCCCAGCCCGACGACCTGCGGCAGGCGGACCGTGCCTCCGTCGATGAGCGGCACCCCCCAGCGGCGGCAGAACACGCCCATCACCGCGTCGGACTCCACGACGCGCAGGTCCGCCAGCAGCGCCAGCTCCAGCCCGCCCGCGACCGCGTGCCCGCCGACCGCCGCGATGAGCGGCTTGCTCAACCGCATCCGGGTGGGCCCCATCGGGCCGGTGCCGCCTCCCTCGGGATCGAGCTCGTTGGCGCGCTCGGGGTCGTCGACCGCCGTCAGGTCCGCGCCCGCGCAGAACGTGCCGCCGGTGCCCGCCAGCACCGCCACCCGCTGCCCGGGATCGGCCTCGAACCCCTCGAACGCCGCCCGCAGTTCCGCGGCCATGCCCCTGTCGACGGCATTGCGCCGCTCGGGCCGGTCCATCCAGATCGTGGTGATCGAACCGTCGATCTCCACCCGCACGTCACCCATCGCCTACCCCCGGCACCTCACTGCTCGCCCACCCCGACAGTGGAAACGGGCCCAATTCATAGACTCCATCGCCGCCCTGTGCAAGGCCGGGGAGCCGGCGCCCACCGGCTCGCCCCGCCGACGACACGGCCCTGCGCGCGGCCAACGGCGGGCGGGAGAAGAGCACCCGCTCGGCCGCCGGTCCCGCACTCTTTATCGCGCTTCTCATCGCCTCTATGTACGTTAGAACATAAGGAGTCTTGGAGGAGCGGCTGATGAGTGGTCCCGATACGCGTGCCTGCTGCCTGCCGACCGCGAAGCGGTCGCCGGGTCCCGAGACGGGGGCGCCGGCCCCGCCGCCGCGGCTGCCCGGCGGCGGGGCCGGCCCGGACGCGGCGGTCGTCCTGCCCGGCGGGGAGTTCCTGATGGGGACCGATGACCGCGAAGGGTTCCCCGAGGACGGGGAGGGGCCGGTGCGCCGGGTGCGCGTCGAGCCGTTCCGGATCGACGCCTATGCGGTCACCAACCGGCGCTTCGCCGCGTTCGTCGAGGCCACCGGTCATGTCAGCGACGCCGAGCGGATCGGCTGGTCCTACGTGTTCGCCGGGTTCCTGCCCGCCGAACTCCGCCGGGCTTCCCCCCGGCCGGAGCGGACGCCCTGGTGGTGCGGGGTGTCCGGGGCGAGTTGGCGGCGTCCGGAAGGGCCGGGCAGTTCGCTGGACGGACGGGCCGACCACCCGGTCGTGCACGTGTCCTGGAACGACGCCCAGGCGTTCTGCCGGTGGGCGGGGGCGCGGCTGCCCGGCGAAGCCGAGTGGGAGTACGCCGCCCGAGGAGGGCTGGAGGGGCGCCGCTACCCGTGGGGCGACGAGCTGGACCCGGGCGGCGAGTACCGGTGCAACATCTGGCGGGGCCGGTTCCCGACCAGGAACACCGCCGCCGACGGGTACCGGGGGACCGCCCCCGTGGACGCGTTCCGGCCCAACGGTTTCGGCCTCTACAACGTGTCCGGCAATGTGTGGGAATGGTGCGCCGACGCGTGGACGGACGGCGCCGCGGAGATCAAGGCGATGCGCGGCGGCTCGTACCTGTGCCACGACTCGTACTGCAACCGCTACCGCGTCGCGGCGCGCACGGCCAACGACCGGGACGCCTCGGGCGGCAACACCGGTTTCCGCTGCGCCTGGGACCTTGACACCGGCCGGGGCTGACGCCATTGTCACTGCTAAGTTCCAAAGAATATAGGAATAAGGGGTATGCAGCTCGACTACGTGATCTTGGGCATGCTGGCGCTGCGCCGGCTGTCCGGGTATGACCTGCGCCGCTGGATGGAGGGCCGGGGCCGGTACCTCGGCTACGGCGTGCAGCTCCCGCAGATCTACCGCCGGCTCGGTGCGCTGGTGGAGCGCGGCTGGGTCGAGTTCGAGGTCGATCCGCGTTCCGGGCGGCCGGACGCCAAGGTGTACTCGCTCACCGGGGCGGGCCGCCGGGCGCTGCTGGAGTGGGCCCGCTCACCCTACGAGCCGTCGCCTCGCCCCATGGATCCCGACTTCAAGTTGCGTTTCGTGTTCGGCGGCCAGCTCGATCCGGAGATCGCCATCGCGGTCGTCCGCACCGAGCTGGAGTACCGGCTGGAGCACGACGGGCAGTCGGCCGTCCTGGAGCACCGCCGGGACATCGAACCGCAGATCCCCGAGCTGGACGCCGGCTGGGCGTGGGAGGTGCACACGCTCGCCCACGAGCACGGCTACGCCTCCACGGCGTCCTACATCGCCTGGCTCCGGCTGACCTTGCACCGCCTCGAAGCCGCCCGCGACCGCACCTGACCCGCCACCGCGCCCGACCGCCCCCGCCTGTATCCACCGCCCAGCGACAGCAGCACCAGCCAGGCGGCCAGGAAGCGCAGGCGGTGGCGGAACGCGTTCCGCCCGAGCCGGTAGAGCAGTTTCGACACGGGGGTCCTCTCAGGCGGGCGGGGGGAGCAGCGCGGTCAGCACGGCGATGAACGCCCGCTCGATGACGTCGGCGGTGACGCCCTCGGGGTCGGCGAGGTGCTCGTTGACCAGGCCGTTGGTGAGGCAGTGCAGGATCAGCCCGGCCAGCTCCGCGGGAACGGCCGGGCCGGCGCCGGTGCGGTCGGACACCTCGGCGACGGCGCGGGCGGCGTTGTCGCGCTGCGCGCGGCGCATCGGGGCGAGTACGGCCCGGGTCTCCTCGTCCCGGGCGGCGCGGGCGGCGAACTCCAGGCCGAGCTGGCCGTGCCCGGTGTCGGTGACGATCCGGGCGGTGATCAGCGCGGCGATCCGCTCGATCAACGCGTCCGTCCCGCCGCCGCCGATCTCGGCGGTCACCGTGGCCAGCTCGTCCTCGGCGCCCTGGCCGAGGACGGCGCCGAACAGTTCCCGCTTGCCGCCGAAGTTGGAGTAGACGGCGCCCTTGGTGAAGCCGGCGGCGTGGGCGATGTCCTCGATCCGGGCGTCGTCGTAGCCGCGTTCGGTGAACACCCGCACCGCCTCGGCCAGCAGCCGCCGCCGGACCTCCTCGCGTGGGACCCGCCGGGCGGGTCCTGGGTTGTCGGTCATGCCCGGACCGTAGCATACTCAAAGTATTCAATACTTTAGGTATCGAACCTGGAGGTCCGTTGACCACCTCATTCCGCCGCGTCCTGTCACCGCTCGCGGGAGCTCCGCTCCTGCTCGCGGCCCTCGCCGGCTGCGGCGCCTCGGCCGACGACGCCCGGCCGGAGCGGCGCTCGTTCGGCCCGGTCGGCGACCGCCTCACGATCGTCAAGGACGAGGGCGACCTGGACGTCCGGCCCGCCGACGTGGACCGCGTCCAGATCACGCGCCGGTTCGACCGGTGGGCGCTCGTCGGCGGCGAACCGGCCGCGTCCTGGGAGCTCAACGGCGACCGGCTCACCCTGGCCACCGACTGCGGCGCGCTCATCGGCGGCTGCGCGGTGCGCTACGAGGTCCTCGTCCCGCGGGGCCTCGCCCTGAGGGTCGAGGGCGACAACGGGCGGGTCTCGGCCACCGGCCTCACCGCCGCGCTCGGCATCCGCACCACCAGCGGCGCGATCGCGGTCACCGGCGCCGCCGGGCCCCTCGACCTGCGCACCGAGAACGGCGAGGTGCGCTCCTCCTCCACCCGGTCGGAGCAGGTCTCCGCCGCGTCGCAGAACGGAGGGGTCGCCCTCTCCTTCGCGACCGCGCCGCGCCGGGTGGCGGTGACGACCGAGAACGGCGAGGTGAGCGTCGCGGTCCCGCGCACCGCCTACAAGGTCACCGCCACCAGCGGCAGCGGCGACGTCCGCGCCGACGTCCCCGAGGACGCCGCCGCCCCGCGCTCGATCACCGCCCGGACCGACAGCGGAGCGATCACCCTGACCACCGCGGCGAGCGGTTGATCCCCGTCCACGGCGGCCGGTGCGCGCGTCACGCCGGGGCCGAGGCGGCCGACCGGCGGCGGGCGTAGTGCGCCGTGAGGACCAGAACCAGCGGTCCCCACAGCAGCAGCGGGGCGTAGCAGACGTTCATGACCAGGCCCGCGGTCCCCTGCGGGAACTCGGGGTTGGCCAGTGGGCCGTCCGGGGCCAGGGCGAGGGCGAGGCAGAGGCCGGTCACCGCGACGCCGCCGAGGACGCCCGGGACGATGCCCGCCAAGGGCGGGATCCGCCGGCCGCCCAGGGACGGGACCCACCGCGGCACACGTTCGCCCCACGGCCGGACCAGTCCCAGGGTGAGCATGGCCGCGGCCTGCGACACCACGGTCAAGGCAAGGACGTACACCATGATGTCCACACCCGTGTACATCTCGCCGAGTTCGCCGGTGAAGCCGACGTCCGCCCCGACGCCGAGCGCCATCCGCCACAGGCCCGAAGGCACCGTGCACAGGACGGTGATCCACGCGCACCGGACCGCCCAGCGGGGAGCGTGTCGGCGGGACTTCGGCGCGGTGTCGGTCGCGGTCGCGGGGATCGGTCGCGTCGCGGTCATCGCGTTCTCCTAAGCCGGGGGTTCGTCCCGTCCAACGATCGCGAAGCCGCGGGCCCGGGTGATCCCCCGCCGTGGGGAACGGCCTCCCTCCCCCGGGGGAGCGGGGGTCATCAACCGCGGGCGGGTGTTCAACGGCCCGGGCGCGGCGCTCCGCGAAGGCGGCTCATCCGAACCCGATCTCGTGCAGCTCGTCGGCCGCGCGCCGGTCCAGCAGGACCACCGCGGCGCAGCCGCCGGGCGGCCGTCCCTCGGCCACGCGGGACATCAGCCGCCCGATGCCGCGGCGATGGCGGGAGAAAACGCGGCCCGGGACGGTCCTGCTCCGCGACCTCTGGCCTTCCACCGCCACCGACGGCGGCACGTCGAGCAGCACGAGGTGCACCGCACTCCCGCGGTCGCGCCTCCTCCAGGCCGCCCAACGGCGCACCCAGCCGCGGTTGCCGCAGTCGTGCACCACCACGCTGCGGCCGCGCCGCAGCGCCCGCTCCAGCCGGACGTAATGGACGATCCGGGCCCCCGGCCGGTACACCTCGTACGGCACCCAGGCGGGCAGCCGCCGTTCCCACGCCTGCCGGACGTCCTGCGAGTCGACGCACCGCACCGGCTCGCCGTCCCCGTCCACGGCCGCCACCGTCCGCCGGATCAGCGTGCTCTTGCCGCTGCCCGGCAGCCCGGACACCATCACCACGTCGCCGGCCGCGAACCGCAACACCTTCGCGCCGGGCCCGCCCGCGGCCCGCGCGTCCCCGCGCATGTCCGTGATCAGTGGCGGGCGGCTCCGCCGCGGCCGCCTCGCCGCATCGTCCCGCCGCCTCCCGCCGAGCGTGCCGATCACGCGCTCACCGTGGCCATGGCCCCAACCCACCCGAACTTCGCTCGCAGGACGCGCCTGCCGGCGAAGGGGAACCGACACCGGGCACCGGCGACATCTACACTTGTAGTAAGTCGTCACGGTAGCAGCCGCCCAAAACCGGCGCCGGTGAGGGCCGGCGAAGCCGGGGGCCGGCCGCCCCGCCACGCCGGCGACGCGGCCGGACCCCGGCTCGGCGGCGCGCGGCGGGTCCCGGCGCGGCTCAGGCGCGGGCGGCGGTGAGCGCGGGGAGGTTCCGGTTGCCGTCGGCCCAGGTCGCGGTCATGACGACGCCGGTGATCCGCCATCCCCCGGCAGTGCGAACGAGGTCGAAGCGGTAGGTGCCGCCGAGCGTCCACAGCGGGGCACCGTGCGGGTCGGCCAGGCGGTGGGTCGCCTGGAACGCGGCGGTGCAGACCGCGCGGTCGCCGTCGATGTCGACGAGGTGGTTGGTGATCAGATGCTGGGTGGCGTCGAAGCCGCCGAGCGTGGCCGACCACGCCTCGATGATCTGCCGCGGGGTCAGCATGGCGGGCTCACCGCCGTTCAGACTGGTGTAGTCGAGCGTGACCTCGTCGGCGAAGACGGCGCTGAGCCGGTCCCATTCGCGCTGGTCGGCGTGCCACGCCATGCGCGTGCACGTTTCGATGATCTCCGAGGTGGACATGGGGTCCTTTCCAGACGTGCCCTGGACGGTCACAGGGTGGCGGCGAAGTGGGCGGCGGCGGTGTCGGCGGCGAAGGTGACCTGCGGCTCCTGGTCGTAGAAGTCGAACTGGACGCCGTCCGTCCACACCAGGTCCTTGGGGCCGGCGAGTCCGGCGTGGAAGCGGCGCGCGCCGTCGGGGATCGCGGCGTCCTCGCTGTGCACGAGGACGGTGGGAGCGGTGATCCGGGGGGCCAGGGCGATGGAGTCGAAGGTCAGCCAGTCCTTCCAGGCCATGACGGCGAACCGGTTGGGCCAGGCGGGGATGCCCCCGCGGTCCGGGTTGAGATAGAAGTCGACCTCCATCGGCAGGGCCGCGCGCGGGTCGGTGCCGCTGACCATCGGCACGTACTCGACCTCGCCCGTCTCCCGGTACCGGGCGCGCGCCTTCTCCGCGGCATCGATCTTGGCGGCGACGCCCGCGTCGCCGCCGTAGTTCTCGGCGCAGAGCTTCGCGTCGTGCAGCCAGGGCGCCACCAGCGCCAGGGACCGGACGCGGGGATCGTCGGCGGCGTTGGCGCTCATGTACATCGCCGCCGCGCACACTCCCAGCGCGCCGAGCCGCGCGCCGTCCACGGACGGGTGCTCGGCCAGGAACGTCACGGCGCTGCGGATGTCGCGGACCTTCAGTTCCGGCGATTCGACGTCGCGGGGCTCGCCGCCCGACTCACCGAAGCCGGTGAAGTCGAACGACAGTGCCGCATAGCCGCGGTCGGCGAGGCGTTCGGCGTACCGGTCGGCCATCAACTCCTTGACGCTGGTCCAGGTCCCGGCGACCACGATGCCGGGCGCCGGGGCGCCGCCGTCGGGCAGGAACAGACGTCCGGTCAAGGACACACCTGCGCTGGGGAAGGTGACTTTCTGGGGGGTGCTCATGACTCATTCCTCGCGTTGGCTTAGTCGGCGTAGGTGAGTTCGGCCCTGGTGATGGCCGAACCGGAAACGGTGAAGGCGTAGTGGGCCGCGAAACCGCCGGTGCCTCCGGGGGCGAAACGCACCAGCAGGCGCTGATGGCCGGGCCGGTCCTCGACGATCTCGCTCACCGTGAGGGTCCCGCCGATGACCTCGGCGTCCGCCCAGGCGCGGATGGCGTCGCGGCCGTCGAAGCGGCGGCCGACGTCGATCAGGACGGCGTCCTCGGCGAAGGCTCCGGCGAGCGCGTCGAGATCCTCGTCCGCGACGGCGTCGACGTAGGCGCGCACCGGCGGCAGCAGCCCCGACACCGCTTGCGTGGACGTCCTCGCCGCCGCCGGCGGCTCGTCGGCGCCGCCGCAGCCCGCCGAGAGAGTGAGAGCCGCCGCGGCGGCGACGGACGCGACGAGCAGGCGCCGCGGCCGCCGGGGCGCGGAACCGATCGCCGCGCTCACCGGCGGAAGCCGTCGGCGTGCGCTTTCGCCCACTCCCCGAAGGTCCGGGGCGCGCGGCCGGTGACCTCCAGGACGGTCGGGCGGACGACCGACTCGTCGAGCGAGCCGCCGACGTAGAAGTCGAAGAACGCGTCGACGTACTCCGCCGGCATCGCGGCGGTCATCTCGGCGCGGGCCTCCTCGTTCGACAGTCCGACCGCGCGCAGGTCCCGCCCGAGCACTCCGGCCAGGACGGCGACCTGCTCGGCGGGCCGCAGCGCCTCCGGTCCGGTCGGCCAGAGGATCTCGCCCCGGTACCCGTCGCCGAGCAGCGCCCGCGCCGCGACCGCGCCCAGGTCGAACGGGTCGACGCACGCCACCGCCACGTCCGGGAACGGGACCCGGATCCGGTTCCCCGCCCGGATCTGCGGCAGCCACCGCAGCGCGTTGGACATGAAGCCGCTCGGCCGCAGGAACGTCCACGGCACTCCCGACTCCCGGACGGCCGCCTCGGACAGCGCCATGTAGCGCGTGACCGCGTTGGTCATGTCACCGCTCCCGGCCGAACCGCCCGACAGCAGCACGACGTGCTCCACGCCGGCGCGCCGGACCTCGGCCAGCAGGCCGGGCATGTCGGCGTGACCGGGCAGCAGGAACGCGGCCCGCACGTCCCGCAACGCGTCCGTCAGGGTGTCGGGCCGGTCGAGGTCCCCGGACACCGCCTCGGCCCCCGCCGGGAGCCGGGCCTTCCCCGGTTCGCGGACCAGCGCCCGGACGGGCGCGCCCTCAGCGGTCAACGCGCGCACGACCTCCGAGCCCACGTTGCCGGTGGCACCCGCAACAAAAATCACGATGTGTCTCCTTTCCTGGACGTCTTCACGTCACCGTTCGGCCGGCGGCGCGGTGGCGAGCCGCGCGGTCGTCGCGGTAAGCCACACCAGGCCGAGCGCCGCCCCCGCGGTGAAGGCCAGCACGCTGCCGGCGGACCCGGCGAAACCGGCCAGGACCGCCGCCGGGACGATCCGGGAGGCCGCGGCCCAGCCGCGCCGGCCCTGGGCCGCGAAGCGCCGGGCCAGCACGAGGAACGCCGCGCACAGCGCCAGGTAGCCGACCATGCCGCCGAGCATGTGGACGGTGCCGCTCGTGCTGAGCGCGGCGGTGCCGTCGTCGGGGGTGCCGGCGGGGAAGCCGGCCCCGGGGTCGGCGCTGAACACCGCGCTGACCAGGAACGAGGCGCCGAACACGGCGATGAGCCGCGGGGCCCAGGTGCCGCCGGGTCCGCCGTCCAGCACCCGCCGGATCCCGGCCGCGCCCGCGATGATCAGCACGCCGGTGAGCACGAAACTGGTCTTCTGGATCCAGCCCAGGTCACCGAGGCTGAGCTGGCTGATGGCGTTGCGGGTGAAGTCGTAGCCGTTCCGGAGCAGCCCCTGGGCCACGCCCGCCGCGAGGAACAGCGGGCCCGCGAGCATCGCGGAGCCCAGCAGCGGACGAGTCGCCGGACGGGCGGCGCGCACGGAGCGGACGGTGGCGGCCTGAGGGCGCATCGTGTGGGTCATGAAAGCTCCTTGATCGGTGGTTCTCGCGCGGAGAGGCGGGCCGGTGGACCGGTTCGAGCACGCCGGCGGCGAAGGCGGCCGACCGGACGGGTGCCGGCGGGCCGCCGACGAACGGAAGCAAGCTTGTCTTTTGCAAGCACGCTTTGTCAATCGAAGCTCAATGTAGGATGTGCAGCATGGCGGCTCGTGAGTACGGACAGTTCTGCGGCCTGGCCCGCGCGTTGGAGATGATCGGCGAACGCTGGACGCTGCTGATCGTCCGCGACCTGCTGTCGGGGCCCAAGCGCTACACCGACCTGCGCAAGGGGCTGGCGACCATCCCGACCAACATCCTTTCGACGCGGCTCAAGCAGCTCGAAGAGGCGGGCCTGGTCGTCCGCCGCGCACTGCCCCACCCCGAACGCGCGGTTGTCTACGAGCTCACCGGCTACGGACGCGACCTGGAGCCGGCGCTGATCGCGCTCGGCCGCTGGGGCGCCCGCACGATGACCGAGCCCCGGCCCGGCGAGACCGTCACCGCCGAATCGGTGGCGATGGCCTTCCGCACCACCTACCGTCCGGAAGCGGCCAGGGACGCCACGGTCGGCTACGAGGTGCGCATGGGCGACTTCACCCTCCGCATCCAGATCACCGCCGGAGCCCTCACGGTCGGCATCGGCCCGCACCCGGACCCCGATCTCGTCATCGAACGGCAGCGCGACCAGGCCGTCCACGCCCTGCTGACCGGCGCCATGACCCCGCGGCAGGCACTCGCGGACGGCGGCGTCCGGGTCGAGGGCGAGCCCGAGCTCCTCGACCGGTTCGTCCAGGCGTTCCGCTTCTGACCGGCCCCCCGGCGGCCCGCGCGACTCCGGCGAGAAGAAGAACCTCGGGATCGGGCAATCAGCGCTGATTCCCTTTCCGAGAAAGGCGCCGGATGCATGACAGTGACCCACCCCGGCCCGCAGGAGGCCCCCGACAGCGGCGGTGCGACCGACGCATCGATCATCGCCAGATCGCGCGACGAGCCGGAGTGCTTCGGGCAGATCTTCGACCGCTACTTCCCGGCCATCCACCGGTACGCGGCCGTGCGGCTGGGCCACGCGGCCGCTGACGACCTGGCGGCGGAGACGTTCCTCGCCGCGTTCGACAGGCGGGACCGCTACGACACGGCGCGGCCCGACGCGCGCCCGTGGCTCTACGGCATCGCGACCAACCTGATCTCCCGGCACCGCCGCGGCGAGACGCGGCACTACCGGGCGCTGAGCCGGGCCGCCGGGACGGACGGCTCCGGCGACCACGCCGACCGGATCGCCGACCGGGTGAGCGCGCAGCAGCTCGGCCCCGATCTCGCGCGCGGGCTGTCCGGCCTGTCGCGCGGCGACCGCGACGCGCTGCTGCTGGTCGCGTGCGCGCAGCTCAGCTACCTCGAGACCGCGGCGGCGCTGGGCATCGCGGTCGGCACCGTCGGATCCCGCGTCAACCGCGCGCGGCGCAAACTCCGCAAGGCATTGGGCGCCCAAGCACAGGAGGCGACGACCCATGGATGAGATGAAGCTGCTCCACGACCGCTACACCGCCCTGCCCGGCCCCGGCCCGCGCGCCGGAGCCGAGGCGCGGGCCCGCCTGGAGGACCACATGCGCAGCGACCGGACGCACCGGACGCGCCGGCCCCGGGCACGCCGCGTCCGTCCGGTGTGGGGGCTGAGCCTCGCCGCCGGGGCCGCCGCGGCGATCGGCGTGGCGACCGTGGCCCTCCCCGCGGACGGCGGCCCGGCGCCCGCCGTGCGGGCCCCGTCCGCGCAGACGATCATGCTCGCCGCCGCGGAGAAGGCCGAAGGGGCCCCCGCGAGCGGGAAGTACTGGAAGGTCGCCACCGTCGGCCTCGCGAACGGCACGCACGTCGAAGCGTCCTGGACGACCGCCGACGGCCGGCGCTGGGTCGCGTTCCGGACGGACCGGCCGACGGACGGTTCGCCCGCCACCGGGCTGAGCAGGGCGAAGGGGCCGCGGCCCTCGGGCCCGACCGTCCTGGGCCCGGACCCGTCCCCGGCGGAACTGCGGAACCTCCCGTCCGACCCCGGGAAGCTGAAGGCGCTCGCGGAACGCAACGTCCCGCGGATCGCGCCGGACGCCGAGTCGGGCTCGGCACCGATCACCCGCGAGGGCTACCTGCTGGAGGCGTTCGTCGGCCTGCTCACCCGGCAGCCGGTCGAGCCCGGGGTGCGGGCGGCCGCGTTCCGCGTCCTGGCCGACCTGCCCGGCGTCGCCTCCGCGGGCAAGGCCACCGACGGGCTCGGCCGCAAGGGCGTCGCGGTGCGGTTCACGCAGACCACCCCGCAGTCCGGCGGCACCCGGATCCGGCTGATCATCGACCCGGAGACGTCCCGGGTCCTCGCCGAGCAGGTCACCGCCGACGCGAAGCGCAAGAACGGAGCGAAGAGCACCGTCCACTACCTCGACGCCGTATGGACGAACGAGCCCCCCGCCGTCCCGGCCCTTCCCTAGCAACCCGCCGCCCCGCCCCCGCCGCGCGACGCGGCGGGGCCGGGCACGGGCTCAGCGCGGCATCTCCCACCGCTCGCCGGTCGGCAGGTCGGCCACGGCCAGGTCCGGGCCGGACGTCCGCGCCGCGATCGCGCCCGCGTCGCGGGCGGTGCCGCCGGTGCGGAACATCCACGAGAGCGGGTCGTGCCCGTGGGCCTCGTGCACCGGCACCAGCACCCGCGCCCCGAGCACGGACGCCCCGGTGACCGCCTCGTCCGGGCCCATCACCAGGCGCGGGCCGAGCGGCGGGCGCAGCCCGTTGACCGGCAGCAGGGCCAGGTCCACCGGCGGCCGCTCCGCCCGGTACCGCTCCAGCGGCGCGACGTCGGCGATCTCGCCCCCGAAGAACACCCGGCCGCCCGCCGCGCCGAACACGTACGCGTTGTTCGGCCACACCAGGGTCCGTCCCGAAGGCACCACCTCCATGGACACCCCGGGGGCGATGTCGACGGAGCGTCCCGCCTCCAGGCGCTCGGCGCGCAGGAACCCCAGCTTCCTGGCGCGGCGGGCCATACCGGACGTCGGCACGTACAGCGGCGTGGTCTCCCTGGCCGCCAGGTCCCGTAGTCCGCGCAGGTCCCAATGGTTGGTGGCCAGATTCGTGACGACGATGGCGGCGAGCGGCGGCAGGTCCCCGATCCGCAGGCCCAGCGGCTCCCCGCGGCGCAGCCACCACCGTTCGGTGAACCACGGGTCGGTGAGGACGGCATGGCCGTCCAGCTCCAGCAGCACGCAGGAATTGACCACGCGGGTGACGGCGATCGATCGCTTGATCATGCGGTCAGCGTGCAGGTTAATGTGCACATGAAGTCAAGCGATGGGCTGGCCATCGGTGAGCTCGCGGAACGGTTCGGGCTCGCCGCGCACGTACTGCGGCACTGGGAGAGCATGGGCCTGCTGGAACCCGCGCGACGCACGGGCGGTCGGCGCACGTACGAGCCGTCCGACCTGGAACGCGTCGCGTTGATCCTCATGGGCAAGGAGGCCGGCTTCACGCTGCGAGAACTGCGCACGCTGCTGTCCACCCCGAACCCGATGGACCACCGCGAGGCACTGCAGCGCCACGTCGCGGAACTGCAGCGACGCATCGACCGGGCGCAGGCCGCCAAAGACCTCATCGAGCACGCCCTAACCTGCCCGCACCCTTTCCCCGGATGCGAACACGCCCGCGCCCAGATCAAAGCCCACATCCCACCCACCCCGGGCGCAGAGAAATGACGCACTGAAAGATCTGTACAAACGCGTCCACGCGACCATCGTGCCCCTGTTCACGGCGGCCACGGCCGTGGGTAGCCCAACCTCCTCTGCTGACCGAGAATTGCGGACGTTCGTGTGGCTAGTGATCGGATCGGACGATGTGCCGTCATGGCGGACGGCCAAGGTGACGAGTGCCGCCAGTCCCACCGCGCCACCGAGCTGCTGGACGGAGCTGAAGACGGCCGAGCCGAGCCCGGCGTTGTCTTCCGTGGTCCCGGCGACGGCGGCGACCGTCAGAGCGGGCAGGCTCAGCCCGCAACCGGCGCTCGTGACGAGCATGCCCGGCAGCACGCCGACGGCATAGCCGTCGCCCGGCGCGATCCTTGACAGCAGGAGCAAGCCTGCCGCACTGATCAGAAAGGAGAGCACCAGGGTCGGGCGCACCCCGAGACGCGGCACCGCCCGGGAAGCAAGCCACATCGCCACGAGCAGCCCGGCGCCGTAGGGGAGATAGGCGACGCCGGCTTCCAGCGGTCCGTAACCCATGACGGTTTGCAGGTGAAGCATCAGCAGGAAGGCCATCGCGTAGAAGGCGGCGGAGAACAGGAACGTCGCCGCATTGGCCGCCGCACGGGTTCGGACGGCCAGGAACGGCAGCGGCACCAGCGGCTCCGGCGTGCGCGTCTCCACGGTGAAGAAGGCAACGGCCAGTACCGCGGCGAGCACTATGGACGTGAGGAAGGCCGGGTCGTTCGGCCCTGCTTCCCCGACCCGGAGCAGCCCGAAGACCAGGGCCAGAGCGGCCGCCGTGCCCAGGACCGCGCCGGGGACGTCCAGAGACGTTCGGCGGACGGACCGGCTCTCGCTGACCAGGTGCGGCACCAGCACGAGCGCCATGACGGCGACCGGCAGGTTGATCAGGAAGATCCAGCGCCAGGATGCGAGGTCGGTCAGCACTCCGGAGACCACCAGTCCCGAGGTGCCGCCCAGGGCCGCGATGCCGCCCCACACGCCCAGTGCTTTGGCGCGCTCCCGTTCACCGGGGAACAGCAGTGCGATCAGTGACAGCGCGGCGGGACTCGCCATGGCGGCGCCCATGCCTTGCGTGAAGCGTCCGACCAGCATCTGCCAGGGTTCGTGGGCGATGCCGCAGACGAGGCTGGCCGCGCCGAACAGCGCCACGCCGCCGAGGAAGACACGGCGACGACCCAGGAGATCGGCCGCACGGCCGGACAGCAGCAGGAGACCGCCGAACGCGAGGAAGTACGTGTTGGCGACCCATGCCAAACCAGTGGTTCCGAACCCCAGGTCCTCCTTGATGCTGGGGAGCGCGACGCTCACGACCGTGTCGTCCAGGACGAGCATGTACTGGACGAAGCACAGCACCACCAGCGCCGGACGGCGGCGACCGAGACTTCCGGGAAGTTGATCTACGGGCATGCGACGGACGCTATGCAGCGGCGGCCGTGGCCACTATCCGCGACGAGGCCGCACCATGTCGCATTGAGGACATAGCCTGGAGCGCATGCTCGACGCAGGAGACGGCACCGTCCCACCCGGGATAGGCGCGATCGTGGTCGGGCACTTCCCTCTGGCCTCCGGCGAATGGATCGCCCCGCACAGCCACACTCACCATCAACTCGCCTGGACGCGGCGCGGCGTCGTCGGTGTCGCCGTCGGGGACGCCCACTGGGTGCTCCCGCCCACCCGGGCCCTATGGCTGCCCGCCGGAGTCGTCCACCGCACCGGTGCGACACGCGACGCGGTGCTGCACGGCCTCTATTTCGATCCCGCTCGATGCCACCTGAGCTGGCCGGAGCCCACACCGGTGGGCGTCGACGGCCTGCTGGCCCATCTCATCGTCCATCTCGGCCGGCCTGAGGTGCCACGGATCTTCCGGACAGGGCCCCAACTAGAGTTGGGGAGAACCGGAAGGGAAGGTCGTTGGCACGACAGAGGCGGCATTTCACC